>NZ_CP120467.1:1472500-2829429 GCF_029983095.1 Enterococcus montenegrensis
TGTGACGGGCGGTGTGTACAAGGCCCGGGAACGTATTCACCGCGGCGTGCTGATCCGCGATTACTAGCGATTCCGGCTTCATGTAGGCGAGTTGCAGCCTACAATCCGAACTGAGAGAAGCTTTAAGAGATTAGCTTAGCCTCGCGACTTCGCAACTCGTTGTACTTCCCATTGTAGCACGTGTGTAGCCCAGGTCATAAGGGGCATGATGATTTGACGTCATCCCCACCTTCCTCCGGTTTGTCACCGGCAGTCTCGCTAGAGTGCCCAACTAAATGATGGCAACTAACAATAAGGGTTGCGCTCGTTGCGGGACTTAACCCAACATCTCACGACACGAGCTGACGACAACCATGCACCACCTGTCACTTTGCCCCCGAAGGGGAAGCTCTATCTCTAGAGTGGTCAAAGGATGTCAAGACCTGGTAAGGTTCTTCGCGTTGCTTCGAATTAAACCACATGCTCCACCGCTTGTGCGGGCCCCCGTCAATTCCTTTGAGTTTCAACCTTGCGGTCGTACTCCCCAGGCGGAGTGCTTAATGCGTTTGCTGCAGCACTGAAGGGCGGAAACCCTCCAACACTTAGCACTCATCGTTTACGGCGTGGACTACCAGGGTATCTAATCCTGTTTGCTCCCCACGCTTTCGAGCCTCAGCGTCAGTTACAGACCAGAGAGCCGCCTTCGCCACTGGTGTTCCTCCATATATCTACGCATTTCACCGCTACACATGGAATTCCACTCTCCTCTTCTGCACTCAAGTCTCCCAGTTTCCAATGACCCTCCCCGGTTGAGCCGGGGGCTTTCACATCAGACTTAAGAAACCGCCTGCGCTCGCTTTACGCCCAATAAATCCGGACAACGCTTGCCACCTACGTATTACCGCGGCTGCTGGCACGTAGTTAGCCGTGGCTTTCTGGTTAGATACCGTCAAGGGATGAACATTTTACTCTCATCCTTGTTCTTCTCTAACAACAGAGTTTTACGATCCGAAAACCTTCTTCACTCACGCGGCGTTGCTCGGTCAGACTTTCGTCCATTGCCGAAGATTCCCTACTGCTGCCTCCCGTAGGAGTCTGGGCCGTGTCTCAGTCCCAGTGTGGCCGATCACCCTCTCAGGTCGGCTATGCATCGTGGCCTTGGTGAGCCGTTACCTCACCAACTAGCTAATGCACCGCGGGTCCATCCTCAAGTGACGCAAAAGCGCCTTTCAAATACTAAACATGTGTTTGGTATTGTTATGCGGTATTAGCACCTGTTTCCAAGTGTTATCCCCCGCTTGAGGGTAGGTTACCCACGTGTTACTCACCCGTTCGCCACTCCTCTTTTTCCGGTGGAGCAAGCTCCGGTGGAAAAAGAAGCGTTCGACTTGCATGTATTAGGCACGCCGCCAGCGTTCGTCCTGAGCCAGGATCAAACTCTCATAAAAAGTGTTTGAACAGTCATAGACTGTTAAGCTCAAATAAAAATTAACTTTGCTAGCTATTGCTTGCATGTTGTTTGCTTCTATAAAAGAAGCGCCCTACACATTGGTTCGTTTGCTTGCTTTGTTCAGTTTTCAAAGGTCTACTTGCGAAGTTAAATGTATTTATCTAACTTGCAATTGGTTGCTTTTTGAAATGTTTCAGCAACTCTTATATCTTATCAGCTGACTTAATTCCTGTCAACTGTTTTTTTCAAAAAGTTTTAAAAACTTTTTGAAATGATATTTCAGAAGTTCGCCGCTCATCAAGCAACTTCGTTAGTTTAACAGTCGTTGTAGCAACTGTCAACAACTTTTTTCAAAAATGTTTCAAGTTGTTTTCAATTATATGACTGCCTTGCCAACGTTGATTAATTTACCACTTCCAAGTATTTGCGTCAACCGTTTTATTTTCATAAAATACCAGCTCACCACCGTGCCAAAACTACTCTTTTTATCTTTTGTTCGCTTTTTTTGCGCTTACAAAAAAAGAAGTTAATCTTTTTCTTCATAAAAAACCTAAACTGTAAAAAAGTAAGAGAAATCCCTCTTAAAATTCGGTTATTTTTTTATTTTTCAGGCACAAAAAAGGAGATTTCCATCTCCTTAGCTAGTTTACTTATCGCGACTTAAAAAGCGAATCCGTTTTTCTTCATCGCGGTAAATAATTGTTTCTTCGTTTAAGTAAGAAAAAGTTAGTTTTTCTAAATTTGGCGTGCTAATCATTTCTTCGTATCCAGTAAAAATATCGTGAATATATTTTTTGTAGGCATGCTTCTTCTTTAATCTTTTTTTCATGGGGCACCTTCCTTTTTCAAATCACTGTCATCTTACCAAAAGTGTTACGCATTGGACAAGTAGTTTTCGTCGATTCTCAAAGATTGTTACAAGGTGCATTTTTTTACTAACTTAATATACAAGACAATTCTCTACCACTTTTATAATATCAGACAAATGATCAATAACTATATCCGCTTGTCGTTGATCAATTGGAAAATCTTGTTTTAGTGCCAATGTATACAGCTGTGCAGCTTTCGCAGAAGCAATCCCGACTGGTGAATCTTCTACTGCAATGCAGCGATCACACTTTAGCGCCGCTTCAGCCAATTGATAAATTTCTGGATGTGGTTTACTTTTTGATAAACTTTCGCCGGAAATAACAAAATCAAAGAAAGATGTTAAATTATTTTGAGCAAGCATCGTATAAATTTCGTTTTCAGGCGATGAAGAAGCAAGTGCTATCTTTATTTTTTTAGCCTTCAAATAAGTCAATACACTCTTAACATCCCCTCGCAAGGCCTTGGTAAAATCAATTGGATGTGTTTGCCGATAATCTTGATACTCTTTTTTTAATAATGCACGGTTTTCTTTTGCTGGGACTAAAACTTGCCAAATACCCACTTCAGTCAAGCCGACAAAATCCAATTTGTTTTTTGAGCCTGGACTCAAATTTTTTTCAGCAAAGAAATCCATCCGCCGCTGAAAGTAAAAGCTTTCAGAATCAATTAAAACACCGTCCATATCAAAAATTATACCTAAAGTCATATAAATCACTCCTAGCCATTAATTATTTCGTGAATTAGACGCAGCTCTAAATCCGAGATCTGAATAGTATATTCATTTTCGACATTGCGAAATGCTCGATGAATTTGTTCCATTTCCATGCCAGCTTGTGCTAAATATTCAGCAATATCTTCTTGTTGATCAACACTTTCTTTACGTAAAATTCGTTCAATCATACAACAGCAATGCAAATACAATAAAAATAATTTACTATTTGAAAGCGTAATGGCTAAATTAACCTCTGCTTGTGATACTGCACTTTGCACCAGACGTAAAAGTTTTGTCGCATCTAGAATCGTTAAATTCTCAACGATTTTGTTAATGGAAAAGCTAAACATTAGCTGTTCCTTTAATGCTTTGTCACTAATATCAAAATAATCTTGTAAAATTGTAACAAATTTCTCTATATCTTCCCCATTAATTAAGTGATCTAAGCCGATATAAGGAATCTGCTGAATTTTGGGATCTTCTGTACCAACAATCATTAACACTTCATACATTTGAAAAGGATCTTCATACAGTTTATTTTTTTCTAACTTGTGATAATCATAAGGTATGATGGCTAACTCGTCGCAGTAGTCTTTTAGACAATGTTCTAAAATTTCTTGAATTTGAATGGCAGAGCCCATTCCAGTATAGCAACAAGTTAAAATAGCTTGTTTTTTCTCTTGCTTTGGCAAAATCAATTGCTTTTGAACTTTATTTTCAATATCAACTCGTTGACTGATTTCTGAAATAGATAATTGATTTTGAATTAAATGACCGATTTCTAAAACTAACGGGGTGCAAACATAGTCAATAATCAATAATGGTCCGCGAATTTTATCTTCTAAGCGCTCACCTAATTGATTTAACGAACCCATGTCCACTAATAAAATTAAACCAGCGTCTGTATGGTAATCGTTAATAAAGCGAATGACTTGTTCTTCGACTTTGTCTAGTGTGATATTTATCGGCATATCATAAGCATGAAAAATATTTTGTTGTAACATGCGATTGCCGACATTAGCTAGACTACTGGCAGTGGAATAACCATGGGCTAGAATAATACTTTTGATTTCTTTTTCACGGGGCGTTATTTGCAAACCGTGAAAGTAAAAAGAAATAAAGATTAAATCCTCGTCTTTAAAATCCTGGTCCAATTGACGGGAAATATGACCTAAAGCTTTCTTTGCATACCAATAAGAAGTATCCATTGAACTGGAGATTAAACGCAATAGCTTTGGTTTTATCGTATGCCATTCGTGATTTTCTGCAATCGTATCGGTATTATTTTTGCGATAAAGGTATTGTGCGAGTGCGATAACCCGATTACCATCTTGATCAAATCCATAATTATCGTGCATCCAATCAAAGGTTTCTCGAATTTGATAGGTCAAAACGGAATAAAAAGACTCTTCTTTAGCATAATTATCTTTAAACATAAATTCATCCATTAAGTTATTGACACGATTTACCATCGTTGCAATAAAATCCTTGATGGCTAACTCTTGTTCATCGACTTTTTGGTAAAGTTGAACCATTTTTTCAAATAATTGTCGGATCTGCTTTGCTTCAGTAGACTCTAAAAAAACCTGATTTTTCGTATGGGGCAAATATTGGCGATCTGGTAAAGCTTTAATCGTCTTTTTCAACTGCTCTTTTAAACGTAGCGCATTCTCTTGAGGTAAATCTTTTAAGCGCACTCTTATTGCAGGGTTGTTTTGATTTTTTGCATAGGCGCTGCCACAAATGTATTTAACAATATTTTTGATTTTACCCACATTGCCTTCTAAGTCACTATTTAACAAAAAGTCTACTAGTTGATAGCTAACATCAATTCGCTTTTTTAAAATATTAGCCTCATTCACAAAAAAAGTATCAATTAGCTGCATTCTTTCTGACTGCGGGCGCTGTTCATAATTGGGCAAACTAACAATTACCGGCAGACGCCGAATAAAAGTTGGCAAAAAAGTCTGATAGACATTTTCTGTTGTGGCAAAAATTAGCCGTACCTTTGCCTTGCGTTTAAGGGCATTATCCCCCATAGGTGAAAATTCACCGGTATCCATGAAGGTAAATAATTTTTCTTGCCCTTCATCTGACAGTCGATGCACTTCATCCAAAAATAAAATACCGTTATCTGCCTTTTCAATTAAACCGATATGATCTTTTTCAGCTCCGGTAAAAGCCCCCTTAATATGACCAAACAAAGCAGAGGATAACAATTCTGGATTATTGAAATATTGAGCACAGTTATAGGCGATAAAAGGGGAATCTTTTTGAATGACCTTCTCTGTGACTGCGTATTCGTGAATTTTTTCAGCTAAGAATGTTTTCCCTGAACCGCTACTGCCAGACAAAAGAATCGGCAACCCGTTATTTGGATAAAGCACCGCAGTTTTCACTTGATCAATCGCTTCTTTTAGACTCCCTTTGGCACCAATTACTAGCTCTAATGCATTTTGTTTTTCCAATGTAAATAAATCTTCCCAACTCTCATACTCTGCGCCTTTTACGATAATTCCCAGCTCAGCAAGTGTTGCAACGTGTAAAAAAGCGACCGGATAGCTCTTAACTTTGACAACTACGCCTTCTTTTAACCCTTGATTTAAGTAAGAACTGGTCGTGCTACGGTTTAACCCGATATGCTCACTAATGGCTGAGGCAGAAAAATCCCCACGATGATGCTTGTCGTAATCTCGCGTTAAGTCAATTAAATATTTTTCTACTTTTTCATTCATGATTTACACCACCTAGCTTCTTTTTTAATCAATTGTAAGAGATTTCATACCAGCTTTCAATACAAGACAGAAAAGCTGAGGCAAATGCCCCAGCTTATGAAATCTTAGTACTCAAGTTTCCACATATAACGACGTTTTGTTAATGGATGTTGACGCGCTTCCGCCAATTCTTCAGCATAAACACGGAAGACGGCCGTAATGACAAATGGATTGAAGTAATCTAAGACTTCTTTTGAAATATGAGCCGATAGACCCCAGTCTAGTGCATCCACAACTTCTGTTTTCGCATCGAAACGATCTAAGAAGGTTAATGCTCGCGCGTCAATTGGACGTGTACGGCCATCGTTCATCAGTAAGATAAATGGCACACCTTTATCGGTAATTTCAAATGGCCCATGGAAGAATTCACCTGCATGGAAAGTACCGGAGTTGATCCATTGCATTTCCATCATTAAACAAATTGAAGTCGAATAGGCTACTTCGTGAGTTGCCCCTGAACTCATAACATAGATAACTTTTTCGTCTTTGAAGCGTTGGGCAAATTGTTTCGCTTGTAAGCGTGCTCCTTCAGCGCTCTCTTGTGATAAATCGTAAATTTTACTGAAACCATCCATCATTTTATCGTAGTCAGCATAACCTTCAATTTGATTTAACAACTCAACTGCTAACAACAAGCAATAGCCGGTTTTTTCAAGTTTCGCAGCATAATTTTCAGCAAAACGGTGATAAATGACATAATCTGCATCTTTTGTTAGCGGAGAATCTACGCTACGTGTTAAACTAATAACTGTGGCACCTTTCTCTTTGGCTACTGCGTTAGCTTTAACAGTTTCAGGAGTGGTACCTCCTAATGAAGCTGAAATAACCACAGTATGCTCGTCGACTGAGCTAGGTGTCGCATAGTTAAATTCGTTGGCTGTAAAATGACTAATCCGTAATTTTTGTGCATTTTGATCTAAAAAGTATTTACCTGGATATAAATCAGCTTTTGACGCACCACAGCCAACAAAGACGATGGATGTCACTTCTTTATTACTAACGATTTCTTTTACAATCTCTTTTGGACTTAATTTTGAATTCATTTTTGAATTCCTCCTCTTAACTTTTTTATTTGAACCTGAATAGGTTTGTCCCTTAACTAAAAATGCCGCATACACTTAATAAAATCCCGCCAACAATACAAATGACCAACATTACGCCGGTTTTAACTTTCTTTTGTAGTAACCAGTACATAAAAAATGTCAGACCCAAAGGAATTAATTGTGGCATAATATTATCTAAAACATCTTGTAAAACAAATGCTTTGCCAAATTTTAAAGGTGTTGTAATACCGATCATGCTTGCAATCATTGCCCCGATTACCATCAAACCTACAATCGTACAAACATACATTACCTTATCCATTAAACCTTCTTGATAAAGTTTAGCTAAATATTTATTCCCTGTGTTATATCCAATCTTACCACCGTAATAAGTTACTAAAGACGAAGGGACAAATGAGATAATCATCGCTAAAATTGGTCCCAAAATACTTCCTTGTTGCGCTAAATTAATCCCAAAACCAAAAGCTAAAACCCGGACAGTTCCTTGGAAAAAAGAATCGCCAATCCCTGATAGTGGTCCCATTAAAGAAGTCTTTAAAGCCCCAATTGCTTCTGGATTAAAGTTTTCTTGGTCTTGTGCATATTGTTCTTCCATTGAAGCGGCTAAACCCAGTACAAATGCACTAGTCTGCGGTGTACAATTGTAATACGCCATGTGACGTTCGTAAGCTTCCATCTTTTTTGAAGCGTCTTCTGGTTTGTCGTAAATTTTGTCGATGATCGGTGCAATTCCATACATAAACCCCATATTCATTTGTCGCTCGTAATTCCATGAAGCTTGAATCGCCCACGAGCGCCAGAAGAATTGCCAATATTTCCAACTGTTTGGATCTTTTTTAGTCATTTATAAGACTCCTTTCTATAAATCGTCTAAAGGATCAGGTTCACTTTGCGCAGCATTACCACCATTACTGCTACCAAAATTAACTTGGGCCATCACAAACGCTACAATGCAGGCAAATGCTGCAACCCCTGTGATACTTAGGCCAGAATATGCAGTTATTAAAAAACCCAGCAATAAAAACGGTATCATTTTCTTTGTTAACATTGTTTGTAAAAGCAAAGCAAAACCATAAGCCGGTAAAATCTTACTTGCTAAAGTCAAACCATTTGTTAACCAAGCAGGAATGCTGTCAACAATACTTTTGACCAAATCGGTACCAAAATAAATAGCTAGAAAAATCGGAATAAAATACATTAAGGAATACAAAACCGAGCCATAAACAATATGAATCCTTCTTGCACCAGCAAACTTACCTTCAGCAATTAACGTATCTGCACGGTGTGTTAAATTTGATAAGACCGTTCGCATTAAAATCCCTAACATTTGACCTAATACAGAAATTGGAATTGCAATGGTTAACGCTGTTTCCGCATTTGAACCAGATAAAATTGCAAAAGCCGTTGCAATAATAGAAGCCATATTCATATCCGGCGGTGCAGCTGCCCCAATATTTACCAACCCCAAAGACATCAATTCCAACGATGCCCCAACCATCAAACCTTTTTCCAAATCTCCTAATACCAAACCAACCAGCGTACTCACAATCAAAGGCCGTTCAAAGTTCAGTCTTCCTAACAATCTGGAGTCCAGAATACAAAATATTCCGATTAGACCCAGGGCAATCGATTGAAACAACATAACGCAAACCCCTTTCTTTTAAATCATTGTATTTAAATCCTCTTTTTTAGAGGTTGGTACCTGCTGCATAAACTGTGTAATCCCCATTGCTTTTAGCGCTTTGGCATCTTCAATTTCACTTTCTGTTAAGAAAATAGCGTTGCTAAATTGCTTAGCCCCTTCTTTTTTAATAATGCCGCCATAATTGATGGCCTCAATTTTCTGATAGCCTTCACAAAACTTGCGGACATCTTTAGTATTCCCGAAAATCAACATGATATTTTCTTTTAGCGTTTCAACTTTTGGCATTTTTGCTAAAGTGTTGGCCACTGTGAAAATATTCAATTTAATTCCTTGGGGTTTGGACAATTCTAAGGACATCTTTTTAAATTCATCATTGGCCGCTTCGTCGTTTACCACGATAATGCGATTTATTTGTAAAGACTTACTCCAAGAAAACACTACTTGTCCGTGTAACAATCTGTGATCAATGCGTACAAGTTTGATCATAGATCATCACCTCCTTTTTCTGATGTTTGTAATAGACGACTACAATCAATTAGTGAATTTTGGCTTTCTATGATAATCCTTTGTAAATCATTTGAACTAATTTTCCCAGCCTGTGTTGCGATGGAAATCACAAGGGGTAAATTCATTCCGGTAATAAGATGTATTTCGGGGTTGTCTTTTAAAAGGGGTAACATTTCGTTATTAACACTCCCCCCTAAAATATCTGTTAAGATAAATAAATTTTTCGTCCCCAGTTTTGTAACTAATTGCTGCATTTGTCCTTCGATTGGTTCATCTTCATCGCGATAAGCCGATAGTGCGTAAATATTATTTGCTGGACCTAGAATCATTTCAGCGGTTTGCTTTAAGCCTTGTGATAATTCTCCGTGGCTTGCTAGAATGATAGTATTCATTTTTTCTTCCCTCCTTACTGACACTTTTATACAAGCAAGTTGCGTGCCAACTTTTGTCTAAGGTTCAAATCCCGCTTGATTTCAGCGTTTTTCTGACACTTCCAACACATCTAGAACAAAAAAATACAGTGTTGGAAATTTTCACTTGAAGTGTTGATAAAAGCGTGAAGTAGCGATTGATCAATTCTAAGAAAAAAAGACACCGCAAAAAAGATTGGAAATTTTTTAAGCCCAGGATTTTTTCTTCTTTTAAATCGCTTTTTATAAATTTCAATTGCTTTTTACTTAATACTTCGATAGACACAAAAAGTCCCCGTACAAAAGTTAGTTTAGCTTTTGTACGGGGACTTTCATTTTTTATTTTGGTGCTACATACGTAACATTGTTAGAGCGGGCAATACTATTAGGGATAATACGGTATGAAACAGTTGTTGGCCCGACAACATTTCCTTCTGAGACCAAAATGCCATCTGGTCCAACAGCTTCAACAAAAGCCACATGACCATACACGGAACTAGAACCAGCAACTCCAGGATGGAAACTTACGGCATAACCAACTTTTGGTGTTCCAGTTGTTTTATAGCCTAAACGAGCACCTTTTTGACCCCATTCGCCACCATTGCCCATAAAGTTGTCAACCCGGCCACCTAATTGGGTAATCCGATTGTAAACATACCACGTACATTGTCCCACTGGATAAGAACCAGAAGTATTATAGTTGCGACCATCAAAATCAGGGAAAATCATTTTATTACGATAGTAGGTTGGAATATTTTGCCGTGATTGAATGATCATTCCGGTTTTTGTTCCAACAGGTGTTTCAGGTTCATCGTACTGGGTTAAATGATAAGCTGCGATAATCGAATTTAATTTATTACTGTATTGCGTATCCGTTGCATATTTCCCCATTAGATGGTCTGTTGCTTGGAGATAATTTCCCGCCTCAGAACGCCATGCGCCTTGATAAAAACCATCGTTTCCAGAAATACCGCCACGAATTAGTTCAACATAGTCTGCTAATGATTCTTTGTAACTAGGATAACTTCTAAAGTTTGCCGTGATTTGATACAACTCGCCGTTTCCTTTGTCTTCCATTGTTTTCATAGCGACAGAAGAACCGCCGTGAGAACCTTTAATTCCAAACAAGTTGTAATAAGGTGCTCTTGATAACCCACTGCCACCAGAACCGCTTTCCAAAATTGCCTGAGCAATCATGACCGAAGCAAAAACATCATATTTTAACCCTAATTCTCTGGCATCATCTGCAATTGCATCGATGAAGCGTTGTGTAATCGGATTGGCTTTAAAATCAACAGTAGCTGCATAATTGTCTAATGTCTTTTCACCTTGTTGTGTCAAAACGAGATTTTCCGGCATGCTAACTGCAAAAGATGGGTTTTTTATAACGCCATATTTTTCGCTTAATAGCGCTATATCATTTTCTTCTTTACTGTCTGCATCTGTTTTATCAGCAATTTTTACAATTCCGGCGTCATTAACTTCATAACCTTGAATGGTGAAAATTTGGACACCTGGCAATTCTTCTTTATCTTTTATTTGTTCTGTATCTTTAGTAGCGTCACTAGTAGTTTCTTTTTTCTCTAATGCTGCTGCTTCTTTTAGTTTATTTTGTTCTTTTAAAGCCTCGTGATTTTCATCAGTGGCCATTATATATTTACCCTGACCAAGGTAAATGGCAACTTTGTTAACTTCTTTATCTTGCCAGAAAAGAAGATCACCAGGTTGCGCTTTTTCCAATGAAATTTGCTTTTTATCTTTTACCATTTCCTCATAATTTTTACCAAGAGTTATGCCAAAAATTTCGTTATAAAGGTAATTTGGTAAACTTAAATTATTAAAGGCAGACGGCGCTTTACCATCTTTTGCAAAAGGTTTATTCAGAGTCTTCAAAGCAGCTGCGATTATAGCACCTTGCTTTTTATCCTTTAAACTATTTAACAACGGCAATTCAAAACCATTTAAATTTGAATCAGTTAAACTGTCGACAACCAAATTATCATCCAATGGTGCAGATGCTGTGCCATCTTTACTTGGACCTTGAACAGGTTGTTTGGGGGTTGTTGCATCTGTTGTGCTTGGTTTGGATTGGTTTTGGTTTGTATTGCTTTGATTTGGTTTATTGGTCGCAGGCTTATTCGGCTGTGGCTTTGGTTTAGGATTAGGCTTTGTTTCTGGCTTAGGATCTGGTTTTGGCGTAGGCGTAGGTTTTTGCGCCTCCTCTTTGACTAACCCAGTAATTGCCTTTTGTAAATTAACCAACATGCTGCTAACTTCAGCACTAGAAGCATCCTCATTGGTTAAGAGAGTATTGGTTAGTCCAATTTGTTTTTACAAAACCTTAAATGAAGCTGGTGTATATTCGCTAGCCTTAAAGTCCATTGCTTTTTTCAACAAAGCTTGTAAGCTTTCCTTATCGGGTTTTACTTCCAGTTGTAGACTACCTAAAAACACTTGAATCCTTTCAACCAAAGCATTAACAGTATTTTGATCAACCTCGTTTGCATTTTGCATTACCGAAGCTTCCTGAAAAAGCTCATTTATTTTATCACCCGGGAATGTAGAGGGGCGATATTGATCTTCTGTATTAATCAGATTTTGCAGCTGATTGTACATTTCTGTTAACACAGTTTTGTCCACAGCCACCGGTGTCGGTGCAGGTGTCGGGTCGTTTTCACCTTCACTAACTTCACCTGTATTTTCAGGACTATTTTTGGTTTCTGTTACCGCTGTGTCACTATTATTTTGAACTGCTTCACTTGCTTGCGTAGTTGTAACAACATTTGCGAAAGCCGGCGTTCCTTGCGAAAAAAGCACTAACACAATACTAAACATAGAAAGTGCCCTTCGCAAACGTAGACTATTCCTTTTTTTCATCAGAGAACCCCCTTTTATTTCCTCGCTATTATATTAGCACATATTCTCATTAAATTCTAAGTCAAAACGTCTGAACAATTAATATAACAGTCGTAACTACAACTTGAATAAAAAGAGAAACTAGCATCCTAAAGGGTTTTTGCTAGTTTCTCAAGATTAGAGAATGATTTCAGCCAATTTTAATAAATAAATTTAATTATTTTGACGCGTCCAAATTAAAGTAAAAATAACTAACTTTATTGCGTTATCAACTGATATGCGTTTCGTAGACCTGACGGAATGGGAAATTCAACTTGACCGCAATAACTAAATCCAAGCGCATTGATCGTCTTGATCATAGGAAAATTTTCTGGATACGTATCAATTCGAATATCTTTAAACCCCTTTTTTTCGGCATTATTAATTAAAGCAGCTAAAAATTTTTTGGCAATTCCTTTTTTGGCAAAATTTTTACTAACCGCTACGCGATGAATTGACACATAATCCTTACGGTCAACTGTCATCCAACGACCACAAATAGCAGTATAAACAGGATCAATTCCTTCGACTAAACTTGCAACTGCCACGATACTGCCTTCCATTATGGCAACCCAACAGAATTTATTTGCCACATCTTTTGTCATTTGATCTTCATCAGGTCCATAGCCATCTTGCCACTGAGGGGATCCTTGAGCTTTTAAAGAAGCTCGTCCATCTGCAATAATTTCCATAATCACAGGTAAGTCCATAAAAGTTGCTAATCTTATTTCCATACTGCTTAAACTCCTTAGTTAAAATAAACGAAACGAACTAATTGGGTAAAAGCGCAAACGAAATGCGCCGATAATTTCATCACGGTGGATGGAACCAAAATTACGGCTATCTGTCGAGTGATCTCGGTTATCTCCTAAAACAAAATATTCACCCTTAGGAATGCGATAAGTAAAATTATCCATCTCCCATACCATATCACCGGTTTTAAACCCTTCGGAAGTGGCTTTATCATTAATAAAAAGGTTATTGTTTTTGTATTCGATTTTTTCTCCTGGCAAACCAATGATCCGTTTAATGAATTTTTCCTCTTCACTAAATTGATCTGGATTATTTAATACAACGATACTAAACCGCTGCAACTTGCCGATTTTCAAGGCAAACCCCCGATCACCATCGTAAAGCGTTGGTGCCATTGATGAGCCGTCAACAATTACTGGGGAGAAAATAAATATTCGAATGATTATTAAAATGGCGATAAAACCACCAAAAATCGCGATATCACGAACAGATATCTTCATCTTCTTCATAAACAACATCCTTTAGCCGGCTCTTTTTAATGTTCTTGATAAAAATTTATAACGTAACCCGACTCTATTCCATAACTTACGCTAGGATTAGAACCTTCTTACAATAAATATATAATAACGACACCGGTATTTCAATGAATATCCATTTAAGCAAAAAGGAAGATTCTCGTAAGTAAATCACAAAATTTATGAAAAAGAAATTCAACACATTTTTTTGATTGTTTCATTTTAATTTTTTTAAAGTGCCTACTATTGTAGTTTTCTTTTGGTAGTAAAAAAGATTATACCTTTTGAGGTACAATCTTTTTTGCTAATTAGTCAATGACTTTTAATTTTCCCCGAAATTCATCAATTGTTTGATAGCCTTTTAAAGTCATAATGCTAGCCAACTCTTTTGTCAAACGCTCGAAAATAGCCGGTCCTTCTTTTTGCAGTTGCGTTCCCACCTGTAGCATCGTAGCGCCACACAATAAATGCTCATAGGCATCTTGGCCTGTTAAAATACCGCCGGTTCCGATGATTTTAATTTCTGGTTTTAAACGTGTATAAAAAGCTCGCACATTGGCTAAAGCCGTTGGTTTTACGTATTGACCACCAATTCCACCGAAGCCTTCTTTGGGTTTAATGACGACTTGATCGCTGGTTGTGTCGATATATAAGCCATTTCCAATACTATTGATAGAATTCACGTAAGCTAACGGATATTTATTTAAAATTTCTGCCATTTGATCAAAATGTGCCATATCAAAATACGGTGGCAATTTCACACCTAAGGGCTTGGTAAAAAATGTAAAAACTTGATTTAATGTTTCTTCTGTCAACTCAAAATCATAAGCAACTTGCGGCTTGCCTGGAACATTAGGACAAGATAAATTTAATTCAGTTACCCCTGCAAAATCACTGGCTTCAATTTCTTTTAACATCGCAATATTTTCTGCCACACTCATTCCGGCAACTGAGAAAAATAGGGGGCGTTTTGTGTTTTCTTGTTGTTTCAAGGCATATTCCAAATAGTACTCAAAACCTAAATTAGGTAACCCCATCGAATTAATACTACCCAAAGGAACATCGTAATAACGCGGCTCGCTATTTCCTGCTCGCTTTTTAGGTGTTGCACTTTTCATAATATAAGCGCCTGCTGCTGAAGTACTTAGTTCGTCAAGTTCTTTTATGGTCATGCAATGAACACCTGAAGCATTCATAAAGGGATTTTCAAAATCAAAGTCCAAAAAGTTGGTGGTTAACACAAAATCGCCTCATTTCATTTTTTGTTGGACTTAGCATAGCGGCTTTTTAGCATAAATTCAATAGTAACAATAAAACTTACGCATAATTCTTGTTTTTTGTTCGTCTTTCTTTTTTTAGTGCACAGATGATTTACAAATACCCAAAAACAAGTTATTATTTGAACAGAATTCTAAAGGAGGTTGCAGTTATGAATGAAATCCGCACCGAACAAGAAATTGAAGAAATCAAAGAACGTATTTTAACCGCATTAGAAACTGTGATTGACCCTGAATTAGGGATCGATATTGTCAATCTTGGTTTAATATATGATATTGAATTTGAAGGCGAAACAGGAGAGGCCGTCATTAAAATGACCTTGACCACCATGGGTTGTCCTTTGGCTGATATTTTGACCGATCAAATCCATCAAGCGCTAGCTGAAGTGCCAGAAGTTACTAAAACGGAAGTTAAACTGGTTTGGTACCCTGCTTGGACTACTGATAAAATGAGCCGTTATGCCCGAATTGCTTTGGGTATTCGCTAAACTTTAATAGAAATTTAAAGGCGTAACCTTTCCCTAAACCACAGGAAAGGTTACGCCTTTTATCTTTTTATCTTCACAAAAACAATTTTCAATTTTTTATTTAGCCTTATTTTTTATGCGTAATAATTTATCACATTCAGTGATAGCTAATATCACGACCCCGGCTGCCACAGCGATTCCCCATTCCAAAGGCGATAAAGCGGCTGTATAAAACCAGTTTTGCATAAACGGAAGATATGTTAGTGCAATCTGCAACAAAAGCATAGTTCCGCTAATCCAAAAGGCTTTGGGATTAGTAAAGAAACTTTTTGAAAAAAGTGGCGCTTTCGTTCGAATATTAAACAAGTAAAAAATCTTGCTTAAAACAACGATATTAATCATCATCGTACTAGCCACGACCCTCGTCACACCTTGCAAAAGCAACCATTCATATGAAATCAGGCTGATAGCTGCCACTAAAATAGAGACATATCCCATTTGAAAAATGTCATGGCGATTAAATATTCGTCCCGTTGACTGCCTTGGTTTTCGTGTCATAATATTGGCTTCTGCCGGTTCAAAAATGAAGGCAAATTGAATCGTAATCGCTGAAACCATGTTAATCCAAAGCAACTGTGTAGGCTGTAGCGGCATATCTTTTTGCAATAATATTGTAAAGGCGATAATCAACCCTTCTGCAAAAGAAGTTGGCAACAAAAAGAGAATGCTCTTTTTGATATTGTCATAAATCCTGCGCCCCTCACGAATCGCAACTGCCATTGTGCCAAAATTATCGTCAGTTAAAATCATATCTGCTGAATCTTTGGCCACATCCGTTCCTTTTTTCCCCATTGCAACACCAATATTGGCTTTTTTTAATGCTGGCGCATCATTCACGCCATCTCCAGTCATCGCTGTCACCAAGCCATTTTTTTGGAGGGCAGCAACAATTTCCAATTTATTTTGCGGTGTCGTTCGTGCAAACACTTGATTTTCTACTACTGCTTGTTCTAGTTCTTGTGGGGACATTTGCTCTAATTGGCCTCCGGTGATAACTGAAACTTCAGGTGCCAAATTGAGCTTTTCTGCAATTGCTTTTGCTGTCAGCGGATGATCGCCTGTAATCATTTTGACACTCACCCCAGCTTGATTCATTTCCTTTAACGCAGGTATCACTGATTCTTCTGGTGGATCGATAATGCCGGCAATTCCGAGAAAATGAATGCCTTTGGTTAAAAGTTCAGGTGTAATTTGTGTAACCAAATTGCTCACAACTTGGTATCCAACCGCAACAACTCTTTTTCCTTGCTCAGTTAAGTTGGTTACCTGATTTGTCCAATAGTCCTCAGCAAATTTTTGTTTTCCATTGGCTTTTGCCATTAAAAACAATTTATCAGGGGACCCTTTGATAAATAAAATTCGCTGCCCATCTTTTTTCTCTACTAATTTAGCAATATATCGGTAATCTGAATCAAATGGCAACATGTCAATTTCGGTATACTCTGTTTTTTTAGGGAAGGGAAATTGCTTATAATACAATGTTAAAAAGGCACCGTCCGTTGGTTCACCATTAATTTGCCAGCCAGCTTCATTATGCAAAACAGTATCGTTGGCTTCAAATCCTGCTTCTAAAAACAACTTTAATTCTTCATCTAGTTCGACAACTTGATTATCAGCGCTAAGAATAGCACCAGTGGGGTCATACCCATCTCCTGAGACTTTTAATTGACGTTTTGAAAAAATAATATCCTTTACGGTCATTTCATTTTTGGTTAAGGTCCCCGTTTTATCGGTTGCAACCACCGCAACTGATCCTAATGTTTCGACAGCTGGAAGTGTTTTGACAATGGTATGATTTTTTTTTGCCATCTCATTTACTCCCATGGCCAAAACAACAGATGTCGTTGCCGGCAGTCCTTCTGGAATTGAGCCCACAATCATAGTCACCACCGCCAGTGTTAGAACCGAAATTGCATAGGTTTCTAACAGAAGACTTAGGATAAATAAAAGAACCGAAACGCCGATAATTACCCAAGTAATCCCTTTTCCCAGATTATCAATTTCTTTCATTAAAGGTGTCTTTTCACTTTTTGTTTGGGCAACTTCTGTTGAAATCTTTCCAATTTCACTGTGTGCACCAGTGGCAATAACAATTCCAATACCACTGCCCGCTGTGACTGCAGTTGAGGCAAAAGCTAAGTTGTTTCTTTCTGCTAGTGGCGTAGCAGCTTCACTGATTTGGTCCGCATTTTTTTCTACCGAATCAGCCTCTCCGGTTAATGAAGACTCTTTTATACGTAAATTGTCGGTTTCGACCATTCTTAAGTCGGCAGGAACATTATCGCCAGCTTCTAAAAAGACAACATCGCCTACCACCAATTTTTCAGCTGCGATGTCTTGCCGAATGCCATCGCGATAAACTGTCGCTTCTTGCGACAACAATCCTTTGATTTTTTCTAGTGCATCTGCTGCACTTGCCTCTTGGTAGTAGCCGATTAATACATTGACAATAACAACCACAGCAATAATAATCGCATCTGAAACATGTCCCATTAACAACGTCAAAACAGCCGCAAATAATAAAATGTAAATAATCATATTGTGAAATTGTCGCAACAGTAATTTCCATTTGGGAGTTTTCTGACTCGTTAACTGGTTCAAACCATCTTTTTGCAACCTTCTTTTGGCCTCATCCTCACCAAGACCTAATGCAACTTCTCGTACACCATATTTTTTTAATAGTTCTTGTTTTTCCAACTGAAAATCTTGATATTTCTCCATGTTTGTACTCCTTTATTTTTGAATAAACGACAAATAAGCCCCTCACAGACACAACGGTCAATGACGTGCTTTATTTTTTATTCAATTAAAAAGTAAGCCAAACAAACTAAAAACTTCTGCTCTCCCTCAGGCGAGTCGTCGTCCAAAAATACCATCCCCTTTCATTAGCAAGTGAATAAATTTATTTTTTGCACATAAATTTATTTCCTACTTTCAAAATAGCATATGTTATAAAAAAGAAAAAGTCTTTTTTAAAAAAGTAGTAGATTTCTGTTAATTTATATTTTTCTTAAATTTCTTAAAATTATTTTAGAATAATAAAAAAAACGAACACTTCATTTAACTGTCACTCTCTTCTCACAAGTAAATTACTTAAAGAGAGTACGGATAGTTTGAACTGTTCGTTTACTTTTTATTTCACTTTATAGCTAACAATAGCTAACATTTTTAAAGGAATTATTTATGGCTTTTTTTCTTCGTCATTTTAATTTCAGGAAAGACTCCTGTTACTTTAAACGTTCGTTGATCATCTTCACTAGCAAAACGTCCGATAATAGATTGTGTTGGTACAAAATCGACAAAAGCATTTTCATCCACTTCTAAAATTGCCTGCTCTAAATCATACAATTCATAACGGGTGACAACCATCATAATCATTTTGCCTTCCACCCCAGAATACCCTCCCATTGAAGGTAGTAACGTCATTCCACGAAAAACATGTTCTGAAATGTTCTGCCCGACTTCATTTGGTTTTGTTGTGATAATAAAAGCCGTCACTTTTTGATGACTTGTATGAATTGCATCAACGACGTGACTCATCGCATAAATAGAAATGATCGTATATAGTGCGCTCTCCCAGTTAAAAATAAAACCAGCAATCAAAACAATAATTCCGTTTAGTAACAACATAAAATTACCGACAGTTTTCCCGGTCGTGTTGGATAAAATAAGCGAAACGATATCTAAACCACCGGTAGTAAACCCAAATTTCAAAGACAGGCCACCACCGACACCTAATAAGACTCCACCAACAATGGCATTCATCAAGATATTATTTGTCACTTCTCCTTGTGGAATGATAATGGTGAATAAAGAAACACTAATAACATTCATAAAACTCCAAAATGTTGCGGCTTTCCCCAATTTTAAAAAGCCCACGACAAAAATTGGCACATTTAATAAGAAAATAAAAATCCCAGTATCAAAAGTGATACCTAAGTATTGTTGTCCTAATGAGACAACAATTTGTGCGACCCCGTTCATCCCTGCTGCTAAGACTTGTGCTGGGATTAAAAAGAAGTTCAGTGCCACCGCAGCGATTACGCCTGAGAGCAAAACAACTCCAATTTTTTTCATCATTTCCATTTGCAGGTGCTGCTGCCAAACTTTTGTCACTACCTTCAAACTCCTTTTTGTGATAATTTATTTCACATCAATTTTGACAATATCATTCCATTTCTAATATAGCAGTTGTTGCTGTTAATGCAATCATTTTAGCTATTTTTTTGTGCCCAAAAATGCAATAAATTTTGTTTTAGTTCCTGACGATTGTTAATTGACAGATAATGCTGCCAATGTGCCGGAAAAAGGGCCTTATAATCAGAATTTTCAAACCGTTGATCTACTAATAAAACCACACCATAATCATTTTGATCTCGGATGACACGACCGGCTGCTTATAGGACTTTGTTCATCCCCGGCAGTCGATATGCATAATCAAACCCTTTTTTTCCACCGTAATAGTCTTTTAGTAATTCTTGTTCAGGATTGATTTGAGGCAGACCAACCGTTACCACCATACTGCCGATCAAACGAGTTGCTTTTAAATCAATTCCTTCTGAAAAAACACCACCGAGTACACAAAATGCAACTAAAGAAGTTTTAGGTTTAGCTACAAAGGCCGCTAAAAAGTTTTCCCGTTCTATTTCAGTTAATTCAGTATTTTGAATCATTACCTGTATGTTAGGATAAGTTTTTTTGAAATTTTCAGCTACTAAATCCAAATACGCATATGAAGGTAGGAAAACAAAATAATTGCCTGTTTTGACTGTTGCCATCTCATAAATAGCCAAAATTAAATCTGACAAGCTTTTTTCGCGATTTTTGTAAGTTGTCGGAATATAGTCCAATAAAAATAACCCTTGGTTTTCTTTGGGAAAAGGACTGGGCAAACGATAACGCAATGCCTCACTGCCTCCGCCTAAAACATCTTGATAGTAATCTAATGGTGTAAAACTGGCAGAAAATAAAACCGCTCCTTTTCCTTTTGCTAGCATTTGCTCTAAAAACGGCGCCGGATCAAGACAAAATTGTTTTAAGGTAACATCGTGGTAGTTACGGGTAACTGTCGTGACATAATGATCGTCGTAAAGTTCGCTAATTTTAAGATAATTTAATACAGCAAAGTAGTAATTTAATGCGATTTCTTGGGCTTTGTCTTTCGGATTTTCGCCCAACCACTCTTGGAGTTTTTCAGAAACTTTATACAATCTTTTATTTAAAGTCTCGGCCGGTAGCGTTTGGGAGAAAAAAATATCATTTTTCTTTGTGACTGCTGTCTCAATTAGGCTAAACTCATCATCCAATGAAGTTAACGCCCGCCGTAATTTCCGCTCTTTTTTTGGTAGTAATGCTAGTAAATGTTCCCCGCTTTGCCGATTAATACTAGCAGAATACATTTCTCTTGAACGAGCGACTAGATTATGGGCTTCATCAATTAAAAAATAATAGTTTTCTTCTTCTTCAAAAAAGCGGCGCAAATACACAGTGGGGTCAAATAAATAATTATAATCCCCTACAATAACATCGCACCATAAACTAACATCAAGGGACAACTCAAAAGGACAAAGGGTATGTTTTTTCGCGTATTTTTCAATAATTGGTCTAGTAATTTGATTTTCGTGATGCAATAAGTCCCATAAACCTTCGTTAATGCGATCGTAATACCCGTTAGCAAAAGGACAGTGCTCTGGGGTGCAGTTGCGTTCCGTCAAAAAACAAATTTTATCTTTGGCAGTGAGTGTAACACTTTTTACTTGGGCGCCTTTTTCACCACTAAGGGATTTTAAGGCGTCTTCTGCTACTTGGCGGGTAATGGTCTTTGCTGTTAGATAAAAAATGCGGTCGTTGTCTTCTTCTCCTAATGCCTTTAAAGCTGGAAAAAGTGTTGAAATCGTCTTACCGGTACCTGTGGGTGCTTCAACAAAAAGCCGCTGTTGTGTTTTTAAGGTCTTATAGGCTGCAACAGCTAATTCTCTTTGCCCAATCCGAAATTCATCATAAGGAAATTGCAAAAGCTGTAAGGACGTATTGCGAACTCTACGCCAGTTGTTTTGAAATTCTAACCATTTTTGGTACTCGTTGGTTAAATCGGTAAAAAAATCAGCTAATTCTTCCAACTGGAATTGGCGAATTTCTTTTGTAATTTTCTCTTCAATTGTTTGAAAATACGTTAACTGAACACTAATTGTCGTTAATTCTTGTTGTAAAGCGTAAATATAAGCATAAACCATACCTTGATAAAAGAATAATTCTTTTTGTTCCGGCGGTAATTCCTCAAAAGGTGTTTCAGATGTTTTAATTTCATCAATCACATAGCCTACCTCATTGGCAAATAGTCCATCCGCACGCCCTTCTACTGTAAGTTCGTCATTATTTATTTTAACAGTCTGCTTTAAAAAGACTTCTTTTTGATAGTCGTCTCCGGCAGCTTTTTGCAGACGGCGGTGAATTTTGGCACCTTCTTGGGCTGTATGACTACTTGTATGACGACTATCGATACTCCCTTTACGCAAAATAAAGGTCACTAGTTTTCTAACTGAAACTCTCGCACTTTGCAAAGGCTCACCTCCCAATAATTTAAGTCATCTTTTTAAAATACAACTCAATTTAACAGAAATTAAAAACCAAAACAACTGGAAGCTGACTTTTCTATTAGGGCTATATAGGTCTTTTAAAAGCTAAAAAGCCATGACACTTTTGTCACAGCTTTTTTAAGTCAATTCATTTATTTTGTGGTTTTTATTTGCGTTTCCATAATGCAACGATTTCGGCCAAAAACTTTGTAAAGATCGTCATATCAAAGCCAAGTTTACGATAGTTTTCAAAAATAGATTCAATTTCTAAACATAAGTAGCCTAAATAAAAGACCCATAACATAGCGACACCCGTTTTAGCTGGCAAAATAAAGGCGACTGGAACAAAGAACAGTAACAATAACATGCTTGCCAGTTTTCGAATAATCCCATTAATGCCAATCCGAGAAGATATCACCCTTTTGATTTTGGCCACTACCATACCACTAAAAAAGTCAAAAATCATCGCAATTGCTAAAACTGCTACTACATTAAAAATCCCAGTACCTTGCAAATACAATAAAAAATGCCAAAACTCTTGATACATCTTCTTCTCCTCCCTTCATTATAACAACGAAGAAAGCAGCAAAGATGTCAAAAATTATTCAAAAAAAGTGTCATCTTTTTGCGTAACAACAGCAATTTCATAAGCTGATAAAGGACATATTTTTTTAATATTTTCACAGACTCTTTTTAATGCCGCGATTCGTGAAGGGACATCGGTATTGGCATTTCCTTGCATGATTAATAATAGGTTTTTCGTCTTTGGTGTGATTTTATAAGCTTCGCCATCACGGGCATCAAGATACGCCATCACGCCTTTTTGATCGCGATAAATTATATCCCCTACGCTAACTTGTTTTTCATTAGAGCCAATTGGGAAAAAAACGGTCGCCTCATAGGCTCGTGTAAATTCAACAAATTCAGTAATGGTATCAAAATCATGGGCACCAATGGCCAAAAATGAGTGCAGTGCTTCTGCATTGTATAAATCTACAATACTATTTACCCGCGGCATACTTCCACGTCGCTGAATATTTTTGATCAAGGCTTCTGCTGTGGGGGGATTTTTTTTTACACTCTGACCGATTGCTTGCATCTTGGCACGATAACCCGCAATAACTGAATGAACACGAATCGCCTCTCGATCATAATTTGCCGCTAATTTTTCACTTGCGGTAATATAGTTTTCCAACTCTTTGGTTAACGGAACATCTGGTGTAACATTTGTTACTTTTGCTAGTACGATGGCTGTCATACCTAATTGAACTAAACTATCCCTCAGATAAAATTTCATCTTTTTTCTACCCCCACTGCAACTTTTTTCTTTTATCATAGCATATTTATACAAAGGGCTACTTCAGACATCTCCCTTTGTTTGTTTTTGTTCTTTACGCTATACTGAAGGAGACAAATGTTGTTTGGAGGCGAAGAAATGGAAATTATCAAAATTCCAACCGGGGCAATTCAAGAAAATTGCTATTTAGTAGCTGATAAAGAAAATCTTTTAATTATCGATCCCGGTGCGGATGGTCCAATTATTATCCAAGAAATAGAAAAGTTAAAGGCAAAACCGGTAGCAATTTTATTGACCCATACCCACTATGACCACATTGGAGCTGTCGATGAATTACGCGATTACTACAACATTCCTCTTTATGTTAGTCCCTTAGAGGCAGATTGGTTGCAAGATCCGATTATGAATCTTTCTGGCCTAGGAAGACACGATGAGCTGGAAAACATTCTTGTTGCACCAGCAGACTTTTTATTTGAATTAAAAGAATACACGCTAGGCGGCATGACCTTTGAGGTTGTGGCAACTCCGGGTCATTCCATTGGGAGTGTTAGCTTTATTTTTGATTCTTTTGTTATCAGTGGCGATGCCTTATTCCGTGGCAGTATCGGGCGTACCGATTTACCAACAGGCAATCTTGAACAGCTATTGACCAGTATCAAAACAGAACTTTTTACTTTACCAGATGAATTTCCCGTCTATCCGGGTCATGGTGAGTCAACTACTGTTGAACGCGAAAAAAAATCCAATCCGTTTTTTCTAGCAACACGTTAGAATTTACTATTTTACTAAAAGTTAAAGAATTAAAAAGGAGATTTCAAGATGGAAAAAGTTGAACTTTATGTTATTCGTCATGGCAAAACAATGTTTAATGCACTGCAAAGAGCACAAGGATGGTGTGACACTCCCCTAACGGAACAAGGTGCCCAAATGATTCATTATTTAGGTCTTGGTTTAAAAGAAACAGACTTCGTTGAAGCTGTTTCCAGTGATTCTGGCCGCGCAATCGAAACAATGCGGATCGTCTTAGGTGAACATAGTGATGGGAATAAAATTCCTTACTCGATAGACAATCGCATCAGAGAGTGGTGCTGGGGTTCTTTAGAAGGTGGTTATGATTCTGAAATGTGGGGTGTTTTGCCTCGAGTTTTAAACTTTAAAGACAGCGAAGAAATGTGGGAAACTAACATTTCATTTGAAAAAATTGCTGAAGCTGTTAAAGATGCCGACACTGCTAATTGGGCAGAAGATTTTGAAACAATTAAAAATCGCGTACTTTCTGGTTTTGAAGATATTGCACATCGTGTGCAAAAAAAAGGTGGCGGCAAAGCTGTCATTGTTTCCCACGGCTTCACGATTGCCTTTTTACTCAATTTAATCGACGAAACACAACCGGTTCGGGTCGATTTGCAAAACGGGAGTGTCACTCGGTTAACTTATGACGAAAATGGTAATTTTTCCATCGAAGAAGTCGGTTCTACTAATTTTATTGAAGCGGGCAAAAAGATTTCAAAAAATCTTCTAGCTTAAACGTTTAATTCAATAAGTTTTTAAAAAATATTTTCCCTTTAGACAGTCCGTCAAAAATTTTTGCGGATTGTCTTTTTTTTATAAAAGACTCAATAAAGCAATTGGTTTTCCAAAAATTTAAGGGTATACTATAGCCTGTAATCTTTTTATGGCGCTTAGTGCCAACTACAAACTTATCAAGTTAAGAAAGGAATGAAAGCATGTTTTTGCTTAACATTTTAAAAGCAATTATTCTAGGAATCATTGAAGGAATCACAGAATGGTTGCCAATTAGTAGTACTGGACACTTAATTTTGGCTAATGAATTTATCAAGCTGCAAGAATCAGAAGCCTTTATGACAATGTTTAACGTTGTGATTCAATTAGGTGCAATACTTGCGGTTATCTATCTTTACTTTAATAAATTGAATCCTTTTTCTCCTCGTAAAAGTGAGATTGAGAAAAAAGATACTTGGAATCTTTGGTTCAAAGTTGTTGTAGCTGTTATTCCATCAGTTATTATCGGATTACCTTTAGATGATTGGTTAGATGCACATTTCCATAAGTTTTTCCCAGTAGCATTGATGCTGATTATTTACGGGATTGCTTTTATCGTGGTGGAAAAACGCAACAAAAATGTAACACCAAAATGTACAGATTTAAATAAATTTACTTACAAAGCAGCATTAATCGTCGGGATGTTCCAAGTCTTATCATTAGTGCCTGGTACTTCCCGCTCTGGTGCGACAATCTTGGGTGGTATTTTAATCGGGGCTTCTCGCTTTGTTGCCACCGAATTTTCTTTCTTTATGGGAATTCCTACGATGATTGGTGCCAGTGGTTTGAAAATTGTAAAATTTATTATGCATGGCAACAGTTTTAGCTTCCAAAGTACAATTGTATTATTAGTTGGTACTGCCGTATCTTTCATCGTTTCAGTATTAGCAATTAAATTTTTAATGAACTACATCAAGAAAAACGACTTTACCATTTTTGGCTGGTACCGAATTATTTTAGGGGTTATCTTAATTGGTTATTGGCTAATCGCAATGTAATTTTTTTCATTGAATAAAACAAAAGGTGTGGCATCGAAGCGATGTCACACCTTTTGTTTATAACTTAGCAAAATACCTCGTCATTTACTAAAAAAGACTTCGCTAAAAATAAACGTGTTTGCTATAAAAATAGCTAGATGAAACTTTTACGTTATTGAAAAATCTCAGCTTAGTAGGTCAGCGTAAATTTTTTTTGTTAAAAAAAGTGCGGACAAGTCATAAAACTTGCCCGCACCTTTTCATTAAGTATTTTTAATTACCATGCCGTCAATAATATCCACAGCATCTTCACTAGCATTAACGATTTGTTCCAAACGATCATAGACGTCTTTCCATTTAATAATTTCTAAAACGTCAGTTTCTTCGGTAAACAAGCCTTTTTTCAATTCAGAATATAGGCGGTCAGACTCTGATTCAACCTGATTTACTTCATCAATCATTTTCTTCAAAGTTTTTGAATGTTTAAACTTCGGAAATTCTAGCATCGCCGTATGAACTCCGTTTGTTGCTGTTAAAACCATTTTAGCAAACTCATCTGTTTGTGGACGCATTTTAGTAATAGCTAAGTTTTCAAAAAGATAAGTCAAGGCATTAATCCCGTCTAAAATATCATCGATTCTTTCTGCTATAATCAAAATATCTTCCCGATCAATAGGGGTTATAAATGCATCATACAATTCATTAGTCAGCTCCGTCACAATGCGGTCGCCTTCTTTTTCCAAATCATGAATTTTCTCTGCCTCTAATGTTAGCGTTTCTGCAGAATAATTTTTTACTAATTGCACTAACACTTCTGCCGCATCCGCTGCATTTTGGGTCAAATGTGCCATTGCACCTAAAAAATCATATTGTTTTCTTCGTGCCATTGTATAAGCTCCTTATCTAAATTAAAAGATTGCAACAAATAATTTCGCCATTAAATAGGCAATTAAACCACAACCTGGAAAAGTCATTACCCAGGCAAAAATCATTTCTTTTACAATCCGCCAATCCACACTGGAAAGTCGTCTTGATGCGCCTACGCCCATAATAGCAGTCGTTTTAGTATGGGTAGTGGAAACTGGAATACCAAAGACTGAAGCTAGAAATAAAACAATTGCTGCACTTACGTCAGCAGAGAAGCCTTGATATTTTTCTAGTTTCACCATATCCATTCCGACCGATTTAATAATTTTCATACCACCAACGGAAGTTCCAATCCCCATCGTGATCGAACATAACGCCATTACCCATAGTGGAATGGTAAAACCACCACCAGTTTTTTCAGCCAAATTGTTATAGTAAAGGCCTAACATAAAGACCCCCATAAATTTTTGCCCATCTTGAGCGCCATGTAAAAAGGCATTGGCTGCCGCTGCAATAGCTTGGCCGACAGTAAAAAACTTGTTGGCTTTTCTTCTTGGAACATCGCGAAAAATAAGCGCAATGAGCTTAGTAATTAAATAGCCACCACCAAAACCTAAGATTGTAGACACGACTAAACCAATTAACACTTTAATCCACTCTTGTCCATTAACGGCACCAAGACCGCCTAAAGCCATTGCAGAACCAGTTAAACCAGCAATTAACGCATGGGATTCACTGGTGGGAATACCAAAATACCAAGCCGCGACTGCCCAGACAACAATTGAAAAAAGTGAAGCTGCCAGTGCTACTTGTGAGGCGCCGATATTCCCTTGGGCGTCAAAACTTACAATATTACTGATTGTTTCTGCAACTTGTGCATTAAAATAAGTCATCACTAATGCGCCAAGAAAGTTCATAATTACCGCGATCCAGATTGCCACGTTTGGTTTTAGAACCCGTGTAGAAACAGCCGTCGCAATGGCATTGGGTGCGTCAGTCCATCCGTTGACAAAAATAACGCCCATTACCAGGGTAATCGTTACAACTAATGCTATACTCAAAAAATTACACCACCAAAAAGCAGATTTGTTTTTTTACGTTAGTATCATAGCATATTTCAATTTTGTTTGCGCTATTTTTTTAACTTTTTCTGTTAAGTAAAATTTCTTTACAACTTTTATTGCATTGCTTACAATGTTTGGGTATAATGATTAGTGTTGATTTGTATGACTTATCATGCAAAACTTTTTATTCGGAGGTGAAACTTATGCCAAACATTGAATCTGCAATCAAACGCGTGAAAACTAGCACTGCTGCTAACGCTAAAAATTCATCTCAAATGAGTGCTGTGCGTTCAAGCATCAAAAAATTCGAACAAGCTGTCGAAGCTGGTGCCGACAACGTAGAAGCTTTGTATAAAGAAGCTAGCAAAGCGATCGATATGGCCGAAACTAAAGGCTTGATCCACAAAAATAAAGCTAACCGCGATAAAGCTCGTTTAAGCAAAAAAATCGCTAAGTAGTTTCAAAAAGCGTTGAAGTTAATTCTTCAACGCTTTTTCTTTTACTTATTAAGTTTGGCAAAATTTTTATCGCGCGGTTTTTAAAACAAAAAGTTGGAATAAAAATTCTTTATCCATCTGGCCCGTTTTAACAAGATAATCATTTTCGACTAATTCATCAAACAGCGTCATAAGCTGTTTTTCATCGTATTTTTTTACTTGCTGCATGGCCAATTTTACACGATAAGGATGTACCTTTACCGTCTGGGCAATGTTGGCTTGTTGATAGCCCGCCTTCATCAATATTTTAGTCTGCAACAACAAGCGCACCTGCCCGATTAAAATAGCGTTGATTTTAATCGTCTCTTCTCCTTGTAGATGTAAATCTTCATATATCCGTAATGCTTTGTCGGCATTACCTGCTAAGACATTTTCTGTCAATTCAAAAATATTATTTTCCAAAGATTGTGGCACCAACTGTATAATCACATCTTTTGTTAAAGACGCACCCGTTGCCCCGTATAATAATAATTTATCCAACTCTTGCATTGCTTTGGTTAAATCCATTTCTGTAAGTTGCATAAAAGTATCAAAAGCCTGGCGGTCTAACTGAATGTTTGCAGCCGCTAGCGTCTGGCGCACATAACGCTGTACGTCTTGTTCTTTTAAAGGTTGTACATCGATTACAACCGCCTGTTTTTTTAACAACTTGGTGACCTTTTTACGTTCGTCTAATTTTTCATAAGGCGCAATCATAACTACGACACCACTTTGCGCCGGATCGGTTAAATAGCTTAAAAAATCTGTTAAGTCTTGTTCAATCACATTACTCTTTTTTTCTGCAGTCAAAAACAACGGATTTTCAGCAATGATTAACCGTTTATCTTCTAAAGAAAACAAAGACGGTGCTTGCGCTTCTGCCACGACTAAATTTAAAGGGTCCTGCTCCAAGTCAAAATAAACCAAGTCTAAATCATCTTTTTGTAATTGCAGTCGCTCCATAAAAGCGTGCTTGATGCGATCTTGCAAATAGCTTTCGGTCCCTAAGATAAGATATAACGGTGCCAGTGGTTTTTCTTTAATTGCTTGTAATGCTTCTTGGGCTTTCATTTTTTTCTCCTTACAATGACTCTTTTTTACATCCTAACACTTTCTACTGCGGAGGGCTAGCAGATTCTTGAACGGTTTTGGGCGTTGCGACAGGTTCTAAAAAGCCCCAAGAATAATAAATCATCCCTTGTTGATCGGTGCGAAAAGTTGTGACTTGCTGTTTGTTTAGTGTTTCTAAAACTTCCTGATGCGGATGATTAAAACGATTATTTAAGCCACAGGAAATAATAGCGGCCTTTGGTGCTACCTTTTGAATAAAGATAGGCGAAGATGAGGTTTTACTCCCGTGATGTCCTAACTTTAATACATCGCTTTTTAAATTTTGGTATTTTTTTAGCAGCTGTTTTTCTCCAGCTTGATCTAAGTCTCCAGTCAATAAAAAGCGTTGCTTTTTTATTTGAGTTTGCAAAACAAGGGAGTCTTCATTTTCCCCTTTGCTTTTGAGGGGGGCAAAAACACGTAACGGAAAATAACCGGTGACAGATGCTGCCCCAGAAAGCAGTTTTAAATCTGTTTTCTGGGGCAACTGATTTAAAGACTTTGCAATATTTGGCTGTTTTTCACTTCCTGCACCTAAAACTAACTCCTTTACATCAAAATCTTCCAATACGACATCTAAGTCTCCCATATGATCACTGTCACCATGGGTAATAATTACGCTATCAATTTTTTTAATCCCGCAAGCTTTTAAAAAAGGTACCAGTGTATTTTGGGCATTGCTGTTTTGAATTTTCTGCTGCCATTTCTCTTGTGGAAAAAGCACTTTTCCACCTGTATCCACTAAAATTACTTCCCGGTTAAAGGGTGCTTTAAAAACGATCGCATCGCCTTGACCGACATCCACAAAAGCTACCATTAAAGGAAACGTCACGCGATTAATTAAAAATGGCAAAAAAAGCAGTAAAATAGCTAGTTTTATTTTAGAAAATTTCTTTTGGTACAGATAAATCCCTAAAAAAGTTAGTAAAAAGACATATAACGGCGGTACCCAGCCAATTGGTAAAGTAAAATGGACGGTATTTGCCAAAAGACTTTCAAAGAGAAAAATAAATTTTTCAAATAAATGAATCAGAAAGTCAAACGAAATAACAAATGTACTGACTATAATCACCAGTCCTACTGGTAATAAAAAAAATTTGAACACTGGTAATAAGGTGACTGTTAAAAAACCGCCCAACAATGGCCATTCATAAAAATAAAAGCAAATTAACGGTAATGCCAAAAGGGTTAACCAACTACTCGTTTTAAAGTCTTTTAGCTTACCTTGCTCATTGACTGTGATAACCAATAAAAGCGACATCATAAAGGATAATTGCCCGCCAGTCTGGAAAATTAGTAACGGCTCTTTAAATAAACATAGCAAAAGAACAATGCCAAATTTATCCATTGGTGATAAAACAATCGGCAAAAATTTTATTAATAGGTTTAAGATAAAAAGCAAAGTTGCTCGCCAGATTCCAACGCTTCCACCTGTCAAAAGGAGAATAAACACAGCAAAAATAAGGACTGGCAGCAGACTTTCTTTTAACGTTAGCCGTAAGCATTGCAATAAACCTAACCATGCCCCTAAAAAGATATGCACATGCATACCTGAGATACTAAAAAAATGCAAAATACCACTTGGTGATAATGTGCCCTGCGTTTGTTTAAAGTCTTGATCTTTATAGCCAAAAAATAATGCCCCAAGATAAGCACTCGTTTTTTGTGGCAGCTTCCTCTTTAGCTGGCGAATAAAAAAAGCACGCACTTGATCCCAGGTGAAAGTTTTTTTAGCGTGCCAATTAATTTTTTTGCTATTTAACACACCACAATAACCATGGCTTCTCAAATACTTTTGTTGATTAAAGCCGGCTAAATTTCGCTGCCCTCTTCCTTTTGTAAACGTGCCAAAAATAGTAGCGTAGTTTTGCTGAAGGTCTTTATTTACTATCTGCTTTTTTTCTGTCTCACTTTGAAAAGTATAATAACAGCTAAAAACTTCGCCACGTTGATTTTCGCCATGAAAACTCAGATTATCCCCATTAATTTTTAGACTATCTGCAGAAACTTTTAAAATAAACTCCTGTTTTAATGTATAATCATGATCAATTTTATCTAAAGTTGTCAGCAGCCGTGGTACGATAAAAAGACTGCAGAACCCAATCACAAAAACAAGTTTGAACTGGCGGCTGCAGCAAAAATAGACACAATATAAAAACAGTATTAAAAATAGCAGTGGACAATTTAAATAAATACCACAGATAATAAGAACCATCGCAAGACTCGGGATAATCCAGCGATTAGCTAAATCGTTAATCAGTTACTTCGTTTAAAGAACCAAAAGAAAGTTTTTGAAAATATTCAGGATCTAAGTCAACTTTTTGGGCGGTTGCTCCCACTTGTGCAATTAATTCAATCGCATATGGATCATTACGATAATCGTGTAAGTAGTAGATTTTTCGAATACCTGCTTGTAAAAGCGCTTTGGTACATTGCAGACAAGGAAAATGCGTTACATAAACCTCTGCTTGATCTGTGGAAATGCCTAATTTCGCGCATTGCAATAATGCATTCATTTCCGCATGAATGGTGCGAATACAATGGTTATCTACCACATAACAACCATCATCGATGCAGTGAACATCACCACTAACTGATCCGTTATAACCTCCTGCAATAATGCGTTTATCTTTTACTAATGTTGCCCCAACTTCAAGACGGGTACATGTACTGCGTAATGCTAAAAGTACCGCTTGTGCCATAAAATACTGGTCCCAAGGGATTCTTTGATCAGCCATAGCGTTGCTCCTTTATTATTTTATTTATATTGTAATCGATGCACGTAATTTTTCAACCGTCTTTTCCCCAATTCCTGAAACTTCTTTTAGCTCTTCTATTGATTTAAAACTTCCATTTTCTTCCCGATACGCAATAATTGCCTCCGCTTTTTTTTCGCCAATGCCTGAAAGTGTTTGTAACTTGGTTAAATCTGCGGTATTAATATTGACCATTTCTGAATTGGAAGTTGCCTGTTTATTGACGCTAAAATCATTACCAATCCTGACAGACGTTGATTCTTTTTGATTTGGTACATAAACCATCTGTTGATCTTCCAATTTTTGGGCCAAATTAATTTCTTTTTGCAGGGCACCTTTAGTAAATCCTCCAGCTACTTGAACAAGTTTTTGCATCCTAGAATCCATAGGTAGTTCATACACCCCTGGTTTTGCGACCTCTCCTTTAATATCAACTGTAATTGTCTTTACTTTTGTTTTACTTTCCTTTGTCTGTTCAATTTGACTACTCGAGTCCAAAGGTAACGACGCCCATGACTTTTTTTCATTTTGTTTTTGCCAGATAAAAAGCCCGCCGATAAGCAACAAGACAGACAAAACTGCACCAACTAGTATCACTCGTGTTTTATGTTCATAAAAAAATGCCATCTTCTTCCTCCTTTCACAATTATTTACGCAAAAGAAATAAAAAAACTGCAATAATATTGTCATTATTATCAAAAAAATCTACTTGTAAATAATTATCTCAAAATAATAATTACATTTAATTATAAGACAAACAAATAACTGAATTTACGTCTTTAGATTTATCTAAGAATAATTAAATTTTTGAGTATCTTGTTTTTTATAATTGATAATTTCAAATCATTTTTACTTACTAACACTTTAAGTGGTTCTTTTACAAATTGTAACAGACCTATTATTTTGCAGAAAAACTTAAGTTAACTAACTACTCAGCACGCTGATTTATTGATATAATAAGTAAAGAAACGAGGAGATGACATGCAATCTGCTGTATTATTAAAAATAAAATCATTAGAGTCAAGCTTCACATCTAGTGAACACGACATCAGTAAATTTGTAATTGAAAACCCCGAATATGTTATTTCAAACACTATCACAAATTTAGCCAAGAAGACGAACACCTCAGAAGCCAGTATCAATCGATTTAGTAAAAAAATTGGTTTTAAGGGTTTTAATAAATTCAAAATTGCATTGGCTCAAAGTATGAATCAATTAGAGGACCAAGAAAAGTCCTTCGATGAATCTAACTTGATTGAGTATGTTACACTTGATTATCACAAGATGCTAACGAATACATGTGCCATGCTGGACGCACAGGATATTGAAGATGCAGCCTCAATGATTACGCTCAATCGCAAAGTATTTATCTTGTCTATTTATAATACTTCTTTTGTTAGCAAGGAATTCGCTTTCAAATTACGTCAACTAGGAATGGAAGTAACCACCTTAAAGGAGAACTTAGAAACACAATTAGCAATAGAAAATATGAATAGCGACTCCGTTTTAATTGCTGTTGTCCCATCTGTAATAACCAAGGATATTATCCCGTTCCTAACTAAAATAAAGCGAAAAGATATAAAAACTATCCTAATCTCAAGCAACGATAATCCAAAAGTAAGCGACATGATTGATATCAAATTTATAATCCCAGACCACATGTCTGCAAACAATTCATTAGTAATGACAAACTCAATAATGATATCTTTAGTTTTTGACATCATTTTTGCTACAATTTTACGAGATAATCGCAGTCTAAGACAGAGAAAGCTAAGTAGTGATACAATTATTAATTCTTACGAATCAGCAGATTCAGCTATTTATGAATGGTAAGAGATACCAGGCTCGAAGATACTTTATATAAAAATGAGTTCAGATGAGTCTCTACATTTTTTAATCCTTCTGGTAAAAAAATTTGCTTTTTAAAGAATTAAAAATGATTGTATGAAATTCATTACACAAATTTTGTTCTTAATTATTCAATTCTTTTAAAGACTTTAATAGCACACATTTTCCTTTCAAAAAATAGCTAGATGCAAACGCATCTAGCTATTTTTTATTGTATTAAATTGATTGTATTCCTCTTCAATATCTTTCATAGATATTTGCTTAGTTCGCAATAAATACTGATAATCATAGTAGCTGGGTAATTTTTTTAGATTTAACAGATTTTTGGCAAACGAATTTGCTGCTATCTCGCTTGTCCGACGAATATGAGCTTTTTGAGAGAATCCCAGAATTTTTAAACTTTCTATTGGTGAAAATTGATTATAGACATGGTTACTACTTTTTTCTTCTAAGTAATGAAAGTATTCATGTGCTAAAACAATCTGTTTCATAGCTTTTAAACTTATCCTGTTTATTTCTGCTAACTCGGCAATTGATTTTTCATACAAATAAACAAGATTATTACCTTTTCGATCTGACTCAAACTGAGCACGCATTTGAACTTTATAAAAAACACCATCATGTTTTTCTACCTTAATTTTAATATTATTTTCTGCGTAAAGCTCAAAAATATCTTTCGATTTTGTTTTTGATGAAAAGTTTTTTCCGATAGAAAGAGACTTTTCTAGATAATACAAGATATCTTCTGACGGTATCTTGTGAAATAACATATCCTGTTTTAATTCTAAATAAGCCAAAAATTCGTCTGAAAAATAATCCATTATTACTCCTTCTTTATTTATACGCTACGGCAATAACTTCTTCGTTTGTATCTAAATTATCCGTCTCGACATCCATAATTGATGTTAATTGTTCCAATGTTTGCATTCCAGTCAAGTCTAGCATTTTTTCTCTAAAAAACAAGAAAACCTTAGGAATAGTTGCATTTGCATCCGAATAAATTGTATGTTCATCAATAAAAGAAAGGAAATCTTTGTCTGATTGATTTTTTTGAAATTTAAAGTAATGAGCATTACTGTGCTTAAAACGCACAACTCCTTCACGGTCGACTACACATACATTTGTTTGTTTACTCTTGAAAAAGAATTTCTTTTTGATAATTGTTGCATCCATCAAATTCCAGCGTCCCACTTTACCAGCAAGTTTTATGTTCGTTGTATCTAATCCTAATGCTTCTGAAGTAATTGTTTTCAATTGATTTTCAGTCACTTCTGACGCTCCTAAATTTTTTTGGCGTAGTTCTGTGGCACCCGTTGCTACTGCCCGAACAATATTGCGTTGTGTATCAATCTCAATATTTACTTCCACAGTTTCTTCGTTAGCTCCAGATTGTACTATTTTTTCAATAACATCTGCCCGAATCTTTTTAATATCACTTTCGCTTGGATTCGTGATTGAACGTTCAATTTGTTCACGAACCATTGCTAAAGCTACACCAATCGTTGAAATATAAGGTGCATTTTTAGCTAATTTCCATTTATAGTCAAAATATTCCGCTAAAGCTGGGACAACAATTGCACCTGAACCCCCACCACCAACTAGTGTGATAAAGTTGCGATCCATTTCGTATTCCTCAATTAAATCATTTATCACGGGTTCTAATTTTTCCATTGCAAAATTCATAACTACTTTAGCCGCTTCTTTTGCTGTTGTTCCTAAATACATAGCCAATGCATCCCAGGCTTTTTTGTTTGCATCTGCGTTTCCTTGGGCGTAGTCACCTTCGGGCACATAACCCAACAAGTTTGCTGCGCCAGCTAGCGTATAAGAATATGCGTTGGTACCCGTACCTTGAATAACTACATACTCATTTGAATCCCCTTCACGCGGAGAAACAAATTCTATGGTTGGATTATCCAAATTTTCTACATTAGTAAAACATTCATATTCTAACCCAGCGATGTGAGCACTCCGTGGACCCACATCGACAATTTTTTTGTCTTTCACACGGATCATACTACCACCAGCAACAGCAAGTGTTCGAACATCTAATGAACGAAGATAAGTTTTATGGCCCCCAACTTGAGCATATTTAATCATTACTTTTCCATTTTTAATGACCGAGATATCCACACTAGTTCCGCCAACTTCAAAGAAAATTCCATCACTTACTTTTTCATACATCAAAGCACCAGCTACACCCGCAGCTAACCCTGATAACATAGTTAAGATGGGTCGTTGACGAACTTCATTGATGCTCATCACACCACCATCGCATCGCATAATCATGAGACCAGATTGAATTTTTGTATCCAATACTGCAGATTCTGTCATGTTAGCCGTTTGCATCATTTTAGGAATCAGCGATGCATTTACTACTGCAGTTCGCGTACGCATTTTAAGACCATAGAGCTGAGAAATTTCATGTCCCCCGGTAGCAAATAATTTTTCTTCTTGCGCTTTTTGGATTACTCGTATTTCATTTTCAGGATCGTCAACAGAATAAGCTTCACTAGCGACAATTACTTGGCAATCTTTATTTACTAATTCATGAATGCTTTTTTCAACTTCTTGTTCTGTTAATTTTGAAGAATCGACAAAGACATGTTCAGAATTCAAATATTTATTTGGAGCTAACTCAATGTGTTCAATTGAAGTTTCTTTTTTTGCAGTCCGAGCATCCATTCCAGTACCCATACCCACGATTCCGACTTTCGCAACATCACCCTCAAGCAATGCATTTGTAGCCTGAGTGGTTCCGTGCGCTATAAAAATGACGTCTGTTGCAGCGATACTATTGTCAGACAAAAGTTTTTGAATTATTTTTACAATTCCCCTTGCTACCCCTTCTTCATGTGTAGTTGGAATTTTTAGTTTTGCAATCACTTCGTATGTTTCGTTATCAATTGCTACTGCATCTGTAAAAGTGCCACCTACATCGATTCCAATTCTTACTTTTTTTCCCATTCTATTTACCTTCAATCTCTAATTAATATAAGAAAAACGAAGCGACAACCAAACCAACAAAAGTTGAAATTGCTACCCAGCCAATTGTTTTCTTCATTACTTCATTGACATCTGTTTTAATGAAATCCGAAACCCATACATTATGTGAATTTGTTGGATCGCAAACAGATTGAACGTTACTATCTAGACGCAATGCTACCATTGCAGCAATTGGATTCATACCTCCAGCAACTAGGAGAGAAATAATCCCGCTGCCTAACCCCCAAACGTTTAATGGTCCGCGATAAATTGCTAAAGGTGAGAGAAGACCAAAGATTAACACAAACATTAATTGATTTTTAGGAATCATCATAGAAATTGCTGGTTGCAAAATAGTTGATACTTCAGAAGACATTACTGCATTCAACAGCATCCCAATCCCAATCATTAAACCAGCTGCCCCCGCTACTTCTTGAATTCCTTCAACAAAAGCGCTGCTCACTACATGAATAGGATTTTTTGGTGTACTTAAAATTAAAGTTACAATAATTCCAGTAATAATTGCTGCCACTAATGGGACTTGAAAAGCAAAAACTAAAACGACTGGGATAATTGGTGAAATTAAAGCGATGCTACGAACTTGACCAGTTCTACCTTGTTTAGTTGGCATTGCCCAAGCTTTTCGACGTTTTCCGCTGAATTGCACATAATAAATTACCATAATAACGGAAATAATAATTAATGGTAGGCCAACCAGCCACGAATAAGAAGTAACTTCGCTTAACTTCAAACCCAATACGTCAATATAAACAGCCAATGTTGAGACAGAAAAGTTTACGCCAATCCCATTTGCTAAAAGCAAAATAATTCCACTAACCATCGGTGAAAGGCCTGCTGAGATCATAATTGGAACAATGATTGTCCCAACTAAAATAACCATACCTAACCCATTGCTTGCTGCAAAAATAACAGAACATACCGCTAAAAATGATAATGCGATTGGTAGGGCTTTATCGCCAGCCATTTCAGCAGCTTTTTTGATAATAGTTTCAGTAACTCCAACTTTAGATAAAACTTTTCCGAAAAGCGATCCAAAAATTAAACCTGAAATTGCTGTAGACATTCTCATAGAGCCAGCCTCTAAAACGTCTTTAACAATTGTGAAGTGTTCTGGATCTTTTGAAATTACAGTGATTCCAGCAATTAAAGAAATTGCAATTGCCATAATAGGTAATGCTAAAATTGTAGGTACCTTTCTTGTCATCATCAAACCAACTAAACTAAAGAATACTAATAGTATCCCTACTAATTGTACTGTTGCCATTGTTTTCCTCCTAAATTTTGATAAAGCTTTTTTGCTCAATCAATTTATTTTGTAATTCTTTAATATTGATTTCTCCAGTTGCTTGATCCTCTTTTGCTGCTAAAGCTGCTGCAGTTCCAGCAGCTTGTCCTAATGCTGTCATTGTTGGCGTTGTACGGATTGCCGCCTGTGCTTCAAAGGAAGCAGACACGCATCGACCAGTGACAATCAAGTTATTAATTTCATTGGCAATCATGATTTCATAAGGAATCCCGTAATAACTATCAAATACAGATTTATCAAACTTTTCATGTTCAACTTCTTCTGTTTGATTCGCATGTACTGAAACTGTTCCCTCACCTTTTGGATTATGAATATCAATTGGATAACCAGAATGAGCTATTGTAGATGGAAACGGTCTATTTTCTAAAACATCTTGATTTGTTAACGTATATTTGCCCTTAATCTGTCTTGTTCCTCTAACACCAACGCTTGGACCGCTGTACGCAATCTTAGCATTTTCAAAACCAGGTACTGATTCAACCAAAAATTGAAATAACTCTTCACATTGCTTACGACCGATCATTTCTGCTCTAGTCAATCCCTCTGCGGACACTCCGCTTTCGTTAATGATTCGAGACGTATTCATGATAAACTCACCAGGTACATTTGTTTCAAAAAAAAGAATATCCTCTCGTGGGATACTAATCCTCCCCTTTTCTTTAGCTTTTTTAAATTCATTATCAAAACCGACAAAAGATAAGATTTCAGTATTTTTCATGACTTCTAAGTCTCTATTTAATCTTGGAAATTTTTCGGGATTCGACAAAACTGTATCGCGAAGTTTTTGAGTATCAACCCCATAAACTTTTAAATTCATAGTCATTGGTTGCATCGCATTATCTGTTTCTCGCCCCAGTTGAAATGGAACCCCAGACATTACTGCCAAATCGCCATCACCTGTTGCATCGATAAATACTTTACTTGAAATCTTACTAATACCATTTTTATTTACCACAGAGATATTCTCTATCTCATCTTTTTCTTTTTCCAGACCAATTAAATAAGTATGGAATAAAACATCAGCACCAGATTCACTAACCATCTCATCTAAAATAATTTTTAAACCTTCAGCTGAAAATGGTGTCACATAAGAAATATAGTTAGTGGAATCTAGAACATGACCTGGAGAATAGCCTCTTTTTACTAATCGTTCTACCATTTCTTGACCTAAACCTAAAATAACCTGCTTATCTCCGGCGAAATAGGTCATCATAGGACCCACACCGTTTGCAGTTAAGGTGCCTCCAAAATAACCATTTTGATCAATAATCAATGTCTTTGCTCCGTTTCTTGCGGCAGCAATCGCCGCAAATGCACCTGACATCCCACCACCTACTACAACTACATCATAATTTTTTTTCACAATAGTTGAATTCAAAAAATGCAACCCCTTTCTGTTTGCGTTTACAAAAACAATAATACATTATTTCCAAAAAGTGTCAATAGTTTCGGAAATTTTTTTCACATAGAGATATACTTATAGAAAAGAGAAATATAGAATAACAATTATGCTACCTTATGTTGATAGATCAGACTTTTTCCGCACAATATCATAACAAAATAATTCACAAATAGTAATTATTAATTTTAATAATTAAATATGAACAAAATGATTTTCATATAAAAGCAGCAGCATGAAAAATGTTTTAACAATTTTTTTGAAGGTTATATTTTTTCTGATGGTGTTAATGGTCTAAGTCTATATACTTCTGAAATAAATATTGACCCTAACAAAAATGATGTTCCGTAGCGCAATGACCATTATTATTTCAAGCTCAGATATCCAAAAATTTCTAAGTTAAACATCAAGTGAAATTTAACAATTAGTTTTTTAAAAATAAATTTCAAAAGTCTTTTCATTCTGTTTATGCAAAATAAAAAAATCGTGAAAACCAGCTTTAGCTAATCTTCACGATTTTTCTATTTTGTAATGAGATTTTGTAACTGATTAAAATCAGTAACGTAGTAATCTGCGGGGATATTTTTTAATAAGCCTTCATTATCAAAAAAGATGGTTTTTAAACCAGCCTGTTTACCCGCAGTAATATCTAAAAGGCGATCACCTACCATCACCGTTTGCATTTTTATTAACTGATATTTGGCAAGCAAATAAAGCAACGCCTCTGGATTCGGTTTTCTTGCAAAATTATTTTCTTCGCCGACAATTTCAACAAAAAAATCAGTCAATTGGTAATAGGCCAATAATTTTTTGGTGGATGCGACAGTTCGATGGGTCATAATAAAATTTTGTCCACCCTGCTCTTTTACAGCCGTTAACATTTCTCTTACGCCTTTAAAAGGATGCGGCCATTTATCGATCTGATCTTCATATTGATGAAATCGCTTGGAAAAATCAACAAAGTCTAAGTCATAGCCTTCAGTGACGGCTTTTGAAGATTTTTCTTTTAGAAGACGATAAATTTCTTCTTTTGGAGGATTTAGACCTTCTTCTTGCAAAACTTTTAAAATAGCTTTTAACATATTGGGGTACGTATCAAATAAAGTACCGTCAAAATCCCAAATAAAATCTTTCATTTTCATCAACCTTTAGTTTTTAAATGAATGGATTGGGGCTGGAATACGGCCGCCCCGCGCGATAAAATCAGCACTTTTAGCCGGATTAACTTTCATTACTGGCGCACGACCCAACAAGCCGCCAAATTCTACCATGTCTCCAACTTTTTGTCCTTTAGCTGGAATTATCCGAACTGCAGTGGTCTTATGATTAATCACGCCAATCGCTGCCTCATCGGCAATCATTGCCGCAATCGTTTCAGCAGTCGTATCACCAGGAATAGCAATCATATCTAAACCAACTGAACAAATTGCCGTCATTGCTTCTAATTTTTCTAAATTCAATAATCCGTTTTCAACAGCTTTAATCATCCCTGCATCTTCAGAAACTGGAATAAAAGCACCCGATAATCCACCGACATGATTACAAGCCATAACGCCACCTTTTTTTACAGCGTCATTTAAAAGTGCCAAAGCTGCAGTTGTGCCGTGGGTTCCAACTGATTCCAAACCCATTTCCTCTAAAATTAAAGCCACGCTGTCTCCTACAGCAGGCGTTGGGGCTAATGACAAATCGACAATACCAAAGGGTACACCTAAACGTTTTGAAGCAACTTGTCCGACCATTTGACCCATACGCGTAATTTTAAAAGCAGTTTTCTTAACAGTTTCAGCTACGACATCAAAAGATTCGCCTTTCACCTTTTCTAATGCTCGTTTTACAACGCCGGGACCACTGACACCAACATTAATCTCACAATCAGCTTCACCAACGCCGTGAAAGGCGCCAGCCATAAATGGATTATCCTCAACTGCATTAGCAAAAACAACTAATTTGGCACACCCCATATCAGAAGCATCCGCAGTTTTTTTGATTGTTTCCCCCATTAATTTAACTGCATCCATATTAATTCCCGCCCGGGTAGAACCGATATTAACCGAAGAACAAACAAATTGCGTTTCTTTTAGCGCCTCTGGAATTGAAGCAATCAGCGCCTCATCTGCACCTTGATAGCCTTTTTCAACTAAAGCTGAAAAGCCACCAATAAAGTTTACACCTAAAGCAATTGCTGCTTTATCTAAAGTTTTTGCAAAAGGAATGCAATCTTTTGTTCCACTTGCAGCAGCAATCAGTGAAATCGGTGTTACAGAAATACGTTTATTGATAATAGGAATACCAAATTCCGTTTCAATATCTTCTCCTACTTTTACCAAGTCGAAAGCTTTGGTTGTAATTTTTTGATAAATATTGTCACAAGTCTTTTTGACATCGCCGCTGATACAATCTAGTAAAGAGATTCCCATTGTGATCGTACGTATATCCAGGTTTTCTTCTTCTACCATGCGAATGGTTTCTAAAATCTGATTTGTCTCCATGGTTATAACCCCTTACTATAATTTATGCATTGCATTAAAAATTTCTTCATTTTGAATGTTAATTTTGACACCTAAACTATCTCCAACTAAGTTAAGTGCCTTTTTGATACTTTCAAACTCTGCGGTTTGTTTTAGCTGTAACATCATGGTCATTGTAAAATAATCTTCCATAATCGTTTGGGAGACATCTAAAATGTTAATATCTAAGTCAGCCAACTTTTGGCTGACGCCGGCAATGATTCCCACCTTGTCTTGTCCGATTACTGTTAAAATAGCTTTCATAAAAATACCTCCTGTTTTTTTCGAGTATAGCAAAAAAAGGTTGTCCTTTCGACAAAAAAGTGAACATAATTAAATTATCAGCTTGAAAAGTTCGTGTTTATAGCAACTTTTTCGCGATTATTTGCAGCTTATCGTCGAATTCATAAACAATTGGTGCAGCATTGGGAATTGCAATCGTATCCATCTCATTTTCTGGAACAGCTTCTAAATATTTCACTAATGCCCGTAAACTGTTGCCATGTCCAGCTATTAAAATATTCTTACCCTCTAACAATAGCGGTACAATTTGATCTTGCCACAATGGAATAACCCGTTTAACCGTTAAGTCAAGACTTTCTCCTTTTGGTAGATCTTGGGTTGCCAAATTTTGATAACGGCGATCAAAATTTCCTGCATATTCTAATGGTGGCATTTCAAAATATCCCCGCCGCCATTTTTTTACTTGTTCTGCGCCATAAATTGCAGTCATTTCATCTTTATTCTTACCAATTAAAGCACCATAATGTCGTTCATTTAAGCGCCAAGTTTTTATTAATGGCACCCACAATTGATCGCTTGTTTCTAAAACCAATTGACTTGTTAAAATGGCACGTTGCAAAACAGAAGTAAAAACGGCATCAAATTGCAGCTGAGCCATTTTGATTTTATTTCCAGCTGCTTTTGCCTGCTCTTCACCTTTTTTTGTTAAGGGGACGTCCAGCCACCCTGTCCAATAATTTTCAAAATTTGCAATACTTTCACCGTGGCGTATCAATACAACTTTCATCTTGCCGCCTCCTTAGCTCTATTATCCCAGTAATAAAAAGAAATGTCATGAAAAAAATGAAAATTCTTGCAAAACCTCTTTGAAAAGGCTTGTATTTAATAGTCGTTATGCTACCATTTACTTTGCTTAGGTAACAAGTTTGAATTAAAAATAAATTTACAAAAAAATAGGAGTAAATAAATGAAAGATTTGACAAAAGGAACACCGGCCAAACTGATTTTTATGTTTACGATTCCATTATTTGTAGGGAATATTTTCCAACAGTTTTACAATATGGTAGACATGATCATTGTCGGTCAAACAATCGGCAAAGATGCTTTAGCCGCTGTAGGTTCAACAGGGAGCATTACTTTTTTAATCATTGGTTTTGCCCAAGGTTTAACCGCAGGGCTTTCCATTATTACTGCCCAACGTTTTGGTGCAAAAGATTACAAAGGAGTCAAAAAAAGTTTTGCTGCAAGTCTTGTGATTAGTTTAATCGTTACCCTTATTTTGACGGTTTTGAGTTTAGTTTTTCTACGCCCTTTACTGCATATTATGCAAACTCCACCAGAAATTTTTGATCAAGCGGAAGAATTTATCTCCGTTATTTTGGGCGGAATGTTTGCAGCCATGGCTTTTAATCTTTTGAGTAATATGGTGCGGGCGTTAGGGGACAGTCGTACGCCGTTATTCTTCTTGATTTTTGCTGTTATCATCAACGTGGTATTAGATCTAATTTTCATTACTAAATTTAATATGGGTGTATCAGGCGCTGGTTATGCAACGGTTATCGCCCAAATGTCAGCCAGTTTGATGTGTTTTATTTATATTAAACGCCGTATCCCGCTTTTACAAATTAGCAAAAATGATTTCAAAAACTTAAAAGACGAATACCGTGTTCATTTAAATGCCGGTCTACCAATGGCCTTTCAAGCTTCTATTATCGCTATTGGGGCAGTTATTTTACAGTCGGCGCTAAATAGTTTGGGAACAGATGCAGTAGCAGCTCAAGCTGCTGCCGGACGGATTGATCAATTTGCAACTCAGCCGATGATGAGCTTTGGTGTTACAATGGCCACCTTTACCGCCCAAAATTACGGGGCAAAAGAATATGGGCGCATTCTAGTAGGGGTCAAGCAATGCTTAATTATGAGTATTATTTTTAGTATTGTTGCAGGTATTGTCGTAATTTTATTTGGTGATTCTTTTGTTGCATTATTTGTTAGTCGTAGTGAGACGAAGGTTTTTGAACTTTCTCGTATTTACTTTTTAATCGTCGCTAGTCTTTATTGGATTTTGGCTATTCTTTTTATTTTACGGTATACGCTACAAGGCTTGGGGCAGACCAAAATCCCCACAATCGCAGGTATCATGGAATTGATTATGCGTTCTTTTGCTGCAATTGTTTTAACTCACTACTTCCAATATCCCGGGGCAGCAGCTGCTTCTCCACTTGCTTGGGCTGGATCAGTCGTTGTTTTATTGTACTCTTATGTTAGAGCGATGAAAGATTTACGTCGTTTAGATCATGAGCAAAAAGCGCAATTATCAAACTAAACCCTGCAATTAAAAAATCACCAGCTGGTATTTCTTACTCTTTTTAAAGACTAAGAAATACCAGCTGGTGATTTTACTTTTTACTAGACTAATCTAATAATTGATCCATATCGACTACTTTACGATAAGAATTGATTTCTGTGATTCCCATTACCTTATCAATATCAATACTAAAGCAAATTCCATTACCGGGCTCGCTAATTTTAATCCCTTTACCAATAGCATCCATTACTTCATTTGTTAAAGTATCTGGCACCAAAGTCAAAACAACATCTTTTTCAGGTTCAATTTCAATCCCGAAAAACTTTCCTTTATCATGAGAGCCAGATCCTTTACCATGAAGCAAAGTTCCGCCATTTGCTCCGGCTAATTTTGAATAATTAATGACCTCATCGCCAATGCCACGGTCTACAATCGTAATAATCATCTCAAGGTTCAAAGCTACTGGTTTGTTCATTTTTCAGCCTCCATTTTCACTGCTTTTTGTTCTGCTCTTTTTTTATAAATATATCCTAGTGCTAAGGTGGATAAAATCGGTGTTAAAGCAATTAAGGCCACCACACCAAAACCATCAATCAACGGGCTACGCCCTTCAATTTCAGCCGCAATAGCAACGGCCATTGATAAAATAAAGGTTGAACACATCGGTCCAGTCGCCACCCCGCCATTATCAAATGCCATGGCCAAAAACATTTTGTCAACTTTACGTCCCAAAATAAAGACTGCAATATAGCCCGGAATAAGAAAGTAATAAAGGCTAAATCCTGCCAGTAAACGCCACATCGACAAACTAACCGCTGCCCCAATTCCAAGCGACACGACAGCTAATAGTACCTTGCCGCGTACCGTTCCACCACTTTCTTCTTCCACTTGTTTGACCATCACGTGAATTGCAGGTTCAGCAAAGCCTACCAAAAAACCCATTAAAAATCCCAAGGGAATTAAAATCCAATTGTAATCCAGTTGTGCAATTTCACTTCCTAAATATTGCCCCACTGGCACATAAGCAATGTTAACACCATGCAAAAATAAAATTAACCCTACTGTCGTAATCAAAAAACCTTTTAAAATCTGACTGAATTTCTTTTTACTCAACTTAAAGCTGGTAAAATTTAACAAGACAAATAAAAAGACAATTGGAAAAATTGCAATTAAGACATCTTTAATCATTTCAGTGAAGCCGGTAAAGACTTGTTGTAAAAAAATCATTGGAAAATCACCCCCAAAACCATTACCGCAAGTATTGGACCTAAAGAAGAAACGCCTACCATACCAAAACTATCGTTTTCTCCTTTTCCTTGATGAATCATACTCGTCAACCCACTGGCCAATGCTAAAATAAACGGTACTGTAACCGGACCTGTGGTAACGCCGCCGGCATCAAAAGCGATCGGCATAAATTCCGGGCTGGTAAAAAATGAGGCGATAAAGACTGCAACATAGCCAATTAACATCATGTGATAATAAGACAGACGAAACACTGTTCGTAACAAGGCAAAAGCCAGAAATATTCCCGTACCGACGCTTACTACCCCAATCAGAACAGCTTTAGTAATCGTACCCTCTGAGATTTCTGTCACTTGTTGTGCCAAAACCTGGACAGAAGGCTCGGCAATTGTTATCCCGATGCCAATTGAAAAGCCCAGACTAATCATGATTGCTAAACTGCGGCGTTTGATCATATATTCCCCTACTAATTCGCCAACTCGCAACATCGAATATTCCGCACCAAATAAAAACAGCGTCATGCCAATCATCATAATTCCTGCCCCAACAATAAAAGTAGCCAGGTCTTCAAAAGGTAACGGCGCAAAAATAAAAGTCAAAATGACAATTAAAACTGTCATCGGTAAAATAGCAACAATCACTTCTTGAAAATTTTTTCGCATATGGTCCCTCCTTAAAAAAATTTTCGATACTTTTGCCAAAAAAGTACCTAATAATTTAAGTATACAATAAAATGACAAACAAAAAACAAAACCATGTCTATTTTTTAATGATTATCACTTTTTCCTCATATATTTATTACGTAGCAGGCTTGTCTGCAAAAACAAAGCAAAAAAGCACAAGCCAGTCTTTTTCAATATGAAAGACTGGCTTGCGCCTCTAATTATAATTTTTAAATTAATTATCTAAAATGGTTACTTGCACTTGTCGGCGGCCCCAAACATCACATTGTGCGGCTGTCGGAAAATGAACGTCAATAATATTTCCTTGAATTGCAGAACCCGTATCAACTGCGTAGGCCTCGCCATAACCTTCAACATATAAATGGGTACCTAAAGGAATAACGCTAGGATCAACGGCAACTGCCATCGGATTTTCCAAAAGATTTTGACCAGTCGCAGTCACTGTGCCTCCACCTAAAGCATCAGCCGGATCAGAGCTATATGCAGTTGACTCCATCGTGATTGTACGACCAGAGTAGGCTGTATTCGTTGTTGCTGCTGAACTTTCTTCTTGGCTCGTTGTTTGATTAGCTGGTGCAGCAGTAGTGTCTGATGAAGTTGTAACATCTTTATCTGTATCAAATTTCAATACTTGTCCATCAATGATTAAATCAACGTTTGTAATTTTATTTGCTGTTGCAATTGCTTGAACATGATCTGTGTCACCATAGTATTTCAAAGAGATACTTGTTAATGTATCTGAACTTGTAACGGTATGTTCAACTTCGGCGGCATTGGCATTAACACCAAAGGCTGCGACACCGGCTAGAATTGCTGTTGTTGCAAAAAGTGATTTTACTAATTTCATCTATAAGTTGCTCCTTTATTGTTTCAATATTCGTCTCAAACGACTTGTATATCATAACAAGGAGCAGCGATTTATAGGTGACAACGCCGTAACAGAATATTTCAGTTTCACAAAAATTATTACAAAAAACCAGCTTTATTAAAAAAGAGGCGGTCTATTCCTTTTATCTTTTGAATTATTTCCTTCAAAAATTTTCTGACAATTGTCATATAACAACCATAATTTAAGTGATAAAAATTAAGAAAACATTAATCGTAAAATGAAAGCCTTACTTTCAACCTAAAAATTACAAAAATATTATTTTGTTACTCCATTTTGTAATGTAATATCCCTTTCTACTATCGTTTCTTACGCCAACCTTTGATTAACTTTTTTAATAAAATTGTGCCACAGACAATCAAGGTGACATTTTCAATGGTTTTTCTTTCAAAAGTCAATTGATAATGGAAATCTTTATTTTTAACTTCTACTTTCAAATTTCGACCTCCTAAAAATCGGATACTATTTTTTGTTCAACTTATGGCGATTTAACCATTTAATTTATGTGATTTACTTTTTTTACTTTATGCGCAACAGGAAAAATTCAGACTAGTTTTCATACTTTTGAATTTTTTCTGTGTATTCCCGAATAACCGTTGCAGAGTGATGGAATTTTGCTTCTTCTTCTGCAGTCATATGAATTTCTAAGATATCAAAAACACCCGAGCGATTTAAAACAGCTGGAACACCAGCAAAAATTCCTGTTTCATCGTACTCACCTTCCAATAAAGTTGAAACCGGAACAATTGAGTTTTCGTCATATAAAACAGCTTTAATAATCCCCACGCAGGCAGATGCAATCCCATAATAAGTTGTTCCTTTACGGTTATAGATCTCCCAACCTTCTTGTGTAGTTTTATAAACTATCTCATCTAAGTCTACATCTCCTACTAATTCCGTATTATCAGCGATGATATCCGTAAATGTTTTTCCCGCTACCGTTACCGTTGACCAAGGTACCATTAAAGAATCCCCATGCTCACCTAGAGCGTATGCATATACACTTCTCGGATCAACATCAACTAAATCTGCTAAAAAGTTTTGTAACCGAGCGGAATCAACAGAAGTTCCAGAACCAATAACTTGGTTTTTGGGTAGCCCTGATAATTTATAAACCAAATGTGCTAACATATCGACTGGATTAGAAACAACAATAAAAATTCCATCAAAACCACTTGCCATGACAGGTTCCACAATTGATTTAGCGATTTTGGCACTAATATCTAAGGTATCCAATCGCGTTTGTCCTGTTTTTGGCGGTGCACCGGCAGTAATAACGACAATATCTGCATCTGCACAATCTGTGTATGTGCCAGCTTTTACCCGCACATTCCGACCTAAAAAACGAATGGAATTTCGCAAATCCCGTACTTCACCTGACGCTTTTTCAGCATTTATATCAACCATTAACACCTCATCACAAACACCTTGGGTAATGAGACTAAAGGCAGTTGAAGAACCCACCAGACCACTACCAATAATTGCAACTTTAGATTTATTTATTCGCATATCTTCACCTCAAATTTATTTTGAATACATCATCATGTTATCAAAAGCGCGTCAAACTGACAAAGCATTGACGTTATTCACTGTCAAAAAATATTTTCTGAAATTTTCTTGACTTGAATACTACTTTTCGCTAAACTAACAACAGTTAAATATCTCGGGAATGATGTTCTCCCTTGGAATTATCCAAAACCGCTATTAAAGCTAATGACTTCTGCAAGTTTATTTGTAGAACCATTAGCTTTTTTTGTGTTTATTTTGCGAAAACATCAACCCAGATATTTCACCACATTATTTTTAGGGGGATTTAAATGTTCGAAAAAGCAGTAGTAAAAATGGTAAAAGAAAGTGGCATTTTTTACGGTGCGGTTTTCATTGTTGCACTTATTACCGGGACCGTCTCTCATTTTTTATTAGCCGGTTTAGCTTGGGTGGGAAGTTTCCGAGATAGCCATGCCTATCTCCTATATTTTTTACCAATACTGGGTGTCCTAACTGCCTATATATACCAAATTTATGGCAAAGGCGCAGATAAGGGTAACAATTTGATTATTGAAAGTATTCAAAAAGAAGCTCGTGTACCAGTCAGAATGGGATTTTTTACTTTTATCTTTACAATTTTATCCCATTTATTTGGTGCCTCTGTTGGTCGTGAAGGCAGTGCTGTACAAATTGGCGGTGTTGTTTCAAACAAATTAGGCTTACAATTAAAATTAAATAAAAAAAACCGCAAACTATTAATTCACGCGGGTATCAGTGCCGGTTTTGCCTCGATCTTTGGTACTCCTTTAGCTGGAGCATTTTTTGGCATGGAAATGGCGTATATTGGAAAAATAGAGCGCAACGCTTTACTAGCTTGCTTTACAGCTGCATACGTCGGCAATTTTACAGCGTTAATTTGGGGTACCAGTCATAGTCATTATCATATTGAGGAATTAACAAGCATTACGCCCCGCTTTATTTTAGTATTTATTGTTGCAAGCATTGCCTTTGGTTTAGCTGGACGACTGTTTGCCTACTTAACTCACAGCTTTAAAAAATTTTATCGCCAAGCTCTGCCCCATTTTTTAATACGAGCATTTGTTACAGGTGCGATTGTAGTTATCCTAATGCTCCTTTTGCAAGGAGAAAAATATGAAGGATTGAGCCTTTGGATGATAAAGGATGCCTTTTTAGGACTTGCATCTGTAAAACAGGCCTTGTTTAAATTATTGTTTACTAGCTTAAGTTTGGGGGCAGGTTTTCAAGGTGGTGAAGTGACACCATTATTTGATATCGGGTCTGCTTTAGGATCTGGAATTGCTACCAGTTTTGAACTTTCACCTAGCTTATTTGCTGCCATTGGTATGATTTGTGTCTTCGGTTGTGCTGCTAACGCTCCTTTAACGACAATTATGTTGGGGATTGACTTATTCGGCGCAAAAATGCTGCCTTTTTATGTAGCAAGTGCTTTTATTAGTTATTTCATATCCGGTCATCAAGGGATTTATACGTCTCAACTTATTGTGCGACCAAAATCTGTTCTTTTAAAAAAGCACGTTGGCTATCGCTTATCTGAAATTCCCAAAAAAGGAGCCTCAAATGAAAACTAATCCGGAAAAAATCTTCCTCACAAAATTATTTGGCAATAAGCGTCTTCATACTTTGCATTTTAACAAAACCGGTACAAGGTACTTTCACATCAAAGTCTTTGATGGTACGGTGCAGGCAATTCATAACAGCTATAGTTTAGACACCAGAAATTGGTTAGATAATCCCAAACATACTAAACCCTATCAATCCCAGCATATCTTAAAAGCTGGCGAAGAAAAAATTATTAAATATGAAATTGGTAAAGTTCACGAACAGCACGATAAAGTCTTCGTAATAAATCATCATTTGTTTAAATCAGCTAGCTTCTCCATTCGTGAAATTACTGATTAAACATAAACTTCTTTTATAAAAAAAAAGCCAGCTTTGCTTACGGCAAAACTGGCTTTTTACTATTTCTTCAAATCTGCTAATTGGCTGTATACTCCGGTTCTTTCTTCCATATCTTGAACCGTTTGCTCTAACATTTCATCCACCTCTTCAGTTGATGATTTAATGTTGCGCAAAGCAGAAAAACGAACTTGATTTTCTAAAAATTCATTCATCTTGGTAAAATCAACTTTTTTAAAGTCAATTCGCATTGGATCTTTACCTTTTTCCCGTAAGCGCGGATCATAACGGTACAATTGCCAGTAACCACTTTCAACAGCAGCCTTACTTTCTTTAATAGACTGGCTCATGCCACCTTTAATTCCGTGGTTAATACAAGGGGTATAACCAATGATAATTGAAGGGCCCGGATAAGCTTCGGCTTCCATAATGGCTTTTAAAGCTTGTTTGGCGTTAGCCTCGATTGAAATTTGAGCGACATAAACATCTTGATAAGCAATTGCCATCATACCCAAATCTTTTTTCTTCGTTTTCTTCCCACCAGCAGCAAATTTTGCAATCGCAGAAGTTGGCGTTGCTTTGGACATTTGTCCACCTGTATTGGCATATAATTCATTATCCATTACAAAAATATTAACATCGGCCCCAGTTGCTAAAATGTGATCGATTCCAGAATAACCAATATCATAAGCCCAACCGTCACCACCAATAATCCACTGGCTTGGTTTAACAAACATATCTTGGTATTTTAATAATGGTGCTACAGCAGCGCTATCCGTTTCTGTTTTTAACGCTGAAATAACTTTTGCTGCCCGTTGTTGTGTACCACTTCCATCGTGGATATGCTCCAACCAATCAGTCAGCAAAGCTGTAGTTTCTTTTGAAACAGAATTTTGCTGTAAAATACTTTCCACTGCCGTTGCCAAACGCTTGCGTTTTGTTTCATTGGCGATATACATCCCCAAACCAAACTCTGCATTATCTTCAAACAAAGAATTAGACCAAGCAGGACCACAACCACTTGCATTTGTTGTATATGGTGTAGCCGGTGAAGAGCCTCCCCAAATAGAAGAACAACCTGTAGTATTGGCAATCATCATACGATCGCCGTACAATTGCGTTAATAATTTGATATATGGCGTTTCGCCACACCCGGCACAAGCCCCAGAAAATTCCAATAGCGGTTGTTCAAATTGGGAACCTTTAACAGACTCTTTTTTCACAGGATTTGCTTTTTGCCGTAAAGTCATCGCAAAAGCCCAGTTCATTGCTTCATCTTTCATTTCTTCATAAGGTTTCATGACTAATGCTTTTCCTTTAGCTGGACAAGCTTCAACACAAAGACCACACCCCGTACAATCTTCGACAGATACTTGAATACGATATTCTAAACCATCTGCACCGCGCATTTTCCGCGTGATAAAACCTGCCGGTGCCTCTTTTGCTTCTTCTTCATCCGCTAAGAAAGGACGAATCGCAGCATGGGGACAAATGAAGGCACATTCGTTACATTGCGTACAAGCATCTGGTAACCATTCTGGTACTTCTAAAGCGATACCCCGCTTTTCGTAAGCCGCAGAACCCATTGCCATCGTGCCACCTAACATATCGTTATCCATCAAGTCTTTAACCGATAGGCTGTTTCCTTCTTGTCGGTTAATCGGTTCTAAGATGTTGCGAATATAAGCCGGTTTGTTCATATCATCTTTTGGATTTCTACTTGGCACTTCAATATCAGCCCACTCTTTTGGCACCTCAACTTTTGTTAAAGCTGCAAAAGTTTCGTCAATGGCATTCCAGTTATTTTCAACGAGTTTCATTGATTTTTTACCATAGGCATTTTGTACTTCTTGTTTTAATAAAGGTAAGAAAGTTTCACGTTGCATAATATCAGTTACTTCAAAGAAGGCAGCCGAACATACCGTATTAATGCGACGACCAAGTCCATTTTTAATGGAAATATCCATTGCATTGATAATATAAAAATTAATATTATGGACAGCCAAATACTTCTTCAAGCGACTTGGTAAGTTCTTTTTAACTTTTTCTTCATCCCAAACCGTGTTAAGTAAGAATGTTCCGCCGTCTTTTAAACCTTTTAATAACTCATATTGATGAATATAGGCGCTATTATGACAAGCGATGTAATCAGCTGACTCCACATTATACGTAGAACGAATTTCATGATCACCAAAACGCAAATGCGAGATTGTTAGCCCACCAGATTTTTTGGAGTCATAAGCAAAATAAGCTTGCGCATATTGCTCCGTATTATTCCCAATAATTTTAATAGCTTGTTTATTGGCTCCAACTGTACCATCTGAGCCAAAGCCCCAAAACTTCGCTTGGAAAGTACTAGGCGATGTTAAATCCAAAATTTCTGATTGTGGTAAAGATAAATGTGTCACATCATCTTTAATACCAATTGTAAAGCGGTATTTTAACTGCTCTGGTGGTAATAATAAATGATCAAAAACCGTGACAATTTGATCTGGTGTCACATCTTTTGAAGCAATCCCATAACGACCACCAATTACAATTGGACGATTAACATGACGATACAAAACACTTTGCACGTCTAGCAATAAAGGTTCACCATCTGAACCCGGTTCTTTGGTCCGATCCAAAACAGCAATCCGTTCAACTGTATCAGGTAAATTTTGCAACATATTTTCTGCCGGGAAGGGACGATATAAATGAATATTTAAATGCCCTACTTTACGGCCTTGCTTATTTAAATAATCTACTGTCTGCTGGATTGTTGGCGAAGCAGAACCCATGGAAATAATAACTTCAGTAGCGTTGGGATCGCCATAATAATTCGTTAAATCATAATCAGTCCCCCGCAAAGCGTTAATTTTACCCATGTATTTTTGTACAACTGGTAAGATATTATCATAATACTGGTTAACAGTTTCTCGTTGTTGGAAATGAATATCCGGATTTTGAGCAGTCCCAGAAACAGTTGGATGATTAGGATTCATACCTCTTTGTCGGAATTTATCCAATTCTTCCCAATTTACCATTTCTTTTAAATCGTCATAATCCAATACCTCAATTTTTTGTAACTCATGACTGGTGCGGAACCCGTCAAAAAAGTTCATAAAAGGCAAACTACCTTCAATTGAAGCTAAATGTGCCACAGCCGACAAATCCATTACTTCTTGCACGCTAGATTCAGCCAGCATACAAAATCCCGTTTGTCTGGCAGCCATCACGTCACTATGATCACCAAAAATAGATAAAGCATTCGTAGAAACAGCTCTGGCAGCGACGTGAAATACTGTCGGCAAAAGTTCTCCTGCAATTTTGAACATATTGGGAATCATCAAAAGTAAGCCTTGTGATGCTGTATATGTTGTTGTTAATACCCCTGTTTTCAATGAACCGTGAACAGTACCTGCTGCTCCTGCTTCAGATTGCAATTCAACTAAATTAACGGTCTCGCCAAAAATATTGCGTTGATCATTAACAGAAGACCACTCATCAACCATCTCAGCCATTGTTGAACTTGGTGTAATCGGATAAATTGCGGCAACTTCAGTAAAAGCATAAGAAATATAAGCAGCTGCGGTATTACCATCCATCGTTTTCATTTTTTTCATTCCAGTCACCTCACTTATAAATTATGACAAATCGCCATAAATACTTTGTTATTATACATGGACTTTTTGATTTTGGATATAGTTGTCAATTTGTGTTGCAGCAACTTTGCCAGCACCCATCGCTAAAATAACCGTTGCAGCCCCTGTTACAATATCTCCCCCAGCAAAAACACCTGGAATATTCGTCTCTCCTGTTTTAACATCGGCATCAATATACCCCCAGCGATTTAGCTGTAATGCAGGGAACGTATCCAGCAAAACTCGATTAGAGCCTTGACCGATTGCCTCAATTGCCGTATCCGCAGTAATAATAAATTCACTATTAGGAATCACCTCTGGGCGACGGCGTCCAGATTCATCGGCTTCACCTAATTTCATTTTCACACATTTTACAGCTTTCAATTTACCGGTGCCATCATTGAGATATTCAATTGGATTTGTTAGCCAATGATAGTTAATTCCTTCTTCAACCGAATGGTGATATTCTTCTTCTCTAGCGGGTAACTCTTCTTTTGAACGACGATAGATAACTGCAACATTCTGAGCACCTAACCGCTTGGCCGAACGCGCGGCATCCATCGCTACATTCCCGCCACCAATTACAACAACGTTTTTTGAAGCTTGAACAGGTGTATCGTAATTAGGAAAATCATAAGCTTTCATCAAATTAATTCGCGTCAAATATTCACTTGAACTATAAACACCATTTAATGAAGTACCAGGAATATTCATAAAGTTTGGTGCACCTGCACCAACAGATAAATAGCACGCGTCAAATTCAGCTTGAATTTCTTCCATCGTAATTGTTTTTCCAACCACAACATTTGTCTCAATTTTTACGCCTTGAGCTATAATTGTTTCAATTTCTTTTTCTACAATTTTTTTAGGTAGACGAAACTCAGGAATTCCATAAGTTAAAACCCCACCTGGTGCATGCAGAGCCTCAAAAATCGTAACATCATAACCAAGTTTTGCTAAATCTCCTGCTGCTGTTAACCCAGAAGGACCTGAACCAATGACTGCGACTTTTCCTTTATCTTTTTTATTAGTCACAGTCTCAATTGGTTGTTGAAGTGCCCAATCAGCTACTAAGCGTTCTAATTTACCAATTGCAACTGGCTCGAATTTCTTTGAACGTCCCAGGCGACAAGTCATTTCACATTGTTTTTCTTGCGGGCAGACGCGGCCGCAAATTGCAGGCAAATTCGTATATTTACTTAATACTTCATGAGCAGCTTTCATATCGCCTACTTCAATATGTTTAATAAAACCTGGAATATCAATCATTACTGGACAATTTTGAATACAGGGTGCATTTTTACACTGTAAACAGCGCGTTGCTTCTAATTGTCCTTCCTCTAAGGTGTATCCTAAAGCAACTTCAGAAAAATTTTGATTGCGAATTTCAGGAGCCTGCTCACGCATCGGCGTCTTAGTATAACTACGCTTAGCCATTCAGCATTCCTCCTTCATATACAGTATCAGCAAGTTTTTCTTCATTGCGGTATTGTTGCATCCGATTAACAAATTCATCCCAATCAACCTTGGCACCTAAAAATTCTGGTCCATCGACACAGGCAAATTTAATTTGATCATCGACTGTTACGCGGCAACCACCACACATCCCCGTTCCATCAACCATGATTGGATTTAAGGAAACAAAAATCGGTACACCAGCTTCATTAGCACTTAGAGTAGAGAATTTCATCATCATACTAGGTCCAATGGCCCAGGCAGTATCAATTTTCTCTTTGGCAAAAACTGCTTTCATTGCGTCCGTCACTAAACCTTTTTGTCCTAGAGTACCATCGTCTGTCATCAAGTAAAGTTCATCGGAATATTTTTCACATTCATCGGCAAGAATCATTAGCTCTTTACTCTTGGCCCCTAAAACCGTAATAACCTTATTTCCTGCTATTTTTAACGCTTTGACAATTGGAAACAGTGCGGCAATGCCAACTCCGCCACCAACTAATAACACTGTCCCGTACGTTTCAATTTCCGTTGCTTTTCCCAAGGGCCCCACAATATCAGTCAAACTATCCCCGGCTTGTAACTTTGCTAAAGCAGCTGTAGATTTACCAATGACTTGAAAAATTAAACGAACTAATCCCTTTTCCGGTTCCACATCCACAACCGTTAGTGGAATCCGTTCACCTTTATCATCAATTCGCAAAATGACAAATTGACCAGCTTGTGCTTTTTGTGCAATTCGTGGTGCCTCAACAAAAATTTCAAATTCAATTGGATTTAATTCATTTCTCTCAACTATTTTAAACAACGAAAATCATACCCCTTTTCTAACTTACGCTTTTGTTAAGGCTGTCACAAAAGCTTTTAACACCTCTTCATCTTCATCATCTGCATCATTTTCAATTTTGACTAATTCCGCGCCTCGTTTTGCCCCTGTTTTTTCAAAAGCTTGGTCAAAGTCAATTGCTGCTTGACAGAAATAATCTGGATATAATTCGCTGTCACCAGATCCGACAACACCAAAGACTTTACCATCTAAGTTAAAATCTGGTAATTCATCATAGAAATCTTCCAAATCAAAAGGAATTTCCCCATCACCATCTGTATACGTTGCAACGACACAAATATCTGCATCATCAAAAGTCGCATCATCGGCGTCATCTGCTTCGATTCTTTCAACATCAATATCCAGTGCTTTAAAAGCATCTTCTAAAATTTCTGAAATTCCTTCTGTATTCCCTGTTGCACTTGCATAAACGATTTTTGCTACTGCCATTATTGTTCCTCCTCATATGTTTAAAAAATGATTTTTTCAATTAAAAATTTCTTTATAGTAATTAATACTTAATCACATTTTACTTCATTCTTGTTAAGAACTAAACAAAATTTGACATCTTTTTTTTCTTTTATTCATTTTTTACCAGCATTTCCACACATTTTTTCATTTAAAATAACTTTTATTATACAAATTTATCTAAATCTTCACATAATTTGTTACAATAAAGAAAACGCTTTTTTGAAAGGGTGTCTACTATGAACAACTTAAAACTAAGTCAAACCCGATTTATTACGCAAACTGCTTTTATGATTGCGTTAACAGTCATTTTTCAAGTCGCTACTATCGGCTTTGGGCAATTGGTAACTGGTAGCTTAGTCAATTTGATTTTGATTGTAACAGTAGCTCTCACCGGAGAAATTAGTGGGCTAGTAGTAGCCCTGCTCTCACCAATCTTTGCCTTCTTTTTAGGAATTGGGCCTCAGTTTCCGCAATTGATTATCTGTATTATGCTTGGAAATGCCGTACTTGTTACAACTTGGTTTTTCCTGCTTAAAAATCAAAGCACTTATCGTTTTTCTCGTTTAATTTTTTCTGCCGTTAGTGGTGCCATTTTGAAATTTTCTGTCTTATGGCTGTTAGTTGTTAAACTTGTACTCCCTTTCTTCTTAGTTGCTAAAATACCAACGCAATCTGTTCAGACACTGACACAAATGTTCAGTTTGCCACAACTTATCACTGCCTTAATTGGCGGAGTTGTTGGGAGCATAGTTATTCCTCAATTAAATAGAATTTACCGTCGTAGCATTCAAACAAATTAATAATCCCGCTTTTACCCAAAGCAACGCTAGCCTAGCTAAAAGCGCCGCAAAATGACTAGATCAGATATTTTTTTTGATTTTAGCCATCAGTTGTCATTTAACTTCCATGGCCTGGTGATAAGACGTATGCAATAACGCGTGGGCCTTGTCACTTCCTGGCGCCACAAGAAATTCCTCATACAATCGTTTTACCACCGGGCTTTCATGGGAGCGACGCAAAACTTTTCTTTCATCTTCGGAGTAAAGCGCTTGAGCACGCAAGCTATTTAAATCAACAAAATTACGCACAGAAGCTGGTTGAACCGGTTGTCCTCCACCATTAATACAGCCTCCAGGACATCCCATTATTTCAACAAAGTGATAGGTTTTTTCACCTGTTTGAATTTTTTCTTCAATTAAACGTTTGGCATTTCCTATTCCTGAGGCAACAGCGATATTAATTTTTTGACCACCTAGATTGTAACTGGCTTCTTTGATGCCTTTCATCCCCCTCACTTCCTTAAATGATAAAGGTGTCACTTTTTGACTTGCTAACTTTTCAACTGCAGTTCGTAACGCTGCTTCCATTACACCACCTGTCGCACCAAAGATATACCCAGCTCCGGTTGCTTCACCTAGCGGATGATCAAATTTGGCATCTGTTAACTCTTTAAATTTAATCCCTCCGCGCTCAATCATCCGGGCCAATTCCCGTGTCGTAAGAGCAACATCTACATCGGGAAATCCAGCTGCTGCTTCATCTTCTCTAGTTACTTCAAATTTTTTAGCCGTACATGGCATAATGCCTACGACAAAAATATCAGCCGGATTTAAATTCATTTTTTTGGCGTACCAAGTCTTCGTTAAGGCCCCAAACATTTGTTGCGGTGATTTACAGCTGGATAAATTTTTTATCAGTTCAGGATGATAAGATTCACAGTACTTTACCCATCCTGGCGAGCAAGAAGTAAATAACGGGAATGGCCCATTATTTTTGATTCTTTCAATAAATTCGTGAGCTTCTTCCATAATGGTAAAATCTGCCGCCACATTCGTATCAAAAATTTTATCGAAGCCCAATTTTCGCAACGAAGCGACCATTTTTCCTTCAACATTACTACCAATAGGCATACCAAAAGCCTCACCTAAGGTTACGCGAATAGAGGGTGCCGTTTGGACCACTACAAATTTGTCTTTATTTTCCAATGCCTGCCAGACGAGATCCGTTTGATCTTTTTCATGAATCGCACCAGTTGGACAAACAACAATACATTGCCCACAGGAAATGCAAGCCACCTCTCCTAGACTTAAATCATACGCAGAACCAATATGCGTATTAAAACCACGTTCATTTGCGCCAATTACACTAATTGCCTGGCATTTTTCACAAGCTGCAACACAGCGTTTACACAAAATGCACTTATTATTATTACGCACCATGTGAACCGCACTATCGTCAAAGGCGTATTCCTTATTTTCACCGTTGTAATAGTCTTCATCATCAACGTTAAACTCTTTACACAGCCTTTGTAATTCACAATTGCCGTTGCGAAGACACGATAAACATTTTCGCTCATGAGTGGACAAAATTAGTTTCAAGGTCAATTTCCGTGATTTAAATACCCGTTGTGAATTTGTTTTGATTTTCATCCCCGTTTGAATCGGATAAACGCAGGCAGTCACCAAATTTTTTATACCTTCTACTTCTACCACACAAATACGACAAGCGCCGATTTCGTTAATTTCTTTTAAAAAACATAGGGTCGGAATTTCAATATTATGAAGACGCGCCGCTTCTAAAATCGTCATTCCCGCTGGTGCATAATAAGATTTCCCATTAATAAAAATTTCGATTTCTTTCATCTGCTTAACCTCCTAATGCACACTAATAGCAGCATAACGGCACGTATCGATACATAAACCGCACTTAATACAAAGCGATTGCTCAATTTCATGAACTTTTTTGACTTCACCAAAAATAGCTGATACGGGACAATTTTTGGCGCAAGCCGTACACCCTGTACATTTGTTTGGATCAATTGTATATTGAATTAAATTTTTACATACTCCGGCTGGACAACATCTTTTGTTGACATGAGCTAAATATTCTTCTTTAAAATAGTGATAAGTAGATAAAACAGGATTAGGTGCAGTTTGTCCTAAGCCACATAATGAACTTTCTTTGATGTGATAACACAATTCCTCCATTTTATCTAAATCTGCCAATGTAGCTTTTCCCAATGTAATTTTTTCCAAAATTTCCAAAAGGCGTTTGGTACCAATCCGGCAAGGGGCACATTTACCACAGCTTTCTTCTACTGTAAATTCCAAGAAAAATTTAGCAATATCCACCATACAATTCTCTTCATCCATTACAATGAGTCCCCCTGAACCCATCATAGAGCCAATGTTCATTAAGTTATCATAGTCAATGGGGATATCATAGTGTTCCTTAGGAATACAGCCACCAGAAGGACCACCTGTTTGCGCCGCTTTAAAAGCTTTTTGTTCGGGAATACCACCACCAATATCTTCAACAATTTCTCTTAATGTCGTCCCCATTGGAATTTCAACTAATCCGGTATTTTGAATTTTACCGCCTAATGCAAAAACTTTTGTCCCCTTTGCATTTTGCGTTCCCATTTGGGCAAACCATTTTGGTCCTTTAACAATAATTTGCGGAATATTCGCATAGGTTTCCACATTATTCACGATTGTCGGTTTACCAAAAAGTCCTTTTATCGCTGGAAATGGCGGCCGCGGCCGCGGTTCACCACGATGACCTTCAATGCTTTCAAGCAGCGCTGTTTCTTCGCCACAGACAAAAGCGCCAGCACCAAGACGTAATTCGATTTGAAAAGAAAAGCCACTGTCTAAGATGTTTTCTCCCAATAAACCATTTTCTCTTGCGGCTTTAAGTGCGATTTCCAATCGTTCAACGGCGGTTGGATATTCTGCCCGAACATAAATGTAACCTTTATTAGCACCAATCGTGTAGCCGGCAATCGCCATTGCTTCTAACACTACATGAGGATCTCCTTCTAAAACTGAACGATCCATAAAAGCTCCTGGATCACCTTCATCCGCATTACAAATCACATATTTTTCATTACCAGCGCTATTTTTAGCAAAAGTCCATTTTAAAAAAGTGGGAAACCCTCCGCCCCCACGCCCACGAATACCTGAATCTTCTAGTATTTTTAAGACATCATCAGAGGTATAGTCGTGTAAAACTTTCGCTAAAGCTTCATAACCATCAAATGCGATGTATTCTTCAATTTTTTCTGGATCAATTCGACCACAATTCCGCAGCGCCACTCGTTTTTGTTTGTGATAAAAAGGAGTATCTAAAAGTTTTTTAATCACTTCTTTTGTTTTGTGATCATGATACAGAAGTTTTTCAACTGGCTGACCTGCGACTAAGTGTTTTTCAACAATTTTTTTGGCGTCCTTAGGCTTAACTTGATGATAAAAAGTTCCTTCTGGGTAAACAATAACAATCGGCCCTTGGGCACAGAGACCAAAACAGCCAGTGGCAACTACCTGCACATTATCTTGCAGTTCATTTTTTATCAATTCATCTTCTAACACCTCTATAAAAGCACGACTTTTAGAAGACAAACAACCGGTGCCGGCACATACTAAAATTTCGCGCCTATTGCTTATTGTAGCTGTTTTTTGTGTTCGCAAAGCTACTTGTTGTTGATATTGTACCTTTACTGCTTTTAATTCTTGCCAATTTTGCATCTTTACACCCACACCCCAATCTTTACTTGTTGCCTTCAAGTGCTATCTTTTGGTAGCTTGCCAAAACTTTATCGCCTTTTTTCTTAGTCAAACGACCATAAACCTCTTCATTGACTGTCAATACCGGCGCTAAGCCACAAGCACCAATACAGCGACATGATTCCAACGTAAATTTACGATCTGTACTTGTTTTGCCCGCACTAATCTTAAGCGTAGTTTCATAGGAGTCTAAAATATTTCCTGCGCCTTTTACATAACAAGCAGTTCCCATACACACACTGATGGTATATTCACCTTTTGGGACAAAGGTGAATTGGGAGTAAAAGGTAGCTGTGCTGTATAATTTTTCTAAAGGTACTTGTAACTCTTTTGCGATAACTTGTAATACTTCGATTGGCAAATACCCATATATTTGTTGTGCTGTCTGTAACGCCGTCATTTGCGCGCTTGGCTGATTTTTTAATTCTTCCAAGCGCACCAGCAGCTCTTGTCTCTGAGATACTGTTTCAACAAATTCAAAATCAACTGCTTTTTTTTCCACCGTTACTCCTCCTTTTTGCATAAAAACGCTTACATTTTTATTTTAGCAAAAAGACTGATAAAAATGCTCAATGTATCACAAATTATTTCAGTTTATCGTTGAGATTTGTTCTCACTAAACACATAAAATCCTTTAAAACAAATAAAAAAAGAAGCTTACCCATTGTCGTGACGCCGAAAAATTAGCTTTTTTGGTCACAACGTTTTAGTAAACTTCTTTTTCTTTATTTTTTAAAATAGTCTTGTGTGTCTTTTTCATCTTGCTTTAATTGTGTAATCAATCCATCAACACCGTCAAATTTTACTTGCTCACGGATTAAATGGTTGAAACGAACACGTACCGTTTCCCCATAGATATCTTTGTTAAAATCTAAGATAAAAACCTCAACTGTCAATTTTCTTCCTTCACCAAAAGTGTCGTTATGGCCAATGGAGCTCATTGCTTTATACCATTTGCCGGCTACTTTGATTTCAGAAACATAGACGCCTTCTTTAGGTAAGCGAACGCTGGCTTTAAAACGAATATTAGCTGTCGGATAGCCAAGCGTGCGACCACGGGCTTCTCCATGAACCACTAAACCTTCAATTTCGTAAATATAGCCCAATAGCCGTGTAACTTCTTCCATATTGCCTTCATCCAACAGATCGCGAATTCTAGTAGAACTGATTTTATCACCAGCTAAAGTTTCTTTTGCAACAGTGATAATTTCAAAACGATCTTTGGCGTATTGAGGCAAGTGAGAGACATCTGCAATATCTTTTGGACCATAAGTATAATCAAAACCACTGACAGCAGCCACTGCATGTAGTCCCACAATATACTGATCGACAAAATCTTGCGGTTTTAAATAAGCAAAATTAGAGGTGAATTCAATTTCATATAAATAGTCCACACCCAAACGCTCCATGTGATACTCTTTTTGCTTTAAGGTCGTCAAATATTTCAAATTTTCTCCTTCTTGTTTTTTAAACACGACAGAAGGATGTTGGTTAAATGTCATTACGGCCAGTTTAACCCCTTTTTCCTCAGCTAATTTTTTACCAGCTAAAATAACTTTTTGATGCCCGCGATGAACGCCATCAAAAAAACCCAGTACTAACACAACTGGCTCGTTGGGAATTTGCTCTTTTGTATAAGGGTGATGAATTTGGATAATTTTCACAATATTAGACCTCAGTTCGTAACATTTTTAAAGGTTTCAACTTATTTTTTTCTTTAGAATTACTCTCATATAAAGCTACAACTTTTCCAGCATAATATAAAGCAATCGGCTCACTTGGCACTTTTTCCAGACCAAAAGCCGTTGGAGATAAGCGCATACCATTTTTAACCTGCTGCCAGATTTTATCATCGATATTTACTTTATGAAAAGCAGCAATCCCATATTCAATTGGCAGTATATATTCTAAGATAGTCTGATTTTCTACCGCATCGGCTACTTGAGCTAAGGTTAGGGACTGAGAAACTTTTAAACCGCCACTTTCCAGACGTGTTAGATCAGACATATGAGCGGGAACACCAAGTTTTTTTCCGGTGTCCACTGCCAAAGTTCGCACATAAGTTCCTTTGCCACACGCAACTTCAAAACGCCAATTTTGCGTTTTTGCCTTTTCATCGAAAGTGGGCTCACTGGTACGTCGAAAACTTTTAATCATTGCTTTTCTTTTCGGTCGTTCAACTGTTAAGCCAGCTCTGGCGTATTCATACAATCTTTTACCATTAACTTTCACAGCCGAGTACATAGGGGGAATCTGTGTGATTTCACCCTCCATTGTTTTCATAGCCGCATCGATTTCAGCATTCGTAAAAGGAGTATCTATTGGCATAACTTCAACTTTTTCCCCAGAAGCATCTTCTGTTGTTGTCGTATAACCAACTGTGATTTCGCCACTATAAACTTTGCCACTATCTTGCATAAATTCAATCACTTTTGTACCTTTGCCGATACAAATCGGTAAAATACCATCGACATCCGGGTCAAGTGTACCACCATGACCAATTTTTTTTGTTTTTAAAATTTTACGTAATTTAAAGACACAGTCATGACTCGTCATACCGCGTTCTTTCCATAAAGCTAAAATGCCGTCCATTCTAACTCCTCGCTATCTCTTTAATTCAACTCAACTGCCCTATTATAGCAGAAAAAAAGCTACTCCAAAAGGTTTCCCTTTCAAAGTAGCTTCCATTTATCAATCCTTGTGTAAGTTACGGATCATTTCGTCGATTTTGTTACCATATTGCACAGAGCTATCAAGTTCAAAAACGATTTCCGGTGTTTTATACAATGTTAACCGTTGACCTAATTCACGGCGAATTAAACCACTCGCTTTTTCTAGTCCAGCTTGCGCCTTTTGTTTGTCAGAAGCAAGATCTGATAAAATACTGTAAAAAATTGTCGCTTGTTGCAAATCTCCCGTTACTCGGACATCTGTTATGGTGACATCTTGAACCCGAGGATCCCGGACTCTTTTACGTAAAATATCATTCACTTCTCTTAAAATCTCGTGGGCAACACGACGATCACGATAATTGGCCATAATTACGCCCTCCATTTATCTTAGTCGTTTTTGATTTCTTCCATTACATAAGCTTCAATGACATCGTCAACTTTCACGTCATTAAATTTGTCAACCATAGCGCCACATTCAAAGCCTTGTTTTACTTCTTTTACATCGTCTTTAAACCGTTTCAAACTAGCAAGTACGCCTTCGTAAATAACGATACCATCACGAATAACCCGTACGCCACTATCGCGACGAATAAAGCCATCAGTTACAAAGCAACCCGCAATTGTTCCAACTTTGGAAACTTTATATGTTTCTCGAACCACCATTTGACCTGTAATTTTTTCTTCAAACTCAGGATCAAGTAACCCTTTCATCGCAGTTTCAATTTCTTCGATTGCTTTGTAGATAATCCGGTGCAAACGAATATCTACCGTTTCAGCATCGGCTTGTTGTTTTGCTTGTGGTGTTGGTCGTACGTTAAAGCCAATGATAATCGCGTTACTTGCAGCTGCTAAGGTTACGTCGCTTTCATTAATGGCACCAACTGCTGAATGGACGATATTAACCCGCACACCTTCAACTTCAATCTTTTGCAATGAAGCAGCTAGAGCTTCTGCTGAACCTTGTACATCGGCTTTAATGATAACGTTAACTTCTTTTAATTCGCCTTCTTTTAGGCTTTCAAATAAGTTATCCAATGTTACACGGCTATTGGAAGCGCGTTGTTCCATCAACGCCCGTTTTGCCCGTTCTTCACCGGCAGCACGTGCTGTTTTTTCATCTTCAAAAACAACAAAACGATCACCAGCTTGTGGCACATCATTTAAACCAGTAATTTCGACTGGTGTTGCTGGACCTGCTGCTTTATCACGACGACCTAAATCATTAGTCATAACCCGCACACGGCCGTAAGTATTACCGACAACAATTGGATCACCAACATGTAAAGTTCCTTGTTGTACTAATAACGTTGCAACTGGACCTTTCCCTTTATCTAAGCGAGCTTCAATCACTGTACCGATTGCCCGTTGACTTGGATCTGCTTTTAAGTCTTCTACTTCAGCAACTAATAAAATCATTTCCAAAAGTTCGTCGATGTTTTGACCGAATTTCGCTGAAATTTCAACAAAAATGGTGTCGCCACCCCAACTTTCAGGAATCAATTCGTATTCACTTAATTCTTGCATTACATGTTGTGGGTTAGCACCAGGTTTATCAATTTTATTTACTGCAACAATAATTGGCACTTTTGCCGCTTTTGCATGGTTAATTGCTTCAACTGTTTGTGGCATTACTCCGTCATCTGCAGCTACTACTAAAATTGTGATATCTGTGATACTGGCTCCTCGTGCACGCATACTTGTAAAGGCCGCATGCCCTGGTGTATCCAAGAAAGTAATTGGTTTACCGTCAATATCAATTTGGTAAGCCCCAATATGCTGCGTAATCCCCCCCGCTTCACCACTTGTAACACGAGAATGGCGCAAGGTATCAAGTAATGTTGTTTTACCATGGTCAACGTGACCCATAATAGTAACAACTGGCGGACGCGGTACTAAGTTTTCTGCAACGACTTCTTCAGCTTCAAAGAATTTATCAATATCAGCGATATCTACTTGAACTTTTTCTTGTGCTTCAATACCATAGTCTGTCGCTAAAAGTTCAATTGTGTCTTTATCCAAGGCTTGGTTTTGGTTAACCATAATCCCCATCATAAATAATTTTTTGATGATTTCCGCTGGTTCACGGTGGATTTTTTTAGCGATATCGGCTACGTTCATGCCTTCTGTATATTCCAATACTTCAGGTAATTCACGGAATTTACGTGGTGGTACAGCAGGTTTATTGGAAACTTGTTGTTTTCCTTTTTTACCTTTTTTCTTGAACTTATTCCGATTTTGTTGGTAAGCTCCTTGACGATTTTGTTGACCGTAATTTTTATTGCGGTTGTCATTACTACGGTTGCCACCTTTATTACCATCAGCTTTAGCCGCTGGTTGGTTACTTGCAGGTTTTGCAGCCGATTTATTCGTGTTAGCCACAGGTTTTGTTGCTGGTCTTTGTTGTCCAGCTGGCTTTTGTTGACTTGTAGTTTTTTGATTTTGTGGTTTTTGTTGCGGAGCTTGTTGAGCTGGTCTTTGTTGTCCAGTTTGATTACTCCGTTTTTTGTTATTATTATTAATAGGCTTTTGATCCTCCGTTTTTTTGTTCACTACTGGTTGATTGACCGACGCAGTTTTTTGTTGTTTATTTTCAGAATTCATTGGAGCTGCTTTAGCAGTCGGCGATACAGTATTATTTGAACGGTTGTTTTGTGGTGCTTGTGATTTGTTTGTACCAACTTGTGGACGGTTTTGATTTGGTTGACTTTGTTGTTGTCCTCTATTGTGGTCCTTGTTTTGACCTTGATTGCGGTTTTGTCCTTGTTTGTTGCTCGGATTGTTCCGATTTTGAAACTTCGGATTATTCCGTTGGGTCACAAATTTTTTATGTTCAGGTTTTTTTGCTTCATCTGGGTTAGCTGGTTGGGATGCAGGTTTTGGAGCATTGCCAGTACTTTCATTGACGCCAACTGCTTGGCGTAACTTTTTCTCCTCAGTATCTGAGATTGCTCCCATATGATTTTTTACATCAAATCCTAAAGATTGTGCTTTATCCACTAATTCTTTGCTAGATTTGTTGATTTCTTTTGCAAGTTCATAAATTCGTTTTTTTCCCATGCAATCACCTTCCTAACCTTGTATTAATTCTCCTATCTTTTTGGCAAAGCCGTTATCTAAGATGCCAATAACCATTCGGGGCTTGCCGATCGCACCTCCAATTTCCAAGGCGGTTAAACGATCTGTGTAGGGAATTTTATAATAAGTGCACTTATCACTTATATTTTTATGGGTATTTTTGCCCGCATCTGCGGCGATTAATACCAAACGAGCTTTGTTGCGACGAATCTCTTTTAATGTCAGTTCTTCGCCAGTGACCAACTTTCCAGCGCGCATTGCTAAACCTAACATGTTCAATACCTTATTTTTATCCATTGCCAAATAACTCACGACGGGCTTTTTGATGGGTGACGTAATCAAGGAGTTCTTGATAAAACGCATCAGTCAACGTAGTTTCTAAAACGCGATCCAAAATCTTTTTGTCCCAAGCCATTTGAACTTCTTCTGGCTCAATCGCAACATAAGCGCCGCGGCCTGGTAATTTACCAGTAGGGTCAATCGAAACAACGCCTTCTTTAGAACGAGTAATACGAATCAGTTCTTTTTTTGGCTTCATTTCACCGGAAACAACGGATTTGCGTAAAGGAATCTTGCGTTTCTTCATGAAATCACCTCCTGATTAATCCTCTTTTTCTTCGTCAAAAGCAATATTTTCGTAGTCATCACTCGTCATATCACTGTTTTCAATCACTTCATCAACCGGCTGTGTTGGTGTATCTTCAACAGAAATTTCCTCAGTTGAAAACTCCCCTTCATCAATATAGTCGCCTTCTTCTAATTTGGCATAAAACTCTTCCATATCAGATTCTGCTTTAATATCAATTTTGTAGCCGGTTAATTTTGCTGCCAAACGAGCATTTTGCCCCCGTTTACCAATTGCAAGTGAAAGTTGGTAATCCGGTACAACAACGGTACACGCCCGAGGGTTATCCAAATCAAAGATAACATCTTGTGCTTCAGCAGGATTTAAAGCATTTGCAATATAAATTGCTGGATCTTCATCCCACTCGACAATATCCATATTTTCACCTTTTAATTCATTAACAATCGCTTGAACCCGTTGTCCTTTTGGCCCAACGCAAGTGCCAACAGGATCAATATTAGGGTCATCAGAACGAACTGCAACTTTTGAACGATCGCCTGCTTCTCTTGCAATGCTAACAATCTCTACAGTACCATCATAAACTTCTGGTACTTCTTGTTCAAATAAACGGCGTAATAAATCTGGATGTGAGCGACTAACAAAGACTTGTGGGCCTTTTGATGTGTTTTCAACGCGCGAAACATAGACCTTAATCCGGTCATGGGGTTGATAAAACTCATTTGGCATTTGATCTTGTTTTGACAAAACAGCTTCGATTTTACCTAAGTTAACATAGATGTAGCGATTGTCTTGACGTTCAACAATCCCTTGCATAATGTCTTTTTCATAGGCAGAAAATTCATTATAAATAATCGTTCTTTCTGCTTCTCTGACCCGTTGTAAAATGACTTGTTTTGCAGTCTGTGCCGCAATGCGACCAAAGTCTTTAGGCGTTACTTCAAAACGAATTTTATCACCAATTTCATAAGCAGGATTAATTTTAATCGCTTCTTTTAAAGAGACTTCTAATTGTGAATCCATAACTTCTTCTGTTACTTCTTTAACAGCGTAAACATGGATATCGCCTTTTTTTTGATTGAATTCCACTTCAACGTTTTGGGCTTGGCCATAGTGACGTTTATAAGCTGAAACTAAAGCGGCTTCTAACGCTTCAATTACGATTTCTTTTGAGATGCCTTTTTCTGCTTCTAATGCATCTAGTGCATTTAACATTTCTTTACTCATCTGCTTGGGACTCCTTTTTTAAAATTGAATAGCTAAGCGAGCTTTGGCAATATTTTTACGATCAAAAGTCAATTCTTTTTCCCGTGTTTTAATTTTGATTTTTAATACTAGTTCTGTTTCACTAAGCGACATTAAAAACCCTTCATATTGCTTTTGGCCATCGATTGCTTGGTATAATGAAATATGGATATATTCACCTACAGCTTTTTCATAATCCGCTTCTTTTTTCAACGGTCGTTCGGCACCAGGGGATGACACCTCTAAAAAGTAAGCTTGGGGAATCGGATCGGGATCCAAACTATCCAACTTTTCACTTAATTTCTCACTTACATAAGCGCACTCTTCAATATCAATGCCGCCTTCTTTGTCGATGAATACGCGCAAAAACCAGCTTTTGCCTTCTTTAACAAACTCGACTTCTACTAATTCAAAATTTTGTTCATCTAAAATCGGCTGAACCAAACCAGTTACTGTCTCTACAACTGTACTCAACAATCATCGCCTCCTTGGACCAATTCTTTTCATTAAAAAGAGTGAGGGAAAAAATCCCTCACTCCACTAAGTATCATTACCGTTACACATTGTAACACAATTTTTTGAAAATCACAACTGAAAGCAGAAATGACGTTATTTAAGTAGTAAAAATTTGCCAAAGTTTTGGTAAAAAAGCATTAAAATTGAAATCTAATGGTGCTTTATCTGGAAAAAGTGTCATCATTCGGATGAAATAGACACAAATAAACAGACCGGCAATGCTAAGCCACCAATACTTGTTTTTTAAAACTTGTTGCGCGCGCGCTTTTTTTAAACTAATAAAATATAAAAGAACTAATAAGATAATCACCCAAAAAAGCGGATGATAAGAAAAAGCACCACTAATATCCCCATGGGCTAAATGAATAAATGAACGGGTCATACCACACATTGGGCAAGGAACCCCTGTAATGGCTCGTAACGGACATTCTAATAATCCGACCATTCGTCATCATCTTCTATCTGGTTGGCTGGTGTTTTTGCAGGCGTGAAATTATAGTAAATATCGTTTAAATCCGATTGCACAATGGCCATATTGATAACTGCAAGTCCAAAAATACGCAAAACAATAAAAAGCAACTTATTATCACTGCGAAATGGTCGCTGCGCTTTTTTTTGTGCTGCCATCACAAGATCATTGATTTTATACCACCAATAAAACATATATAAGCCACACGTAAGCAAACCAAACAATAATGTCCAACCTGGTTTTATGCAGTAATCACCCGTAAATTCATTCAAATCTCGTGTCGTCACATAAATCCAATAAATACCATAAATTCCTCCTGTAATTAAGGTCAATAAAATCACAGCAATAACTGAGCGCCTTTGCAAAATAGGATGTATCACATTAAACTCCCCTTTTCAACCAGTTCAATATGTAAAAGAAGCTGACTCCTTTTACTTTTTACATTTCAAAAATAATTTTCCTGTATGAAAATTCTTCAGAACTTTCACAAATTACTTTATCATATAAATGTTTAAAAAGGCAGGTCAGCTTCAAAAAAATTATACGCGGCTGTAATTATTCACTTCAGCGGCAATCGCATCCACAAAAATATTCAACTCTTCAACAGAAGTCTCTTTACTTCCATAACGGCGTACATTTACTGTTGCATCTTTTACTTCATTATCGCCAACAACTAATTGATACGGAATTTTTTGTGTTTGGGAAGCACGAATTTTATACCCCATTTTTTCATTGCGATCATCAACTTCAACACGAATTCCTTTTTCTTGCAAACGTTCTTTGATTTCATAAGCGTAATCTGAATGTGCTTCAACAGAAACAGGAATAATTGTCGCTTGGATCGGTGCTAACCAAGTTGGAAAAGCTCCTTTGTAAACTTCTGTTAAATAAGCGACAAAGCGTTCCATTGTTGAAACAATTCCTCGGTGGATAACAACAGGACGATGTGTATTTTCACCATCTTCACCCACATACGTTAAGTCAAAGCGTTCTGGTAATAAGAAGTCTAATTGGATAGTAGACAGTGTTTCTTCCATCCCCAAGGCTGTTTTAACTTGAACATCAAGTTTTGGACCATAAAAGGCTGCTTCCCCTTCTGCTTCAAAATATTCCAAACCAAGTTCATCCATCGCAGCTTTCAACATTGTTTGTGCGTTTTCCCACATTGCGTCATCGTCAAAATATTTTTCAGTATTATTTGGGTCACGATAGCTCAAGCGGAAGCGATAGTCAGTAATATTGAAATCAGCATAGACATTCACCATCAAATCAAGTGTCCGTTTAAATTCATCTTTAATTTGGTCGGGACGAACAAAAGTATGACCATCATTTAATGTCATCTCCCGAACCCGTTGTAGCCCTGACAATGCACCTGATTTTTCATAACGATGCATCATACCAAGTTCAGCAATTCGAATTGGTAACTCACGATAAGAGTGTATGTCGTTTTTGTAAACCATCATATGGTGTGGGCAATTCATTGGACGTAAAACGAGCATTTCCCCATCCCCCATATCCATTGGTGGAAACATATCTTCGTGGTAGTGATCCCAGTGTCCAGAAGTTTTATACAATTCAACATCTGCCATGATTGGCGTATAAACATGTTGGTAGCCAAGACTTACTTCTTTATCAACAATATAACGTTCGATGGTACGACGAATTGTTGCACCTTTTGGTAACCAGAATGGCAAGCCAGAGCCAACTTCTGGTGAAACCATAAATAAATCTAATTCTTTACCTAATTTACGGTGATCACGTTCTTTGGCTTCTTCTCTTTGTTTGATAAACTCTTTTAAATCTTTCTTATCAAAAAAGGCTGTTCCGTAAACACGTTGCATCATGTGATTGTCTGAATTTCCTCGCCAGTACGCACCAGCTACAGATAATAATTTGAAAACTTGAATACGACCTGTTGACGGAATATGAGGTCCACGGCATAAATCGACAAATTCTCCTTGACGGTAAGCAGTAATAATTTCATCAGCTGGTAATTCACTGATTAATTCAACTTTGTAAGGATCTTCTTTAAACAATGCTAAAGCTTCATCTTTAGATAAAATTAAACGTTCAATTGGCAAATTTTCCTTAACGATTTTCATCATTTCTGCTTCAATAGCTGGTAGATCTTCCGCAGTAATTGGGTGATCGCCATTATCTGTATCGTAGTAAAAACCACTTTCAATTGCCGGGCCGACACCAAAGTGAATATTTGGGAATAAGCGACGAGCTGCTTGCGCCATCAAATGCGCAGTCGAGTGGCGCAATAAAGGTAACGCTTCTTCATCAGCTGGTGTAATAATCGCTATGGTAGCATCTGCTTCAATTGGACGACTCAAATCGACTAATTCTCCGTTTACTTTGCCAGCTAACGCTTTTTTAGCCAAGCTATTGGAAATACTAGCTGCGATATCTTTAGTTGTTACACCGGCTTCAAATTCTTTTTTCGCGCCATCTGGAAACGTAATTGTAATTGCCATAAATAATTCCTCCTTAATAATAAAAAAAGTCCTAGCGCTACAATAGCACTAGGACGTAATTAACGTGGTTCCACCTAATTTTAAGACAAATATTGTCTCTTCTCTTAAAGCAGGTAACGGTTGCTTTCCGCCTGAGATTAATCAGGAGTTCATAAAGTGGTCATCATTTGGTTTTCTGCTAGAAAACTTTCAGCAATTGTTTTCCTCTCTGTTACAGACTCTCAAAGTCAGTTGGCTTTAATAAGTTGTTTTTATTTAAACACTTCTTTTTGAAAAATGCAAGAATGAACTTACTTAAATTCACCATTTACGGCATAAGTCCCTTTTTTCATTTCATTTATAATAACGTGGATGTGTTCTTTTGGGGCCCCTGTATTTTTATGGACTGCTTCTGTGACGTCTTTCATCATTGCAGCTAATTGTTCTTTACTGCGGCCTTCAACTAATTCAATGTGAACAAATGGCATATCTTTCACTTCCTTTTTTTAATTACCTTTATTTTAACCATAAACCAAAAGAAATGTCTCCTATAAAACCCGAATTGTTTAGATACAACGCATTGCTTTTGAGATATATTTTAAAAGTTGACAACCTTTTTTATTTATGCGCGACTTAGCCGTATATTATCCTCTTATCCGTCTTGTAACTAGTTGTAAAAGACGACTCCATATTCTTTCACAAAAGGTTTTATTATTTTTTATTGTGCTTTATCCTTTACTGGCTTTCGATCATTTTTAGCCCGCAAAGCACTCAAAATTGAAACGGTGTCAACAACCTCTTGTAACATTGCCCCAATTAACGCTGGGATTACACCAGTGCTTGCAATCAGCATTAAACCCACACAGATAAAAATACCAATCAAAACTGACTGACGCGCAATTTTCATCGTATCTTGTGCGACTTCCACTGCTGTGGCAACACGGCTTAAATCATCTTTCAAAATAACAGCGTCTGCGCTCTCCGAAGCGGCAGAAGATCCATGTGCCCCCATCGCAATTCCCACATCGGCAATCGCTAAGGCAGGCGCATCATTAATGCCATCGCCAACCATAATTAATGGACGCTCAGTTTTTGCTATATTTTTTAAGACATTAATTTTATCTTGTGGTAAACACTCAGCAAAGACTGCCTGAATGCCAACTTCAGTAGCAGTCGACTCTGCAATTTTTTTGCGATCTCCAGTTAACATAATTTCATTATCGACACCTAAAGAACGTAATTGCGCGATTGTTTTTTGCGCTTCAGGTCTTATTTCATCTGTAAAAGTTACACTACCGATGTATTGATCATCTAAAGAAGCAAAAATCATCGTTTTGTCCCCCGCTTGAACAGCCCCATGCGCAAAATCAGCACGCCCAATTTTAATTACTTGCCCATTTATTTCACCTTTTACACCAGAACCGACTACTTCTTCCAAATTTGTAACCGACACTAGTGGCACACGTTTTTGCGCATAAGATACAAGAGAACGGGCCAGGATATGCAATGATTCTTGTTCGGCACTGGCCAAGTAGCTCAAAAATTTATCTTCAGAAAAACCAGCGACTGGATTTATTTTTTCAACAGTTAATTGACCTTTTGTAATCGTCCCAGTTTTATCAAAGGCAATAGTTTTGGCTGCGGCTAGCTTTTCAACTGTCGTGCCCGTTTTCACTACGATCCCATTACGACTGGAGCGACTCATTCCAGCAACTAAAGCAACGGGCGCTGCTAAAATCAACGGGCAAGGAGAAGCTACTACTAAGACTTCTGCAAAACGAACCGGATCTTTGGTCACAAACCAAGCAATACCTCCAATTAAATAGGCAACCGCCGTAAACGGAACTGCGTAGCGATCTGCCATCCGGACAAAATGAGCCGGTTTTTCCTGAGATTCTTTCACCAGCTTAACAATTTGCTGGTACTGGGAGTCTTCTGCTAATGAGGTTACTTTATAGAGCAGTGTGCCTTCTCCGTTCACAGAACCTGACATAATTTCATCCCCAATATTTTTATCAACTGGTCGGGATTCTCCTGTTAAAGAAGATTCATCAACACTTCCAGCTTGTAATGCCTCTCCGTCAACAGGTACGATTTCATGTGGTTTTACAACTAAAACATCGTTGACTTGCACTTTATCTAACGTTAAATCTTCTAAGTGCTCACCAATTTTACGGTGAGCGATTTGCGGCGAATTGTCTAATAAAGATTGTAATTCCCGTCCTGCTTGCCGACTCGCGTAATCTTCTAGACTATCGCCACCTGTTAACATAATCAAAATCATCAAGCTAGCCCAATATTCGCCAACTGCTAATGTTGCAACAATCGCAGTAATCGCTAAAATATCTACTCCGTAACGACCAGAGCGCAATGTCTTAATCATTTCAATTAACATGGTCAAGGCCATAACGCCACCTACAATCGTGACTAAAAGATAAGCCCATTGCCCTTGTTTTAAAATAAATTCAAAGAAGAGGGCAAACGCACCTACTACTAATGTTAAGAAAAATTTTTTAAAATGACTCATTTTCATTCTCCACCTTCCCACTTACTACTGTAAGCCTCAATTAAAGGATAGCTTTCTTAGCTTAAAATAGAAATGAAAAAGTGCTAACTGAAACAAATAATCATTTACAATTAGATTTATAAATTACCAGGATACCATTGTTTACAGTAATCTAAGACATTTTCAGCAGTTTGTAAATCATATGAAAAGCCACATTTCTCTGCATAGCTTATTGCATTTTGCTGAAATAATTGTTGCGTTGCAAAAAGGCTCTCCCATGTTTTTGCCAACGTAGTAAAATCAAATAATCCCATTAAATTTTGAGAAACATCCGCTTGTAAAAAATGTAGTAAATACTTATCATTTTTACCGGTATCAATTTTATCATTGTAATTTAAGGCAACTTGCCAAGTGAGTAAGCGGCGTAACTCCTTTTGACAAGTTCCATAGAGATGATCGATTGAATAAAGATTTTCTTGGCGCCACAGTCCCTTCACCACATAAGTAGATACCCACCAAAATTCGTTACAACAATCGAAAAATTCTGCTTGAGTAGGTTTTTTTACAAAATAAGGCGTCTTACTATTTTGTGAAAATGTAGGCAAAAGATGCGTGGGATCCCAAAGCGTTTTTACGATTTTTTCCTGGGCTAACCATTCCTCTTTATTTTTTATGGGACACAAAGTTAAATCGATGCGATTCCCATCCAAAAACAACATTAAAAATGTAAAACAAGCCCCTAATGTGGCAGGAAATAAGGTCATTTCTTCAGGACATTGCATAATTAATCTTTTACCAAAATTTTCTAACCAACTTCTATCACGCAGTAGTGCCTTTTTTTCATCAACTAAATAAACAACATCATAATCTTGAAAGCTATCTTTTGTAGCATTGGGATTTACTCTGGAACCAGTCAACGCTACGGCTTTAACTTGTGGTTGGGATTTGGCAATATTTAAAATCAAATCATACATTTCTTTTTCAGTACGCATTTTCTTATCCTTTCTTTTCAAAGTTTCCAAAGCCCAGTCTTTTTTTCAACCCGAAAACTGTGCTATAATTTTATGGCGTGATTTTTTATCACACTTTTACGAAACGGAGGCTTGTTTTATGGATGAACGTGCCAAAGAGCAGCAACATGTCGAATGGACAATTGCGCTTATTTACAACGAGCAACAATTAATTAAAGACCAACAACAACAATTAAGTGGCAAAATGCAAGCCGAACTAAAAGAAGTAGCCGACCATCAAATTCGTGGTGGCTCAGACGAAGCATTTTACGAATCTGCGGTTGAATATCGCCAACATGAACAAGAACTATTATTAAAATACCACACTGCTGAAAGCCAAGGAAAACGTTTAAAAACTTTGGCTACTATGAAAGACAATCCCTACTTTGCTCGAATAGATTTTACTGAGGGCAAAGAAGGCAAAGAAACACTTTATCTTGGAATCGCTTCTTTACGGGATAAAAACCAAGAAACCATCGTCATTGATTGGCGCGCGCCAATTGCCAATCTTTACTATGAAGGTGAATTAGGGCCTGCCTTTTACGAAACTGACCACGATCGTTATGAAGTAGAACTTTTACTTAAGCGGCAATTTAAAATTCAAGCGGGTAAAATGCTTTCGATGGTAGACACATCAGAAGTAATCAACGATGAGTTTTTATTAGAAATTCTAGATGAAGCTTCTTCTTCTCAGATGAAAAATATTGTCTCCACCATTCAAAAAGCGCAAAACAAAATTATCCGCGATACCACCAGTAAGATAATGTTAATTGAAGGAATTGCTGGTAGCGGTAAAACGTCAGCACTCTTACAGCGAATTGCATTTTTATTATATCGCAATCGCAAATGGTTAGCTGATGAACAGGTACTCTTGTTTTCACCAAATCACTTATTTTCTGACTATATTTCTATGGTTTTGCCTTCATTAGGAGAAAGTACAGTTCCAACGCGGACATTTCGTGCCTTTATGGATCAATTATTACCAAATTTTACAATTGAAAAAGAAGCAGAACAAGAAACTGTCTTTTTAACTGGTAATGAAAAACAAAGTGAACGCCTTAAAAGTAGTTTGGTCTTAGTTAAAGCAAGTAAGAATTACATTCAAAAAATTACACAATTAGGACCTTTGTTCCGCAATCTTAAAATTAACGGACAAACTTTAATTTCCACAAAGCAAATGCGCAATTGGTACGAAGAAACAAATCCTAACTTACCGCTTTATCAACGAACACAACTTTTACAGACAAAACTACTAAAAAAAGTTGGCGGTTTACAAAAAGATGAAGCGAAAAAAAGCTGGGTGAAAGATGCTGCAGAAGAAGAATTACAACAATACTTTGCTGACCATCCGAATTTAACCGATTCTGAAGAAAATGAACGAAAATTACGGAATCAAATCAAAAAACAAATTGTTAAGCGCCATTTTCGTAGCATGGTAAGAAGCATCAATCGATTTCAATTTATTAACTTTTCAAAGCAATACCTCCACTTTTTACAAAGTATTCCAAAGAAAGTTTTATCAGCTCACCACGTTGATCTAACCCAGTGGCAAAAAAGCATTGAAGAAACGCGCAGGTTGTTAAAAAATCGTCTTTTAAAACAAGAAGACGCCGTTTTGTTCTTTTTATTGTTAAAAGGATTGCGCCCAGTCGACTTACCTGTACAAGCACGCTTTATTTTTATTGACGAAATGCAAGACTTTCCCCCTGCGCAAGTAGCCCTTTTGCGAGAATTATACCCGCAGGCTAATCTGACTTTATGTGGTGATTTAAATCAAAAAGTTTTTGGTAATGAAACAATTGTGGGGAATTTAGCTGATCTTTTTTCAGATCAAGTAGTTACCCGCTATCAGCTAACCACTAGTTATCGTTCAACCAAAGAAATTACCGATTTTGCCAATCAGTTTTTATCTGAAGATGATACTGTGGAGTTGACCGCCAGAAAAGGTGATCTACCGACGCTTGTTACAGGCTTTAATGAACAGCAATGTTTGACTTATTTAAAAAATGATCTAAAAGCAAATGAAGCAAAAGCCAAATACTGGCGTACCGCCATTATTTGCCGCACTAGTCAAGACTGCGTGAACTTGTATCATGCGCTAGATCAAGATTTACAAAAAGAAATTCAATTAATTGTCTCTGAAGAAGACTTTATGAAACGTCGTATTATGATTATTCCGGCCTATTTGGCAAAGGGATTAGAATTTGATCGCGTCTATGCTTGGCAAGTAGATGAAAGTTTCAAAACACCACAAGATCGTTTAATTTTCTATACGATTGCAACGCGGGCAATGCATGAATTAACGGTGATAAGCCCGGAAGTTCTATCGCCATTTTTTGATACAGCCGATCCTTTAACCTTTAATAAAATCGTCTTATAACTATTTTAGCCATAAAAACCCAAACCAATGACAAAGCACTGCCGAAATTTTTCGCAGCTGCTAGCAATAGGTTTGGGTTTTTTTTATATGAATAATTTCGTATTGGGATATTTCAATTGAATTAATTGCAAAATCATTTTTAATTCTGAGTATTGCTTTTTATCTTCTTCATCAAAGATTTTTGCGTGGCGACCAACCAGTCCGTTATCTAATAGTCGATGTTGCTTGTTCCATTCTTTAAAGGTAGCAAGGTTAGCACAATGACTTATTGGCAAACCAGCCGCATCTAAAATCTCCGATAGACGAAAAACTAAAAAAGCACTGTCAATTACAGTAAATTCATGATACAGACGCTTATTTTTTACCTTTTCGTAATCCTGTAAGATGACTTTTTGCGGTTCATTTTTTAAATACCATGCTAATAAAATGAAAAAACTCTCCAAACGATACTCTTCCGAAAAAAGTTCATAACTTTCTGGATTATGGCGGAATACTAAGGGAATTAAATATTTTTTACGATAGATTAACATGGGTGCTTGGGTTACAGAGTAGTAAACATAACGATTTAAATAACCCGCGCCTCGAAAATCCCCCAAGCGATAGCCATCGACACCAAAACTTTGACACCTCCGTGCTAAAGTTGAACAATCACTAACCGAGACGGCTAATTCTGCCTTTTGTTGGTAATCACTTAAAATGCGATCAAAGGGCTCTAAACTAATTTTTTCCAAAGATTTCCACCACCTTAAAGATAACGTTTCCACTCAATTAGTATACCATATTTTTTCAAATACAAGTACTTGCTAACTAGTCTGGGAAAAAAACGTTATTTTTCTAATGGTCGATGCTTAAAGCCCATAGTAGCATTTACTGCCTCTTGCCACCCTGCATATAAATTTTCGCAAATTTCTTTTGCCATTTTTGGTTCAAAGGATTTTCCCTGCGCTTGAAATGTTTGCAATTCATCTAAGTCTTGCCAAAAACCAACAGCAAGACCAGCTAAATAAGCTACTCCTAAAGCCGTTGTTTCTAGATAGCTGGCTCTTTCAACTGGCGTTTGTAAAATATCTGCTTGAAATTGCAATAACAGCTCATTTTTTGAGGCGCCACCGTCAACTTTTAAAATGGTAATCGGTGTTTTGGCATCTTCTGCCATCGTTTTGACAACGTCACAAGTTTGATAAGCTAATGACTCCAGTGTTGCACGAATTAAATGTTCTTTTGTTGTACCACGAGTCAAACCAAAAATTGCACCGCGCGCTTCTTGGTCCCAATAAGGTGCACCTAATCCAGTAAAAGCCGGAACAACATACACATTATCACTATCTTTAACACGACTAGCATAAGTCTCAGAATCTGGCGCTTGATCAAACAAACGCAGTCCGTCGCGTAACCATTGAATAGCAGAACCTGCAACAAAAATACTCCCTTCTAATGCATAAGTAATTTTGCCGTTAATTCCATAACCAATGGTCGTCAGCAATCCATTTTGAGAAGTGATTGCATCACTGCCGGTATTCATAACGATAAAGGCACCTGTTCCATACGTATTTTTGACATTGCCAACTTCAAAAGCCTGCTGCCCAAACAACGCAGCTTGTTGATCACCGGCCATACCTGCGATTGGGATTTTTTGACCATAAAATAAATAATCGTCTGTGTAACCATAAATTTCAGAATTTGAACGAACTTCAGGCAATAATGTTTTGGGAATATCCAAAAGACTTAGAATTTCTTCATCCCAACACAAGTCGTGAATGTTAAACATCATTGTTCGACTGGCATTCGTGTAATCGGTCACGTGAACCTTACCGCCAGTTAATTTCCACAAAAGCCACGTGTCAATTGTTCCAAATAACAATGTACCTTCTTCTGCCTGCTTTCTTGCACCACGAACGTTATCTAAAATCCATTTTACCTTTGTCGCCGAAAAATAAGAGTCAATCAAAAGGCCAGTCTTTTGTTGAATCATTTCGCTATGACCTGCTTCTTTTAAAGCTGCCGCAATTTCATTTGTTTGCTTTGACTGCCATACAATCGCATTATAAATTGGTTCTCCTGTTTCTTTATCCCAGATTACTGTCGTTTCCCGCTGATTGGTAATCCCGATTGCTGCAATTTGATGTGGCTTAATATTGCCATCGATTAAGGCATCTGCAATCACTGACTGAATTGAATTCCAAATTTCAACCGGATTGTGTTCTACCCAGCCGGCTTTAGGAAAAATCTGAGGAAATTCCCGCTGTGCACTAACCACAGCTTTTCCTGCTTTATTAAAAATGATGGCCCGAGAACTAGTTGTTCCTTGGTCCAACGCTAAAATGTATTTTGCTTTCACACGATTAACCTCTTTCTTTCTATCTTCAAAGCATTAATAGTATAGCACAATTTGACAATTTTCCGATTAGGATTTGGTAGCCCTTACGCAAAGTCTTTTTAGTTTCCAAGTTAACCAAATAAGATTAAAATATTATTTGTAAGTAAATTGAATTATTGGAGTGATTAACATGAAATTGTTAAAAGAATATGGCTTTTATTTATTGTTATTAGCCATTGTCAGTGAGATCGCACTCCCTTTTATTTTGGCGAAGTACTATCCCAATTATAGTCAAATTAATGATCTCATCTCAACTTTTGGTGAAACCGACAGCCCGACAAAATGGGCGTTTAAAATCTGGGAAATTATTAACGGTACTCTCTTTGTCTTAAGTGGCCCAGCTATCTTTCAGCGTTTCAAAGAAACAAATTCTCAACTGGCGTTTGTTCTTTCTTTGATGGTAATTTTGTTTGGTATTGGCGACTGTATTATTACCGGTATTTTCGACCGAGCAGCTAACTCCAGCGAAGTAGACTTCACCTCACTGCTTCACAATTACGCTTCAGGAGCAGGGTTTGTTGCACTTTTAGTGGGAACATTACTTTTATTTCTCCTCTATCAAAAAGAAAAAAATTCAGTAATGATTATTTTATTACCACTTATTTTTATTGCCGCTTTGATTTTTATGTTTTTATTTGCAATGCCAAAAATCCCAATTATTAGCCAATTCCAAGTTTCCCACCGGGGATTATGGCAACGGCTCAACTTATGGTTTTTATATTTGCCATATTTTATTGCCGCGCTACAAAGTCTTTTTACCAAGTCAGCATAATAAAAAAGTTACTTGCACTCAGTTGCCTTGCCAACAATAAAAAATTTCGGCTTAAGGCTTAGACGCCAGTTTGAGGGGCTTAAAAGGGCTAAAGTAGTCCTATTAATATTTTTTCTTGTGAAAAATAAAATGGATACTTCTATGCCGCCAGACCAAAAAAGCACCTGCAACACTTCTCTGTGAAATGTTGCAGGTGCTTTTTTTAGCTTTTCATCCTAAAATTCTGACTGATTCTGAGGCCAACGTGTATTGGATTTACTTGGCAAAATTAGGGTAATAAAAATAACGATCGTACCGATTATTGGAATTAAGTAAAACAAAATCCACCAATTGCTGTGATTGCGATCATGTAGGCGTCTTGCTCGTACAGTAAAATTAGCGAGCCAGATTAATGCATTTAATAAAATAAAAATGATCGTAATCGTGTTCCACTCTTTGATGACCGTCACATCATCTGGTGTAATTTCTATATAACGGCTAACACCCGTTAGAATGGAGTAAAGTGCCAATACTAAATAATTCACGAGTTGTGGCCACCAATATTGCCCTCTTTTTGCAGAGGCATTCATTACAGTCATATTATGCCAGTATTCTTTATATGCTTGAATCATATTATCCCCTCCTATTCCACTATCCCAAAGCTTGGAAAAGTTGTCAAAAATTAAGCTTAAATATGCTAATTTAGAGTTTGCCTCCTTTTTGCGATTTTTTCTTGAAAAAAATCAGCTTAAGATAGCGTCCAAATTATTTTAACTTAATCAAACAGGAGCGGTCTTTTACTTATTTTTAGCTTCAAATATTTGATCTGACAAGCCGTTTTATTTTTCTTTTTTTAAATCACTCCAACTAAACCCGCTATCGACAATATCCACCAGTAAAAGTGGTATCCCAATCAAAACAGCAAGATCTGGCGGTGAGACATAATTAAGGTCGGCATTCAAAAATACACTGGCTAATTCTGGAATATCTTTTATAAAGGTAGCAAACAAAGCTAATACAAATAGCGCTATTCTAACGATAATCGTTGCAAGTAAAGCCTTTTTCTTTTCACTACTATTAAAAAATCTACCCGCTATCGCAAATGCAAGATAAACAAAAACTAAAATCGGAACACTTTTTATTCCCATCATCTTTCCCCCTTGTAAAAGCATACCACTTTGATAGAAAAATATGACAAGAATCTCCACTTTCAACTCAATTCTATAAATGAATTAGCCTTTTTGTACTTATTGTGGATAACACCACTAAGCATGTACTTTTTTATTGTTCTAATGCTGTTCTTTTAACTTAGAAGTGTTGAATCCATCGAATTGTCGTGCTATTCTTTTTCCATGGTATGATATTGAAATTTTCTCCTTTGTAGGCTGTTAGCATCGGTTGGCTAACAGCCTTTTAATTTTTTTAGTTTCAATTAAGGAAAACAGTTACGCAATTTTAAATAAACAAAAAAGAGAGCTACTTTTTGATAAGCTCCCCTAACTAGGTCAAAGAAAAATTAAATTCTAGTTATTGGAGCATATCAATTAGTAGTCCTCTTTTTAACTATTCGTAACTTTTATATTCTATGTTAACTATCTTAATCGTCCAATTCTACATTGTGGAAGATTTGTTGTACATCTTCCAAATCGTCTAAGGCATCGATCATTTTTTCAAATTTTTCTAAGTCTTCGCCTGTTAATTGGATTTCATTTTGAGGCATCATTTGAATTTCTGCTACTGAAAACTCAGCAATTCCTTTTTCCTTTAATGCTGCTTGAATACTGTTAAAGTCCTCTGGTTCCCCATAAACGATGATTTGATCGTCTTCTTTTGTAACATCGCGAACATCAATGTCTTTTTCCATTAGGTATTCTAAAATTTCATCGGCATCTTCGCCGGCAAAACCAAAAATCGCAGTATTATCAAACATGTAACTAACAGCTCCAGATACTCCCATATTCCCGCCATTTTTACCAAAAGCAGCGCGAACATCAGCAGCGGTACGATTAACGTTATTGGTTAAAGCATCTACGATTACCATTGATCCATTTGGCCCAAAGCCTTCATAACGCAACTCTTGATAATTTTCATCGCCAGATCCTTTTGCTTTTTCAATCGCACGATCAATGATGTGTTTTGGCACATTATACGTTTTCGCCCGTTCGATAACAAAACGTAATTTTTGGTTGGCGTGGGGATCAGGATCACCTGATTTTGCTGCTGCGTAGATTTCAATCCCAAATTTTGCATAAACACGACTATTTGCACCGTCTTTTGCGGTCTTTTTCGCGACGATATTTGCCCACTTACGACCCATACTTTCACTTCCGTTTCTATATTATTCAACTGACGAAAAAACGTCCTTTTCCATTATACTTGTGTGAAGGCTTCCTGTGAAGTATTTTTTAGTCTCAATTCAATTTCAAAGGCCTTCGACCAAAATTTTGTTCGCTAATGTCTTTACTTGCCAACCGATAAATTTCATCGGCTCTTAAAGTTAAGGGGACTTGATTGGCACCACTTTTGCCGATTTTTGCAAGTAGTGGCCAAGGGGTTACTTTTTTAAGTTGATTCAAATATTTTTGTCCTTTACGGTTAAACCCGAGTATACGCAAATAATTATCTGACCAAGCAAGCTGCATTTCAGCACGTGTAATATTCAACAAAATATAACATAGCTGTCGTTGAATCCGGGTTAATGTATAGTGCTTTGATTTTACTTGAGACAAAAAATCCGTAAAATCTGTGGTATTCAGTGCAGTTTGCTGCATTTTCAAGGCAAGCCCTGATTCCATTTGATAGAGGATTAATAAATCTTCTAGGCTACTACTCATTAAGCGATAACGTAAATAAGGCCAAAAGTTATGCCAATCAACAGAATATTTTTCTACACTTTGTTTTGTCTTGATTGGTACAAAATTAGAAATATCGCCATCTTCTTGAAGTAGCTTGCGAATTGCTGTAGCGCTGGCGATTTTCCCATCTGTAATTTGAATATCGTGATAACCTGCTTTTTGTCTTTTAATAGCAATTAAATTCATCGGATTTTTCAGCTGCGCATTTTCTTTGGCATAACTCAAACCCAAAATATGATTAGGCAACATTTGATTAACTTGCGGTAGGTTAAACAGTTCCTGATAAATTTCTTGCATAATTTGTGGATACGTCTTTTTTTGATCCGCCTTTCGTTGAAACAGTGCCTTTATTTCAGCAGACTGCCGATTCAACTGTTGTCCAAAGGCATTATAATCAAAAGTTGCATCATAATCAGTTCCAAAGCACAAACTATCACATTGTAATGCTGCCAGCGTTTTGATACCGCCTTTTGCAAATATATCCGCTGCTTGGCAAGCGTATTGAATGGGTAATTCAATTACTAAATCCACACCATGAGCCAGTGCAGCATCTGCTCTTTGCCATTTATCCACCACCGCTGGCTCTCCTCGCTGCAAAAAATTTCCGCTCATTACAGCAATGACAACGTCCGCCTGACTTTTCTTGCGGGCTGTTTTGATATGATAAAGATGGCCATTATGAAAGGGATTGTATTCAACAATAACACCGCAAGCTTTCATTTTTCTTTCCTTTCTTTTTAAAACAGGTAATTATGACATAAACAAATATAACCGGACTGATATGTTAAAACGTTTCATATCTTGCGTCCGGATAATTTTGTATTCACTTATTTTTGACAAACAAAAAACCAACGGCGCGTTTTTTCATTTGGCTGACTATCGGTGAAATCACCAAAGCACTCTATCTGATTAAACCCAGCATTTTCCAACATTCTTTGATAAAGTTCCAATGAGTAAGTACGTTCTTTATGCAACTCATCTCTGCGTTCAAATAAATCGCACTCTGTGTTTTGCGCGACAAAAAAAGTTAGAAAATGTTCAATACTATCAGGTAGCTTTCCTTGATAACTTTCCCACAAAAAAGCAAACTCATCGGTTTGATAATGGTAGTTATAATCAGGAAAAACTTCATTGATTTGGTAAAGAGAGTGAACATCAAAAATGAAGATTCCCTCTTTTTTTAACAGCTGATAGACACCATCAAAAACTTGTTGAACGGCTTGTTCATCTGGCATATAGCATAGTGAATCCGAAAAGCAGGTAACAGCTTCGTATTCGCCGATATCATTTAAATCCAGCATATCACCTTCAATAAATTGTACCGAAACATCCGCTTCAAAAGCTCGTTGGCTTGCAATCATTAACATTTCTTCCGATAAATCTAAAGCCGTCACATCATAACCGTCTTTGGCAAAGCGACAGGCTAGTGCCCCGGTACCACATGCCAATTCTAGTAATTGTTTTTTTTGCTTTAAATGGCGCTTTGAAAATTCATACCATTTTTCATATAGACTTTTATCCATCACTTCATCATAAACAAAAGCAAATGTTTCATATGTCATTTTAAGATACAAGCCATGCATTTAGGTCAACTAAAGGTGCGTCAGACCACAATTTTTCTAAATTGTAAAATTCCCGCTCGCTTGTGCTAAATACGTGGACAATAACATCCCCTAGATCAATTAAAACCCATTTAGCTCCGTCTTTACCTTCAATTCTTTTGATGGCAACTCCTTGTGTTTCTTCTTTTTCGACGATTTCATCAATGATCGCATTAATCTGACGTTCACTATTTGCAGAACAAATTAAAAAATAATCTGCCAATAGGGAAATTTCTCGCACATCTAATGCAATAATATCTTGCGCATGTTTTGAATCAGCAGCTTCTACTGCTATTTGTAAAATCTTTTCACTTTCTATGGTAGTTCCCTCCTATATTTGGTGTTACGTTATTTTAGTTAAGCGTGATTTGCGACCCACTTATTATATGTCTCAATTGTTTTTGGATAAATGGGCTTGTTTTGTTCAATTAGATAGGTCAGTGTATGCTTTGTTTCATAAGCAACAGCCTCATCTAAATTAATCAATGCTATTTCCCGTGCTTTTTTAACCCCTGGAAAGTCTCGTCCAGGTTCAATAAAGTCCGCTACATAAATGATTTTTGCCAAAAGTGACATTTCAGCTGCACCGGTAGTATGCAACGCAATCGCTGTTAAAATTTCTTCGTCATCAATTTCTAACTCTCGCTGGACAAAGTCAGCCCCCACAATGCCGTGCCAAATGGCGTTACCCCAGTTTAACAAGTCCAAATCAAAACCATCACGACGAATAACCAATTGAAATTCATCGTCGCTTCTTTCTTTAGCGTAGTCATGCGTTAAAGCAGCAATACTTGCTTTTTCTGGTGAAGCACCATATTTACTTGCCAAGGCAATCGCAGTTTCTTCCACACCCAAAACGTGTTTAAAGCGTTTTTCACTCATTTGCATCTGAACTTTTTGCATCAGTAATTTTCGATCCATCGCCGTATAATTATCACTATATTTCATCAAGATACAGCCCCTTTTCTAAAATATAGTTTAACACAGGATCTGGTAGAAAGTAGCGCGCCGAGCACCCCTGAGCAATCTTTTTACGAATCAGAGACGAACTCAAATCCATTTGCGGAATGTCCACCCAAATAATTGGATACGGACTTTCTTGACTGTACTCAGGACGCTTAACGCCTACAAATTGAACTAAATCAGCCAACTCATCAATTTGACGCCATTTCGGTAGATAAGCCACCATATCGCCACCAATAATAAAATAAAAATCAGTATCTGGATTTTGTTCTTTTAAAATCTTCATGGTATCAATCGTATAACTAACACCTTGCCGTCTAATTTCAACATCCTCTACTTTTAAGCGTGGATTATCTTGAACAGCAAGCTTTAACATTTCTATGCGATGGTGGGCTGAAATTGTCTTTTTTGCATCAATATGAGGGGGCAGATACTCTGGCATTAGACGTACTTCATCTAAGCCTAAAAGTTGTCCTACTTGGTCTGCAATAATTAAATGCATCACATGTACCGGATTAAAGTTCCCACCTAAAATACCAACTTGTTTACGACGCTTGTTGTTTAGCGGTGCCATTTTTACTTGCGGTACGACACCAACTGCCACTTTTTGCATCTGCCAAACCTCCTAAATTGCTTTTACTTCTTTTGAAATCCTTTGATATTTTTCTTTGCTGCTTGGTCGGTATAAGACTAAAACACGGCCGATAATCTGAACAACTTGACAGTGTACTTCCGCTGTTAAAATATGTGCGACATCAGTTGCAATCTCATCTGTATTTTGTAGCAACGAAACTTTAATTAGTTCCCGTTTTTCCAACGCTTCTCCAATTTGGGTAATCATTGGACCACTAATGCCGCCTTTTCCTATTTGAAAAATCGGCTGTAGGTGATGCGCTTTGCTTCTTAAAAAGCGTTTTTGTTTTCCTCGTAATTCCATAGTTGCCTTCTTTCTAAATCAATGCTTTTCTGGTTAAGACCGCAACACCCTTAGGCGCCCAACCGGCAATAACACATGGATTAGTAATTGTAATCCAGCCCAGCCCAGCAAAGACAATATCTGTTTTTTCTTTAATTGAAAATTCAAAACGTTGTAAAGGTGGAAAATCTACTACTTCTTCTGGGCGTGGCGGTTGTAATAGCCCCCCCACGTGTTTTTCATAAAAAGCGTCAGCATTTGTTAATTTTGTCCGGTGAATTTCCACATCATTTGAAACATATGTTACAAATGAGCTACGCTCACCTTTAATAAAATCAAAACGTGCCAAACCACCCAAAAAGAGCGTTTGCTCAGGATTTAACTGGTAAACTTTAGGCTTAACTTCTTTTTGTGGTGCAACAATTTTTAAATCTTGCGCACCTAAGTAATGCGCCATTTGTTCACGATGAATAATCCCTGGTGTATCAATCAAAAAGTGTCCATCTTCTAATGGAATTTCAATTTTATCTAACGTTGTGCCTGGAAAGCGTGAAGTTGTAATCAAGTCTTTGACACCAGCAGTCTGCTTAATGATTTGATTGATTAGCGTTGATTTTCCAACATTCGTCACACCGACAACATAAACATCCCGTCCATCACGATATTTTTCGATTGTATCTAACAGTTCTGTCATCTCTTGTGGTTTCTTGGCACTCGTCAATAAAACATCCACGGGACGCAGACCCGTTTCGTGAGCTCTTTCCCGCATCCATTGTGTCATTTTCCCGCGTTTTAACGACTTTGGTAAAATGTCGACTTTATTTCCCACCATCAACACGGGATTATCACCGACAAAACGATGTAATCCGGGAATAAGTGAGCCATTAAAATCAAAAATATCAACGACATTTACAATTAAAGCATCTTTTTGCCCCAATTCATTTAATAAGCGTAGAAAATCATCATCTGTTAAAGCGACTGGTTGAATTTCATTGTAGTGTCGCAAGCGAAAACAACGTTGACAATACACTTCACCCGTTTCAAGCCCTTTATCTAGCGCTGATTGTGGCGTATAACCTAACTCACCTGGATGTTGTGTTTGAATTTCGGCACCACAGCCAATACAATAAATTGTTTCAGTTTCAGTCATTTAATTCACCTTGCCATTTCATATCCGGATTATTTTTTTGTAAATGCTTCATGATTTTCCGTTCAAAAAAGCGATTGATCCGCGTATTCCAGCCGTCTGTTGCCACAACTGGCTTCACCAAAATACTTTTAACGCCTGCTCTATTAGCTCCACGAATATCTGTCATAATTTGATCGCCCACCATTACGACATCTTCTTTTTTCATTCCCAGCTTTTGGTAGCCCGCCTTAATCCCTCTTGCAAAAGGTTTTAAAGCTCTGGAAACAAAGTCTAAACCAAAAGGTGCTAATGCATGGGCAATGCGTTCATGATTATTGTTAGAAACGACAACAACAGGAATTTTAGCAGCATCCATTTGTTTTAGCCATTGGCGTAACTCTTCGGTCCCATTGGGATTATTCCAAGCGATTAAAGTATTATCTAAATCTGTTAAAACAGCTTTAATGCCGTGTTTTTTTAATTGTTCCGGTGTAATCTGATAGATGGCCGAAACCATCCACGTTGGTTTATATTCCTGAAACATAGGTGCTCCTTTACTCAAAAAATGAAGGAGTACCGTGTACTCCTCAAACCGAAATTATACTATAAAGTGTGTCATAATTCTAGCTTTCGTAATTTTCATCCTCATTATTTCAAACTTTATTAAAAATAGACGCCTAATTTAAAAAAATAGTCGATAATTTTGAGAGTTTAAAAATAATTTTTTTAATTGCTAACAAATCACTTGCCGGAAAATAAAAAAAGCTATATACTATTTCTTGTCTTGCGGGTGTAGTTTAGTGGTAAAACAGAAGCTTCCCAAGCTTCCGTCGCGAGTTCGATTCTCGTCACCCGCTTAGTCTAAAAACCTTGATGTATCAAGGTTTTTTCTTTTTGTCTTGATTTGTTGATATCATTGGGTATCAGCAATTATCAAGCCCGTCTAAACTATTATCTAAACTACTTTTTGGATTCAGTCATCTCAGCGAATGCTTGTATAGCAGGGATTGAGACGATTGAATCCTTTTTTTATTTCTAGACTCTAAACTATTTAGCTTAGAGCGTTCGCTAAGAGATTAATCGAGTCTATTTTCTCTTCTTGATAAACTCCTGCGTAGGTATCTAACGTCATTGAAACACTGGAGTGCCCTAGCAGCTCTGAAACGGTTTTAAAATTAATACCTTGTCCAATTAGAATTGTTGCAAAAGTGTGTCGGAGTGCGTGAGGACTTAGTTTAGGAATTCCAGCATGCTTTGAGATTCTGTGTAACCAAAGTCTTGGATGTGATAGTTGGATGGGTTCGCCTTTTTCATCACAAAAGACAAACTGTTTCCCATCAAAGATATTGACACCTAATTTTAGACACTCCTCTTTCTGAATCAGACGCCACTTTTTCAAGATAGAAATTGTCTCATCGGTTAACGGGATTTTTCTTCTAGACTTCTTAGTTTTTGGTTCCTCAAGATATTGCCTTCTGTTTTTCCCACGAGTCAAAGTCTGTTTTATGGTAAGTACTTTTTCATCAAAATTGATGCAATCCCATTGCAAACCCAAAATCTCACCTTGTCTACAACCTGTATTCGCAAGCAAGAAAAAGAATGTATAGATTTGAAAAGGTTCGTTATTTTTTGCATATTCCAATAACTTTTTAAGCTCGTCTTTAGTATAAAAGTTTATTTCCTTTTCTTGAAGGTTCTTTTTCTTTCTTGGCATGACAATTTTTTTTGCTGGATTTTCGGATACATAACCTTGCTTAATAGCAAAATCAAAAATCCGAGAGACGTTTGAAACATACTCTTTAAATTGAGTATTCTTTTCTCTCATGGTATTGGCAAATTTTTGAATATCGGATACTCGTATTTTTTTGATTTCTTTCTCTCCAAAAGTTGGCAAAATATGAGTGTCAAATTTTTGCTTAAGTTTTACAAAACTTGACTCTTTCACGGTAAGCTCGTACGTCTCTAACCATAGTTCATAGATTTCCTTAAATGTTGCATCTTTGTGATTTTGAAACCCATTTTTTAAAATGTCATACGAAACTTGACGATAATAAGCTTTAGCAGCTTTCTGAGTGAGAAAGCCTCCTTTATTAATGTTAACTTGCTTCTTTGTCTCGGGATTTACTCCAAGATATCCCGTCACTCGCCATAAATTTGCTCCATTGCTTTTTTGATATTGTGTGTATGTTGGCATTTTTTTCTCCTTCTCATGTGTGGGGCACATAGGAAAGGAATGAACTTTCGTTACTTGTTCTGTTGTGCTTCTTGAATGAAGGCTAAGTCTTTTGCAGTTTTCTCGATTTCTTCAAACGGGAGGTTGTCAAAGAAGACTGGTTTCATCTCTGGTTTCCCATGACGATCCAAAATTGGATTGCCGTCTTCATCCAAACGCATTTGTGGGGTAAAGAAACGTTGGATAAAGGCGAGTTTCTCTGCTACCTCGTCTATTTCTTTCACTGTATGGCTATTCAAAATTTTCGCCAAAGTAAACAAGTTTTGAACTTTTTGATCGTACTCGTCGATGCGATCAAGAATAACCGTTGTTTCAGAGACCGCAATCTCTTTTGGTGAACCAAAGAGTTGAATCGGTGTCGCATGAAAGACCGTCGCAAATTTTTCTAAGCTCTCAAAGGTCGGGTAGCGAATTCCCCGTTCGATATTGGAGATGGTTTGTTTTTGTACACCAATCTTTTCTGCTAATTCCGTTTGGGAAAGTCCCATTTCTTTTCGTAAACGAGCGACATTGCCGCCAAAGTTTTCTATCATTTTCCTCACCTCGGGTCTATCATAAGCGCTTTCTCTAAAAAATTCAAGTAAAAAATAAACTAAATAGTATTTCAAGTAAACTTTTAAAATATACTTGACATCTATTTTAGATCGCGGTAGAGTGTACGAAAAGATACTATTTTATTTATTTATAGTTCTTTTAGTTTTAAAAAGAAAATGTAAGGAGGTGAAAAGAATGTCGGTATTGGAACAAGCGCTCCTGGATTGGCAAAAAGATCAGACCAATCAATTCTTTGCCCTGTTAGAAACCCGCTTGGAAGAAACACAGACCCAGCAGGATATCGTCAAACAAAAATATTGTGCGGCGCATTTTGATGTGAGTGTTAATACATTGAAAGAATGGGTTCTTCAGGGCTGTCCAGAAATTCGATTGGACTCAGGTATGGTTTTATACAGCATTCAGGCGGTGAGAAGATGGTTATTAACCTATCAAAACTAAACAAAGGTGTGGGGCCAAGGAAAGGAACCGGTGTCGGGTTGGGGTGGTTGCCGCAGCCGTTGCCTCGTCTGCGATGGCTGAAAGCCAATCGGCAGGCGAGGCTTACGGACGCGTGGAACGCACAGGTCTTTTGCGAACACCAGATACCGGCTTAGGATAAGGTGCCTTTCTAATAGCACCTTATAAAGAGAAAAATAATGGCTAATAACTACCGGAAAAATGCAAAAAAAGCCGATACTACCAAGCTTTTTCACAACAAAAATAATTTGCGAACAAGCGCAAATTTTAAAGGAGGTGACCAAATGACCAAAAGTACCCAGAATGTGCTAGGAAAAGTAGACTGGTTTCAAGCCGTCTTGCATCAAGTCAGTTATCAGACGGTCTTTCAAGACTTATTAAAAATCAGTTTAGAATCCGTCTCGATTCAAGCAGGCAGTTTAAAACATGAAGAATACGATACTGTGTACACCTGTGGTTTTCTCAAATACTACACCTATCATCAGCCAGAAAAGGCCAAAGAACGCGGAACCCTTGTCTTAAGCGGGCAAGCCTGTACCACCTATGAATGGATTTTGCTTTCGTATAAGCCCAAGGCGAATGTCTTTCAAGAACTCGCCACCCGTTTTTACGAGTATGCTAGTCAAACCGCCTTCACCTTTGAAATCAAGCGGCTAGATTTAGCCTTAGATGATTACAATGAAGTGCCCTACTTCACGGTAGAACAACTCCACAATAAGTTGAAACGGAAGCGATTCCTTTCAAAAGGACGAAGCTATCAACTCCATGACAGCGAGTTTGATGCCAAACAACGGGCAAAAACGGTTAGTATCGGCGTTCGAGGATCGGCTTGTATGTTTCGTGCCTACGACAAAGCCAAAGAAATGGCCAAAGATTTTGATGGAGTGAAACAAGAGGAAATTCTGGCTCGGGCTCCCCAAATTCGGTTGGAAGTCGAAACACGAAATGAAGTGGCAGATAGTCTCTTTCGAACCATTGCTTTTTTACCGCAAGATCAATATATCGCAAACTTAATTCGAGGATTTCTACAAACGGAACTTACCTTTTACACCGACGGCTCCTTAAAGCAGGTCTGTCGTTGGTGGCAGGACTACCTAAAACCAAGTCTAGTTCCCACTATCACCCGGCAATATCAAGTGAGTAGCTTTGACCGTTCCTTGAACTGGTATGAATACGGTGGACCCATGGCATTAACTCAGGCACTCTTTTTCTTGCATCATGAGGGTGTCGGGATTGACCCAAGTTTGTTAGAGATTCGTCCCAATTATGAATGGACACCCGAACTTTCTGATCGCATGATTCAATACGTCAGTGAGCAACAACGTCCCGATTTGATTCCACTTATTCAAGAACGCACCAAAAAAGCGTCCGTCACTTCCCAATAAGTGAACGAACGCTCTGTTAAAAAATTTTCTAAAGCAAGTATAGCAAAGAAAGGAAGAATATACGATGCCAAAAATGTTAAGTATTAATGATTTTGATTTCGGAGCCATTGGCCCAACCTTTGAACTAGATGAGGTCACTCCGAAATTTGCGACTGAAACTCGAACCGATGAAAACGGACAGGTCATTCTAGATCGCGAAAACCAACCAAGAAACTTCTATACCGATGAGATTATCGGGTACAAATATTCGGTGACTATCCTAGAGGGACAATTCCGTAAAAAAGCAACGCAAGTCACCGTCAATACCTTAGACCATCCGATTGACAATGATGAGATTATGAAGCGCGAGAGTGTCAAATGTCGATTTGAGAACTTACAACCAAGTAGACCTGGGCACCCGATGTATTATAAGGCAGATAAGATTGTTTTGTTAGGGAATCAGAAATAAAAAAGTAAGGAGAGCACACTAATCTGCTCTCCTTATTCTTCGGTTGAACGGAAAAAGAGACTGTGACGAACACCTTTGGCGCAAGCGTCTAAAAAGTACAATCCCAAAATCATTCTCGGTAGACTCCTCAAAATAACTTTCTGGAAGATTTAGTTGTAATTAGAGTAGGCCAGATACTTCCTACACGACTTTTGACATGATAACTCTATTCTACACAAGATTCAGATTAATTCCTCATTTTGGTTCAGGACCGCACTTCCTATCTCAATTTGTCACAACCAAATACCTTTTCTTTAATGATTTAATTGTTTCATCTAACACTGACAGATCTTGTGTGACCTTTAATAATACAATACCTCCTTGAATCTGAGCAATAATTGATCTCGCTTCAATTTGAGATTCCTCAAAACTCAACGAACTAAAAGAAAGTAAATTTTTAGCTAAAGAAATAATCCACTCATTCATAAAATCATTTAGTAAATCACGAAAGTCCTCATCCTCCAGTGATAATTCGACAATTAAATTTCCCATTGGACATCCATAATAACGATTCTGATCTTTATGAAATGAATAAACCCAATCCAACATTGCTTCAAAATCATGTTGAGGATTTAAACTGGGAGCCAATATATCATCGAACAGCTCATTTTGCCAAGACTTAACGTTTTCACGGATTACTTCTATACCAATACTTTTTTTAGAATCAAAATAGTAATACAATTGTCCCTTACCTGCATCCGCTGCTGCTAAAATATCCCGAATAGAAGTATTGTTATAACCTTTTTTATAAATTAAATTGCGTGCCGCCGAAATTATCTTTTCCTTCGTTCCCAAAATAGTGTTCTCCTCTTTTGTTTAAAGTATGGCAAGTCTAGCAACTGAGGATATTATTGTCAAGATTGCTATAAATCACTTCAAATTTTGAATTGAGAACCTCTCTTTCTTTATTCCTATTTTAATACGTCATTTAAAGATTCGCTCATAGTTGGGTGTGTGTAAATAGTATCACGTAGCATTGTATATGGGAGGTTAGCCTTAATAGCTAAGGCAATCAAATTAATTACTTCATGAGATTCCTCTGCATAAATAGTTGCCCCTAATATCTGTTCAGTTTTAGGATCTACTAAAATTTTAAAAACACCTCTCGCATCTTCAAGTACTTGTGCTTTAGGTACTCCAGCAGCCATTAACTTAAATATTTTATAGTCGATATTCCTTTTTTGGGCTTCTTTTTCTGTTAACCCAACGTTAGACAATGGCGGTGTAATAAATACACTATAAGGAACAACTACTCTGTCTGAAACTTTTCGTTCTTCTTCCCCAAACAATTGACTTAAAATAATGCGATAATCGTCCAAAGAAATATAAGTAAATTGTAATCCACCTTTAACATCTCCAATAGCCCAAACATCGTCAGCAGTGGTTCTTAAAAAATCATCAACTACTATAGCACCGCGATCAGTTACCTGAATACTTGTATTTTCTAAACCTAGCTCCGATGTATTTGGCTTCCTCCCTGTAGCTGCTAGAACTTTGTTTGCTTTGACGATTTTCTTCTCGCCGTTTTCGGTATAAGTTACTTCGGCAAAATCCGCATGATCTTTCACTTTATCAATAGAAACACCTAAATGGAATTCAATACCAGCCTCAACTAAATCATTATAGATCAATTCTGAAACATCATCGTCTTCTCTAGAAATAAAATCAGTACTAGCATCCAAAACAGTCACCTTACTACCATAGCTGTTAAACATAGAGGCAAATTCTAACCCAATATATCCAGCACCTATGATAACAAGATTGTCTGGCAACTTCTCCTGATCCATTGCACTAGTAGAGTCTAGCAAATAAGTACTTTCCCTCAATCCTACTATTGGAGGAATGACTGGAACAGCTCCAGTGTTAATAAAGATTCTTTCACCTTCAACTTGTTTTATTGAACCATCGGGCAAAGTCACTTCCAGAATGTGATCAGCAACAAACTTAGCAGTTCCATCTAACACTTCTCCCGTTGCTTCATCTGAGATCATATGATAATTCTTATTTCTCAGCATACCAATCAATTTCTCTTTATGTTCTATAGCAGTGCTGAAGCTCATTTTTTTTTCACCATTTAAAATTAATGACTTGGATGGGATACAGCCAATATTAATACAAGTTCCACCATACATTCTCTTAGATTTTTCGATTACTAATACGGATTGACCTTTAGCTGTTAATGTTTTTGCGAGTGTTTTTCCTCCCTTACCAAAGCCAACGATAATATTTTCATACTTATTCATACAAACCCTCCATTTTTCTGTACCAATCGGTAGGTACTGAATTAATTGTATTATATTAGAGATAAATAAGTAAAATCATTTGCTTATGCGCTATTGTTCTTTTACATAATACACAGATAGATAGTATTAGCTCATTAAAATGAGTTTATAAAATAATTGAATGAATTTTTTTGATTTCCGAAGTAATTCGCCACCAAGTAGAATTTCAAAAGAAATCTTTATTGTGATGTAGCCAAATGGGGACACCAACAATCAACAACGAAGTCACGTTATTTAAGCGGATTATTTTTGATTATCAAAATTTTATCGTTTTCTTTCACACATGAAGCTATTTACAGTAAGGATTGATATTTCAAATTTTAAACATTTGAGAATAATAATGAAGCACTTGTTATATCAATAGTGCTTCAGTAGAGGGACTATATCATCAGATGTTAAATATTCAGCTAGTAACAATATAAAACTTGATTATTTTTATAACTGTGAAAAGGGACTTATTAATTTAGCTTCATTCTTTTCCTATATACCCCACACCTTTTTTGTCTTTATGAACCTAAACTATTATCTAAACTAGCCAGTATTGGTATAGTAAAAATACTGATAGAGCAAGGATTTGAGAGCCATGCTGTTAACACAGAAGCTTCCCAAGCTTCCGTCGCGAGTTCGATTCTCGTCACCCGCTTTTATTATAAGTTTACAAACTGTGTTTTCATACAGATTTGTAAACTTTTTTTATTTATTGCACAAAAAGTACCCAAAGTTTTTTATAGTCTCAGCTTTACATATGAATTTTATCGATTTCTTCACTCGTAATTGCCTGACTCACTAACAATTAACGGGTCAAAATCAGCTTTTTTTAAAGGAGAACCCCGATGCTAACGCTTGCTTCAGTTAAAAATTTAATTTCACACCAATTTCCCCAATGGCAAGATCTCGAGATTACCTTTGTCAAAAATAGCGGACATGATAACCAAACCTTTCATTTGGGTCAAAATATGACAATCCGCCTGCCACGTTCAGCAAAATATGAACCGCAAATAAAAAAAGAAAGTATTTGGCTACCTGTCTTAGCTAAACACTTGAGTTTTCATATTCCAACACCACTTGGTTTAGGCCATCCTAGTGTCTTATATCCTTCTTTTTGGTCAGTCAACCAGTTCATCTCCGGAGAAACACTTACAAGAAAAAACGTTGCCAATCTTTCTTTATTGGCCTTGGACTTAACTAAATTTTTAGTGGAGTTGCAAAAAGTACCTATTACAACTGCACCAGCTGCAGGAAATCACAATTTTTTTAGAGGTGCCAATCCTAGTGTTTATCATGACGAAGTTATAAGTACTTTCACCACTTTGCAAAACGATTTACCCGTAAAGCAATTAGAAAAAATTTGGCTAAATGCCATTACTTCTTCTTGGGAACACGCACCTGTTTGGCTTCACGGCGATATCGCACCAGGAAATTTGATTGTACAAAAAGGTCGACTTCATGGCGTCATTGATTTTGGCATCATGGCCGTTGGCGACCCTGCTTGTGATTACGCTATGGCTTGGAGCTTTTTTGAAAAAGAGAGCCGCTCGGTTTTTCTCGCAAATTTAGATGAAGAGCTCATAAATCGGGCCAAGGGCTGGGCACTTTGGAAAGCACTGATAACCTATCGTAATCCAAATACGAAAATTGCAGCAAATTTTATTAGATTCAAAATAACTGATAGACTTCTCATTTAGAAAATGTCATTTCTGTCGAATATCACAAGTTATGTTATACTAAAAAAGGTGATATTCATGCGAAAATTTCTTGCAGGATTATGGACTTTCTTTTTATATCTCATTTTATTTTTATTTGTAATTGGTATTTTAATTTTAATTTTCAGATGAAGGAGCGAAGCATATGGAAATCTTTGGAAATCAAGCTGCTTTTTTGGAGGACTACAAACGAATTGTTAAGACTAAAGATATGACTGACGAAATGATCATAGATAAAGTAGCCGAATCATTGCCTACTGCACCTAATTTCCAAATTATTGCAACTAGCGATGAAACAAAACTAGGCCAACGAATTTGTTTTCCTTTCAAACAAGAAATTTGTTCTACTGATCCAGATGGCGTTGTCACAACACGCTACATCTATGTCGGTTCACCTTTTGAATTAGATACAAAAACTGACGAACAACCTTAAAAAAACAAGGATATGTTTTCTTGCAAGTGCTAGTTATTTCTGGCAACTTACTTGAAACATATCCTTGTTTTTTTATTTAGGATAAAACTTTTGATAAAAAATCAGCGGTCCGTTTATTTTGCGGATGATCAAAAATTTCTGTCGGTGTTCCTTCTTCTCGAATAATTCCTTCGTCCATAAACAAGACACGATCGCCTACCTCTTTAGCAAAGCCCATTTCATGGGTAACAATCACCATTGTCATCCCTTCTTTAGCTAAGTCTTGCATAACTTGTAGAACTTCACCCACCATTTCTGGATCAAGCGCTGAGGTTGGCTCGTCAAAAAGCATGACATCTGGTTGCATGGCTAACGCTCTGGCAATAGCTATTCGTTGTTTTTGACCACCGGATAACGACTGGGGATAGGCCATAGCCTTGTCAGCCAAGCCAACTTTTCGTAATAACTCTCGGGCAATTGTTTCAGCTTCCGCATTGGTGATGTTTTTAACTTTCCGAGGTGCTAACGTAATATTATCTAAAACCTTCATATTAGGAAATAAATTAAAATTTTGAAAAACCATCCCCATCTTTTCGCGCATTTGGTACAAATCATTTTTTGAATCGGTTATATTTTGATTTTCAAAAAATATTTCACCTTGTGTCGGCGTCTCTAATAAATTCAAACAACGTAAAAAAGTACTTTTGCCTGAACCTGATGGCCCAATGACGACCACAACTTCTCCTTTTTGAATTTGTGTATCAATTCCTTTCAAAACCTTGTTATTTTTAAAAGACTTATGCAGACCTTTGACATCAATTAAAACAGACATACTCCTCCTCCTTTAAATTCCACTTATCGACTATAGCCAACGCCCATCTTTTGTTCCCACCAGGCCAAAATTCGCCCCGTTGAAAAAGTGATAACAAAATAAATGGCGGCTGCTACAAAATAAGGTTCCAGTGGAATATAAGAATTAGTAATAACAATTTGGGCAGTATTCATCAACTCATAAATGCCAATTGTAGAAAGTAATGATGAATCTTTAATCAAAATAATAAACTCATTTCCCATTGGTGGTAAAATATTTCGTAAAGCTTGTGGAAAGATAACATAACGCATTGCCTGCATCGGTTTTAACCCTAAAGAGCCTGCCGCTTCACTTTGGCCGCTGTCCACCGATTGAATGCCTCCCCGCACTATTTCAGCGACATAAGCACCCGAATTTAAGGAAATAACAATAATCCCTGGAATTAGACGAGTAAAATCTAATTTTAAAATACCAATATCAATTGTCGGTGCAGAAAAAGTTCCTTGCAACAAGACAAAACCAATCATAATTTGAATCAGCATTGGCGTGCAGCGGAATACTTCAATATAAATATTTGCCAGCCATCTTAATGGCGCTACAAAACTAAGTTTGGCCAATGCCATTAGAACTCCGATGATGGTTCCAATAATAATTGTTACTACTGAGATGATTAGCGTAATAACCGTTCCATATAAGAAATACGGATAATATTCAGTTAAAAAAGAAAAATCCATTTTCATTCCCCATTTTTATTCTTTGGTTGTTTTATTTGCGATCGCTGTATTTTCATTGACATATTTTTCGATTTCCCTGAATCAATTAATTCTTTAATAATTTTGTCAATTTCACTTTTCAAAGTATCGCTGCCTTTTTGCATTGCAATCGCATAAGCTTCATCTTCGCTAGATTTTAAATCAATTGTCGCAAATTGCAATTCCGGATTTTGCGCTATATAAGCAGCACCTACAGTTTCCTCTACAACTAATGCATCAATTGAACCTTGTTTTACTTCTAAAATTAAATTGGGAACTTTTGCTACAGAAACAATTTGTGGGTCTTGCATTTGTTCTTTGACGATATCTTCTTGAATGGAGCCTTTTTGTGCTCCGATTTTCTTTCCTTTTAGACTGGCGATAGAATTATAGTTGGCGGCATTTTTTTTGTTAATGACAACTTTTTGAGGGGGATTATAATAGTTGGCCGAAAAGTCAAAGGATTTTTGACGTTCAGGTGTAGCAGAGATACCGGCAATACCAAGATCAACTTTACCTTCTTTTAAGGTAGCTAAGACCGCATTAAATTCCATATCTTCAATTTTTAATTTCACGCCTAATTTATCAGCAAGCGCTTGTGCTAAATCCATATCCGCCCCGACAATTTTATCTTTGCCATCAACCATCGTATGAAATTCAAACGGCGCAAACTCAGCAGAAGTACCAACTTTTAGTACACCACTTTCTTTAATGGCAGCCAATTTATCCTCTTCTTTTTTACCGCCACAGGCCGTTAATAAAAAACAGATCCCCACAATTGCTAAACTTGTCAAAAACTTTTTCATCCAATCACTCCTAATAAATATATATTCACTTTTAATCTCTTTATTGAGAATATATACATATTAGCACAAGGTTTTTTCAAATGCACGCTTTTTCTGAATTTTTTCACTAAAGATACGTATATTATTTCATAGCTAAATTCAACTTTTTTATCCTTATCAAATAAATCCCATTATTTCAGCATTTCCAACGAAAATAATTTCAAGAGAAATTTCCCTCAACTTTAAAATATACATTTTTTATACAAAAAAATAGATTTAGAACAAAAATTGCCTAATTTTCATCCTAAATCTATTTATAATCAAACAGCAACGACTGAAAGTTTTTCAAGACACTAAAGATAAATTTCATTTACTCCTCAGGATATCTCAATTACCTCCTTCAGTCTTCTATTTTCAAGCGGGTCTATTCTTTAAATTTTTTAGCTTTGTTCATTAGTTTGCGATAATAAGGATGCATCGCAACTTCTGCCACTGCTTGTTCTAATTTATCGGCAGCAATCCACTTCACATCGCTATTTTCATCCGGTTTAATTTGTAAATTTTGTGTTTCTGGTGCTACAAAAAGATAGGTGGTGTTGATGTGATTGTGCTCTTTAATAAATTTTCCATTTTTATAATGTGCAGGTACTGGTAAAATATCAAAAGAAAATAACTTTTCAGTAACTACTTGATAATTTTTGATTCCCGTTTCTTCCATCAATTCTTTTTTTGCGACTTGTAATAAATCACTCATCCCATCTGCATGCCCTCCTGTCCATGCATAAGATTGATAAATATTGTGATAAATCATTAAGGTCTTATCATAGTCTGGGTTAACTACCCAAGCAGAAGACGAAAAATGATAGTCCAAATTTTCTCGCGTGAGCAAGTTTTCTTGGTATCGAATTTGTTCCATAAATAACTTCTTATCCGCAACTTCTTGTGTCGTAGCCGGTTGATAGGCTGTAATTGCAGCGATAATTGCTTCCATGGTGTACTCCTTTATAGATTTTATTTACTTGATTTTATCATATTTTTTATTTATACAGCTTCTGTCTTCATTACTATCACCGCAAAAAGACGTATCATTTCCTAAAACAGGAAATGATACGTCTTTTTAATACTTACGGAAGCGTTCATAGCGCTCGGTCAATAAAGTTTCGACGTCCTTTTGTGCTAAGACAGTTAATTTTGCATCAAGCTCCTGCTGCATGTACTGAACTATCGTTTCTTGTGGCAAATTTATTCCCTCTTTTGTCTCGGGAATAACTTTTTCAATTACATTTAAATCATATAATTCTTGGGCCGTAATTTTCATCAATGCAGCCGCTTCGTTAGCGCGACTACCATCTTTCCACAAAATAGAAGCAAAACCTTCCGGCGATAAAATTGCATAAATAGAATGTTCCATCATCCATACTTCATCACCCACAGCCAAGGCCAAGGCACCTCCACTACCACCTTCGCCAATGATAATCGCAATAATCGGAACCTTCAAATCAGACATTTCCATCAGGTTTTTGGCAATTGCTTCACCTTCGCCTCTTTCTTCAGCACCGATTCCACAATATGCACCAGCAGTATTAATGAAAGTAATCACCGGACGCTGAAATTTTTCCGCCTGTTTCATTAACCGCAAGGCCTTACGATAACCTTCAGGATGGGGTGAACCAAAATTGGTTTGCAAATTTTCCTGCAGATCCCGCCCTTTTTGAATCCCTATAACCGTGACCGGTTTTTTATTTAATGTCGCAATGCCACCGACCACTGCTTGGTCATCTGCAAAGAGTCGGTCCCCATGGAATCCTTCATAGTCCTCAAAAATTAAATCAAAAAATTCTAAAGCAGTCAGCCGTTCTTTGCCGCGGGCCAACTGCACAATCTCGTGAGCCGCGGTCATTTAGCTAACCACCCTTCTGTCGTGTGTAATTTTAACAAATATTCAATTTTATTCTTTAACTCGATACGCGGAACAATTTGATCGACAAAACCATGTTCTAACAAAAATTCTGCTTTTTGGAAGTCCTCGGGTAATTCTTGTTTAATCGTTTGTTCGATTACGCGACGACCAGCAAAGCCAATTAGACTTTGTGGTTCTGCCAAGATAATATCCCCTTCCATGGCAAAACTCGCCGTCACGCCACCTGTTGTCGGATCTGTTAAAACCGTTAAGTAAAATAGTCCAGCATTACTATGGCGTTTTACTGCCGCTGAAATTTTTGCCATTTGCATTAGAGAAAAAATCCCTTCTTGCATTCTGGCTCCCCCCGAAGCTGTAAAAATCACTACAGGTAATCTTCTTTCAAGTGCTTTTTCAAATAGACGGGTGATTTTTTCACCGACGATTGTCCCCATACTCCCCATAATAAAATGCGGATCCATAATTCCTAGTGCTAAAGGCAGACCGTTGATTGTTGCTTCGCCGGTTAATACCGCTTCATGTAAGCCGGTTTTCTCCTGCGTCTGTCTTATTTTCTCTTTATAACCTGGAAAATTCAGTGGATCTTTAGTAAAAATATCAACGTCCCACTCATCAAAACTTTTTTCATCAATCGTAATTGCGATTCTTTCCCAAGCGCTAATTCTAAAATTATAACCACAATATGGACAGATTTTTTCTACCCCAATATCTTTGGTATAAAGCATATGTTTACAATTCGGACATTTTGCCCACAAATTATCTGGAACCTGTGGTTTTTGATTTGTCCCCTGCGTGCGGTTGGGATTGATCCGAATATATTTTTTCTTTTTGAATAAAGCCAAATAAATCCCTCCTATGCTTCAGGTGTCCACTCTGGTAAAAAGACAGTTTGTAAAAAGGCAGTATCATAATCACCGGCAATCACATTCGGATGAGAAATTAAATCCATTTGAAATTCGGCGTTGGTCGTCACGCCATCTGTGACTAATTCGCCTAGTGCCCGTTGCATTTTCATTAATGCTTCAAAACGTGTTTGCCCATGAACTATAACTTTTGCAATCATGGAGTCATAATAAGGCGGGATTGTATATCCAGAATACATCCCACTTTCAACACGTAAGCCTAGTCCACCACTAGGTAAAAAGAGGTTGTGAATTGTACCTGGAGCTGGCGCAAAATTAAAAGCAGGGTTTTCTGCATTAATTCGACATTCAATGGCATGGCCACTGATCGTTATCTCACTTTGTTTTAAAGTTAATTTTTCACCAGCGGCAATTTCCAATTGTTTTTTTACAAGATCAATCCCCGTAATCATTTCAGTAATTGGGTGTTCGACTTGAATTCGGGTATTCATTTCCATGAAATAAAAAGAACCACTCTCATCCATTAAAAATTCAATTGTACCTGCATTACGATAGTTAACCGCTTTTGCAGCCCGTACAGCCGCTGCCCCTAATTCTGAGCGTTTTTGCTTGGAAATCACAACAGACGGTGCCTCTTCCAAAACCTTTTGATTATTACGTTGCAACGAGCAATCTCGCTCACCTAAATGAATAATATTGCCATAATCATCACCTAAAATCTGAACTTCGATATGACGAGCTGGGTAGACAATTTTTTCCAAATACATAGCATCATTACCAAAAGCTGCTTTTGCTTCTTGTTGGGCGGATTTAAAATGTTGCGGTAATTCCTCTTGTGTCATCACTTTGCGAATACCTTTACCACCACCACCTGCAGCTGCTTTTAACATTACTGGATAACCAATTTCATCAGCCAATGCCAATGCCTCAACAACAGTATCTAATGCACCTTCACTGCCTGGAATAACCGGAACGTCTGCTTTTATCATTAGTTGTCGTGCATTAATTTTGTTTCCCATGGCATCAATCGTCTCACTTTTAGGTCCAATAAAAGTAATGTTGCATTCTTCACACATTTCAGCAAAGCGACTGTTTTCAGATAAAAAGCCAAAGCCCGGATGAATCGCTTCTGCTTTTGTGACAATTGCAGCACTTAAAATTTGTTGAACATTCAAATAAGAATCACTGGCCTTGGCAGGACCGATACAGATTGCCTCATCTGCCATTTCGGCATGGAGTGCATTTTTATCTGCTTCAGAGTATACAGCAACCGTTTGAATTCCTAGTTCACGACACGCCCGAATAACGCGTACCGCAATTTCACCACGATTTGCAATTAAAACTTTTGAAAACATACATTCACCTATCCAATCATAAAGGTTAATTCTGCTTCAGCAGCTTTTTTTCCATCAACATAAGCGATACCTTTGCCGATTCCAGCTGAAGATTTAACTTTTAAGATTTCAACTTCCAACATTAATGTATCTCCAGGTACGACTTTACGACGGAATTTCGCCTTATCAATCCCACCAAAATAAGCTGTTTTTCCTTTAAAGTCTGGTAAAGAAAGTAATGCCACCGCACCTGCTTGGGCCAAGGCTTCAATAATTAATACCCCTGGCATAACCGGCTCTTGCGGAAAATGGCCTTGAAAGAAAGGCTCATTTACGGTCACATTTTTCTTAGCAACAACTTTTTTACCTTCTTCTAATTCTTCTATTCTATCAATTAATAAAAAAGGATAACGATGGGGAATAATTGCTTTAATCTCTTCAATTGTCATCACTGACATGATTTAACCTTCTTTCACAACAAACAATGGCTGATTGAATTCCACCACTTGTTCATTTTCCACTAAAATTTGAACGATTTCGCCAGTAATGTCACTGACGATCTCATTCATGACTTTCATCGCTTCAATAATGCAAAGAACTTCGCCTTTTTCCACTTTATCACCAACTTTTTTGAAAGCTGGCTGATCTGGACCGCTTTGTAAGTAGCAGACACCTACTAATGGAGAGACAATTTCTGTACCTGTTACTTTAATATCTTCTGAAGGTGCTAGTGGTGTAATAGCGGCAGCATCTAAAGACTCATTGTCCAAACCAAAATTTGCTGCTGGTGGCGTTGTGCCTGGTGATTTAATTTCTTGTGGGGCAGAAGTATTCTGACTTCGCACTTGTTGATTTTTATTAAAGTACAATTCAAAGTTATTATCTTTTAAATCAAATTCCGTCAATGTAGAATGATCAAATTGTGTTAATAAGTCCTTAATTTCATTGATATTCACGTAAACTACGCCTCCCAACGTTTTAGACAAATCACAGCATTGTGACCGCCAAAACCTAATGAGTTACTCATAGCATATTTTAATTCTGCCTCTTTTGCTTGATTGGTAACAACATTTAAATCAATTGCAGGATCTTGCTTTGTGACATTAATGGTTGGCGGCACAAATTGATGTTGTAATGCCAAAATTGAAGCAATTGCCTCTACACCACCAGCAGCACCTAATAAGTGGCCGGTCATAGATTTCGTACTGCTAACATACGTATCTTTGTATCCTTCACCTAAGCCATATTGAATGGCCTTAGCTTCGGCTACATCATTAGCAGGAGTACTAGTTCCATGGGCATTAATATAATCTACGTCCTTTGGTGTAATACCTGCTTCTTGCATTGCCAATTTCATCGCCTTGCCAGCGCCAGAGCCATCGGGATTTGGCGCAGTCATATGATAAGCATCACAATTTGCACCATAGCCAACGATTTCAGCTAAAATATTTGCACCCCGTGCTTGTGCGTGTTCTAATGATTCTACAACAACGACACCTCCGCCTTCACCCATAACAAAACCACTACGATTTTCATCAAATGGGACAGAAGCTTTATCTGGATTACTTTCATTAGTTAGAGCGGTTAAAGCTGCAAAACCAGAGATACCAATTTCATTAATGGATGCCTCAGCACCACCGGCTAAAATAACATCTGCATAGCCGTGTTTAATATTACGAAAAGCTTCGCCAATTGAATGGGTACCAGAAGCACAAGCTGTTACAGTACTGGTACAAATACCTTTGGCACCAACTTTTAAGGCGATATTCCCTGCGACCATATTAACGATCGACATTGGTACAAACATTGGTGAAACACGTTTTGGACCTTTGTCATGCATACGAATAACTTGATCTTGAATTGTCTGTAGACCCCCAATACCAGAGCTTACCATCACACCAAAACGATCAACATCCATTTGTTTTGTGTCTAAACCAGACATTGCCACAGCTTCTAAAGCTGCATAAATTCCAAATAATGAAAATTTATCCATTCTTTTGGCGTCTTTTTTGATGAAATATTTATCAAATGGAAAGTCTTTTACTTCCGCTGCGACTGTAATGCCAGTCTGGCTTGCATCAAATTGCGTGATTTCACCAATCCCATTTTTTCCTTCTTTTAAACTATCTAAAAATGTTTGGGCATCGTTACCAATTGGCGAAGCGACACCGTAACCTGTAATGACTACGCGATTCATATTGTCCTCCTTGTTAAATCTGTTTTTCTTCAAACAAACAGCCACATCTAGCCATGCATCACTAAACCACCGTCAACATTAATAACTTGACCAGTGATATACGGACTTTTAGCTAGAAAAACTGCTGTTTGGGCAATATCTGCTACTGTACCAAATTTTTGCATTGGAATATTTTGTGTCACTTGTTCTTTGACTTTATCAGAAAGAACTTCTGTCATATCAGTGGCAATAAAACCTGGTGCAATTGCATTGCAGCTAATTCCTCTAGGTGCTACTTCTCTTGCCACCGATTTGGTAAACCCAACCATCCCTGCTTTACTGGCAGCGTAATTTGCTTGACCCGCATTGCCGATTAAACCTGAGACCGAAGACATGTTAATAATTGCACCACAACGTTTTTTCAACATTTTTTTCATAACCAATTGCGTCATATTGAAAGTTCCGCTTAAGTTAATTTTCATAACGCTCTCAAAATCTTCTGGTGTCATGCGTAATAACAGCTTATCATTGGTAATCCCTGCATTATTGATTAAGATATCAACGTTTCCTAATTGTTCTTCAACCTCTGCTAATAAATTCTTAGCTGTTGTATAGTCGCTGATATCACCAGCAACGCCCATACAAAAAACACCATGATCTTTGATTGTGTCAATTAGTTCTTGTGGAACCGGGCGTCGCCCATTCAAAATAATATTTGCACCTTCTTGACTAAAGGCTTCTGCAATTGCCCAACCAATTCCTCTGGTACTACCTGTAATTAAGACATTTTTTCCTTTAAGCTCCATCTCTTCCTCCAAAAAGGCGACTATTCGTCCGCCAAGAATGCAATTGTTTCATTTAATGTTTTGCTATCTTCTACTCGTGTTGTTGCAATTGTTTTATCTATTTTCTTTAAGAAACCACTCAACACTTTTCCCGGTCCAATTTCCACCATTTGAGTAATCCCTAATTTTTTTAATGTATCTACACTTTCATAAAAATGAACAGGTGACATTACTTGTTGCTCTAAAAGTGATTTAATTTCACTTTGTGGCATCACTTGTGCTGTTGTGTTACTGATAACAGGGACTGTCATTGGCGCAAAATTAATTTTTGCCAATTCTACTGCTAATTGCTCAGCCGCCGGTTTTAATAATGCAGTATGAAAAGGACCGCTAACATTTAATGGAATCAAACGTTTAGAACCAGCTTCCATTAATAATTCACATGCTTTATCCACAGCAGCTACTTCACCACCAATCACGATTTGTTGTGGTGTATTGTAGTTTGCCGGTGAAACAATGCCAATATCGCTGGCTTTTTGGCAACATTGTTCGATGATTTCACTTTGTGTATTCATAACTGCTACCATTTTGCCACTGCCAGCCGGGGCGGCGTTAGTCATAAAGTGACCACGTTTTGCAACTAAAGCTACTGCTGTTTTAAAATCAATTGCACCACTTGCAACTAAAGCAGAGTACTCTCCTAAGCTCAAACCACAAACTGCATCTGCTGTAAAACCTTTTGCTGACAAGAGACGCCAAAATGCGATGCTAACTGTCAAAATTGCCGGTTGCGTATATTCAGTTTGATTTAATTTATCCACTTGATCTTCATCAAAGCACAATGACGCCATATCGTACCCTAACGCTTCGCTTGCTTGGTCAAAAGTTTCCGCTACGATTTTCTCATTAGCATATAACTCTTTTCCCATGCCAGTATATTGCGCTCCTTGACCACTAAATAAAAAAGCTGTTTTCATTCATTATCCTCCGTCTTTTCATTTCAAGTCGTCATCTTAAAACAGTTTATTTTACAGTTTTCTAAGCTTTCAATTTCATTTGATTAGCTTTTCTTATAATGAAAGAAAAAATTTCTTTCATTATAAGAAAAGCCAGACTACCGCCCAGCTTAAGAGTAATTATTCAGCTTTTTGTGCTTCAACATATTTTACAAGATCAGCAACAGTTGCGATGCCTTCTTCAGTTTCAATTTTCACATCGAATTCGTCTTCGATTTCATTAATAATTTGGAATAAATCCAAGCTATCAGCTTCTAAATCTTCTTGAATGTTTGTTGTTAATTGAATTTCATCTTTTTCTTTACCTAATTCTTCTGCTACGATTTCTTGAATTTTTTCAAATACCATGTGTATTTCCTCCAATTAAATGAATTATTTTTAAGTTTATATTGCAAACAGGTTTTACAGTGTCACTTGTATAACTCCCCAAGTTAAACCACCACCAAAGCCTGAAAACACCAATTTTTGTGTGCCATCCAGACGAATAATTCCATCTGTTACAGCTTCGTCTAAAAGAAGTGGGATACTTGCTCCAGACGTATTACCATACTTGTCCATATTTTGTAAAAAGCGTTCCCGTGGGACTTTTAGTTTTCTTGCCACTTTGTCTAAAATACGGGAATTTGCTTGATGTAGTAGATAAAAGTCAATTTCATCTTTATCTTCGGCTACTAAATTATCAATTGCCTTTACAACATCACGCGTTGCAAAATCAAAAATCTCCCGACCTTCCATTTGCAAATAAGGTGAAACTTGTCCTTTTTCAGCGACAAACGGGCTACCATTTTGTACATAACCTGAGGTCAGTGCTGCACCTCTAGTGCCATCGGCTTGTAATTTTTCTTTATTAATCATTGGGAGCATGCTTGTTTCAAGTAAAACACCGGCAGCACCATCGCCAAACAAAACAGCAGTTGTGCGGTCTTGCCAATCTATACTTTTTGAAAGAACTTCGCCGCCAATGACCAGACCCTTTTGCGCCGTTGTTTGCAGTAGCTTTTCGGCCAATGATAAGGCGTAGACAAAACCTGAACACGCAGCTGATAAATCAAAGGCTAGTGCATTACGTGCGGCGATTGCCCCTTGCACTATGCATGCAACAGAAGGCGTCGCATAATCAGGTGTCATCGTTGCGACAATAATGAAATCCAATTCATCAGCAGCAACTTTACTTTTGGCTAATAATTTTTCAGCAACACCGATACATAAATCAGAAGTGTTCTCACTTGTAGCAATGCGGCGTTCTAAAATACCAGTTCGACTTTTAATCCACTCGTCTGAAGTATCCATAATTTTAGCCAAGTCATCATTTTTAATGATTTGTGGCGGAACAAAGCTAGCCGTAGCTGTAATTTTTCCGTATTTTCTCATCTTCACACTCACTTATACTCTTGTAAAAAATCATGGAGATTTTTTAAAGCTTTTAACAAAGTTGCTTCCTCATCACTATCCATGCCAGTTAGGACACGTTTAATCATTTGACGATGAAAATATTGATGAACTCGGAATAATAACTTGCCTTTTTTTGTCAAACCGAGTTTGACAACCCGTCGATCATCTTCACTACGAATACGTTCAACGTAGCCTTTTTTAACTAACCGGTTGATGGCGGTCGTTAATGTCCCCACCGTGATGGAAAGTTCTTTTGCTACTTCTGAAGTAGTCTTTTTTTTATACATGCCAATAGCTTCGATCGTGTGCATTTCAGTAATACTCAAATCGTTGAATTGGGATTTTTGCAGCTCCGATTCTTCGATTGTTAAAATATCATTGAAGACGCTGACGAGATAGTCATTGACTGTTTCAAGATCTTTATCCACACTTTCACCATCCAAATTAGTTTGATTATCAAATCATTTGACTATCAAAATATATTATATACTTTTTGAAAATGCAATACTTTTTTACAAATTTTTCTATTTTCTAAACTAACAGTTAACAATTTCTGAGTTTATTGCCGATATTCTAAAATTTGATTGACAAGGTTCTATGCGGAAGCTAATATTTAATTTAGTTTGAAAATCAAAGTATTTTATTAAGGAGACGACTATGAAATTAACACCCGTTACAATTGGTGACCTTACTTTAGAAGTTCCAATTATTCAAGGAGGAATGGGTATTGGTGTCAGCCTTTCTCGTTTAGCCGGCAGTGTAGCAAAGAATGGCGGAATGGGCATTATTTCTTGTGCTCAGATTGGATTTAACGACCCTCTTTTTGAACGGGCCCCTTTTAAAGCCAATATGAAAGCTATCAAAGATCAATACGAAATGGCAAAGACCATTGCAGGAAACGGTATCGTGGGATTTAATATCATGTGCGCAACTTTTAAATATGAAAAATATGTACAACGTTGCGTAGAAGTCGGTGCCGATGTGATTATTTCTGGCGCTGGTCTACCGATTCACTTACCAGAATTAGTGGCAGGTTCAAAAACTAAAATCGCCCCTATTGTTTCCTCTGAAAAGGCAGCGAAAGTACTCTTACGCACTTGGGCAAAACGTTATACGCGTACTGCCGATTTTTTAGTTATTGAAGGGCCAGAAGCAGGTGGTCACTTAGGGTTTAAGTACGACGGTATAGAAAACGCTATTGCGAACATGGATGAAGAAGTCAAAAAAATCATTGCTGTTGCAAAAGAATATGGCGAAAAATTTCAATGTGAAATTCCCGTCTTTTTTGCTGGTGGCGTCTATGATCGCGCTGATATAGACCATTACCTTGAACTTGGTTGCGCCGGTGTCCAAATGGCAACCCGGTTTGTAGTAACAGAAGAATGTGATGCCCCTAGCGATTACAAACAACGCTATTTAAATGCAAAAAAAGAAGATGTTAAAATCATTAAAAGTCCTGTTGGCATGCCCGGTAGAGCTATAGAAAATAAATTTACCGAAACGATTAAAACAAAACAAATCCCGATTGCAAAATGCCGTAGTTGTCTGTCATATGATCATTGCGATCGTAAGACAATTCCTTATTGTATTACAGAAATGCTATTAAATAGTGTCACTGAAAACCCTGATTGCGGATTGGTTTTTGCTGGCAGTAATGTTTTTAAGGTTAATGAAATGACGACTGTTCCAGCTTTAATGAAAGAATTAAGCGAATAAAACTGTAACAAAAAAGCTAAAGGAATCCTTCAGTCCTGAGCTATAAAACCAAAATTTGCGAAAAATAGCTTTTCATTTTCGTAAATTTAAGCTTTGACCAAAGGGTTGAACCATGCTAAAGCAGTCAGATCAGTGTTTTTATTTGTGAAAAACTTATACTTTTTGCCGTCAAAAAAACACGAGAGAAAATTCCTCTCGTGTTTTTTTATGCCGATTATTGAATTAAATCATAGATTTCCATTGCCACGATATCAATATTGTCGAATTGATAGTGTTGTTGGGTATCTGTTTCAGTCAATTCAAATGTTTCAGTTGATTTATCGTAAGTCACGGTACATTTTTCAACGCCTTCTTTTTCAAAGCGGCGGACTTGAATTTCATTATCGGTTGCTTCAGTCATTGCTTCTAGCCGTCTGATAATGGCAACTAATTGTGAACTTGTCATGGGGAAAGCCTCCTTTTTCTCAACTTCTGTTATATTGTATCAAAAGCGATAGCAGCTTGCATTGATTTTTACAAAAAAATCATATTTTTTTGTAAAAACCTTAGTTTCCCCACCATAGTTTAATTAAAGCTTGAGTACCATCATTTTCATAACCTTTTTCAGCTAACAATTCGTATAACCGTGTCGCTTCTTTTGTCGCAGGTAAATCAATCTTCATTTTTTCAGCTTCATTTAGTGCAATCTTCAAATCTTTAATGAAATGTTTTACAAAAAAGCCAGGTGTATAGTCTTCTTTTAAAATACGCGGTGCATAGTTTGTTAGTGACCAATTGGCGGCACTACCCCCACCTACTGTTTCAATAACTTTTGGCAAATCCAATCCTGCTGCTTTACCATAAACCAGCATCTCTGTCATACCCGTCATTGTGCCAGCAATCATGATTTGATTGGCCATTTTTGTGTGTTGGCCTTTACCAGGACCACCATGTAGTGCATAGGTTTTACCAATTGCTTTAAAAAGCGGAAGCACTTTTTCATAAGCTTCCTTAGTTCCACCTACCATAATGGTCAGGGTTGCATTTTTAGCACCCAGATCACCACCAGAAACAGGTGCATCTAGCGCTTGCGCACCTTTTTGTACAGCTGTTTTGGCAATTTCTTCTGCTAAAGAAGGTGTGCTTGTTGTCATATCAACTAAAATTTTCCCTTTTACATCCGCTGAAAAAATACCATTTTCGCCATAGTAAATTTCTTTTACATCATTAGGATAGCCCACAATTGAAAATACTACATCAGCACTTTGCGTAACTGCTTCTGGCGTATCTTTCCAAATGGCACCTTTTTCAACAATCTTATCTGCTTTACTTTTTGTTCGATTATAGACATACGCTTCATTGCCTGCATCCATTAAATGCGATACCATGGAATGCCCCATGACACCGATACCGATAAAACCAATTTTCATTTTTACCATCCTCTCTACGTATTAAACACGTAAAAAAATCACAACTTTAGTATAAGCTAAAGTTGTGATTTTTTCTTGCAATATGTCTACAAATTAATTGGAGGTACGTTTAAAGGAATATAATTTCACTTTGATTTTTTTCATCGCTGGTTCCGTTTCTTTTTCTAAAGATAAATTAGCATAATAAGCAATCATATCATGATAAAAATCTAACATCGCCTCACCAAAATGCGTTGCGGAAATTTCATACAGTTTAGCTGAAAGTTTTTTAGAATCTACTTGTAATCCTTTATTGATATATTGGACCAAAGCAGCTGCAAAATCATCATCAGTCGCAAACGTGACGCCAAAAGATGGATCATCAATTAAATTGTTTAAATAGTCATTTCCCTCAACCACTAACGGTGTTCCTGCTGCCATTGCTTCTGTGTAAGTAAGACCTTGTGTCTCTGAAGTAGAAGCACTAACAAAATAATCCGCAGCATGATAATAAAGCGCTACTTCATCGTTAGGGACTTCACCGACAAAATGAACACAATCACTTAAAGACAGGCTTGCCACCAACTCTTTTAAGTCTTCCATGTAAGGACCTTTCCCAACGATTACTAAACGAGCCTGTGGTAATTTTTCTACAATAGCAGGAAGTCCATGAACAATTGCTTGAATATTTTTTTCATAAGAGATACGACTTAAAGACAATAACATGATTTCATCATCCAAAATACCTAAGTCTTGCCGTAATTCTTTTTTCATAGCCTCTGTTATATCGGGGCGTTCAAATTTCTCTAATTCGATCCCAGTTGGAATTACCCGCATCGGCGAAGTAACCCCATACCCTCTTAAAGTATCAATCACACGCTCACTAGGGCACACTACTCCGGTTGTATGATTGGCAAATAAACGAGAAAAATATTTCACATGAGACTGTCGAACCACTTTTCCCTTGGCAATATAATGTAAATAGTCTTCATACATTGTATGATACGTATGAATGACTGGTATTTTCAATTTCTTGCCGACCATTTTTCCTAAAAGACCCGCCCCGAATTCAGTATGGGTATGAATTAAGTCTAATTCTAGCTCTTTGGCAATTAAATACGCATACCACATCCCTCTCACAACGATACGGCGATCTTTAAACGAGACAAAAGGAACACTTGGCATTCGAATAATATCTTCTTCAATACCAACTGCATTAGGATCTGTTGTAGTAAAAATATAGACTTCATGCCCCTTTTTTTCCAACTCGGTCTTCAATGTTTTAATTGACGTTGCAACCCCGCTTACTTGCGGGAAATAGGTATCTGTAAAAAACCCGATTTTCACAGTCTTTCCTCCAAACTATTTCGCTGTAACTAATACAGTTAACCAACAACTTTTTTATAGTGTATCATAGCTCTTATATACTTAAATCAAACTATAGTCTTATTTCATCTTATATTTTAGCGTTTGTGTGACTAAAATAGCAATAAAAAAACGTGCAAGTGACAAACTCGTTAGACTATTCAACAATCTGAATCATTAAAATATCTGAATTATCCGAAAGCTCAGACACTAAATCTTCTTCGTCTACATCCTTTGGCACTGTCAATGTGAACATAATTAAATATTTACGATTTGACTTTGGGTTTTCCCGCGTGATTTTAAGTTCAGATTTTTCCACGATTACTTTATTTTTAGCCAAATAATTTTTAATAAAAGCCACGGTCTGATCACCATGGGCGATTTCAACTTGTAGACGTCTTACTTTTGGTAACGGTACCAAATATGAAATCAATGCCAGCGCTATCATAATAGAACAAAAGCCAGTGAGAGAAATGAGATAAAATCCCATTCCCAAAGCAATTCCAATTGATGCGACTGCCCAAACAGAGGCTGCTGTTGTCAGCCCTTTGACTGTTTGTTTTGTCATAATAATTGTTCCCGCCCATTACAATTGCCAAAGACAATCTAGCAATTATCTCGAATGTTGTCAGATCATACTCATGCATTTCGCCAACTCCTAACCCTTTTCTTTAGCATAGCATATTAGAAAACGCTTTTCTTTTTTGACGCTGTCAAAAATTAAATTTGTAAGTTATCAGCTATGTATTATTATGTACGACAAAAAAACCTCAGAGAAAATCTCTGAGGTTAAAAACTTTTTATTTAACAGCTTCTTCTACTAATTCAATGACTTCTTCCATTGTATCGCAATCATTTAATGCTTTATCAGCAAGAACTTTCATATCTTCAGTAGACAAACGTTTCATTAAGCTACGTGTTTTAAGGATTGATGTTGCGCTCATTGAGAATTCATCCAAGCCCATTCCCATCAAAATTGGCACAGCAGTTTGGTCACCGGCCATTTCACCACACATACCTGCCCATTTACCTTCAGCATGAGCTGAATCAATTACGTTTTTAATCAAACGTAAAATAGATGGGTTATATGGTTGGTAAAGATAAGACACGCGTTCGTTCATACGGTCTGCTGCCATTGTGTATTGGATCAAATCATTCGTACCAATACTGAAGAAGTCAACTTCTTTGGCAAACTTGTCAGCTAAGACAGCCGCCGCTGGAATTTCAATCATAATACCGACTTGGATTGTATCAGATACTGTTACACCTTCGTCGATTAATTTTTGACGTTCTTCATCATACATTTTTTTAGCCGCTCTAAATTCTTTCAAAGTTGCTACCATTGGGAACATAATACGTAAGTTACCAAAAGCAGAAGCACGTAACAATGCCCGTAACTGTGTACGGAACATGTCATCTCCTAATTCTGACAAGCTAATACGCAATGCGCGGTAACCTAAGAAAGGATTCATTTCATGCGGTAAAGTCAAGTAAGGTAATTCCTTGTCACCACCGATATCCATGGTACGAACAACGACAGGTTTTTCACCCATACCTTCTAAAACTGCTTTATAAGCTTCAAATTGATCTTCTTCAGTTGGAAAATCAGGAGAATCCATATAAAGAAATTCAGTTCTATATAAACCGATTGCTTCAGCGCCATTATTGTGAACACCTTCTAAATCTTTTGGTGTTCCAATATTAGCAGCCAATTCAAAGTGTTTACCGTCAGCTGTGACAGTATCTGCTTCTTTTAGTTTTTCCCATTCAGCTTTTTGGGCAGCAAAATCTGCACCAGCTTTTTGGAATTGTGCTTTTTGTTCTTCAGTTGGATCAATGATGACATCCCCAATGATACCATTAACAGCTAGAATGTCCCCTGCTTTTACTTTGGCAGTAATTTCTTTTGTCCCAACAATTGCTGGGATTTCAAGAGAACGTGCCATGATTGCAGAGTGAGAAGTCCGTCCGCCGATGTCAGTAACAAAGGCTTTAACGAATTTGCGATCTAATTGTGCAGTATCACTTGGTGTTAAGTCGTGGGCAACCACAACAACTTCTTCATTAATCATTGAAGGGTTTGGTAAAGTAACCCCTAACAAATGTGCTAAGACACGTTTGGCAACGTCACGGATATCAGCTGCGCGTTCTTGCATGTAAGCATTGTCGTCCATTGCTTCAAACATGCCAATATACATGTCGGTAACTTCTTTCAATGCTGATTCAGCATTGACTTTGTTATCTTTCACGTTTTGTTTAATTTGACCGATCATTTCAGGATCTGAAAGAACCATTAAATGAGCGTCAAATACTTGAGCTTCTGCTTCGCCCAAACTTTGCGCTGCTTTTTCCCGAATTTGTTGTAGTTCTTCGGTAGATTTTGCTAAAGCATCGTCTATTCTTTTTTCCTCTGCTTCAGTATCTTCTACAGAAATTTTGTTAAAGGATAAATCCGGTTGAACTAGCAGGTAAGCTTTTGCAACGGCAACTCCGTCACTTGCGGCGATCCCTTTTAGCATTTCAACCATTATTCAGATAATCCTTCTTTCTTCATTGTTTCAACGATTGCTGCCATTGCGTCAGCTTCGTCAGCACCTTCAGCAGTGATTGTTACATCAGAACCTTGGCCAACACCAAGAGACATAACGCCCATGATAGATTTAAGATTTACAGATTTACCTTTGTACTCTAAGTTAATGTCAGAGTTAAATTTGCTAGCAGTTTGTACTAATAATGTAGCTGGACGTGCGTGAATCCCAGTTTCTGCTACTACGTGAAAATCTTTTTTTTCCATATTAATCGGTCTCCTTTGTGAAACAAGTTTTTTGTGAGGGTTTTCTTTTTTAACAGTCCAAATAAACCATCAAAAAAGGCCCTTTCAACTGTTAAGATTACCATTTTTTTTTCAATCGTACAACCGTTTTCTCTCATAATAGAACAAAAGATATCTAGTCCAATTAGTAGAATAATTTCTATTCCAATCTTTTTGAGGCAAGTTATTGGGCATTTATACTAAAAAAATATTTAATCCAGCAACAAAATGAAAAAAAGTCACTGATTTTCAAATCAGACAAATTACTTGCACCAATAAATAAATTTAGTATAATACAGTTATGGTCAATAAAGGTCAAAGATAACTTTGACTAGACCTCGCTTTTTAGGTGTATCTTTTTACTGATTAAAAAAAGCGCGTTACAATAATAAATGTAAGTAAATCCATGAAAGGTCGTGAATTATTTATGCTTTGTCAAAACTGTGGCAAAAATGAAGCAACCATTCATTTATACGCAAATGTAAATGGCCAAAGAAAGCAACTGGACTACTGTCAAAGCTGCTACCAAAAACTAAAAAATCAAACTGGTAGTCAAACAAGTATGATGGCCCAAGATCCATTTGGCTTTGGAAGTCTTGACGATTTATTCCGTCAAATGTCGCAACAAATGCAACCAAGAAATGCTGGTGAACAAACGCCCCCTACGCAATTTGGTGGTGGCAATAACTTTAACGGCGGACAACCTCCTCGCCAAAACCAAGGAGCTAACGGTCTTTTAGGTGAATATGGCATCAACATCACTGAACAAGCCCGTAATGGTGATATCGATCCAGTTGTCGGTCGTGACGAAGAAATTAAACGTGTTATTGAAATTTTAAATCGTCGAACAAAAAATAACCCTGTTTTAATCGGGGAACCCGGTGTGGGTAAAACGGCTGTCGTTGAAGGCTTGGCTCAAAAGATCGTCGACGGCGATGTTCCACAAAAACTTCTTGATAAAGAAGTTATCCGTTTAGACGTAGCCTCTCTAGTTCAAGGAACAGGTATAAGAGGGCAATTTGAAGAACGGATGCAAAAGTTAATCGATGAAATTAAACAAGCTGAAAATGTTATCTTGTTCATTGATGAAGTACACGAAATTGTTGGTGCCGGTGCGGCTGGTGATGGCAATATGGACGCAGGCAATATCTTGAAACCAGCTTTAGCTCGAGGAGAATTGCAAATGGTTGGTGCTACTACTTTAAACGAGTACCGCATCATTGAAAAAGACGCTGCTTTAGAACGTCGGATGCAACCAGTTCGAGTAGATGAACCTTCCGTTGAAGAAACCATCGCAATTTTGAAAGGTTTGCAACCACGTTATGAAGATTATCACCATGTAAAATATACCGATGATGCAATCAAAGCGGCGGCTATCCTTTCAAATCGTTATATCCAAGATCGCTTTTTACCTGATAAAGCAATTGATTTATTAGATGAATCAGGTTCCAAGAAAAACTTAACGATTCAATTAGTTGATCCAAAAGCCATTGAGAAAAAGCTGGCGGATGCCGAAGCACAAAAACAACAAGCTTCTAAGGAAGAAGATTTTGAAAAAGCAGCGTATTATCGCGATCAAATCAATAAATTAGAAGAAATGAAAAATAAACAAATCAGCGATGAAGAAACACCTACCATCTCTGAAAAAGATATGGAACAAATTGTTGAAGAACGTACGGGTATTCCCGTTGGCGAATTAAAAGAAAAAGAACAAACACAATTGAAAAATCTCGGCCATGATTTAAAAGAACATGTTATTGGTCAAGATGAAGCAATTGATAAAGTTGCTAAGGCTATCCGCCGTAATCGTGTTGGTTTGGGCAAGAAAAATCGTCCAATCGGCTCTTTTCTATTCGTTGGACCAACTGGTGTTGGTAAAACTGAATTAGCAAAACAATTAGCTTATGAAATGTTTGGTTCTGAAGATTCTATGATTCGTTTTGATATGTCTGAGTACATGGAAAAACATAGTGTGGCTAAATTAATCGGTTCTCCTCCAGGCTATGTTGGCTATGAAGAAGCTGGTCAATTAACAGAAAAAGTTCGTCGTAATCCTTACAGCTTGATTTTGTTAGATGAAATCGAAAAAGCCCATCCAGATGTTTTGCACATGTTCTTGCAAATTTTAGACGATGGACGTCTAACCGATGCCCAAGGGCGAACAGTTAGCTTCAAAGATACATTGATTATTATGACAAGTAATGCCGGCACAGGTAATGTCGAAGCCAGCGTTGGTTTTGGCGCAACCAGAGAAGGCGTGACACGTTCTGTCTTAAATCAATTAAACAATTACTTCTCACCTGAATTTTTGAACCGTTTTGACGGTATTATCGAATTCAAAGCTTTAACTAAAGACAATTTACTTCACATTGTCGACTTAATGTTAAATGAAGTAAACGATATGCTGGCTGTACAACACTTACACATCACTGTACCAAAAGATGTAGAAGAAAAATTAGTCGACTTGGGGTATAACCCTGCAATGGGTGCTCGCCCATTACGTCGTACTATTCAAGATCAAATTGAAGATGGCATTGCCGAATACTTCTTAGATCATCCAACAGTTAAAGAACTCACTGCCCACTTAACCAAAGACGGTAAAATTGAAGTTACCGCCTTACAGGTTAATGAGACAAAAGATTCAAAAGAAGATTTAAGTAATCAAGACAAAACAAAAGAAGAATAATTAAATTAACAAAAGCAGAGGTCTAACTTTTAATAAAAGTTAGACCTCTGCTTTTAGCTCATATACAAAAAAATAGTTTAGAAAACTACCAAAATTAACAAATTTTGTTTGATTTTTCAAGTGTAATCACTTTGCTAAATAAGTCCGGAACCGTATAATAATAATTGAGTTAGTTCAAACTTGCCTTGAAGGAGTGAACCAGATGAAATTAATCAACGTTACCAATAGCCATTCGCGTTTGGTACGCAATCAGTTAGAAAATACGGACGCCGAATTGGTGAAAGTTTATACGGCGGGCAATTCGACCATCGTTTATACAGTTGCCCCGCATCATAACGAAATTTTGCTGATTAATAAAAAGCGCAACCTTAACGAACGTGAAATTAATGAAGTAAAAGAATACTTTTTGAAAAAAATGCCCTCTGGCAGTTATGAGCCTGATACAATTACCCAAATTGAGCTACCAGGTCTTGTAGAAATTTCAATTAAAACAAACCAACTAAGTAACAATGCATCATAAAAAAATCTGGGATAAAAAGCCACGTTGCCTTTTTATCCCAGATTTTTTTATATAGCTGACCCATAACTCGTTAAGAGCCTCTCTAAAGTTTTTCAGTAATTCTGAATTTTCCAACATCCCTTTTTACCTAAGTTTTAGACAGGGCAGATCTTTACGGGTTAGCTTTAACCAATATTCAAATGAACTTTTTGATCTTTTTGTCTTTCTTTAAAAATATGAAATAGAAAATCATCTGTTGCATCAAAAGAATCTTCACCTTCAACAATCCAGTAATTTGAGTTCTCTAACGGAACGAGCGAGTTAGAACATGTAATTACTGCGTCGTATTTTTCTTTAGATGCGGTATTCATTAAAGAATATTCGACAAATGGCAAGTCCTCGATACGATTAATCAAAGAATATAATAAGAAGTGGTTAGGAAAGCCAATAATTCCTACTTTAATCTTTTCTGTCTTCTCACTGCGTTCAACTTGTGGCAAGCTGACTAAAGTTAAAAGATTAATTAAATCAGCGCTTTCCTCTGCTTCTATTGCACTGGCAATATGTCCATGTAAAATTTCATAATTGGGATGTTGAATTTTCAAGCTTTCCAAAATGAAATCTAGATTTTTCGGTGCTTTACCGTCAAATAATTCTTGGCGTAGAAAAATCGTTTGATAATTTAGCAGAATTAATTCCTGCTTGCTACGGGAAAAGCTTTGGAAATAGGGCAGCATTTTATCAAAAAAGACTTTTGCCTTTTCCTTTGAAGTTGTCAGGTTCTTATAATTTTTCCGTACAAAAGACAGACGGGGATCATCTTCTGAAAAATACTGTGGCCAATAAAAAATCATATAAGACACAAAATTAGCTTCTCTTTCTTGGTATGTTTCAGCTACACCACTTTGCGCTAGCTTTTGTTTAAAGCGGCCATTAATTGTTGTTGGATAGAAATAATGGTTAATCTCTGGTTCGTCGACATAATAGCCTAGTTGAGTCCGTAACAAACTAATCGCTTGATAGACCGTAAATTCCCGTTGTTCTACGTATTTTAGAAAAGCTAAGTCATCTTCATCAAACAACGCATTCAAATCAACATTTAGAATTTCAAAATGCTGGAATAATTCTGTGCCAAAATCCACCATCCACAAAAAATTGAAGTACATAATTCGTACCAGCGCTTCTCGTCCAGTCACTTCCATTTGTAGACAATTTAATCGAATTCCTTTATCTTTTAAATAAGCAACTAAGGGTTTTAGTCGCCGCATTAAAGAAGATTGACTTAAATTTGTTTGTTGCCCAAAATCTTTTAAATCCATTTCCGGTTGAAGCAAGGTAGCCACTAAGACGCGATAAGGTACACTACTTTGAAAAAGAAACTGTTGATAGCTGTGAAATTTGGGTAAATTCCCATCGATTTGTACTTTTTCTTTTTCTGTAAACAACACATATCCAGTTTCTAAGTCTTTTAAATCTTGATTCATTTGGTTTAGCAGATTAGCTGTTTTAATATGAGAAAAACCAGTGTATTTTTCAAAATAATGAATTGGGTATAAACCGCGATCAAGTTCTAGCATGTGCTTAAAGAGCATCAATTTATTTTGAGCTGGATCGTCTAACAAAATATTTTCTAACATCTTACTTCCCCTTTTGAGTTTATACTTCATAATAGCACAAAGGAATAATCTTTGGCTAGGCGATTATATTTCAAAAAAAAATTCTCAATTTCAATTGATTACTAGCATAATTTTTGGGTTTTATTTACAAATAAACTTATTGCTTTAGATGAAAATATTGTTATTAAATAAATAGACACCCTACTTTTTTAAGTAAGGTGTCTATTTTTATCACTTACATCAAGCTCTTTAATTCCACATCCGGATACTTATCAGCAAACCAGCGCATCGCAAATTGATTTTCAAATAAGAATAAAGGTTGATCAAAACGGTCACGAGCCAAAATATTTCTACTAGAGCTCATTTTTTCATCAAGTTGGGCAGGATCGATCCAGCGAGCGATCTTATGTCCCATCGGTGTCATAACAACTTCGGCATTGTATTCGTTTTTCATCCGATATTGGAAAACTTCAAATTGCAATTGGCCCACCGCACCAATGACATATTCGTCAGTTAAATAAGTACGGTACATTTGAATAGCGCCTTCTTGCACCAATTGTTGAATGCCTTTATGAAATGATTTTTGTTTCATCACATTTTTGGCTTGTACTTTCATAAATAGCTCTGGCGTAAATGATGGCAACTCTTCATACGCAACTTTTAATTTTCCTTCATAAAGCGTATCGCCAATTTGATAATTACCAGTATCATAAACCCCGATAATATCGCCAGCAACAGCTTCTTGGATATTTTCTCTAGCATCTGCCATAAATTGAGTAACATTGCTTAATTTCATTTTTTTACCAGTACGTTCTAAGGTGATGTCCATCCCGCGAACAAAGGTTCCTGAACAAATTCTAACGAATGCAATCCGGTCACGGTGAGCTGGATTCATATTCGCTTGAATTTTGAAGACAAAACCGGAAAATTCTGGCTCATATGGACTGACTTCATCTCCTTCTTCGGTTTTATGGGCATAAGGAGATGGCGCAAATTCTAAAAATGTTTCTAAGAAAGTTTGAACACCAAAATTAGTTAAAGCTGAACCGAAGAAGACAGGAGTTTGTTTGCCACTGGCGATTTTTTTGCGATCAAAGCTATCGCCGGCTTCTTTAACTAATTCAACTTCTTCTAAGACTTGGTCATACTGACCACTGCCACGAAAAGGGTGGTCTGCTGGAATTTCGCCTTCTTCATCTAGAGGAATTAAACGTTTTCCACCGTAATTTTCTGGTCGATACAATTCAATCCGCTCATTATAAATATCGTATAAACCTTCTAAACCTTTTCCCATCCCAATTGGCCAGTTCATTGGAAATGATTCAATTTGTAATAAATCTTCTAATTCTTCTAGTAATTCCAGTGGTTCACGGCCATCACGGTCTAATTTGTTAATAAAAGTGAAGATCGGGATTCCTCGTTTTTTTACCACTTGAAATAATTTTTTGGTTTGTGCTTCAATCCCTTTGGCACTATCAATAACCATAACAGCACTATCCACCGCCATCAATGTCCGATACGTATCCTCAGAGAAATCTTCATGTCCGGGTGTGTCTAAGATGTTCACACGTTTATCATCGTAATCAAACTGCATCACAGAACTTGTAACGGAAATCCCCCGTTGTTTTTCAATTTCCATCCAGTCAGATTTGGCAAAATTACCTGTTTTTTTTCCTTTAACAGTCCCTGCTTGGCGAATGGCACCACCAAAAAGTAATAATTGTTCGGTAATTGTTGTTTTCCCCGCATCCGGGTGGGAAATAATTGCAAACGTGCGTCGGCTATCGACTTCTTTTCGTAAATTTGGGTTATCCATTGTGTTCTCCTTTATTTCGTAAAATTAAAAATGGCAGTAGCCATTAACTTGTATTTTGGCTTAGGGTAATAGTAAACAACTATGCTAGTATAGCATGGAATGAAAATTTCATAAACGATAAAAAAGTGATGTGCCAAAATTTCAGCACATCACCTCCACTTTTTAACGTCTTGGCTCGTCATCTTCAAACTCTTTACGAAAATGACGTCTTTCTTCCTCTGGTTGAACTTCAATTTCCGGGTCGCGGAAAATAACGCGGATTTTCAACACACGTGAACCTTCCATCTCTTCAGAAATCAGAGTCAAGTTGTCCACTTCAAAAGAAAGTTTCTCACCTTCATCTGGAATAGTTCCCAAAGCTGTGATTAGGTATCCAGCCATTGTATCCACATCACTCATATGCAAGTCCGTGTCAAAGGCTTCGTTAAACTCATCAATTAGCATGCGACCTTGAATAATATATTCATGATCATTTACTTGTTCATATAGTTTTTCTACTTCATCGGTTTCATCGTCAATTTCACCTACGATTTCTTCCAACAAGTCTTCTAATGTCACAACCCCTACCATACCACCATACTCATCTAAAAGAATCGCCATTTGGTTACGGGTCTTTTTCAATTCATATAATAAGTCGTCAATAAAAACTGTTTCTGGTACAAATAAAGGCTCTTGTAAAATCTTATGCATATCAATATTTTCAAAGCCAAATTGATAAGCCGCTTTCAAAAGATTCTTAGTATGCAAGACACCAATTACTTTGTCCTTATCTTCATCATAGACTGGAATACGGGAATAATTTTCTGATAACACGTCAGTGACAATTTCAGCGATTGGATCATTAATGTCTACCATAAAAGCGTCTGTTCTAGGTACCATGACTTCGCGCGCCACTTTTGTATCTAGTGAAAAGACCCCTTGTAACATTTCCAATTCGTCTTCTTCTAAAACACCTTCTGTTTCCAACATATAACGCATTTCATCGCGGGTCATTTTTGAGTCTTCATCATCAAAATCCATCGGCGTAATTTTTGCCAATAGACTGGTTGACGCCGATAATAACCACACAAAAGGTTTTGCGATTGTGCCAATGACACGGATAACACCAGAAGTAAAAGTCGCAACTTCTTCTGATTTATTTAAGGCAATTCGCTTAGGGTATAATTCCCCAAAAACGATGGACACATAAGTTAAAATCGCTAAAACGATAATATTGGCAATACTTTTAGCGGCAGCTCCACCACCTAAAACAGGTGCCAGACGGCTAGATAGCGTGTCAGCTAAGGATGCCCCTGATAAAATATTTACTAACGTAATCCCCACTTGGATGGTGGATAAAAAGTTAGTTGGGTTTTCCAATATTTTGAGTAATTTTTGCGACTTGACATTGCCTTCTTCAGCTTTTTGTTCCACCCGGTTTTTGTTAATTGACACAACGGCAATTTCTGAAGCAGCCAAAAAGGCATTAATCAGCGTTAAAACAATTAATAATAAAAACTGGGCGATCAGCGACTGACTCTCGGGGTCAGAATTCATAATTTCTTTCTCTCCTTATATTTTCATGTTTAAATAGAAAAAAAGCGTGGCAAATGCCACGCTAAAATCGTATCACAAAGGTAAATTCTTTGCAATAAAAACAATACTACTCCGTTTGTTGTATCTCATCTTTTACTAATTCATCCTCATGGATTTTTTTATCTTCTTTCACTAACTTCACAATAAAGGTGACTAAAACCCGGCACACAGCGTAAAATGGCACCCCTAAGAAAATCCCTAATAACCCTGCAATGTTTCCGGCTACTAATAAAACTAAAATAATCGTCAAAGGATGAATGGACAATGTTTTTCCAATTACGTTAGGATAAATAATATTTCCATCTAATTGTTGTACAATTAAGACGACAACACAACACAGCAATGCTTTTAGTGGTGAATCAAAAACAGTCACTAAAACAGCTGGCATCAGCCCTAAATAAGGACCCAAGTAAGGAATTAAGTTGGTGACCCCTGCAATCACACCAAATAAGAAGGCGTAATCCACCCCGATGACCAAATACCCGATAAAAGTAAATGTAGCAACAAAAACACATTCAATGGCTTGTCCGCTAATATATTTCGATAAGGTATAATTTAACTTTCCTAAGAGATCCACAATTTGCTGGCGCCGATTAACGGGAAAGAAACGTTGAATATTTGGCACCAAACGATTTCCGTCTTTTAACATGTAAAATAAAATAAAGGGCGCAGTTACAATAATCATTGTGGCATTTGCGACTTGACCAACAATTGAACCGATACTATTGGAAAGGCTACTTAAAAAGCGTTGAATAATCGTACCATAGGAAATGTCCAATTTATCAAATTGCGCTTGCAGATCGATTTGTTTGAAAAACGGACTACGTGCCATTTCTCTGATCCAGTCCTCCACACTTGCAATAAATGAAGGGATACTTTCAGCCAACGAAGTAATTTGGCTGACAAGACTTGGAATAACGCTACCGATAATTAAGACCAACGCACCGATTAAAAGAATAAAAACTAAAATAATTCCATAAATTCGTTTTAGTTTGACTCTTTTTCCAATAAGTTCACAATTGGGTTTAATAAATAATACAAAAACCCCGCAATTAGAACTGGTGCAAAAAGGGTTGAGAAAAAAGTTCCAATTGGTTTAAAAATAAAATCAATTTTGGTTGAAACAAAAATCAAGGTAGCCAAAATTAGTAATTCTAATGACCAAAACATGATTTTTGAATTTTTTAGTTTTTCTAACAAATTATCACTCCTTCAGCTAAACAAAACAGTTTACAATTTCGTCATTCTGTTTTAATTTTAGTTGTTACTAATCTTATCAAAAAATAACTGACTTGCAAACTTAAAACAAGGGTATTTGCAATTATTTTTGCAAGAATTGGAAAAATATTGAAAGAAGGCGATTTTTTTGCGTATCCTCCAAACTAGAGATACTATGAGTGAGATTTATTTAGCTGCGGTGAAAATCCGTAACCAAGTTTTTGTAAAAGAACAAAAAGTTCCTTTATCCATTGAAATTGATGGTAACGAAGCCTATGCAATCCATTTTGTCTTATATGATGACCAAAAAAAACCACTGGCAACCGTCCGTCTTTTGCCACTAGATGATACTACAGTAAAAGTACAACGCATGGCTGTGCTAAAAGAATATCGGGGTAAAGGTTTAGGAAAAATTTTGTTACAAGGGGCAGAAGATTTTGCAAAAGAACATGATTTTAAAGAAATTACTTTAGGCTCACAGTGGCAAGCACGCGCTTTTTACCAAGAAATGGGTTTTAAGGCGACCGGGGAACCTTTTACAGAAGCAGGCATTAAACACGTCACCATGATAAAAAAATTAGCAGACTAAAATCTAGTTTATTTAATCAAGTTGATCTTGCAAAAATTTAATACGACAAGCTTGCATATAGACTAAAAAGCCCAAAGAAACAGTAGTTGTTAAAACAGTTACTATTTCTTTGGGCTTTTGTTTATTGGTTCAAATTCAGTTCATTACCGTAAGTCTGAATACCAGCTACAATCCCTGTAGCTACTTTGTCTTGAAAGTCTGCTTGCTTGATTAGTGCTAAATCACTGTCGCTGTTTAAATAGCCCAATTCTAATAATAGACTGGGACGATTAGACTGGCGTAACACAAAGTAATTGCCCAGCCTAATGCCGTTATTATTCAAGGCTAAATTTTTTTGAAGCGCTGTATTAATACTCGTTGCGGCAAATTTATCATCTTGATAGTAATAGTAGGTCGTTTGTCCATTCATGCCGTTATCATAGTCGTATTTGTCATAATGAATACTGATAAATAGATCCGCACTTTCTGCCATTGATTTTTTGGTAATATCTTCCAACGCCAAATAGTTGTCTTGGGTCCGGGTATACGCAACGCTAACACCGATTTTTTCTAAAGCCGCACCAATTTTTTTTACGGTCTGAAGTGTTAATTCTTTTTCAGTAAGTGTACCATCGTCACTTTCTGCACCAGTGTCAATTCCACCATGACCGGCATCCAAGACCACTTTAAATTGCGTTAATGTCGGTTTCACTTTACGTGTACTGGTCATAATTTGGGTGTTTTCTTTTTTTAACCATCCGATTTTTCCGTCATTGCTATTGATTTTAATCCAATCATTTTGACTTGCTAAATATACGCCCCATTCTCCGCGGTACAAATTAACTAAAGTCGCACTTTTTGCGTTGGGGGACTCTTTTAAGGCAACATAGTCATTTGCCGTTTCAGCGGTGGTACTGTATAACGCCGGATCAACATAAACTTGCACTTTTTTTGTGCTTACGGTTAACGGGTTAGAATCTACAATCGTAACAAAAGACTCTTGTTCTTTTTTCTTCACTGTTGGCTGTGCTTCACTTTTTATATTATATTGTCCAATTAGAGCTCCAGCGCTGATTATGGCGATTACTAAAATGATGATTGTAAACTTAATTTTTCGTTTCATCTATTATCCAACCTGTGATTTATTTGATATCTTTATTGTACCTTAATTTACTTAAATGAGCCTAAAAAAACTATCCCACACAAAAATGCAGGATAGTTTTTTTATTTTCGTGACAATTGCTTGTAGCGGTCATACCAAATATCGATATAGCCTTCTGAAAAAGGACCTTTACCATTATTAATCCAATCCACTAATATTTTGACGTTTTCTTTTAAAATATAATCAACGTCTTTGGGATAATGCATGAGTTTACTATGTTGCTCATATTCATCCACATCTAGTAGCCGCTTTTCACCATCAGGAAAAACCTTGATATCAAGATCATAATCAATATACTTCAAGGCCTCCTCATCTAATAAATAAGGTGAAGCTAGATTACAATAATAAGAGACACCTTTTTCGCGAATCATGGCAATGACGTTGAACCAACACTTCTTATGAAAATAAACGATTGCAGGTTCTCTAGTCACCCATCGTCTACCGTCAGACTCTGTCACCAATGTATGGTCATTTACGCCAATCATCGAATATTCGCTGGTTTTTAAAACCATTGTATCTCGCCACGTACGGTGCAAATTGCCATCATGTTTATAACTTTGGATTGTTACAAACTCGCCTTCTTTTGGAATTTGCATACTCTAACCTTCCCTTTTAACCGTGATGGTATGTTGGGTATGTTTTACACCGACATCGTAATTATTATAGCAATAAAAACAAAGCTTGACTAGAAATGTTTATTCACTGTTTGCTTTTTTCCAATAGGCCTACTAACTTTTGCTGCGGTTTCGGGAATACATAGGTGCTAAACTCTTTGATCGGGACAAATCGCCCCCTTAAAGGCTTGGCAAAATTTGATTGGGCTACGCCATAAAAAAGCAATACATGCCATTTTAAATGACTAAAAATATGTTTGATTTCTCCTAAATGTCGTTTTTGCCAAACGACATCTTGCGGCAAGCTGGCTGGTAGCGGCACCTCTTCTGCCACACTAAAAAGATCAATAGGGGTAGCATTTTTTGCAAAGTTTTTTTGTGCCATTTCAAAGTCTTGCCGACTTACTTCAATTAAAGGAAATGTCCACATTTTTGCTAAGAGTCCTTCATCAGGCCGCTGTACTAAAAGATATTCTCCACTATCATTAACAATGGCAACGGCAACGTAATATACGTCTTTTGGTTTAGCAGCTTTAGTTTTAACAGGAAATTTTTCTTGTTGCTGTGTTTTATAGGAAAAGCAAAAGTTTTTTAAAGGACAACTAAGACACTCTGGCTTTTTAGGCGTACAAACCCCTGATCCAAGATCCATCAAAGCCTGATTAAAATCTCCTGGTGCACTGGTTGGGATCAGTTTACGCAAAATTTCATCAAAAATCTTGCGACTAGCTGGTTTGGCAATATCTGAGTCGACACCGTACAAGCGACTGATTACACGCATTGCATTGCCGTCAATTGCCGGTTCTGCTTTTTGAAAAGCGATGCTGGCAATCGCACCGGCGGTATACGGTCCAATTCCTTTTAATGAACGAATAGCTTCAATGTCGCTTGGAAAGACACCGTCAAATTCTGTCATAATTTGTTGGGCCGCGTTTTTTAAATTACGTGCTCTAGAATAATACCCCAGTCCCTCCCAAACTTTTAAAAGTTCTTGTTCATCGCTTTGGGCTAATGCTTTTATTGTGGGATATTTTTTTGTAAACCGATAAAAATAGGCAATTACCGTATCCACTCGGGTCTGTTGCAACATAATTTCTGAAATCCAAATAAAATACGGATCATTTGTCTGCCGCCATGGCAAGTTGCGTCGCTCATTTTCATACCACGAGATAAAGTCTGTTTGAAGCTTTTTTATTTGCTTTTCATTTAAGTACTCATTCTGTCTGCTCATCGATAAACTGCTGAATCTCCTCTAATGCAAAACCCTTTTGATAAAGACTTTGTTTAATTTTTTGATTACGAATGTGGGGCGCTTTATTTTGATGACGCCGCCACAGTTTCTCACCAGCTTTTTTTAGGGCTTCTATTTCTGTTTCTTCATCCATCTCTAATTCTAGACTATCCAATACAGCTGATGCTACATCGCCACTGAAACCTTTTTGTCTTAAGGAAAGCTGTAATTTTTGTTTTGTTTCCTTGAAACTTTTATTGTGGATTTTCTTAAGAGCCTTTTCAGCAGCACGCTGGGCTACTGAAAACTGTATTTTCTCATTATAAAGACTAAGTGCAGCGTCAATTACTTCTGGTTTTAACCCTTTTTGTTGCAACTGCTGTTTTAATACACTGGGACCTTTATCACTTAGTCGCATTTGTGTCCGAACATAACTCTCACCATAGACTTTATCATCGAGCACACTTAAGTCTTTTAAATGACGAATGATTTTTTCTCGATCAAAACTTGGAATTTCACGTTCCTTTAAGTAACTGCGCACTTCTTTTTCAGAACGCAACTGGTAACTAATATAATTTAGCGCAAATTGAACACCGATATCGTAATAGGCATTTTTTTTTATCTCTTCAACATCTTTTTCATCTAATTCCATTCCCTTTAATAAGCGGAATTTGATTAATAAATCTTCTGAGACTCTTAGTGAATTGCCGTCTGATAATTCGACTTCATAAAAACCATGTTTTGCCTTGGCTACTTTTGCAACGGTAAGCATACAGACGCCTCCTCTTTCAATATTTTATCAGGTCAACTCTACAAATTAACAAGCGAATGTACGTTTGTAGTGTATCACAAAATACCGTGGGGCCAAAGCTTTCTGGATTGTTTTGTTTCATGAATTAGTGTGTTAAGATAACTACAGTAAAAACCAACAGAAACGCGGAGCTTATTTTTACCGCTAAAACAAGGAGTCTTTTATGGAACAAGTTGTGAAAAATGGTCAAAAAATCAACGTCACGATTAAGCGTCTAGGCATTAACGGCGAAGGAATTGCATATTTCAGACGTTTAATTATTTTTATCCCCAAAGCTTTACCCGGTGAAAAGATCCAAGCCAAAATTACCAACGTCACTGCAAAGTTTGCTGAAGCGCAGATTATTCAAATAATCAAAAAAAGCCCAGATCGCATTACTGCTCCTTGTGTTTTTTATGATCGTTGTGGCGGCTGTCAATTACAGCACCTATCATATAATAAACAATTAGATTTTAAACGCGATTTATTGCAGCAAGCTTTAACGAAGTTTAAACCAGCTGGCTATAAAAATTACGAGTTAAAAGAAACCATTGGGATGCAAGAGCCATGGCGCTATCGCAATAAAGCACAGTTTCAATTACGTTATAATTTTAAAAAACAAAAAGCAGAGGCTGGTCTTTATGAAACTGCCTCCCATAACTTAGTAGCAATTGATAATTGTATTGTCCAAGAACCAGATACCCAAACACTCATCAATACTGCTGTCCAACTCATTAACAAATATCAAATCCCTATTTATGACGAAAAGAAAAATAGTGGTATTTTAAAAACATTAATGGTACGTAAAGGAATTAAAACTGGCGAAATTCAACTCGTCTTGATTACCCACACGAATAAATTACCCCAAAAAATAGTTTAATTCGCGAATTGACGCAACGTGTGCCCCAAATTGTTTCTATCATGCAAAATGTACAAAATAAGAAGACTTCTTTGGTTATGGGGGATACAACTGAACTCTTATGGGGAAAAGAAAGTATCGCTGAAGCATTAGATGATTTAAAATTTGATTTATCAGCGCGAGCTTTTTTCCAATTAAATCCCTACCAAACAAAAATTTTATACGCTGAAGCCCGGCGTGCTTTAGCACTATCACCGCAAGAAACGTTAGTGGATGCTTATTGCGGTGTAGGAACTATCGGATTATCCATGGCTAAAATCGCCAAAGAAGTCCGGGGCATGGACACCATCCCACAAGCGATTGAAGATGCCAAACGGAATGCCAAACGCTTAGGGGTTACGAACACGCATTATGAAACCGGCACAGCTGAAGAGCTTTTACCAAAATGGTTAAAAGCTGGGTTTCAACCCGATGCAATCGTGGTCGATCCCCCCCGAACTGGATTAGATCAAAAATTATTACGCGCGTTAACACAACAACCAGTAAAAAAACTCGTCTATGTTTCGTGTAATGTTTCGACTCTGGCCAGAGATTTAGTTAGTTTGGCTCAGGTTTATAATATTCATTATTTACAATCTGTCGACATGTTCCCACAAACAGCTCGTTGTGAAGTCGTGGTAAAAATGACAAAAAAATAGCCTTTATCCTAATTGAATAAACAGAATAACCAACCAGAAACTATTTAAAGAAGCGAGACTAAATGTCGTAATCCGAATTTAGTCTCGCTTTTTTTATGCAGAAAAAAAAACCGCCAAAATGACGGTTCTAAAAGTTGATAAAATTATAATTTAACCGGTGTTGCAGTTGCTTGGAGTACTTCGTTTAATTCTTCAATATTTTTACGGCCTTGTGTTTGCATCCATTCTCTAGCTGCATCTTCTCCACCTGTGATAAAAGGTTCTACGCCGTTTGCCCAAGTCGCGCGACCACATAAAACACCGTTAAATGTTGAGCCTGCTTCTTTAGCGAATTTCAATGTTTCTTGGAACAATTCAGCTGTAACACCAGCTGATAAGAAGATAAATGGTAAGTCAGTTGCTTCTGATTGTTCTTTGAAGTAAGCCATAGCTTCTGCTTTTGTATACGCCACTTCACCTTTTGCATAACCTTCTACATAGTTCATATTAACCGGAACTTCCATTTTTAAAACATCAACGCCATAACGTGGTTTTGAAAATTCTTTCATCATTTCGATAACTTTATGTGGTTTTTTAACCGCGTATTCTTTGGTGCTGGCATCCGCATCATTGGCATCATAAGAAACCAATTCCAAGAAGAATGGCAAATCTTCTGCGGCACATTCAGAGCCAATTCGTTCCATGAAGGCTTTCTTTTGATCGTTGATTTCATCACTTTCATCTACATCGTAGTAAAGTAAGAATTTACATGCGTCTGCGCCTGCTTCTTTTAGACGTTTCACTGACCAGATAGACAAAATGTCTGGCAAGCGTCCTGGGGTTGAAGCATCGTAGCCTGTTTTTTCATAGGCCAACAATAACCCTGCGTTTTCGTCGCGAACTTTAGCAGCTGGTAAGCCATATTCTGGGTCTAATAAAATAGATGAAGCATATTGGGTTAATTCAGAAGACACGATTTTTTTGAAGTCTTCGATTTGAACTGCTTGTGCTTGTGTATCTTGGTATTTATTAATCATTTTCTTTAAAGCACCACGTTGGTCGATCGCAAGGGCAGAGATCACACCATTTTTGTCACTTAATTGTTTGATAAAGGCTTTTTTTGCTTCTGTTGTCATTGTATATTCCTCCTAAAATTTTTCTATACTAAAGACACTTTTAATTGATCGAATAATTTTTGATAATTATCCAAATTAACGTGCCCCGTTACAGCTTCTTGCGCATTAAGCATACCCAAAACATTGGCTTTTTTCAAGATATCACTATCTGAATCACCGTTGTTTATTGCAGATGTCAAGCCGGCAACAGTAGAGTCCCCTGAACCAACTGGATTGACAACATCAATTTTTGGAATTTCAACACGATAAAACTTGTCATGATGTTTTGCAAAGGCTCCTTTTGCTCCCATCGAAACAACAATCCATTCAATCCCAGCAAACAATTCATCTTGTAGCGTTTCTTTTAAAGTATCAATATCATCAGGAACTTCTTTTCCTAATAAATCGGCTAACTCTTCTGTATTAGGTTTAATCAATAGTGGTTTTGCGTCACTTTCTAGCACTAATTTTAACGATTCCCCAGAACAGTCTAAAATGACGGGCTTGTTATTTTTGTTACAAATAGCGATCATTTTAGCGTAAAAATCTTTTGGCAAGCCGGCTGGCAAACTGCCAGAAAAAGATAAGATACTGGCTTTATTCACCAAATCAGCAAAATGAGTTAAAAAGACTTCTGCTTCTGCGGCTGAAATAACTGGTCCACTTTCTAAAATCTCTGTTTGCATCCCTTCATGTAAGACGGCAATACAGTTTCTAGTTTCACCATTAATTTGGCTAAAAGAATGGGCAATATTGACCTCATCTAAATCTTTTTTGATACTCTCGCCTAAAAAACCACCTAATAGACCACTGGCTGTGACATCGTCTCCTAGTTGTTTTAAAACGCGGGTTACGTTTAGCCCCTTACCGCCAGCAGTTTTTCTTACGTTTGTTACACGATTGACTGTGTCCAGTTTAAACGTTTCAAGGGGATACGAGATATCAATCGATGGGTTCATCGTAATCGTTACGATCATAGCAATCCCTCCATTTATTTTTTAATCAATTATTAATCGTGATATTCGCCACGATCCCATTTTGCTAAAAATTCATCGAAGTAATGCGCATCTGCTTGTTCTGGTTTTGGTCCTTCAACGGCATTAATTTTTTCAATTAACGCTTTGTTTTCTGGTGTTTCTTTGTATTCTGCTTTAATGAAAGCTTCAATAATATCATTGATTAAAAATTCACCAGTAATTTTTCCACCAAAACCAATTACATTGGCATTTAATTGTTCTTTTGAATAAATGGCAGTCGTCATGTCCCGCACTAGGGCAGCACGTACACCGGGCACTTTATTGACAGAGTTTGTGATCCCAACGCCGGTACCACAAATCGTCACACCAAGGTCTGCAGCCCCGCTTGCTACTGCTTCTCCGACGCGTTTACCGTAAATTGGATAATGGGTCCGGGTAAAATCATACGTGCCACAATCTATTACTTCATAACCTTTACTTTTCAAAAAATCAGAAACTGCGATTTTTGTATCTGTGACAATGTGGTCACAACCAATGGCAATTTTCATTATTCATTCCTCCTTTTACGCCATTTTATTTAACATATCCACGCGAATTTGATGACGGCCACCGTCATAGTGAGCAGATAAAAATTCTTTGACAATATTTTTTGCCAACTCTTCACCGACAATTTCTGAACCAATCGTAATCATACGGGCATTGTTGTGTTCTCTAGTCATGTATGCAGAACGTTCGTCTGAAACTTCTGCAGCGACCATGCCTTTAACTTTTGTGGCTACCATAAAACTCCCCGCACCGTAACCATCAAAAGCAATTCCCATTGAGCCTTCGTTTTCTTTAATATCATTTGCGATAGCTAAAGTTGAATCAATGAAATCTGCGGCTGGTGTTTCTGTTTTATCCACGACTTCAAAACCTTCGCCAACTAAATACTCTTTGATAACATCCTTCAATTTCTTTGCCTGTGCATCTGAACCTAATACAACCCGCATTTTATCTCCCCTTAATGAATAATATTCGTATATTGCCCATAGTGATTTTTTACACTGTCACTAATTGTGTCATCGGTATACAAAGCATTAATTTCTTTCAAACTATAAAAATTATAAAAATCACTATGGTTAAACTTATTCGCATCGGCAACCAAAAATTTTTGTTGGGCTTTGTCTAGCACCAGTTGTTGAAACTTTCCTTCTTCGATACTAAAGGTAGATACATATTCTTCTGTAATACCATTGACACCCACAAATGCTTTTTGAATACTTAATTTTTGGATTGTTTCATTGGCAATGGAGCCAACGAAAGCACCGGTAATATTGCGATATTCTCCCCCGATTAAGTATAAATCATGTTTTTCATTTGCCGTTAACAAATTAAAAACTGGAAGACTATTGGTAATAACGCGTAAATGTTTGGCCGGTAAATATTTTGTCATTAACTCAATTGTCGTACCCGGCCCAAGAAAAATAGTATCATTTTCTTGAATTGCCGCTGCTGCTTGTTGGGCAATATATTCTTTCTCACGACTATGAAGTTGCTTTTTTTCACCGTGGGATAACTCAACTGGACGTTCATTTTCAAAGTCGAGACTTTTAGCGCCCCCGTGAACCCGAATCAATCGGTTTTGAGAAGCCAATTCATCTAAATCACGGCGAATCGTCATATCAGAAACTTTCAATTGTTCCTGAATAAATTTCACCGTCACCACACCATGCACTTCACACAATTCAATAATCGCTTGTTGGCGTTTTGTTTTGAGCATCTCATCACCTTCCTTCGTTATAATAAAACATTTACAAACATTTTTCAACACTTTTATTGGGTTGTTGTTTTATTTTTTGCGTTTATTTTTTATTAAACGGTATCATTTTTGTACAGAAACAAAAAAACAAACACTTGTAGCACTACAAGTGTTTGTTTCAGGCTTTCGTTTTGTCAGCCTTTGATAACAGAAACCTTATCTTCAAAGATTTGACTGCTATTGTATTCGTCTTGATTTGTGATAACAGCACTCACATCTTTTAAGCGATAAAAAGTATAGAAGTCTTCTTTATCAATTTTTGAAGTATCCATTAGTAAATAGCGGGCAAAAGAATTTTGCAATGCGATTAACTGTGTTTGGCCTTCTTCGATGGTAGCTGTCATAATTTTATCTTCTTTTAGTGCGTTACAACTAAAAAAACTCTTATGAAAATGCATGTCAGCTAAAGCGATATTCGCGATTTCACCAAAAAATGACCGCGTGCGCATCCGCATTTCGCCACCAATTAAATATACTTTCAAATTTCCCTGTTTTTTACTAAGTGTTTCAAAAACTGGTAGACAATTTGTAACTACCCGTAGTGAGTTATGCTGAATTAATTGAGCTAAGACTTCGATGGTGGTACCCGGACCTAGAAAAATCGTTTCATCTTCTTTAATTAATTCTAGTGCCTTTTGGGCAATTGCTTTTTTTTCGGTCATATTGATAATTTGTTTATCAGAATGGGATAATTCTTCTTGCCGATAAGTATGAACAGTCTTGGCACCACCATGGACACGTTTTAAACGGCCTTGCTCTTCCAATTCTGTCAAATCTCGCCGCACTGTCATATCTGAGACATTCAAGCGCTCTACAATATCAGCTACCCGAATGGTTCCTTTTTCATCAACTAATGATACGATTGCATTAAAACGTTCTTCTTTTAACATCTGCAATCCCCTTTCCGTAAAACATTACTACTTTTAAATAATATTACGCTATTTTAATTGAGATTGATAGTTTTTATCGCTAAATAATGTGCCGTAATCAAAAAAATCAACAAAGAAACAGTTGAAAAATTTTTAGCAAAAATTTACCACAAATTACTTTTGGCACTAAATTTTTCTTTGCCATTTTTTAGTATAGAAAAAATCTGAACCAAAGGTAGATACCTTTAGTTCAGATTTAATTTAATCAAACATAGAATCAAATAAAGACAATTGATTTTCATCAGGTAAATCTTTTAAAACACCATTTTCAGACATATATTCAATCAAGGTCTTGGATACTTTCCCACGGTTTGCTAAATCTTCTTTGGAAAGAAACGGACCATCTTTACGGGCTTCAACAATTTGTTTGGCTACGTTGATACCCAAACTTGGTACAGCTCGAAATGGTGCAATTAATTTGTTATCTTCAATGACAAAATTCACTGCATCTGATTTATACAAATCAATCATGCCAAATTCTAGGCCACGTTCTAACATCTCATTTGCTAATTCCAAAACGGTCAACATATTCTTTTCTTTAGTGGAGGCTTCCAAACCTTTATCAGTTATCTCTTTCATCCGATCTTTAACAGCGTCTTTTCCTCGGGTCATAGACACTAAGTCAAAGTCATCTGCTCGTACTGAGAAATAGGCACAGTAATATAAAATTGGATAGTAAACTTTGAAGTAAGCTACCCGCAACGCCATCAATACATAAGCTGCCGCATGGGCTTTGGGGAACATGTATTTAATTTTTGAACAAGAATCAATATACCAATCAGGCACGTTATTTTCCCGCATAGCTGCAAGATACGTCTCCCGCAAATCATCAGGAATTTTATTCCATTGTCCTTTACGTACTGTTTCCATAATCTTAAACGCCATACCACTTTCAAGGCCGGCATGCATTAGATAAACCATGATATCATCACGACAACCAATTACCTCTGCTAAAGTTGCTTGCCCTTGACGAATTAATTCTTCTGCATTGCCCAACCAGACATCGGTCCCGTGGGATAGCCCAGAAATTTGTAACAATTCAGCAAAAGTAGCGGGATGCGTTTCTTCTAACATCCCCCGTACAAAACGCGTCCCAAATTCAGGAATACCTAACGTGCCGGTTCGAGAGAAAATTTGTTCCTCTGTCACACCTAAAACATCCGGACCGTCAAAAATGCGCATGACATTTGGATCATCGGTTGGAATTGTTTTAGGATCAATACCAGATAAATCTTGCAACATTCGAATAACAGTAGGATCATCATGGCCGAGAATATCCAGTTTTAAAATATTGTCATGAATGGAGTGAAAATCAAAGTGGGTTGTCTTCCATTCCGCGTTTAAATCATCAGCAGGATATTGAATCGGGGTAAAATCATAAACATCCATATAATCAGGAATTACAATAATCCCCCCCGGATGCTGACCGGTAGTTCGTTTCACACCAGTTGCCCCTTGTGCGAGCCGATCGATTTCAGCCGCCCGCAATTGCATGTTGTGATCTCTTTCATAACCCTTCACAAAACCATAGGCTGTCTTATCAGCTACTGTACCGATTGTACCAGCCCGATAAACATAATCTTCACCAAACAAAACTTTTGTATAATTATGAGCCTCTGGTTGATATTCTCCGGAAAAGTTCAGATCAATATCGGGAACTTTATCTCCTTTAAAACCTAAGAAAGTTTCAAAGGGAATATCATGGCCGTCTTTATTTAGCCGCGTACCACATTTTGGACAAGCTTTTTCCGGCATATCAAAGCCCGAGCCATAGGACCCATCTTCATAAAATTCCGAGTACTGACAATTTGGACAATAATAATGCGGAGCCAAAGGATTTACCTCGGTAATCCCGGTCATAGTGGCAACAAAACTGGAGCCAACCGACCCTCTGGAACCAACCAAATAGCCGTCTTCATTACTTTTATGCACTAATTTTTGTGAAATCAAGTAAATCACGGAAAACCCATTACCGATAATTGATTTCAATTCTTTTTCCAATCGTTTTTCTACAATATCTGGTAAAGGATCCCCATACAATTCCTTGGCGCGATTATAACTTAAATTAGTAATTTCATCTTCTGAACCGGGAATTTTAGGCGTGTAAAGTTTATCTTTGACAGGTATTACTTTTTCACAGGAATCCAATAACTTGTTAGGATTTTCCACCACAATTTCTTTAGCGGTTTCTGGACCTAAAAACTGAAAAGCAGTCAACATTTCATCGGTTGTTCGAAAATGAACGTCTGGCAAACTGTGCCGATTTAACGGATTGGCACCACCTTGTGAGTTGATCAAAATTTTACGGTAAATACCATCTTCTTCATTTAAATAATGGACGTTACCCGTTGCCACAACTGGTTTATCTAGTTCATGCCCAATCGCTACTAAATTGCGGATAATTTCTTCTAAATCAGCTTCGTTTTTAACTAACTCTTGCTCAATCAAAGGAGCATAAACTGCTTTTGGCATGACTTCGATGTAATCGTAAAATTTCGCTCTCTCTTTTGCTTCATCGACACCTTTTTGCATCATCGCAACGAATACTTCGCCTTTATCACAGGCTGTTCCTAGTAGCAAACCTTCTCGTAGTTTTGAAATTTCTGAGCGCGGAATGCGGGGCACACCACCATGAAAATATTTTACATTTCCCATTGAAATTAATTTGAAGAGATTTTTTAGCCCTGCTTGCGTTTGCGCTAAGATAGTTGCATGAAAAGGTCTGGCAGCTTTAAATGAATTCTCTCCACCAACATGCCGGTTTAAATCCTCGTGATAATGCATGTCGTGTTTTTCCATTGCCTCTTTAACAAAAATCCAAGCCAAGTGCCCCGTAGCTTCTGAATCATAAATCGCCCGGTGATGCTGTTCTAAACCAACACCAAATTTTTTCGTTAAAACACCTAAACCAAATCGTTTAAATTCCGGGTACAAATAACGTGCCAACTCTAAGGTATCAATAACTGGATTAACAGCTTCTGGCATCTCTAGGCGTTTATAAGTTGTATTAATAAACCCCATATCAAAAGAAGCATTATGGGCAACCAAAACACTGTCTTTGGCAAACTCCGTAAAGAGTGCCATAACTTCTTTTTCAGGTTTTGATCCTCGTACCATTTCATCGGTGATACCCGTCAAATCTACTGTCGTTTTAGACAAAGGGTGGCCAGGATCAATGAATTCATCAAAAGTAGCAATGACATTTCCCTTGTGCATTTTTACAGCTGCTAATTCAATAATCGTATCATAAACTGCAGATAAACCGGTCGTTTCCACGTCAAAAACAACATAGGTTGCATCGGTTAACGAAACATGGGCTGGATTATAAGCCACCGGTACACCGTCATCCACCACATAGGCTTCCACGCCATATAAAACTTTCACCCCTGCTTTTTCCCCTGCATGATAAGCATCTGGGAATCCTTGGGCACCACCGTGATCGGTAATTGCAATCCCGCGATGGCCCCATTTTCCTGCTTGAGCAACTAAATCAGAGACGCTATTTGTCGCATCCATGGTACTCATATTCGAATGCATATGCAACTCCACACGCTTTTCGTCTTCTGGTGCATAATCTTTACGAGGATCATGCTTGACCTCAGCTATATCTTGGGCGATCATTACCAAATCTCTTTGGAAGGTGTCTTCTTGAATACTCCCTCTAATTTTTAGCCATTTGCCTTTTGTTAAAGCTTCAAAAATTTGTTCATCTTTTTCTCCATTTGAGAATTTTTTTACAATAAAAGAAGACGTATAATCCGTGACTTTTATTGTCAGTAATTTACGTTTTGTACGTAGTTCCCGCACTTCGGCATCAAAAACAAAACCTTCAAAAGTAACGCGTCGTTCTTCTTCAATAATGTTAACCATAGGTGTGATAGGCTCATCACTTGGAATATTGCGGCCTAAAACAAGTGGCCCTGCAGCTGGATTTTTTTCTTGTTTTTTCTTTTGAACATGTATGGCCATATTCTCTTGAGCTTGTTGCATTAATTGCGCATGTTGCACTTCTTGCCTTTGTGCCATTTCTTGCAATGCTTGTGCCCCTTTTGCCTCATCAAAGCGCGGCTCAATGCGAAATTTAGGAAACCCAAAGTCTTGGTAACTCATTTCCATTTTTGGTAAGTATTCACTAGTCAAATAAGAAATTACAGCTTCATTGACTACTGGCAAAATAATTTTGTTGTTTTCTTTAAAGGGCATTTGTCCTTTTACTGCTTGTTCAACCGCTTTAGTACTACAATTTTGCTGCATAGCCAACGTCCAATATTCTTGTAAAAGCGTCTCATCAAATTCATTTTTTGCGGTATTGATATGCAATTTAACTTGTGCAATTTCATTAAAAGCTAATTGCAGTTTTTGCCATATATTTTGATAGAGTGCAGCCGGTAAAAGCTCTGCTATAGATAAAGTGAATTCCCAGACACGCGACTTCCGATGGACGATAACCTCCGTGATTTCGCCGTCTTTTAATAAGGGATGCTGCCTTTGTTCTGGCGCCAAATCGATTTGCTCTAATAAAATTGCAAAACGTTCATTTCCATTTGCCAAAAAATCTTCCCCCTTCTTGCTTAAAGATACCTGAAATAGTATAAGCTATATTTTAAATTATTGCACGAAGTAAAAAACGCCAAACAATTCAAAACTGTTTGGACGTTTTTTTTAAAAGAACCAACGTTGAATATCATTCCAAGTCACAAGTACCATTAACAGTAATAAGAAACCAAAACCAATTAAGGTTAAAATTCCTTCTTTTTCTTGACTTAAGGGTTTTCCTCGTAGTCCTTCGATAACATTCAACACAATTTTTCCACCATCCAAGGCTGGAATAGGCAATAAATTCATTACGCCAAGGTTCATGGAGATAACGGCCATTAAAACCATGACGGTCAGCGGACCTTGCTTCGCAGCTTCAGAAGACATTTGAAACATCGCAACTGGTCCACCCAGTTTATTAATATCTGGTTTAGCAATCAAATTACCTAACGCGCGCAGTAATTGAACTGAACTATTCGCAGCTTGTTTAATGCCTCCTGTGAATTTGCCTAAAAAACTAGTATCCATTGGTACTTGTACCCCAATTCGCACCACTTTTTGTCCGTCAACTTCTTCTTTTTCCGGTTTTACTTGTGTAGTAAATGTTTCATTTTCTCTTTTGACGGTAAAATTCAAAACTGATTTTTTACTGCCTGTAATAGCAGCTGTTAAATCATCCCAAGAAGAAATTTTCTGCCCATCAATACTTTGAATGGCATCGCCTTCTTTTAACTTAGCTGTTTGCGCTGGTGAATTTTCACTAATTGCGCCAATTTTATTTGTATTGGTTATTGCTACGCCCCCTTGAATAAAGGTGATAACAATAAACAAAACAATCGCCAACAAAAAGTTATTCATCGGGCCAGCAAAGTTAGTCAACATGCGCTGCCATAACTTTGCCGATTGAAACTGGACATCTCGCGGTGCAATGCGCACTTCAACACCATCAGATTCTATAATCGTGGCATCGTGCAAAACATCATATGTTACCAATTGGCTCTCATCACCATTTTGATATCCTGAAACGAACAATTTGTCTTCTAAATCAAATTCAGCTAATTCAAAAGGAAAAGCATTTACCAATTGCACTTTACTACTGGTATTGATTTGAGTCACTTCCCCTTTTTCATCTAATACCAAACCAATTGGCATTCCTGGAGTTAATTCTACTTCATCTTCGCCATTGCCAGCCATTCGTACATATCCGCCAATTGGCAATGCCCGCAAGGTAAACGTAGTCCCATCTTTACCTTGATGTCCCCAAATTTTTGGTCCCATTCCAATCGCAAATTCTCGCACTAAAATCCCCGCTCGTTTTGCAAAAAAATAATGACCAAATTCGTGTATAATAACAATTACACTAAACACGATAATAAATGTAATAAGTGTCTTCATGTTCTGTCTTCCCTTCATTCATAGCTTTTTTTACTAAAAAACTACTTACATACGTAAACTGTGCTAGTTTATTTTATCACAGAAATACTGTGGGCAAAATGCCCAATCGCTTTTTGTCATTTTATCCTCTATTTTACAAATCGCAAACTAAAATGTTCCATTAAAATAAAGCAATCTTTAAAAGCCAGGTGTTCTCTGCCTCTTAAAGACTGCTTAAAGTTCATTATTATTTTAAAAGATACCAAACAAATGCATAATTGGAAAAACAAACAATAGGCTGTCGAAACGATCTAAAATACCACCGTGACCCGGTAAAATATTACCTGAATCTTTAACACCAAAATGGCGTTTAACGGCTGACTCTACTAAGTCACCAAATTGTCCCACAATAGAGAAAATTACTGTGAAAATCAAAACAAGCGGTAGCGAGTGTCCAAAATCTTGTTTGCCTTGGAAAATTAAGACATACACAGCGGCAACGAACACTGCTGAAATGATACCACCAAGGGCACCTTCGACAGTTTTATTTGGTGAAATTTCTGGCCATAATTTATTTTTGCCGTATTGACGCCCAACCATATAGGCACCAATATCTGTCGCCCAGACAATTAGTAGTCCGAAGAATAAAATAATGAGGCTCTCCCCTCGGGCACTAACAAAATCTCTAAAACCCATGCCCGCATACAAACTAACTAATACTGGAAAGCCCGCTTCGTCAATCGTGTACATATTTTTAGATACTACAGCAGCACCTAATAAAAGCAGTACCGTCAGATAAAACAGTGAAAAAGTATCTACATTAGCGGGTAAAAAGAAAAACCAACGCTCCTTAGGTAAAACTAGCAAAACTGCACCAATGGCACTTATAATCCCTTCAAAACTGACTATGTTTAACTCTTTCATTCTAAATAATTCATAAACTGCTACTACAGCTAAAACAGCTGCAGTCACTTCGATTGCAATACCGCCGACATAAATAATCGGAATAAATAATGCCAAGGCGACTACTGCTGTGATGACTCGTTGTCTCACAACTACTCCTCCTTTGTTTTCAAAAGTTCCTTTATTTTTTCAAACCACCAAAACGGCGATTGCGATTTTGAAACGAAGCAATCGCCATTTCCAGTAACTCACCATTAAAATCTGGCCACAAAGCATCGGTAAAGAAAAGTTCACTATAGGCAATCTGCCATAATAAGAAATTACTAATCCGCTCTTCACCACTGGTGCGAATCAATAGCTCTGGATCACGCAATTCACTTGGTAAAAATCCTGTCATTAAATGCTCGCTAATAAGAGCTTCAGTAATTTCCTCTTCCTTTGCATCTGTTTTTTTGAGCTCTGTGTAGATATCTTTTACTGCCGTCACAATTTCAGCCCTACTCCCATAGTTCAAAGCGAAATTTAAAACCATGCCGGTATTATCTTTTGTTTGTTCAATTGCCTTCTTGACTGCTTCTTGCGTATGCGCGGGTAAAAATTCCGTATAGCCCATGACATTTACCTTAACATTTTCTTTGATTAATTCTGGCACAAACTTATCAAAAAAATCTACCGGTAATTGCATTAAAAAACTAACTTCTTCTTCTGGTCGTTTCCAATTTTCAGTCGAAAAAGCATAGAGCGTTAACACTTTTATTCCCAAACTAGAAGCGTGCTTGGTAATCGTCTTAACTGTTTCCATCCCTTCTTTATGTCCAGCTACCCGCGGCAAGCGCCGATTTTGTGCCCAGCGACCATTGCCATCCATAATAATCGCAATATGTTTAGGAACAGCTTTGTCACTATCAAAAGTAAACTCTGCTTCTTCTTGCACATATTTATTTTTCTGTGGGAAAAAACGCCACATAAAAAAGCCTCCTAACTAATTCTCACTCTAAAATAAATCATCTTCCCCATTATAGCAATAATCAGAATGCTTGCCTATGAAAAGCAGTAAGGCTTAGTAAAAATCTTAAGGCCTTTATCCACATATTTGATATGAAAAGCGCTTTTTTACGCACTATAATGTTTCACAAAAAGAATGTAGGTAATATATTTCGTGCAAATACATTATTAACATACGCATTTTCAGTTGATTTTGTTTCACAAAAAAACAACTGAAAGATTTAAATTTTTGGCCATAAGACACTTCTAATCGATGGGCAATCTAAATTTACAAGCTTTATCTGTAAAGCTTTGCTAACAAAACAGTAAGAATGTTGCTATCATTTGCTTTTTTATGATTGTCATTTTGACACAAAAAAAAGCCACACAAAAATTGTGTGGCTTTCATCAAAGATTTAAACTTCTAAAAGTTCTTTTTCTTTATCAGCAGCGATTTGATCTAACTGCTTAATACTATCATCGGTTAACTGTTGCACATCTTTTTCTAAGTTGCGTAAGTCGTCTTCAGTGATATCGCTACTTTTTTCTTGTTTTTTATAAGCATCCATCGCATCACGGCGCACGTTACGAACAGCAACTTTAGCGTTTTCTGCTTCTTTTTTTACTTCTTTAGCTAATTCTTTCCGACGTTCTTCGGTTAATTGCGGAAAGACAAGACGAATTACCGTACCGTCACTTTGCGGTGTAATTCCAATATCACTTGTCAATAGTGATTTTTCCACTTCTTTAATCATTGATTTATCAAAAGGCGTAATTAAAAGCACCCGTGCTTCTGGAGTTTGAATTGAAGCCATTTGATTAAGTGGTGTTGGTGCGCCGTAATACGGTACTAAGATACGGTCAAGTAAGCCTGCGTTGGCACGACCAGCTCGAATTTGTCCCAATGTACGTCGTAAATTATCAGCGACCTTTTGCATTTTTTCTTTTGCTTCTGTCATTGTTGCATCTGCCATTTTATTTCCCCCTCACTGTAGTTCCAATATGCTCACCTAAAATAACACGGCGAATGTTTCCTGGTTCATTTAAATTGAAGACAACTAAAGGAATATCATTGTCCATACTTAGTGAGCTTGCGGTTGAATCCATTACTTGAAGACCTTTTGCAATCACATCTAAATGTGTTAATTCTTCATATTTAACAGCAGTATCATCTAATTTTGGATCTGCAGAGTAAACACCATCAACATTATTTTTTGCCATTAAAATTACGTCAGCATTAATTTCTGCTGCGCGCAATGCAGCTGTAGTATCCGTTGAAAAGTAAGGATTACCCGTTCCACCAGCAAAAATGACAATCCGACCTTTTTCAAGGTGACGTTCTGCTCGTCTGCGAATATATGGTTCTGCAATTTGACGCATTTCAATTGAAGTTTGCACACGGGTTGGTACCCCTTCGTTTTCCAAGGTATCTTGGAGTGCTAGAGCATTCATGACGGTTGCTAACATTCCCATGTAATCCGCTTGTGCTCTTTCCATTCCCATTTGGGCACCAATTTGTCCCCGCCAAATATTGCCGCCACCGACAACAATCGCCATTTCGACACCAAGTTCATGGACATCTCTAATTTCTTTGACAATTTCTTTAATAGTTGGTGGTTTAATGCCGAAGCCTTCATCGCCTGCTAATGCTTCCCCACTTAATTTTAGGACTACTCGTTGATATTTTGGTTTAACCATTTTGCTTCCTCCGTATCTTCTACTGACTATTGTAGCATAGATCAGAATAATCTTTGCACCTTTGTCAGTCTTTGCCGTTATTTTTATAACTGGCTTTAAAAAAAGGGAGCGCATAAAATGCGTTCCCTACTATTCAATTGAATAGAATTATTTTTTAACTTGGCTCATAACTTCTTCAACAAAGTTATCTTCGCGTTTTTCGATACCTTCGCCAACTTCAAAGCGAACAAATGATTTCACTGTCGCGCCTTTTGAAGCAACGTATTTGGAAACAGTCATATCTGGATCTTTAACAAATGGTTGGTCAACTAAAGAAATTTCAGCTTTGAATTTCTTCAAGCGGCCTTCAACCATTTTTTCAACGATATTAGCTGGTTTGCCTTCGTTTAAAGCTTGTTCAGTTAAAACATTTTTTTCATGTTCTAACTCTTCAGCTGGAATTTGTGATTCGTCAACGTAACGTGGGTTGATAGCTGCAACGTGCATTGCAACATCTTTTGCAACTGCTTCGTCAGTTGTACCATCTAAAACAGTTAATACAGCGATACGTCCGCCCATGTGTAAGTAGCCGCCAAATGCTGCATTATCATCTTTTTCAACAACTTCAAAACGACGGAAGCTGATTTTTTCGCCGATAACTTGCGTTGCTTCGATTAATGAAGATTCAACTGTACCTTTAGCAGTTTCTAATTTCATAGCAGCTTCCATGTCAGCTGGTTTGTTTGCTGCTACTAATTCAGCGATTTCTTTAACTAGATCTTGGAACATTTCGTTTTTAGAAACAAAGTCAGTCTCTGAGTTTACTTCTACAACTGCTGCAACGTTACCGTTTACAGCAACAGAAGCCAATCCTTCCGCTGCGATACGGTCATTTTTCTTAGCAGCTTTGGCCATACCTTTTTCTCTTAATAAATCTACGGCTTTTTCAATGTCGCCTTCAACTTCTACTAATGCACGTTTTGCATCCATCATACCGACACCTGTCATGTCGCGTAATTCTTTAACCATTTTAGCTGTAACGTCTGCCATTTTGTGGTTCCTCCTCGAAATTTGTTGCAGATAGTCTGCATTTTCTTTAAAAAAAGCTGTTTCAAAGGAGAGTGAGGCTTGCCGCCTAGCCTTTGAAACAGCTCCGTGTCAAAAATTATTTAACTAAAATTATTCAGCTTGGTTGTCGCCTTCAACAACGTCAACGATTTCTTCGATTGAAGTAGTGCCTTCAGCATCTTCTGATACGAAAGTTTCTTCAACAACTTGGTCTTCACCTTGGTTGCCTTCGATTAAAGCGTCAGCCATTTTAGCTGTGATTAATTTAACGGCGCGAATCGCATCATCATTTGATGGGATTACAACATCGATTTCATCTGGATCACAGTTTGTATCAACCATCGCTACGATTGGAATATTCAATTTACGAGCTTCTTGAACAGCAATACGTTCTTTACGAGGATCAACGATGTACATTACATCTGGAATACGTGGCATATCTGCGATACCACCTAAGAATTTTTCAAGACGTTCGCGTTCTTTGTTTAAGCCCACAACTTCTTTTTTAGGTAGTACTTCAAAAGTACCGTCTTCTTCCATTTTGTTGATTTGTTTCAAACGAGCTACACGTTTTTGGATTGTTTCCCAGTTAGTCAACGTACCACCTAACCAACGATGGTTAACGTAGAATTGACCAGCACGCGTTGCTTCTTCTTTGATAGCTTCTTGTGCTTGTTTTTTAGTACCAACAAACAATGCAACGCCGCCTTCTTCAGCAACGTTTTTCATGTAGTCGTATGCTACATCTACTAACTTAACTGTTTTTTGTAAGTCGATAATGTAGATACCATTACGTTCTGTGAAGATATATTTCTTCATTTTTGGGTTCCAGCGACGAGTTTGGTGACCAAAGTGTACGCCGGCTTCTAGCAATTGTTTCATTGAGATTACTGCCATGTTTTTGTTTCCTCCAATTTGGTTTTTCCCTTTCAAAAACGTCAAGCTCTTTGGCAGACTTTACTATTTGTAAAGCACCCTGTCTCAGATCCGTTTTTGATGTGGATTTTTTAGCTGTAGAGTCTTCACCCCACAACATTTGCTATTATACCGATAAAGGTCTTTAGTTTCAAGCATGAAATCACCTTTTTTAAATTTTATCTTGATAAAGGTGAAAAAGTGTAACGTATTCGCAGCTAGAATAAGATATATTTCTCTTTTTAAATGTTATTATTTTCGTTAATTTAGCATTTTGAAAAAGACAGATAATTCAAACATATCTTAATAAATCGCATTAATTCGCATAAAGTTAAATTAGCAATTCCTTTGATGTATAAAAAATCATTAATACTACTATCTTAAAAGTACTTATTTTGTTATGATGAGATTGCAAATTTTTATTAAAGGAGCAAACCGATGCGTAAAGCTGATCGTCATTTATTAATTAAACAAATTGTTAGCAATCAAACCGTTCGTACACAAGAAGAGCTTTTAAATATTTTGGAAAGCCATGGTGTGACAGCTACACAAGCAACAATTTCGCGGGATATCCGCGATTTAAAAATTATCAAGGTACCTGATGAAAATGGTGTCGCCCGTTTTGAAATTTTCCAAGGAGACCGCTTTGAAGGAGATGGCCGTGAAGAAGAACGCCGCCTCATTCATATGGTCGAAGATGTCGTTGTTAAAGTGGAACGCGTTCAATTTTTAACGATTATCGTCACTATCCCGGATAACGCCCAAGTCTTATGTGCTTTAATTGACGATATCGATGTACCTGAAAAAGTCACCACTATTGCTGGTTTTGACACTGTCATTGTTATCTCGCGAACAGAAGAAGACGCACTCAAAATTGAAGAATATTTTAAATCTCATATTATCGCTTAAAACTAACTAAAAAATCCCAATAGCATAAATAAAGATATACTCCTGAAATTTAGCTTATACTAAATTTGCCACTGTATTTCTTTATTAACTATTGGGATTTTTTTATTAACTTAGAACCTTTTGCAAGTTAACTTTGTACATTTCAATGCTACAATTAATCTATAATAAAAATTTAAATACAAGAATAAAGGAGGAATTTTTTATGCACTGGGCTTTTCAAATTGCACAAGCACTAATAAGAAAATACCCTGACAAAAAGACACCCATTACTTGTGCTTCTGGGGTTAGTCCTTCTGGCTACATTCATGTCGGTAATTTTCGCGAAATTGTCACCACCTATTTTGTCACACAGGCACTACACTTTTTAGGTGCTACTCCCCGTTATATTTTATCATGGGATGATTATGATCGTTTACGAAAGATTCCTAAAAATGTTACCGGGGTCACAGCAGAAAAAATTGGAATGCCTTACACTAAAATAGCCCCTCCTAGTCAGGCATCTGAATCCGTTTATTCCTATGGTGATTATTTCGAAAATTTGTTTATCCATGATTTAAAACAAATGCATATCACACCAGAATTTATCTTTGAAACAACGGCTTATGAAAGCGGCGCTTATGATGCAGATATCGCCTTAGCCTTAAGCAAACGTAAAGAAATATATGATATTTTAAGCCGTTTCCGTACCGAAAAAGCCGACGATTTAGAAAGAGAAAGCTATTATCCAATCTCTTTATACTGCGACAACTGCTATCACGACACGACAACAATTACCCACTATGATGAAAAAACACAACGTATTTCTTATACTTGTCACAATTGCGGTCACGTTGCCAAACAACAAATTGGACAAAAACAACGGATTAAACTTCACTGGAAAATCGACTGGCCAATGCGATGGCGTTATGAAAAAGTTGCTTTTGAACCCGGAGGTAAAGATCATTCTTCAAAAAATGGGAGTTTTGATGTTGCTAAAGCAATTGCTGCTGAAATTTTTGAATGGCACGCCCCCATGTACCAACCTTATGATTTTGTAAACATTAAAGGTCAAACCAAAAAGATGTCAAGCTCTGCTGGCAATATTTTGACATTACCAGACTTATTATCTATTTATACACCAGAGCTGGTTTTCTATTTATACGGAAAATATCAGCCAAAAGCGCAATTTGATCTAGGTCTTGATGATGTTGTTTTGCGCAACTACAAAGAATTTGAGCAACTGGTTACAAAAGCTAAAAATAATCAACTAGATGAAACTCGCCACCAATTATTACAATTAACTGGTGTGAATTTAAAAGAAAATTATCCTGAATTTGGCCATGTAGTTAGCATCTTAGCTCTTACCGCCAATAACGATTCATTAGCTAAGGAATTATTGCAAAAAGAAGCTGCTTATTCAGAAGCCGCAATTGATTACATCTTGCCTCGTGCACAGTATTGGATTGAAAACGATGCCAAAAACCGTCTGATTACAATCAATGACACCAAAAATTTTGCAGCCTATCAAAAACTTTCAGATGAAGTAAAAGAAGAAATAGAAAAATTTCGTCAAATACTTCCGCAAGCAAATGATTTAGCAGCTGCAGATTTCATGCAAAAAATTTACGATTTATCCGATACCAGCGATAAAAAAACGAAACGCAGCAAACAAAAAGAACTCTTTACCGCCCTTTATCAATTGACTTTAAATCAAGATCACGGACCGCGAATACCATTATTGATAAAAGTAATTGGGATTAAAAAAATGCAACAATTGCTTCAATTTGAGCAATCGTGATGAATAATACACTAACCGGACTTGATCATTTGACAGTACTTTTGTTTGTGGGTTTAGCCATCACTGGCTTTTTACTTTTGCTGGCCATTTTATTACAAATTACTAGAGGCCTTTTTTGGGCGCGATCACCCCAAAAATTCAAAGAAGACATAACAAAGTCTGCCTATAAAAAAGAAAGGGAAATTGGCCTGAGAATTAACCACCTAATCTTTGTTGTGGTTCCGCCGTTTTTTGTCGCTTTTTTGCTAATATTATGCTGGCTACTACTTAAATAGTCACAACAATTTTTATTAAAATCCACGCTTATAAGTAAATGACATCTTTACGTATAAGCTAGCTTTTTATTATATTGAAACCTATGGGAAATAAAACAGCGGGAAAAATCATTAGAAACGACTTTTCCCGCTGTTTTTACGGTAATTTATTACATTTTCTCAGGTGCATGTAATCCTAATAGACGTAAATCTTCTTTTAGTAAAACGGTAACTGCATAAACTAAAGCTAAACGAGCATCCTTTTGATCATCGTCTGCTAAAATCTTCACATTCGCATAGTATTTGTTAAACGCTTGTGCCAATTTAATTGCATGTTTGGCAATGACAGATGGTTCATAATTAGCAGCTGCTTTTAAGATTGTTTCTGGGTATTGTTGAATTAATTTTACAACTTCCCAAGATGCTTCATCATTTAGTTTGTAATCAGCCGCTTCATTTGGTGTAAAGCCAGCTTTAGCCAAAATGCTCATTGCACGAGCGTGTGTGTATTGTACGTATGGTCCTGTTTCACCTTCAAAACGAACAACTTCTTCTAACGTGAAGTCAAAGGTATTTAAACGATCATTTTTAAGATCGTGGAAAATAACTGCCCCTACACCAACTTGTTTTGCTACTTCATCTTTATTTTCCAAGTCAGGATTTTTTTCAGAGATTTGTTCTTTGGCTGAATCAATCGCTTGATTTAACACTTCTTCTAGTAAGACAATTTTACCTTTACGGGTAGACAATTTCTTACCACCTTGAGTAATTAAACCAAAGGCAATGTGATGCATATCATCAGACCAGTCAAAGCCCATTTCTTTTAAGACTGCTTTTAATTGTTTAAAGTGATAACTTTGTTCATTTCCGACAACATAAATGGATTGCGCAAAGTCATACGTGCGCTTGCGGTATAACGCTGCCGCTAAGTCACGGGTAATATAAAGTGTAGCGCCATCTGACTTACGAATTAACGCTGGATTTAAATCATAAGCAGATAAGTCAACGATTTCAGCCCCACGGTCTTCTTTTAACAAATGTTTTTCTTCTAACAATTCAATGATTCCATCCATTTTGTCATTGTAGAAAGCTTCACCGTTTAATGAGTCAAACTTCACTTCCAACATGTCATAAATCTTATTGAATTCTTTCATTGACTCATCACGGAACCATTGCCATAAAGAAACCGCTTCTTTATCGCCGTCTTCTAATTTTTTAAACCATGCGCGCGCTTCATCGTCTAATTCAGGTTGTGTTTCTACTTCTTCGTGGAATTGCACGTATAAACGTAATAACTCGTTGATTGGTTCAGATTTTACAGCTTCTTCAGAACCCCATTTTTTATAAGCAACAATTAATTTGCCAAATTGCGTACCCCAGTCACCTAAGTGGTTAATACGAATTGGGTTGTAGCCGATTTTTTCCATAATAAAACCAATTGAATTTCCGATAACCGTTGAACGTAAATGTCCCATTGAAATCGGCTTGGCAATGTTGGGTGAAGACAAATCGATTGGTACATTACGATTTTCACCTATATTGGCATCCCCGTAATGTTCTTTTTCTTTGACAACAGTCGCTAAAACTTTTTCAGAAATAGCACCTTTATTCATAAAGAAGTTTAAGTATGGACCTACTACTTCGATTTTTTCAAAGTTTTTGCCATCAATTTTTTCCGCTAATTCTGGTGCAATTTGTTGTGGCGCTTTTTTATACGCTTTAGCTAAAGCAAAGGCTGGAAAAGCAACATCCCCATGATCAGCTGATTTTGGATTTTCCAATAATTTTTCGATTTGCTCCATGGTTAAATCATCTTTTAATACATCATAAAGCGCTTTTGCTACGACATCTTTGTTGTTCATCTGATATCCTCCTTAGATTAAAATGAGCTAAAAACTCATCAGTTACCCTTATTTTACAATTTAATGATCACCAAAGCCACTTAGAGCTTTAGTTATTCTTGATTTTGTCAATAAAAAAAGCCCCTAACGATAATCGTTAGAGACGAGACTTCCCGCGGTACCACTCTTGTTGTTTGAATACACAAACCAGCTTCTTCTATAACGGTAGATCGCCGTCTGCTACATGCAGATTTTCCCAAGTGCGTTTCTTATTTGTCTTCTTGCTTGGCTCACACCCACCCAAACTCGCTAAATTTCCAACAAACAATACTCTCTTGTTCACAAAATCAATTATTAAACTGACACTGATTATAACAAATACTTTTTTTTCTGGCTAGTCTTTTTATCATTATTTTAAACGAAAAAGTATTTTCTTTCATTTCTTTGTTTAAAATTGTATTTTTACTAATTAGATTTCAAAAATATCCCCACTGTACCCTAAAGGAGAAAAATGTACAGCAGAGATATTTTTTAGCAAATTAACTATTAGTCGGCAACTACAATCGTGCCATCTTCATTAGCCAATAAGTTTTCAATATTTTCCAATGAAGTGATGATTGCTTTACCTTCAGGACGAGCTTCAACAAATTCAATACATGCTTGTACTTTAGGCAACATACTGCCTGGAGCAAATTGATCTTCTTGAATGTATTGTTTCATTTCTGAAACTGTCACGCGTTCTAATTTCTTTTGATCTGGTTTTTGATAATTTACATACACATTATCAACACCAGTCAAGACGATTAGAAGGTCTGCTTTAATGATTTCCGCTAATTTTTCAGAAGCGAAATCTTTGTCAATTACAGCTTCGCGACCTTCCAAACCTTTTGCAGTTTCCACAACAGGAATACCGCCACCACCAACAGAAATTGTCACCACACCTTGATCTACTAAGCTTTCGATCACGCGTGCTTCTTTAATTGAAAGTGGTTTTGGTGATGCAACAACTTTACGCCAGCCTCGCCCTGCATCTTCTTTAAAAGTAGCATTGCCCGCTTGCATTTGTTGTTTGGCTTCTTCTTCAGTGAAGAATGGACCAACTGGTTTACTTGGATTATTAAAAGATGGATCGTCTTCTGCCACAATAACTTGTGTCACTAAAGAAACAACATCTTTATCAATACCTTTTTCTTTTAAGATAGCGCCCATTTCATTTTGCAACCAGTAACCAATTGAACCTTCTGTCATAGCAACACAAGTATCTAAAGGCATAGCTGGTGTTTTTTCAGAGTCCGCTGCCGCTTGTTGGATTAGTAAGTTCCCAACTTGGGGACCATTACCATGGGAGATGATTAATTCATCCCCTTGTTCGATAAATTGAACTAAATATTTTGCAGTTTCTTTTAATGCATTTTGTTGTGCTTGTGCAGTTGCGTCATCAGATAAGATTGCATTACCACCTAAAGCTACAACGACTTTACGTTTTGCCATAATTATCGCTCCTCGTAAGAAATTTTGACAGTTTTTAGAAACACCAAAACAAGCCAGCTCTTTTGACAGGCAAAAGGCTCAAAGAACTGACTCGTCTTAGTTAAAGTAGGTTTTAATTTAGTAGCGATTAAGCACGTGGAATAAACAGATTACCTAATGTCGCAGCCATAATAGCTTTGATTGAGTGCATGCGGTTTTCCGCTTGATCAAATTGACGCGCATATTTAGAACGGAAGACTTCATCTGTAACTTCCATTTCAGTAATGCCAAATCTTTCTTTCATTTGTTCGCCATATACAGTGTTTGTATCATGGAATGCTGGTAAGCAGTGTAAGAAGATTAAGCGATCTGTATTATGTGTTTTCTCAACTAATTCCATGTTGATTTGGTAAGGACGCAATAATTTGATACGTTCTTCAAATTTGTCTTCTTCACCCATTGATACCCAAACATCGGCATACAATACATCAGCGCCATCAACGCCTTTATCAACATCGTCTGTTACCATTAATTTGGCACCAGATTTTTCAGCAAACTCTTGTGCCATTTTTTGGATTTCTTCTTCAGGTTGTAATTCTTTTGGTGCTACGATACGTACATTTGTACCTAAAATCGCACCTGTTACTAACAATGAGTTTGCCATGTTATTACGGCCATCTCCACAGTAAGCTAATGTAATATCTTCAACTGTGCCAAAGTTTTCTTGGATTGTTAAGAAGTCGGCAATCATTTGTGTTGGATGCCATTCGTCTGTCAAACCATTCCAAACTGGAACGCCTGAAAACTCAGCCAACTCTTCAACCATTTTTTGGCTGAATCCGCGGAATTCAATTCCGTCAAACATACGACCCAATACTTTTGCAGTATCTTCTGTTGATTCTTTTTTACCTAATTGAATATCATTTGCACCAAGGTATTCCGGATGTGCACCTAAATCAATTGAAGCTGTAGTAAAAGCAGCCCGTGTCCGTGTAGAAGTTTTTTCAAATAAAAGTGCAATATTTTTACCTTCTAAGTAGCGATGTGGAATCCCACGTTTTTTAAGATCTTTCAAATGTTCAGAAAAATCGATTAGATATTGTAATTCTTCTTTTGTAAAATCTTTTTCTGCTAACAAGCTTCTTCCTTGGAATACTGATTCTTTCATAAGTTGAGCTCTCCTTTAGTTAGTTTTCATTTGGTCCGCAAGACGGCTTACAGCCGCCCGCAGAACCAATTCATACCTTTATTTTTTTAGATCTTCACGTACTAATGGTTGACTCATGCAACGAGGGCCACCACGACCGCGTGATAATTCTCCTGAATGGATTTCTAACACTTTAATACCATAGCTACGTAGAATTTCGTTTGATACATAGTTACGATTATACGTTACTACTACAGCTGGTGCAATTGCTAAGGTATTTGAACCGTCATTCCATTGTTCACGAGGTGCAACGATTGCATCGCCATCACCGGTTGGAATTAATACCAAATCATCTAAATGTAATAAATCTTTTAATGTACCGTGTAAGTCATTTGTTTGTGTGATTGTGATATCGTCGCCATTTGGTTCTAAAATGAAGCAATCGATTTTACCATCAGCATCTTGAATAGCTGGATGAATCGTAAATTTATCGTAATCTACCATTGTAAATACAGTATCCAAATGCATCATTGCACGGTTATTCGGAATTTTAATTGCTAAAACTTTTTCAAAACCAGCATGTTTAGCAAACATATTGCGCGCTAATTTTTCCAAAGTTTTCGCATTTGTCCGTTGTGAAATACCAACTGCTAATACTTCATGGCTAAGAACTAATTCGTCCCCACCTTCAATATGGCCTTCAGCTTCACGGTCTAACCAGACATCAACTTTGCCTGCAAAACGTGGATGATGATTTAAAATATATTCTGTAAATAATGATTCACGACGACGTGCTTCAAAAGTCATCTTGTTAACAGTCATGCCGTTACCAATTGATGCAGAAGGGTCGCGAGTGAAGTATAGGTTAGGCATTGGATCCATGTAAAATGGATATTCATCGTCAGCAGATAAATCTAGTAATGAACGAGATTTAACATCGATTTCTTTTGTACGTACCCCAGCCATGATTTTATCAACCATGTCTTGTGTTTCCATACTAAGCAGATATTCGAACAATCCTTGACGGACAGCTGCTGAATCAATATGAGATTCATCTAAGATGCGGTTTAAGAATTCTTCTTTCACATTACCAGCATCAATAGCTTCTGTTGATAATTTTTCTAAATACAGAGTTTCTGCACCATTGTCTTGTAAAACTTTGGCGAACTCGTCATGCTCTGCTTGGGCATTTGGCAAATATGGAATATCGTCAAATAATAAACGATCCATAATGTCTGGAGTTAAGTTTTCAACTTCTGCGCCAGGTCTTTTCAATAGAACAGTGTTTAGTTTTCCGATTTCGGAAAACACGTGAATTGGTTTGTCCATTTTTTATTGCCTCCTCGTTATTGATTACATTAATAGATTAACCCTTAAAAGAAAGGGCTTTCAAATTTATCTAACATTATAAAGGAGAAATATTTCACATTATATTAGATGTTATTTATATTTACCCGATTAATGAATGAAACAATCATAACAGAAGATATATTTATTCATTTTGAACGAAAAAAAATATTTATTCATTTGGATTTTTTTTGCATATAGAATATTCTCTTTATTTTAAAGGTCTAAATAATTTGAAAACGCATACTTTTCAGCAGTTTTTGTATATTTCCGGTATGCAAAACCTTGTTTTATTCATTTTTGCCATTTTCACTCAATAAAAATCCGACTTACATTCTCATATTATTTTTTTGCTGAAATCTGCCGTCTACACCTTATTTTTCCCTTTACAAACCAAAGGAAAAAGGCAACAATATAAACTAGAGAAAAAAAGTGTAAAAAAGGAGTTAGCCAGTTATGTATGCCGATAAGGTAGACTATCAATTTTCCCGTTTAAGATACCAAGCAGATTTTGAACACCTTACTGATGACGAATTCCAACTTTTAAAGGCCAATGTTTTATTACGTTCTTATAAAAAAGGACAAGTACTCTTTGACGAAGGGGATGCAAGAGACCGACTGTATTATGTCGTTGCTGGTTTGGTACGAATTGAACGCTATGATGAAAGTGCAACTTACTACTATTATGATTACGTAACCAATTACAGCGTTTTTCCTTTGGGAGGCGTTTTCGAAGCAGAAGTTTACACCCATAGTGCTCAAGCCATGACTGACATTGAAACCTTCTATTTTCCTACCCAAATTTATGAACAAATTTGCCAAAAGAACAACCAGCAGTTACTTTACCTTATCAAAAAGCAAAATAAAATTATCGAAAGCCATCAATTACGCCTACAAACGGGCTTAACTTCAAATGCTCACGATCGTGTAACCCAAAATCTCTACATATTAAAACGAGAGTTAGGACAACCAGAATCCAAAACCAAAGTCACGATTCCATTTCCAATTACTTTAAAAGAATTAGCTGTTAATAGTGGTACTACCCGTGAAACAGCAGGTCAAGTCATTAAAAAGCTAAAAGAAAAAGGTTTAATTGATTATGAAAAAAAAATATTCACTTTTTATGAAGATGTAATCAAATAGCCTACTCAAATTATAAAAACGGATGATTTAGCCTATGCCAAATCATCCGTTTTTATATTTGTAAATGTAAGCCAGAAAAAAGTCACTTAAAAAGTTTGACTTCATTTCCCCCAAAAATCCATCAAGAATCTTAAATGTTTTAGTTCTAGCTTACATCAATAAGTGTACCGTAATTGTAATTTTCTTTTTTTCAAATTAATTGCGGATTAAAAACTCCTTTTGAAAAAAATCAGGCTAATTCCAAACCCGGTTTAGCATTTAGAAAATAGTTGCCAAAATGTTGTTTTGCTAATTCTACATGAGCGGCAGCACCAATCATTGCAGCATTATCTCCACATAAACGCAACGGCGGTACAATTAATTCAACGCCTGGAGCTTCTTTGAGCAATACTTCACCTAAACGTTCTCGCAGCCCCTGATTGGCTGCAACGCCACCAGCAACAACTAATTGTTTAACTGGCCAATTTTGACAAGCACGGATTGTTTTTGCAGTTAAAACATCTACGACGCTGGCTTGAAAACTTGCAGCTAGATCTTCTTTTGCTAACACTTCACCTTTTTGATCTGCATTGTGCACTAAATTAATAAAGGCACTTTTTAAACCGCTAAAACTAAAATCATAATTATCCTCATGGATCATTGCGCGAGGAAAATGAAACGTATCTTTCCCCAGATGAGCAAGCTGATCTAGTTCTTTACCGCTAGGATAACTTAAACCTAAGACGCGTCCTACTTTATCGTAGGCTTCACCACAAGCGTCATCTCGGGTTTCACCAATAATTTCATAAGAGCCGTCTTCAGCCATGTAAACTAACTCCGTATGCCCACCACTAACAAGTAAAGCCATTAAAGGAAATTCTAATGGTTTTACTAACCGTGCTGCATAAATATGTCCTGCCATATGATTTACAGGAATTAACGGTAATTGGTGCGCCCAGGCAAACGCCTTGGCCGCTGCGATTCCAATTAAAAGCGAGCCGACTAAACCAGGACCATACGTTACCGCCACAGCAGTTAAATCTTTTGGTGTAACTTGTGCTTCACTTAACGCATCTTGTAAACAAAGCGTAATTTGCTCCACATGATGACGACTTGCAACTTCTGGCACAACGCCACCAAAACGTTGGTGACTTTTAATTTGGGAAGCAACAATATTACTTAATATTTCATGACCGTCTTTAATCACTGCAACACTTGTTTCATCACAGCTACTTTCAACGGCTAAAATTAATTCAGAACTCATTTGTTTGAATTGGCCCCACTTTCTTTAACATAATTAAGGCATCTTCCCGTGGATTTTGATAATAATCTGCCCGTCGACTAATGACCTTATAACCATGCGCTAAATAGAGATTTTTGGCAGAAAAATTTCTTATCCGTACCTCTAAAAAAAATTGGTTTACTGACGGAATTTTATCCACTAACTTCATTAAAAGACCGCCGTAACCTTTATTTTGTGTTGCAGGATGAACGGCCACGTTGGCAATTTCAACTTCATCAATAATTTTTTGATAAGCTAAAAAAGCTACTATTTGTCCTTTTTCTTCTATAATAAAATAATTGGTTGCAGCATTTTTTAAATCAGCGAGATATTGCTCTTTTTTCCAAGGACTTCCTGTTTGATAGGCAGCCTCTGCAATGTTATACAATGAATCTGCCAGTTCCGTCAAGTTGTAGTCCTTTTTTTCTTTAATCTTAAAATCAGTCAATGTATTTCACCATATCCAATGCATCTTCATTTGTTTGATCATAATAGGCGGTTTTAATTGCGCGTGAAACATATCCTAATTTGCGGTATAGGCGTTGCGCATCGCGATTACTTAACCGAACTTCCAAAGACATGGTCAAACAACCATTTTTTTTAGCAAAATGTTCCAACTCTTGTAATAAAAATGTGCCAATGCCACTTCCTTGAAAATCTGGATCAACGGCTATATTGGTGATATGGGCATCATTGCCAATAATACGGCATCCGCCAAAAGCTAAAATAGCTTCAGCTTCCACACATAAATACAAATGTGGTAGCGGTGAAATTAATTCTGACAAAAATGCTGATTTAGTCCAAGGTAACTTGCCATGGTAAACATTTCTTTCCACTGCTAAAAGCGCTTTGATGTCGTCATTTGTCACTTCGCGAACAAACCAGGCTGCATGTCCTGGATAAGTCCTTTTTAGATAGCCTGCACTTTTAAAAGGTGGTTTTGGAAAAAGAGCTTTAAATTTTTTCAACATAATTTTCGTCACCTGACCAATCTTTGTGGGCAGCCAGCCATTTTTCTTCTGCTTCGACACGTTTTAAATATAGCGGTGAAAAAGTGTCAATATTGGTCACTGGTGCTTTTTTGGCACCCAATTCTGCTAAAACTGCCCCACTGGGAAGTTGCCAATGGGAAATTTTATTTATTTTTGCAGTGGGTAAACTTTCACTTATCTCCGCTGCAAACTTTGCTACATCTTCTCCGACAAATAAAATGTCATGTTCATTTTTCAACTGTACTAGTAAATCTGCTAGTGCCATATGGCGATCTGCTTGAATCATTTGCAATTCATCTGCAACCCATTGATAAAGACCAGTGTATACATTGTTTCTTCTTGCATCAAATAATGGGACAATAACGCCTGCATAATTACGGCAATTGGCGGCAATTAAAGCCAAACTAGAAACACCAACCAACTCACAATGTAGTGTATCTGCTAGTGTTTTTGCTGTTGTGACACCAATTCTAAGCCCCGTGTAAGATCCAGGTCCCTGGGCAACTACGATGCGCTCAATTTCTTGTGGGGTTAATGCAACTTTTTCCATTAGCTCAGCAATAGCGGGCATTAACGTCACACTATGATTTTTATTAACATTTGTTGTAATTTCGCCTAAGACGATGTTTTCAGCCATCACGCTGACTGTTAAGGTTTTATTTGATGTATCAAAAGCCAATATCTTCACGGTGCTATCCTCTCCTTTAACTCTAGTGTATTTTACCACAAATTTAAAAAAGTTAAATAAACCTGCGTAGAGCCAATAAAAAATGCTACCGTCAGATATAAAGCAACTGCGGTAACATCTTTCAACTAGTTTGTTTGTAATGTTGACTCTCTTAAAATCAGTTTCGTGCCAATTGTAATCTTGCGTGGGACGGGTGCTTCATCTTTTTCAATTTGTACCATCGTTTCTAGAGCTAATTCTCCCATCCACTCTGTTGGTACTTGAATGGTAGACAAAGCAGGCGTTACATATTTGGCCACGCTAACATCATTAAAACCAATAACTGAAATATCTGCCGGTACTTTTAAGCCTGCCTCGTGAATGGCTTTTAATGCCCCAACTGCCATTGCATCACTTGCGGCAAATAGTGCGCTGGGAATTTCTTTTTCAGACTGCAAAAAATTTTTAACGGCTTGATAGCCACCTTCAACTGTAAAATCCCCTGTGATTTCATACTGTGAATTTAAAAGCTTCAATTGCCGCAACCGTTCAGTAAACAAACGCAAGCGAGGGTCAGCAATTTCATTATGATAATCTTTCGTAAACTCTACACCAGCTAAAATAGCGATCTTTTCATGCCCTTCTTTGATGAAATGATCAATGACTAAATCTACTGCCTGATGAAAGTCAACAACTAAAGAATCAAACCCAGCTGACATTCCATCATAATCCACAAATAAAAGTGGTTGCTTCATTTTCTTTAGCGTTTTAATATGTTTGGCATCAAATTTTCCCAATGCGATGATCCCATCGGTTTTTGTATCGGAAAGTTCAGATAAAGATTCTTTTACCAATTGTATGTTTAATTCTTCTGCTTTTCGTTCAATGCCTAAACGAATCGCCAAATAATACAAATCTTCCAATTCCTCTTCGTCGTTATACCACTGAACTAAGCGTAAGACTTGGTCTGCTTTTTTTTGCTTGTTTTTATATTTCGTATAATTGAGAGCTTCTGCTGCTTCAAAAATTTTCCGTTTGGTATCTTGTCCCACTGAAAGTCCAGCATCATAATTTAAGACTCGCGAAACAGTGGCCGGGGAGACGTTGGCTTTTTGGGCTATATCTTTAATTGTTGCCATGCTACACCTCCTTTAGTTTTATTTCTCGAGTTGTAAGTTAAAGATAAACAAATTTGTGCAGCTGATTTTTTAACGCTTAAAGTGTATCAGTAAAACGCAAAAAGGCTTGTTGCCCCACTTTATCACGTTTAAAAACACCAGCATCTTCCAAAACACGGGCAAAAATTTGTCCAACTTCACCATGTATGATATCCATGGCATTTGTTGGCGTAAATTCATGGGTTTGCATCATCGCTTGTGCCCAGGTTTTATGGTAGTCGGCAATATTATTAGGTTTACCTAATACATATTTTTCAACTTCTTCTAATTCAGGTAATAATCTTGGTGGTAAGACAGCTAGTCCCATTACCTCAATCAGACCAATATTTTCTTTTTTAATATGTTGCACATCTGGATGGGGATGAAAAATACCATCGGGGAATTTTTTTGAAACATTATTATCCCGCAATACTAAATCAACCTCATATAACTTTCCATTTCTTCTGGCAATGGGCGTTATCGTATGATGTGGCGTGCCATCGTCACTAAATGCTTTGACACAAACACTTTCATCTGAATAGTGTTTCCAGGCTTGTAAGATATACTCGCAAGCATTTATCATTTCAGTTTTGTCTGCTCCTTGCAACCGAAGAACTGACATCGGCCATTTTACAATTCCCGCTTTAATATTTGGAAAAACACTTAAATTAATTTCTTTTTCCAGGGGAGCTTTTGCCATCGCAAAGGTGTGCTTTCCACCTTGATAATGGTCATGGGATAAAATTGATCCTCCTACAATCGGTAAATCCGCATTTGAGCCCACAAAATAATGGGGTAAAACTTCAATGATGGTCAATAAACGTTCAAAAGTTGCCCGGCTAATTTGCATCGGGCGATGCTCTTCTGATAAGACAATGCAATGTTCATTATAATAGGCATATGGGGAATATTGAAATCCCCAACTCTCACCATTCAAGTTCATGCGAATAATGCGGTGATTGGTCCGCGCTGGATAATTCAGGCGCCCTTTATAGCCTTCATTTTCCATGCAAAGCATACATTTGGGATAATCGCCGGCTGTCACATTTTTCATTGTTGCAATTTCTTTAGGGTCTTTTTCTGGTTTAGAAAGATTAATTGTAATCTCTAATTTTCCATATTTCGTTTCAGCTGGAAAAACAATGTTTTTAGCAATAGCACGCGTTTTAATATAGTCATTTTCTTGACATAATTTAAAAAAGTATTCGGTTGCGGCTTCTGGTGTTTTAGCATAATGTTGGGCAAAAAAAGCATTAACAACTGAAGGCGGCGGCGTCAAAAAATCCATTAACTGCGCTTCCAAAATTTCTTTTTGGGCTAGACTATCTCCGATTACACCATTTTCTTTTGCTTTTTTTACTAATGCATCTAATAACTCTAAAGAATTTTGGGTCGCACTTTGTGGCTTAACCTCATCCAGACTATCCTCCCCAATTAAAGCAATAATCCGATTTTGTAAATATAAGCGGTCTAATTCCATATAACCACCGGCATGAATGGCTAATGTCGCAAAATCCACCACTGTCTGGCTGATACTCATTATTTTACCTCCTAGTCTTCATAACCATGAGGATGACTAACGTGCCAATCCCAAGCTGTTTTAATAATATCTTTAATGTCGGTATACGCAGGTTGCCAGCCTAAAATTTCTTTTGCCTTGTCACTTGCAGCCACAAGTGTTGCAGGGTCCCCTTTTCTTCGGGGGGCAATTTTGGCAGGAATTTTTCTACCCGTAACTGCTCTAGCGGCTTCTAGCATTTCCTTAACGGAATAACCATTATTACTGCCAAGATTAAAGACATTGCTTTTGTTACCTGCTTTTAAATATTCTAAAGCTAAAATGTGCGCGGCAATTAAATCTTCTACTTGAACATAATCACGAATACAAGTGCCATCTGGTGTTTTGTAATCATCACCGAAAATCTGCAACGCCTCTCTTTGCCCTAAAGCAACTTGTAAAATAATCGGTACTAAATGGGTTTCCGGATCGTGATCTTCCCCAATTGAAGCATCTGCTTTAGCTCCGGCAACATTGAAATAACGCAAGGCAACGTATTTCATCCCGTATGCGTTGTCACACCATTTCATCATTTTTTCCATCATCAGTTTACTTTCCCCGTATGGATTTTTGGGTGCAGTTTCAGCCGTTTCTTTAATTGGTACAACTTTTGGTTCGCCATAAGTTGCCGCAGTAGAAGAAAAGACAATATTTTTTACATCATTTGCTTGCATCACTTCTAATAAAATTTGCATTCCGTAAACATTATTATTAAAATATTTCAATGGCTTTTCTACTGATTCGCCAACTAAAGAACTAGCCGCAAAGTGAATGACACCTTCAATTTTCTCTTTTTGAAAAACACTTTCTAAAAAGTCTTTATCCCGCACATCCCCTTCATAAAAACGCGCATCTTTATGAATTGCTTGTTTGTGCCCAGTTAATAAATTGTCCACAACCACCACGTCGTATCCTTTGGTAATTAATTGATCCACTGCGTGAGAGCCGATATAACCAGCTCCGCCTAATACTAAAATTGACATTTTAAAGCCTCCATTTTTTATTTTAATTTGCGGGCACCATCATCAATACTCGCTTTGTAAATATCTGTAGCATACCCGATCTTCTCTTTGTAGGCAGCTTTTACATTTTCAGTAAAATGCTCAAATTCACTTTCTTTAACAAGTGCAATCGCACAGCCACCAAAACCTGCTCCAGTCATGCGCGCCCCTAGTACACCTGATTGCGCTTGGGCTGTAGCTACTAGAGTATCCAACTCAATACCTGTCACTTCATAATCATACTGCAAAGACGCATGAGATGCATTTAATAATTTACCAAAAGTTGCTAAATCACCGTTAACTAATGCCATCTTGGCTTTTTTAGTCCGTTCATTTTCAGTAACTGCGTGTTTTGCTCGTTTAATGAGAACCTCATCCCCAATTAAATCCGTATTATTGAAAAATTCTGCTTCTGATAATTCACCTAATGATCTAATCGGTAATTTTGTTTGGAGGCGACTCAATGCTTCTTCACATTCACTTCGGCGTTCATTGTATTTCGAGTCAGCTAATTCACGGCGTTTATTCGTATTCATAATCGCCACAACGTATTCGCCAAATTCCGCTGGAACCAATTCATATTCAAGTGTATTTGTATCCAGCAAAATGGCATGATCCATTTTTCCCATACCAATTGCAAATTGATCCATGATACCTGAATTGACACCAATAAATTTATTTTCTACGCGTTTACCTGTTTGGACTAATTCAATCATTTTGACATCAAGGTCAAATAAATCTTGTAAGATTACCCCTGTCAAAAGCTCAATCGATGCTGAAGATGAAAGACCTGCTCCATTTGGAATAGTACCATAAAAAAGAATTTCCATGCCACTTTCAATTTGAAAGCCATCACTTTTTAAAAAGCGCATCATCCCTTTTGGATAGTTAGTCCAATCGTGTTCTTTATGAAAATCCAAATCATCAATTGAAAATTCAATAATTCCTTTTTCCGGGAAGTTTTCCGAATAAAGACGGACTTTTTTATCCTCACGTTTTCGTGCTAACCCATAAGTACCGATTGTAATTGAAGCTGGAAAAACATAACCGCCATTGTAATCTGTATGTTCGCCAATTAAATTAATTCGGCCTGGAGCAAAATATTCACCGGTTGATTTATTACCAAATTTCGCATTAAAAAGTTCTTGTAAGTCTTTTGTCATCAAAAAACACCTCATCATTTTTGTTTAGTAAATTTATTATAATTTATTTACTAAATATTTTCAATGATTATTTATTTACGAACTTAATGCCAGTCACTAACTGGAAAAAGCGTTTAGCTTTTATTTTTAGTGGACTTGTTACATAATATAATAAAAGTATGAACGGAGTGATTGGGATGAAAAAATTTGTATCAGGTGTCTTAGTCGGTACTTTGGCTACCGTTGCAGCAGCAGGTGCTTTTGTAGTAACTGTCAAAAAACAAGTAATCGATCCTATCGATGAAAAAGAAGCGATGATTGAAGAAAACCGAAAAAAAGCAATGCGTAAACGCGTTGCCCGCTAATAAAAAAATCACACCATCAACTGGTGTGATTTTTTTAATGTATCTCTAAGGACTGCTTATCTTAGTAGTCTTTTTTCTTTTAATCTATTTACTGATAAATAAAAATTATGTTTTGCGGTTTAAATATTCTGCTAACACAACCGCTTGATTATGCACTTCATCTTTAGCGCCATATAACAACGTTACTTTTTCTTTTCGCTGAACAATTGTCGTAAGTTGGGCAAGTGCAGACTTAGCCGGCTCAGTTTGCAACTCCGCGATATACTTTTCTTTAAAGACCGGAAAGTTTTCTGGCTTGTGGCCAAACCATTTTCGCAATTCTGTTGAAGGAGCAATTTCTTTTAACCATTCATCCAAGTGTGCATCCACTTTTTTAATGCCCCGCGGCCAGACTCGGTCAACTAAAACGCGAAAGCCATCTTTTTTTTCGTAGTCGGCATAAATTCTTTTTGTCGTAATCATGATTAATCCCTCCTTTCTTTAGTTTAGCACTTCTTGGTAAAACCACCCAATAAAAAAATACTGGACTAAAAGCCAGAAGTGACCTTTGTTCCAGTATCAAAAATTTAACTGTTTTTCTTTTTAACTTTACCTTCCCAGCTTTGGTATCCACCTTTTAATAAGTAAATATCTGTATAGCCGGCTTTACGCAATTTGTTGGCAGCTCGTACTGCAATTGCTCGTTTTTGATCATAAATGTAAACTGGTTGATCTTTACGAATACTACCAATTGAATTTTTCAAAACAGAGTAGGGAATATTGCGAGCACCTAATACATGTCCGGCATCAAACTCATCTTTTTCCCGAACATCAACGACTTGTGCTTTACGCATACCTTCTCGAAAAGTCTCTTGATCAATTGTTGTAGCAGATTTTTTAGCCATAATTCGAAGATACAATTCATTAATTCCGATTCCTAATAAAATTGCAATTAAAACAATATCAATAATAATAATTGGAGACATCTTTTGCTTTCCTTCCTATTTCACGAAATCTAATGCTAATGAAGCTGCGCCAATAACGCCTGCTTCGTTGCCTAGTTGTGCTAATTTAATACTGGTACTTTCAGTTACTTGTGGGAAAGTAAATTCAGCAAAGTACTTTTCAACGCGACTACGTAAAAATTCTCCTGCGGCTGAAACTCCACCACCTAAAACAATTGCAGATGGATTTAAGGTGTTGCCTAAATTACCACATGCTAAGCCTAAATAAAAGCAGACCTTGTCAACGACCATTAAAGCAAAGGCGTCACCCGCCTGGGCATAATCAAAAACATCTTTAGATGAAATATCATACCCTTCATCTAGTTGCGCTTTTAATTTCGAATCTCCTGCGTACTCTTCAGCTAAATGACGGGCTACCCGTACAACACCAGTAGCAGAAGAAACGGTTTCTAAACAACCTTTTTTACCACAAGTACATTGGAAACCTGCCGGATCAACTGTGACATGGCCGATTTCACCGGCACAACCTGCAACACCGTGTAATAAATGACCTTCAGCGATAATACCACCACCAACACCGGTACCAAGGGTGATAAAGATAACGTCTGGGTTATTCTCCCCAGCACCTAACCAACGTTCGCCCAAAGCTGCAACATTGGCATCATTGTCAATGGCAAAAGGAATTTTAGTTCCTGCTTCAATTTGTTCTTTAACAGGTTGCAATGTCGTCCAATTTAAATTGTAAGCCCCAATTACTGTTCCTGCATTACGATCAACACTACCTGGTGTTCCCATTCCAATTCCAACAAAATCTGCTGGTTTCATGTTGTATAAGGCTAAATGATGATTAATTGATTCCACGATTTCTGGTACGATATGACTACCTTCATCCAATATGTTGGTTTCAATACTCCATTTTTGTTGAATTTCTCCTGCGGTAGTTAAAATTGCGAATTTTACTGTAGTCCCGCCTAAATCAATTCCGATAATTTTTTTGTCCATGTACAATTATCCTTTCTGCCGACTTTCTTCAATGCGATGCTCTCGTTTTAATATGCGCCAGCAAGTTAGATACGTATCGTGATCGATTAAACGACCATCGTATAAATTTTTTAATTCAATTAACATTAATTCGATATCATAAATGCGCTTGCCTACATAAATATAAATACCAAAACGTTTAAATAATTGCTGAACATCGTAAAGAGTTTCCATTTTACACACTTCCTCGCATATTATACAGGCAATCCATATTTTTTTAAACCATATAAAAGACAAATCACGAAAAGAAATACAAAAACAACACCGCAAATGACTCTTGTATGAATTGAAAAACGACCGTGATTTTGTGGTAGCGCTACGACATTACCTAACAATAGCCCACCGATAACACCGCCGATATGTCCCCAGATATCAATCGATTGATCAAAAATACCAAATAATAAACTAAGACCAACAAAAAGGGCAAATTGTCTGACCATGCCTTGCACAGCCGGATTATTGCGGAAATAATATCCTAATAACAAAAAGGCCCCGAAGACACCAAAAATTGAAGTGCTACTACCAGCTGAACGGATGCCTGCGTTATTAAATGCAAAACTGACTGCATTTCCCATCACGCCACTTAATAAATACAAGACAAAAAAACGCCAATGGCCATAGATGGCTTCAACTTGCTGCCCAATAAAATATAATACAATTGAATTAACAGCAAAATGGGTCAGTGAAAAGTGGATAAATATCGGTGTTATAAAGCGCCAGTATTGGTGAAGATAGGCGACAAAAGGTCCAAACATCACACCACGAGCTTCAATTTGTAGACTGGGAATAAACATAAGCAAATAAACGACTGTTTGAATTGCTAAAAAGCTGTACGTAACAACCGGCCGATTAAGCCAGCGTTTTAATGTCATTTTCCATTCGTTATTCATAAACAACCTCACTTCTATAATCCGTAATTATTTTTTTTACCGGAAGATCAAATTTCTCAGGCTGCCAATCCTCAACAATCTGCTCGTTAAAAACCAAACTAACCGTCTGTCCTTTATAATCCATTAAAAAGCGATCGTAATACCCGCCACCAAAACCAATGCGATAACCGCGACTTGAAAAAACGATGCCAGGAACTATTAATAAATCAATTTCATCTTTTGCCACTGTATCAGTTACTAGTGGTTCTTGTACACCAAAATTAGAAACGTGATAGCTTGTATCTTCAACAACCGGATGAAAAGTCAATAAACGATTTTGTAAAGCTTTTGGAGCAACCATTTGTTTACCTTCTTGAAAAGCTCGTTGAAAAATTGGCTGCGTGTCTAATTCTATGTCCGTTGCACGGATAGCTGCAATACAATTTGCCTCTTGCCATAGACGACTGGCAAATAACAATTGCAAAATAATGGTTTCTTTTTCTTGTTTTTTACCTTTATGAAGAGCTAATTCTTGCAACTTAGCAATTCCTTTTTGGCGTAACTCTTTTTTATCCAAATCCATCGCTCCTTATTCAGGCTATTTTCCAAGTGAAATCTCGCGATACGTCATCTTAACAGACTAATTAAGACTCTAATTGCATGGTATCGAAAAAATAAAAAAATAGCAAACGGCTGGAAAATACCAAAATGCCTGCATTTTCATTTTAAGTAAAAACAAGACAAGTAGTAAGTAAAAACAAACCTTACTCCTTGCCTAATTCTAGTAATCCTAAAGAGAGTAGCAATTCATTACCGATAGTCTTATACCTTGAGCTTTTGCACCAATAAAATCAAGAAATAAGGTGCACCACAAATGGCAATCATTACGCCTGCAGGTAATTCACCACCAGTTAAAAGTAATCTGCCTAAGGTATCAGCGGCTAAAACAATTACAGAACCAATCAATAAAGTTAATGGAAAACGTTGTTGCGCTCGCCCTTTTACTAATGTCTTCGCAATATGAGGTGCCAAAAGTCCAACAAAAGCTAAGTTTCCGCAAAATGCTACGCAACTTGCTGCTATCGCCGCCCCTAAAAATAAAAAACGAAGGCGAACGCTGCGAACTTTTACACCTATGCTGAAAGCCTGCTCATCGTTTAACTGCAATAAGTCTAAATAAGGCAACTGTCTGAATGTGACCCCAAGTAAAAGGATAAGCCAGCTGAGTAAAATAAAAACATAACTCCAGTTTGTCCCCCATAACGATCCCGCAAGCCAATTTGTTACAAAACGATAGCGATCTGGTGCCACTTTAATCGTGCCCAATAAAGTCAAAGCGCCAAAACCAGCGTTCACAGCAATCCCTGCCAATAATAATTTATCCAAAGTTAAAAACGGGCCTTTTTGATAGGCAATCCCATATACTGCAAAGACCGCAATCAAACCACCTGCTAATGCTAATAGCGGCAGCAAAAAGCCACTCCCTTGAGCAAAAAAGCCAAGATAAATCAGTACAAAAAAACCGGCACCACTATTAATTCCCAGTAAAGATGCATCTGCTAAATCGTTACGGGTCACACCTTGCAATAAATATCCCGCTGCGCCCAGGCCAGCACCACCTAAAACAGCTAAAATAGTTCGCGGTAGCCGCAACTCAAAAACTGTTAATTGCAATGCATTACTAGCCTTTCCTCTGATCAATAATAAAATATCATTCAAAGTTAAAATTTGACGTCCAAGTATAACGCTCAGCCAAAGTAAAATAAGGAGTAAACCAAGGACAATGCCATACACATATTTTTTTTTCACGCTCGACTCCTCCAAATCTTTAGGAGTAAAAATGGAACCCCGACAATTGTAATCAAAAGTCCCAAAGGTGTTTCAAATGGCGGATTTAAAAGGCGGGCCAATAAATCCGCTAGCACTACAAACAGCCCCCCGCCAACCAAAACTAATGGCAATAAACGGCGATAATTATCTCCTGTAAAATAGCGCAAGACATGAGGGACCATCAGTCCGATAAAACTGATGGGGCCAACAAGTGCCACCGCAATTCCAGCCAAAATAACGACAAATAGTAAAGTAAAAAAACGAATACGCCACGGTTTTTTTCCTAAAGCTAATGCATTGTCATCCCCTAAAAGTAATAAATTAATGCCCCCGGCAAGAAACAAAATGCCTGTTACTGCAATTAAGTAAAGCAGCCAAACTTGTTTTAATTGCTCCCAAGTAATATTGGCGACTCCACCAACAAACCAAAAGGCAATATCTTGTTGCAAATCAAACAAAAGCGACAATGCCTGACTAAGTGCGGTAAAAAGACTGCTAATCGCCACCCCGGCCAACACAAGACGCGTTGGTGTCAAGGTGGTAACAGAACGGCGGCTGACCAAAAAAATTAAAAAGGCGGCTAAAAAAGCACCCGCAAAAGAAAACCAAATTGTTTGATTAATTGAAGCCTTGGGCCACAAAATAAAAACAAGCGCCAAGCCTAACGAAGCACCGCTGTTAATTCCTAATAAACCAGCATCAGCTAGTGGATTTCTAGTCACCCCTTGCATAACTGCTCCACTTAAAGCAAATGCACTTCCCACAAAAAAAGCACCGATAATGCGAGGTAAACGTAAATTCACGATTATTTGTTGGGCTTGATTGTTTTTATCAAAGTGAAAAAAAGCACTTATAATTTCACGAATAGAAATATCAGCAGCTCCATTTGTTAATGATAAAAATAGAACTAAAAAAGCCGCGATTATTAAAAATCCCCAGGCCAAAACAAAACGACTAATCTTCATCTTCTGTCTCCTGCAATTCATAATTCATTAAAAGCGGTTTTTCCGTTTTGATATCTACTGTTAATTCCGCCTTAATGGCAAATAATTGCGCCAAAATTTCAGTGGTCATGACGTTTTGTGGTGTCCCATTAGCTATAATTTGACCTTGTTTTAAACCAATTAGGATATCAGAAAAACGGGAAGCCAAATTTAAATCGTGGATAGACATGACAATCGTTTTTTGATACTTTTGATTGATTTTTTGAAGTAGTTGTAAAATTTCCAACTGATGAGCTGGATCTAAAAAAGTTGTTGGTTCATCCAAAATCAAAATATCTGTATCTTGTGCTAATGCCATTGCCAACCAAACACGTTGCCGCTGTCCACCCGAGAGAGCTTGTAATGAACGTTGGGCTAGATTTTCAAGGCCGGTTGCAGAAAGTGCCCAATTAATTGCCTCTTGATCTTTTTGATCCAATTGTCGCAGTCCCTTTTGATAGGGAAAACGTCCGTAAGAAACTAATTCTCTAACTGTCAACTCAAGATTTTGTTCCGTGTTTTGTGCAAGTAAGGCGATCTGCTGTGCCACTTCTTTTGTCGGTAACGTTTTGATACTGACACCATTTAGATTTACTACCCCTTTTTGTGGCTGCATAATTCGCGCCAATGTTTTTAATAGTGTCGACTTGCCACTGCCATTTGGTCCAATTAAACCAATTATTTTTCCTACTGGTAATTGGAGCGACAACGATTCAATAATAATTTGTTTTTGATAACCAACAGTTATCCCTTTTGCTTCCAAGGTAGTCATTGTAATTCTCTACTTTCATTGATAATGATTATCAATTATCGCTTTAATTTTTCAATTCGTCAATAGTAGGAAAATTGATTTCATCGCATTTGTCTTAAAAATAAAATTGACAAAAAAGAGAAATATGCTAGTATCTTTAATTGATAATCATTCTCATTTAAAGAAATAAATACCAGAATTTGCTTTACAAGAAAGGAAGTCATTCATGAAGAAGTATCAAAAAATTACCACCGGTTTAGTATTATTAGCTAGTCTTTTATTATTTGCAGGTTGTGGGACGGAAAATAAAGAGTCCACTCAAAAAGAAAGTCGGACACTGACCGATCAATTGGATCATAAAGTTGAAATTCCCAATAATCCCAAGCGAATTATTGGCAGTTATTTAGAAGATTACCTAGTAGCATTAGGAGAAAAACCAGTTGCCCAATGGACTGTTGGGGGTGGATCTCGTCAAGATTATTTGCGTAAGGATCTAAAAGATGTTCCTTTAATTAATTATGACTTACCTTATGAAGATGTTTTATCCTATGAACCGGATTTATTATTAATTGAATCAAACGGTTTAGTCGAAGGGGGAAAATACGATAAATACGCCAAAATTGCTCCAACCTATGTTGTTAAAAATGGCGAAAAAGTTACTTGGCAAGCTAAATTAACTGACGTTGCCAATGTCTTGAACAAACAAAAAGAAGGCAAAAAAATCATTACGGACTATGAAAAATTAGTAGCTGAAACTAAAAAAGATTATGCCAAAAAAATAGAAGGTAAATCTGTCGCTGTTTTGTGGGTAACCAATAACTCTGCTTTTATGGTTGCTGACACACGTTCCAGCGGTGATCTGTTGTATCAACAATTAGGCTTCAAGGTCCCGAATCTAACCAAAGAAATCAGCGAAAAGGCAACTTCAGATTGGTCGGCGGTTTCACTAGAAAAATTAGCCCAAATTGATTGTGACTATTTAATTCTTGTTAATAGTGACAAAAAAGCGGCAATGTTCAAAGATCCTTTATGGCAAAATATTCCCGCAGTAAAAAATGGGAATTTATGGGAATTTGGCCCTGAAAAAAGCTGGTTGTATAATGGCCCCATCGCGTATCAAAAGATGATTGAAGATGTCAAAGCAAAACTAAAATAAATAAAAATGGCACCTGCTATAGCTGTTGTATCGCCTAAAAAATTAGCTTTTTACGCTAATTTTTGGAAAATTACTACAGTAGCAGATGCCATTTTTTATGCTTTTATGTTATCACAAAAATCAAAAAGCACTTTTCCGTTTTTGCCTGATTGCTCAAAGTCTGCAATTGCTTGTTTGAATTGTATCAATGAATAAAATGCTGAAGGTCGTGGTAAATGCCAAAGTCCACTTTTCAAGTAATAAAAAATTTCTGTAAAAGTCTGCTGCCATTTGGCATTTGTGATACGGTCTAGCCAATGACGCAAATGAAAAATTTCTACCGAAATATCCAACTGAGTAGTCAAAAACTGCCAATCAACCTGCTCTCCTGACAACAATCCTATTGTACGAAACTTTCCTCCTGCTGTTACACACTCAGCCAAAATATTGCCTTGTTGACCACCAATAGAGTCCACTGCAGCCTGAACCCCTTTTTTATTGGTTATTTTTGTGACGGTATCTTTTATATCCTCTTTAGCTGAATTCACAACAAAAAACAGGCCAAGTTTTTCTAGCTCTTTTCGCGCCTTCTCATTTCGTACTACGCAAATCAATTTAAATCCTAGTATTTTTGCAAGTTGGATAAATGATTTACCGATTGAAGAATTTGCAGCGTTGATGATTAAGAAATCATCTTTTTTTAACTTAAATTCCTCCACACACAACACCCAGGCCGTAACCGGATTGATATAAGCCTGACTGGCAGTGATGGAATCAATTTCTTCAGGAACCACGATTGCATAATCCGCCTGTGTCACTACAAATTTCTGCCAAGTTCCCTCTCCTCGTAAAGGTAAGACTCGTTTATTTAACAAGTGCTTATCTGACTCATTGTGCACACGTCGGACAAGTCCCACACCTTCATAGCCAATAAGGCTGGGTAAAGGGGTTCGGTGGGCATAGGCACCAGTTATTGGGATTAGATCAGATGGATTGATTGGTGCATACAACATCTCAACTAAAATTTTCCCCTCATTCAAACTTGTAAGCTGCTTATCTTTCATTTGAATAACTCTAGCTGGTTGACCAAATGAATCAAAATAAAGTTGTTGATTATTCATAAATCCTTTTTTCCGCCTTTGTCTGTAATTTTACTAGTTCTAACGAAGTGAAGCCTCTTTTTTATTTCAGATAGGTGTGAAGACATTCATCTATTCTAACCTCCTGTTTACGGCTAAAAGGTAATCGAGAAGTAGCTTTTGTCTCAAATTTTCACCTATAAAAAGACAGTTTAAAAAGCTGCTATTTTACTTCATTAAAAAATAGACTCCCTTAAGAATAACATGTTACTACCTAACATTTTTGTTCGTTGAACTGAATTTAATAGGTTTGCTCATCAAAAACGACTATACTAAAGAAAACATTTATAAAAACGAGGTGTGTCTAATTGAAACTTTATCATAATTTTGTTGCCAATCTTAAATTAAGACGCTATGTTGTGTTGTTGAGCATCATTTTTTTACTTTATTTTGCCCGTAGTCTTATGACACCAATCTTATTAACCTTTATTTTCACCTATTTGGCTATTCATTTTGTACAATTGGTCCAACGCTTGATCAAAATTAAACCCATTTTTATCGTGGTTGCCTTATATGGTGGAACACTATTACTTTTGTATATTGCCTTAACCAACTATATCCCAATCTTATTTCACCAAACTTGGCACATGGTCGATACGGTCATAGACTTCTACGACAACCAACCGACTAATTCCAATCAATTCCTCGACTGGATTTTACAATACGTCCAACGGAGTGAATTTCTTGACCAATTAAAAGGCGGCGCCAGCTTTATCATTGGGTACCTCCACGATTTTGGCAAACTCGCTGTTTCGCTAGCTTTATCTTTTTTACTGAGCTTCTTTTTTACCGTTGAATTAAAGAAAGTAAAAGATTTCTCAAAATTATTTTTTACTAGTGATTTTGGCTGGTTTTTTCAAGATATATTTTACTTTGCCCAAAAATTTATTAACACTTTTGGCGTCGTTTTAGAAGCACAATTTTTTATTGCTATCGTAAACACCGTTATTACAGTTATCGGCTTAGCCATTATGGGATTTCATCAACTACCAAGTTTGGGCTTAATGGTCTTCTTATTTAGTCTCATCCCTGTTGCTGGAGCCATTATTTCAAGTATTCCGCTGTCATTTATTGCCTATTCACAAGGGGGAATGTGGGACTTAATTTTTATCTTATTCATGATTCTTGGCATCCATATTCTAGAAGCCTATGTCTTAAATCCCAAATTTATGTCAAGCCGTACAGAATTACCCATCTTTTACACCTTTGTGATTCTCTTAGTGGCAGAGCGCCTTTTTGGAATTTGGGGCTTGATTGTTGGCATCCCAATTTTTACTTTCTTCTTAGATGTTATGAAAGTCAAAAAAATTCCGCATTCAGAAACTTGAGTACAATAATTAAACTCTAAGAAAGATTTCCCCTCTTATAGCGCAATAGTAAAACTTTTAACACGTTAGAAAACACTTTGGTCCATTATTTTTCAACAACACACCTTCAGCCTTTTTCTAACCTGTACTTTTATGAAATCTGATAGATTTTAACAAAAATCGGAAGAAAAAATAACTAAAAGTAGATTTCATCTGTTACTTAACTGTTGGTCTTTAAAAAATTAAGTTGGTTAATACAAGTCTTTCACTAATATTTAGTCTAAAGAAAGTGTTTTATTAAAACGATTGGCTTTTGACTAAGGTATAATATTAAAAAGGAGCTGACAAGCCTATGCGTGATATCATTGTTATAGTAGGCACTTTTGCAATAATTGGTTTTGCTGCTTGGGGAAGTGTCATGGAAGGTAAATGGTTGAAAGAAAAAATAAACAAGAAAAATCATAAGCAATAGCTTTGATTTCCGCTAAAAAAAGAAACCCTCTAAAACACTGGTCTTAAAGGGTTTCTGAAACGATTATTTAGTTTCGCGGTGTAAAGTAACTTTTCTTTCGCGTGGGCAATATTTATTTTTTTCCAAGCGGTCAGGGTTGTTACGTTTGTTTTTGCTTGTCAAATAGTTGCGTTCTTTGCAAGAAGTGCATTCTAATGTGATGTTTACGCGCATGTTTTTCCCTCCCATATCCTCATTCGTACTCTAAGATTTCTCTCAGACTTGAATATGATAGCATGTTTTTTCTCTGAATGCTAGTCTTTTAAGTGATTTTTGTTAAGTAGTTTTACTTGACGATAAAGAGTGGTAGATGATGACAATAAAATCACTTGTATTTTTCAATATGGCGATCTTACGATTGAAAAATACAGATGGTTATGATAAAAGTCTCCCACAAAATTAAAATTTTTGTGGGAGACTTTGTATTCTTTTTTTATTCGAAAAATTCACCGTAGACATCATCTACTGTTTGTTCTGGGTTAATTACGATATAAAGGCTCTTTGTCTCTTCGCTTACTTTAGTTGTTTGGTAAACATTATCCAAACCTTCTGTATCTTTGTCTTTATATGGGAAGTAGACCATATCTGGTTTGCCGGCTTTAAATAAAATTTCCATCCGTTCGATATCTTGATATTTCAAAGCACGGGCAAACATCCCCAATTCTAAACCACCCAAGTTAATATCATGGGTTGCAACATGATCACCTTCTGGATAAATTTCAATTTTAAAGCCCGCACATGGATGAATTTCAACAAATTCACTGCCATTAATTCGACCAAAACTTGTGGTAATTTGTTTAATCCACAAATCGCCAATAAAGCGACGGTTAATCGTCCAAGTTTCTCCATTACGGAAATAAAATTTCAAAGCTGTCATTTCTCTAGCCATTTGACTTCCTCCTCAGATTGTCAACAACCTTTGTGATTGATAACACAACAATTGTGACTTTAACAATTTGTTTCACTCCACTCATTAGTTTAGCACAACTTTAAAATGCAGGATAAGAAAATGCTTACAGCTGATTCAAAAAGTCAGCGGTTTTCACTTCGACGCGTTGATGTTTCCCTTTTGCAATCACAACATTTCCTTCATAACACTGAAACAAAAAGAGCGTTTTGCCTGACTGACTTAATTCAATATCCACTTCAACTGTTATTGTTGCACCAATTTTAGAAGGCTTTAGATGCACCAGCTCAAACTTTACACCAACCGTTGTCTTAGTGCTGTCTAGTTTTTCTTGCAAGTATTCAAAACAAGTATTTTCTACCATTTGTACAACAGCTGGCGTAGCTAACACCGCCAAGCCACCTGAACCCATTTTTTCTGCTGTTAAATCTTTGGTGACTGTGAATTGTTTTTGTCTCATTACTTCTCACCTGCTTGTAGTATTTCTTGTGCTGTCTTTAACAAAATTTTAGCATCATTTTCCAAGACTTGTGTTACTACTTGATATTCCAATTGACTTAAGATTTCTTTTAACCATTTACCAGGCTTTCGATCAAAAGTTTGTAATAAGTCGTTACCGTTAACTGCTAAGTCCCGTAATTGTTTAATCGGCAATTTTTCATATTGCATTTCTATTTTTTTTAAATCAGCAGTCAAGTTGTAAAATGGTGCCAAAGCTTCTACTGTCAAACTATTTTCTAAACCTAATTGATAAATTTCCCAATTTGTTAATGGTTTTTCCTGCCGTATTTTCAATCCCCAATGAAGTGCTTGGACATTTTGAATTAACTCATTTGACGCCTTCCATTGTTTTAAAAATGGACGAATTAATGTTTGCCCCATCCCCATTTGCTCAATGAGCACTGTCCACGCTTGTTCTTTTGAGGAGAAAGTCAAAGGTTTCATGTCGGCAAAGCGCAATAAAGCCTCGCCGTAATGCCGCAACCCTGGACAATACAAATAACATTCTGTTTCCACGAGAAATGAAATTGCTTGATTGCGAAATTCACCTAACAAAAGTTTACTAAACTCAACATAAATGCGTTCAACTGAAATCTTGTCGAGTAGTGCATGGTTTTCCAAAATTGCATCAAAAGTTTCAACCTCAAAAGCAAAACCTAGTTGGCTGACAAAACGCAAGCCTCTCATCATGCGTAGCGCATCTTCATGAAAGCGTTCATGAGGATCTCCTACTGCCTTTAAGACATGTTCTTCTAAATCCATTAAACCATCAAATAAATCAATGATCTCGCCATCATCTTTTAACGCAAAGGCATTAATCGTGAAATCCCGACGTTTTAAATCCTCTGTTAAAGACCGGACGAACTCCACTTGATCCGGACGTCTAAAATCCTGATACGTCGACTCTGTCCGAAAAGTCGTCACTTCATATTGTTCATCTTGCTGCAAAACTAAAACCGTGCCATGCTCGATGCCGATATCAATTGTGCGGGGGAAAATCTCTTTAATCTCTGCCGGAAATGCACTAGTAGCGATGTCAACATCATGAATTTTATGTCCCAACAAAATATCTCTCACACTACCGCCTACAAAGTAAGCTTCAAAACCAGCTGCCTCAATTTGATTGGTTACCGGTAAAGCACGTTGGAATTCTTCAGGTAATTTAGCTAATCGCATTTTCATCCTCCAGGGCACGCTTGCCGTCTTTTCTTTCAAAGCGGTAATAATCCCGCTGATTAAATTTCGCCATATTTTGATCAAAAACTTCTGTTAAATCAATTTCTAAAGAATTCGCCATTAATAATAAGACAAAAAATACATCCCCTAGTTCTTCAGCAACTGTATTTGGGGCTTCTTCTGCCTTTTTTTGTTTTTCACCGTAGTAATGATTTACCTCTCTTGCTAATTCTCCCACTTCTTCTGTCATACGCGCAAGTTGGGCTAGCGGAGAAAAATATCCTACTTTAAATTGGTCGATATAATCATCTACTTCATGTTGCATCTGTTGCAATGTTTTTTTAGTCATGTGATCACTCCTGTCATTATCTTATCAAAATAATTCTGCAATTCAAAGTATGCGCCAATTGTCAGTGTCATTTTTTCGTGCTACATTTGAGAAGGCAGAAAACAGGCGTTATCTTCCTTAGTTTCTAATTGATAAAAAAAGAAGGTGAGACCATGAATACAAACAAATATACTCCTTTATTAAAAGATCTAATTTTAATTCTGATTGGCACCTGTATTTATGCATTTGGTTTAATTTATATCAACATCCCAAACAGCCTCGCTGAAGGGGGCGTAACTGGGATTACCTTGATTTTACGGGCATTATTTGGCATTAACCCAGCCTATAGTACCTTTGTTTTAAATATCCCAATTATTATTTTAGGCGGTAAAATTTTAGGAAAACGTTCTTTTTACTACACTATTTTTGGCACCACCAGCTTGTCTGTATGGCTTTTTATTTGGCAGAAAGTTCCTTTGGCGATTAACTTGGAACATGATTTGCTTATTTCAGCTTTACTAGCCGGTATTATCGCCGGTTTTGGTAGCGGGATCGTTTACCGTGTCGGCGGTACCACCGGTGGTAGTGATGTTATCGCCCGCATTTTAGAAAAAAAACAAGGGATTTCAGTCGGTCGCTCTTTATTTTTCTTTGATATTTTAATTTTATTGGCTTCCTTAACTTATATTGATTTAAAAAGAATGATGTATACGTTAATTTTCTCTTATGTCTTTGCCAACATCGTAGATACCATTTTAGACGGCGGCTATTCAGCCAAAGGCATTCTCGTTATTTCCAATGAGACAAAACAAATGGCACCTGTCTTAATGGAAATAACCGGACGGGGTACGAGCTTTTTAAAAGGCGAGGGCGCCTATTCTGGTACAGATAAAAATATTTTGTACATGGTGGTTACTTCCAGAGAAGTTATGGAAGTAAAACGCATTATTGCTGAATTTGATGAACAAGCTTTTATTTCCGTTATCAACGTCCATGAAGTGGCAGGTGAAGGCTTCACTTACAAACGCCCCAAAAATAACTTTTTTAAAAAGGTCAAAAATCATAGTTAACCGCTCATAAAAAAGGCGGTAAAATCTTATCCTAAAATACTTAGGAATAAAATTTTACCGCCATTTTAATCAACTGTTTTTTGTCCTTTATATTGCTCTAACTCTTTGTTCACAGCTTCTGATAAACGTAAAAATGTCTCTTCATCACCTTTTTCTAACGCTGCATCAATTTCTTGGTACAATTGCTTAATCCGTGCCGTTTGCTCTTCTTCAAAGAGGAATTGATCAATACTGTCAATTACATCAGGATCGATGTTTTCATTCCACTTCATGAAAGGATTATCCTCTAAAATCGACAAATAGCCAGGATTATCCCACGCATTGTCAAAGAGGCATTCAATATATAACGCATCTTTCCAATTCAAACGAATTTCATGAAAAATTTGGTCGCTGTCGTCAAAAACTTTTCCTGAAATAAACAATTTGATAGGATCACCTTGGACTGTTAAATCACGAATCTGTAACCCCCGACTGGTCGTATCTGCATTTTCAACAAAATGAACATTGTTTAAAATTGCTTCATGATTTGCTAAGTAATTTAAAATCCAACAAACTTCCCGACGGCTAAAAGAGGCATGGGTAACAAACCAATTGAGAAAATTTTTCTTTTCTTTGACGTCGATAAACATCGTCCTCACCTTCTTTTCTTTATGATAAAGCCTCCAAAATCGACTGTACTTCTAAATCACCAGGCTCATGAGCCAGATAGTGTTCCAATAATTCTTTTGCGGCTTGAATCTGACCTTCTTCTCGTAAGAAAATCCCATATTCTTTCATAAATTCTGGTTCGTGATGCAATTCAATATTAGCTTTTTCGTAATGAATCGCTGCTTGGCTAAAGTCTTCTAATTGATTATAGGCCTGAGCCAAATTCCACTGGGCATAGGCGTCATCGGGATTTTCCATTTGGTCAATCGTCGTAATAACCGCTTCGTATTCTTCTTGTTTTAAGTATAGATTACTCAACATAAATAGTGTTTGGTCTAATTTATCACCGGTTTCCAATGCTTTTTGCAAATATTCTTCAGCTTTTTTATCATCGTGAAGTCGGTAAACATTCTCAGAGGCAAATTGATAAAAATCAACATTAAAAGGATTTTCTTTAATCCCCGCTTCAATTACTTCTTGGGCTTCTTCTAACTGCTCTTCATCTTGCATTGCTTCTGCTAAATACAAATACAAGGATTGATATTGTGGGTTTAAACTGCGTAATTGCTCAAGATATTGAATAACTTGTTCATTTTCTTTTAATTGACGGTACACAAAAGCAATTTGAAAAAGGCGATCATCGGTTACTTGCGTTTCGAGTGCGCGACGCAAATGAAGTACAGCCTCTTCAAATTGGCCCTCCATGCTTAACGCCGTGCCTAAGCGTTCCTCTAATAAGATATCTGCCATTTCTGTTATATTGGAATTTAATAAAATTTGGTAAATCGTCGCAGCCTCACCAAAACGCTCGGTTGTGAAAAATAACTCCGCTAAAGCAAATTGAATTAAAGGTTCGTCTGGCAAAATTTTTGCAGCTTCAGTCAATTTTGCTTCACTAACTTCTGGAATACCAATCATTTGATAAAGATCCGCAGCTAATAGTAGTGCTTGTACATAATAATCACTATTTTTGGGAACTTTTTCAATGAAATTCAACGCTTGGTCACTATTATCATTTTCAATGGCTACTTCAGCTAAGCCTAAATATAATTCTTCATTATTAGGATATTTCTCCAATAAATGTAAAAAGTCTGTTCCGATTCTTCTAAAAAACCAATCTGTAACAAATATTGTGCCAATTCGTGTAATTGACTATCATCATCTTTAGCTAACGCTTGATTAAATGCTAAATTAGCACTCACCAAATCTTCATTTTCTAAGGCTTCTAGCATTTGTTCACTATATGATTTTTCCATTAACTTTCACGAATCTCCTTTATGATAGCTTGATATTTTTCAATTGCTTGTTGCAATGATTGAACGGTAACCTTTGTTTTCTTACCAACTTTGCCGATTTTTGCTAACACGAAAATTGGTGCCTCTTTTTGCGCTTGAGCTAAAACTTGCAACTGGTAATCGGTTAAAGAAATCTGTTTTGGTAAATAAATAGGATAGCCTAGTCGTTGAAACCAAATTAAAAAATTTTTCAAATTAAAGTGCAGTTTGTCATTGGCATCGCTCCAGAATAAATGGAATAAAATTCCAAATAAACGTTTCATATTAGAAGATAGCAAATGCCCATTTTCGGTTTGGTAAAAAGCCGCTTCAAATAACTGCCCGAAGGTTTCAATTTCAGCTGATTCAGCATAATAATCAATCAACTCTGTTATTAATGCAGCAAAAGAACGGCGATATACTAGTTGTTGATTAGGAAAATTCTGATATAAATTTTGCAAGAAATCGTAGTCACAAACTAGACCTATTCGTATGAAAACTAGTAGATCAACTAATTTTCCCTCTGTTTGTGCTTCTGTCAAAGTTTGATCAAAATATACTGCCTGTGGCAAATTTTTAACCTGCAGTAACACTTGGCTGTTTTGTTTCATTACGGCTTGTTCTGTGATTAAGGCTTTGGCTAAAGAACGAACCGAAACCGGGAGACACCAGTAATGCCCGGGCAAAACCGTGGTCTGTGCTAAAAAGCCAGTTAACTGCATAACACCTTCATTTCCATAACCACAAAATAGATAATTGCGATTTGACGGAAATCGTTCTAAAAAGTGGAGTAAATTCATTAGTTCTTCTAAATTATTACAATATGTTTGATTGCGACAAACATACCAGTCAATGTCATAGGCATTTTTGAAAAGCTGACTAACTTTTTCAAAAGAACGATCATAATATTTCTGATTTGTTAAAATAATCACGTGTAAATTATCGCTAGCAGCAGGATTGATACTTTTATTTAATGTTTCGCCATAAAATATCTGTGTGGTTAATTGGTCTTTTTGATAGCTCTTCTCCATAAGCTCCTCCTAGTATAAGTTTATCATTAAAAGGCAGAGAACCAAAAGATTTCGCCATCATTTTCTCCTTCAAAAAAAAGAAAAAAACTTCCCACTTTTAATGAGAAGTTTCCTACGACCGATTAAATTACCAACTTGCTTTTTTTACACCAGGAATTTTGCCTTCATGGGCCAATTCTCTGAATTTCACCCGTGACATGCCAAACTTGCGCATATAGCCTCTTGGACGTCCGTCAATCCGGTCACGATTTTTCAAGCGGTTAGGATTAGAATCTTTGGGTAATTTCGCCAACGCTTCATAATCGTGGGCTTGTTTTAATTCATAGCGAATCGCCGCATAACGTGCAATCATCGCTTCTTGTTTTTTTGATTTTGCAATTTTTGATTTTTTTGCCATTTTGCTGTCCTTTCTTTTTTTAGCCAGCAGACAATTATTTGAGCATTTAAAACGTAATATTTACGCTTTGTTAATATAGCACGTTTTTCCTTTTGCCGCAAATAACTTAGCTTAGAAGGATCAAATACATTCTACATGTCAAAAAAAAGCTTCAACTAACCCTACTCTACCATTTGCTTTTAGTAGTTTTAGCTGAAGCTATTTTTTATAGTCATAAAATAATAGATACATTTCTATTTAATTAAATGTAACGATTGCCTGCTATTTCCTTTATTTTTAAAACTTAATTAAACTAATAATGAGTAAAGCGAAGGTGCTGCTTGTAAGTTAATATATGTTGGATCAAATTGCTCCAAGCGCGTTAATAACGCCGTTAAGTCAGCGGTTTCTTTAAGCAGGACACCTAACACGACTGGACCTGTCCCCCGATTAATTTTTTTTGTATATTCAAAACGCGTAATATCATCCTTTGGACCTAAAACTTCACTCACAAATTCCTTTAAAGCACCAGGACGTTGTGGAAAATTCACCACAAAATAATGCTGTAAGCCTTCATAAACAAGAGAACGTTCCTCAATTTCTGCCATGCGACTAATATCATTATTCCCACCACTGATAACGCAAATGATGGTTTTTCCTTTAATTTCATCTTTTAAAACTTCTAATGCTGCCACACTCACAGCACCAGCCGGCTCAGCCACAATCGCTTGCTTGGTATATAATTCTAAAATAGTCGAACAAACTAAACCTTCATCTACCACTGCTAACGCGTCTAAGTAAGCTTTGGCATGAAAATACGTTAATAACCCCACTTCTTTAACCGCAGCGCCGTCAACAAACTTGTCAATTTCATTTAATGAAACTGGACCACCATGATCAAAAGCCGCTTGCATAGAAGGTGCTCCTTTTGGCTCAACTCCAATAATTTTTGTTGCTGGACTCGTATTTTTTACATAAGAGGCAATCCCGCTGATTAACCCGCCGCCACCAATGGCAGCTAAAATATAATCAGGCTTAAATCCTTCTTTTTGGGCATCGGTCATCATTTCAAGCGCTAGTGTACCTTGTCCAGCAATAATATCTGGATCATTAAAAGGATCAATAAATGCCATTTTGTGTTTTACTGCGAATTCTTTTGCCGCTTTTGCTGAAGCATCAAAAGTATCGCCAACTAATCTGATTGAAACTTTCTTGCCACCAAAAAATTCTACCTGTGCAATTTTTTGGTGTGGTGTCGTTGTGGGCATAAAGATAACAGCAGAAATATTCATTTCGTGACTAGTATAAGCAACTCCTTGGGCATGATTACCAGCACTAGCACAAACTACCCCATTAACTAATTGTTCATGGGGTAGTTTTTTTATGGCATAATAAGCACCTCTTAACTTGAAGGACCGAACTTTTTGCAAATCTTCCCGCTTTAATAAAATCGTTGCCTCATACTTTTCAGATAAGTAGCGATCGTATTGTAATGGCGTATGGCTAACTGCCTCTTTTAATACTTTGTATGCCCTTTTGATTTGTACATCCGTCGTCAAATCCAAGGTGCTCACCTCCAAAACTAATCTTTTTTCGTTACAAAAGGCATCATTTTTCGTAGTTCATTACCAACTTGTTCAATTTGATGTCCGGCGTTTTCTTTTCGCATTTGCTTAAACTCAGGGAAACCAGCTTTATTATCATCAATAAAACCTTTGGCAAAGTTACCGTTTTGAATATCAGTTAAAACTTCTTTCATATGTTTTTTTGTTTCGGCTGTGATCACACGTGGCCCAGAAACATAGTCCCCATATTCAGCTGTATTTGAAATAGAATGACGCATCTTAGAAAAACCACCTTCATAAATCAAATCGATGATTAATTTCATTTCATGACATACTTCAAAATAGGCAAGTTCTGGTTGGTATCCAGCTTCGACTAAGGTTTCAAAACCTGCTTCGATCATTGAAGTTAGACCGCCACATAAAACAGCCTGTTCACCAAATAGATCTGTTTCAGTTTCTTCTTTGAAAGTTGTTTCCAATACACCAACGCGGGTGGCTCCGATTCCTTTTGCATAAGATAGCGCAATATCTTGTGCTTTGCCACTAGCATCTTGATACACTGCAAACAACGCCGGGACAGCAAATCCTTCTGTGAAAGTACGGCGAACCAAGTGTCCTGGTCCTTTTGGTGCAACTAAGAAAACATCAACATCTGCCGGAGGTGCGATAACATCAAAATGGATATTAAATCCATGGGCAAAAGCTAATGCATTACCAGCAGCAAGGTTCGGGGCGATTTCATTGTCGTAAAGTTCACCTTGAATTTCATCTGGTGCCAAAATCATTACAACGTCACTTTCTTTTGTTGCTTGGGCTACTGACTTAACGGTAAAACCGTCTTCACGGGCTGCGTCAGCTGATTTGCCTTCACGAATACCAATAATAACGTTGTGTCCTGTATCTCGCAGATTTTGCGCATGAGCATGTCCTTGTGAACCATAACCTACAATTGTAATCGTTTTGTCTTGCAATGCATCTTGTTCTACACTATTTTCGTAATAAACTTTTACCATATTAAAGTCCCTCCAAATATTCAAAATTATATTAACAGCAATTTTTTGCGATTAACCTCTAGTAAAGCCAGTAATGCCTGTACGTGCCATTTCTTTAATTCCGTATGGTCTTAAAATATCAATACACGCATCAACTTTTTCAGATGAGCCGGCAATTTGAACGGCAATAGTTTTGATACCCACGTCGACAATGTCTGCTCGAAAGGGTTCGATCATTGTTTTAATCTCTGTTCTCGTAGCAGCTGGCGCATTCACCTTGACCAGTGCCAATTCCCGCTCAAGATGTGGCTCATCGGTAATATCAGAAACTTTTACGACCGCAATTTGTTTATTGAGCTGTTTGGTGACTTGTTCAACTTCAGCTAAGGTCGCAACATTAATAACAAAGGTCATGCGAGAAATTTCTTTATCTTCAGTTTCTCCAACGGAAATACTTTCAATATTCACTTGTCGGCGATACAAGACACTACTAATCCGACTTAAAACGCCAACGTGATTGTAGACCATCGCAGTAATCATCCGTTTCATTTTAGTCCACCCCTATCATTTGATCATTGGCTTTTCCCGGAGGAATCATCGGTAAGACATGTTCGGTGGGGGAAATAACAACTTCAATTAAACCTGGTCCTGGCTTGTTAAATGCCTTAGTAAAATCAGCTTCCATCGTTGCTGGATTTTCAATTTTGACGCCATTTATGCCGTAAGCTTTTGCTAACATGACAAAGTCTGGTGAGCTTGCAAAAACTGATTGGGAACGACGATTCTCATAGAAAACTTCCTGCCATTGTCGCACCATTCCCAAAGAATTATTATTTAGCAAAATAAATTTAATATCTAATTGGTGTTCATTTAAAATAGCGAACTCTTGATTGGTCATTTGGAAACCGCCATCCCCCACAAAAACGACAATTTGACTATCGGGATTCCCAAATTTAGCACCAATACCAGCGGGAATACCATAACCCATAGTCCCTAATCCACCGCTTGTAACCAATTGATTGGCAAATTTGAAAGGATAATACTGCGCAACCCACATTTGATGTTGGCCAACATCAGTTACCACGTAAGCATTACCTTTCGTCAATTTTCCCACAAGTTCAATTACTTTTTGTGGTTTAATTTCTGTAGTGCTATTACGATCGTAAGTAAATGGTTTTTCTTGGTGACGCTGCAGGCATAAAGATTGCCATTTTCTAGTATCTTGGACTTTAATTTCTTTATTCAACATACTCAAAAGAGCTTTTTTTACGTCTGCTACGATGGGAATCGCAGTTGGAATGATTTTCCCAATTTCTGCAGGATCAATATCAACGTGAGCTACTGTTGCGTTTTGGGCAAAATCTTTTGGAGAAGTTGCCAAACGGTCTGAAAAACGACAACCAAAGTTAATCAATAAATCACAATCCACTAACGCCATATTAGCTGCATAAGATCCGTGCATACCTGCCATGCCTAAGAATAATTCATGATCGCTTTTAAGAACGCCCAAACCCAGCAAACTTGAAATTGTGGGAATCTGATATTTTTCAACAAAACGCGTAAGTTCCATTGCTGCATTTGCGGCCACAACTCCTCCACCAGCTAAAACTACAGGTCGTTTTGCTTCTGCTAATTTTTCCATCAACCGATTTATCTGCAGTGCAGAAGGCTGCGTATTGGGATGATAGCTTTCTAGGTGAACTTCATTTGCTGGTTGCGCATCAGTTTGACAAACTGTCATATCTTTAGGCAAATCAACTACTACTGGACCTTTACGACCTGTAGTGGCAATATGAAACGCTTCGTTTAAAATTTGAGGTAAATCATTGATATTACGGACTTGATAATTATTTTTTGTAATCGGTAGCGTGATACCTAAAATATCAGCTTCTTGAAAAGCATCTTTCCCGATTCCTTGCGTCACCACTTGCCCGGTAATAACCACTAAGGGGACTGAATCACTCATCGCATCAGCAATCCCTGTTACAACATTTGTTGCTCCCGGACCGCTCGTAACAACAACAACTCCCGGTTTTCCGGTTGACTTAGCATATCCTTGTGCGGCATGAACAGCTCCTTGTTCGTGTCTGGTTAAAATATTGGGAATATCTTCGTGGTAAAGCGCGTCATATAATGGCAAGACCGAGCCGCCAGGATACCCAAAAATAATTTCAACGTCTTGTTTTGCTAGACAGTCTAATAATAATTTTGCACCTGAAAATTGTTCTGCGACGCTTGCATTTTTTTGCGTACTTGCCATTTATATCACTCCATTTCTTCTGGTAATTTCATGATCCCACCGGTATGAGCCGAGGTAACTAAAGCTGAATAGCGGGCTAACCAACCCTTTTTGACTTTACGTTTAAATTGCGGTAACCCTTCTGCACGAAAAGTCATTTCTTCTTGGGATAAGGCTACGTTAATGGTTCGTTTTACTAAGTCAATTGTGATTTCATCACCATCACAAATGAGCGCTAAGGGCCCACCACTAGCAGCTTCAGGGGAAATATGACCAACTGCAATTCCTCTTGTTGCCCCAGAAAAACGTCCATCTGTAATTAACGCCACGTCTTTGCCTAAACCACGTCCAACAATGCTAGATGTTGGGGCCAGCATTTCAGGCATTCCTGGTCCGCCTTTTGGCCCTTCATAACGAATTACGACCACATGACCTTTTTGAACAATATGATTGTCAATCGCATTAACTGCTTCATCGTGAGAATTAAAACAAATTGCTTTTCCTGTGAAGACTTTAACACTAGGATCTACCCCACCAACTTTAATGACACTACCTTCTGGTGCGATATTGCCATATAAAATTGATAGTCCACCCACTGGACTATAAGGATTTTCTTTTGGATGAATAACCGCTTCATTTTGAATTGTAGCATGGGCCACATTTTCTCGAATTGTTTTACCCGTCACTGTAATCCGATCGGAATGAATCGCTCCTTCAATGTGAACTAATTCATTAATGATGGCAGAAACACCACCTGCTTTGTGGACATCATGCATTGAATAAGCAGAGGATGGGGCAATTTTAGCTAAATAAGGAACACGTTTAGCAATTGCATTAACTTCTTCCAAATTGTAATTAATTTGTGCTTCATTGGCGATCGCTAGGGTATGTAACACCGTATTGGTTGAACCGCCCATCGCCATATCCAAAGCAAAAGCATCATCGATTGCTTCTTTTGTTACAATTTCACGAGGCTTTATTTGTTTTTTCACAAGATCCATTAAATGATGAGCCGATTTTCGGACTAATTCTTTTCGTTCTTTGGAAACGGCTAAAATCGTTCCATTACCCGGTAATGCTAATCCTAAAATCTCTAACAAACAGTTCATAGAATTGGCGGTAAACATTCCAGCACAAGAACCACAAGTCGGGCAGGCATTTTGTTCTAAAAAATTAAAATCAGCTTCTGACATCTGACCTTCCTTGTAAGCACCAACAGCTTCAAACATTGAAGATAACGTCGCTTTGTGTCCTTTGGGATCAATTCCTGCTTTCATGGGACCGCCAGAACAAAAAATTGAAGGGACATCAGTTCTAACTGAAGCCATGATCATTCCCGGTGTAATCTTGTCGCAATTCGGCATATAAAAAACACCGTCAAACCAGTGCGCGTTTATCACCGTTTCAGCTGCATCAGCAATTAATTCACGACTAGGCAATGAATAGCGCATCCCAATATGTCCCATCGCAATCCCATCATCAACACCAATTGTATTAAACTCAAAAGGAATGCCACCAGCTTCGCGAATCGCTTCTTTAGCTACTTCAGCAAGCTCTCTTAAATGAACGTGACCGGGAACAATATCGATATAAGAATTGCAGATGGCAATAAAAGGTTTATTCATATCTTGAATATTTTTAACTTGTCCAGTTGCATACAATAAACTGCGAGCTGGCGCCGCATCGATTCCTTTTTTTATTTGATCACTTCTCATTTCATCAGCTCCCATTTTTATCGATTTAAGAAAAAAAGCATCCCAATGTTTTGGGATGCTTTAGTAAGAATCCCTCTCGCTAGCGCAAATAGGACTCAAACAACCGGATTTTTACTCATCTTCCGTGTTCTAAGTCCAGGACTTGATAATTAAAATGACGATTTCATGATTCAAGTCGAATTTGCACATAAAGGATTCTCCTATTCTTAAAAAGGCTTATTTTCAATTAATTTTGTTAAATATATCGTGTTCACTAAGTAAAGTCAATGAATTTTCAGAATTTTTTTATTTTCTTTCTTTATTGTTCAGAAAATTGTTTGCTGTTTTTCCCAAAAAAATTTGCGACAAACTGATTATTCTAACACTACTTATTAATTATGCTATCTCAACTCTAATATTTTGTCATTCATAACGAATGTTAGGGTTCGTTATTGCATAATTTGATAAATAATTTTCCTGGTTGCTGCTATTCCTTCATTTTCCAAAGTCGAAACGATTTTACTGCCGATGACAACGCCATCGCAATTGGCTTTAAAACGTGTCACATGTTCTTTTTGACTAATACCAAAACCAGCCAAAACCGGGATACTGCTTTGCTTGGTGATATAGGCCAAGTGGTCGTCTAATTTTTTTTCATAATCATTCTTACTTCCTGTGATGCCGTTAAGTGTTACAGCATAGACAAAGCCTTCTGCTACACTTAAAAGTTCGGTGATACGTTTTTTTGAACTAGTCAAAGAAATCAATTGTAATAATGCAATATCATTTTCATCCAACACTGGTTTGACTAAATCACGATGTTCAAAGGGCAAATCGGGAATGATCATTCCTTTTACATCCGTTTGCGCGATATCTTCAACGAACTTTTCAAGACCATAACGAAAAAAAGAATTTGTATAGCCCATCATGATTAAAGGCACTGGTGCGTGTATCTCTTTTAAGGCAGCGATAATTTTTGCCAATGTTACTTTTTTTTGTAATGCTTTTAGGCCCGCTTTTTGAATTGTTGGACCATCTGCAACTGGGTCAGAAAAAGGAATACCAATTTCAATTGCATCTGCACCACACTCGGCTAACATATGAATTTCTTGGGCTAAATTTTCTAATCCGTTAGCACCGGCCATGAGATAGGGAACAAACAATGTTTTTCCGGTTTCTCTTTTCTTTTGTAAAAAATATGTTAGTGATTTCATCTTATTTTCCCTCTCTTTCTTTGATTTGGGCTACATCTTTATCGCCACGACCAGATAAACAAATTACCATTCCTTCACTTTTTGCTAAAGTTGGGGCAAGTTTTAAAGCATACGCAATAGCATGGGAACTTTCCAAAGCAGGAATAATCCCTTCTAACTTGGAAAGCAAGTGAAAAGCAGCTACTGCCTCCTCATCTGTTACACTTACATATTCAGCTCTCTTTATTTCATGTAGATAAGAATGTTCTGGTCCAATCCCCGGATAGTCTAGTCCAGCAGAAATAGAAAAAGCTTCTTCGACTTGACCATCCGCATCTTGTAATAAGAACATTTTGCTACCATGTAAAACACCAACTGCCCCTTTAGTTATTGAAGCTGCATGCTGTGAGGTATCAAGTCCTTTACCCGAAGCTTCTACCCCAATTAATTTTACCGATTCATCATTTATAAATGGATAAAACAGCCCCATAGCATTGCTGCCACCCCCAACACAGGCAAGGGCAATTTCTGGTAGCTTTTTTTCTTTTGCAAAATATTGTTCCCGGGCTTCTTGACCAATAACACTTTGATAGTCCCGTACAATTTCAGGAAACGGATGAGGACCTAAAACTGATCCCATCACGTAATGCGTATCTTCCACCTGCGCAACCCAATAGCGTAATGCCTCATTCACCGCATCTTTTAAGGTTTTACTTCCAGAAGTTACACTAACAACTTTTGCCCCCAAAAGCTCCATCCGAAAAACATTCAATTCTTGGCGGCTAACATCTACTTCTCCCATAAAAATAATGCATTCCATTCCAAATAGCGCTGTTGCTGTCGCCGTTGCTACCCCATGTTGACCAGCACCCGTTTCAGCAACTATTTTAGTTTTGCCCATTTTTTTCGCTAGCAAAACTTGGCCTAAAGCGTTATTGATCTTATGAGCACCCGTATGATTTAAATCTTCTCTTTTTAAATAAATTTTGCCACCGCCACAATAATTTGTTAAACGTTCGGCAAAAAACAAAGGCGTTTTACGTCCAACATAATCTTTTAAATAATAGCTTAGCTCTGCTTGAAAGGCTTCGTCTTTTTTTGATGCTTCATAGGTTTTAGTCAGTTCTTTAACAGCATACATCAATGTTTCCGGGACAAACTGTCCCCCAAAAGAACCATAAAAACCCTTTTCATTTGGCATTTTATACATATAATTCCTCCTAAAAAATTTTAATTAGTTTTAACTTTCTGAATAAATGCAGTAATTTTTGCTAAATCTTTTTTTCCTCCAGTTTCAACGCCACTTGAAACATCGACAGCAAACTCGTCCCACCTCGCCAAGAAAAAGTGTATAACTTTGCTGAACGTCAACTCGAAGAGCAAAATCGAGGAAACATGGTGCACTTTCCTAAAAAGGAAAAACTTCCGACAATCAAAAATTCAGCTTCTGCCGCCAACCCGACTGAATTAGTTTATGGCGATACAGTTGTAGAGGAAGAAGAATTTGAAAGGGTTCCAAGTAGTGCTGATTTTGCCGTTCCTATTATAGGAGATTCAATGGAGCCAGTAATCAGAAATGGGCAATTTGTATTTGTTAAGGAACAACCAGACGTGGAAGACGGTGAGATTGCTATCGTTGAAATAGATGGTGATGGCGTGACGTGTAAAGAAGTATATAAGGATTATGAGAGTCAAACGATTATTCTACGCTCTATAAACGAATTATATGAAGATAGAGTCGTCTCACCGGAACAGATTAGAATAATCGGGAAGGTCGTATTCTAAAAAAATACCCCAGTCGGAGTTGGCGCTCCGGCTAGGGTTGGTATTTAAGATGTTTGCTAAGTGAAATTATTATACCAGAAATGAGGGAAATGGATGAAAAAGTTAGTTAGTTTAGTTTTGGCGGTTGGAGCTGTTTTTATACTTGGTTCCTGTGGAAGTAGCGGAGAAGATAGCAAAAAGGAGTCTCTCGTTGATTTAAAAGCTACTGAAATCCCAGTGCAAGAAGACGGAACTTTTGTAATTGAAGGGACTATGAAAAATGCAGGTACGATTTTTACGGTAGCAGGAAATGCTATGCCGATTGTAGGAGATAGCGACGGAAACTTTTCTCACTCTATCAAAATGAATGACCTTATGGATAGCGCAGATTTAGTTGCTAAATATATGAACGATGAGCAAACAATCAAGTTGAAATTTGATACAGCAAAATATGAAAAAGCTTTACAATCTTCATCCTCCGAACCAGCTTCTGAGGTTAGCACAGAACCATCAACATCCCAATCTAGCGACTCTCTACCAATAATTACCGAAGAACAAATGCCCAGCTTTATTGATTATTTAAAAACAGATTTAACAGATAAAAATGTAGATATCAGCACGTATACCTTTTACAATCGTGATAACATGCTATATATTGACGTGCCAAACGAATACAAATACTATGAAAAAGCTGACTTACAAGAGTTCGCAGACGGTATGCAAGCCAAGGAGCACGAAGCCTTTAACGTGTGGGCAGCGATGAATAATGTTGATTACAATCAATATCCAATGCTGTTTATAAAAACGGCTGATGGCAAAGCGCTAGCCTCACAAAAATTAAACGGTTCTATGGAGTTAAAAGTTAAATAAAAAACACGCCCCTCCTCCACAGATAGGCGTGTCTACCAAATAAACGGCTAGGCTTATTTAGCTATGCCTATTATATCAAATAATAGGAGTTGATTACAATGTGGATGGAGACATTGCCAGACGGCAGGTTTAAATATATCGAGCGCTACAAAGACCCGTATACGGAAAAGTACAAACGCAAGTCAGTGATACTGACCAGCGACAGTAAGCAAGCACAGAAAAAAGCGCAGAAATTGCTAGATGATAAAATTGGGAAAGCAAGTCAGAAGAAACAAACGGATCTCACACTCAAACAACTGTTTGACGAGTGGTATCCTATCCACAAGAAAAAAGAAGGTATCCGCCCCTCCACCATCAGCGCATACAACGCACAGCAGAAAGTCATTTTTGATCATATAGATGGTGAGACGTTAATCAAAAATGTAGATATCCAGTTGTTTCAGACATTTTTTGACGGCTTAGACTACTCAAACGATTATATTAGTGGCATGAAATCTCAGTTAAATCAAGCCTTCCGCTACGCTATCCGTTTGGAGTATTTAGATAGCAATCCGCTCGAAAACGTGCAAGTCGTATACAGAAAAAAAGAGCAATCTGATCGAGACAAAATTACTAATAAGTACCTCGAAAAAGACGAGGCCGAACGTTTGATCAAAGAACTATACCGCAGGCCCTCGACATATCGTGTAGGTAGGCTTGCGGAGTTTATGTACTTAACGGGCTGTCGGATAGGTGAGGCCGTCATATTAACGCCAGAGGACTTTAAAAATGATTTTGGTGTACTATGTATCACCGGCACGATTAACTACCAGAACGGCTTTAAATTAGCCATAAAGGGCCCTCCAAAAACAGTAACAAGCAACCGTGAAATTGATTTGACGAAACGATGCACAGAACTCGTCTTGCGTACGATTGACGAAACGAAGCTAGACACGCTGACTATTGACGGCTATTTACCAGGTGGTTATCTGTTTGTATCAAAAAACGGCACACCGATGCCGTACAACTCGTTTAACGTAGCGCTCAGAAAAGCTGGACAGCGCATTGGATTAGAATACAAAACGCTCACCTCGCATATCTTCCGCCACACACATGTATCCTTGTTGGCAGAAAATGGCATACAGCTTGCAGCGATTATGGAGCGTGTGGGTCACGAGGACTCGGACATCACAAATAAAATCTATACTCATGTTACCAAAAAGATGCGTGCCAGTATCACGGACAAGCTATCTGATTTAGGTTTGTAAGTTGCCCCTTAGTTGCCCCTTTTACAAATAAAAATAAAATAAAAAAAGAAGGAAGCCCGATATTACAGGCTTCCTAAAGCTGTTTTATTTTACAGCATCTTTCAATGCTTTACCTGGTTTGAAAGCAGGTACTTTGCTTGCAGGGATTTCAATTTCATCACCAGTTTGTGGGTTACGTCCTTTACGAGCCGCGCGAGAGCGAACTTCAAAGTTACCAAAACCGATTAATTGAACTTTTTCACCTTTAGCTAAAGCATCTTGGATTGTTGAGAAAACAGCATCTACAGCTGCAGTAGCGTCTTTCTTAGTTAAGTCAGTAGCTTGTGCAACTTTTTCGATCAATTCAGCTTTATTTGCCATGGATGATTTCACCTCCTAAAAAGAGTCTTGATGTAAACATCAATTCACAAAAATTTGAGTGGTCCAACTTTCTGTGAAAAATATTGATCAGTATCAATATTCTGATACTACGTTATCATAAGAACCTTGTAATATCAAGGATTTTGGGCATTTTAAGTAGCTTTTTTCACCTGCATGATTCTTTTTATCAAAAGGGAGCGTTATCTTTTGATAAAGCGATAAAAATATGATAAAATCGCTATTTTCGCCGTCTTGGAATAACTCGAATTGGCGTTCCTTCAAAGGTGAAGGCTTTCCGAATTTGGTTTTCTAAAAAGCGTGCATATGAAAAGTGCATCAATTCTTCTTCATTCACAAAAATAATAAAGGTTGGTGGTTTTACTGCCACTTGCGTTGCGTAAAAAATCTTCAAACGTTTGCCTTTATCTGTAGGTGTTGGATTAATTGCCACCGCATCCATTATAATATCATTTAAGACTGCTGATGGAACCCGAAGATTTTGATTCATGCTGACTTCTTCAATTAATTCTGGTAATTTTCCTAGGCGTTGTTTGGTTACAGCAGAAACGAAAATAATCGGTGCGTAATCCAGATATTGAAACTCATCTCTAATTTCAGCTTCAAAATCGCGCATGGTATTGGTTTCTTTTTCAACTAAATCCCACTTGTTGACAACTATAATCATTCCTTTACCGGCCTCATGAGCATAGCCTGCTACCCGTTTGTCTTGTTCCCGGATGCCTTCTTCACCATTTAAGACCATTAAAACAACGTCGGAACGTTCAATTGCCCGCATTGCTCGCATGACCGAATATTTTTCGGTACTTTCATACACTTTGCCACGCTTACGCATACCAGCTGTATCGATCATTAAAAATTCTTGCCCGTTTTCAGAAGTAAAATGCGTATCAATTGCGTCTCTAGTTGTTCCTTCAATATCTGAAACAATTACGCGATCTTCACCTAAGATTGCATTGATTAAAGAAGATTTTCCAACATTAGGACGACCGATCAAACTAAATTTAATAACACCCTCGTCTTCTTCTTCCATTTCATCACTAAAATGTTTAACAGCTTCGTCTAATACATCCCCTAGACCTAAACCATGGCTACCAGAAATTGGATACGGATCGCCTAGTCCTAAAGAATAAAACTCATAAATTTCAGAACGCATTTCGGGATTGTCGACTTTATTGACAGCTAAAATTACTGGTTTATTACTGCGATATAAAATCCGTGCGACCATTTCGTCAGCATCAGTCACGCCTTCTTTAGCGCTCGTGACAAAAATAATCACATCAGCTTCATCAATTGCAATTTCTGCTTGATGTTTAATTTGTTCCATAAAAGGTTCATCACCTAAGTCAATCCCACCAGTATCAATAATACTGAAATCGCGACCTAGCCATTCACCACTTGCATAAATACGGTCTCGCGTAACACCTGGAGTATCTTCCACAATTGAAATACGCTCACCGGCAATACGGTTAAAAATTGTCGATTTTCCCACATTGGGACGGCCGACAATCGCAAGAGTTGGATTTGCCATAACTCTACCTCCTCGTTTCTTCACAACAATTTCTTTTAATAAAAAATTTTATCTTTATCGTAACAAAATTTATCTGATAATACAGTCCACTTGCACAATCTTTCTTAGTTTACCTAAAGCACAGACAACATGCAAGTAAAAAAAAAGAAAAGAGACACTGCATCTCATAGAGAAATTATGCAGTATCTCTTCATTTTTTACAACTTATAAGAAATTATTCTTCGTCTTCTTTAACGACGTCATTTGCATCTTCAGAAACAGTTGCTTCTTCATTTGCGTCATCATTATCAGCTAAAGCTTGACCTAAAATATCACCCATTGTAAAACCAGTACTTTCTTCTGGTAATTCATAGCTGTCTTCTTCCACAACTTTTTCTTCAGCTGGTTTTTCTTCTAATGCTTTAATTGAAAGCGCAATGCGATGTTCATCAGGATTTACTTCCAAAACTTTCACTTTCACTTCGTCACCTTCATGCAATACTTCATGAGGTGTGGCAATGTGTTTGTGAGAAATTTGGGAAATGTGAACCAATCCTTCTACCCCTGGGAATACTTCTACAAAAGCACCAAAACTTGTTAGACGTTTTACAGTACCATCTAAAACTGTTCCCACTGCTGCCTTTTCTTCAATGTCAGACCAAGGTCCAGGCAAAGTATCTTTAATAGATAATGAAATACGTTCTTTTTCAGGATCAATCGATAATACTTTTACTTGTACTTTATCGCCAACTTTTAGAGCATCGCTTGGTTTGTCGACATGACTATGAGAAATTTCAGATACGTGAACTAAACCATCAATTCCCCCCAGGTCAACAAAGGCACCAAAATCAGTTAAACGTGCAACTGTCCCTTCAATCACATCACCATCGTGAATAGAACTTAACAATTCTTCTTTACGAACAGCTTTTTGTGCTTCCACAACTGCTTTATGTGATAAGATCAAACGATTTTCTGATGGTTCAATTTCGATAATTTTGAAAGTCAAAGTTTGACCTTTATATTCTTCAAAATCAGCTACAAAATGATCTTCAACCATTGAAGCTGGCACAAAACCGCGCACGCCAACATCAACAACTAAGCCACCTTTAACCACATTGGTAACAGGTGCTTCGATAATTTTGCCATCTTTAAAGTCTTGTTCAATATCTTCCCAGACTTTTTTTGCATCTAAACGGCGTTTTGATAATAAGTAACTACCGTTTTCTTTATCTTTACCAATCGAAGAGATGACAACTAACTCTAAGACATCCCCTACTTTTACAGCTTCGTTGATATCTTCAACTGGAAGAGTTGATAATTCTTTAACTGGAACTACCCCTTCAACACCAGCGCCTTCAATACCGACGATGGCTTGTTTGTCTTCAACGGCTAAAACTTCGCCTTTGACAATATCCCCCACCTTGACTTCTTGGAAGCTTTCCAAAGCATCCGCCATAGATTCGCCGTTTTCTACTTGATTGTTTTCAAATTCTGTCATGACATATGTCCTCCTAACCAACAATTAATCGATCGCTGTGCACTACACACTACAATTTTAAGTTTAAATTATTCTACCCCAAAAATAAAGCGATTTCCATTATTTCTTGAAAATTGCTCCATTTTAGCGTTTTTTCCCTTTAAAATTGATGTTACCAGTAAATTTCATCCGAAGATAGCGTTACTTTAGATAAAATTTAGCCTCTCAGTCTATTATAACGACACAAAAAACATTTCACCAAACAAAAAGACTTACACCTAAACTGTGTAAGTCTCAAAAATTACAAATAACCTTTTTCGTTAACAACTGCTTTAATCATTGCCACTACTTCTACGATTGTTTTTCCGGTCGTATCAATTAAAATTGCATCTTGCGCTTGTTTTAAAGGAGAGACTTCACGATGGGAGTCAATGTAATCCCGTTTTTCAATTTCTGCTTTTAACGTTTCAAAATCTGTTGGGATTCCTTTTGCCTGATTTTCTTTGTAGCGGCGTTCTGCTCTTTCTTTGACACTTGCAACTAGAAAAATTTTCACTTCAGCAGTTGGTAACACAGCTGTGCCAATATCCCGTCCATCCATCACCACACCACCGTCTTTTGCGATGATTTGTTGTTGCTTAACGAGCTCTTTGCGAACTAACTCATGGGCAGAAACTTCAGAGACGTTATTGGTGACATCTGATTTTCTGATAGCTAAGGTGACATCCTCACCATTAATAAAAACCAATTGTCCTGCTTCACTTTGCTTAAACGTAATCGGATAACGATGGATTAGCGCAACTAGCCCTGCTTCATCTGAAAATAAGACGTGATGTTTAATCGCCATGAAAGTCACACTACGGTACATAGCCCCTGTATCCGTATAGATGAAGCCGTAATCTTTTGCTAAAATTTTCGCTACTGTACTTTTACCAGAAGAAGCTGGTCCATCAATTGCAATATTAATTTTTTCCATTTGTTTGCCACCTATCTTTAGACATTAGAAAAGCTTTTTAAATACTTTTTTTAACAAATGCTTAAAGTAACCTTCGCTTTTAAGTAAGAACTTAGCATGTACAAAGTAAATTAAAAAACTAGACATTAAGAAAGCCGAACCAAAAATACCGTGATTTTTGGAGCGGCTATTTTTTACTTAATTCGTAATTGTTGGCCTGGATATAACAAGAAGTTATTTGGATCAATGCCATTTAGTTGATATAGTTGATCAACTGAAATCCCAGCTCGCGCTGCAACTTGATTTGGACCTTCACCATTTTGAACAGTGATGTATTGTTCACCAGCTTGTGCATTTTGATCTTGTTGATTTTGATTTTGTTGTTGATTTTGGTTTGCTTGATTTTGTTGCTCTTGATTTTGATTTTCTTGTTGATTATTTTCCGTTGAGCTTGGTACTGATTCTTCACTTGAACTTGAACTTGATTCACTTTCAGAAGATTCAGTCGTTGAACTTTCGGCTGTTGAAGATTCTTCAGTCGATAATTCTTTGGTTGAAGAAACTAATGACGAAGAAGCCGTTGATGGTGTAGAATCGGCATTCTTCTTATCATGTGTTAACCACATAACAAAGCCTGCTGGTACTAAGATACAAAGTGATAATAAGATGACCAAAATAACTAAGAACTTTGATGTTCCACGCTTTTGACGGCGCTGTTGTGCTCGTGATGAAGTTTCATCATCGGTATCATAAATTGGTTGTTCCCATGGTTCTTGTGTTTCGTTGTCAAAATCATTTTTCTTTTTACTCAATGTTCCTACCTCCTGAAAAGCTTTCGCAGTGTATTATACCATAGGCATTTTATTGTTGTCGCTAAAATATAACTTCAATCGTTTTCTTTAAATAATTTTAGGAAAATCTCCTGCCAATGTTTTGTTTCAGTCCTTCTCTTTTGTGCACTTTGGCTATATTTTATGACCGCATTGTCATTATCACAACACTCAGGCGGCTTTTGTTGCAAACTTTCAGCAAAATTATCTAAGATAAAAGCGCGGCGACAAGTAGTCGTTTGAATATAAGCTAGCATTTGAGCTAATTTATCACTTTTCACCTGCTCATTTACTTTTAGCGCTTGTAACACTTCGTTAGAACCTATACTCTGACTCAAATCAAGCCACTTTCTTTGTAGTTCGCTATTTATTTCCGAGCGTTCATTTAACAATTGTTGGAAACCACTACGTTCATCTTGGCGCATTTGTTTGAAGTAATGATGAATTTTTTCATCATTTTTTTGATAAAGTAATATTGCCTGGCTTATCTTGCCATCCCGTCCTGCGCGGCCGATTTCTTGTACATAGTTTTCAATACTGTCAGGTAGATCAAAATGGATAACAAAACGAATATCCCCTTTGTCAATCCCCATTCCAAATGCATTAGTCGCAATTAAGATATCAAGTTGGTTACTTTGAAATTGCAACTGTAAGCGACTTCTTTCACTCCCATTTAAACCACCGTGGTAAAAGCCGACATTAAATTTGTCTTTTAAGTTTTGATAAAGAAATTCTACTGTTTTTTTGGTAGCGCAATAAATAATTCCCGGACCGAGCATATTTTCTAATAAGTTTTCTAAGTCGGGCAATTTTTCTTGCGTGTGCTGTACAAAAAGACGAATGTTTTTTCGATCTACTGATTTTTTTACCAACTGATAATCGTTATCCAGTAAAAGTTGGGCAATATCGGTTTGAACAAAAGGTGTCGCCGTTGCCGTTAACGCTAGTGTAACGGGATTATCTAAAAATTCTTTGACCTTATTTAATTGCCGATACTCCGGTCTAAAATCAATGCCCCATTGCGATACACAATGAGCCTCATCTATGACAAACAAGCCAATTTTTTGACGTTTTAATACTTGTAAAACCTTTTTTTGCCATAGCATTTCAGGGCTAATAAATAAAAACTTGTAATCTGCTATATGAAGCAAGACAAATTCTTTTTCTGCGGCTGTCAACTGACTATTTAAAGCCACCGCTGATCCTAATTTAGGCTGTATTTGATTTACTTGATCTTCCATTAGTGCAATTAGCGGCGACACGACAATTGTCATCCCTGAGGTTAAATAACTGGCTAACTGATAACACAAACTTTTACCAGTTGCTGTTGGTAAAATGCCAAGAACATCTTTTTTTGCTAATAGTGCTGTAATTACTTCTTTTTGACCAGGCCGAAAAGTTGTAAAGCCAAAATAGTATTTTAGACTATCCTCTAATATCATAATTTTCGTCCCTCTTTTGTTTAATTTGATACAAACGAAACTCGATAAAATCCAACGGAAATTTTTCATTTACAGCACTATAGCGCATGGCATATACATCTTCTTTTGCAGCGAGTAAATCTAAGTTTTCCCGGCTGGCTTTTGAAATAAAGCGCTCAAAGGGAAAACTTTCTTCGTATAATGACCATTCAACAATATGGTCAGAAATTGTCCCGACTTTTAAATCACGAATCTGTGCAACTTCACCAATTGATTTTTCTTCTAATAAGAGTTGTCTTGTATAAAGCATGCTCTTGTTATAATTCTGTTGTAAAAGACCTTTTAAAAGTTGATAACACAACGCATTTTTCTGAGCTTTTTTTATTTCCTTTAATAACGGGTGCAGACAACTAGCCTGATAAAGTTGACTCCAGGGCTCCTTTTGATATTCGTCTGGCAATATTTGATAAGCTGTTTTAGCCAAAACAGTAGCCCCGCTAAATTGTTGCGCTAAAAAATCGCCTGCAACTTGTGTTAGTTTATTAAAAAGTTGCGCTAATTCTTCATATAAAATATCCGGACTTGCTTTTTGCTGTGTGATGAGTTGGGCAACTGGACGTGTAAATAACGGACTTGTCTCTAAAGGGCGCAAATTTTCTTGCCCTTTTGAAACCTGTTGAATAAAGTAAGCCAGTAGTCGAAAACAATTTTCATCACTGCGACCAAAATTAAAATAATCCACTTCAAGTAAACTTTCTCTTAACTGAAGGTTCAATTGGATTTGTCCTTTGGCTGTAATCCGAAAAGTTGCAGCCTCACTTTTAACCAACAATCCTTCATTTTCTAACGTGGCAATAGCATTTTCAAATACTTTTAAAGAAAGATCTACTTGGCAACCTAAAAAAGGTAATAAATTCGTAAAAAAAGCATAACTCATAATTGCTGATGTTCGCTTGCCTTTTAGCAAATGAAAAAGCGTACTGGTCTTTAACTTGTCAGTCATTGAAAATAAGGCTAAAATAAATTGATTCATAAAAAATCCTCCTGAAAGTTGGTGGAAAAAATGACGACGACTTGCCGTCTTGTCCCAGAACGCTGTATCGCCTGTGGTCTTTGTGCAATTTATGCACCCGATATTTTTGATTACGATGAAGAAGGTATCGTTTTGTTTAAAGAAGAACCAGAAGCTAGCCAACAGTTTGTACGTACCAAAGAACTCACTGCAGTAAAAAAAGCCGCTGCTAAATGTCCTGTCAGAGCAATTTTACTTGAAAAAGAAAAAGCGCGCTAGTTGAAATTACTTTAAAAATACTACTTTTAAATAGCATACGAAATAACAGAAAAAAAACAAAATAATAGAAAAAACGAAATAAAATACCCAAACGCTCAAGATTGTCCTTATCTCACAGTTATAAAACTGTCAGTAATAAGATCATTGCGTTTGGGTATTTGTGTTAATTTTTTCGTTTAGAGCTGTGTGAAACTATTTTACACATAAACGATAAATAGATTCAGCGTAAATGTCCATTGCTTTGTACATTTGGTCTAATTCCCATTGTTCATTGGCTTGGTGCATAAAGTCTGGTGTGTCTTCAAACATTGCACCATAAGCTACACAATTTTTCATTGTGCGGGCAAAAGTTGCACCACCAGAAATTTCAGGCTCTGTCATATCCCCTGTCATTTCCCGGTAAGTTGCTAATAATGTTTTGACTAAAGTAGAATCTTGAGGGACATATAAAGAATCTAACCAATCAAATTCTTGATAAGTCAAATCGTATTCCTTCACTTTTGCTGCAATTTTTTCTTCTAATTCTTCTTTTTTAACTGTTACTGGTAAGCGCATATCTACACCAATTTTAGTTTCTTTTGGCGAAATAACTAAACTGGCAAAGTTCATTGTCAACTCACCTGATTGCGCATCTTGTGTTTTACCAACAACATTTTCACCTGTTGCATTTTCCTTAACTAGTTTGCCTAAGAAATTCAAAGGAGCAAAGTCGACCACTTCACTTAATGCCATAGCTAAACGCGTAATTGCGTTAATTCCTTCTGGTGCGTCTTTTGCGTGAACGCTCTTACCTTGAACAACAACTGTCTCCCCTTCCATTTCATACGGGAAGCCTAATTTGTCTAAAGCAGCTTTGACTGCATTTACGTGTTCACCTTCATAAGGGGCTGTATCTGGTACAACGTTTAGCGCACCACCAGCATTAACAGCAATTTTATCCGTTCCTGGGCCAACAAGATAAGCTTGTAGCAAACCTTTTTCAGCAAATGTTAACGGGAAGCTGTGGTCTGGCGCGATTCCAGCTGTTGCACTTTCTTCTTTTTCGTTATATTTTTCCATACAACGCCATAAGTTTTCTTCATCAGAACCAAAGATAAAACGAATGCGTTGGTTAAATTCAACACCATCATCCATTAATGCTTTAACAGCATATAACGCAGCCATTGAAGGACCTTTATCATCTTGGGAACCGCGACCGTAGATAATACCATCTTTAATGACTGGATCAAACGGGTCAGTATTCCAACCTTTTTGTTCGGCGGCTGGCACTACATCCATGTGACATAAAATCGCAAATAAATCGTCTCCTTGACCGACTTCAGCATAGGCATAGTAACCTTCTGGATCTTTAAACGTCCGAAAACCAATGCTATCACAAATTTCTAAAACTTGATCTAAAGCTTTCACTACGTTTTTCCCGAATGGATGGCCTTCACCACTGTCAGATTCATCTAAAACTGAAGGAACCTGGATTAATTTTTTTAATGCTTCGACTGCTTCTTCGTGATGCTTTTGGGTAACGAATTGTTTCATTGTACTACCTCCTAAATTTTAAAAGTAAAAAAGTAAAGTTGCATAACTTTTTTACAAATTACCAAAAATAAGAAAAAGAGAGCTTCAAGAATAACCGAAACTCTCTTTTTAAAACTGAGAAACTCAGTTATAGATATAAAGTTAACTTCATCTTAGCCAAATTATGAAAATTTGTCTATCTTATAGTATTGTCCCAATTGCAAGCAAGATACAAATTGCCACAAATAAAATGGCAATTAATTTGGTGATGTATTTCCACCATTTACCAATATCAATGCGGGCAATCGCAACAGCACCCATAACAATAGCAGAAGTTGGTGTAATTAAGTTTACCAAACCTGAAGCTGATTGGTAAGCTGTGATAACTAAATCTTTACCAACACCAGCAAATTCGCCCATTGGTCCAATAATACCCATTGTTGCTGCGGCAAGACCAGATGTTGATGGAATTAAAAATGACATTGGAATGTAGAAAATAAATGTCAAGATGATAAAGACAATAGATGAAAGACCTGAAAGTCCTTTTTCACCCCAGTTTAAGATGGTATCGGTGATCATCCCGTTGTTCATCACAACTTGAATACCACGGGCAACAGCTACGACGATGGCAACCCCGATTAAATCAGAAGCACCTGTTAAAAATTCAGAAATAAAGTCTGATTCTTTAAAGCCGTAAACAATTGCAACAATAATTGACATCAATAAGAATAACATTGTAATTTCTGGGAAGTACCATTGACCAAATGGTAGCATATCTTTTCCTAACACCATGCCTAAACCTGGAAGACCGGATAACCATTTAGTAAAGTTGGCAAAAATATTAATCCCAAATTCTTCCCAAGGAATTAAACTCAAAATCATCAAGAAGAATGTCAAGATAAACAAGATATTTACGTTACGTTGTTTTTTCGTTACGCCTTCTTGACGGTTAATTGCTTCAATATCGAAATGTTTTGCGTCTTCTTCTCTTTGGCTGTAAACGATTGATTGCGTTGGATCTTTTTCAATTTTTGCTGCATAACGATAAACGTAAGCAATTGAAATACCCACCAAGACAACCCACATGATAATACGTAATAACATACCGTCTGCCATTGAAATACCAACTGCATCAGAGGCAACCCCTGTGGCAAATGGGTTAACTGTTGATGCTAAACAGCCAACTTGAGAACCAATTAGCACGATTGATACAGCAACGATAGAGTCAAAACCAACCGCCATCATAACTGGAATCAGTAATGAATAAAACGGAATTGTTTCTTCGGCCATCCCATAAGTTGAACCGCCCAAAGCAAAAATTGGTAATAAGATAAAGATTAAGTTCTTTTCACGGCCTTTAAAGCGTTTTACGATTGAGCCGATACCTGCATCTAATGCGCCGGTTTTGTTAACGATTCCAAGAAATCCCCCAACGATTAAGATGAAAAATGAAATCGAGATAGCTGGATCTGTTGTATCAGAACCTAACATCCCTAAAACTGGTGCCATCATAACATCGTAGAACCCTTGTGGATTTTGAGCAACCCGTTCATAGGTTCCTGCTAAAATGTTACCAGCATCGTCCACTTTATAATGACCGGCTGGAATGAACCAAGTCAAAATGGCGATGAATGCAATGATAATGAATAATACCGTGTACGCTGAAGGCATCTGGAATTTTTTCTTCGTTTGCGTATTTTCCATTTTTTCTCTTCCTCTCTTTTCTATATTGTAACTATAAAATAGATTACATAGTTATTTTATCAAAGATAAGACGATCTGGGAAATAATTACACAAGTTTTTTTATCGTCTTTTTCTTTTTGTTATTATGCATATTCATTTTATAGTGTACGAATTTGTAAGTAGAACGGATTGCCACGGTCTTTGTTCCACTCCTACAATAATTGTAACGCTAGATTTTTTTACTAATATGAAAAATGCCTACTTGAAAACGTGATGGATTTCTCTTTATACAATACCTTTTTGATTATTATACAATTCATTGCATATAAAAACCCAACGAGATGAAAACGATTTATCATTTTGCTTCTTTTTGTATTTTATTTCATTAAAAAAAAGCAATGTTTTTTTGAATTAAAGATTTCGTATTTTAATAATCCTAGTTAGCTAGAAAATTTGGGCACAAAACACACAAATTTCCGCAATAAGTTAAATTTGTGGGAAGTTTTTTAGCCACTGTTAATTTCTTAAAAGTTTTTTTATTTTTGAAGGATACGTTTTGAGATAGTGATTGACCGATTGCTAAAAAATTCTTATCAAAAAAGATGGCACAAATGTCTGCTCAACATTTGTGCCATCTTTTTAATTTTAACCAATGTGTTGCTGTTTACGTCGTTTTTGCTCTAAAAATGGAAGCAATTTGGTGTAAATGACTAAGAATGTTGCACTGACAATCACACCTTTTAATAAATTAAAGGGTACAACCCCAATTGCAACGTATTGAGCCAGTGACATGCCTAACATTTTATCAGCTGTCAGACCTAGTACATTTAAATAGACAGGTGTGATAACAAAATAGTTAGCAATACTCATGAAAATCGTCATAGCTAAAACGCCACTTGTTACCCCTAAAACTTTTCTGGCAATTTTTTTATTACCATTTTTATTCCCGTTAAAGAAATAATACATTGGTAAAGTAAAGAGTACACTAGCAAAAAAGCTTGCAGCATCGCCAATTAAATTACTCAACTCTAAGCCGGTTGTAAGTAGGTGTAATAAGGAACGGATAAAAGCTGTCGCAATCCCTGCCATCGGCCCGAATAAAAACATGCTCAACATTACGGGTATATCGCTAAAGTCAACTTTCATAAAAGAGAAAGCCGGTAAAAGTGGAAACGCAACATACTGTAAAATAACTCCCATTGCCGCAAATAATGCGACAGCCACCATTTTTTGTACCTTTGTGTTCTTCATTGAAATCCTCCTAGGTAAGGACCCATCTTCAATCGAACCTTTTGAAATAACTTTTCCAATAAAAAAACTCTATTTTCCATGCAGGGAAAATAGAGTTAGAGTTATCTGAAATAAGCTACTTCAAATAAGCCCTATCTTCTTTATCCAGACTATACTGTCGGTATCGGAATTACACCGATTCAACCGCAACTTAATGCAGTTCGTGGACTATTACCACCGGTCGGGAATCACACCCTGCCCCTGAAGACGAACCTTGTATTTAATTACACTTACATTATATAAGAAAAGAGAAAAATTACAAGTATTAATTCTTGGCTAAATTTAAAAGTTGGCTAACCTCTTTTTTGTGCAAAGGACGATATTCCCCGGGGCGTAAGTTTTCTAAGGTTAAATTGCCATATTTTTCCCGCTTCAACTTTTGCACAGGTAGACCTACTGCTTGCAACATTTTTTTAACTTGATGATTGCGACCTTCGTGGATCGTTAGTTGAATAATTGAGGTTTGTGCCTTTGTATCAGCAGATAAAACATCATAGCGTGCTGGCGCATATTTGACACCTTCAAAATACAAGCCGCGACTTAATGGCCGTAATTGTTGTTTTTCTGGCACGCCTTTTACTTTAGCCACATAAACTTTATCGACTTCGTGTTTGGGGTGAGTTAGTTTTTGGGCAAACGCACCATCATTTGTTAATAATAATAATCCTGACGTATCATAATCCAGACGACCGACCGGATAAATTCGTTCAGAAATTCCCATAAAGTAGTCCGTTACCACTTTGCGTCCTTTATCATCACTAACCGCAGATATGACTCCACGAGGTTTATAAAACATAAAATAAACAGGTTCTTCTTGATTAATTGGAACGTTATCTACTTCAATTTGATCTTTGGGACTGACTTTAATTCCTAGTTCTGTTACCGTTGTGCCATTAACTTTGACTCTTTTTTGCGTGATTAATTCCTCTGCTTTACGGCGTGATGCAATGCCTGCATGGGCAATTACTTTTTGTAGTCTCTCCATCATTCTTGTCCTCCATTTTCTGTTTCCTTGAAACGATCAAAAAATAAATCCATCGGGACATCTTCTGTTAATTCGTCTTCCATCGCTTCTATATCCGGCAATTCACCTAATGTTTTAAGACCAAAGTAGTCCATGAAATAATCGGTTGTTCCATATAAAATTGCCCGTCCTGGTCCATTAACTCGGCCTTTTTCTTCAATCAATTGTCGGGCGACTAATTTTTGAACAGAGCCGCTAGATTGAACGCCGCGAATCTCATCGACTTCCATTCTAGTGAGGGGCTGTTTATAAGCAATAATTGCAAGCGTTTCAAGCGCAGCTTGCGATAAGGTATTTGACAGAGGCGATTGCGCATATTTTTTTAGCAACGGAGCAAATTTCTTTTTTGTCGTTAAAACAAAATGATTCCCTACTTCTAAAATATGCAATGCGGAGTTTTCATCTTCGTCATAGCGCCCTTGCAATAATTGAATCATTTCATAAGTTTCTGCTGTTTTGGTATTTAATAAGTAGCTTAATTCTTCTAAGCCAATTCCTTCGTCTCCAACTACGAATAAAATCGCTTCTAAATCACTGATCTTCATCTTTTTCTCCTGTTGCATATAAGGTAATTTCACCATAGTTTTCTGATTGAACAATTGCCACACTTCCATTTTTCATCAGTTCCAATAACGCTAAAAAGGTAGTGACAACTTCACTTTTTGTATAGTTTTGTAAAAAATCAGCCAAATTTTTCCCCTCGTGAGGTTTTAAATTTGCCAATCCAATTTTTATAACAGACATCTTGTCTTCAATGGTGGTTTCATCAGAAGTAATAGTCGTTTCGATTACCTGACGCTTTTTCTTTTTTTCCAGCATATTATGAAAAGCCAAAAACAAATCGATGGTATTTAATTGATTCGCAGGTAAAAGTGGGCTATCCTCTTTATACTCGTCCACATCCATAGGTTCTTTGGTAAAGTAATCGCTGCGTTCTTTGGCTTTATCTGACAAGATTTCAGCTGCATATTTAAATTTGCGGTATTCCAGTAGTTGGCTGACCAAAACTTCCCTTGGATCTTCTTCATAAGCATCTTCTTCTGCCACAAATTCCTGTTTAGGCAAAAGCATTTTGGACTTAATTGCCATAAGGGTTGCTGCCATAACCAGATAATCCCCCGCAACTTCTAACTCTAAAGTCTGCATGGCATGAATGTATTGCATATATTGCTCTGTAATTGCTGCAATGGGAATATCGTAAATATCAATTTCCAATTTTTGAATCAAATGCAGCAATAAATCCAATGGACCTTCGAAAACATCCAGTTTAACATTAATCTCACTCATAATTCACCAACTTTTATGCACGCGGGAAATATTGCTTATAGACATCCGTCATGCGTTTTTTTGTAATATGGGTATAAATTTGGGTTGTGGAAATATCGGCATGACCTAATAGTTCTTGCACCGTTCTTAAATCAGCACCATTTTCTAGCAGATGGGTAGCAAAACTGTGGCGTAATGTATGAGGCGTTACCGTTTTATAAATACCGGCTTTTTGTACAATCGCCTTTAAATTTTTCCAAATTCCCTGCCGACTAAGTCCACTACCATGATTATTCACAAATAGATGGGATTCTGCTGGATTTTTACGAGTCAAATAAGGTCTGGCATCAGCGAGATAACGACGCACCCATTTTATAGCGATATCACCCAAAGGTACAATCCGCTCCTTATCGCCTTTGCCCAAAGTTTGCAACAATCCCATTTCTAAGTGGACATCGTTTAATTTTAAATTAATCAATTCACTGACCCGTAAGCCCGTTGCATACATCACTTCTAAAATTGCTCGATCTCTTAAGCCCAATGTTTCTTTGGTATCAGGTGTGCCAAGCAATTGTTCAACTTCGCCTAAACTTAATGTATCTGGCAATTTTTGCTGTTTTTTAGGAGAATCAATATGTTGCATGGGATCATGATCTGTAATGCGTTCTTGCCGTAAAAACTGGTGAAATCGTCGTAAACTCGTAATCATTCGAGCAATCGTTGCACTAGATTTTCCGCCTTCTTTTAGTTCCTGTAAAAAACTAACAACTGTAAAACGATCGACTTCTTGCCAGTCAGTTATCTTTTGTTTTTCTAAAAAAGAGAGGTATTGTAAAAGATCTCGTTGATAACTTTTCTTTGTATTTTCAGACAGACCTCTTTCAATTGTCAAATAATGTAAATAATCTGTAATTTGTTCTTGCATAATTCTCCCTTGCCTTCTTCAATTGCACCTTTATCATCATACCAAATGAAACCCATTTATAACAGATAAAAAAATAAGCTACGCCAAAGCCTTCAATTGACTCTGGCATAACTTTATTTTTTTTGACAATTTTGACATAATCCATGAAAAGTTAAACGATGATCTTTGACAACAAAATGATATTTATTTTCGACTATTTCTTCCACGTCACCTAATAAATCTTCTTCAATTTCCTCAATATTGCCACATTCAATACACAACAAGTGATGATGAAAATGTTGTGCTCCTTCTTTTCTTAAATCATAGCGCGAAACACCATCATTAAAGCTAACCTTATCCACCACGTGTAATTCTGTTAAAATTTCTAAAGTGCGATAAACAGTAGCTAAGCCAATTTCAGGACTTTTTCGTTTTACAAAAAAGAACACTTCTTCAGCAGAGAGATGATCTTTTTCATTTTCTAATAAAACTAACAACGTTGCTTCTCGCTGCGGAGTTAATTTGAATCCGGCTTCGTGAAGTTGTTGTTTCACTTTTTTCATTGTAGTTGTTGTATCCATATATCCTCCGCAACCTTCTTTATAATAATTCTAAACTAGCCTTTAATTACAAACCCTAGATTATACTTATTATAAGGAAAAAGCAAGAATTATACAAGGTCTGTTTTCTCAATTAGATAGGTAAATCCATCTTTTTGCATCACTAATTTTGCTTTTAGCAAATGTCCCATCGCCCGTTTAAATTGTCCTTTACTAATCCCAAACATCTCTTGAATGCTTTGGGGATCAGATTTGTCGGTATACGGCATTTTATTTTCTTTAGCACGACGCAAATACGCCAATAACATTTCTGCATCATCACTAATTGCCTCATAGGCCCGTGGTTTAAGAGAAACATTCAATACACCATCTGGTCTCACTCCAATGACGCGTCCTGAGACGATTTCTCCTAAGCGTGGTTCTTGGTACCGCTCGCTAGGATGAATAAAGCCAAGATAAAAATCTTCTGTTAAAAGATACGTTCCAGCAATTTTCAAGCGAAAAACGGTCCCGGTAATATTTTGATTTTTTTGTTCTTCCTTGCCCTTTTTACTCATAGAGCGAAAAACTTTTTCTTCTGCCAGCGTACCCCAAATACGGTCTTTTTGATCGACGCGTAAAGCGACAAGCAAACGATCACCTTTTTTAGGCCATAATTCCGTTAGTGTTGGTAATTCATCTAAAGAAACCGCAACTTCTTTGTCTGGTAAACCAATATCTACAAAGACACCTAAGTCTCGTCTAGTGGCAATAACCGTTGCAAAGGCATAGTGTCCTTTACGACTTTTCGGAATATTGGTTGTTAAAGCATTTTCATGCCGTTGATTTTGATAAGCAAAACCAGTGACACTTTCGCCTAATTGGTGCTCCCCTTCACTTTTTGGTAAACGAAACGTCACACCGTTTTTTTGGACAAAATAGGCCGTTTCGTTTTCATCTGTTACCATTCCACTAATAATAGTAGCTAATAATTCATTCATAATTTTTTTCTCCTTGTTGCGCACATGCGCCTAACTAGATGACTAGCCGGATTAAAGCAATCGCTACAATGCCGACAATCACAATTTTCATTAAGTCCTTCGTATAGTAACCTACCATTAAAGCAGGGATGCTGGCAAGTACTTCTGGTCCTTTAATAGTAGGCCAATTTCCTGATCTAAAGTTCAGCAGACTCTGTATTAAAAGGGCAAATAAAATGCAAAGGGGTAAATACGATAAAAATATTTCCGCTCTAGGAGGAAATTTCAATTTTTGCGCAAAGGCAAAAGGTAGAATTCGTGGGATCCAAGTGACGATGCTACAGCCTAAAATTAAAATCAAGATATTCAAATTAAGCATCATGAGTCACCGTCCCTACTAAACAACCAATCAAAGTTGCCGCAATTACTGCAATTTCAGCCGAAGTAAACCGCATAAATAAAACTAAGGCGATAACGACACTAGCAAGCACTTGTAGTGTTTGTTTCGTTCTTTTTTTTAATGGTAACTCAATTTGAAATAAACATAATCCTAAAAACATCGCGGTTAATGCAAAATCCAAGCCAAATCGATTTGGATCAGGAATAAATTGACCTAAAAGGCCTCCGCACACATTGGCTAAAGTCCAAGTCAAATAGGCAGCAACATTTAGTCCGTGCATCCATTTTGCAGTCAACGGTCGTTTTTCTTGCAGCGCTGTTGTTAAAACACCATAAGATTCGTCAGTTAAAAGTGTACCAATGCCGATATTATTTAAAATTGAGTAGGGTTTAAAATAGCTAGTTACAGATAAACTCATCAAAAAATGCCGCGAATTAACTAAAAAGACCGTTAAAATAATAGTCGAAATCGGCGCTTGAATTGCTAATAAACCACAAATAATAAATTGACCGCTACCTGCATAAACAAATAACGATAACAATAAAATTTCTAAAAGGGAAAGTCCCACACCTTTTTCCACAACACCTGCAGCAAAACCAATTCCAATATAGCCTAACATTGTGGGCACACAAGCTTTCACACCATCTGAAAAGCTTTCGTAACGCTGTACTTCTTCCACAAAAATGCCCCCTTCTTTTCGTTTGCTTTTAATCATAACGAAAAAAAGAGGGCAAGACAAGCAATTATCAGAAAATAAATAATATTCGTTTTTTTACTATCGAATGGTATGGTCATTGCCGTTACCACGGAAATAACCTGTTTTACAATTAATTGTGACAATGTAATATGGTAAAGCTTTTGCCGAAATTCCTTTTAGTAAAGAAGACTGCGTATTAGTAGCATACAAGTTATAATACCCTTCGCCATTTTCAATCGTAACAGGTTCTAAATAATAACCACCAGCAACAATATAACCTCGATCAATACAGGTTTGAATAACTTTTTCTTGGATACCAGAATTCCAGACCCAGGCAGGATTTGCACTATCTGCTACGGCACTTGGATTTGTGGCCATAATTGGTGCATTGTCTGTATTGGGGCGCATATTTGGTGATGCTTCTGCTGGTAAACTACCTGCTTGTGAATTTTGGCTGCTAGTAGTACTCTGCGCTTTTTTGGCGGCATTAGCAGCAGCTTCTGCTTCTGCTTGCTCTTGCTTTTTCTTAGCCGCAGCTGCTTCTTCCTTGCCTAATTTCGCATCAACTTTTTTTAAATTAGCTACTAAAGTTTGTTTTTGATTGCCGTCGACCAGTTTTGCTACTGCTTTTTGGGCAGCTTGATATTGTGTGCGCGTCGCTTTATCTTTAACCTTATTGTCTGCATACACAACAGCCACGGCTTTTTGGGCGCTTGTTAAATCATTAAACTGAGACTTAGCTTCACTAATCACGCCGTTGATTGTTTTTGCAAATTCATCTTCTGCAGTTAATACTTCAACATTTATTGCGTCACCTTTGATTGCGATATCTTTTTTCACTTGGTCACCACTTATAATCGGACTTTCAAACAGATTATTTACACGTGTAACAGTGGCAATTTTTTCTTTGATACGGCCAATTTCATTGGTTAAATGGTGAGCGCGATCTTTCGTTTCAGTATTGCTAGCTTTTTGTGTTAACTCTTTAACTTGCGCGGTTAAATCCGTTAGTTCATCACTTGTTTTATCCGCTTTAACAAATTGTTGCTGCTTATCAGTATAAAAGTCAGCCAGTTGGTTTTGGATAACTGTTTCTTGTTTTTCAATTTGTTGTTGCTCTTTTTGCGCCGTAGCTTTTACACTTTGATCATAACCATAATAGCCAACTCCTCCACCTAAGACAAGTACTGCGGCTAAAAGAACATATGGCCATTTCTTTTTCGGTGCTTTAGACGTTGTTGGCTTGTTATTATCATTAAGTGCCGCAGGATCAATTTCATTTTTTTCAGTTTCCTTAGGTATTTTGCTTGCTTCAGATGGTAAAACGGCGTCTTCTTTTTTATCCTGGTCTACATCTGTTTGCTCTTTTGTTGGTAAAGTTGATTTTGGCAGCATATGGTCAGCTTCAGTTTCTTCGCCTTTGCTTGTGGCAACTTTTATTTCATCTGTAGCTGTAGTTGTCTTCTTTGTGACTGAAGCCGCTTTTGACACCGTCGTTTCACTTATTGTTTTTGCTTCTTTTTGCGATTCTTCACTTGGCTCTTCGTTTAGCGCTTCACTTGGTGCTTCACTTTGTTCCTCATTTAGCTCTTCACTGGCGGCAGTGTCTTTTTCGTACGTTCTGGAATCCTTTTTACTTTCGTCAATTTCTTCATTCTTTGACTGAAAGTTAGATAACTCTTCTTTAGCCTCTTCGTTGCCCGCTATAATTTTCTCGTCTTTATCTTCAGCTTTGGTTTGTTTAACTGCTGGTGTCGACTCGTCTTCTTCATAGTCATCTTTATGCTTTTTAATATAATCAGCTAAAATTGGATTCACATCAGCCAAATCATCTTCTTTTGTCGCTTCATTTAAAGACTCTTCCATCACTGAACCAATTGAAACATCTTTAAAATCCGACCATTTAACGGAATCATTATTTTCGCGATTGTTTTCTTTAATCGTTGCAAGTTTCCCGGCAATATTTTCTTTTATTTCTTCACCACAACGCGGACAAACCATTTTACCCTCAAGAGGTTCAAACCCACAGTGGGGACATTTGTTAATCACTGTTTTTCTTGCTTCCTTTCTGCATAAAACTTTGATTTCACATTAGCCAGCTAAAAAACTGCCAGACTATCTAGTCTATTATAAACGTTTCGGCTTAGGATAGGAAGTTAGGATTTTATTAAGAAAATTACAGGTGCAAAACGTTTACTAAAAATTAGCCGCATAAAAAAACTGTTGCGCCATTTTTATAGCGCAACAGTTTTTTTATTCTAAGAAATCTTTTAATTGTTTAGAACGAGATGGATGGCGCAATTTTCGTAGTGCTTTTGCCTCGATTTGGCGAATCCGTTCTCTGGTAACACCAAAGACTTTTCCGACTTCCTCAAGGGTTCTAGTACGTCCATCATCAAGACCAAACCGGAGACGTAAGACATTTTCTTCTCGGTCTGTTAAAGTATCCAAAACATCTTCAAGTTGTTCTTTTAATAATTCATAAGCTGCATGTTCAGCAGGACTTGTTGCTTCTTGGTCTTCAATAAAATCACCCAAATGTGAATCATCTTCTTCACCAATTGGCGTTTCCAATGAAACTGGTTCTTGTGCAATTTTTAAAATTTCGCGAACTTTTTCAGTTGGCAAATCCATTTCAGCTCCGATTTCTTCAGGCGTTGGTTCCCGACCTAAATCTTGTAGCAATTGTCGCTGAATTCGAATTAATTTATTGATAGTTTCAACCATGTGCACAGGAATACGAATCGTCCGGGCTTGGTCAGCGATAGCCCGTGTAATTGCTTGACGAATCCACCACGTCGCATATGTTGAAAATTTGAAGCCTTTACGATAATCAAATTTTTCAACGGCTTTCATCAAGCCCATATTGCCCTCTTGAATTAAATCCAAAAATTGCATTCCGCGCCCAACATATCGTTTTGCAATCGAAACAACTAAACGCAAATTAGCCTCTGCCAAGCGTTGTTTTGCTTCTTGATCGCCTTCTTCAATTTTTAAAGCTAGTTCAACCTCTTCTTCAGCTGTTAAAAGCGGAACCCGGCCAATTTCTTTTAGATACATCCGCACAGGATCGTTGATTTTAACGCCTGTCGGGGCAGATAAATCTTCTTGTTTAGCTGCTTCTGCTTTTTTTTCATTGCTCTTTAAGCTGTGAACAGACGGTTCACCATTCTCATCAACAACACTGATACCAGCATCTTCGACTTTTTGGATTAATTTGTCCATTGCATCAGCATCTAATGAAAAAGGTGTGGCCAATTTATTGGACAACTCGTCGTATACGACTTGGCCATTGGGTTTATTTTCTTTGATAAAAGCATTTACCGCTTTATCATATTCTGTGTTTTGTTCTTTTGCCATGAAAAGAAGGCCCCCTTTGTGTAGTTAAGCTTGCTGCAATTTTTTTGTTAAATCTATTATTTCAACTGCCAACTCCAATGCCTGTTGCATATTGCCCAATTGACTTGCTTCTTGCTGCAGAAATTTCTTTTGATTAATTTTTTCAGCAATGCGCGCCTTTTGGAATAAATGCAAAATGCTTTTTATTTCTTCTTCTGAAGAATCTTGTGGCACAGTGAGATAGGCAATTTCAATCACTTTATTTTTTATTGACGTCTCCGTCAAATAATCGAGAAAATCCGGCAGCGAAAAACTACCAAAACTCTCAATAAAGTTTTCATACATAAAATAAATTGTTTGGTACTCGTCGTGAATAAAAACTAATTGCGCTTGCTGTAGGCGTGCCAGTAATGAACTGTCGTTGAAAAGTCGATATAAAACCAACTGCTCACCACGTTCCACCTGTGTTAACGTCCGTTTTGGTGTCTGAGGCAGCACAGTGCTTGATGAGTCGCCACTCACATCATGACTTACTTGTTCATAGTCAGCCTTTTGTTGGGTTGGCTTTTTTTCTGCTTGCCGACGCGCTTGTTTAAATTCACTTAGTTGTTGTTGCAATGTTTCACGACTCAAATGAAACTCCATTGCAATTTGGGTTAAATAACGATCTTGTGCTAACAAAGAATCGACTTTTGCCAATTCTTGCAACAGCTCCGTAACATAATCCAATTGTTCCTTTTCATTACCTAAATTGCGATTTTGGCGCAAGTAGGCCATTTTAAAACCAAAAACCGTCTCACGCCCGTGATACGCCAAATCATAAAACGCCGCACTACCATATTTTCTTACATATTCATCTGGATCGAGTTTTTCTGGTAATTGTAAAATTGCCAAATCCAAATTACTGTGTTCAGCCAATAAGCCAATCGCACGATCAGTAGCAGCTAATCCTGCTTTATCTCCATCATAGCTAATGACAATTTCACCAGCAACGCGTTCAATTGCAGCGATTTGCTGACTAGTTAAACTCGTTCCCATGCTGGCAATTCCGTTTTTCACACCAGACTGCCATGCCGCGATAACATCCATAAACCCTTCAAATAAAAACACCGTATTTTCTTTACGAATAGTTGGTCTGGCTTTATCAAAGTTAAAGAGTACTTGCCGTTTGTTGAATAATTCAGTTTCCGGCGAGTTCAAATATTTCGGTTGATTTTCTCCTTTGAATTCTTCTGTTGTTAAAATTCTGCCGGAAAAACCAATTGTCTTACCCTTTGCATCATGGATTGGGAACATAATCCGCTGGTAAAAACGATCAGCCAATTCTCCATTTTCCCGCTCAACAAAAAGTCCTGTCTGTGCTAGAAGTGCAGTTTCAACTTTCTCGTTTGCAAAAACTTGCCGTAAAAACTGTCTTTCATTTGGAGCAAAGCCAATCTCAAATTCTGCAATCAGCTCTTCTGTTAAGCCGCGGTTTAACAAATAATCTAGCGCAGCTTGTCCAGCAGCAGTATTTACCAACATATGATGATATACTTCTTTTGCTTTTTCGTGGAGCTTAATTAGCCCTTGCTGCGGCGAGTTTAGCGTGTGTGCTTGCGTATCAATTTTGTACTCAGGGGCAAAAGGAATTTGTTCAATCTCAGCCACCTTAGCCACTGCTTCTGGAAAAGTTAACCCTTCCAATTCTTCCACAAAACCAAAAACATTGCCGCCACGACCACAACCAAAACAATGGAAAATCTGCTTATCTTCAGCAACAGAAAAAGAAGGTGTTTTTTCTTCGTGAAAAGGACATAAGCCTACATAGTTTTTGCCGGCTTTTTTAAGCTGAACGTATTGGCCGATGACTTCGACGATATTGCTTTTTTCACGAATCTCATCAATTACATTCTGAGGTATTCTTGCCACTTCACTCACCTCCAGCCTGCAAATTATTAAATAATTGTTATCGGTAAAAAATCGCACTAATTAAAAATCAGCGCGACTTCAAAAAAGACCCAATAATACAAACTATATTCTAACATATTCTTATTGTTTTTCAAGTGTTACGCCCCAAAGTGTCGTAATTGAAAAAAGCAAAAAAATAGTGGTTGCAAAAAAATAATTTGTAAATCTTTCATATTTGAATGTTCAAATACATTTTATTTGTATTGATCTTCTAGTTTACTCATCCAAGCTCCTAATAATATACCTAACACACACAAGACAAAGCAGCCTGCATAACTACCGAGATTAAAACCACTGTAATTTGTTGGGACAATCATCACGGTTGAAGCAAAAACAATTCCTAAAATAAAATGGAATAATTGCGGATACGCTTTACTAAAAATATAATCCATTACTTTTGATAAGCCTAAAACGGTCACAATCCCACCAATGCCAATTGGAATAATCACACTGAAATTCAAATCTTTAATGCCGTCAGACATAGCCTTATACATTCCCATATAAACTAAAAAGTTAGAAGGACTAAGCCCAGGCACGATCATTCCCAGACCAATTAAGCCACCAGCAATAACCCAGGTGAAAAAGTTTTGATCCACATGTAAGAATAAGCCAGAACCTTTCCATAAGAACAAAAAGCCCAAAACAAAGCTGACTGCTAAGATGATAATTTCTCGCGTACTCCGCCCTTTTTTTCCTGCTTCTTGCCATAAAGCCGGTACAGTTCCAATGATACAGCCTACAAAAAACCATAAAATAATTGTTTCATAAGTTCCCAGTAAAAAACTAACGACAAAAGATAACAAGAATACTCCCGTAACACCGCCTAGTCCAACTGGGATAAAAAACAAAACATTTTCTTTAAAGTTACGGGTAATATGAGCTAAAAAAGAAATAATCCGTTCATAAATACCAAAAATCGCTGCTAACGCTCCGCCAGAAACCCCAGGTAAAATAAAGCCAGAGCCAATAAACATCCCTTTGACAAAACGCAATAGCCAATCTTTGGTTTTCGCCTCTTTTGACATTGATTTTTCCATTACAACTAAACACTCCTCATCATAAATTCAAATTAAACAACATAGCTAATGAAAATTCCCTTTTAAAGTTTAGCATACTTGCCTTGGCTTGCAAGTTAAAATAGAAAGTTTGTCCAATTGATTTTCTTTTCATTCATCTTTACTACGTCAGCATAAAATAAATTGCCGCCATTGTGATATAAAAATCCTCCATTGTAAAAAATAGACTGCAGTCCCCAATAGCGATATTTTGTTTGCTCTTCATTCCCTAAAATTGGTGACAAAACATTTTTAGAATAGCTTTCCGCCAACTTTAATGTATTTTTACCACCATTTTTTGCAACGTAATCAACATAGTCGAGACCAAAGTTATAAGCCTGAACCGCCGTCCAAATGTCACAATCGGCATCTTTTGCCTTTTTAATAGCTTGTGCCAGAAAATTTACTCCTGCGTCAATGCTTTCATCAGAAGTGGCAATTTTATTTTGCTGGCCATAACTGCTTTCAGAGCTTTGCATAATATCAGAGCCCCGACCTTTTGACTCTGTAAAAATAATTGCTTGTGCCAATTGTTTTTGATCTTGAATTTGATATTTTTTTACTGTTTGTGCCACGATAGCATCATATTGATGCACCCGTTTTAGTATTTGATAATTGCGATATCCTGTCACCATGACACCGATTAAAACGATCAAAACGATAATTTTCAATAAGAACTTGCTAATCTTTTTAAACATATAAACCATCCAAATCTTCTGAGTATTTTTCTATACTACTATTTCTAAATTCCTGTGACTATGTCTAACTAGATTCTTTGGAATAATTTTAGAAAAACAAAAGATTTCGTGCCGCTAACTTACAGTATTGTTTGTTCATTGTTACCCGTATCATTGTTCAGAATGTTAAACAATCGTTATAATGAAATTGAGGGGATGTCCATGACAAACGGCTATATTTTTTTAAACGATCAAACAAAGCTTTATTATGAGCGCTACGGTGCAGGGAAGCCTTTAATTTTTTTACATGGTAATAACAGCAGTGGGCGCTACTTCAAAGAGCAAATTCCTTTTTTTGCTGCTTATTTTGACTGCATCGTGCTTGACACCCGCGGTCACGGCCGTTCTGATAACAAAGCCAATGAACTTAATTTTCGACTTTTAGCTGGTGACTTAGCCGAAGTCATGGAGCAACTAAAGCTCAGTAAAGCAAGTATATTAGGTTTCAGCGACGGTGCTAATCTCGCCATGGTTTTTGCCCATATTTTTCCTGATAAAATAGAAAAGCTAATTTTAAATTCCGGCAATTATCGCTTAAGCGGAGAAAAATGGCCACCAAAAATGGCCACCCAATTTGGTTATTTTGCCTCTGCCTTTTTAGGTCTTTTCAGTCACTATTTTTATCGCCAAAAAAATATGCTCGGCTTAATGATAGATGACTTACCCCTAAAAGAAGCCGATTTAAAGCAGATTGTCGCGCCTACTTTAGTAATCGCGGGCACACAAGATGTCATTAAGACTAGTCACACCAAAAAAATTGCCGCTCTTTTAGCGAATAGTACGTTAATTTTGATAAAAAGAGCTGGTCACACAGCTGCACAACGTCACCCAGAATATTTCAACCATGTTGTTTACAAATTTTTACAAGAAAAGTAGGTGTTGGTATGCAAAAAATTATTACCAAAGTAAAAAGCTATGAAAGTATTTTAAAAACAATTTTTCTATTTGCTGTTATCGTAATTGTCGCCGGTGAATTAATCTCCATCAGTAAAACCATTAATATTGATCAATTAAAGATGACCTTAGTTGATGTACCTATCTATAAAGTCTTTTTAATGCTTGTAATTGGTCTTGTAGCGGTCTTGCCGATGGTAGGTTATGACTTCACCTTAAATAAAATGTTAAATTTGGATCATAAAAAAAGTTATATTTTTGAAACGAGTTGGTTAATCAACACGATTAATAATATCGCAGGCTTTGGCGGATTTGTTAGTATCGGTTTACGCTCTGAATTTTTTGGCAAAGGACAAAAAGGCAAAGATGTCGCAAGTGCCTTATCCAAGATTTTAATCTTTTTAATGTCTGGTCTTTCTATTTATAGTCTTATTTCGTTTTTCTTAGTGATGTTCACAGATATCAATCCTTATTTAAAACAATATTGGATTTGGTTAATCGGTGGTGGCCTATATTTTCCCGTTGTTTTACTTATCACCCACTTCAAAAAAACCGGCTTGTTAGGCGGCTTAAAGCCACAGTATCGCTTGGAATTAATCGCCAGTTCTTTTCTTGAGTGGACAGGTGTTGCCGGTTCATTTTTAGCAATTGGCTATCTAATGGAAGTTCCGTTTCCATTATGGCAAGTTTTACCCCTTTACATCGCTGCTTCTGTCATTGGGATTGTTTCCATGATTCCAGGTGCACTAGGCAGTTTTGATATTATGATGATCTTAGGATTATCCAATCTGGGAATTAATCGGGAAACAGTTATTGCATGGCTGCTATTGTACCGCATTTTTTATTACTTGATTCCTGTTGCAATTGGATTAGTGCTGTTTTTCAAAAATTTATGGACTAAAGTGGATACCCGCTACTCTGGTATTCCTAAACAGTTGACATTAGAGGTTTTCCATAAAATTGAAGTAGCTATGTTATATTTTTCTGGCATTATGATGGTCTTAATGGCGACTGTTCCCCAAGCTTTTTCAGAATTCAAATGGCTGCAACATGTCAATCCATTTCGTTTTCATATTATCGTTCAGTTTCCTAGTATCATTTTAGGATTTAGCTTATTGATTATGGGGCGCGCGATTGCCTCAAGGGTAAAACGAGCTTACTTTCCTACGATCATGTTGCTTGTAGCTGCCATTATTTACACCTTTTTAATTGATTTTAGTCTTGTTGCGGTTATCTTTTTAAGCCTGATTCTACTCATTACACTTTTATCAAAAACAGAATTATTCCGCGAACAATTGGTTTATTCTTTTGAGCAGTTGACCATTGATGGCATAATTATTGGTGGATTAACTTTATTGTATTTAATTATTGGGATTTACAATTTACCAACATTTCCCCATCACCACAAAAAAATCATTAGCTTTTTCTTGTTTCCATCTGAAAAATTATGGTTTTCAGGCTTTATTGCTATTTTAGTAATCGCGTTGTTTATTTTACTTTTTGTCCGCTACTTGCAAGGAAAGAAAACGCAACCTGGCGAAACGTTCAACGAAGCCAAAGTCAGTCATATATTAAACACTTACGGTGGAAATTCAGATTCGCAATTAGTTTATTTAAAAGACAAAAATATTTATGTTTATAACGACGGTACTGATGACACTGTCTTTTTACAATTTGCTACCTATAATAATAAAAATATCGTGATGGGCAGTCCTAATGGTAAAAAATCAGATTTTGAAGCAGCTATTGCGCAATTTATCCGCGATGCCGATGTGTTAGGTTACTTGCCTGTCTTTTATGAAACAGACGAAGACACCGTTATGATTTTGCATGAATTAGGATACGACTTTATCAAAATGGGTGAAGAAGCTTTAGTTGAGTTGGATACTTTTACAACTTCAGGTAAGAAAATGAAGGGGACACGAGCGGTCTTAAACAAAATTGAGAAAAATGGTTTTACCTTTGAAGTTATCCAACCGCCTTATTCAACTGAAACCATGGCTACTTTTAAAGAAATTTCCGATAGTTGGTTAGATGGCCGCAAGGAAAAAGGCTTCTCCCTTGGCTTTTTTGATGAAGATTATTTACAACGCGGACCAATGGCTGTAGTGAAAAATAGCGCAGGAGAAATCGTCTCTTTTGCAAATATTATTCCAACTTATACAAAAGAAATTGGAACGATTGATTTAATGCGACACCATGCTGACAAAGCCCCATCTGGTAGTATGGATTTTCTATTTGTTAATTTATTTGCTTATATGCAAAACGAAGGTATTCAATATTTTGATCTAGGCATGGCCCCACTTTCAAATGTTGGACAATCCCGCAAAAGTTTTATTCAAGAACGAATTGCCTATTTAGTTTATGAGTTTGGTTCCCGATTTTATTCTTTCCAAGGTTTACGAGACTATAAAGAAAAATATGCCAGTCAATGGCGTTCTCGCTACACCTTGTATTCCAGAGACAGCTGGATAGCTTACGTTATGTTAGCCATTTTATTTATTGACAATCGCGCCGTTGGCAAAAATACGCCCCTTCACGGTGTTAAGCGTTTCTTGAAACGTTAAACAGCTTTCAGGCTTAAATTAAGCGTAAAAGCACTATTAAAAAAAACCGGAGCAATTAAATTGCTCCGGTTTTTTTAAATAATACGCCAATGTTTCAAAGGATAATAAACAAAACGAGCTTTGCCTAAAATATCTTGGGACTTAATGGCACCAAAAGAGCGACTGTCCTTTGAAATACGTCGGTTATCTCCCATAACAAAATAACTGTCTCGTGCCAGTTTTTTAGTCCCCGTCAACTCCTCTAAAGAAAAATCATTGGTAAATGAACCTTCATCTGCCAAGTGCCGCTTATTTGCAACTAAAAATTTTTCTGGGACTTTTTTACCGTTAATATAAAGATTGTCATTATCATAACGCAACTCATCTCCAGGTAACGCGATGACACGTTTAATATACGTTGTACCACTTGCAAGTTGAAAAACAACCACATCAAAACGTTTAATTTTAGAAATCTTTTCCATGACAACCATATCCCCTTGCTTCAAAGTTGTCTCCATCGAATTTCCCTCAACCGGTACTGGAATTAACAAAAAACCACGAACTAAAATAGCAAGTGAAAGTGCAATAATGGCATATTTTATTGTCATCCAAAAATAATCTTTAAATTTTTTCATACCATTTCTCCTGCATCACTTCTTTGCTGTCATTTCTTTTTTTAATTCAGTAATTCCCCTGTTGTAAGCTGCATCATGGGCCCTGATTTGTAGTGCCAATTCATTTTCAATTGCATCAGCTGTTTCTTTATTTAAAATGCCGGTTACAGACAATTTATGTTTACTTTGAAAATCTTTTAAAGCATTTGTCGTTTCCGCGGTAAAAACATCTTCTTTTGTATCATAGCCCAGCGCCGCTAAAAAGCGATTCAAGCGTTTAACCTCTGTTGATGTTTGTCCTTCTTTTAATTCTTTATCCCGCGGTAAAGGCGCAAGATAAGCGTAATCGGGAAAATCAGCTTTTATGGTTGGCGTTAATCCTTTTTCGTGAATCCAATGGCCTTTTGGCGTTAACCATTTACTTACGGTTAGTTTTAAACTACTCTTGTCATCAATTGGGCTAACCGTTTGAACGGTTCCTTTACCAAAAGTTGTCGTCCCAATAATTGGTATATTAGCAGACTCGTTTAAAGCTGCTGCAAAGATTTCTGTCGCCGAAGCAGAACCACCATCAACTAGAACAACACTTGGTTCACTGACTTTAAAACCTTGATCAAACTTTTCGCCCGCCACCGCTTTTGACACGGTTCGATGATTGTCTTTAAATTCAACAATTGTTTGACCATTTTTTAAAAACATGCTCGCCATTTCCTCAACTTGATCTAATAAGCCACCAGGATTTTGTCGTACATCTAAAATAAATGACTTTGCGCCTTGTTTGCGCAATGAAACAATGGCATCCTTTAATTCTTTGGCAGTATTTTCACCAAAGCTAGCAATTTGAATTACACCAATTTGTTTGTCATCCGCGCTGATTTTATCTGTTACGGTGTGTATGGAAATTTTTGCTCTTTTTAGGCTCGTGGTAAACGTTTCATGCCCCCGCCTAATTTCTAAAGTTACCTCAGTTCCTTTTTTACCTCGAATTTTACTAACAACCTCATCTAATTTTTTACCTTTAGTTGCCATATCATCTACTTTTAAAATGATATCTTTTGCCCTCAAACCTTTTTTAGCAGCCGGTGTATCTTTAATTGGTGCTTGCGCTATTTCAGGATAATCATTTTTTATTTGCAAAGTAGCACCAATTCCTTCAAAACTATCGGATAGTGATTGGTTGAGCTGACTAGAACCTTCTTCATCTAAAAAGGTTGTATACGGGTCACCTAAAGCCTCTGTCATACCTTTAAGAGCACCATTTACTAAAGTTTTAGAATCAACATCTCGATAATAGCTACTTTTTATTTCGTCGTATAATTGATGTACTTTAGCCAGCTCATCTGTCTGAGGGCTACGGGATTCTTTTTGCAACTCGTGCAGCGTACCGTATAAATAACCGCCACCACCAAATAGAAGTGCCGCTGCAAGTAAAGAGATGAGGTATAATTTTATGGATATTTTTTTCATCCCTGGCCTACTTTCTTAACGATTGTTTTCCACGTATTGTTCATAAATACGGTCAAAAATATCCATGCTAGATAAATAATCAACATTCATTTCTAAATAACTCGATAATTCATCATAATCACTAGTATGTTTTGGAAATTGAATATCACAACTAACATGATTGGCAAAAACTTGCTCTTCACTTAAGTGATTGGGACCTTTTAAGGTGAGAACATAGTGATAAAAACTTCTACGCATCAAAATCCTCCCAATGCTCTTTGATAAATTCTGCTCTTCTTTGGTGATTTAGAGCAAAGTTTTGGGGATTTTTTTTATAATAATCTTGATGATACCCCTCTGCTTCATAAAAAGGTTGCGCAGGCTCAATTTGCGTGACAATTGGTTCTTTAAAAATACCGCTATCAGCTAAAGCTTGACGACTTTTTAAAGCTGCAACTTTTTGTTCTTCGTTCAAATAAAAAATTACCGGCCGATAATTATCACCACGATCTTGAAATTGACCAAAGGCGTCCGTTGGATCTGTTTGTTGCCAATAAATTTGCAATAAATCAGTATAACGGATCACTGCTGGATCAAAAATAATTTCAACAGCTTCGGTATGACCTGTTGTGTGGGTCAAAACTTGTTCATAAGTTGGATTTTTAACATGCCCCCCAGTATAACCAGAAGTTACTGTATAAATACCAGGTTGCTCATCAAAAGGTTGCACCATGCACCAAAAGCATCCGCCAGCAAAAATTGCTCGTTCCATCAAATCAGTCCTTTCTTTCCGGTAAATATAAGCCTACCTGAATCTCATCGTCAATTAAATTGATTTTTTTTGCTTTGACGAAAAGTCCCGTAGGTAATTGAAATTGATCCAAGCGCAACGTGATCGATTTATCTTTTGGTTTTACCTCAATCCATTCTGGAAAATCATAACCACGTTTTACCAATTTCATTACTTCTTCAATCGGTAAACCAAGTGTGCCAATCGACATGCTTTTCGCCCGTAATTGGATATTGCCATTTTCCATCACAAAAGGATCAAAATACAAATAAAAATGTACAGGAAAATTTAATACTTTGGTTTCCCCCGAAAGCATTGCTTCATTTTCCAAAGCAAATTGATACTTCACACTACTATCTTTTTGAAAATCGGTTAAATAGTAATCAATCAAAGCATTCAATTGACTTTTATTCATGGAGATCGTCGTTACTTCTTGTCCTTTTTTGTCTAATACTTTTGTTGTTTTACTATAATCGGGTTCGCGAATGGAAAAAATTCGTGTCCCCAAAAACACACCTGTTCCTAAAACAAAAGCAATTAAACACAAAAAGGCAATTTTCCAGCCGTTCATTTTTTTAAAGTCAAATTTTTTTGATGCTTGTTTTTCTTCGCGAGTTTGCGTTGATTTATTCTCTGTCATATGTGACTGCTCCTCGTCTTTATTTTTTGGTCTACTTTTTAATTAGCCATTGTGCTTGTGTTTTGATTAATTCATCCCGCAATGCATTTGCCATTAACTGATAGCCTAAATTATTGGGGTGAAATTTATCTTGATCATACAAAGCGTTGTTATCTACAATATTTAAATCACTACTATCAGAACTTTTTATCTCATCTTCGGTTGAAGAATCCAGAGTACTATCAATACCTACCTCATTATCTAAACCCCGATATAACAGGTCATTAATAGGAATAAAGTAGACATTTTTGAATGTTTTCGTGGTTTCTTCAGTCGCTAAATTCCAGTTATCAACAATTTTTTGCATATCGGTAATTTCAGGAAAGTTTAAATAAAAAGGATTATAAATACCAAAGACATAGATTGGAGCATTTTTATTTTGTTTTTGCATTAGCGCAATAATTTCAGCCACTCTTTTTTGATACTTTTCTTGTGGTCTTTTAAAAGTCTTAATCGATAAACCAAAGAAGTTATCTTGGATGACCTTCATTAAATCGTTGCCCCCCACCGTTAACGTTAGAATATCGGCAGTAGCAACATTTGATAAAATTGACTCCTCTTTTTTCATGCGCGTTAAAATCTGATCACTGCGTTCACCAGCAACACCATAGTTTTCCACTTCCACACTCGTTAAACGATAACGTTCTGTAATATCACTGGTTACTATCGGTACAAAACCACCACGTTTTGTTTCATCGCCGATGCCTTCAGTTAGGGAATCCCCAATGGCGACAAAGTGAAGTTTTTCCTTTTGATTTTTTACCACTTCACTAACTTGGGCAGGCTTTAAAATTGGTTTTGCCTGCGGAATCGTCTGATTTAATACGATATAAATAAGCAATGCTCCAATTCCTACGCTTAAAAGCGTAATCAGGGGTTTAAAAAATTTCAAAAGCTAAACCTCCCTTTAATTAAATAAACTATTATTGATGATTAAAAAAACATCCTGTTACGAATTTGGGCAAAATAATTTCTATTCCTTAACAAAAAGATTAAACCATGCGCTTTTTTTGACAACGAAAATTCCAGCCTTGTCACACTTTTACTGGACTAGTAGCAAAAGCTATAGCACCGCTTATTTTAGCAAAAAAAACATGAAATGGGTAGTTTGCCCACCGCTTTCCTATAAAGCTTTACTTTTCTACAATTTTTATTGCAGCCTTTTTTATTATTGCTGCAAAAATAAAAAAGTTGAAACAAAAACCACAAGTTGACGCTAACTGCCAAAATCGTCTAGTGAAATGCTAAGCTCTTAAAAACTACTAACCTTAAGAGCTTTAAAGCACTTTTCTATCTTATTTTGGCACTTTGCCAACTTATCTTTGTCTCAACTTCAAATTATTAGTCTTCGGTATAATAGGTGATGGCAAAAGCGCCTTTACCTGTATGGGTCGCAATAATTGGCGTGGTGTGCAACAAAGGAATATGCATTTCTGGAAATAGTTCTTGCAGTTCCTTTTTAAATTCTTCACATAATGCTAACCCATCAGCATGGGAAATCCCAATACTTTTAACATTTGTTTTTTGTTGCAATTCTTTTTTCAAACCGTCAAACCACTTGGTAAATGTTTTAGTGCCGCGCCCTTTAACCACAGGAATTAACTCTGAATGATCAAAGTCCATTACAACGCGCATATTTAATAAATTCGATAAAATGCCAGTAGCACGACTAATTCGGCCACCTTTCACCAAATTATCCAAAGTGGAAACACCAATATAAAGCTTCGTATTTTCCCGTACTTTTTCAACCGCTACCAAAACTTCTGCTAAAGAATTCCCAGCTCGTGCCATTTCAGCGGCTTTGATGACTTGGAAAGATAATCCTTGGTCAGTTGTATCACTGTCGATGACAGTCACATCACTTTTTGACAAGTTGCTGGCTTGTCGGGCAGCTTCAACAGTCCCACTTAAGCCTTTTGTCATATGAATTGATAAAATCTGACTACCATCTGCTCCCAGTTCATCAAAAAGTTCGACAAACTCCCCAATCGGCGGCTGACTCGTTTTAGGCAGTTCTTTGGCACTGGCCATCATACTCATGAACTTTTCCCCAGGTAACGTTTCATCATCTTTATATAAAACGCCATCAATCATAACCGACAAGGGAACGATTTGAATATCTAATTTTTCTTGTAACGCTTTTTCCATCGTACACGATGAATCGGTAACTATTTTAAGTTTTGCCATGGTTCCTTCACTCTTCCTTTAACATTGCTCATCTTCATGTTAAAATACAGCTAAACATGCTCTGTCACTAAGTATAACAGAGACATTTTGTTTTTTCATTAATTTTGGAACATTCCCTAAAAGGAGGCTGTAAATACGTGGACAAACCGCAATTTTCCCGTAAATATTTAATCGTCAACGAAATCTTAAACGCTGTGACCCACGGTATCGGTTTTGGTTTAGCAGTAGCTGGTTTAGTTATCTTATTAGTTAAAGGAGCCCGTTTAGACTCAGCTCTTCACGTCGTCTCGTATGCAATTTATGGTTCAATGATGATTTTATTATTTTTATCTTCCACCTTATTTCATAGTTTAATTTTCACCAAAGCAAAAAAAGTCTTCCAAGTTTTCGATCACGATTCAATTTTTCTTTTAATTGCCGGTAGTTATACACCGTTTTGCCTACTAAGTGTTAAAGGCTGGCTTGGTTGGACATTATTTGCGTTAATTTGGCTTTTAGCTATCAGCGGCATTGTCTATAAATCCTTGACGCTGCATAAAAAAGACACCGTCTCGAAAGTCTCAACTTTCATATATTTATTTATGGGATGGCTTTGCTTAATTGCAGCTAAAGATTTATGGCTTTCTTTAGGCAATGTCGGCACTGCCCTTTTAGTTTCAGGCGGTGTTGCGTATTCTGTTGGCGCGCTTTTTTACAGTCTTAAAAATATTCGCTTCATGCATGTTGTCTGGCATTTGTTTGTCATGTTAGGGGCTGGTCTCATGTACTTTTCCATCTTACTTTACACATAATAAATTATCTAAAAATTTATACTTTCCATATAGTTAAAAAGTGCAATCAAAAGTTAACTTTTGATTGCACTTTTTGTTTAGTCTAAATGGATGCGTTCATATTCTTCAAAAGAGTGGGGGAATTTATTTTTTTCATCAACTTTTCCCGCAACTTTTTTGACTAAGCGCCAGTTTTCCCACTTAACTTCAGGAAAATACGTATCCCCTTCAAAGGAATTTTCAATCACCGTTCGAAAAATATAGTCACAAGCCGGCAATAACGTCGCATAAATTGCCCCACCACCAGCGATAAAAACCGTGTGATCACTTGCTTTTGCATAGGCGATAACTTGCTTAATATCATTCATAACAAGTACGCCCACTGGTGCTTGGTAATTTTCATTACGGGTTAAAATGATTGTCCTTCGTCCAGGCAAAGGGCGCCCCCCCATACCTTCAAAAGTTTTTCTCCCCATGACGAGGGTTTTACCCAATGTCATCTCTTTAAAAAATTTTAGATCATCTGGTAAATACCAAGGTAGAACTTCATTTTTACCAATTAAACCATTTTGATCTTGTGCCCAAATTGCTGCTAGCATGGCTACCTCCTTTTAAAATTTTTGACTAAAACTTAAACCGCGATTGGCGCTTTAATTGTTGGATGAGGATTATAATTTTCTACTTTAATATCTTCCATCTCAAAATCAAAAACAGAGGCTTTTTCTTGGTTTAAAACTAATGTTGGTGCACTTCTCACCTCGCGCGATAGTTGTTCTTTCATTTGTTCAATATGATTTTGATACAAATGCGCATCCCCTAAAGTATGCACAAATTCTCCCACGCCAAGACCTGTTTCATGGGCAATTAAATGTGTTAATAATGCATAACTGGCGATATTAAAGGGAACACCTAAAAATACATCAGCACTTCTTTGATAGAGCTGGCAACTTAATTTGCCATCATAGACATAAAATTGAAACATTGTATGACATGGTGGTAAAGCCATTGAAGGTACATCTTCTGGATTCCAGGCAGTCACGATTAAGCGACGTGAATCGGGATTTTTTTTGATCATTTCAATGACATCTTTAATTTGATCGATAAACGTCCCATCTTGTTTTTCCCAATGACGCCATTGATATCCATAAATGTGACCTAAGTCTCCATGTTTTGCGGCAAATTTTTCATCGGCAACAATTTTTTCACAAAAATCTTTTAACTGTTTTTGATATTCTTCATTGAATTTTTCATCAACCAGTGAGCGCCGACCAAAATCAGTCATATCCGGCCCTTTATAATCTGTACTTTTAATGTAGCGTTCAAAAGCCCATTCATCCCAAATATGGTTATTGTGTTGCAATAAGTAACGGATATTGGTATCCCCTTTTAAAAACCACAATAGTTCGCTTTTGATTAAGCCAAATGGTACCCGCTTGGTCGTTAACAGTGGAAAGCCTTCATTTAAATCAAAACGCATCTGATAGCCAAATAAACTTTTAGTTCCGGTCCCTGTCCGGTCCCCTTTATCGTGGCCTTCTTCTAATAGTTTTTTCCCTAAATCTAAATATGCTTGTTCCATGAATATCCCCCTCAAATTTCACTGATAAATTCTTTAATCCACTACAAATTCGCTTAAATATTCCCAACGTTGCATTTTGTCTTCTAAGTTTTTTTCAGATGAACTAATTTGTTTTTGTAATTCTTGTAATTTTGTAAAGTCTGCTCCTTGATGATTCATTTCTTCAGTTAATGCTGCAATTTTTTCTTCCAAGGCAGTAATATCTTCTTCAATTGTTTCCCACTCTTTTTGTTCCATATAGGTTAGTTTTTTCTTAATCGCAGCTTCTTTTGTATGCGTAGTTTCCACACTTACCTTCTTTGTTGCATTTGGTAGCATATCTTCTTCTAAGCTGTTGGCTAAATAATCGGTGATACTGCCAAAATAAGAAGTGATATTTCCATTGCCATTAAAAATTAGTAATTTTTCTGCTACTTTGTCTAAGAAATATCGATCATGGGAAACTGTTAAAACAGCACCGGCAAATGTATCTAAATAATCTTCTAAAACCGTTAAAGTTGCAATATCCAAATCATTGGTTGGTTCATCTAACAACAAGACATTTGGTTGACTCATCAATAATTTCAATAAAAACAAGCGCCGTTTTTCACCCCCAGATAGTTTTCCAATGGGTGTCCCATGGGTATGACGCGGAAATAAAAAGCGCTCCAGCATTTCAGTTACACTAACTGTGGTACCATCATTTTTTTTGACCATTTCGGCTACTTCTTGTAAATAACTAATCATTCGCTGATTCGGGTCCACGGCATCGTTTTGTTGGGTGTAGTAGGCCATTCTTACGGTTTCACCAATTGCTAAAATTCCGCTTTGCAAAGGGATTTTACCCGCAATAATGTTTAGCAGCGTCGACTTACCTGCACCATTTTCACCTGTAATACCAATTCGTTCTCGCGCTTGAATTAATAAATCAAAATCTTTTACAATCACTTTATTTTCAAAAGCATAATTTGCTTTTTTTAATTCAACGACCTTTTTACCAAGACGCTTTGTCGCAATTTCAATACTTACTTGGTCATCACCTTTATTTTGCCCCATACTCTCTTTTAAATCTTCAAAACGATTTATACGAGCTTGCTGCTTAGTCGTTCTTGCCTTTGCACCAGCACGCATCCAAGCCAGTTCTTGTTTATAAAGCTGCTTTTTCTTTTGCTCTGCTTCAGCGTTTACCCGTTCTCCTTCCGCTTTTGCGGCTAAATAGTTTTCATAATTACCATTAAATTCTTGTAATGCACCGTCTGCTAGTTCAAAAATCCGGTTAGTCACACGGTCCAAGAAATACCTGTCGTGGGTGACCATTAAAAGCGATCCTTGGTAATTTTTCAAATAATTTTCCAGCCAAGTAATCGCGTCATAATCTAAGTGGTTTGTCGGTTCATCTAATAAAAGCAAATCAGGTTCATCAATTAAAACTTGTGCCAATCCGACCCGTTTTTGTTGGCCCCCAGATAAATTTTTAATCGGTTCATTTAGTTGTTGGATACCCAATTTTTGTAAAATAATTTTGGCATTGGTATCTGTTTGCCAGGCATCTTGCTCATTCATAGCCGCTTCGGCTTTTACAAAACGTTTTTGAGCTTGTTCATTCGTACCATCTTCTGTCAGTTGCTGCAAGGCCTGTTCGTATTCTTTAACGACTTGAACTTTTAAACTATCACTTTCAAAAACTGCTTGTAAAACCGTCTGATCACCCGCAAAATCACTTTCTTGGGCTAAATAGGCAATGCGATAATCTTTGGCATATTCTAGAGGATTCAAATCACCGTCGCCACTTTCAATGCCGGCAATAATTTTTAACAAACTACTTTTACCAGTTCCGTTAATTCCGATTAAACCAATTCGATCTTTTTCATGGATCATAAAGTTTAAATCACAAAACAAGGTCTTTTCGCCGTAAGTTTTATTTAAGCCTACTACTTTTAATTCTTTCATTTGTTCCCCTCCAATATCTCACACATTGTACCATTATTTGTAAAAAAAAGCAGGTAGGCAAAATACCTATCTGCTTAATTTAAATTCATCTAAAAAAAGGAATTTTGGGTAAATTCCCCGTCTGGCCCATCGCATAAGATTCTAATAAATTTACTTTACGTCGGTATTCATTTGCCGCAAAAGTGGTAATTGTACCGGCCGTTTCAAATGTATCAATTACTTTTCGCTCTAAATAATAGCCCCGTAGCATTTCTTTAATATAAGCTGGATCTTGGCGAATCATGACCGCAGCCATAAAATCATTTAATTCTAGCCGTCCCATCATATTTTGCCGTTGTTCCAAGAAATGAGCAATAATTTTTTCATCATAAACACCATCTAAACTGGTCAAGCTTTGCTTAATTAATTTAGTATTACGCAAATAAACTTTTTTTATCTGACTTAAGTCATTTGGCTGCATTTGTTTTGGTGTAGTTTGTCTTCGTTCAAAAAATAATTTTGGATGTAAAATTACGCGAATAATTCGGCGTACAACCAATAGCCAAAACGCTAGAAAAGATAAAATTTGTTGCCCTACAGAATGTTGGAAATTTGCAATAAACCGCGAATAAAAGCGATAGGTGTTCACGTCAATTTCATGGCGGCGAAAACTTTCATCTAATCCATCTCGCTCAATCCCAATAATCAAAGCTTGAATTTCTTGCACTTCTTGACGTTCACTTTCAGTCATTGCGGCAGTATACGTATCCCACATGCGATTTTCATAACTTTGGATAACCGCTTTTAAGGCAATTTGTTCACTTTCAGTTAAGGTTGTCTCTTTTTGGTCTATCCGTAATTCTTTTTTGACTTCAGCTAAAATAGCTAATCCTTTTTCATCCACGGGAACCTCCGCTTCACCATCAGCTAATTGCGGTAAAACAGCTAAACTAATGACGAGGCTTAATAAAATGACACCAGCTGTCAAAAATAGCAAAACACTACGTTCAGGAAAGATTTCACCATGAAGACTTGTGGGTAAAATAAAAATTGTAGCTAAACTGACGGTTCCTTTCACACCACCAAATGTTAAAAGTAAGATTTCCTGCCACGTTTTGGCTTTTCCTTTTTTGGTACTAAAAAGATTTAAAAGAAGTAAAAAAATGAAACGGATAAAAAACAAAATCGCCGTAACTGCCACAATAACTAAAAGGAGTACCCAGTTTGCATAGACGTCACTTTCCCAGATTGGTGAGAAAACTTGCGAAATCTCAATTCCTAAAAAGATAAAGACTAACCCATTTAAGGTAAATACGATGGTATTCCATGTTGCAGTAGAGACATTAGCAAGTTCTGCTTGAAACAATGTCACTTTTTGACGCCCAGTAGCTTGCATAACACCAGCGACAACTGCCGCAATAATTCCCGACACACCGATAATTTCAGAAAAAACATAGGCTACAAAAGGAAGCAATAGCTCAATGAGTAGATAAGCCGTAACATCTTGTGCGGATAGTTGTTCAATTAAGCGAATTAATTTTCTTTTTCCCCAGACTACTATCATCCCGACTAAAGCCCCACCGACACTGGCAAATAATAAACGCCAAGAACCTTGCCACAATGAAAAACTACCCGTAATAAGAGCAACTGTTGCAAATTGAAAAGCCGTAACGCCAGAAGCATCATTTAAAAGTCCTTCGCCTTCTAATATCCGCATAACGCGATCAGGAATTTTCAGCGATTTGGTAATCGAAGTGACTGCTACTGCATCTGTAGGTCCTAATGCAGCACCAAAAGCCATACAAGCAGCTAAAGGGATCGTCGGCATCAATGTATGCAATGTCAAACCTACTGCCACAAGAGTTACCAACACACCACCAAAAGCCAAAGACAAGATGGTACCAAAGTTTTTAAAAATTACCGGTAAATCTGCGTGCTCCCCTTCGCGAAATAGCAACGGAGCAATAATTAAAACCAGAAAGATTTCCGGCCTAAAATTTAACGTCCGACCGTAACTCGATAAACCAACGAGAATTCCAAAAAATATTTGAATGAAAAAAATAGGAATGGTGGGAATAATTTTGGCAAAAATATTTGAAAAAGTAATTGCAACAGCAATTAAAATAATTAATTCAACTAATTCCATGCCTTACTCCTTTTGTTTAAATTCACATAATAATTTTAAAAAGATTTCTTTGCGCGCCACAATTTTTTGTTCAAGCTCCGTTAACTCACCTGGTTCTTCTTCAAGCTCCAATTGTGCTCTTTTTGCTTCTAAGCGTAGGAGTTCGTGCTTTAAGCGTTCCAATTTTCGATAGCTGAAAAGATTTTTACGTCGCACTTTTTCCAAAATACGCCGTCTTTCTGCCATTGTTAAACTACCATATTTTGTCCGTAATAAATTCAGCTGTGTTTCAAAGTCTTTACTCATGATTTTTACTCCCTTTAAAAATGTCTCCCTAACAGTAGCGCAAACATCTGTACTTGACAAGTAACAACAAAAAATAAGGCAACAAAAAAATAAGAGGCCTGACAAAAATTGTCACACCCCTTACTTTTTAGTTGTTCATGTAAAGATCATAGTAAGCATCCATAATTTCTTTAGCGGTTGTTACATTGACATGGTCATCGTCATTTTTTAAATTTGGTAGCATGACACTGATTGCTACTTTTGCATCATCAGACGGACCATAGGCCACAATATTGCTATTAATGGTATCGGTAATTTTTTTGCCATCTTTATAAACAGCCGTTTCGGCAGTACCTGTTTTAGCAGAGGCCGTCATTTTTGCTCCAGCTAAGGCAGTAGCCGTAGTAAAAGGATCGTTGCCATGAACGGCATCGTAAAAACCACCTTGAATAATATCCATTTGGTTTTTGGAAAGATTAACTGTATTTAAAACTTTCGGTTGAATGGCTTTTTTCAAGTTACCTAGTCCACCATTTGTATCATTGCCATAAATACCACTCACGAGATGAGGTTGAATTCTTTTGCCGCCAGTTGCAACAGTTGCTGCATATTGGGCCAGTTGCATCGGCGTATACGTATCAAACTGTCCAAAAGACAAATCTAGCACACTACCACCATTGTTTTGTGAATCCAAATAACGAATTGGTGTAGAAATACCATCTTCTTCATTGGGAATATCAATTCCTGTTTTTACGCCCATCCCATATTCTGAGAATGCTTTGCGTAACGCATCATAAGCTTTCACCTGTTTATCAATTAAAGGCATTGAAACATTATACTGATAATTCATATTCAGTAATTTAAAGGTCACTTTCATCATATAAGCATTAGAGGAAATTTCCAATGCTTTACGGGCAGACAAATTACGACTGCCACTGCCGTCTTTATTGTAAATAGAAGCCTTTATTTCGGTACCGTTAACTTTGATCGGTTCATCATACAAAACTTCATTGCCCTCTAAGACACCATTTTGCCAACCTGCCGTTAGCGTTCCCGCTTTAACAACAGACCCTGGTACAAAAGCTGACTGCACAGTCCCTAGGGCATGTTCTTCTAAATCATCACTTTTTTCTTTGTGTAAGAAACCCGCCATCGCCAACACACCACCGGTATTGGGATCCATCGCCACAGCATAGGCTCCCGGTGAATAGTCAGCTTTTCCGGCATTGATTAATCCTTGGTAATTCTTTTTCAAAATATTCTCAACCCGTTTTTGAAATTCTGCATTTAGCGACAACACTAAGTTATCCCCTTTTGCTCCCGGCGAGACTTCTTTTTGACTGGAAATATTACCTTGTCGATCTAATATCACTTCATATTGAGATTTTGTTCCTTGCAAAACATCCTCGTATTGCTTTTCTAAAAAGCTTGTCCCAACCCGGTCATTTCTAGCATAGCCTTTTGCTAGATATTTCTCTAAATCTTCTGCTGGCAACCCCGTTGTCTCAGTTGATACATTGCCTAAAATACTACGCAGCGAGCCTTTTTGAGCATAGTCTCTGCTCCAATCCGTACCTGTAGAAACTCCAGATAACTCACTTGCCCGTTCTGCTACAATAGCAAGTTCTTCATCAGTAACATCGCGATTTTTAATATAAACAGTATTTAGTGCCGATGCACTGTTCATTTTTTTGAAAATCATCGCAGCTTTCTTTTGTTTTGTATCAAATTGAATTTCTTTATCCGAAACTTTATCAACTAACAAGGCGTAACGTTTACTTTGATCGGTGATCAACTTTTGACTTGCACTCAAACGACTATTGGCTTTTTTTAGATTTTCAGGATTCGCCAGCCAATAATCTTTTAAATCGCGCTCTTGCAATGTTTTTTCAATTGGAACGTCGATTAATTCATTTAAGCGATTGGCTATTTTTAGTAAATCTTCAGCTGACATAGTATTACCCCGGGTAAAGGTAATCGCAGGATTTGCTTCGTTTGATACCAATGCTTTTCCCGTTGCATCATAAATCATGCCCCGTGGTGTACTTCCTTTAATCTTAATTGTCGACGAGGCTTTTAGTTGCGTTGCAATATTATCGCCATTTACAATTTGCAAATAACCTAATTGCGCAATTAAAGCAATAAACAATGCGAAAATAATAAAGAAAAGGAAATTCAAGCGAAACGGAACATGAGAACGAGGCGCCGTTTTTGAAGGTGCTCGTCCATCTTTTAATTTTTTTTCAATATGGGCTCGTGTTAATTTATTTTTAAGATCTTTCATGTGTCAAATCCTTCCAAAACATCAGTACCGTCTTATTTTACCAAAAAAACATTGATAATACAGTTTTATTCACTAAATAAATAAAACCTTAAGCTTGTTTTCTAAGTATTTTTAAAATGTTCCACAAGAATAATTATATTTTTAATTTTATCTAAACAAAATGCATGAATTTCAGACTTTAGTATCAAATCATTTCTCATAAATCGTGAAACATTACTTTTAGTAAGCTTTTATTTCTACAAAACTGTGGGTAAGTAAAAATAATTATATTTTCAAAGCAGCCCTATCACTGCTGCTCCCCACTAATTGCTCTACACATAAAAAAGACAATCCTATTTCAAAGGATTGCCTTCACATTATCTTTAAGTTTAATTAATAGGCCGCTTGCTCATCGTAATTTTGATCATAACCAGTATTACTTCCATCTTGGCTACCATCACCATAATTTTCTGTTCCGGTCACATTTTGAACAGAACCATCAGCTTCTGCAGTTTGGTTTGTATCATCGTAAAATTGTCCTTGAGCATAGCCGCTTGTATATTCATCACCAGTTGGCAAAGTTTCACTTGTCGGTAAATTCAATTCCGTTTTTAATTTATTTTGCATTTCCAGGACTTGATTAAGACCCAGCATTTGATAATAAATGCCATTGATCATTTGTCCTTCACCTTCGAGTTGATCTTGTTTGATTGTTTTAAAGGCTGGAATATAGTTATTGGCGATATCTAACATATCTTCCCAAGAAAGATCTGTTTTTGTATTTTTTTCTACCGCTTTTAAAATCTTTTGATAGTTTGCGACACTATCAAGACTCATTACTTTATTGACAATTTTAGTAATAACTTCACGTTGTCGCTTTTGTCGTCCGATATCCCCTTGAGGATCTTGTTTCCGCATTCTGGCATAAGCTAAACCCGTTTTACCATTGAGTTTAATTTTCCCCTTGGGAACATGGACTCCTTCTAACGTAAAATCAATTTTATTATCAACTGTTATACCACCAACAGCATCAATTAAATCTCTTAACCCCTGCATGTTGATAGATACGTAATGATCTAATGGAACATCTAACAAATTCTCAACAGAATCCATTGCCATCTCTACACCACCAAAAGCATAGGCGTGATTCAATTTATCCATCGTACCATAGCCAACAATTTGCGTATAGATATCGCGGTCTAGACTAACAATCGTTGATTGTTTTTTTGCAGGATTCACCGTTACTACCATCATAGAATCAGAACGCCCTTGTTCTGTTCGTCCTAGAGCTCCCGTATCAATTCCCATTAATAAAATTGAAAACGGCTCCGTATTATCGATATTAGCTTTTGAAACGTGGCGACTATTTTTTCGATCAATTTTTTCAACAATCGCATTAAACGAACTATTCGCATCGTGATACATTTTAATGCCATAAGCAGTAGCGCCTAAAACTGCAACCGTAATTAGACCTACAATTCCCAAAATAATTTTTTGATATAAACGCATTGGACACCTCTTAGTTAACTTTTTCATTTGTTGAATATCGTATAAATTTTGCCACACTTCTTTTATTTCGGCAATCTAAGTTTACGTTTATTACTCAAACTTAATATTTTTGCAACACAAATGAAAAGAAGCGACCAAAAATGATCGCTCCTTGTACTAAATATAATCGACAAAACGTGCTCTGAATTTCATATGCAGATGACTGCCAAGGATTAATAAAATTAAAGTTATAAGCCAAAAAATTAAGCCATAAGTCGTTTTCTCCCAAAACCAAGATCTACTCAAGAAGGAATCCCGAAATCCTTCAATAATATAATAAAAAGGATTAAGTTTTAAAAGTTTGACTAATGGTATAGGCAAATTTTTATTATTTATATCCCAAATTGGACCAGACACGTAAAAGAGTAAACGTAACACAGATTGAAGAAAAATATGATAATCCCTTATCAAAACTGTTATCGTTGCATTTAACAAGCCAAAAGCAAACAAAAAGATAATCATACAAATAAAATAATAAAAATATTGCAACCAATATATTGTCACCGGAACTTTAAAAATAAACATTGTTCCAACTACAATCGCTAGCATTGGGAAATAAGAAGATAGATTACTAACAATATTAACCGTTGGTAAAATACTTACAGGAAACTTCATTTTGGCGACCATACCCACTTGTCGATGGATAGAGTTTGACGCTCCTAAAACACCCGAATTCATGTAAAACCATGCTGTGATACCTATTAACATCCAACCAAAAAAAGGAACACCATCGATTTTCCGATTGGCGCTAATCCCAACACCAAAAATTAAATAATAGATTGCCACCTGAATAGCAGGATTTAAGATTTGCCACGCAAGTCCCAGATAATGACTTTGATATGTAGCTTTATCTTCATAACGTGACATTCTAATAATCATGCCTAAATGGCGAAATTGCTCTTTTATTACTTCAAATATCTCTTTCACTTGAATCTTCCTTTACCAGTCACTTATTTTAAAAAATGGAAATAGCGCGCTAAAATTTCTAATGGGTGCCGCACTGCCCACGTGACAGAATGTCCGCTAAATGACACCAAAGATAAAAACATAAGCAAAATAAAACTACTAATCAAAATCATTTTGGTTGGGATAGTCATCCGATCTCCTAAAGGAATTCTTTTCAGATTTTTTTCCAACTGATTTTTATCTAGATGCTGCTTGTTCAATTCTGTATCTTTTGGTAGCAATTTATTTAACTTTTCAAGACTAAAGCTTTTTTGATCTTCTTTACATTTATCTTGATAACTTTTTTGATCTTCTTTCGGTTGTTTCTTAAACCAATCAATAAATGCTTGGTATTCTTTCATGACTTTTTCAGTAGTATCAAACATTCTTAAAGTTCCATAATGCATCCAAATTGTCTTATCACAAAGTTTTTCCACTTGAGAAAGTGAGTGACTAACAAAGAAGATAGTCTTCCCTTGTTCTTTAAATTCCATAATTTTATCGACACATTTTTGATAAAAAGTTTCATCCCCCACGGATAGAGCCTCATCAATAATAAGAATATCAGGATCATTATGAACGGCAATTGCAAAACCTAACCGGGATTTCATCCCGCTAGAATAACTTTTTACCGGTTGATTTACAAAATCACCTAAGTCGGCAAAAGTAACAATTTTCTCCATCTTTGCATCGATTTCTTTATTAGTCATTCCGGTCATTAATGCTTTTAATCGAATATTTTCAATACCAGTTAATTGTGGCTTTAAACCGGCACCAATAGCTATAATAGAAGTATCACCATTTACCTCCATCGTGCCTGATGTTGGTGGAATAATTCCACTAATGATATTGGATAAAGTTGACTTACCTGAACCATTTATCCCGATTATCCCTACTGATTCGCCGGCTTTCACTTCAAAACTGACGCCTTTTAGTGCCCAAAAGCGTGGGACATTTCGGTGATAAAATTTGAACAACGCTTTTACTTTATCGGATTTCTTTTTGTACAAATCGTACTCTTTGGTGACAAGAGTGCTTCTTACTTTAATATTATTTTCCAAAATCTTCATCCTTTACCAGATATTGACTTGAAATAGTTCACGCTACATCATACCATATTTTAGTTGTTGGGCAAAACTGCCTCTAATAAAATAGAACAAAAATATGAAAAAGTCGAGAAAAATCTCGACTTTTTTGTTTATTTTAGTTTTAAATCATTTTTTATCTGTGTCGTAGAAACTTCTGGCGTACGTGGTAAGTAAATAACTTCTGCATCTGTTTCTTCTTGTAGAAAATCAAATTTACCAGCCCAATCGTCTCCCATAACAAATTTATCAATGTGATACAATTTGATATCACTTGATTTTTGATTCCAACCTTCTTCTGGGATAACCAAGTCCACATAACGAATTGCTTCTAGTAATTGTTTGCGTTTTTCATAACTGAAATAACATTTTTTTTGCTTTTCATCCCAGTTAAATTCGTCTGTTGACAAAGCAACTACTAAATAGTCCCCTTGCTCTTTCGCACGGCGCAATAAATTAATATGCCCATAATGTAATAAGTCAAAAGTTCCATAAGTAATAACACGTTTCATGTCTTTCCCTCGTTTCTTTTTCTTATAACGAAGATAGCAAAAAAGCTTTAAAAAGGCAACCAAATAAAAAACCGGATCAAAATCCGGTTAAAAACTAAATTATAATTTAGTTACTTCCGCAGCTTGTGGGCCACGAGCGCCTTCAACGATGGTAAATTCAACATCTTGGCCTTCTTCTAATGCTTTAAAGCCATCCCCTTGAATTGCTGAAAAGTGTACGAATACATCATCGCCACCTTCAGTTGTAATAAAGCCAAACCCTTTTTCGTTGTTAAACCATTTCACTTTTCCTTGTTCCATGTTTCGTGTAGCCTCCAAAAATTATAATTAACGGATATTCCGTCACTTAATTATAACGAAATTTGAAAGCGGTAGCAAACTTTATTTTATTGTAAATGTTAGATAAATTGATATAATTAATAAAAAAAGGAGATGACTTTGTGGAAAATATTAATCTTTCCTATGAAACATATTCATATGGTGATACTGATATTGATTTTACTATTGATAAAATTATCATTCGAATGCCTAATGACAAAAATATTATCCAGTTTTCAAGAATCGACTCATCTGCCCACGCATTTTATCGCAAATTGATGGAAAATGACTACATGTTCTATTATTATGCAAATAAACAATCATTCTTTATAAAACGAAAGCTTATTCAAACTATCTGGAAACGGACCGATTTGATAAAATACGGAGAGTTATTTTATACAATTCAGAAAGTACCTGACAACAAAGTTAATACTTTGGCACCATTACACTTATTAGTAATGTTTTCATCTATGCCAGACGGAAATAATTATATGTCTCCTAACATAGCCAATAGATGCTTCACACAAAACTATCCGTCCATTCAAAAGCATATCATAAAAAACACTCTTATTATGCGAATTATGGATGTGAATATGAATACCGGTAGTATGTATCTTAACACACCAAATTATCCAGAATTTGAAGAAGATGTACAAGGGGCAATTAATTTTATAATGGGACAATATGAAATTGACAAAAAGAATGTAGTTTTTTACGGAGGCTCTAAAGGTGGTACTGGTGCAACCTATCATAGCTTTTTAGGTAACTATAAAGCGTGCATTGTAGATCCGATTATTACATTGGAAGAACATAATAATAAAAATGATTTAATGTACTTAAAAGATGTGCGGCCTTTATCGATAGAAAAGGATATTAACACTTTAAATATCAACCAAGAGCCAAAATATATCATAGGTTCGGCCCAAGTTCCCTTTACATTTAAACAATTTCAAAGTTTTAAAAAAGATCGTATCACAATACTGGACATTAGAGACAACCATATACACACTCATCCTGATATTTCAGCAAACTCAACAGTTGAACAGATTTATTATATTAACAAGCTTTTTATGGAAGAATAGTATTTACTTTCTAAGCTTTGATTATTAGAGAATAAATACATTTTTCAGTACCTATACAACACAATTATTTTTATACCAGGAGATGTTGTTAAGTTCTTTCAACATTTTTTATATAAAAATAATTTGGGAATTAACTTAACAAATTAGGAAAAAATGTTTTAGCCTATAAAATGGAAAATATCCACAAAACAAATTAAATATAAAAAGAACCCCTTTGAATTCTGTAAAATGAAATCAAAGGAGTTTTTCTTTTGTGTCCTATTAGTATTGTAGAAAATCAAAACTGATAAATATGATTGAAAGTCTATTCAAACAATATACTTGAATATTTTTTATGTGCAACTAAACAAGTCAGTCTAATATTTTAAAAATAATCTCTACAAAATACAATGCTTTCAAAAAAATATTAGTAAATAACTGTTTATTACACAATAATCAAATTTTTATACTGATTCTTGATAAGAAAAAATCTCAGTTTAATAACTGATATAGCTGATTTTTTTCAAAAAAATGACAATTTTTTTATTTTCACTTATGTTATACTTGTAACACTTTATTATTCAGATAAATAACTATCATAGTAATTAAATATAGTAAAAAATTTTCATTATTAAACTCTATATACTATATAGTTTCTTCTATAATGAATCTTGGACGCCGTTTCACTTCAAAATATATTTTGCCAATATACTCTCCCACAATTGACATACCAATTAACTGTAATCCACCCAATAGCCAAATACTAATAATAATCGATGACCACCCAGAGACAACATCTCCAATAAGATGTTGTATGAAAATATACAACATATAAATAATTCCTACAAAGAAAACTCCAATCCCCAAATTACGTAAAAACCGTATAGGAACAATTGAAAATGACGTAATTCCTTCTAAAGCAAAGTTAACCATTTTTTTCAGTGGATACTTAGATTCTCCTGCAGCTCGCTCTTTACGAGAATAATATACTTTTGTACTGCTAAACCCAACAAGAGGTACCATTCCTCTCAAAAATAGATTTTCTTCTTTAAATTCTAGTAAGACCTTTGTAGCACGTTTACTCATTAATCTGAAATCAGCATGGTTTGGTATCGTATTTACACCTAACTTATTCATTAAAGAATAGAATAAGTTTGCTGTCTTTCTTTTAAAAGGAGTATCGCTATCTCTATTATTACGAACACCATAAACAACATCGTATCCAGATAAAAAAGCTGATACCATTTCTCGAATTGCATTAACATCATCTTGTAAATCAGCATCAATCGTTACAATTGCATCAGATTTCTCATTCATAACCGTCATTCCAGCTAAAAGTGCATTTTGATGACCAAAATTACGGCTAAATTTGATTCCTTTAAAATGTGGATTACTTTCTGATAATTTATTGATAATAGCCCATGTTTTATCTTTGCTTCCATCATCTACGAAAGTAATATTACTTTCATCACTAATTAACCCTTCCTCAACCATATCTTCTAGTAAGGTCAACAATGCTTTACTAGAAATAGGTAGAACTTCTTCTTCGTTATAACAAGGTACAACAATTGAAATTTTCTGCTTCATTAATAATTTCCCTCTTTTTTATCAGTATCTATTCTAAGATATACCGAGAATGGAAGATACACAAGTTTTTTTCGATTTTTGAAACTTTACTAGCCAGTATTTTTTATCATAATACATAATTATACTAAAAAATAGAAAGATCATAAAGAAAATATCTATCAATAAAATAGAAAAGATACTGACAGATATTTCCCAAATGTATAAAAATATCTAGGTTAGAGTGATCTCATTTATTAATCAATAATATTAGACTCCATACTATCAGGAGTAGTTTTTGTAGAATTTGGTATTTCTTCATTTTTTTTGCTCACTATATCTACAAAAGCATTTTCGTCCATCCAGTAGTTGTTTTCTCCATATTTAAATTGTAGATAGACAGCTTTTGTTGTTATCACTTTTTTTAGCACAAGAACTTCTTGATTAACAAACTGTTCTCCAGTACCAATTTTTCTTATCCCAGAATGAATATTATAAGGTGCTGACCACACATCTGTTTTTATTGCAGTACTATTAATTACAAACTTTTTCTGATAATTTTCCTCTTTTAAGACCAATTCATAAAATGCTTTCGAATCTAACCAACCAATATTTTTACCAGCCTGACTAAATTGATAATAAACTGTTCCCGTTGATAACTTTACTCGCTTTGTTATCTGAACTGTTTTACCTGCGTACCCACTTGCATTTCCATAATATTGATTTGTTATTTGTGTATTCCACGGTGCCTGCCATATTCCTTGAGATTTCGCTACAGTATCTGTTTTTATCGTCCCAGTTACTTGCATATTCTCATTTTCGATAATTGGATACAATTGCTCGTTAAATCCAGCTTTATCCATCCACATTGTCTTACCATTTAAAGTAAATTGTAAATAAGTTGAGCGTGGGGTTTTCGCTACTTTTGTAATACTTACTGTTTGCCCAACGTATTGTCCGCCATTACCATAGTACTTAATATTATTTTCAGTATTATATGGTGCACCCCAAACCCCTTGTTTGTTTGCATCATTTCGAATCTCAGCCCGATAGCTTGTACTATCATTCGCTATAATTGGCTCATAGAATGCTTTCGAATCTAACCAACCAATATTTTTACCAGCCTGACTAAATTGATAATAAACTGTTCCCGTTGATAACTTTACTCGCTTTGTTATCTGAACTGTTTTACCTGCGTACCCACTTGCATTTCCATAATATTGATTTGTTATTTGTGTATTCCACGGTGCCTGCCATATTCCTTGAGATTTCGCTACAGTATCTATTTTTATCGTCCCAGTTACTTGCATATTCTCATTTTCGATAATTGGATACAATTGCTCGTTAAATCCAGCTTTATCCATCCACATTGTCTTACCATTTAAAGTAAATTGTAAATAAGTTGAGCGTGGGGTTTTCGCTACTTTTGTAATACTTACTGTTTGCCCAACGTATTGTCCGCCATTACCATAGTACTTAATATTATTTTCAGTATTATATGGTGCACTCCAAACCCCTTGTTTGTTTGCATCATTTCGAATCTCAGCCCGATAGCTTGTACTATCATTCGCTATAATTGGCTCATAGAATGCTTTCGAATCTAACCAACCAATATTTTTACCAGCCTGACTAAATTGATAATAAACTGTTCCCGTTGATAACTTTACTCGCTTTGTTATCTGAACTGTTTTACCTGCGTACCCACTTGCATTTCCATAATATTGATTTGTTATTTGTGTATTCCACGGTGCCTGCCATATTCCTTGAGATTTCGCTACAGTATCTGTTTTTATCGTCCCAGTTACTTGCATATTCTCATTTTCGATAATTGGATACAATTGCTCGTTAAATCCAGCTTTATCCATCCACATTGTCTTACCATTTAAAGTAAATTGTAAATAAGTTGAGCGTGGGGTTTTCGCTACTTTTGTAATACTTACTGTTTGCCCAACGTATTGTCCGCCATTACCATAGTACTTAATATTATTTTCAGTATTATATGGTGCACTCCAAACCCCTTGTTTGTTTGCATCATTTCGAATCTCAGCCCGATAGCTTGTACTATCATTCGCTATAATTGGCTCATAGAATGCTTTCGAATCTAACCAGGCAACCTTATTACCATTTAAATGAATTTTATAAAAAGTTCCGCCACTATTAGTTTTAACCACATTGGTAGATCTAAATTTTATATTTTCGTAATTTCCAGCCTCACCCAAGTATTCACTCGAAGAAGAAGTTCGATATGGTTCAGACCAAAGAGTAAACTGATTCGATATAGACTTATCTTTAATACATAAGTGATAATCAATCTGGCTATTACTGACTACTCTATCAAGATTCAAAATAAATGCCTCTTTATCAATCCATACATCTTTCTGATTAAAATTTATTTTCCAGTATGTTGAACGATTGGTACTTGCTACTTCAGTTACAAACCCTATTTTGTCCGCATATTGTCCAGCATTGCCATAATTTATTATTCCTTCTCTGGTATTATAAACATCCGACCATACACCATGCTTGGAAGATAAATTTTTTCCCTTAACCTGAACAGGAAAATCAGTTGTATATGATTTATTAATAGAATCATATATTTTTCCAGTAAAGCGCCCTCTATAGTCAATATTTATATCAAAAGTTCCTATTCCTGTATTTATATTGGGATATTTTAAGGTAGAAGCCCATTGCCAAGCCGAATAAGCAGAATTTAACAAATTATTTTTATTAGGGTTTACTGGATATTGTGCAATCCATAAATTATTGTTACCAATTTTTTTAGGATCGAGTAGTGGAGATGCACCCCACACCCAACTTGCAGAAGTGTAATGAATGACGTTTTTGTATCCTCTTGAATTCAATTGCTTTGCAAAAGTTTGCGAATTATTAGTAATCGCTGTTCCTAAAACAGTATAATCTTCAATGTCATTGACCATGACAGTATTCTTTGAAAGCTCTAAAGAATCTGCAATATTTGCAAAAAAATTTGCTTCGGAAACAGCTTCCTTACTATTTTTAAACTTACTATAATGATAAACAGAAACAGTTAAACCTGCAGCCTTTGCATTGTTTATTTGTGAAAACATATAAGTTTTATTTTGATAATAAGTCCCTTCGCTTAATTTTACTACCACGCCACGTAAGCCATACCTTTTCATCTGTTGATACTGCGCTACTGAAATATATTCATTCCATGATGACACATCAATAAAATCTTTATTAGGTAAAGAATTGTCTGTTGCCCAATAGTATGTGGCTTGTGTATTAAGTAATTTCGGCAATGCTATTGATTGCTGGTTCATTTCCTTGTTTGATTTATCAAGCCGTTGTTGAATTGGATCACTTTCAATTCCCAATCCAAAATCCTCTGCATAGACATACTTACCCGTTACAAAAAAAATAAATACACTGCAAAAAAACAATAAACTAAAAAAATTTTTTTCATTTTTATTCTCCAAACTTCATAATTGATACTTCATTTTATCATGAGTAAGCCACAAAAAAATGATTTATTTTTCCAAAATATAATCATTCATAATAAATCCTTGACCAATTTCATCGTCTTTGGTGGCAACAATATTAAAGCCGCGATGCTTATAAATTGCCACAGACTGTGCATTATCCCGATTCACCCGCAATTGTTGTCTCAAGTTTAGTGCCTTACTTAGGCTATCATACCAATCAAAGATATGACGCATTAACCCTTGCCCGCGAAATTGCTTTTTGATGTAAAGTTTGCTGATATAAATAACTTCATTTTTTATTTCATAGGCAGTGTAGCCAATTATTTCATTTTCCTGTATTAATGCAAAGTAGTGCACACCGCTTTTAATTTCATCCGCAATATTTTTTTCTGACTGATAGTTATGCAACATAAAATCAACTTGTTTTGCGCCAATTATCGGCGTAAACCATTCTTGCCAAATTTCGACCACGACAGGATATAAAGCCTGGATATCATTTTGTGTTTCAACCTTTTTTTTCTCCACTTCAACGCCTCCAAAATAAAAAAATGTGATGAAAGTTTCCCTTCATCACATTTTAGACTACTTACTATGCTTTTTCAAAGTGTTCGTTTGCTTTGTCCCAGTTTACAACTTCCCAGAAAGCTGCAATGTAATCTGGCCGTACATTTTTATATTTTAAATAATAAGCATGTTCCCATACATCTAAACCGATAATTGGTGTCTTACCTTCCATTAAAGGAGAGTCTTGATTGGCTGTTGACATAATCGCCAATTTACCATTATCTACTACTAACCACGCCCAACCAGAACCAAAACGTCCTGTAGCGGCTGTTTTAAATTCATTTTTAAAATCTTCAAAAGAGCCAAAAGTTTCATCAATCGCATCCTTTAAAGAACCCGTTGGCGCCCCGCCAGCATTCGGTGCCATAATTTCCCAAAAGAAAGTATGATTGGCATGTCCACCGCCATTATTTTGAACTGCGGTACGAATATCAGCCGGAATTTCATCCATATAAGCAATCAATTCTTCCACACTTTTTTCTGCTAATTCTGGATATTTTTCTAAAGCCGCATTTAAATTTGTCACATAAGTATTATGATGTTTGTCATGATGCAAGTGCATTGTTTCCACGTCAATATAAGGTTCCAATGCGTCATATGCGTAAGGTAATTCTGGTAAAGTATAAGCCATTTTCGAAATCCTCCTAAATGTTATTTACAATGTAAACACTATCAGAGAAAAGTCAATTATTCAAAAAATATGCCTCAATTTAATTAATTTGAGCAACATTTAAACCACTTTATCTTTTGAATTAAAAATAAACAATTTACTAAAAAGATAGTTAGCAATGACAACTAAGACTTGAGTAAATAATTTTGCGAATAAATCACCAGTCTGTAACATATCAATGCAAATCATCATAGAAATCATATCTAGCCCGAAAGATAATAATCTATAAAATACAAATTTACTAAATTCTACAATTAATTCTTTAATGTTCTCAGTTCTCGAATGAAATACCCAAACTTTATTAGTTATAAACGCAAATAAAATTGCAATCATATTTGCAATTATATTTGCCATTATATAATTGGTCTTTATCCACTCTCTAAATATGAAATAAATAATTATGTTTACTAACGTTGTCAGTCCGCCAAAAAAAAGATAGATAAAAACTTCCCATAAATGCCTTTTTTCTAGTTCATGTTTAAATTTTAAATAGAAATTCACAAAATTACTCCTTTACTTTTCATTTCGTTTTCCATCATACACAAATGTAAGCTTTTCTTCTACTAATTTCAAAGATATTTAATCAATTCTCCTTGTAAAAGCCCCAGACCTTCGATAGAATGGATTGAATACTTATAAAAAGGAGTCCTGCTCTGAATGTTACACTTAATGAAAAGTTCTTTTTTCCAGTTTCGGGAGTTACTTGCAGCAAAAAAATTAGCCTTTGGTAAAGTGATTGGCTATATTTTTATCTTAGGCGCTATTCTTACATTACCTCTGGCCTATAAGGTTAGCAGTGTTTTTCACGATATTCAACATGATGGTCAAAAAATTGCCGCTAAGCTACCTGATTTTACAATTGAAAAGAACCAGTTACAACCAGCGGATGCAAAAGAAAAAGGATTTATCTACCAAACTGATTCGATTATTTTCACCTTTGATCCGCAAGGCAAACGAACTGCCAAAGATATTACAACAGATATGGTCGGAAACTTTCTTAGTATCGGTCTTTTAAAAGATGATTTAGTTGTAGCAATGCCAAGTACCGGCGCAAGTTCTGCACTACTTGGTGACAATCAAATAGTTATACCTTATTCTGAAGCATCCCTTGCTTCTTTATCTGGTAGTCATATCCGAGATTATTTACAAGACACTAAGATTCCTTGGTGGATGTATCTGATTGCTTTTTTAGTTTCACTTTACCCTAGCGTTGTGAATTTACTTGTCACCTTATTGTTTGCAACACTTGGTGCAACACTGCAAACAAAAATGCGACGGCTAAAACTAAGTAGCTTTGAGAATTTTAAAATTGTAGTTTTCGCTGCAACTTTACCTGTGATCTTAACTGCAATTATCCATTTTGTGACAATGAATTTCGATGCTACCATGTTCATTTTGATTGCAACTTTATTTATCTTTAATCAAGTCATTAAAAAAATCCCGCAAGAAGAACAAAAATCAAATTAAATAAAAGACGCCTTTCAATGTAGTGACTCTAAAAGTTAGCTTAAAAATCTAGCTTTTAGAGTCCTACAAAACTTGAAAAGCGTCTTTTTTAATTTCCTTTGCTACAATAAAAGTATGTACATAAAGGAGGAAGTTTTATGACGAAATATATCTTATCCAGTCGCCCTTTTAAACCAGAATTGATTAATGAAATAAAAAAAATTGCGCCAGAATATGATTTTATTACCGAAATCGCTACAACTGCAGCTTGGCAACAAGTGGAAATTACCATCGGTTGGCAAAAAAAATGGGATAAATTACTAGCACCTAATTCCAACTTAAAGTGGGTACAAAGTATTTCCGCTGGAGTTGATTATCTTCCACTTCAAGATTTTAAAAAGCAAAATATTTTGTTGACAAATGCAAAAGGTATTCACAAAGAAGCGATTAGTGAACACGTTTTAACGACAATTTTGATGCGCCTTAGAGGCTTTAATGAAGCAGCTGTTGGCCAACGTCATAAAAAATGGCAACAAACTATTTTTTATGGCAAATTAGAAGAACAAAAAATTTTGATTGTTGGTACTGGCCAAATTGGCCAAGAACTCGCTGGAACTTTGAATTTACTTGGTAATCATCCCACCGGAATTAATACTTCTGGCCACAGTGCCCAAAATTTCACGAATACACATGCAATTTCAGAACTAAAAACAATAGCTCAACAATTTGATTTCATTGTCAACATTCTTCCCCTCACCGCTGAAACGTATCATCTGTATGACACAGAATTTTTTAATCTACTCCGTCCAAGTGCTACTTTTATTAACGTCGGAAGAGGTGCCAGCGTGGATACACTTGCCCTAGTTAAAGCCCTACAAGAACAAACAATTGCCTATGCTGCATTAGATGTCTTTGAAGAAGAGCCACTTGCTTCTAATAGTCCCCTATGGGAGCTAGATAACATTTTGATTACTCCCCATATTGCTGGCATGGTACCACATTTCCAGCAAAAATTCATGAGGATCTTTTTGAAAAATCTTGACTCCTTTGTTAAAACGCAAGCTGTCAGCCAAAATCAAGTTGATCTTACAAAAGGTTACTAAAAATTTTTTATAGTTGTATTGTCTTCGTGCTCAATTAAAAAGCAAAAAACCTTGTTGAAAAGCTAACGAACTGTCAGTTTTTCAACAAGGTTTTACGGTCTATTTTTATCTGACTCCTTTATTAAGTAATGGGGTCGCTTTTTTGTTTCCAAAAATATTTTGCCAATATATTTCCCGATAATCCCTAAGCAAAGTAACTGTAAGCCCCCCACAAATAGAAAAATGGAAACCATAGAAGGCCAGCCACTGGTAGGGTCGCCAAACAATAAGGCCCGTACAACAATAAAAATCAAGGCAATACCAGAGCCAAAACACGACAAAGCACCTACAAAAGAAGCGATGTTTAGTGGTAAGTCAGAAAAATTCACGATCCCATCAATCGAGTATTTTAAAAGTTGCCAAAAAGACCAAGAAGTTTTACCCGCAACACGTGCGACATTTTCATAAGCAATGTACTCTGTTTTAAAACCAACCCAACTAAAAATTCCTTTAGAAAAACGGTTATATTCAGTTATTTGCAAAACAGCATCTACCATTTGCCTTGTCATAAGTCGGAAATCACGGACACCAGACACGAGTTCAGTCTCGCCAATTTTATTCATCAAATAATAAAATAAGCGCGCAAATAAACTCCTAAGCTTAGGTTCACCAGCGCGGTTTTTTCTTCTGGTAGCGACACTATCTAAATCATGGGCTACTAATAAATCATACATCTCCACTAATAATTGCGGTGGATCTTGCAAATCAGCATCCATTAATGTCACATAGTCTCCTTTGGCATTTTGTAACCCCGCATATATTGCAGCCTCCTTGCCAAAATTACGAGAAAATGAAAAATAATGAACCTTTCCACCACTCTTTACTGACAATTCTTTCATCAGCTTCAAAGTCTTATCAGTAGATCCGTCATCGATTAAAATGTATTCCACATCTAAAGGCAGCACTTTTTCAATTTTTGCCATTTCAGCAAAGAAGTAAGGCAAACTTTTTTCTTCATTAAAACACGGTACAATAACCGACAAAAGCATTTGCTTAAACTCCTATAATAGTTTAGTCTTCTGTAAATAAATACTTAGGTTCATTTAACTTTTCATCCAAGTCGACGGTTAAATCATAGCCTTTGAAAAACCATTCATCTGCTTCATCGGCATAAAATAAAATCCCATCAGCGGTTGCTTTTGCAATTGGGTTTTCTGGTGTATCAACAGACATCCCAACTGAAAAACCTTCGTGCACTTGCGTTTTACCGTAAACTTTACCGTAAAAACGAACTCCCATCCCCTCATCAACTGTTAATTCTGTTTTAAACCATTTTGCCGCTGCTGGTGTTATTGTTATTTTCATTAATATCCCTCACTAATCATTCATTTTTTCATCTAAAATATCCACGTCGTCTGTTTCACCAATCACCAAAAGATTATCATTTTTTAAAACGATTTCATCGGCTGTAGGAGAAACAACAACTTTGCCGTTAACCCGGCGAATACCGACTACCGTTAAACCAAAATTTTGGCGGAAATTCAAGTTTGCCAATGTCTTATCATAAAATTTGGGATTGGTCACACGTATTTCTGCCAATGAATAGTCATCTGATAATTCAACATAATCTAAAATATTTTTAGAAACGAGATTATGGGCTATTCTTACCCCCATATCCCTTTCAGGATGCACAACGCGATCGGCGCCGATTTTTTCTAATACCCGGGCGTGATATTCGTTTTGCGCTTTAGCCAAAACATTTGGGACGCCCATTTCTTTCACCATTAACGTAACTAAAATGCTTGCTTGAATATCTTCTCCAATTGCGACAATCACATGATCAAAATTACGAATGCCCAATGAGCGTAAAGTCATTTCGTCTTGCGCATTTCCCACGACAGCATGGGTTGCGATATTCATATATTCATTTACACGATCTTCACTACTATCAATCGCTAAAACCTCTTGACCAGATTCAATCAAAGTTCGACAAATACTGCCTCCAAAACGCCCTAAACCAATAATGGCATAATTTTGTTTCATTCTATTCTCCTTCATTAGTACACTTTATTTAAAACAGCTATCGTAACTTATGTAGCTAGTATAACAAAGACCCCTTCGTTGTGCTATCGAAGAGGTTTTGTTTTATTTGGCTAGTCCATGTTTAAAGGCATAAATAGCCGCTTGCGTTCGGTCTTCAACTTCCAATTTTGATAAAATATTCGAGACATGTGTTTTCACAGTCTTTAAGGTGATGAATAATTCGTCAGCGATCTCTTGATTACTTTTTCCTTGTGCAATTAATAATAAAATTTCTCTTTCCCGATTTGTTAAATCTTCGTGTAAAATTGGCGTTTTATTCGTTAAACGATTCATCATTTTGCTTGTAACTTCTGGCTCTAAAATTCGTTCGCCCCGGTAAGTCGCTCGAATTGCATCAGCTATTTCATGGGCCGTAGATGTTTTCAGTAAATAACCAGACGCACCTGCTTCAATAGCAGGATAAACTTTTTCATCGTCAATAAAACTGGTAACAATTAAGATTTTGGCTTCTGGCCATGTTTTTAAAATAGCTTTAGTTGACGCAATACCATCCATGACATCCATCACTAAATCCATCAAAATTACATCTGGTTTTAAAGATAACGCCTTTTCATAACCAATTTGGCCATTTTCAGCTTCACCTACAACTTCTATATCATCTTGAATGGATAAATAAGAAGATACACCTAAACGCACCATCTCGTGGTCATCCACAAGTAAAACTTTAATCACACCAACATCCTCCTTTAAAGAAACCCGTAACGATAAAAAATTAGACAATTGGAATTTTTATTTCCACACTGGTTCCCTGTCCTTTAAAACTGATAATTTTACATGTTCCACCAACACTGGCGACACGCTCATTAATATTCATTAAACCATAACTTCCAGCATTTTGCTCGCTTGTATCAAATCCCACACCATCATCAACTACCCGCAATAAAACATTTTGACCAACTTTGTGCAAATAAACTTCTAGCTCATCTGCTTTGGCATGACGTAATGTATTCGATAATAATTCTTGAACAATCCGAAAAAGCTGATCTTCAATAGTCGGCGCCAAAGTTATCTCTTCTGCCTCCCATTTTAGCTTAATTTTTATTTTAGATTGTAATTCTTTTAATAATTGTTCAATACCTTGTTTCAAACTTTTCCCTTCAAGATTAACCGGGCGCAAGTGTAGCAGTAAGGCCCGCATTTCCGACTGGGAAGCGTTGATAATATCAGATACCATTTGTAACTGCTTTTGTTGCGGCGTTGGTAGCTCCATTTTTTTTGCCTGCTCATTCAAAGCAGATAACATCATCATTGCTGCAAAAAGTTGCTGTGAAACAGAATCATGCAACTCCCGGGCTAAGCGGTGTCGTTCAATTTCCAAAATTTCTTCTTTTGTTTGGCCATCCATTAATTGTGGTCGACTATTTAGCACCTGTAATTCCGTTGAAAGCTCATTCATTTTTTTGCCAATTCGTGTAATATCTTGATCAATCGCTGTTAAATAATGATTTTCTTTAGAATGTGATAATGGTTCACCTAGCAAGTCAGAATCATAATTTCCGGCCACTAACAACCTTAATTTTTCTTCGATGCCGCCGTAAGAACTCTTGCGAAATAAAGAAATCAAAATGTAGGTGACAATCCCAAAACCAACTGAAATCGCTAAAATATAAAATATTAAAGGTAAAAAGAAAATACGTGTCTGTAAGGAAACCAACCACCAATTCTTTACATTATTAGCATGAAGATAAGAAAACAAAACTAAAATCAGCGTAATAAAAATTGCAATACCGGTATATAATGCAATCATCCCTTTGGAAATTTTTGCCATCATACCCGAATCACCTCAATATCCCCAATCAACGTACTGGATAAAATCTTAATTCGGCGCTCACTCGTATCATAATCTTCACTATATACCGTAATTCGCTCGCTGCGAAGCGGAGTTTGTTCTCCCACAAAAGTCACATTACCAATAAAGCCACCATGTTCTAACGCAATACCAATACCTAAAGGCACTAAAATTCGCGTTCTGCCAAAACCTTTTCGCAACATAATAATATTATCTCTTTTTGGTAAAATCGTATTTCCTAAATCGATGATAGTATCTCCAGAAATCATATTAATATTTATATCATCCCACTCGAAAACTTGATTACCAATTCTTTCATTCCCAAACAAATTTTGTCGTTGGCGCTTATCAGGATGTAACCCTGGAGCTTCTGTTTCCACCATTACCATCTGCTTTTTCTTCCAAAAAGCATTTTTAGTCGGATCTATTCCTGTTAACTCTACACCTTTTAAACCAATAAACAACACACCAAACACCAACATCAACCAGACTGCTGGATTATTTAACAAGCTAATAAAAACAGCTAAACAGCCCACAACCAAGCGAAAATTCGTTCTTCGACCTTGTTTTTTTCCGCGACTGGCAAAATACAAACAAAGGATACCAAAAAGTAGCAGCATAAAAAGTGGTGGACTATTGAAAACTTGCCAAAGAGCATAAAGAAGCAATAGTGCCTCTACTATAAGAAAAAAACGCCACGGATTTTTCAACTTCTCCACCTCCTATAAATCATTTTATTCATAAAGAAACTCACCTACAATTTTCATTAACTTTCATTACAACATTTCTATTTTATCATAACGAAAATCAGAATAAATAAAATCGGTCTAGAGAATGAAAAAAACTTCTGAAACAAAAAGTTTCAGAAGTTTTTTAATTAGTTTAATTAGGCCTGTGCAACTTTTGTAATTTTTACTAACATGTCGCCACCAGGAGTTTGAATTGTTACTTCATCACCAACTTTTTTGCCAATTAAAGCTTGTGCAATTGGTGAATCGTTAGAAATTTTGCCAGAAAACGGATCTGACTCAGCACTACCAACGATTGTATATTCTTCTTCGTCACCATCAGGTTGTTCTACAAACGTTACTTTTTTTCCAAGGGAGACCTCATCGTTATCGACCCCATCGTTGTCAATAATTTGGGCAAAACGAATCATATTTTCTAATGTGGTAATTCTACCTTCCACAAATGCTTGTTCATCTTTAGCAGACTCATATTCAGAGTTCTCTGATAAGTCACCGAATCCACGTGCGATTTTAATTCGCTCAATAATTTCGCCTCGTTTTACAGTCTTTAATTCTTCTAATTCTTGTTCTAATTTTTCTTTACCTTCAACTGTCATTGGATAAACTTTTTCTACCATGGTAATTTCTCCTTCATTTTCAACTCTAAAATCGCAAATAGTAACCTTTTCGCAATTAATATCGAAAAGGTTACCATGCTTTTTTAAAATGTAAACGTCATTTATTTAATTATTTACATATTTTTCAACTAAGGCCAAATGTTCTTCATATGTTTCAGCATAATAAACTTTACCAGTTTTAATATCTGCAACAAAGTAATAGTAATTATTTGGTGTTGGATCTAAGACTGCTTTAATTGATTGTTCGCTTGGACTATCAAACGGTCCTGGACCATAACCAGTATTAGTATATAAATTATAAGGTGAGTCTACTTGTAAATCTTTGTTGTAAACTTTTTCTTTATGCTCACCTAAAGCGTATAAAATGGAAATATCTGATTGTAGTGGCATCCCAGCGGCAATCCGGTTAAAGAATACTTGCGCAATCTTTTTACGGTCCGTTTCTGTTACCCCTTCTTTTTCAACTAAAGAAGCAAGGGTTAGAACCTCTTGTACATCCATATTTTTCTGCTTAATTGTATCGTAGTATGCTGACATTACAGTATTAGTTTTGTCAATCATTTGGGTTACGATATCTTCTAATGACGAAGTCTTATAATAATCATACGTCGCAGGGAATAAGTAGCCTTCTAGGCGATAACGAACTCCCTTAGCTTTCGCCGCACTCGCCAATAAATCAGGATACTTCGCTTGTGTTTTCTTAAAGAAATCTTCATTTTTCATCAAATCGATAAATTCGGATTTCTTAATTTTCGTATCTCTGGCAATAATATCACCAATCTTATCAATATCAACGCCTTCTGGAATAGTTAACTTCGCATCTGCACCTGCAGTTCCGGCGCCCCCACCTTGTAGATTTTTACTAATTTCTTCTAATGTCATAGACGGAGAAAAATGATAACTGCCCGCTTGAAACCCAGTCAAGTTATTAAATTTTGTATAGTAATTAAATACCATACCGCTTTTAATCACTTTGTCTTCTTGCAAAATCTCACCAATCTGTTTATTCGATGAACCACTTGGAATTTCCACTGCAATAGTTTTTTTACTATCAGTATCTAATGGTTGTAAGCTACTTGAAACATAACGATAAACAGAAAAGCCTAAAATACCACCAATAACTAATAAGGCAACCACAACAACCGTCACAATTTTACTAACAATGCGGTCTTCTTTTTGACGCATTTTTCTGCGCTGCATCTCATCTGAAGACGTGCTAAGTGGTACTTTTGTATTCGTGTCCACTTTTTCTTTTTTAAGCTTCTTTTTAGCAGGCACTTTTTTTACTTCTTTTGCATCCTTTTTTGATGGCGTATTTTTTTTAGTACTTGGTGAATTGCTTTTTGCTCCACCACTTCTTCTTGCGCCAACTGATTCTTTGGAAACATTCAAACGATCTCGTTGACCATTTGACGAACTATTTCTATTTTGTTGACCTTGACGAGTTGAACTTCTTTCATTCTTTGAAGTTTCCTCATCTGAGTTATTTAACGAATTTAAAATCTTGTCTTTAAAAGATTCTTCTTCCGGATGTTGTTTAGACAAAACAACTCCTCCTTACTTTCATGATACTAGCTTGTACCATTATACACGAAAGTAAGAAGGAGTGAAATGCTTTTTATTATTTTCTGGTAATGATTGACTTAATATTTCGTATACCTGTTATAACCATAACAACAATGATTGGTATAAAGCAATATACATAACGAGAATTACACTCCCAGATACTTAAAAATATAACAAACCCAAAAAAAGAATAATAACTAATATTCGCAACATCTGTTTTTTTATTAAAAAAAAGGGTTCCCACTGCAATCAAAACTAAAATGAAAAACCATGTGAACTGAAATAAAAACGAAATACTCCTATTTCTCAGCAAATGTTGAATTATTCCATCTCTTGCGGGATCCCACAATCCATAATCTTTTGTTGCAAAATCTCCGTCAGCCCATGTTCTTGTCCATTTTGAGAACAACACAAAATTTGAAGTTCCAATAACTCCCCTACTATCAATCCTCCTTTTAATAATACGTTGTGCCTCTTCATTTTTACTCTTATAACTCGGAAATGTTTTAATATTATTATAGTCCATCTGATTAAAACCACCGTTAGTTTTTTCGTTTAACCCCATTGCAATCCAATGTGTTAGCGGAAGCTCATTCTCGTTAGATAAAGACTCCGACACAGGGATAATTGAAGTTGTAGTCAGACCAATCAAAAATAGTGTGGCCAAAAAAGAGATAATTAAACAAATTATATTACTAATGCGACTTAACCATCTGTCCTTGCTATTAAAAAAAACATTTAGGATAAATGCTACTAAAAGAATTGCAACAAAGGCTTTTATCTTATACCCTACTGCAATCATTATACCAATTACTATTAGTAACATAATCTTCTTATTATGATCACATGAAAAACTATACCTTCCCATAAGCCATAAAACAAAAGCAACAAAGAAAAAACCAACGGTATCAGTATAAAATATATTTGCGTAAAACAATGTAGGAAGAGTAAAAATCATGGAAAATAATGCTATAAAAGAATAATTTTGAGAAAAATTTTCTCTTATTATCCTATATGAAAAAAATATACCTAACCAAATAATAAAAGCATTTATAAAGATCATATAAGTATACGATTCTTCAATCGAGGAAGTATTAAAAAAAAATATTATTACTTTATAACAAAAAACTAAAAATAACAGAATGACATTATTATTGGGATATCTTGCAAAGTAGTCAATAGATAAATACTTTCCTGTCTTTGCAATTGAAAACGCATTGATATGAACTGTACCAAAATCCCAATTTAACTTTACTCGCATCAGTTGTCCCATAACACCAATTAGAATTAAAATAGCCAACCAATAAAGTACTTTTATCACAGAATTTTTTTGATATACTTTTTCTAAATCTATTTCTTTAGTTGAAAATTTCAATTTTATAAAAAAGAAAGTTAAAAATGAAAGAATAGATACAACAGTAATCACGCTATTAAGCCAGTAAAAAGATGATTGATTGACATTCAAATTTAATATAAGAATCCAAATAAGTAATAAAAAAGTCAAAAAATAGAAGATTTTATTTAAACTTTTCATGAATATATTCAAGAGCAAGTCAACTCACTCTCTGAAAACTTCATATTTGAAAATAACCAGCGATTAATATAAAAACTAATTCCTATGCAGATATTACGATTGAGATTTTGATTTTCATCTTCATAATCATATGGTATCAATTTGGTCGACACATAGGAATATAAAATTTCTGTTTTTTAGGTTTTATACTTTTTGTATATAATACATACTTGTTTTCTTGCTTTTCAAAAACACCAAACTTCTTTTTAACATCAATTTTCGGCATATATGCAACTAACGTGTCTAATTCGCTATTTTCGGATAAAGTTTCAAACTTTGCTTGAGGATCACAAACTACACTTGCATAATTACCGAGATACGAATGATAAAGCGCAGCTAAAGCTCCTTTATGGCTCCCCGTCAAGATTACTTTATTTGATGCTATTCCATATTGTTCTTTAACTTCAGAAATTATATTTTGAACATTTATTTCTATTTCTTTATTAGTTTCCGTATCCATATACGCACTTCCGTATAGACCACTACTATCCATAATACGCAGTACAACTGAGTCTCCTATAATGTAATTATCTATATTAGAAAAAAAATCAGGAAATACTCTTCTTGTGATTTTCGAACTTAGAATATCGGCACGTCTACTAGGATACGAAGAAAAAATAACGATTAAATTATTATCTGCGGACTTACAAAAATGTTCTGGTTCGTTTATCGTAAAAAGAAAGTCACCAAGCTGTAATAAATCATTTCTTTGCCAAATAGTATTTACTTTATCTTTTTTTACAAAATAGCTTATTCTCTTTTTATACCAATACAAAACATAGCCATTGTCATTTAACTTTCGAAGTAAATCTGCAGACTCTTGATTTAACGTTGCACTTTTCAACAAATTATGGTATTCATCCAATTCAACTCCAATTTTATCGTGGGTTAAATCAATTTTATCATCTATCCTATATATCTTCGTACGCTTAAAAATTTTATTAAAAAGTTGATTACTCTGATTACTCTTAACAATCTCCATTTTTCGCCTCCATAAAAATATCTTCTGCTAAAATTTCTATCAACTCATTAGTAGAACTGTCTGTATCATTACTCATTAAAACATCACAAATAATTTCATTATAGAAATCCATTTCAGGTTCAATTATCTCTCTAACCAATTCTTCTTCCGAATAAGATTTACCGATTAAGCCGGTTAAGTCTTCTAAGTCAAAATACCAACCGACTTTCTGAACATATTGTTGTTTATCTTCTTGTAAAACAATAATTTTTTTCCTAGTATGAGCAAAATCAAACATAGCAGAAGAATAATCTGTAATTAGTGTTTCAGAAAGCAAATAAAGTTCTTGAATATCTGTAATGTCATTATAAAAGCAATGAATACGTGAATCAAGATTAGCATAATGTCGTCGTAAATAAGCTTCATTAGGATGAAGTTTAACAATTAAGTGATAGTTTATCGGTAATAGATTAATTATTTTTTTCAAATCAAGTGCAGATAGATCATCACGTTTTTCTTGACGCCAAGTCGGACAATATAAAACATACTTAAATCCTCTTGGTTCAGTACCAAAATATTTTAAATGTAAGCGTTCGATTTCATCAGAATTAATATTGTTTTCTATTAAATAAGTGTTCTTAGGAGCACCAACTTCTAAAATCTTTAAATTTGGATTTTTTTCCAATTGGAAAGCACTTGTAATATACCGCGTATTCCTTGAGGAACTACTTAATAAATAATCCCATTTCATCATGCGCGGTAGAAATGCTTTCAATTGTGTCTGCTTTTCTTTTTCGTTCTCCAAATCAGCGACCATTTTTTTCAGCGGGAATCCATGCCATGTTTGGAAGAAAATTTGCCCCTCACGCTTGCCTACCTTATCAAGAGTATTACCATTTACAATAATCAAACGAGATTGACGAAAAGTAGAGACATATTTGTTACTCCCTGTTCTAATTGGAGTAAAGTGATGTTGGTATATCTCCATATCTACCAACTGATTGATAGAGCTAACAAATATCTTAACATCTGGATAACGCTCCTTTATTGCGAGTGCTATATATTTGGGATCTCCCGAAAAATTTTTGCCATGAAAAGATTCAATAAAGATATAATTATCTTTTATAGTTTCCTCTATTATAGAATTTCCAGGATTAGTGGTTGATTTTTTAAAAAAATTAGTAATTTTCGAAGTATATTTTTGTATTTTCTTACTTTGTGAAATTCTCCTAAAATAGCGGTTTCGATTTCCTTTTTTAACAATCTTTCCCCATAAAGTTTGATTTCCTAAATGTGAGGAGTATATTTCATTTACAATTTCAGAAGCATTTACATCGCCGTTAAAATTAACACTATAATCATTTTTTATTACTTTATCAATATACTCATGTCCATACCCTTCTGTAATGCAATTTGTTTTAATATATTGTAAATCATACTGATACTCTTGGTTCAACCAAGGTTCTTCAATAAATCGAATTACAGTTTGAGCGTCTTCTTTAATATCTTTAGTCAACCATGCAACACTTTTAAGGTTACCATAAACCTCTTTTAAAACACCATCGTCACCAGGGTATAAAATTGCGGGCATCCCTTGACCTAGTGCTTCCATAATTGAATATCCAAAAGTTTCTGCTCTTGAAGTACTCAAATATATATAATTAGTTGGTGGTTCATAATTAATAAAGACATTATCATTGAGACCATAAGCATTAATAAGATTTTTATATAAAACTCTTGCTATTCCTTGCCCATTAATAAAAAGCTTGTAGTTAGTCATACGCTTTTCTTTTACCAAATACCTCATTAATGATATCGCGTAGGCGATATCTTTTGAGGTTTCATCAAACCGAGAAAAAATAAAAAAATTAGTCGGCTTACTTGGTTTATTTTTTATTTCATTTACAAAAAGCACATGACGAATACTAATTGAAAACGGAATAACATTATTTTTACCAATTTTTTGTTTTAATAATTTAGCTGTATTAATTGTTGAAACACGATAAATATCGATAGCATCTGCAGCAAAATCTGGCCCTATTTCAACATTATAGATTGGCGCATGAACTTCTCCAATAATCTTACTATTTGGATACGTCTTCTTTAGTGCTCTTGCTAATACAAACAATGATTCTCTGGTCAGTATATAACTATCTAATGCCTCCCCCATCAGAATGTCATTTAGTTTTCTAAATGATACATTTTTTCTAAGTGACTCTCTATCAACAAGTTCCTTTACGTCTTCTTCTGAAAAACTACTAGTATTAAAGAAAACAATATCACTCTCTTCCTGTTGTAGTTCCTGAATCAAATTGATATTACTACGACTAGTGCCACCCACACCAAAAATATTAAATCCAATTATTCCAATTTTCATACTCATATTGGCAAAAAATGCCACTCCCCCTATTTAATATCAAATATCAATTAAACTAACTTAACACTTAGACACAGTACTACCTTTATAATCAAAGAGTTCATCAAACAACTGATTGGTAGAACTACTTGTATCTTGATTAAGAAATGTTTCAATAATTTTTTTGTTATATAATTTCATATTATCCAACATTAAAATTTCTCTGGATAATGAGACTTCGTTGTATTCTTGAGGACGTATATCAGTTAGATTTTCTATATCAAAATACCATCCTACTTGTCTATTGTATTCATTCAAATCTTCTTGAAAAACAATTATTTTTTTATTCAAATGAGCATAATCAAACATCGCCGATGAATAATCTGTTATTAACACATCACTTAATAAAAATAATTCTTGGATATCAGATATTTCATTCGGAAAACAATGAATACGTTCATCTAAGTTTCTATATTGAGCAAATAACTTCGACTCAAGTGGATGTAGCTTAATTATTATTTCATAATTATCTGGTAATAGTGAGATCAGTTTTCTAAAATCCATTGTAGCCACTGTTTCTCTCTTTTCTTTACGCCATGTCGGACAATATAACACATATTTTTTTGATGGGTCATATGGACGAATAAAATACTTAGTAGTTAGACGTATGCGCTCAGTTTCATCATCTTTGTGCTGAATAAGATACGAATTTCTAGGAGCACCGTGCTCCATTATCTTTAAATTATGGTTTTCATTTAACATAAAAGCACTTTTTAATAACTCCGTATTTTTCTTTGATGATGAAAGTAGATAATCCCATTTTTTCATTCGAGGCAGAAAAGCTTGGCTTTCTACTTGGCGTTGAGTTAAGTCATTTAAATTCGCAACCATTTTTTTCAAAGGAAACCCATGCCACGTTTGAATAAATTTTTGTCCTTTGACTTTTCCAGATTTATCCAAAGAATTACCATTCATAAAAACGTACGCGGCCTTACGAAACTTATGGATATACTGTTCACTGCCCACACGTACTGGCTTAAATCCATAATCCATAATTTCCATATCCACCCACTCATCTGCCGAACTAACATAAATATATGCTTCAGGAAATTTTTTCCTTAATTCTAATGCAATATATTTTGGATCTCCTGCAAAGGATTTACCGTGGAAAGTCTCTATAAAGAAAAAATCTTCCATAAGCTCACCAGAAATATCATTTAAATCAGCGATTTTATTTGCGGGACGTAAATAATGCAAAACTTTTTTTGCAGAGTCTTTAACAATAGAATTTCCAACTATTTTCCCTAACAACGGGGCATTTTTTATTTTCACATAAACATTTGTTATAAAACTATTTTCTCTGAAACTACTTTGCTTTTTAACTTGCTCAAAAACTCTACTAAAATCAACGTTTTCTTGACTTTCTTTTTTAAAAAAAGAAACATTCATAATTTTAGCTATATAATCTGAAGCATAGTTTTTCGTATCAAGAATTTCTTTTGCCAAGGTCAGATCATGCAAAAAATTCTCTTCCACTTTTGAAATATCTTCACTATAAAATTGTAATAACGCATGTGAATCGTCTGCCAAATTTTTGTTTAACCAGCATACCGACTCAAAACCTTTATATATTTCCGCTAATGAACCGTCATCTCCGCGATATAAGGCTATTCGTTTTCCGGATGCGAATGCTTCCATAATTGAGTACCCTAATGTTTCAAATCGTGCAGTGGAAAGATAAATATAATCTTTCGGAAGTGTTTGATTAATAAAAATATGATCTTTTAGCTCATAGAAGGCAACTAAATTACGATAAAAGTTTTCACCCTTTCCAGTTCCATTTAAAAATAGTTTTATTTTATTATTTCCTAAACCATGAACCAGATAGTCGATTAACTTTATCGCATAGCTAATATCTTTTTGGCGTTCATCAAAGCGTGAATACACTACAAAATTAAGAGATTGCTTATCACTCTGAATTTTTTTTACAGAAAAATCAATATGTCTTCCGCTAATTGGAAAAGATATCACATTATCCTGCTTAATCCGCTTAATAAATCGCTTTTTAATTTTTTCTGTAGCGACCCGATAAACGTCAACCGCATCAACACCTAAGTCTAGTTCAGGCTCAATTAAATCTAGTGGCGCATGCACTTCTCCTACAACGACTGCTTCAGGCCACCTAAACTTGATATATCGAGCAAAACTGAATAAACTTTCACGAGTTAATATATAGCTGCTACACGCAGCAACATCGGGAAATTGCTGCAGTAAATAGAATGAAACATTTTTTGGTTTCTCCAATTCGCTTTGAATATTTTTAACCTGCTTTTTACCGAATGGAAGTAAGTTAAAAAATATAACCTCGTCACCATGCATAGAAAATTCATTGATCAAATTTAGATTACTACGTCGAGTTCCGCCGGTGCCAAAAATATCATAACCAATAATTCCAATTTTCATCGTATCTGACTATAACTAGTCTCTTCCCCCATTCCTCATCTTCCACCACAAACTTTTTACTACAAAAATCGGTAACTGTACAATTCGACCAATTCGCGTCGGATTGCTTAATGAGCGATATAGCCACTCTAAATGTGTTTTAATAAAAAAATCTGGTGCACGTTTAACATGTCCGCTTAAAACATCAAAACTTCCCCCGACATCTTGAAAAACGTGTGCGTTGACACTACCCATATTTTCTGCCAGCCAAAGTTCTTGGCGGGGAAAACCTAAAGCAACAAATATAAAATCTGGTTTTACTTTATTCATCGCCGCCACGATTTCACAATCATTCATTTTTGTATAACCATCAATGCTGCCTGAAACGATCAAATTAGGATAGTCTTTTTGAATATTTTTGATGGCATCTTGTAAAATTTCTGGTTTAGCGCCATAAAAAAAACACTTTTTTTGTGTCTTATTGGCATATTCCAAAAGTTTTACCATTAAGTCAAAGCCGGCTACGCGTTCTTTAATTTTACCACCGGTCATTTTTGAGACTAAAACAACGCCGATGCCATCAGGAATGCGATGTGTACTTTTGGCAAGTAAATCAATTACACTGGGATACTTGTTAGCTTCAAGCGCAATTTGCGGGTTGACACTAATGATGCTCATTTTCTGGTTACCTTCTAAAAATTTAGGGACATCTGTTAAAATGTCTTCATACGTAATTTGATCAACGGGCAGCCCTAAAATCATTTCCCTCATCTATTTTCAATCCATTCTATCAATTGTTTACAAGCATCCCCTTTATTGTAAGTATTCCAAAGTTTGTTGAAATTCTCTAAATTTTCATAAGGGTACGCTGAGATTAGCTGTATTAACCCTGCTTCATCTGTAGTTAAAACTTTTGGCAGCCACTCACTAAAATCTTTTTGCAGTCCTACTGTTTCATTATACTGATCAAAATCTGGACAATAATAAATAAGTTTTCCCTTAGGATTTGCCAATGCATACTCAAAAGGAACCGATGAGTAATCAGATATTAGACAATCAGCGTTTTGCAATAGTGCCTGCAGCGAAAGTGTCTCAAAATCTGTCACCACGTTTTTATACGTAGCAAGTTTTGCTCGTAAGACTTTATCATGTGGGTGCGGATGCGCAAGCAACTGCCATTGGTTCCCTAATTTTGCTGCTAATGTTTCAAAATCTAATAGTGGTGTTTCATAATTTTCACGATAAGTCGGAGCATACAGTAGCGTCTTTTTTGTGCCAAATTTTTCAATAAACTTCTTTTTATTTAATTGTTTACTGTTTTTATCAAAATAAATATCAGTTGGTAAATAACCAAAGGGTAAAAACTCAGCCGTAGTTGTTTGATAACTGTCTTTAAAAATAGTCATCATTTTTTTTGATCCCACCACGTAATGAGTAAAACGTTCATAAACAGCTTGATAACGTTTTTTATCCTCACTACTTGCAGCTAGTGCATATTTAGCCTCTAGTCCAAAAGATTTCACAGCGCCATCGGCATGCCATAGTTGTAAGACCGCTGTATTTTCAGAAAATTGAAGTCCTGCTAAAAAAGCAAAATAATTATCACATAACACGACATCTGCGTTTTTTGTTAAAGCAATAATTTTGCTAGCAAAAATTTTCTTTTTCGCTAGTGAATATATCTTACAGCCAAATTTTTGATACGTTTGTGCTAATGACGCACTATTATCCGTATAACCAATAACTAAATCGTCTTTGAAGTAAGGGGCAAGGCGCTCTAAAATAATACCGCTCGTTGTTGGAAAGCTAAGTAAAAAAACGATTTTCTTCTTTTCTACTTTTCTTTGGCTTAATACGTGAATTAATTTTAGATAACCATGTTTTACCGTTGCACTGATAGTTTTCATATTTGCTCCTTTTTTACACTATGGTCTATTGTACATGAAAAGCCAATGATTGAAAATAATTGTAAACAAACTGTCATATTAAGATTGCCCTTTTGGGGGAATATTAATTTTTTTATCCATCTAACTAGCAAATTCATTCCTGTATTTGATGAAAATGGAGATTAAACTTAAAACATGGGCAAAAAACTTAGCAGATGTGCAGCTGATAAAAAGCTTTTTTAATACCGGTAGGATTTTGATTAAATGATATTTTTGATTTTTCAAAAATTTAGTTCAACAACGAAATTGCTTGAAGTTAGGCTGTAATTTCTTTTGCCGGTCATCAACTTTTTTGCTACAAAAAAACCACAGTCTAAAAGACTGTGGTTTGAGCTCACAATAAAATTAGCTAAAGAAACAATTTTCACCAACAGCGCGTTTCACATCATAGCTAGTAGCTGTTACATAGGGATTGTCTTGTGATACTTGGTCGCGGTCACACAGCTCACAAAAATCGACTTTAAAAACAATGCCGTCTGTTGCTACTTTTGCTGCTGTTGCTAAAATTGCACGATGGAATCCTTTGGGCTGTACCATATATTGTTTACCTAACACGATTGATTTTTCTGCTATCACTTTCATAACCCCTCTTCTTTCCTTACGTTGCACCCATGATAACATACCTTTTGGATTAAAATCAAGATAAATCAGCTTTAAATCAACATTTTTAACTTGTATATACTTATATACCAATTTTTAATTCAAGTTTAAAATACTTAAATAAAATAATTGCATTTGAATAAATTTATGAATTCTAAAAAACACGATTTTTCAAACCGATAAAAAAAACCGCCGCTTTTAATTAGCGGCGGTTTCATTTTTATGGATAAATTCGATTTAACAAGCGTGGAAATGGAATTGCTTCACGGACATGTTCAATGCCGGCTAACCAAGTAACGGTTCTTTCTAAACCTAAACCAAAACCTGCGTGAGGCACAGATCCATATTTGCGCAAATCCAAATACCAAGAATATTCTTTTTCATCTAAACCATGAGCGCGAATTTGTTCAAGTAAATATTCATAATCTGTTGCCCGTTCAGAGCCACCGATAATTTCACCATAGCCTTCTGGCGCAATCATATCCGCACAAATTACCAAATCTTCTCTAGTTGGATGTGGTTTCATGTAAAATGGTTTAATTGCTTTTGGATAATTCAAAATGAAAACAGGTCGGTCAAAGGAGTTAGCGATAAAAGTTTCGTGAGGAGAACCAAAATCATCGCCCCATTCAATATCATCAAACCCATTTTCTTGTAATAGTTTGATTGCATCATCATAAGTGATACGTGGAAATGGTAATTGCGTATATTTTTCTAAAACCGCACGGTCGCGTTTTAACACATGTAATGCATAATCACAATTATCTAATACACTTTGTACCAAGTAAGCCACATATTGTTCTTGGACTTCTAGACTTTCTTCTTGATGCATAAAGGCCATTTCAGGTTCTAGCATCCAAAATTCAATCAAATGGCGACGTGTTTTAGATTTTTCTGCTCTAAAAGTCGGCCCAAATGAAAATACTTTCCCAAAAGCCATGGCAGCAGCTTCCATATAAAGTTGCCCAGATTGAGACAGGTAGGCTTTTTGATCAAAATAATTTGTTTCAAATAAATCGGTTGTTCCTTCTGGTGCTGAACCGGTTAAAATTGGCGGATCAATTTTAACAAAACCTTCTTTATTAAAGAATTCATAACTTGCCCGAATTAATTCGTTACGAATTTGCATGATAGCATGCTGACGAGATGAACGTAACCATAAATGGCGGTGATCCATCAAAAAGTCTGTACCATGTTCTTTTGGTGTAATCGGATAGTCATGACTTTCACCAATGATCTCCACATTTTGCACACCAATTTCATAGCCAAATTTTGAACGACTATCTTCTCTAATTTCGCCAGTTACTAAAATAGCAGTTTCTTGATTTAAATTTTTGGCCATTTGAAAAACTTCTTCAGGCACTTCACTTTTTACTACCACACCTTGAAAGTATGCTGTTCCATCTCGTAATTGTAAGAAAGCAATCTTACCACTAGAACGTTTGTTAGCAACCCAAGCACCAATGGTGACAATTTCACCAACGTGGTTTTTTGCGTCAATAATTTGAATTTGTTCCACTTGTGTCTCTCCTATTCTATTTACAATAATTACTAGTATAAGGATTTCCCCTTAGCATTCTAATCTTTATTGCGTTTGTTTTCAACAAATTTATGCATTCGTCTAACTGCTTCTTCTAAAATATCCCAACTAGCAGCGTAACTGATCCGGACATTTTCTGGAGCACCAAACCCGGCTCCTGTCACCAAGGCAACGTGTCCTTCCTCCAGCAAATCTTCGACAAAAACATTCACATCATCATAACCACACATTTTCATTGTCTTTTTAACATTTGGAAATAGATAAAAGGCTCCTTGGGGTTTTTTCAACTCAACACCAGGAATTGCCGCCACTAGCGGATATAATTTGTTCAAGCGCGCTTCAAAAGCAGCCCGCATATTTTCAACAGAAGTCTGATCACCGCTTAATGCTTCTAAAGCCGCATATTGGCTAGCAGCAGTCGGATTACTGGTTGATTGCGAGGCAATGTTCGTCATAGCTTTAATAATTTTTTCGTCCCCTACTGCAAAACCAATCCGCCAGCCGGTCATAGCATATGTCTTTGATACGCCATTAATTACTATCGTTTGTTTGGCAATCGCCTCAGATAGTGTCGCAATCGGTGTGAATTCATTTCCGTCATAAACTAAGCGGCCATAAATATCATCGGCAACAATTAAAATATCATTTTTAATCGCCCAATTGCCAATAGCCGTTAACTCTTCTTTTGTATAAATCATCCCAGTTGGATTTGATGGTGAGTTAAGAATTAATGCAACGGTATTTTTTGTTTTTGCCTTTTCTAATTGGGCAACAGTTACTTTAAAATCATTTTCAAACAAACCGTCGACATACACCGGAACACCTTCAGCCAATTTCACTTGTTCGCCATAACTAACCCAATATGGAACCGGAATGATGACCTCATCTCCTTTATCCAAAATTGCTTGAAACAAATTGTACAGCGCATATTTTGCTCCATCGGTCACGATTATTTCTTCAATTGCATACTTGCGGTCGTAATACTTTTCCATATAGTCTGCAATAGCCAGACGTAATTCTGGAATACCAGCAGATTGCGTGTAAAAGCTAGCTTGACCGGAATTAATCGCTGTGATTGCCGCATCTTTAATATTTTTTGGCGTAGTAAAATCCGGCTCACCTACTGTTAAACTTAAAACGTCGACTCCTTTTGCCTTTAGCGCTTTAGCTTTCGCTGCGGCTGCCAGCGTTACAGATGGTTCTAATTTTTGGGCCCGTTGCGATAATTTCATACTCATCATCTCCTCAATAAAATTAAAAAATTCGTGAAGCGGTTATTTAAACCGAAATCTTTTCGGAATAATAAACAATTTTAAAAACTTACACATCTTTAATAACTTTTACTTCTTCCCCTTTTTCAAAGGACAATAAATAATAAGTAATCTGGCCTTCTTTATCTGTTGCCATTACTTCCCAAACTGGTTTTTTATCATACATGCCTAATTCAGCCTTCTTCGCCGTCTGACTATGAAAGGTGTTATTGACCAAGGCTTTAGCCTTATCGGCTGTAATGCCCTCTTTTTGCGGCAATACGGTAATTTTATCGCCTGACTTTGGCACAATGACTGCAATTTCTTTTCCATCTTTATCACTGCCAATTAAACTAAAGTACGTTTGCTTGCGATTGTACCAGTAAAATTCGTCGACATTTACCAAATTGGTATGTTTTTTTGCTAGTGTCGTTGCTTCTTTTTTGGCTTGTTGCAGGGGGCTTTGCGCCTTCAAATAGCCTAATACACCCAAAGCAATAACAACCACTAAAACACCAGAAATAATAAATAAAATCAGTTCCTGGCGCTCTTCTTTTGCCAAGTTTTTTTTCACAGGTTGACGCTCCTTTTGTGATAATTGCTTTTAATTATAGCAGATTTCAAAGTAAAAAGTTTTTCATTATCAAAAATCCACTAATCTTTTAAAAATTCTGTAATCTCTGCAGCTATCTCTAAAATAGTTTTTTCACTGATTGTAACTTTTTTAGGAATTGCCTGTCGTAATTTTTTGCCATAAGTGGTGTTAACAAAACGCCGATCTAATACCACCATCACGCCCCGATCGGTAGATGAACGAATAAGCCGTCCATAAGCTTGTCGCAATTTCAACATCGCATTAGGTAATGACTCTTCATTAAAAGGATCTACGCCAATCGCATTTAAAAACTCATAGCGCGCGTGAATAAACGGGCGTTTGGGATTTTCAAAAGGCAAGCGCGTCACAATTACTAATTCTAATTGCTCTCCTGGTAAGTCAATTCCTTCCCAAAAGCTATCTGTCCCAAATAAAATCCCAGCATTACTTTGACTAAAGCGTTTTAACAACTTATCTCGACTGCCCCCTATACCTTGGGCAAGTATTTCTCGACCGTTTTCCAAAAATGTTAGATGCATTTTCTCATATACTTTTTGTAGCACATCATGAGAAGTAAACAATACCAAGGCTGGTCGTTTAAAATCTTTTAATAAAAGCGTTAAATTTTCGGCCAAAAAGTCACTGTATTCACTTGGTGAAAGCTTAGGTATATAGGCCGCTTTGGTAGGTACTAAAATTTCCGTTTGATTGGCGTAATCAAACGGAGCCGGGACAATCTTTAAACTTGCTGTTGGTATCCCTAAGCGTTTGGCAAATAGATTGCGATCTTTTGTAAGTTTTAACGCGCCACCAACGTAAACAATTTTTTCAAACCTTGGGTACCACTTTGTTTGAGGTAAAATTGCGGCGTTAAAATCGGTGACTTGAAAAGTTAAACCTGGGTGTTTTTCACTTCGTAAAATCCAATGGGTATAGCGCGGCGCAAAATCATGACAAAATCGTTGCATGATACGTTTTTGTTTTTCTAATTCGTCTAACAAATCTGCTAAAGTGGCAAAATCAATTTGTGCCGCTGTGCTCCAAGCAAATTCGCGTTTTTCAAGAAATTGTTGCCAGCTTGCTTTAATCTCGCTGCTTTCTTTTAAAAAGAGTTCAATCTTCTTAAAACATTTTAAAGTCTTTTTATCAAACTTTAAAAAATCTGCTGACGTTATAATTTCTTGTTCTGGAGCTAATTTGTGTAGTAATAAATCGCGCAGCACTTCATAACTAGCAACTAATTCTTTTAACTCTTCTTGCAGTAATGCAATGAAGTGTTTGGCCGCCATTTCTTCTGCTAGCCAGTCGTCTAGTTTGGCAAAAATCCCTTCTTCGCTAAGCGCTAATTGTACCTGCTTTTCAAAGGAGAAAGTGTTAAATGACTCTGCTGCAATTTTTTCACAAATTGTCGGCAAATGATGGGCTTCATCAATAATAAGATAGGGCGATTCAGGTAATAATGGTTCTTTTCGTAAACTTTCTTGTGCCAAAAAAGCATGATTTACAATTAAACAATTGCTTTCTTGCATTTGACTATTTAAAAACTTTAAAAAGTCATGCTGATAAAAAGGTGATTTTTTTGACAAGTAATTCACGCCGCGATGCGCCACATCTTGAAAGAAAAGATGATTTAAGTTAATTAAATTCAACTCGCCGAAATCTCCTGTTGTCGTTTTGGTTAACCAAACCAAGACCGCCATTTGATAAAGAGCGTATTGTTTTTGTGAAACTGGTTTACTTAGCGTTTGTTTAAATCGCGCTAAATCCAAATAATGTCGTTTACTTTTCACCACAACAGCTTGTAATTTTTGTTCTAAAAAGCGGTTTAACAAGGGAATATCTTTTTTCATGATTTGCTCTTGCAATAATAACGAGACTGTACTAACAACCACCGGTTTTTCTGGCGTGGCTAGAAAACTAGCAGGTAATAAATAACCAATCGTTTTTCCCATACCTGTAGCAGCTTCAATAAGCAAGTCTTTTGTTTCATCTTGAGTAAAGTGCTGATGAACTAAATTCATGAGCCGTGCTTGTTCTTTGCGAAACGATAGTTCATTTTGATAAAGCTTTTCTTTTTGTATTTTCTTTTGGGGATACTTTGTCTGATAATAAGTATCTTCATATAACGTTACTGCTTTTTTTCTTAGAGCAATTCCGTCAATTACTTCTAGGCCAGCAGCTAAAGGTGGATTTTCTTTTAATTGTTGTAAGTAGATATTAGCGATATATTCCCCTGTCTGCATCGCAGTAAGCGTTGCCCGCTCACTGATAGTCTTTAACGTTACTAAAGGTAACTGCCGCATCACGGCTTCAATATAAAGTAACAAGGCACCAGTAACTTCAGCATCACTGTCTGCTTGATGGGGATTGTCATGTTGTAGGCCAAAACTTTCAGCTAAATCACTTAATCGAAAGCTGCTTTCTTCTGGCAGAAAAATTTGAGCTAACTCAACCGTATCAATACCGGGTATTTTTAAAGGCGTCACACCACAACGTTTAAGTTCAGCATTTAAAAATTGGTAATCAAAAAAGATATTATGTGCCACAAAAACCGTATCCGCCAATAGATCAGCAATAATAAAAGCTACATCTTCAAAATAGGGTGCTTTTTGAACACGGCTGTTGGAAATATGCGTTAGGTTTTGAATTTGTTTGGGAATTTTTCTTCCTGGATTAATATCTGTCGCAAAACGATTGATTAGACGGCCATTTCTAATTAAAACACAGCCGATTTGGATAATGCGATCAACTTTGGGATCTGTGCCCGTTGTTTCGATATCCACTACGGCATACGTTGTATTTTGGTTCATCCTAAGCCATCTCCTAATAAATTTCGTAATGGGAACTAAGGCCCTTTTGAAATTATACTATTTTTTCAATAACCGCGAAATAAAAACATGCTTTTTAACAAGGCCGTTGCAAAATTTGCGGCCAGCATAAGTGAACAAAAGAAGAATAGGCAATTAAAATTTTTAGACAAAAAAAAGCCTGACGATAAACTCGTCAGGCTGATACGTTAGATTTAATTAAGCTTTAGTAACGTTTGTTGCTTGAGGGCCACGTTGACCTTCTTCAACGTCGAAAGTTACTGCTTGGCCTTCTTCTAAAGTTTTGAAGCCGTCGCCTTGGATAGCTGAGAAGTGAACGAATACATCGTTACCGTCTTCTGCTGTAATGAAACCAAAACCTTTGTCTGCGTTGAACCATTTAACTGTACCTGTTTGCATATTAAAAATCCTCCTTGTGTGAAACACACGTATTTGTGCAATTCCTTGTATCCGGTGAAAAAGTGGAAGATGTTTAAATATGAAACAAGCTTGCCATTAATTACCTTTACAATAACTACAAAAAGAATTGTACCACAAATAATTTATAAAAGCGAATTTATTTTTACTAATTGTTAAGACAATTTAAAAAGCTTTGCGCCAAAAGAATTCATTTCTTTGACACAAAGCTTTTTTTTACGAAATTAATCGCTAGAAAACGTAGCTGTTAAAGGGATTAGTAGCGTAAGATAGCCGTCAAACTCTTTTCATCTGGTGCATCTTTTTGCTCTAAAACAAAAACTTGGCCACTGTTTTTAACAACATCGGCAACTAAATTATTCAAAACTTGTCGTCGATCATATTCTGTATCTGGATCTTCACCAAAACCGTCCACTAAATTAGAAGTTGCAATAAATAAATCCGAAATGCGTCCTTCTTTAGCCGCTAATACAATATCTGGCAATTGATCAACAAATTTTTTGTCTAATAATTTTTGATAAGAAGCAATTTCAGCTTGAGACAACGTGTCTGCAATTTCACCTAAATCTTCTTTAATTTTCTTAATATCTAATTGAGCCGGTGAACCTGAAATAGCAGCATCAGCTTGGTAATACGGTGTTTTAGCGTATTTTTTGAACATAGTTTGATTTTCTGGCAAGGCGTATAAATACATTGGATAATTTGCTGGGTTGTCAAATTTATCTTTAAAGAAAGTATCGACTGCTTGATAATAATTTACCCAGTCTATTTCTACTTCTTCATCTTTGGCATTAACACCATGATACGCAACGCCTTCTTTTGAGCCTGTTTGACTACCTTGGGAGCTATAATTTAGACTCCCGCCAGTTAATTCATCTCCGAGAGCTGTTTTAACATCAATTGGCGCATCTTCTGGCAACATCACTTCGGTAATTTCTTTATTATCAACAAAATATAACTTCATTGAGTCGCGATTTAAAGCCAATAAATAATACGTATAGTTAAACTGACCATTCTTAATTAAAGCCAGTAAGTAAGGGAGGTCCCCTACATAATACTGATCATCAACAGCAATGTTTAAGCGATGAACAAGCGTTTCTTCTGGTGTCAAGAAAACGGCAACACTTTTTGTTCCGCTACGCCAGAAAGAAGCGTCAGCTAAAAGCGTATCAATTTTATCTTGAATTTTTTTCCATTCTTTTTCAGGATATTTCTTTTCAAAACGTTTTTTGGCTTCTTTGGCGAAGTTTTTAAATTTGATTTGATCTTTTTCTACATCTTGGTGGGCAACATGGGTATTTAGCATAATCGTGACAAAAGGCCCTTTTTCAAGATCAGCAGTTAATTGCCGCAAGACTTCATTTCCAACTTTGGTCATAAAACATTACCTCCTAAAAATAATGAATAACACTACATTAAAAGTGTAACACGCTTACATTTTTACATAAAGTAATAAGGTCTCTGTTCATTTCTAAGCCAAACCAGTTTTTACTTTCTGTTCGCTTTACAAAAACAAACGCATGTTCGTATAATAAAGATGAAAGAAGGTGATTCGATGGAAGCAAACTTCGATTATCGTAAAGAAATTGTTCAAGATATTTTATTTATTGATGTCAAATCCTTTTATGCGACCGTGGAATGCGTGATGCGCAACTTAGACCCCTTAACTACGCTTTTGGTCGTAATGAGTAGCGAAGATAATACCGGTAACGGTTTAATCCTCGCCTCTTCTCCGGCGGCAAAAAATAAATTAGGGATCACAAACGTGACCCGAGCTGACAATTTACCCGATCATCCCAACCTTTTAAAAGTGCCACCGCGCATGAGTTTGTACATTAAAGAAAATATACGTTTTAACGCTATTTTCAAGCAATACGTGGCTGATGAAGATTTATTGCCTTATTCCATTGATGAATCTATTTTAGATGTTAGCCATTCTTTAAATTTATTTTATCCCGATCCGACAGAATCACGGTATATGAAACGTATGCGTTTGGCTCACCACATTCAAAATGAGGTTAAAGAAAAGTTGGGGTTAATTTTGTCCATTGGCATTGGTGATAATCCACTTCTGGCAAAACTTGCACTAGATAATTTTTCCAAACACAGTCCTAATTTCATTGCTGAAATTCGTTACCAAGATGTTTTAACCAAAGTTTGGTCTATTCCTGAACTAACAGATTTTTGGGGCATCGGGCGCCGTATGAAAAAACGCCTTTACAATTTAGGAATTGATACGATTAGACAATTGGCCAATAGTGATCCCATCATCCTAAAAAGTCACTTTGGCATTTTAGGTTTGCAACTTTACTATCATGCAAACGGGATTGATCGCACGATTATTGCCGAAAAAGCACCTCCTACCAAAGAGAAATCTTATGGCAACAGTCAAGTTTTACCAAAAGATTATACAGATCAAAAGGAAATTGAAATTGTAATAAAAGAGATGGCTGAACAAGTTGCTGCCCGCATTCGCCGTCACCATTGTCTCAGCCAATGTGTATCTGTATATATTGGTACTAGTCGTGGTGGTGAAAAAGACAGCTTTTCTCATCAAATGAAAATTACAGCCACAGATAATACAAAAGAATTAATCCACTACTGTCTAACTATTTTTCGTAAGTATTATACGGGGCAAGTTGTCCGTCATATAGGAATTAGTTATGGAAAACTTATTTATACAAATGCGAAGCAGTTGAATTTATTTACTTCCCCAGAAGTTCAAATAAACGATGAACGTTTAGATAAAATTATCGATAAAATTCGAACAAAATATGGATTTGCTGCGATTATTCACGCGACAAGCAAATTAGATGGTGCCCGCAGTCTAGCCCGCAGTCATTTGGTCGGCGGACATAACGGCGGTGCCGGTGGTTTAGATGGTCTATAGACAAAAGTCACTATTTTGTAAGAAAACTTACAAAATAGTGGCTTTAAGTTTATTTATACTTTAGCGATTGATTGAACGAGACACACGATTAATGGTGTGGCGCATCCCTCGAATTGCAATAGACATTTCGAAAATATTTTCTGCGGGTGCCATGCCGCCATAGCCAGCATCGCCAATATGTTGCAAATCAACGCCACATATTTTATTAGTGATCGCCATTTGTCGTAGCGTTTCTGGACGTGCACTTTCTTGGCTAGTACCGATGGCAGTCATTGTTAGCAAATCATTTTCTTTTGCCAATTTTACCGCTTCAATTAAATCTTGCTCTAAAAAGCCTTGGATCGTTCCAACAGCTGGTAGTAATAAAATATCTGCTCCTGCCTTGGCATAAGCAGCTACAGCCTCTTTGGTCACAACCGGTTCACTTGAGCCTGCGCTGTGCATTTTTCCAGCAATCACTAGGCCTGAAAAATGTTCTTTGGCAATTTTGACAGCATCAGCAATTGCAGCGTTAGTTACACCGGTGCCGGGGTTTCCAGTAAAACAAATAAAATCAACACCTAATTTTTCTGCTTCTTGAATTGTTTCAATGGAGCTTGTTCGTCCCTTAGAGATGACAACTTGCTCACTCATCAAATCCAACTCGGCGGCAATAGGCTCTAAATTAATGCCAATTGGTCGTCCAGTTAATTTTTTTAAAGTTGGGATTGGATTTTCAATCACTGTTTTTTCATCAAAAATCATTTCTGGTGTTAAGCCCGGCATCCCAAAAACAACTGGTCGAAAACAATCAAAACCATTTAATAAAATTAAGTCAGCGCCAAATGATGCTGCTACCTCTGCATTGGTCACATCCATTGCTTGTGGAATTGTTTGCACAACCGTTTCTGTTACAATTACACGACCTTCACTTGCTTTAATCGATTGTTTCAATTCTTTGGCACTCATTTTTTTTACATCACTATAATCAGCACTAATTAATCGTTTTACCATTTGTATTCCTCTTTCTTTACGGACGACTTGCATCCTTTATCACTTCAGGCTAAAATATAACAGTATGTTCCCGTAGCTCAGTCGGATAGAGCGGTCGCCTCCTAAGCGACAGGCCGCTGGTTCAATTCCAGTCGGGAACGTTTTGAAGTCCGTTTAGGGCTTCTTTTTTATTTTAAAAATAGTCCGCTAGCAGCGGTTTTTCTGATGGTAGCAATTTTTCTAAGGCATAAGCCAGCTCTGGTGTTACATCAATTTTTTCTTCTGCCTGTAAAGATTTGATCTTCACACTACCTAAAAACAACTGTGTAAAGCTTTGTGGCGTGGCTTTAATCTTTGGCAGCAAACTTTCTTTAACCTTGGAAACATTCCCATCTGGATAAATCTCGTATATACCATTATTAGCTGGCAAATAATTATCCTGATAAATTTCAATAGCGAAATCTGACAGAATCTTTTCTTGCCAAGGAAATGATTTTAAAAAGGTCGCCACATTGACAACCCGCGCCATCATATAAGGTAAAATCTTCACTTCTACTTGTGGATCCAAAACTTGCAGTAATTTGGTTGTACCGCCAAACGGATGCGTCCAATGAATTGTTTTGACCGTGCCGCTATGTGCTGCAATAAAATCATGCAAACTTCTTTTTCCTTTTTCTGACAAGGCCACTAATTCTATGATTTCCAATTTATCGACGCTAATTTGATAAACAACGTAACCACACATTACCCCGTTTTCTTCATATAGTGCAAAGTTAAAATTTTTATGCAAAGAAAATTTGTAGGTAAACCACCACTCAGCCCGCAACATTCCCCCACGCATACTTTCAGTACTTTTTTGATAAATTTCTGCCATATTCTTTTGCGCTACTTCAAAAGAAACACGGCTGACTTTACCGTGACTTTGACCGCCAAAAGGCCATCTTTCTGCTGGAGCCTCATAACGAATTTGCAAAAATGCTGTCTCATAGCCATAGCGGCGATAAAAAGGATAGGAAAACGGTGCTAAATAAGCTAACTGTACGCCCTCATCATAACTGTCTTCTAGCACTTGTTTCATAAGCTTATCAATACGACCTTGTTTGCGAAATTCAGGATAACTGGAAACATAGCCAATTCCCCTCATTTCAAACGTCTGATTCCAAAAATTGACTAAAAAAGGCGTAGCCATAATTTGACTAACCAATTTCTTTTCAGCCAAAGAACCATAGTTTTTAGAATTTCGGGCCAGATATTCAAAACGTTCAACTTTTGTAGCGCTCTTCTCACGAGCAAAAGCATAAGCCGCCAAGTCAAACATCTGGTCATTAAAATCTGATTTCATCTTTACAATTGTCACCAGTTTTCCCTCCAAACGAAAAAAGGTGGCCATAGCCCCCTTTTTAATTGGCATTTGCCATATTTTCTAGCATCTTACCAAACTGGCGCTTGCGGAAAAATCCTAGCATAATGCCTAAAATCATATCATTCATTTGCTGCATAAAACCAAAAGATTGCATATTTTCGTTATAGCTGACTTTACAAGTCTTGTCGTTAATTGGTGTAATTTCATAGCGGACGACAAATTCGTTACGGCTTGTTGAGGTTTTAAATTGATATATTTGATTTTCAACCAATTCTTCAATTGTAATTTTGGCACTGCTATTTTTCGAAAATTGCTTCACGTAGGAAAGATTTTTTAATTGTTTGCGTGTAATATTTTTCCCCGTCGCTTTTCTGACATCGAAAATAACTGAGTCCATCATCTTATCAAAAAATTTTTCTGCTGAAATATTCAAATTTTTTTCTACTTTCATGCTTTATCGCCTCTTTCACGTTTTGGCGTTTTGCCTTTTAGAAATAATAGTCCACCAACCAAAATAAACGCTAACCCTACTATCAAACGTCCCACATTCATTTGTTGCGATGGTCCGCTAAAACTATAAATAGTGATTAAAAAGCCGATACTACATAAAAACAAGCCATTTTTTACCATATTTATCATCCTACTTCCTACTTTTACACCTGTTGTTAAATCCATTTTTTCTAAAACGCTGCTTTATGCTTTTATTTATGCTTCTACTGCAGCTTGGAAATATAAAACAGATCCCCAAGGCTGTGCTTTAATTAATTGTTTTGCAGTAGTTGCTGCTTGCTCCTGGTCACCAGTTACTTCAAAATATAATTTGATCCCTTTTTTTTCTTTGAAAGAATAGCTGATCCCAGCTTCATTATACTCAGCCAATAATTTTTTTATTTCTTCTTGTTGCATCGCACTTGCAATACTAATCATGAAAATTCCTCCTTAATAAATTTATTACTCCTAGATTGCACATTTAACTTTTTTACAGCAAAGCTTTCTATACTTAGTTAAACTGCCTTGACGGTTTTATTTTCCCATAAAATCCTTCATAAGAAAAGAACTGCTTCCACCTCTTTGGGAAGCGAAAACAGTTCTTCGACATTTTATAAATCAGTTGGTTGAATCTTATTTGCTGCAATAACAAATGGTGTGTAAATTACAAATGTTACAGCCATACAAATGATTGAAACAACTACTGCACGCCAGTCCATTGCTGTCGCTAACAATGCATTTAGAATTGGTGGTGTTACCCAAACAACTTGTTGTGATACTGGGTTTACCCAACCAGCTTGTGTTGCAAAGAAACCGATTGAAACAGATACTAGTGGCGCTAAGATATAAGGAATGAATAACAATGCGTTTAATACAATTGGCATCCCGAACATAACTGGTTCGTTAATATTGAAGATACCAGGGCCAACACCCAAAGTACCAACTGCACGGTAATCTGCGCGTTTTGAGAAGATTAAAATCGCAATCAAAAGCATCAAGGTACCACCGGCACCACCAAACCATGCATAAATATCAAATGAACCACGAACCCATTTGTAACCATCGTCGATAACGGCAGACATACCGCCTTCTTGGAACAAGTTAACGTTTTTAAGTTGTGCTACAGAGAATACACCTTCTAAAATTGGTGCTAATACGTTGGTACCATGAATCCCGAAGAACCAGAATAATTGTACGAATAAAGTCACAATTAATACGGCGCCGTAACCTTGAGAGAAACCAAGCAATGGTTTAGCAATCATTTCTTGAATCCAAGCCAATAATGTCATACCTGGAACTAATTTAGAGAAGATCCAGTAGAAAAGTGCTACTGCATATAAAGCAGCTGTCGCAGGAATAATTGCGGCAAAAGCTTTTGAAACTGCTGGTGGCACTTGTTCTGGCATTTTGATAGTAATATTAGCCAACATTAATTTACAGAAGATAATACTTGCTACAAAACCAACAATCATTGCGGTAAAGTAGAAGTTTGCATCCATGTTGTTTAATGGAATCCAGCCCCACGCATTTGCTGTAATGCCATCAGCAGTTGCAGACCAACCGCTTGTTGCAGAATTCGCATTGATTTGATCAACTAAGTCTGCTGGCATTTTTTGTGCTAATGTACCAGAGTAAGAATACGTTACACCAGAAATAGCGGCCGCAAGAGACACGATACCACCGGCTAAATCATTAACACCATAAGCACGAGCTAAGTTAAAGCCCCATGAAAAGGCGAAGATAATCCCGGCGATTGCTAATGTACCATTCCAAACGTAACCATTGATTGTAATGATCGTACTAATAAGAGCAAAGATACCTTTTCCTTCAGCAATGCTGGCACCCCAAGTTGAGATAAATTGCCCTGGTAAATCACGAATAATTGCGTTGATCATAACGGCTACTGAACCGGCCATAGTAGCAGGCATCGTGCCAATAAAGGCATCCCGTAAAGCAACCAAATGTTTTTGGGAACCAATTTTTGCTGCGATCGGAAGCACGTGCTTCTCTAACCACGCTGTTAATGCATCCATTTTATTTCCTCCTAAATAAAAAATTACAGGTATCATCCTTTTAACAAACAACCACGTATAAAAAAGATGTTTTAAACTGCTCACCTGCCTAGCAGTAAGCTAATTATTTAATAAACCTGTAGCAAGCCTATTTTTCGGCTTCCATTTTTGCCATTTTGCGATAAACATCAATAATTTCTTTTGCTAAATCAGTGACAGCAATGGCAGTCATTAAATGATCCTGACTGTGAACAGTCAAAAGTGTTACAGCAACATGTTTGCCTTGTGCTTCTTGGGTTAACATATTGGTTTGTGAATGATGTGCTTCAGTCAGAGAATTTTCCGCGTCTGCGATTTTTTTATCTGCTAATTCAAAATCACCTTTTTTAGCGGCTTGAATTGCTTCCATCGCATCACTTTTGGCATTCCCACCATACATGATCAAACCCATGATGGCTTCCAAGCTTTGTTGTTCTTCCACAAAATTCCCTCCTAACGATTATTCTTCATTCATCAATTTTTCAGCTTGCGCCAAAACTTTTTCACCATTCATCATGCCGTAATCCGCCATGTTGATAACATCTAATTTGATGCCTTTTGGTGCAACTTTTTGTTCGAATTGCGCTTTCATAAAGCGAACTTGTGGGCCAAGTAATAATACATCAACATTTTTTTCTTCCAAAATATTGTCTGCTTCAGATGCTGAAACTGCGAAGATGTCGGCATCAATACCTTTTTCTTCAGCTGCTTTTTCCATCTTGGTCACAAGTAAACTTGTACTCATCCCTGCTGAACAAACTAACATAATTGTTTCTTTTGCCATTTTATCTCACCTCTTTTTCATTTATCTTACACTTAACTATAATGCAAGAAGTGTGCCAAAATAAAACAACGGGTAAAACGCTGTTATTAAAGCGTTTTACTCGTTGTTTTTTTATACACAGAACACACACACAAATTACACACTAATTTTTCTGTGTAAGCGGATACGTACTGGTGATTTTATTTTGTTGGATCATTTGGACGATATAGGCAATCTCATCATCACTAAATTCGACCTGATAATTTTTGGCAATTGGCATTAGACTCGTTCTCAGTAAATCACACTCCAAGCGATATTTCTTTTGAAAACTAGTTAAATTATCAAATTGTCGTGAAGTTCCGCCATTTCGCAAATTATCAATTAAAAAGGCAAGATGGATCATAATGCCCGCATCCACACTTGGTTCTAAAACTGCATGCATTTGTCCTTCAACATGATGTAAAAGCTGTTGCAATTGCATCATCAACTGTTCGACCCCACTCACACTCGTTAAGGCTTCTTGGAGGGACTTCCCAATTTTTTCAAGGGGGATATCATCGTTTACGATTTGTTTTAATACACGCAATCGCTCGTTATCAAATATTTCATAAGCTGAAAAGAAAGGAATATTTTGATAATCAATTTCTACGGTTCCGGCAATTGCTTTAATATCATATTCCGCCATTAGTGCGTCAATGTGTTGTAAGAAAGCATTTTTTTCAATAAATTGCATTTGAATGACTTCTGTTTGCGATTTATCAACTACCGGTGTAATGCGCTCATATAATTTACTAGCAACACCTTCGCCGGTAAAACAGGTTACAACGACGGCTTTCTTTTGTTTTTTCTTATGAAGATTGAACTCATCTTTTACAATTGCTTTAAAAGACAACAATGTATTTTGATAAATATCTTCTAAAGTTCTTCCCATGTCCACCATCCGCAGTGCTTCTAAAACCACCATCGTACTAGTCATAGATACTGCTTTTGTTCGAATACCGGTCTCTTCATAAATTAGATCACCAAAAGAATTCAAAGAACCCATATCTGTCAGAAGTAAAATGCCGCCGGTCAGTTTTGCCTCATTTTGTTGCACATAGCTTAACAATTGATTGTAAATGGTTTGGACTTCCATATCCAAACTCATGTCAAAGGCGATACCTGTTGTAGTATCTAATAATTCTTGGGCTGTTTCTAACATTGAAGTTGCCGTTTGCTTACCGTGCATCAATACGATAACCTCAACGTTTTTTTCTGGTAATGCGGTATTTTGTCCCACTTGAATGGATAAAAACATACTAATAAAACCAATCTCATCAAAAGGAATCTCAATGTGACAGCGTTCTTCAATAATAGTAGACAAATCGAGTGCCACTTGAAATTCTTGTTTAAAGTTTTTTCGGATATTATTTAAATCCGGATGAATAATCGTATGCCCATCTTTTAAACGTTCGATCGTGCTTTGCAAATGGAGCGCAAAAGCAAAGCGGGCCTTTTCATTGTATTTTCGCTCCAAGCGCTCTTCAGCCACTTCATAAAGTTCACTGGTCAACTGCCAAATCCCTTTAGGTAGCAATTCTTTGTGCAATGTACTTTGCGTTAATTCCTCAACATATGTTTCAAAATAAGCATCCACATCTCCTAAAATCAATTGCTCTAAATCAACGTTGTTTAACTCTTGGTCAGATAATGTGGTGACTTTTTCTTCAATTGCATTGTAAACTTGCATATTCCGTTCTGGATCTTGACTCCATACTACTTCGGTTGCACCAGGCTCAAAGCTAAGTAAGTTTCCCTTGCCTTCCAAAAACTGTTTTAAATCTTCGCTGTAGTCTTTGCGCATTAACAGCCCTTTTTGGACCGGCAGAGATAAATCTTCTTTGCGGACCAACAGACTGTCTTGTTGTTTGGTTCGGTAATGTAAGAATGCTTTGGCACAGACTAATTTTAAATCTCGCTTTATTTGCCCAATATTACCTTCAGCTTGATATAACATAAATGCAATAATCGCATCTTGTTCTACTTCAATCTTTTGTTTTAAGCGGTTGGCTTCTTGTTTAATAAATAGCGTAATGATTTCATACCGTTCATCCAAAGAGCGGGCCTTGATACTTGGCAATGTAATCGACATTGGAATGCGGCGATTAAATGTTGTCAAAAAATTCTCTGAGGATTCTGTTGTCGCCCCAATAATTTGGACTGCAGCCTCATAGGTCTTATTACTTTCTCCGAGTGGACGGTAGACCCCTTTATCAATAAAGGTAAAGAGCATTTCTTGTCCTTCTGGAGGTAGGCGATGAATTTCATCTAAAAATAGTATGCCATTGTCAGCTTTAGCAATTAAACCTGGGCTATCTTCATTAGCTCCCGTATAAGCCCCTTTTTTAATCCCAAAAATGTGACCAAATAATAATTGCGGGTTTTGTGCGTAATCCGCACAATTAAAGGATACAAAAGGAGCATCTTTTTTTAAGGTTTGGGATTTTAACGCAAACTGGTACATACACTCGGCAAAAAGTGACTTCCCTGTTCCAGTATCACCAAAAATAATAGTATGTAGTCCCCGCGGTGGATATAAAATTGCGGCTTTGGCTTGTTGAATGGCTACTTTTAAAGAACCTGTCTCCCCCACTAACGCATCAAAGGTCACTGCAGAAGAATTATCAACATGTACTTGTTCTTCTGATAAGGGTTCATAGATTACTGGTCGACCAGGATTTTTTACAATCCGTTGCTCTTTTGCCAATTCATTTAAATAGCGGCTGGCATTGGTTCTATCAATATTTAATAACTCCGCAATCTGAACAGCCGTCATTCCTTGTTTGCGCATTTCTAATGTGTGTAAGATTTCTTCTTTCCGTGAATTCATGACAAGCTCCTTGCCTAATTTTTTTACACTCTAAGAATAGCACAAAAAAAGGCGCTAAACGCGCCTTTTTCCAATATTTTTTTGTTTCTTGTGACGTTTCTTATTTTTCTTTTTGACAATACTCTCTTTAGTGTGCAATTTAGGCTTTGGCTTTTCTTTTTCAATCGGCAGCTTCTGAGATTTTTTCTCATTTTCATTAATAACAGGACGCGTGTCAACAAGCTGACCGCCATAAAGAAAAACTTCCTTTAAAGGCAACGCCATTTTTTTCGTCATTTTTTTTAAGTAAGATAAATCATTTTCTGCCACTAGCGTAATAACGGTCCCTTTTTTACCCATTCGCCCCACACGACCAGCACGGTGGAGGTAACTAGCATCGTCCATAGGTACTTCTACATTGACAATCATCGGTAAATCAGCTAAATCAAGACCGCGAGCAGCAACATCGGTAGTCAATAATCCCTTAATTTTATCTGCTTTAAAAGCCTGTAACGCGGTTTTGCGTAACATTTTATTTTGATCAGAGGCCAGTGTTGCTACTGGTAGGTTGTGATATTGCAATTTTTCTGCTACTGCCCCAAGCTCTGCTACTTCATTAAAGAAGATCAAACTGCGAAAATCTGCCACATGTAATAATTTTTTTAACGTATCTGCTTTTTTACGCTTTGAAGTCATTAAATAAAGATGAGCAACTTCACCTTGACTATTATCTTCTTTGGTGACATCAATCAGTGTAAAATCATCTTTGGCAATCGTTTTAATTTCTGGCAAGACACTTAAAGCAGTTGCTGAAAAGAAATTCAACTGACAAGATCGATCTAGATGTTGCAATATTCCTTTGGCAATTTCTAAGGCCTGGCCAGCTAACAATTGGTCGGCTTCGTCAAAAATAACTGTTTGCAACTGATGACTTTTAATTTTTTTAGTTTTCATCAATTCCAACACACGGCCAGCAGTACCGATTAAAATTTCTGGTTTTTCTTTTAACTTTTCTAGTTGACGCTTTGTATTGGCACCACCAATTAAAGGTTGTACCTTCAATTGCGTTTTCTCTATCCAAAAACGAGCCGTCTCAAGCACTTGCATCGCTAATTCTTGGGAAGCAGTCAAAATCAGCAATTGATTACCACCACCTGGAGTTACTTGCATTAGACTTGGTAGTAAATAAGCAACTGTTTTGCCGGAACCAGTTGGTGCCACGCCTACAACGTTTTGTCGCGTTTTTAAAGGTTCAAAAACTTGTTTTTGAATTAGTGATGCATTTTCATAGCCGGCTTTTTGCCATTGCTCTAAAAGAGTTGCCGGTAAACTTTCTGGTATCATGAATTTTTTTCCTCATCTTTTTTATCAGCAGCAAAGCTAATCCCTGCTTGCTGCCGCAAATCGTAAATTAATTGGTTCACATTTCGGGCTAATTCAACCCATTCTTCATATAAAACACCTTGATTTTTATCGGTTGGATGATTCATTACATTGGCAAATGCCAGTGCTTCTTCCTCCATTGGATTTTCTTTTAAGGTAATTGGCAATAAAAGCCGTTTTTTAGCATTCCGATCATAAAACTCTGCTTTTTCAAAAGAATTGATGCCATTTAAAGTCAAAGTCCCATTGTCAAAATAAATTTCAGATGGTAAAAACGAATCGCCAATTTTTCCTTGTAAAATGGTGACGTCAAATAAATCATAGCGTAAAATAATCGTGCCAATGCCATCGACATCCGTTGCAATTTTGCGGGCAAAGTAATGGGCTTTTTGGGGCACACCAAACCAACCTAACGCCGCATATAGTGGATAAACACCTAAGTCCATGATGGCGCCACCTGAAAATTGCGGTGAAAAAATATTGGGTTCCTCGCCGTCTAAAACAGCATCATAACGAGAAGAATATTTCATAAAAGTAAAGTTGGCACCAATGATATGATCTTTCAAAGGTAAAAACTCACTAATTGTATCAAATGCTTTTTCATGAATATTGCGTGCTGCTTCAAAGAAAAAGACATTGTGGAGATTGGCTAATTCGATAATTTCGTCCATTTCTTGTGGGGTTGAAAAAGCTGGTTTTTCAACAATGACATTTTTCCCTGCAATAATTGCAGCCTTGGCTTGCTCAAAATGGAGCGCATTGGGAGAAGCAATGTAGATAGTGTGCAAATGGGCTAAATTGAAAAAAGTCTTCAAATCTGTTGCATACTCGACATCTTCATGGTAGCGACGACCAAATTCTTGAGCTTTTTCCAACGAACGGGAATAAACCGCGACTAAGTCATATTTTTTCGTCGCAAGGGCTGCCTCCACAAATTGATGGGTAATCCAGTTTGTACCAATAATACCTAAATTAATCATATTTCTCGCTCCTTTACTTTTTTAATCTTCTTAACCGTCGTTAACTTCATTGGGATCAATAAAAGGATAAGCCAAATCAAAGGGGACTTGCTTTTTAAGTATGACCTGATTTGGTTCTACTTTACAATTATACGCTAAAACTTCAACGCCGTCTGCCATTGCTAATGCGAAATTTTCAGCTAATTGTGGTTGCATCTCAGCATGAATCGTCGCTTTTGTAATTTTCTCAAATTGAACAATAAATAAAACGTAGGTAAAATAACCTGCATCGTGGGCCACTTGCAATTCTTTTATGTGTTTTAATCCCCGTAAAGTCGGAGCATCGGGAAAAGCGCCAATGCCTTTATTTTCCAATGTCATTCCTTTTACTTCTATAAAAGCTTTCGCCCCCGTATCGCTTTTAGCAAATAAATCAAACTTGGAATTACCATAAGTAACTTCTCTTTTTAAGCTAGCTAACTTTCCAGGAAAATGAGGTAAGTTGATTTTCCCTGTCAAAATACCTTCATAGGCTAAAGCATTTGGTAATTGGCTATCAATATTAATCCACATCGCATCTTTTTTGACCGCTACGAGATCATAATCTGTTTTTCGTTTCGGACTTGCTTGATAATTTAAGGCCACTAAAGCGCCTGCTAGTAAGACTTCCTTACCGCGACCAGTATTTTTAACGTGGACTACTACCACTTCATCGGTTTCAATTAACTTACAATGACAAATAAAACGGTTGTCTCTGACAATAAAATGCGCCATTCTAATATTTTCGTATTGCATCTTCTCACCTGCCGGCTAAATCTTATCATAAAAAAGAAAAATACTGCAATCTCCAACTTTAGACCGAGGGCTAGAAAAATTCCCTGTGCTATACTGCAATCACTGCTAGCTAAGGAGCTATACCTGATGAAAAAACATTTTCCGTTATTGCTTGGAATTTCTGTATTAACTGGATTGGTGGGTACTATTTTTTGGCATAAAAATAAACAACAACCTTCAGTTTTTATCGGCAGTTGGTTTTATCAGACGCCTTTGGAAAAAGTTCATTTTACAATTAATGACAACTGGCAGCTCACAAGAAATTTAAAACCAATTCAAACGACTCTGGTTGAATTGACCCCTGAGCACTTGATTCTTTTAGATGAACTAGGTTATAAGTTAACGTTTGTTTTAAAAGATGGACGCCTTCATTTTTATGATGAAACCGAAATTGACGGTAGTTGCCATATCTTATCGCCAACTTCCCCCAAAAAAGGAAATAAAGGCATTCCAGTAGCTTGATTTCATAATTATTGTTATACTAATTGTGAGGATTTGTAACCGTAGCCAAAGTAACTTATAGAAAGAGGGTTTTGAGTATGCTTGCAACGATGATTACATTATTTACAATGTTTAGTTTGGTCGTATTATTGGGCATTTCAGCCTATGCAGTTTTTCGTTATATCAATGACGAAAATCAAATGGAGAAAGTTCCTGTTCGCGTAAAAAATCACCACCGCAATTAAAGTTCATTATTTCTAGTAAATTAAGCCATCAAAATCAAGGTAGAATTGTTAATTTTCTCTCTTGATTTTGATGGCTTTTTTAATTGAACCCGCTTTTCACTTTTAAAATTTTCATCGTAGCCTTATCTGCTTATGCTATCTTATTTTCCTCCTTAGATTTTCTTTGATAATTTTTCTTGTATTTTTTACGAAACTTTATTGGGAACAATTGTTTTGTCTGCTAGTCTTTGATAGAATTACAACTTGTAATATCTAATTAAAGGAGCTTATCATGAAAAAAATACAGCAAATTCTGCTTACTCTTTTGCTTTTTTGTTTTACCTTTGGCTTTGCCACCAATGTCGTAGCCGCTGAGGAAACTAATAATAATTTTAAAATCAACGCCAAAGGAGCGATTGCCGTTGATTTTAAAACCGGCAAGATACTTTATAATCAGGCTGGCGACACGCCGATGGGAATTGCCTCCATCACTAAAATTATCAGTCTTTATTTAGTCGAAGAAGCTGTCAAAGAAAAGAAACTAAATTGGGAAGATACTGTTGCGATTTCTGATTATGCCGCTAATTTAAGCGTCACTCCAGATCTTTCTAATGTTCCTTTACACAAAGAAAATACTTATACCGTTAAAGAATTATTTGACTCTGCTATTATCCAATCGGCCAACGCTTCTATTGTTGCATTAGCAGAAAAAATTGCTGGATCTGAGGCCAAATTTGTCGACCAAATGCGCGTCCAATTAAAAGATTGGGGCATAGAAGATGCTAAAGTTTATAACGCTTCTGGTTTAAATAACCAGTATTTGGGTGACAATCGCTATCCCGGCTCTGCGGCGGATGCAGAAAATCTTTTATCCCCACGAGATGTCGCAATTGTTGCCAGCCACTTAATTAAAGACTATCCCGATGTTTTAAAAGTTTCTGCGACTACCACCCAAATGTTTGGCGCTAATACCCAATCGCCCGTAGAAATGGTCAATTGGAACTGGATGCTTCCAGGATTTATCAATGCCAAAGAAGGCGTAGACGGACTTAAAACAGGTACAACCGAGTTAGCTGGTGCTTGTTTTGTTGGCACGATTCAAAGAGATGGACAGCGAATTATAACCGTTGTTTTAAATGCGACCGATCACAAAAATAATCCCAGTGCCCGTTTTGTCGAAACAGGTAAATTAATGGACTATTGTTACGATCACTGGCAGCAAAAAGAAGTTTTAAAAGCTGGTAGTCAACTGCCTAAACAAAAAAATATTGCCATTACAGATGGCAAGCAATTAAAAACGACTATTTCATTAAAAGATTCCGTTACATTATGGGTCAGAGATGACTTAACAGAAGAATTAATCATTACACCAAAATTTGACACTAAAAAAGTCAGTGACGGTGCTGTCAAAGCCCCTGTTGAAAAGGGCGATGTAATTGGAAAAGCTACAGTCAGCTTAAAAGGAGATGATCTAGGCTACTTAGAAAAAGCGCCTAGCCATGAAGTCTCTATTGTAATTGACAAAGCTGTAGAAAAAGCCAATATCTTTGTCATCTTCGGCCGCAAAATTGAGAACTTTTTCCAATCAATTTTTTAAAATGAACATACAAATGGCTACAAAGCCGCCCTCTACTTTTGAAAAATACCCATGCAGTTTTCAGAAATTGCTTCAAATTTAAAAGTTTTTTGCTTATTTTTCCTAGAGGGATTTATTCAGCAGAAAGTTTTACACTTTCTGGTAGTTAAAAAGTAGTACGAGGAACACTTTTTAAAGTGTCACGCGTACTACTTTTTTTGTAACGGGTAGTTCCTTGTTTTTTGAAGTTGTAATTTTTATTACAGGCACACTTAAAAGTACGCCATAAAAATTTTATCATAGGATTTAAGATTATTACGATTATACTTAAATTGCTGAAACAACTGCTGAAATTGGAAAATACAGCTCAACTTCCCCTGGTGCAAAATCAGGTAAATAATGTTCTTGAATGGCTGCTGTTAACGTGACATTATTTTGAGGTAAAATTTCTACCAACATCTTTTCAGTCATGTCGGCTAAATTTGCCTCATTGGTTTTAATTACGAAATACTCTAGTGCTGGCATCTCCCACTTTTGCCATCCCAGTGGTACTTTTGTATCATTGGGTACAGCCATTCCCGCCAAATACCGTCCGATTTCACTCCAAGGATACAACCACTCACTTTGATCGCTCATAAGTCCCCACAAATGAATTTCCTCAGGTTTCACGAACACATTTGCTGCTATTTCTTCAAAATGTTCATTTACACCATCCCATAATAATGGTACCCAAGAAGAACCTTCTGCTGCTAATCCTTTGCCTTCTTTGCCGATCACAGTAAAAGCTGGCAGACTCACACGTCTTATTTCACCTAACTCCATTTCATCCCTTCTTTCCACGCATTTATGTTTATTGTACTAGAAAATAACTTTTTTAAAAAATCATAGCTTTTTGACATGCCAAAACAGTTACAATCCGCTATACTAAAAATGATTAAGGAGTTGAACATATGAATTTTTTACCAGAAATTTTATTAGCAATTTTTTTAGTTGGGGGAATATTGGCAACAATTTCATGGCGTAAAAAAAAGCCAGACCCTGATACGATCTTTTTTTGTCTCGTCTGGAGCTGTATTTGTCTAATTTTCTATTTTGCGGGCATTGAAATGTTGAACGGCGGGTACTTTTTTAGCTTGCCCCTTGCTTATTTAGCTGTTTTTTTATGGAGCTATTTTAAAAATAAAGCTCGCTTATTAAACGGGGTCTTGTTTAATATTTTGATTTTTGTCTTTGGCTTTTATTTAATCTATAACGTCAGCATTACCTCTAGCATAGTTGCTTTTGGACTTTTGGGTCTCGCCCTTGTCTTATTAGCGGCGGTTTTAATTTTCGGTTTTGTTTCTTTACTTATTTTTCTATACTGGAATGCACTGATTGTTTTACGCAAAGAATCCCACTCACTGGCCAATATGCTAACCTTGTTACTAGCTATCTTTTTAACGATTTTCTTAATTTACGATTTTTTCATCGCCCAACGCTTACCTGAATGGCTAACCATGATTTTAGCTGCACTACCACTTATGATGGGTTATTTTGCCTTAGTCTTTTTTAACTTTTTAAGTGTTTCTATTTTGTATCAATTTAATCATCCTAAACCAAATCAAGATTATATTATTGTCCTTGGAGCAGGACTTTTAAACGGCGATACCGTATCCCCACTTTTAGCCAAACGCATTGACGTGGCGATTAAATTTTATCAGCATCAAATAAAAGTAGCTGATAAACACGCAAAGATTTTAATGTCTGGTGGTCAAGGTTTAGATGAAAAACTACCAGAAGGTGTGGCAATGGCCAACTATGCGCAAGCAAAAGGTGTAGCTGCTGCTGATTTATTAATTGAAGATAAGTCCACTACCACCTTAGAAAACATGCAGTTTTCTAAAAAAATCATGGACCAACTTCAGCCATTGCCTTATAAAGTAATTTTCACATCCAACAATTACCATATTTTTCGTGCTGGAATTTATGCCCATCAAGCTGGTTTAAAAGCAGATGGAATTGGAGCTAAAACTGCCCTTTATTACTTGCCAAATGCCTTTTTGCGTGAATATATCGCAATTGTCGCATTGCACAAAAAACGGCATTTTATTATTTGCGGCTTAATTATGGCACTTTTTATTTTCTTATCTGTCATGTCATTTTTTATCGGTTAAGAGCTAAGTAAGATTAAATGTTGCATTAATTGAACTACAAAAAAGGCAGAACAAAAGTTAGTTAACTTTTGTTCTGCCTTTTTACTTTAAAATGAAGTTTTATGTCCAAACAACTGATTGAAACGGACTTTCATTGACTTGGTCATTGGTTCTGCTGCTTCTTTAATTGCACAATACTTATCGACCATCGTTACGATATAACTTTCTTTATATTTAGGTGGCGCAATTGTTGCCCCCCACATATGTTTCAAAATAATATCTTTTTCCAACGGGGATAATTCAGTGATTTTTTCCGCATTTTTAACGGCAATTCTAGGATGCATATAAGCATGAGAACCTTCGTCAAATTTCGTCGTGCGCCAATCATAGTAAAATAGATCATGTAAAAGGCCTGCTCTAGCTGTTGCTTTTGCATTACCGCCCCATTTTTTTGCTAATTTATAACTGTAATAAGAAACACTTAATGAATGTTCCAAACGTGTCGAATTTACGTGTTGTTTGTATTGGCTCAACTTTTGTACTTCAGGTGTTGCCAGCAAATCTGCTACATAAGACATATATTCAGAATCTTTGCGCCAGTTTTCAGTCATTTATTAAATAGCCACCTTTAGCTTATCTTTTTTCGTACAAGTGTAAGTATAGCACCTTTTTTAAACATTTAAAGAAAGCGGACTCAAGCTTAACAGTTCTTTAAAATATTTCAATTGCTACAATTTAAAGTAATATAATAAAATCCCCGCTGCAATTCCCACGTTTAGAGACTCCGCTTGTCCCATAATTGGAATATAAAGATTTTGGTCAGTTAACGCCAACAACTCTTGGGTGACACCTTGTCCTTCATTGCCAACCAAAATAGCCACATCACCTTTTGGTACTTCATTGAATTTTTTGGCATCTTTATTTAATTGCGTACCATAAACGGGTACCCCTAGTTGTTTTAACGCTTCAATTGCTGTAACAAGATTCATGGGAATAACCGGCAAGTGAAAATTACTTCCCTGCATACTCCGCAAAACTTTAGTACTGTAAATATCCGCACTGCCTTCTCCTAAAATTACCCCATCGTAACCAGCTGCATCAGCGGTTCGAATAATCGTTCCCACATTTCCTGGATCTTGCACCCGATCTAATAAAATCCAAGCGCCTTTTTTTAATTGCACTTGTGATTTCATTTTGGCTACCACTGCAATAATCCCTTGAGGCGTTGGTTGTTCTGAAAGTTCTTTTAAAATGGTTTCTGGTACCAAATAGCAAATTGCTTCATAATTTGCCAAAAAGTCGCCCCATTCTTTTTGACCACGTTCGTTGACTAAAATAGTCTGAATTTGGGCGCCGCTTTTATGGGCCTCTTCAACTAAGTGGAAACCTTCTAACAGATATTGGGCTTGTTGATCCCGGTATTTTTTTTGATGGAGCTTTTTTAACGTTTTAACTAACGGATTTTTATTTGATTGAATTTCTTTCATGGTTTCACCTCGCCTTATTATAGCATTTTCAGCAGAAAGCTTGTGGGATGTCAGTAAAAAAGCTATCATTAAATTAAGACAAAAATGAGGTGATTATCATGCGGAAAGTAAGAATGAATGTACAAGGCCGAGTGCAAGGAGTTGGCTTTCGTTATACAACTAAAATGTTAGCAGATCGATTAGGCATTCATGGTGCAGTTTGGAATGAAGCAGATGGCTCAGTGGGAATTGAAGCTTTTGGCCCACAAGAGGCAATGGAGAAATTTATTGCAGGCGTCAAAGCCTCTCCTTCTCCGGCCGGTCACGTAACTTATTTAGATATTACCGATGATCCAATGATTAAAGAGCGGGACACTTTTGAAGTGACCTTTGGCTATTAGCGGCTAAGCCGCTTTTTTTATGATAACGCTAACTTTTTTATGCGAATCATAGCCTTTATTCTTGAATATTTTGTGAAGCACGTTTACAGTTGCCCGTTTTTCTAGTATGATTACTTTTGTGTAAATTTACAAAGTAAAGGACGAAGCAAATGACAAAATTAAAAAACTGGCTATTGGCATCTGGTCTGATTGGAATTATGATTACCCTTTCTGGCTGTGTTTCCGTTGATAAGAATGGTAACCCAGATAAAGATGGCATGATTTACCGTATTTTAGTGGAACCACTAGGAGGATTTTTACAGTACCTGGCAAAAGACTTCAACTGGGGTTATGGTCTAGCCATTATTATGGTCACGATTATTGTTAGAATTATCTTATTGCCTTTGGGAATTCACCAGTCAAAACAAACGATGGTGCAATCTGAAAAAATGCAATTTTTGAAACCACAAATCGATCAAGCCCAAGCTAAGTTGAAGGCTGCAACATCTCCAGAAGAACAAATGAAAGCACAACAAGAAATGCAGGCTGTCTATAAAGAAAATAACGTCAGCATGTTTGGTGGAATGGGTTGTTTACCTTTATTAATTCAAATGCCGATTTTCTCCGCGTTGTATTATACTGCCCGCTTCACGCCTGGGATAAAAAGCGCTACTTTCATGGGCATTAACTTAGGTAATCCTAGTATTGCCCTCGTTGTTATCGCTGGTCTATTTTATTTGGTTCAAGGTTTTATCTCACAAATTGGCGTTCCAGAAGAACAAAAGAAAACGATGCGTTCTATGCTGATTGTTTCACCATTAATGATTGTTTTCATGTCCATGAGTGCACCAGCTGGGGTAACCTTGTACTGGGTAGTCGGTGGTCTAATCAGCTGTCTACAAACCTTCATTACTAACGTTATTATGAAGCCACGAATTAAAGCACAAGTACAAGCTGAAATGAAAAAAAATCCACCAAAAACAGTCGTAACACCACCAAGAAAAGATGTTACACCAAAAGAAGTGAAAGAAAACGTAGCCGATTATACAAAGAAAAATAAAAATCGTAACAGCGGCAAACAAGGTCGCAATGCCGGCAAGCAAAAACGTAAATAACAAAAAAGCTACAAAGTCTGCCTTTTAAGCAAACTTTGTAGCTTTTTTTTAATTTTTTGTAATCAATGCATCCAGACTGGCAACTGCCAATGCCATTTTAGCAATTTTATTTAATTGTGTTAACCGATTACGACGAACTTTATCGTCATCGACCATGACCATGGTTTGATCAAAATAATTTTCAATTAATGGTCGTAAAGCAGTTAAGTCCTCGTAGTTTTGGGCCATCGTTTGACGTACAAACCGATTTTCTAAGTCAGTTACAGCCTCAAATAATGCTTTTTCCGCCTCATTGTCAAAAAGTTCTGGTTTGACATTTAAGTCTTCTACTTCTGCTTTTTTCGCTAAGTTAATTACCCGGGTCAAAGCTTCCATTGATGGTTTAAAATCCGGGTCATTTAAATGTTGACGTAAAATTTTAGCCGAAGAAAATAGCGCAGTTAAATTGCTTTGTTCTGCATTAATCACGGCGTCAATCACATCGTGACGCAAGTTTTTCGTCAATAAAAATTGTTTCAAACGTGCTTTTACAAAGTTCACGACTTCAATTTGACTACTTGCTAATTTTATTCCATAACGTTTTTCATCTAAGCTAATCGCTGCGCTAATTTCCTCTTGCAATTCAACCAGTGGAAAAGCCCAGTGTTTATTTTCAATAATACGCACAATACCATAGGTTTGACGTCGCAATGCATAGGGGTCATTTGAACCACTTGGAATCATCCCTACTGCAAAGAAGGACAATAAACTATCTAATTTATCGGCAATCGCCAACACAGCTCCAATTTCAGAATCCGGAAGTTCTCCTTCGCTGGCAATTGGCAAGTAGTGTTCCCGAATAGCTTTTGCTACTGCTGGTTTTTCGCCTTGTAATAACGCATATTTTTCTCCCATTACACCTTGTAATTCAGGAAATTCTCCCACCATATTGGTCACAAGGTCAAATTTATAAATTTCAGCTGCACGAGCTAGATCTTCTAGCTGGTCTTGTGTTAAACCAACTGTTTTTCCAACAATTTTGGCAATTTCAGCTACTCGTTGCATTTTTTCATAAATGCTACCGATTTTTTCATGGAAGGTCACATTTTTTAATTTTTCCACACAGGCATCAATTGTTAATTTTTGGTCTTCTTTATAAAAGAATTCCGCATCTTCCAAACGCGCTGTCAATACTTTTTCATTGCCTTTAATCACGTTATCCAATTTTACAGCATTACCATTACGGGCGGAAATAAAATGTGGTAACAGTAAACCAGCTTGATTACGGACATCAAAATAGCGTTGATGTTCTTTCATTGAAGTTACTAAAACTTCTTCTGGTACTGATAAGAAACGATCTTCAAAATTACCAACAAAAGCAGTTGGGTATTCCACCAAGTTGTTTACTTCTTCCAGTAAATCTTCATCTAAGCCCACTTGCCAATCATTTTTTGTTGCAATTTCATTAATTTGTTCCACAATCAGTGCTTTTCGTTTTAAAGGATCTGCGATCACAAACTGTTCATTTAATTTTTCTTCGTATGAATTTGCCGTTTCAATCGTCACATCATCGCCTAAGAAACGATGCCCTCTGGTTGTATTGCCAGTTTCAACATCTAAAATTGAAAATGGAATTACTTCTTCGCCTAATAAGGCCACAATCCAGTGAATCGGACGAATATATTCAAAATCATATTTATTCCAATGCATCGTCACCGGAAAGCTTAGACTTGTAATTACCTCTTTTAAACCCGCCAATACTTCAATAGCCGGTTTACCTTTGGCATACTTTGTTACATAAACATATTCTACCCCTTTTAATTCTCTAAAAGTAATAGCCTCTGTTGTCAATCCTTGGCCTCTAACAAAACCTTCCGCCGCTTTTGACCAATTGCCTTCACCATCTAACGCGATTTTTTTAGCTGGCCCTTTCACTTCTTCTTCTGTGTCAGCTTGTTTTTCTGCCACTTCACTGATAAGAACAGCTAAACGCCGCGGCGTACTAAATGACTTGATGGAAGAAAAAGCTAATTTTTCATGAGCTAAAAATTCACTAACTTTTTTTTCTAATTGTTTCATACTCTGAGTTACTACATGAGCAGGCATTTCTTCTAAACCAATCTCCAATAATAAATCTTTTGCCATCTTAGTTTTCCTCCTTCAATAATTTTGCCGCTTCTTCAGGTGCTAATAACGGATAACCTAATTTCGCCCGCTCCGCTACAAAAATTTTAGCAACCGCTCTAGCCATATTACGAATACGCGCTAAGTAACCCGCACGCTCTGTTACAGAAACAGCTCCTCTTGCATCTAATAAGTTAAATGTGTGACTACATTTCAAAATATAGTCGTAGGCTGGATGAACCAAATCATGATCGATGCAACGTTTTGCCTCAGCTTCAAAGCGGTCAAAATTGCCCAATAACAACGCTTGGTCACTTACTTCAAAAGAATATTTTGAATGTTCATATTCTGGTTGGCGGAAAATCTCTCCGTACTTAACCCCGTCAGCCCATTCTAAGTCATACACACTTTCAACTTCTTGAATATAAGAAGCTAAACGTTCTAAACCGTAGGTGATTTCTGACGTAACTGGTTTACAAGGCAAGCCCCCCACTTGTTGGAAATACGTAAATTGGGTAATTTCCATTCCATCAAGCCAAACTTCCCAACCAAGACCAGCACAGCCCATTGAAGGGTTCTCCCAGTTGTCTTCTACAAAACGAATATCGTGTTCTAAAGGATCAATGCCTAATAATTTCAAGCTTTCTAAATAAAGCTCTTGAATATTTTCTGGAGATGGTTTCATGACAACTTGAAATTGATGGTGTTGGTATAAACGATTCGGATTTTCACCATAACGACCATCAGCAGGGCGGCGAGAAGGCTCTACATAAGCTGCATTCCAAGGTTCTGGTCCAATTGCGCGTAAAAATGTATAAGGACTCATAGTCCCGGCTCCTTTTTCGGTATCATAAGCTTGCATTAACATACAGCCATTACCAGACCAAAATTGTTGCAGTGTCAAAATAATATTTTGCACAGTCATTTTTTTACTCATTTTATTTCCTCCTACTATTTTCAATTTCCCTTAATTATTTAAAGAGCATTTACCACTGGATAAAATTCAACTGGATTGCCAGGAATTAAATGAACTTCCACTACCATTTTTTCCGTTAGAAAAGCTAAGTCATAAAGCATTTGACTTGGTTTGGTAATAAACTCTTCTAACAGTTGACCACTATCATCTCTAATCACAACTTTTAGCGGCACATTAGCTAAAACTTTTAATTTTTTTTCTTTAAATTCATTGGCATTAATTTCCATATCAAATTGCATTTGTTCACCCTCCTTAGACCAACTTTTAAGCTTACTAAATTTATAGTCGCAAGACACAGTTTCAAATTTTTCAAGTTTTCCCTAAGAAAAACAAAAAGCCCTGCATAGATTTTCATCTATGCAGGGACGAATTCTTCGCGGTTCCACCCTGCTTCTGATTGCTCAGCAGCTTTAAAATATTCAACTGGATACTCCCAAGTTGCCCCCAAATAAGTTCCTGCTTGCGGCTTCCACTTTCCCGCAATCGCTTGTTCATTTGCTTATTTTTCGTCTTGTTCACCGTATCAATCTTTGTTTATCATAGCGGTTTAACCTAAGTTTTGTCAATTAAAAAATTAAAACAAACCGGTAATATTACCAAATTCATCAACATCAATGTTTTCTGCCGCAGGTTTTTTCGGTAAACCTGGCATTGTCATGATATTTCCTGTTAATGCCACAATAAAACCTGCCCCAGCTGAAACCTTAACCGAGCGAATAGTAATCGTAAAATCCTTTGGTGCACCTAGTAGATTGGGATTGTCACTGAAAGAATATTGTGTTTTTGCCATACAAATTGGATAATCAGAAAACCCGAGTTCTGCTAGTTTAGCCAATTCTCGTTTGGCTTGTGGTGTAAATTCAACACCCTTTGCACCATAGATTTTTTTTGCTATCGTTTCAATTTTTTCAACTAAAGAAAGATTCGTCTCATAAGCGAATGTTATATCACTTTGTGTATCTGCTAATTCGACTACTTTTTGGGCTAATTCTACGCCACCAGCACCACCAGTACCCCAAACGTCTGAAAGAACTACTTCTACTCCACGCTCTTCGCACGCTTTTTTTACAGCTGCTAATTCAGCTGGCGTATCTTGTGGAAACTGGTTAATACAAACAACTACCGGCAAACCAAAATTATCTTTTAAATTGTGTAAATGGCGTTCTAAGTTTGGCAGACCCGCTACAACAGCAGCTACATTTTCACTCGTTAAATCATTTTTAGCGACACCACCATGCATTTTCAACGCCCGAATAGTTGCAACTAATACAGCCGCATCCGGTTTTAGTTTTGCTAGTCGGCATTTGATGTCCATAAATTTTTCAGCACCTAAATCTGCGCCAAATCCTGCTTCTGTTACCGCATAATCTGCATATTGTAAAGCCATTTTGGTCGCTTGTACACTGTTACAGCCATGGGCAATATTGGCAAAAGGTCCACCGTGAATAAACGCCGGGGTTTGTTCTAATGTTTGGACTAAGTTAGGTTTAATAGCATCTTTTAATAAAGCTGTCATTGCTCCAGCGGCTTTTAAATCACCACAAGTAACCGGATTGCCATCAAAACGATAGGCAACAACAATTTTTTCCAAGCGTTTTTTTAAATCTGCCAAATCAGCCGCTAAACATAAAATTGCCATGATCTCAGAAGCAACAGTGATTTCAAAACCGTCTTCTCTAGGCACACCATTCAAACGTCCTTGCAAACCGTCTACAATGTGGCGCAATTGGCGATCATTCATATCAACTGCGCGTTTCCAAGTAATTTGACGGCTATCAATTTCCAATGCATTGCCTTGATGAATATGGTTGTCTAGCATAGCCGCTAATAAATTATTCGCAGCTCCAATCGCATGAAAATCACCGGTAAAATGTAAATTAATATCTTCCATGGGCACTACTTGGGCATAGCCGCCACCAGCTGCGCCTCCTTTAATACCAAACACTGGTCCTAAAGATGGTTCTCGCAATGCAATTGCAGCCTTTTTACCAATATGGCCTAAAGCATCTGCTAAACCTACAGCCGTGGTGGTTTTTCCTTCACCGGCGGGCGTTGGACTAATAGCTGTTACCAAAATTAATTTTCCTTTTAGCGGTTTTTTAGCATTTGGTTTTATTTTGGCTTTATAATTTCCATACAATTCTAAATCTGTCGATGCAATCCCTAATGTTGCAGCAATTTCTGTAATATTTTTCATCTCTACTTGCTGTGCAATTTCAATATCTGATAACGTCAAATCTTTCTCCCCTTTATTCACCGGTTGTGTAAAAATCAATTTTGATATCTTCATTTTACTTGATTTCCTTTAAATTGTCTTTTTAATACGACTAATTATTTCAAATAAAGCTAAAATCGTTCGTGAAATAAACAGATACAAAAATATCCAAATACTATCGCAGTGATTTTCACACAAAAGAGCAATCACAATGCTCTATGTAAAAAACCACGATAATATTCGGATAAATTTACAGCTATACCGCGTAAGATTAAGACTCTGGTTTCATTAAGTCTTGCCAATTATGCATGTCGTCAATAAATTTTTTACTCTTCAAATGAATGCCAACATATTCATCATAAAGTTGGTCAATTACGCGACGAATCTCCTTTTTTACTGCTGGTTTCACGTTTATTGTCTTGACCTTACTTAAATCTATCTGATTAAACAAGCGGATAAAGTGCATGGCAGCAGGATCGGCATGATACCGATGTTCATCACTTGAAAAATGCGCTTCACACAAAACACCCCCGTATTTAGACGAATAGTCAAAACGACCGGTAGTTTTTCCGCAAATGACACAGTGATCAAAAATTGGTGCCACACCAAAACGCTGCAGTATTTGTACCTCAAAAATATTGGTGATAATTTCCGCATCATAACCTTCATTGATTAAATTTAAAGACAACGATAAAAACTGATAGAGATTAGGATCATATACCTTATCTTCAATCGCAGCATCGGCGAGATTCAACAAATAAGTGCTATAACCCGCCAAAAAAATATCTTGTTGAATTGTTGTCAGTGGCTTAACATCTTTAGCCCCATTCAAAAAAGAAAGCCCCTCTGCCTTTAAATTCATGATAAAAGTCGCCTCGGTAAAATTTTGCAATACAGAAGTTAACGGGTTATTTTTCTTATGCACACCTTTAACATAAAACATTTGCTTACCAGCTGATTCAGTAAAAATTTTTACCAATTTGTCTTTTTCCTTATAGTCCCGGGAAAACAAAATCAATCCGCGGCTTTCAGCTAATTGCATGGAAAAACTCCTTAGTAATCATCCGGACGGTAGCCATAATCTTGCAAATAGGTTTGTTTATCACGCCAATCCTTTTGAACTTTAACCCAAAGTTCCAAAAAGACTTTATCCCCTAATAACTGTTCAATATCACGGCGAGCTTTAGTGCCAATATCTTTTAGCATTTTGCCCCCTTTACCGATAATGATCCCTTTTTGACTATTACGTTCGACAATAATCGTGGCTTGAATATGCACTTTATCGTTTTCATTCCGTTTCATGCTGTCGACCACAACTGCAACGGAATGGGGAACTTCATCGCGGGTTAATAATAGAACTTTTTCTCGGACTAACTCAGATACAATAAAATATTCAGGGTGATCGGTGATTTGGTCATCAGGGAAATATTGTGGCCCTGCTGGCATTTGTTTAATCAACGTATTCATTAATGTTTCAAAATTATTGCCTTCTGTTGCAGAAATAGGAACTACTTCGGCAAAATCCATCTGGCTTGTATAATCTTCAATAATTCCCAATAAATCATCTGGATGTACTTTATCAATTTTATTGATAACTAAAAAAACAGGTGTGTCGTTTGTTTTCAAGCGTTCCATGATAAAGTCATCACCACGACCGCGTTTTTCATCCGCACTGATCATAAATAAAACAGCATCTACTTCTTTTAGCGCGCTATAGGCTGTTTCCACCATGAAATCACCTAAACGATGTTTAGGTTTATGGATACCAGGTGTATCAATAAAAATAATTTGAGCATCTGGGGTTGTATAAACACCTTGAATTTTATTCCGAGTCGTTTGGGCTTTATCACTCATAATGGCAATTTTTTGCCCGACAATTCGATTTAATAATGTTGATTTGCCGACATTGGGACGTCCTACAATTGCGACAAAACCTGATTTATGTTCTGACATAATATTCCTCATTTCTTTTAAAACAATAATTGCCAAATTTTTGGTAAAAATAGAATTGCTCCAATAATTACCGCAAAAAAGGATGTTAACAAAACAGCGCCAGCTGCCATATCTTTAATTTTTTTACCAATCGGATGAAAGTGAAAATCCGTAAACATATCCACGACATTCTCAAAAACCGTATTGATAATTTCCACAATCCAAACTAAAAAGACCGCGAGTAACAACCATAACCATTCAAAGCGACTTAACTGAAAAATCCCCCCCGCTATGATGGCTAAGATACCAAAAAAGACGTGCTTGCGCATATTCCGCTCTTCTTTAAAGACTGTTTGAATACCTGTGAAAGCAAATTCTACTGAAGTAATAAAATACTTATTTTTCTTTGTATTCTTATCTTTTAAGTCCATAAGCATCCAAAATTTCCTTTTGTAGTCCAAACATCACTTTTTCATCTTCTTTGGTCATATGATCGTAACCATTAATATGCAAAAAACCGTGCAGCGCCAAAAAACCTAACTCTCTTTCAAAACTATGACCATACTCTTGGGCCTGCTCTTTTGTTTTATCCAAAGAAATCATCAAATCGCCCAGCTCTCTTGGCAGTGGATTTTGCCCATCTGCAAAAACAACTGGAATCTCGCCTTCACCTTCTTCTTCTAATGCAAAACTAATAACATCAGTCGGGCGATCTTTACCACGATAATCGCGGTTAATAACTTGAATGGCATCATTGTCCATAAAAGTAACAGACATTTCTGTTTCTTGCGGTAATTTCAAATAATCTGCCGCAAATTGCAACAAATCGTCCACTTCTTGCATCTTTTCAGGTGTAAGGGAATTGGTTTCATCCATAAAAGTAATATCCATTATTTATCGCTTCTTTCTTGTTCTTCTTTCATTTTCTCTGCTTCTGATTTCATCTTCGGATATTTAATCCGGGAGTGAAAAGTACTGCACAAGCCATTGACTAAAGAATCTTCAATAATATGAATTTCCTTTAACGTCAAGCCACTATCATCTAATTGTCCGTCTAAGATACGGTCAACAATTAAATTATGAACAAATTGACGAATTTTTTCATTCGTAGGATGATCCATCGCCCGCACTGCCGCTTCGCAACTATCAGCAATATTCACAACGCCAGCTTCTTTTGTCTGGGGTTTTGGCCCTGGATAGCGGAATTCGGCTTCTGTCACTTCCGGATTACGTTCTTTTGCTTTAGCATAAAAATATTTCATTAAGGTTGTGCCGTGATGCTGGTAGCAAATATCAATTACCATTTTAGGCATCTTATATTCCTTCAACACCTTAGCACCATCGGTAACGTGACCAAAAATAATCTGCTTGCTATCTTCTGGCAATAAGAAATTATGCGGATTTTCAGCACCAGCAGGTAAATTCTCCACGAAAAAATTCGCGTGTTTCAATTTTCCGATATCGTGATAATAACAGGCAACCCGCGTTAAAAGCGAGTGACCACCAATCAGCGCTACCGCATTTGCTGATAAGTTTGCTACCATCATGCTGTGATGATACGTCCCCGGTGCTTCTTCCAACAATTTTTTCAAAAGTGGATGGTTGGGATTACTCAACTCATTTAAAACAATCACACTATTATCGGTCACCAAAAGTTCAATATACTGATGTAAGCCCATCGTTAGTAGAAAAGATAAAAGCGTTCCAGCCAAGCCGCAAATAATCGTCGTCCATGTTCTAGCATCTGTTAGGGTTAAACCTTGGAACACTACTAAAACAATATTTAATAAAAAAGGAAAGACGATTAACCACATGACAGCTGAAAAACCTTGTTTGGAGATTCTTTCTCGTCTAACAATCGCCCCCATCAAACCAGAAAATAAATAAGTCAATAAGACGATGGTCAACAGATTGGTCCCAAGTGCATCATAATAACAAAATACAGCTGCAATTACTTGAAACATGGCTGCAATAATTCCGGCGCGACGATTGACGAAAATATTCAAGACCAACGGCACAAATGCTGCTGGGAAAAATAATGGGATATAAGGTAGTAATTCCGTTTGGAAGAGTTGAAAAAATTTCATCATGGCAATGCTTGTAATCATCGCCAATGTATAAAAGGTTAAAAACTCTTGTCGTTTATTTTTGTCTGCATATTGCCGTGCAAAATAAAGTAAGACTAAAATTTGAACGATTATCCCGGCCACCATTGCGACAATTGGGAAAAAAGAAGTATTTTGACTCGTTAATCCCAAAAGTTGTAATTTTTGAATGGCACTTGCATCAATTTGAGAGCCTTCTCTGACGATGACTTCCCCTTGTATGATCATGACTGGTGCCACACTAGCCCGAGCTTGTTCTTTTAGTTCTTCGGTCTTTTTCTCATTAGGAAAATCGTTTACGACAATCGCGTTTTTTAACAGTTCTTTCATGGCATCTTTTGCCATACTGGATATTGCTAATGCATCGACTTCATTTTCAGCATTGTTTTTGAAATCCGCTAAATTAGATTCACGAACTTGATTTTTCATCTGTTCAGCTAAAATATTTAAACTATTATCTCTCACAGTGTTTAAGGCGGCACTGTTTAAAGTAAAAGCAATTTCATAAAATGAAGCTGGAATTGCTTGATAAAACTGAACATCTTCATCATTTACCTTTTCAAATGATTTTTTTAATGAGGCAATATAGTCATCGGTTGTAACCGCTGGAATTTCTTTATCTTTGGCTTGTTTTTGACGCTGCTCGTGCTCATCATCAACTGATTTTTTAACTTGCGCAATCAGGTTGAAAATGGTTTCAATGCGGCTGTGTTGTGTTTCTGAAATATCTTCTTGATACGTATACTCCGGTACAACAGCCTCGGCTGCAAGCTGACGTTTTTGATCTGTTGCCGCCTTATTTTCGACTGTCTTATTCGCCCGAATACTCTCACTGGCTACTTGACCTTCGTGATAATCGACACTTTTTTGTTTTACGCTCGTAAATAAAAGACCAAAACAGCTGATAAAAAACACGAGAAGTATCAGCGGAATATAAAAACGTCCCAGACGTTCACGGATTTTTCTTAACGGCTCAATAATCAAATTATTTCCCCCTATTTCTTACAGCACCACTAATCTTTTTTTAAACTAGCTTTGTCATATGCTTCAATAATTCTTGCGACCACAGGATGGCGCACGACATCACTGGCTTCAAAATTAACAAAAGCAATTTGTGAAATATTGCTTAGTGTTCGTTCAGCATGCACTAGACCACTGACTACGCCTTTAGGTAAGTCAATCTGACTCGTATCACCATTGACAATCATTTTTGAGTTATACCCTAGTCGTGTCAAAAACATTTTCATTTGCATAATCGTTGTATTTTGAGCTTCATCTAAAATGACAAAAGCATCTTCTAAGGTCCGACCACGCATATAAGCTAAGGGTGCAATTTCAATGATACCGCGATCCATCAAACGATTGGTATGTTCCACACCAAATATTTGATACAGTGCATCATAAACCGGACGCAAGTAAGGGTCAACCTTTTCTTTTAAATCCCCAGGTAAAAAGCCCAAATTTTCCCCAGCTTCGACAGCAGGACGCGTTAGAATGATTTTTTGCACCTGACCTTTTTTTAAAGCTGCAATGGCTAAAACGACCGCCAAAAATGTTTTCCCGGTTCCAGCCGGACCAATCCCAAAAACGACATCGTGTTTTTTCACGGCTTCTAAATATTGCTTTTGTCCGCGATTTTTCACCCGAATTGCCTTGCCATTACGATCTTTTACAATTTCTTCTTCGTATAATGCTAAAAAAGCATTAACACCTTGTAACGGAATCGCTTTTAGTGCTTGGGCAACATCAGGGGTGCTGATATGTACCCCGCGATTAATTAACTCTTGTAAGGCTGTAATTACTTGTTGGGCCACTGCTACAAAACTAGCTTCGCCTTCAATCATAATTGTTTCGCCGCGACTGTTAATGATAACGTGTGTATTTTCTTCAATCAACTTTAAGTGTTTATCATGGGCACCTAACAACATGCTGATATCATCTTTAGCACTGAGTTTTAATTCCAAGACTTTTTTATCTTCTGTCAAAAAGTTACATCTCCTTGTCATTTCCCTTTTTGCCCCGTTTTAAATGGGTAAGTTTTCTGTTTTATCATACCACATTCAAAACTTAAAAGAAAAAAAATCGCAGACAGAAGTCTGCGATTAAATAACTATTTATTCAATAATTCTTTGACGATAGCATTTACCTGATTACCATCAGCTTTCCCTTTGACTAAAGGCATTACAGCCCCCATCACTTTACCAAACTCACTTGGTGAAGTAGCGCCAGTTTTACTGATTGCATCTGTTACAATCTGATGAATTTCTTCTTCAGAAAGTTGTGCTGGTAAATACTTTTCAACGACTTTGATTTCCGCTTTTACTTGCGTTGCCAAATCGTCTCGTCCTGCTTTTTCAAATTCAGTTAAAGAATCACGACGTTGTTTCATTTCCCGTGATAAAACGGTCAATTCTTCATCGTCAGTTAATTCTGCACCTTTTTTGATTTGTTCGTTTTGCAACGATGCCTTCAACATGCGAATCACCTGCAAAGACTCTTTATCCTTAGCTTTCATCGCTGTCTTCATATCATCGTTCAAAGTACTTAGTAGTGACACACTACCAGCTCCAATCTTGTTGCAAACTAGAATTTTTTGCGTTTTCTAGCAGCTTCAGATTTTTTCTTACGTTTCACACTTGGTTTTTCATAAAATTCCCGTTTACGAGATTCTTGAAGAGTCCCAGCTTTTGAAACGGAACGTTTGAAGCGACGAAGAGCGTCGTCAAGAGATTCATTTTTACGAACCACTGTTTTTGACATGTAAATTCCCTCCCTCCGAGCCTAAAAAGTAACCGTTTTTGTTAATCGAAACATTTTCAAAAAACAACACTGTCCTTAAAAAATTATAGCTAAGTAATAAAATAGTGTCAAGAGTATGGTGCAAAGAAAAAAATCTTTTTCGCCTGAAAATTCGTGAAAAGGATGAAAAAATAACTATTGACAGTCAGCACAGCGTCCTAAAATCTCAAAACGATGGCCTTCGATGGTGCAACCGGGAAGTTGTCCTTTGAAAAAATCCATGGGGCAAAGATCTAATTCTTGGGTTTTACCACAAACCGTGCAGATAAAATGATGATGATGATGATTTTTATCCTGACAGCAGTGAAAGCGGAATTTCATCTCACCGTTTAAGTCTGTTTCTTCTAATAAACCAATTTCTGAAAAATCATGGAGATTGCGATAAATCGTATCAAAACTGATACTTCCAAATTCGCCTTCCATATATTCTTGGACTTCTTTAGCTGCCACATAACGATTTTTTTTGGCTAAAAAAGTTAACAACTTTTCCCGTTTATTAGTTTTTTTAAAGCCATGTTCTTTTAAAGTCACCATTGCCTGGTCAATTTTTGTCATTTCTCTTGTCACAAGAAAAACCTCCTAACACATCTACTTGGATAAAAACAGCAACTTTGTCTTTATCGTATCAGACAAATCATAATGATTACGAATTAGTTTTACTTGGATATGGTATAATAAACTACAACAAATTACAAGTGAGGGAAAAAGATGAGTAAAGCTGCTGAAGAAATCTTAACAATTTTTGTCATTTCCGATTCTGCCGGAGAAACGGCTACAAAATTGGCGCAAGCCACCATGGCCCAATACCCCACCGTAGAGTTTAATTTATTTCGCAAGACTTTTATGAGCGACAAAAAGACGCTATTAAAAGCCTTAAAAGAAGCAAAAAAACTCAACGCCTTGATTTTATACACGATGATTAATGAAGATTTAGTCCAATTAATTCGTGATTTTTGCCAAGAAAGTAATTTATTTGGCTTTGACGTTTTATCAGCCCCCGTTTTGGAAATTGAAAAACGAACCGGTGTAGCTCCAACACGTGAACCAGGTGCACTGCACCACTTAAATAAAAACTATTTCAAACGCATTGAAGCAATGGAATTTGCCGTTAAATACGATGATGGTAAAGATCCTCGTGGTTTTTTAGAGGCAGATGTGGTGCTGTTAGGCGTCTCGCGGACTTCAAAAACGCCTTTAAGCTTATTTTTAGCCAATAAAAACTTAAAAGTTGCCAACTTACCCCTTGTGCCCCAAGCTCATATTCCCAAACAGCTCTGGGAAGTGGATAAGAAAAAAATCGTTGGTCTCACGAATGATCCCAACGTTTTAAATGGGATTCGAAAAGAACGAATGATTGCTTATGGTTTGAATCCAGATACGGCCTACTCGGATATTGATAAAATTCGGGCTGAATTAGAATTTGCAAATGACTTATACGAAAAATTGGGTTGTGTCGTGATTAACGTGGCCTCCTTATCAATCGAAGAAACAGCTTCAATGATTATGAATGCCTTAGACTTAGAAGACCACAGTTATTATACAATGGAAGAAGAGTAAGAAAAATACCCAGAAAAAAGTAAGGATTACTGGCGGCAACAGCCTGCTGTACTCCTTGCTTTTTTCTTAGGTATCGCTTATTTTTTAGTATTTTTTTTACGCCGTTGATTTTCCTTTGGGATATCAGCTAAATTATAAGGGGTTATTTGATAAACATCATTTAACCAATTGTGACACAGCAGCTGACTATGCCCCCGCCAATTATTAACCGGTTTTTTAGTGTAATCATTAGCAGGATAGTAATTTTCAGGTACTTTGGGATTTAGCCCTCTTTTTTGATCCCGTAAAAACTCCTGATGCAATGTGTCTGTATCATATTCATAATGACCTAATAAAAAGATATCATGTTCATCATCACTCAACAAAATCGTTGGCCCAATTTCCTTACTTTTGGCAACTACTGCAACTGGTGCTTGTGTTAAATCTTCACAATTAATCCCTGTATAACGAGATTGCGGTCCCCAAAAATAATCGTCAAAACCACGAAAAAGCCGTCGATTTGCTATTGTGTACTGGCAAAAATTACCAAATAGTTTTTCTTGATACATCACTTTTTTCACCCCGTAATGGTAAAAAAGCCCCGCCTGTGCTCCCCAGCAAATATGAATGACCGACGTCACATTTTGCTTACTCCACTCCATTACAAAACATAATTCCTGCCAATAATCAACTTCTTCAAAATCAAGCTCTTCCACCGGCGCTCCGGTGATAATTAGGCCATCATAAAAGCGTTCTTTAATCTCATTAAAACTTAAATAAAATTGGTCTAAATGGCTTTTTGCGACATTTTTGTGGGCATGAGTATTCATTTGTAAAAACTCAACATTGATTTGCAAAGGACTTTGACTAATTAAACGCAACAATTGCGTTTCAGTAGTAATTTTATCCGGCATTAAATTAACGATTAAAATTTCCAGTGGTCTGATGTCTTGTGTCCTAGCTCTTTTGTCATCAATGGCAAAAATATCCCCTGCAGCCAAAATGGCTTTGGCAGGAAAACTATCTGGTAAGCGAATTGGCATGCTTATCCCTCCAGTTGTCTAAATGCTTGTTTTAAATCTTTAATGATATCCTCTGCATTTTCTAAGCCACAAGAAAGACGAATTAAACCCGGTGAAATGCCGGCTTGTTGCAACTCTTGACTTGTTAATTGGCGATGAGTAGCACTTGCAGGATGCAACGCACACGTACGAATATCGGCCACATGCACCTCCAAAGAAACCAATTTTAAAGCATCCAACCATTGAGCAGCTCTTTTGCGATCCTTCCCAATCTCAAAGGAAATCACACCACATAAACCATTAGGTAGATATTTTTGCATTAATTGATAATTAGTATCTGTCTTTAATCCTGGATAAGTAATCTGTGTAACGCTTTTTTCTGATGCTAAAAATTCGGCTACCTTCATCGCATTTTCAAAATGCCGATCCATCCGCACCGGTAATGTTTCAATGCCAAGATTTAATAAAAATGAGTTTTGAGGCGAAGGCGTCGCACCCAAATCCCGCATCAATTGCACACGGGCTTTGGTAATATAAGCAGCGACTCCAAAAGTTTCCGTATAGATAATACTATGGTATGTTTCATCTGGTGTAGCAAGTTGCGGAAACTTCCCGTTAGCCCAATTAAATTTCCCACTATCGACAATCACGCCACCGGTTTGTACAGCATGTCCATCGAGATATTTTGTGGTACTGTGAATTACAACGTCTGCGCCAAATTCAATTGGTCGACAAAAGTATGGTGTGGCAAAAGTATTATCAATTAAAAACGGCACTTCATTTTGATGAGCTAAAGTCGCAAATTTTTCAATATCCAATACTTTCATTGCTGGATTTGCAATTGTTTCAGCAAAAACTGCTTTGGTATTTGTTTTAATCGCTTTTTGTAATTCAGCTAGCGAAGCATTCTGATCAACAAAAGTAACTTCAATTCCCATTTTCTTTAACGTATGGGCAAACAAATTAAAGGTTCCACCATAAATAGCAGCAGCAGAAATAAAATGATCCCCTGCAGTAAGAATATTCAAAAGAGCCAAAAAGGTTGCTGCTTGTCCTGAAGACGTACACAAAGCCCCCACACCACCTTCAAGATTGGCAATTTTTACTTCTACTGCATTGGTGGTAGGATTAGCCAAACGTGTATAAAAGTATCCCGCTTCTTCCAAATCAAAAAGTTTGCCAATGCTTTCAGTTGAGTCATAAGTATACGTTGTACTTTGCACAATCGGCATGACCCGCGGCTCACCGTTTTGTGGCGTATAACCTGCATGTAAACATTTTGTTTCAAATTTCATTTTTTCTGCCTCCTTTTTTTGTCAAGTTGTGAATAATTGAACTAATCTGATTTACAAAAAACTCGCCAACTGAGGCGAGTCCTGGTTAATTTGATTAATGACTTTTAAAAGTCTTTTCCGTCTTTTAAAAAACTTGAACACCTTCACGATCAACTTGGAAAATTTCAATGGTCGCTTTTTTATCAAGCATTTTTAGTTGTGGTATTATTTGGGCTGTTTTATTTTTTGGTGCCAAAATAATAACAGTTGGACCAGCTCCACTTAAATAACAGCCAAAGCCACCTTGAGCATGACTAATTTCTCGAATTTTCGCTAAATGTGGCACGAAAAGACTACGATATTGTTCGTGAAATTGATCTTGTTCCATCATTTTTCCCGCCACTGCTAAATTTCCTGCCATTAAAGCTGCCACCATAACATTGGCAATGCTACTAGCAGTTACTGCTTGACTATAAGACAGTTGTGTAGGTAAAACATCACGACTTTCACTAGTTGCCAGTTCCGTGTTAGGTATAAAAGCAATTAAATCACAGTCAGGAAAATAATGTTTCAGATAGTACGTTTTGTCATCATGATAACTTGCAACAACTAAATCACCACAAATTGCTGGCGCAACATTATCTGGATGCCCTTCCATCTCAGTAGCTAATTTGATTTTATCACTTTCACTTAATTCCAAATTTCCTAAACGATTGGCCAATTCAATTCCGGCTACAATTGCAGAAGAACTACTTCCCAATCCTCGTGTCAACGGAATATCAGACGTCACTTTAATATGATGGGGTAAAAGATTTGGCGCTGTCTTTAAAGCTGTTTGAACAATTAAATTGCTCGCATCAGATGAAATGAAATCGCCATAGCTATGCTCTACTTGCCACGTTATAGCTGGCTTTACAACTTCCACAAACAAATAACAGCTCACCGCTACTCCACAAGAATCAAAACCGGGACCTAAGTTGGCACTAGTGGCCGGTACGCGGATTCTCATAGTTTTGCCACTCCTTGACGTAAGTGATTACGCATCTCTTCTAAATCACTCATTTTATGAATGTCCACTGTAGTTTCATTAATTGCCGTATCAGGATCTTTTAATCCGTTGCCGGTAAAGACGCAAACGACTGTTTCACCTGCTTTAATTTTGCCTGCTTTAACATGTTGAATTACCCCGGCTAAAGACGCTGCTGAACCAGGTTCCACAAAAACACCATCTTGGGCTGCAACTTTTTTATATGCATTCAAAATTTCTGCATCTGTTACAGAATCAATATAGCCTTTTGACTCGTCTCTGGCAGCTTCAGCTAACTTCCAGCTTGCAGGATTACCAATCCGAATTGCCGTTGCAATTGTTTCAGGTTGCGCAATCACTGCCCCTTTTACAATCGCTGCTGCACCTTCTGCTTCAAAACCGTGCATACGTGGCAAAGTTGTTCCTTTTACGTCATGCCATTCTTTAAAACCTTTCCAGTAAGCTGAAATATTTCCCGCGTTCCCAACCGGAATTGCTAAAACATCGGGAGCTTTTTCTAATTGTTGACACACTTCAAAGGCAGCTGTTTTTTGTCCTTCTAAACGATACGGATTCACAGAATTTACCAATGCTACCGCCTCTGTTTCCGCAATTTCACGGACTGCTTTTAAAGCTTCATCAAAATTACCTGGAATCGAAATAATATCAGCACCATAAATAATTGCCTGGGCTAGTTTTCCCATTGCAATTTTACCATCTGGGATAACCACGTAAGCTTTGATACCTGCTCTAGTTGCATACGCTGCCGCTGCCGCACTAGTATTACCTGTTGAGGCACAAATAATTGCTTTCGCCCCATCTTCAACAGCTTTGGCTACAGCCATTACCATTCCGCGGTCTTTAAATGAGCCAGTCGGATTCAAGCCTTCATATTTGCCATACAAGTTAATTTTCAACTCTTTTGACAAGCTATTTAAAGGAATAAGTGGTGTATTTCCCTCTGCTAGTGAAATCATTGGTGTTTTTTCTGTTACAGGTAAATACTCTTTAAAAGTTTTTAATAAGCCTTCGTACATCTTTATCCCTCCAATATTTCCATCATCTGCGTTACTTTTACATCAACGTCAGCTAGTGCTGTTACTACCTCATCACGTTTTTCTAACGATATATTTTGCGTTAAATAAACAACACGAAAATCATCGGTTTGCTTTTGTTCTACTAGTTCAACAGCCAAGTTTATTTCAGAAAAAATTGTCGCAATTTGAGTTTGCTGTTGCTTGGTATCCGCTTTTAAAGCTAAATAAAAACGACCCGTTACATCCGCTTTATTTTGCAAGTTTACCTGTGCTTTGTAATCTGTAAAAGGCGCTACCGGTAGTTTTTCTGCCGTGCGCTGGGCAATAACAGCCAAATCATTTACGACACTTGTTGCTGTTGGAATTGATCCGGCACCTGGACCGTAAAACATACTCTTTCCGATACCATAACTTTTAATAAAGACACCATTTAATTCGTTGTAAATACTTGCTAGAGGATGACGCTTTGGTACTAATTTGGGTGCGACATCAGCATAAACACCATTAGCAGAGTTTTTTGTTTGCGCGATTAATTTAACTTCATAGCCTAACTGTTGGGCCAATTTCAAATCTGCTAAATCCATTCCGCGAATCCCGGTAACAGCAAAATCCTTCATACCTAAATCCTGATGAAATGCAAATCTGGTTAAAATTACGGCTTTATAAGCAGCATCAATTCCGTCAACATCATTGGTTGGGTCTGATTCTGCAAAGCCAAGTTTTTGAGCTTGTTGTAAGGAAACTTCATAAGAAAGATTATTTTCTAGCATTTGCGTCAGCATATAGTTGGTTGTCCCATTTACAATACCAAAAACTTCAGTGATTTCATCTGCTAAAAAGCTATTTACGAGTGTTCGTAAAATTGGAATTCCCCCGGCAACACTCGCTTCATAATAGAAGTAACAGCCATTTTCTTGGGCTGTTGCAACTAATTCATTGCCATGTTGGGCAATCAAATCTTTATTTGCTGAAACAACATGCTTGCCGCTGTTAAGAGCTGCTAAAATAAAAGATTTCGCTGGCTCAATTTTTCCCATGACTTCTACTACAATATCAATTTCAGGATCATCGGTGATGTCTTTAATGTCATGGACTAAAGAAAAACCATGTTCAGCTGCAATAGTTTTTTTATCTTCTCCGATTCGTACCAAAGCTTTCGCAACTTCTAGTTTAATACCGGTAGCAGACAAGATTTTCGTACTATTTTGGGCTATCACTTTTGCTACTCCGGAGCCGACCACACCTAAACCTAATAGACCAATTTTCAATCGCTTTTCCATACTACCTCCTAAAAGTTGTCATTCAAATGAATTAGAATACATTCGTTGTTTTCAAAGAAATTTCTTTAAGCATACCAAAAATGATGCAAAAAAACTAGGACTTTCGTAAATGAAAGTCCTAGTTTTTTCAGTAAAGACAAGAAACATAATGAATTTTGTGCAAAAAGTCTTTCATTAATAATTAGCTATGATGAATATGTTCAAAGGTTTGTTCTAATATATCCAATACGTGATGATCATCTAAACTATATAAAACAGTTTTGCCTTCTCGGCGAGACTTTACTACACGATTATCTCGTAAAAGTTTTAACTGGTGGGAGACAGCTGACTGTTCCATTTCAACTACTTCACCGATAGTTGTCACATTCAATTCACCTTTTTTTAACGCTAGTAAAATTTTAAGTCGTGTTTTATCTGCTAAAACTTTAAAAAGACGACTAACTTGCAGAATTTCTGTTTCTTGCTCCATGTAGACACCTCTTTTATTTCTTAATCCCCAGTTATTTCGTTAATTGCTTTTTCAAGGATAGCAATTTTTTCGATCGCATCTTTTTGATTCTCACCTTTTACACCAATATAGAACTTGATTTTTGGTTCTGTACCAGACGGACGGACGGCAATCCAGCTTTCATCTTCTAAGACGTATTTCAACACATCAGAAGCAGGAGTTGTCATTTTTGCTTCATTGCCATCTAGACCCATAATTGTTCGCGCTTTGAAGTCTTCTGTCTGCACGACTTTTACGCCACCAATTTCACTTGGCGCTTGAGTGCGGAATTTACTCATAATCGCTTTAATTTTAGCTGGTCCTTCTAAACCACTTAAGGTTACAGAAATAGTTTTTTCAGCATAATAGCCATAGGTTTCAAAAATATCTTGTAAACCATCAAATAATGTCTTGTCTTGCTTTTTGTAGTAAGCTGCAACCTCAGCCAATAAAACTAAAGCTTGAATCGCGTCTTTATCTCTAACAAAAGGTTTAACTAAATAGCCGTAGCTTTCTTCAAACCCAAACATAAAAGTTTGGCTATGATCTGTTTCAAATTGTTTAATTTTTTCGGCAATAAACTTAAAGCCAGTTAAAACATTGAGCATGGCAACATCGTATTTAGCTGCAATAGCAGTTGGCAATTCGCTTGAAACGATTGATTTTAAGACAGCAGCATTGCTTGGGAGTGTCCCTGCTTGTTTATGAGCGGCTAAAATATATTCCGTAAAGAGTGCACCAATTTGATTACCTGTTAAGACTTGATATTCACCATTTGGTAAGCGTACTGCTGCTCCAAGGCGATCAGCATCCGGGTCTGTGGCAATCAAAAGATCGGCATCTTCTTTTTTACCTAAAGCAATTGCGTATTCAAAAGCAGAATGTTCTTCTGGATTTGGTGATTTTACGGTAGAAAAGTCAGGATCGGCGACCGCTTGTTCTGGCACTAAAGCAAATTTTTCAAAGCCAGCTTGTTTTAGAGCTTTTTCTCCCAACATTTTGCCAGTTCCGTGTAGTGGCGTATAGACTAATTTTAAGTCTTTGCCCATTTCATTAATTAAATCTTGATTAATAGTGACTGTTTTAATTTCTTTTAGATATGCGGTATCGATTTCTTCACCAATAATATTAATTAAGCCACTGTGCTCTACTTCTTCATCAGATAAAACTTGAATTTCTAATGGATTATCAATGGAGCGCACAAACGTAGTTAAAGCATCTGCATCAGCGGGTGGCATTTGACCACCGTCTTGTCCGTAGACTTTATAACCATTGTATGCAGCAGGATTATGAGAAGCTGTGATCATAATACCGGTAAAAGCTTTTAAGTAACGCACCGCAAAAGATAATTCTGGCGTTGGACGAAGACTTTCAAAAACGTAGGAAGGAATATCGTGTTTTGCTAATGTTTTGGCCGCTTCCATTGCAAATTCTGGCGACATATGGCGAGAATCATAGGCAATGGCTACACCGCGTCTTCTTGTGTTGTCATCTTGTTCATCCATAAAGCGAGCTAAACCTTCTGTGGCTTGTCGGATAGTATAGATATTCATACGATTAATACCCGGGCCTAAAATTCCTCGCATACCAGCAGTACCAAATTCCAGAGGTGCGTAAAACGCGTCTTCTAGTTTCTCAGGATCTTCTTTTAGATCAGCTAATTGTTGCTTTAAATTTTCTTCTAAATTTCCATCGTTTACCCATTGTTCATAGACTTGTTCCCAAGACATGAAATAACACCTCTTTCAATTTTTCTAATTACTTTTTAAGTATATCATTTCACCTTGATAACGCCAACAATCTTTCATAACAATGTTTTTAAAATATTGGCAATTCATCCAAACAAAACACGTACTGATAAAAAAGTGCTTTTGTTGATAAAAATTAGAAAAAGCTGAGTCAATAATGTAGCTGTCTTTTTTAAATAATTGTTTTTAAAGATCACAAAAAAATCCAGAGAAATGATTGCCTTATCGCTTGCATTCATCTCAGCTGGATTTTCAAATTATTTTAGCATCGACTTTAAAAATTTTTATTGACCAACACTTTGGCTATCCTTTAAGTTTTCTAAATATTGAAAGACCTGTTGTCCTGCAATACCACCTTCACCAACAGCGGTGGTAATTTGACGTAAATCTTTTGCCCGGCCATCGCCAATTGCAAAAATACCTGGAATAGCAGTCTTCATAAAGCTGTCTGTCAATAACCACCCAGCTTCATCCAAAATATCCAATTTAGTAAAAGGTGCTGATAGAGGTTCTAAACCAACATAGATAAAGACACCATCTGCTGTTGTTTCATAAACTTCATCTGTTTTAACATTGCGAATATTAACCCCGGTTACTACCATGTCGTTACCTGTTATCTCTTCTACTACCGAGTCCCAGATAAAACTAATTTTTTCATTTGCAAAAGCGCGATCTTGGATAATTTTTTGTGCCCGTAATTCATCCCGGCGATGAACAATGACAACTTCACTTGCAAATTGTGTCAGATAAATTGCTTCTTCTACAGCAGAATCGCCGCCGCCTACAACAATTAGTTTTTTATTCCGGAAAAAGGCTCCATCACAAACTGCACAATAAGAAACCCCACGACCAGCATACTCTTCTTCACCAGGGGCACCTAATTTACGGTGAACACAGCCAGTTGCAATAATGACACTTTTGCCTTTGTAACTATTTTCTTCTGTGATAACTTCTTTATAACTACCATGATCTACCACATCTTGTACAATGCCGTATTCATTTTTAGTTCCAAATTTCTCAACATTTTGATACATTTTCATAGAAAGTTCTGGTCCCATAATGGAATCAAAGCCTGGATAATTCTCAATTTCGGCAGTGTTATTCATTTGCCCCCCCGGAGCACCTCTTTCAATCATTAAAACGGATAAATTCGACCGAGACGCATATAAAGCCGCTGTCATACCGGCGGGGCCGGCGCCGATTACGATTACATCATACATTATTTTTTACCTCCACTTACTTTCTATTAGTAAGCTAACTCTAGTTGAAATAAACTTAGCTGTCTAATAATCTGCTTATAAGAAAAATCATATTACCTAAAACTATATTACTTTTTTCTTACAATTTAAATCCCTAGCTCGCAATTTTTTTCGCATTTGGCGACTTTTTTTAAACAAGCTTGTAGCACGCATTCCTCCCAATAAAAAATGTGATATAAAACACCTTTTATAATCTGATGATTACAAAAAAGTGCTTATATCACATGATTAATTAAGCTAGTTTTTCTCCATTTGAAGCAATTACTTCTTTATACCAATGGAAAGATTTTTTGCGAGAACGCGCCAGTGACCCTTTACCGTGATCATCTAAATCGACATAAATGAAGCCATAGCGTTTTTTCATCTCACCGGTTCCGGCTGAAACCAAATCAATACAGCCCCAAGGCGTGTACCCCATTAAATCAACACCGTCTAATTCCACAGCATCTTTCATAGCGGCAATATGTTTCTTGAAGTAGTCAATGCGGTAATCATCTTCAATACTACCATCTTCTTTTACAACATCTACTGCACCAAAACCATTTTCAACAATAAATAATGGTACTTGATAACGATCATACAAGTTACATAAAGAAATTCTAAGTCCTAATGGATCAACTGCCCAGCCCCATTCAGATTCAGCTAAATAAGGATTTTTCACTGCTGGCTGCTGGTTACCGCCAACATACTTCACATTTTCTGGATTAGCAGAAGAGGCCGTTGACATGTAGTAACTAAAGCCAATATAGTCCACGGTGCCTTCTTTAATCAGCTCATCATCACCAGCCTCTTTTTTGATGGTGATATTTTCCCGCTCAAACCATTTTAATTTGTGAGCAGGATAAGTCCCCTTCACTTGAACATCAATGAAAAATTCTTGACCACGATTAAATTCTAAAGCTGCCATCACATCTTCAGGATTACTTGTCATCGGATAGCTTGGAATATAAGCCACCATCATGCCGATTTTAAAAGCTGGATTAATTTTGTGACCCAATATTACTGCCTTAGCACTAGCTACAAACAAATGATGAATAGCTTGATAGCGATGCTGATTGTCATTTTGATGAATACCAATTTGGGTCCAGCTTCTCAAAAAGTTAATTTCATTAAAGGTCATCCAATATTTCACTTTATCTTTGTATCGTTTAAAGACTGTTTCACAAAAGAAGACAAAGTAATCAACTGTTTTACGATTATTCCAGCCATCCAATTTATCCGCTAAATACATTGGAATATCAAAATGATTAATGGTGACAACCGGTTCAATACCATATTTTAATAACTCATCAAAAACTGCATCATAAAAAGCTAAACCTTCTTCATTGATTTCATCAGTTCCTTTCGGACAAATACGCGCCCAAGACAATGATAGTCGGAAACACTTAAAACCCATTTCTGCAAATAAGGCAATATCTTCTTTATAATGATGATAAAAGTCAGTTGCAACGTGGCTAGGATAGTATTTATCTGGGTCAATATACCCTGTCGCGCCTTTTGGTAGACCTTCTTCTCTTGTTACCTCATGAATTTTTCCATCTTCTGTTTTAAAGGTAATCATACGGGGATTATCTTTACTGCCACCTGTGATAGCATCTAAAGTCGCCAGGCCCTTTCCACCAGATAAATAGCCGCCTTCATATTGATTGGCTGCCGTTGCGCCACCCCACAAAAAATCTTTACTAAATGCCATATATTTTCCTCCTGCAACTTTTTTAAAGCCAGCCCAAGTGAGCTGGCTTTTCATTTATTTTGTAAAAGTAGTAGCAAAATTTGCTTGTTTATTCTGCACTTAAATCTTCGCCATTTGTCGCAATCACTTGTTTATACCAGTCAAACGATTTTTTCTTAGTCCGAGCTAAAGTGCCATTGCCTTCATTATCCCGATCAACATAGATAAAGCCGTAACGTTTTTTCATTTCACCGGTTCCAGCAGAAACCAAATCGATACAACCCCAAGTGGTGTAACCTAACAAGTCAACACCGTCTAATTCCACAGCATCTTTCATAGCCGCGATATGAGCAGCTAAATACTCAATTCGGTAATCATCCACAACATAACCATCTGAATCTGGAGTATCCACTGCTCCTAAGCCATTTTCTACGATGAATAATGGTTTTTGATAGCGATCATAAATATCATTTAATGTGATCCGTAAACCTAGTGGATCAATTTGCCAACCCCATTCGCTAGCTTTCAAATATGGATTTTTAACTGAAGCAAAGATATTGCCAGCTGTTTGTTCCAATAATTCTGGGTCAGTTGTTGCAACGCGTGAGGAGTAGTAAGAAAATGAAATAAAGTCGACAGTATTTTCTTTTAATAGTTCCAAATCGCCATCTTCCATTTTCAGTTCAATACCTTTGCGTTCTAGATCTTTTAGCGCATACGCAGGATATTCACCGCGAGACTGAACATCAATAAAGAAGTAGTTTTCGCGATCGTCATTTCGAGATGCAAAAACATCTTCTGGTTTACATGAATAAGGGTAGTAGGCTCCAGCGGCTAACATACAGCCTACTTTATTTTCAGGGTCCACTTCATGGGCGATCTTGGTAGCAATAGCAGAAGCGATTAATTCGTGGTGCGCCGCTTGATACTTCACTTGTTCTTTGTTTTCTCCTGGTTCAAAGTAAAGACCCGCCCCCATAAACGGTGCATGTAAAATCATATTAATTTCATTAAAAGTCAACCAATATTTTACTAAGCCTTTATAGCGATTAAAAATCACGCGACATAAATTTTCGTAAAAATCAACGAGCTTGCGACTACGCCAAGCACCGTATTCTTTAATCAAATGCATGGGACAATCAAAATGAGTAATTGTAACTAAAGGCTCAATTCCATATTTTTTGCACTCTTTAAAAATATCTTCGTAAAATTTCAAACCTTCTTCATTAGGTTCTTTTTCATCGCCATTTGGAAAAATACGACTCCAGGCAATGGATAAGCGATATGTTTTAAAGCCCATTTCCGCAAATAACGCGATATCATCTTGCCAACGGTGATACATGTCAATTGCTTCTTTGGCCGGATAAAAATGCTCCTCATCAAAATCAAACATTTTCATTTCGCCGGTAATAACGGGAAAGCGATCTGGTCCAATTGGCACCACATCTACGTTGGCTAAACCACGCCCACCTTCGTTATAACCGCCTTCACATTGATTGGCTGCTGTTGCGCCGCCCCATAAAAAGTCTTTTCTAAATCCCATTGTAAAGCCTCCAATTTTTCTTAATTTCTCAAATTCAAGTCATTATTATGCCAAGTTCATTACACTATTTTCTTAGAAAATATCTATTTATCGCTTTATACGTTTACTAAATCTAACGATCGAACAACTTCATCTTGTACTTCAACGCCTTCTTTTTCCAAACGTTCAATTGTTTCTTTGAAATTTGGTAAATACTCTTTGTGGGCAATAAATAACTCATCCATCACGCGTTTCGCTGTTTTTCCTGAAGTCACTAATGGATTTAATGTGAAAGCTTGTAACGCTGTCCCGTAATCTCCTGTTACCGCAGCTTCAATAGTCAATAATTCCATTGCTTTCATTACTTGTAACCAGCCTTTTTCTGCAGTTGGCAATTCACCAAAGGCTACATTCCGAGCTCCTTGTGCCCCTACGTAAGCAGTTACTTCAACAACGCAATCTGCTGGTAAATCCGGTACAGCACCATTATTTTTAGTTGACACGACAATTTGTGTTTCTTTATTCGCATAAATCGAGGCAATTGTTTCACAAGCAGCATCAGAATAATAAGCACCACCACGTTGTTGCAATTGTTCTGGTTTATGATCTAAGTTTTCATCTTTGTAAAGTTCAAATAATTCATGTTCCGTGCGTTTCACCTGCTGTGCTCTCGTTCCGATTGTGCGATATTCCTCTAACGAATGTTCTAACATCTCTTCTTCTTGATAATAATAACGATGATACGCACAAGGAATCATTTTCATTTGCTCTAATAAATCCCGTTCAAAGGGAATGTCATAAATATTTTTTGGTAAACCATTATCTTCTTCATACATTTTATCAATCAGTTCCATCGTTACATCCTGACCATTATTAGCGGCAACTTTATGCCAGTGGAAGTGATTTAAACCGGCAAATTTGTAAATTAATTCATCCGTTTGTTTGCCAATCAAACCTGGTTCAAGCATGGTTGCCATTACGGGTACATTACAAAGACCAATTACTTTATCCCATTTGCCATAGCGCACGACTGCTTCAGTTACCATGCCACTTGGATTTGCAAAATTGACTAACCAAGCATTTGGACACAGGCGTTTCATGTCTTCAACGATATCTAAAATAACCGGAACTGTCCGAAAAGCTTTGAACATACCACCAGCGCCATTTGTTTCTTGCCCTAACATACCGTAATACGCTGGAATGCGCTCATCTTTAACACGAGCATCTAATAGACCGACACGAAATTGCGTTGTGACAAAGTCTGCATCTTTTAATGCCTCTTTGCGATCTAAGGTTAAATGGATTTTCACATCATATGGTGAAGCATCCCACATTCGTTGTGCCATCGCCCCTACAATTTCTAATTTTTCTTTTCCGGCTTCGATATCCACTAACCAAATTTCAGAAATTGGTAGTTCATCATACCGTTTAATAAAGCCTTCCATTAATTCTGGTGTATAACTACTTCCGCCACCAATTGTCGCAATTTTTACGCCTTTTTTCATACCGACAGCTCCTTTGTTTACTTGATAATTTAATTATTGATGAGTTTTAGTCTAAAAACAATAGAATAACAACGAGTTGCTAAAACGTTTACAAATTAAAGAAAATTCATTTTATTTTTTGTAAATAAAATTTACAAATACGATATAATAATTGTAAATAAAGTTAAAAGAGGTTATTTATGCTGATTCAAGAAAAAATTCGCCAAACAAGTTTTTCTGATGCCGAACAAAATGTTGTCGCCTTCATTTTAAAGCGGCCCCAAAGTTTGAACTTAACTATTAAAGAAGTGGCAGAAGCGACTTTTGTTCATCCTTCCACCTTAATTCGTATTGCCAAAAAACTGGATTTTAAGGGTTGGGTCGAATTTAAAAATGCGTTTTTAAAAGAGCAAGACTATTTAACCCATCACTTTCAAACAGTCGATGCTAATCTTCCTTTCACGCCAAATGACGGTTTATTGCGCATCGCCAGTAAATTGGCTCAATTAGAACAAACGACCATTAGCGATACATTATCTTTAATACAACACGACACCTTAAAAATGGCAAAAGATCTTTTACTAAAGGCGCGTATCACAAGAATTTTTGGTAACAACGCCAATACATTAATCGCGCAAGACTTTGCTGTGAAAATGAATCGCATTGGAAAAATCGTTACTACCAGTCAAATCCAAGGGGAAACGGCCTATGAAGCCTATAATTTAACAAAAAATGATACGGCAATCTTAATTTCTTATACTGGCGAAAATAGCACTATCTTACAGACTGCTAAAATTTTAGCTGCACAAGAAGTACCTTTTATTGCAATTACCAGCATTGGCGATAATTCTTTAATGGAAATAGCAACTTGCACCTTACAAATGACAACAAGAGAACGCCTCTATTCAAAGATTGGTAATTTCACAACCAATCTATCGATCACGTATTTACTCGATGTCTTATACAGTGTTGTTTTTGCTGAAAATTACCAGCAAGAATTAGAACATCTAATTAAAATCGGGCAACAAATTGATCATCGTAAGATTAGTTCCACCATTATGTCCGAAAAAAATCAAGTTCCGGTTCAAATCCACGATTCCTTTACCCCAAACTAATGACTCAAATAAGTTTCAGGTGAAAAAGGCGAGCTGACGAAATAGTCAGCTCGTCTTATTTTCTTATGCTAAAGCTGTGATTAATTCATCACTACCACTGGCAACATTTGGTTTATCACTTTCTAAAATATCCAAATAGTCTGCTGAATTGGTTACGATGACTGGTGTTTCAACACTGTAACCTGCAGCTTGGATTGCTTTAATATCAAAGCTCATTAATTTTTGACCGCGTTTTACTTTATCCCCTTGCTTAACATGGGGTGTGAAGAATTTACCGTCTAGTTGTACAGTGTCAATTCCAATGTGAATTAATAATTCTAAACCATTATCAGAAACCAAGCCAATTGCATGTTTTGTCGGAAACAGTGTCATTACTGTACCGTCAAATGGTGCGACAACTTCACCACTTTCTGGTTGGATCAATACACCTTTACCTAAAATACCTTGAGCAAATGCTTCATCTTTTGATGTGCTTAGTGGCATGATGGCACCGTTAATTGGCGCTGTAACAATTTCTTTTCTAACTTCCATTGCGGCTTGTCCTTCTTCAACTTCGACTGTCTCATCTTTCCAGAAGAAGAAAGTTAGTGAGAAGCTGACACCGCAGGCTACTAAGACTGCAATTACTGCTGGGATAACAGTAGACGCATTACCTTCTGGGGTAATGAAGTTAAAGAAACCAAAGATTCCTAAACCCCCCATTGTGTAAGAAGTGACATCATTTAACATTAAAATCAATCCGCCGATTGCCCCACCAATCATAGAGAAAATAAACGGCGTCTTTTTCGGTAATGTAATCCCGTAAATAGCTGGTTCTGTTACCCCAAAAATACCTGAGATGATTGCTGGTGGACATAGTGCTTTTAATTTTTTGTCGCGAAGTTTGAAGAACATTGCTAAGACAACTGCTGTTTGTGAGAAGCTAGCAGCAAATGAACCTGTTAACACTTGTGAGAAACCTTCTTGTGTTACTTGCATAATTGCCAATGGTACAACTGACCAGTGTAATCCAAAGATTACCAACACTTGCCAGAAGAAACCTAAAATTGCACCATATAAAGCTGGTGAGAATGTCATTAACGCTTGGAAACCAGCACTTAATAAATCAGTTAGCATGCTAATGATTGGGCCAATAACTAAAAAGCCAACTGGCAATGAAATTAATAGTACAAAAAATGGTACTAAGAATGTTTGAACAACAGAAGGAATGACACGTTTCATCAATTTTTGTACTTGTGCAGCAAAGGCGATGATGAAAATTACCGGTACAACACTACTTGTATAATTTGCCCCTACCCAAGGAATACCTAAGAAAGTAGTAAATGCTGGCAAACCAAAGATACTATAAGGAGCAGCAGCGCCTTCTTCGACCAAGGCTTGTAATGCAGATCCTTGAATCGTTGGATAAACTAACGCCGCACCAATTGTAATCCCGATCATTGGATTTAAATTGAATTTTTTTGAAGCTGTATAACCTAAGATAACTGGCATAAAGTAAAAAATCGAATCCCCAATTGCATTTAGCATCATATAAGTGCCAGATTGCGCCGTGTAGGTAAACCAACCTAACGTTCCTAAGAAAACTAGTAATGCATTTAGCCCTTTAATCATACCTGCTGCAGCTAATGCGCCTAAGAATGGTTGGAAACAACCACTTAAGATATCAATTAAGCGGTTAAAGATATTGCCGTCACCGCTTGCTTCTTCTGTCTCACCTGAAATTCCCGCTACTTCTAAAACGTCTGCATAGACATCTGGAACGTGATTTCCGATTACAACTTGATATTGACCGCCACTTTTCATTACAGTTACGACGCCGTCCATATTTTTTAGGATATCATCGTTTGCTTTGCCTTCATCTTTTAACTTGAAGCGCAACCGCGTAATACAATGTGTCAAACTATTGATATTTTCTTTTCCGCCTACATTTTCAACAATTTTTTCGGCTAAATCGTGATATTTACCCACACTAATTCCTCCAGTTATTTTTATTTTTTGGTGGCTGTGCCACCTTCATTTTGACGATGGTTCATAATTCGGGATGCAAAAAAACGTAAATGGGTAGTGAAACGATAATAATAAACAGATTCTTCATCAAATTGAACTTTAAAATAATAGCTGACAATCCGAATAATTTCTTGCATCAATTCGGTCATTTCATAAACATTATCATTATCAATTTCAGTTTGGGCATTCACGAGATGTAAGGCAATAAATCCAGCCTCATCAACACCCAAATCAACTTTAAAACGTTTTTGAATCGTCGCCACAGCATCTTTACCAATGCTATATTCTGCCGTAAAAAAGCGTTTGATATCCCAAAGTAATAAATTGGGTACTCGTATTTTCTTTTTTACCCGTTCTACAGCAGTATGCAAGTGATCTGTTAAAGAGATATAAATGGAATCATTTAATGGTGCATTCAATTTTTCTTTACCACAATCAATTATTTCTGTTGCCAGTTCTAAATAACCAATTGGTACATCTTCTAATAGTTCTTGTAACTTGGCATTTAAATCTGTATTAGACAGTCGGTAAGTTTTATCCACTTGTCCTTCAACTACTTCATCGCCAATCTTTTTTTGAAATGCTATCCCCTTTCCCATCACGACAAGCTCGTTATTTCGCTTGTCAGTCGTAATAATTACGTTGTTATTTAAGATTTTTTTGATTTGCATCAGTGTCGGCCTCCACGTCACGCTTTAACTAATCTAAAATTAATCTTCAACTCATTTAGATTATAATTTGATGATACTAATAAGCGTTATCTTTGTCAACGCTTACATAAACTTTTTTGTTTCTTAATTCTATTTTTATTCCTCCCTTCAAAAAATGGACAAACAAAAAACCTAATGAGCGCGCACAAAATAAAGGCATCATCTCATTAGGTTTAGCTTGTATTTAAACAATCACTATCCATTTGTTTGGTCTATTTAATTTAAAGTTATTGTAACAGACGTTAGAAAGCGCTGTCAATGGCTATTGCAAATTTTATTCATTTTAATTCAAAAAATAGAAAATGGCAGGAATTTCTTTATCACCGGAAATCCTGCCATTTTATTTTTAATTAAACTTCACTACTTTGCAATTTATACATTGCAGCATATAATCCATCTTCTGCCAACAAGGTAGCATGATTTCCAGTTTCAACAATTTCACCTTTGTCTAATACTAAAATTAAATCAGCATCTTTAATCGTAGAGAGGCGGTGCGCAATGGCAATGGTCGTTCTACCTTTACGCATTTTGGCCAAACTAGCTTGAATCAAACTTTCTGTCTCAGTATCAATGTTTGCAGTTGCCTCGTCCAATACTAAGATTTTAGGATTTGTAACCATCGTCCGGGCAAAAGATAAAAGTTGGCGCTGGCCACTCGAATAACTCGCTCCTCTTTCAATTACTTTAGCGTGATAGTTTCCTGGCAGTTGATTAATGAATTTATCTGCTTGGACAAATTCTGCCGCTGCTTTAATTTCAGCGTCACTGATATTTGTATTTAACAAACGAATATTTGTGGCAATATCGCCATAAAACATGAAGGCGTCTTGTAAAACTAGACCCATTTTTTCTCGTAGTTCACTCATAGGGTAGTCTTTAATATTTTTATCATCGATCAAAACTTCCCCCGCGTGAAATTCATAAAAACGCATGAGAACATTAATGATCGAACTTTTCCCACTACCAGTATGCCCTACGAGTGCAATTGTTTGACCGGGATTAGCAACAAAGGAAATATCTTTTAACACATCATGCTTACCATCATAAGAAAAGCTAACATGACGAAATTCAATTTTCCCAGCGCCAATTTTAGCATTGGCCTTAGGATTTTGAGCTGGTGTTGCTTCTGTTGTGTCCATGATCTTCAAAATACGACTAGCCGCTACAATTCCGTCGGTGAAAACACTCAAAAAGTCCATCATTTGCGTCATAGGATTAAAAAATCCCTGCACATACGTGGTAAAAGCGTATATCATCCCCACCTCCACTGGAGAATCAAGCGCATCAAAGCCAAATAAAGATAAAGATAACGCAATTGCTAAAGCATATAACAAATTAATAATTGGTGCTAAAAGCAGTGAATTTGTTTTAATCATGGCAAAGCGTGTTTTTAAATAGTCATCATTGATTGTTTCAAATTCACTTTTCAGTCGCGCTTCTTGACGAAATTGTTGGATAATTTGCATTCCTGAAATAGATTCATTTAGCTTGGTATTTAATTGACTTAATTTTTCCCGCATTTGTCGATAAATTTTTGAACTGAATTTTTGATAATACCAAATGACGATTACTAAAATTGGTAAAAAGATTAAATTAATCAAAGCAATTTTTCGATTGATTGAAAACATCGCCACAAAAGATGAAATTATCGCAAAAATACCGGTAAGCACCATCAAAAAAACATACCAAAATTCAAACAATGTCTCCGTGTCATTGGTCACCCGAGAAACGATAGAACCAGCTGGTGTTTGATCAAAATAGCGCATTCCTAGCGTATGCAATTTTTCAAAAAGTTTTACACGGATATACTGAAATGTTTTCAGTGATGCCATGGAGTATAAAAACCATTGGAAAAACCAAATTGTCGCTTTTAACAGGACACCAAAAAAATACAGAGCAGCAAAAAAATAAATAATTTTTTGTGTAGCAGTTTTAGTGGTTAAGTAATCATCCATATAGGTTTGAATAATACGTGGTAGTAAAATATTGACAACTGCTAAGGCCAAGGCAAAAACGATCGCTACAATAAATGTTTTAGCAAAAGGCTTCGCAAATTTAAACATTCGTTTTACAATTTGTTTTTGCTCTTTAAATGAAAGTGATTTGGACCATGCAGATTCTTCCATTAAATATCCCCCCTAGTAATCTTGGCTTCAAGTTGCTGTTTGGCCCACATCTTAGCATACCAACCACCTAAAGCTAGTAATTCTTGATGCGTTCCCCGTTCTATTATTTGCCCTTCTTCAATTACGATGATTTCTTTAGCATGCATAACACTACTCAAACGATGGGCAGCAATAATGGTCGTTTTATTTTGCCGTGCGGCTTTTAAGTTGCTTAAAATCGCTTCTTCTGTTTTCGCATCAACCGCAGAAAGTGCATCATCTAAAATTAAAATTTCTGGTTTGGCAATTAACGCACGCGCGATGGATAATCGTTGTTTTTGCCCACCGGACAACGAAACACCTCGTTCTCCTACTAAGGTATCATAACCTGCTGGCATTTCTTCAATATCCGTGGCAATGTCGGCCAATTGCGCTGCCTGCGCAACTTCACTTTGTGGCAGGGTTGGGTCGATAAAACGGATATTGTCGCGAATCGTAGTCGAAAACAAAAAATGATCTTGTGGAACGTAGCCTAACGAGCCCAGCAAAGCATCTAAGGTGTAGTCTTTAATATTACGGCTACCAAATGTAATTTGACCTGCGTAATCATCAAATTCCCGCAGTAATAATTTCATAATCGTGGTCTTGCCACTACCGGTTTTCCCTACAATGCCTAATGTTTCACCTTCATTTACGACAAACTGCAAATTCTTTAGTGTTTCTTCTTTGCTATTGGGATAATAAAAACTGCGAATTGAAAATTCCAAAGTTCCTTTTGGCGCCTCATGAATTGCATTTTCTTTTTCAATAATATGTGTCTTGTTGCTTAATAACTCCGCTACCCGATCGTAACTGGCGTTGCCTCTTTCTAAAACATTAAAGAGTCGACCAATCGCAAACATCGGCCAAACTAACATCCCGATATAGCTTATAAATGATACCAACTGTCCAATTGTAATCGTATCATTCAAAATAAAATTCCCACCTATGATAATTGTTACAACGTAAGAAAGCCCAATAATTAATGTGATAAAAGGATCAAATAAGGCGTCTAAAAAATTGACTCGTTTATTTTTGACGATTGCATCATCAATCTTCCTTGAAAAATCAGCAATATCTTCTTGCTCTTGACCAAAAGTTTTTAAAACCTTCATCCCGGTAATGCTTTCTTGTGCCTTATCGTTAATATTTGAAAAAGCCTCCTGTGCATCCCGAAAAGCATCATGGAGTTTTGTGCCTAGTACACGTGAGGTCACTGCTAACAAAGGTAATGGTAATAATGCAATCAGCGTTAGCCGCCAATCGATAAATAAAATCATGGCAATAATAGTTATTCCACCGGTGATAAATGAGTCAGCAAAGGTTAATATTCCTGCGCCAGCAACATTTTGAATGGCGTTTAAATCATTGGTTGCATGGGCCATTAGATCTCCTGTACGGTGTTTCTGATAAAAGATTTGATCCATCTTCGTAAAATGATCAAAAAGCTGGCGTCTAAGATCTTTTTCCAAGCGAGCAGCACTGCCCCAGATATTAGTGCGCCAAATATAGCGAAAAATATATTGTGCGACAGCAGCTAAAACTAATACTACAACCCAACCTAAAATAATCTTTAAGTGAATATTATCTTCAGCAATTTCATCAATAATAATTCCAATTACTTTTGGGGGTATTAATTGAAAAATAGCCACTAAAATTAAAGATGTTACACCGATAATGTAGTGCTTTTTTTCCTGTTTAAAAAACCAACCTAACTTTTTAAAAATTGACATAAGTACCTCCTTTTAAATTCCTGCTATCTTTAACTATTACAAGAATAATTTGAAAATTCTATTTAAATTTTTTTGTACCTTTGAATAAAGGGCACAAAAAAGACGGACTGAAAAATTCAGCCCGTCACGACAGAAAACCAAAAGATTATTTTTTCCCTTGGTTTTTCATTTGCTGCATCATTTGACGAATTTTTTTCTCTGATGGTTTTTGGCCCATCGACATCATCATTGAACGTAACATTTCCTCGTTAACGGGAGGATTTTTTTCCAAATAGTCTTTCATATATTTACGGGCTAAGAAAAAGCCACCGACTGCACCTAGTAAAGCTGCAATAATTGCAATAAGTACTACGATTGATGTTGACATGAAAATCTCTCCTTTCTTCTATAGTCTCACTGTGTCATTTTACTAGAAAAGCAAGCAAATGAAAAGAGCTTTTCGCAAGGCAAAACAAAGTAAGCGTTTTCAAATTATAAAAAACATGCTATGCTAAATTTATAAATTTTTTTGAGGTGAGTGCAATGGAAGAAAAAACTTTAATTATTATTAAACCAGATGGCGTCAAACGTCATTTAGTCGGTCGTATTATCAGTCGCTTTGAAGAACGCATGCTGACAATTGAAGCAATGCGCTACGGTATGTTAACTAAAGAAACCGCCAAAGCCCACTATGCTCATCTTGCTGATAAGCCTTTTTTTCAAGATATTATTGACTACATGACATCAGGTCCTGTTGTTTTTATCGTTTTAAAAGGTGAAAATGCAATTGAAATGGTGCGTAAAATGATTGGATCGACTAATGCCTTAGAAGCTGCACCTGGCACAATTCGTGGCGATTTTGCCACCAATAAGTCGCAAAATGTTATTCACGCTTCTGACTGCGCTGCTGCAGCAGACGTGGAAATAAAACGCTTCTTTAGCAAAGCGCAGTTGGCGACAGCCAAACATTCCTCTTAAAAAAGACTTCACAAACTAGCTTTTAGTCACTAAGAACTAGTTTGTGAAGCTTTGAAAATTTTGCTTTATTAAAAGGTGAAGGCCGAAAAAAACTAGAAATGAATATTTCTTCTACGTGCTTTATTCACCTGAAAATTTTATACTCTCCTTATAATCTATAAAAAGTCAAATACCGCCCTACGCTTAGTTGTGGCGGTATTTGACTTTTTTATTTTAGAAATTTAAATTTATTGCGCCATAATTTTTTCTAATAAATCTGGATCAAAAACGCCGCTACGCAACATGGCAATTTCAAATTTATAAGGAGGCTTTTTATTTTTTTTATCTTCTCCAACATATGGCGTTTCAAGGATTTTAGGCAATGTTGCTAATTTTTCGTGATTGGCAATATAATGTAGTGCATTAAACCCAATTGTTCCAAAACCTAAATTGGCATGCCGGTCTTTTTTTGCACCGCGTATATTTTTAGAGTCGTTTAAATGAACGACTTTTAAACGTTCTAACCCGATCACGCGGTCAAATTCCGCTAACACGCCATCGAAATCGTCTTTCACATTATAACCAGCATCGTTAGTGTGACACGTGTCAAAGGTAACGGACAGTTTATCATTTAGCGTGACGCCGTCAATGATTGCTGCTAATTCTTCAAAACTACGGCCGATTTCTGTGCCTTTTCCTGCCATCGTTTCTAACGCAATTTGAGGAATTTGGTCTTTTGTTAAAACTTCATTTAATCCTTTAACAATTTGTTCAATCCCCGCTTGTGGCCCTGCGCCAACGTGGGCACCAGGATGTAAGGTAATTTGTTTGGCACCAAGTTCTTGAGCGCGCATAATTTCTGAACGTAAAAATTCAATGGCAAATCCAAAATTCTGAGGCTTAATTGTATTCCCTAAGTTGACGATATAAGGTGCATGAACGACAAATTCGTGCATCTCGTTTTCTACCATCATTTTTTTACCCGCGGCAATACTAGCTTGGTCCATCTCACTACGACGTGTATTTTGGGGAGCGCCAGTATAAAGCATAAACGTATTCGCTTCATAACTTAATGCTTCTTCAACTGAAGAAGCTAAGGCCTGACTAGCTTTAAAGGAAACATGAGAACCGATTAACATATCTTCACTTCTTTCATAACTATTTTTTATTATTGTAAGCAAGCTTCTAGCAAAAAGAAATCTTTACGCTCAATTTTAGCGATAAATAAAAATCAAAGCCGTCATAAGTGGTAAACTAATTAAAAAACTAAGCGAAGAACAAAAGCCCACACTTTCTTCATCACTTCCAGATAATACGGCATTCATGACATTAAAAATTGGAATGGGCGTAACTGCTAAAATGCTCAATACTAACTTCATTAAGTGATTTATTGGTGTAAAATAGACAATTACAACTAAAATAAGACCGATTGTATATCTTAAAAGAAGTGTTTTTAAAACTAATAACCAAGCATAGTGAGGCAGCTTAAACTCCAAATACAGCCCAATCATGAACATTGATAAAAAAGTATTGGCGCTAGCGATAGGTGCTACCACCGTTATCAGCATTTCAGGGATTGCAATACTGGCTGTCCGTAACAAAAGCAGCACAAGGTAACACATAAAAGGGACACTGCGCCCTAGTTTTTGCAGGAATGCTTTTAAATTAAAGACATAATTTTCCCCAGTCAACGCCTCAACTACTAAACCTGTTCCCCCTGCTAACATTATCGAGTTGCCAATATCAAAAAGTGAAATCAAGGGAATGGCTTGCGGGATAAAGCTTTGCGCAAAAGGTAAAGTAAAATTGCCAATGTTAAAACCAGATCCCATGTAAAGGCTAAAGGAAAGTTCCCTTTGGCTTTGTCGCCCTTTAAAAATGCGTAAAAAAAGCAATTGAACTAACGTAAAGAAAACTGCAATTGCGATTAATGCTGTGATGTTAAAAGAAACATTCAGTTGCGCTAAGTTCACCACAATCGCCGCCGGGAGTGTTAAATTTAAAATGATCTGTGAAAGACGGTTGCCATCGGCTTTACTAAAAATCCCGAAGCGTTTAAACAGATATCCTAAAAAATAATAAATAATAAACTAAACGCACTGATTAAAATCTCTTTCATTTCTATTTCTCCTTAAAAATTCAATTCTTTATTTGGATTTGGCACTGTTTTCCCTATTAATTATTTTAACATTTTTCTTTTTCAACTCTTTTAACAAGTCCAAAACTGCTGCAAAAAAGTATTTTACCCCCATTTCAATCCTTAAAAGTTTGGTTTTTTCTTAGTATTTCCCCACCATAATAGTAGAAATCTATCTATTTAAGAACTTTTTTGCTATAATGACACGGTAAATTTAAAACTGAGGTGAAAGTCATTGCCTAAAAAGCAAAAACATCATGATGAGCCTTTTTCTGATCGAAAAAAGGGCTGGTTTTACTTTAATATTTCATTACGGGTCTTACATTCCTTAATTTTAGTTGGAATTTCGTGTCTGATTATTGGTGGTGCATTAGCGCTAGGGATTGGTGCCGGTTATTTCGCTTACTTAGTCGAAGACACACCTGCTCCTAATAAAACCACAATGCAAAAAGAACTGGGAGATGTTTCGCAAACTTCCAAATTAACATACGCCGATAACAGTTCGATCGCTACTATCCGTTCTGATTTATTTCGAACATCAGTAAAGTCAGATCAAGTTTCTGACCTACTAAAAAAAGCTATTATTGCCACCGAAGATGAATATTTTTATGAACATAATGGCGTTGTACCAAAAGCTGTTGTCCGTGCGCTGTTATCAGAAGCAACTGGTTTTGGCGGTGGAGGTGGTTCTACTTTAACCCAACAATTGGTCAAGCAGCAGGTTTTAACTAGCGAAACCACCTTCAAGCGCAAAGCCAATGAAATTCTTTTGGCCATGGAAGTTGAGAAGTTCTTTAGTAAAGACGAAATTGTGACAATGTATTTGAATGTCTCTCCTTTTGGGCGAAATAATAAGGGTCAAAATATCGCGGGTGTTCAAGAAGCAGCAAAAGGTATTTTTGGCAAAGATGCCAAAGACGTCAACTTACCGCAAGCAGCTTTTATTGCGGGTCTACCGCAAAGTCCTATCGTTTACAGCCCCTTTGATAATACTGGCAAATTAAAAGAAAACGTCACTGCCGGCCTAGAACGAAAAGATTTTGTTCTATTTAGTATGTATCGCAACCACGACATTAGTAAAAAAGAATACGAAGCAGCGAAAAAGTATGATTTGAAAAAAGATTTCTTAAAACAACAAACGCAAAATAATGACGACCATGGTTTCTTATATTATACCGTTATGAACGAAGCTAAAAGTATCGTCGCACAAAAGTTAGCCAAAGATGACGGCGTTTCAACACAAGATTACGAAAAGAAAAAAACAAAAGAAGCTTATCTTGAAAAAGCACAAAATGAGTTAGTTAATGGTGGTTACACGGTTAAATCAACTATTGATAAAAAGATTTATGACGCCATGCAAAAAGGTGTCGCAGAATACGGCTACATGTTAGATAATTACAGTGGTGATAAAATCGAAGTCGGAAATGTCATGATGGATAATGCCACCGGCAAAATCTTAGGTTTTATTGGAAGTCGCGATTTCAGCGATAACCAAAACAATCACGCCTTTGATACTTCACGAGCTGCCGGTTCAACGATTAAACCGATTTTAGTATATGGCCCAGCCATTGACCAAGGTCTAATTGGCAGCCAAAGTCGCATCTCAGATTATCCAGCGAAATGGAAAGCTGGCGAAGATGCCGGTAAAGAAATCGTCAATGCAACCAATAAAGGATCCAAAACTTTCCAAACCGTCGAAGATGCATTAGCTGAATCAACCAACATTACAGCCTACCATGTGTATCAAGAATTACAAGAAAAAAAATCTGCGGATTTCGTCTATGACAATTATTTGGCTAAAATGAATTTCCCAGCCAACAATTCTTGGAATGTTGAATCTGCTCCGCTTGGACCAATGGATGTGACAACGGTTCAACAAACAAATGGTTTCCAAGCTTTAGCCAACGGCGGCGTCTACCAACAAGGTTACTTGATTGAATCGATTACTGACAGCCAAGGTAAAGCTATTTATCAACATGAAAACAAACCCGTTCGCGTCTTTTCTAAAGCAACAGCTTCCATCATGAACAATTTGATGCGTAATGTCTTAAGCCAAGGAATCACTACCCCGTTTAAATCGACAATTAGTAATTTGAACTGGTACCTAGGTCAAGCAGACTGGGTTGGTAAGACTGGGTCTTCTGATTATTACCGTGATTCATGGTTAATTGTCTCGACACCAAAAGTTACGATTGGTAGCTGGTCTGGGATGGATAGTCAAAAAGAAAAAAATGATGATGGCGCCGGCAGTAGAACCGGAAATTACATGGCATATTTGATTAATCGAATTTATATGGCTAATCCTGATATTTTTGGCACAGATCAAAAATTCAAATTAGATGGTTCGGTAAAACAAGAAACAGTTGCCAAAGCTACCGGTGAATTACCAGGAAGCATCAGCTACAACGGAGCTACAATGCAAGTTCCAAACGATACCACAACTTCTCTGTGGGCAAAAAATGGACCAGGTGAAAGTAATTACCGCTTTGGTATTGGTGGCACAGATGCTAATTACGCTGATTATTGGAATAAAATTTATGCAAAACCAAAGACCAATAATAATCAACAAAAAAACAACACGACAACTAACGGAAACAGTACCAATAATAATTCAAATAGCAACAGCAATACAAATAATAACAATAATTCAACAAGTAACAATGGTAGTACTACAAATAACAATGCAAATAGCAACGGGACTACCAACAATAATACAGGACAATAATAAAAGCAGGCGAAAATTCGCCTGCTTTTTTATCTTCTATTATTAATACCGATCAGCAAAACACATGCTAAAAAACAAATAAGCCAAATGCTTTACGAAATTTTTTCTTTATCCCAATTATTAAAATAAGCGTCCATAAAATAGCACGGACGCTTATTTAGCTTATTCGATTATTTTGTTGAGCCTTTTTCATCAATACCATAAGGTAAGATAATTGTCTTTTCTTCGACATCTTCTTTATTCATCATTTTGGTCAACAAACGCATTGAAACTGCCCCGATATCATACAATGGTTGGGTAATACTAGATAGACGTGGACGGGCAACGTCTGTTAGTAATGAATTATTACTTGTCAGAATTTCAAAATCCTCTGGTACATTAACACCTTCATCAACTAAACCATCTAAAATACCAATTGCCAGTTCATCATCTGTAACAAAAGCTGCTGTAGCACCACTGTTTTTAAGACGTGAAACTAAAGAAATACCATCTTTAAAGTTGTATTTTGCTTCAAAAATTAACCCTTCATTGTAGGTTAAATTATTTTCTTTTAGTGCTTCTTTATAACCTTGTAAACGGTTTTGACCATTAATTGGATCAATCAATGCACCACTGACAAAAGCAATTTTTTCATTGCCGTTTTTTGCTAATAAATTAACAGCGTCTTTTGTTGCATTTGTATAATCAATGTTTACACTACCTACTTGTTCATCTGGGTCAATTGAGCCTGCTAACACAACGGGTGTCTTAGAACGGGAAAATTCACCACGAATTTCATCGGTAATACGGTGTCCCATAAAAATAACGCCATCTACTTGTTTAGCTAATAAATTGTTTAAAACGTTCACTTCTTTTTGTGTATCACCATCTGAGTTAGCTAAAATAATATTGTATTTGTACATTGTCGCTACATCATCAATCCCGCGAGCTAATGAAGCAAAATACATGTTGCTAACATCAGGAATGATAACCCCTACCGTTGTCGTTTTTTTACTTGCTAAGCCACGGGCAACTGCGTTAGGCCGATAGTCTAGGCGATCGATAACCTCTAAGACTTTTTTGCGAGTAGCAGGCTTCACATTGGGATTGCCATTGACAACACGCGAAACAGTAGCCATTGAAACATTGGCTTCACGGGCAACGTCATAAATTGTAATTGTTTGTTTGTCCATTTCATATCTCCTTATTTGATAGCGTGATTTGTATTTTCTGAAAATACCATTTACATTTCTTTGTTAGAATAGCATGGAAAGAATCAGAATGCAACCGTTTTACTTTCCTTTCCTGAAAATTTTTATCATTTTTCAAAAATTCTTTTTTGAAAGAAGTATGCTAAAATAAAAGTGACTATTTTGAAAGAAGGTTTCCTTATGAATTTAGCAAAAATTGAAGAGTTAAAGACTTGGTTAAAATCTCACGATATTCCTTTGGCCTATATTTCCAATCCAGATCACATTGCCTATTATTCCGGTTATAAAAGTGATCCCCATGAACGTGTTTTGGCGCTGTTTATTTCGGCTACTGCCGATCCATTTTTATTTACCCCAGCTTTAGAGGTTGAAACAGCCAAAAACAGCAGCTGGCAATTTGATGTTTTAGGTTATGCGGATAATGAAAACCCTTGGCAATTAATTGTAGCCGCTATTAAAGCACGTTTTGATGAACCCAAAAAAATGGCTATTGAAAAGAATCATTTAACCGTTGATCGGCTTGAGATACTCCGATCTCTTTTACTCCACACTGATTTTAATTTTGATTTAACCTCTGTCATTCAACAAAGTCAATTACGTAAGACAGCTAGTGAAATTAAACTGTTAGAAGAAGCTGGTGACTGGGCAGATGAAGCATTTAAAATCGGTTTTGCCGCTATCAAAGCAGGTGCATCTGAAGCAGAAATCACCGCAGAAATTGAATATCAATTAAAACGACGTGGCGTTAGCCAAATGAGCTTTGACACCATCGTTTTGGCTGGTGATAACGCTGCAAATCCCCATGGTACCCCTGGAGCACGTAAAATTGTTCCAAATGAGTTAGTTCTTTTTGATTTAGGTGTTATCTGGAAAGGCTATTGCAGTGATGCAACACGCACTGTTGCATTTCAAAAACCCACAGCGTTACAAGAAAAAATTTACCAAATTGTCTTAGAAGCACAATTAGCCGCACAAGATTTTGTTCGCCCCGGTGTGACTGCGGCTCAAATTGATCAAGTTGCCCGCGATGTAATTGAAAAAGCCGGTTATGGGAAATATTTCAACCACCGTCTGGGACATGGCATCGGCACTACTGTCCATGAATTCCCATCCCTGGTTGAAGGTAACGATTTAGTGATTGAAGAAGGAATGTGCTTTTCAATTGAACCTGGTATTTATTTACCAGGTGAAGTTGGTGTACGTATTGAAGATTGCATCCACGTGACCCAAAAAGGATGTGCAGCCTTTACCAAAACACCAAAAGAATTGCAAATCATCACAAAATAATTTTTTAATTGCCCTTTTATCGAACTATCGAAGCTAAAACTGGCATCTTTTATTGCAAATAAGAAACTGGATAATTTCAAAAATAGCTACTGCTGTTGTGGGACTATCCAGTTTATTTTATTTTTAGTGTCACTTATTGATTTAAAGAGAATAATTTGTTTTACGCATAATTTATTTTTAACTGGAAATTTAAGTCCAGTAGGCGAGTAGATGCCTTTTAGCTTACATTTGTTTGATACATTAAAAACACCTCTGCTAATTATTGGGCAGAGGTGCTTCTTTATTATTCAGGATTATTTTCTTCCACTTTTTCTTTTAATTCTTTTTCAGCCGCTTTAAAATCTTGTGCTGCCATGTTGGTTTCTTCAGCTGTCGCATCTTTTGTTTTGTCAGCAGCATCTTTGGCTGCTACACTTGCTTCTTTTGCAGCCGCTTTTGTATTTTCTTTTAAGGATTCTGCCACCGGTTTGGCTTCTGATACACCTTCTTCAACTGTTTCTTGCATATCTTTGGCACTCTTTGTTGCATCAATGATAATGTCTTGCATATCATCTTTTTTCTCTTCTGCGATGTCTTGACCTTGTTCTTTTACTTCTACAGCTGATTTTTTAAATTTTTCAGACAGATCTCCGGTTTGTTTTTTCAAATTGGCAATCAAGTCTGCTGATGAGTCTTGTAAATCCTCCAAAGAATCACTTGTTTTATTTTTCAAGCTATCTGCTGTTTCTTCTGCTTGTTGTGATAATTTGGCCGCCTTATCTTTGGCAATGTCCGTTAAATCTTGGCTTTTTTCTTTTGCCATATCTGCATAATCGCTAGCAAAGTCCAATAAATCATCAGTATGTGCTGCTATTTTTTTACGTAATTCTTGACCAGATTCTGGTGCCAGCAGCATCACCGCTGCTGCAGCTGCCGCACCACCTACTACTGCGCCTAATAAAAATCCACTTGTTTTTCCCATTTGAATCCCTCCATTTATTTTTATCTATTCGCTTTTTGAGTTTGCGCGTTGTTTATTGAAAAATTTTAATGCTGTTTGGCCAACTTTTCCTGCTACTGTTGCTTGAGCAGTCGTTTTACCCACCGCACCTAGTTTGGCTACGGCATTTTTACCAGAGCGATTTAAATCTGAAATACTTTCACTTAAATCAGCAACTGCTGTAAATAACGGGTCAATGGTAGCAACTTTTCCATTGACATCATTAAGTAAAGTATTGGTTTTAACCAATAACCCTTCTACCTCACTAGTTAAAACATCCACATCTTTGGTAACAACACGAATTGTTTTGTTTGCTTCCTCCACAGTTGTACTGACGCTTGCTACTGTTTTTTGCACTTGGGCTAGTAAACGAATAACAAATACCACTAAAACAGCAAAGGCAATCGCTGCAATTAATGCTGCAATTTCTCCTCCACTCATGCCAAAACTCCTTTCCAACACTGAAATTTTTTTAAATTCCGTCATACTAAGCATATCACGAGGTAACTTTTGAAACAAATAAAAAGAACAAATGAATTTTTCTATTTTCCTATTGTAATCTATTTGTAAGCCGCTTCCAAAAATAAAAAACCTACGTAATAAAAAATCTTACGCAAGTTTTTCTGTTCGCTTATTTTGTTTTTGTATCTTTTTTAAATTCATCAGCTAACTCTAAAATATAATCTTTTAAGCCATCTTTAACTTCAGGATGTTTCAAGCCATAGTCAATGCTTGTTTTCATAAAACCTAATTTATCGCCAACATCATAACGTTGGCCCTTAAATTCCCGAGCAAAGACCCGTTGTGTTTTATTTAATTCATCAATGGCATCGGTTAATTGGATTTCGTTACCTGCTCCGGGTTTTTGTACTTCCAAAACATTAAAAATCTCTGGTGTCAGTAAATAACGACCAATAATCGCTAAATCACTTGGCGCTTTTTCTGGCACTGGTTTTTCTACAAAGTTTTTAACGTTGTACAAACCAGGCTGAACTTGTTCACCCGGATTGATAATACCATATTTAGAGGTATCTTCATGTGGTACTTTCATAACTGCAATTGTAGAAGCATGGGTTTTTTCGTAATCGTTGATGAGTTGTTTTGTTAGCGGCACCTTGTCTTCCATCAAGTCATCGCCTAGCATAACAACAAATGGTTCATTACCAACAAAGGCTTTAGCTTGTAAAACGGCGTGTCCCAAGCCTTTTGGATGTGATTGCCGAATAAAATGTAAATTAACATCTGTGGTTTCTTCCACCAATTTTAATAATTCTGTCTTACCTTTTTCTTTTAAATTGGTTTCTAGTTCAATATTCGCATCAAAATGATCTTCAATAGGACGTTTTGCTTTACCGGTCACAATTAAGATATCTTCAATTCCTGATTTTAGCGCTTCTTCAACGATAAATTGGATTGTTGGCTTGTCCACAATCGGCAACATTTCTTTTGCCATCGCTTTTGTTGCCGGTAAAAAACGGGTACCAAGTCCAGCAGCGGGAATAACAGCTTTTTTAACTTTCATTTTCCAAGACTCCTCAATTTTTATTTTAAAGTAAACTCGTTTTCTTTGCGACCATCTCGCAACATGATGTCCCGAGCAGCATCTTTAATTGGTTTATTATCATATAAAACACTATAGATAGTTTCTGTAATTGGCATTTCAATTTTTAACGTTTGAGCCAATTCCATTGCGGCCTTCGTTGTGGCAACACCTTCAACAATCATGCCCATATTGTCTAAAACTTCATCTAGTGAATGACCCTTACCTAATAAATTACCCGCACGCCAGTTACGGGAGTGAACACTTGTACAGGTTACAATTAAATCACCTACACCACTTAAACCGATGAAAGTTAATGGATTAGCACCCATTGCGACTCCTAATCGACTAATTTCAGCTAAACCGCGGGTCATAATTGCAGCTTTTGCATCATCACCATAGCCTAGACCATGAATTGCGCCAGCTCCAATGGCAATAATATTTTTCAACGCAGCTCCAGTTTCTACCCCAATAACATCATCATTGGTATAAATTCTAAAATAATCATTCATAAATAAATCTTGAACATATTGTGCTGCTGCTTGATCCACACTAGCAGCCGTAATTGTTGTAATATCGTGACGCACCACTTCTTCAGCGTGACTTGGGCCAGATAAAACGACAACTGCTTTGCGATTTTCAGCAGGAATTTCTTCGGTTAAAATTTCAGAAATGCGCTTGTGACTTTCTTGTTCTAAACCTTTAGAAGCGTGAATAATGACAGGTTGATGTTTTACATTTTTAGCAAACTCTTTTGCAACAATTCGCATTGCTTTGGTTGGTACGACAAAAAGGGCTGCGTCACAGTTGTCTATTGCTTCATTAATATCTTTTACTGCGACAATATTTTCCGGTAACTTCACATCAGGCAAATAATGACGATTGGTGTGATAAGTGTTAATCTCATCAATTTGTGCCGGATTGTTCCCCCAAATTCTTACTTCGTGACCATTTTCAGATAAAACTTGCGCTAACGCCGTTCCCCATGAACCCGGTCCTAAGACAGCAATTTTTTGTTTCAAAATAAACCCTCCTTGATTGTAAAGTTCTCTATAACAAAACGTCATAAAAAACTATTTTTCCATAATGGAAAGGTACTACACAAACTTCATTTTAGCACAATTTGACTAACAGCTGTTAGTTAAATTAAAAAGCGGTTACTGCCGTGACTGCGGTCATAATCTTTTAACTTTTGGTTATTTTTACGCCGATAAATTAAAATCCCCCAGGCACCAAAGAACAAGATAAAAGATAACGCCTGCGAAATGCGAATCGAACCAAATAGATAAAGACTATCACTGCGCATGCCTTCAATAAAGAAACGGCCTAAACTATACCAGATGATATAACTTAAGAAAACTTCGCCTTCTTTAAAGACATTTTTATTTCTTAAAAAAATTAAGATTAAAAAACCCAATACATTCCAAACAGATTCATATAAAAAGGTTGGTTGTCGGAAATGGCCTTCAATGTACATGTTATCAATAATAAATTGTGGCAAATGTAAATTTTGCAAAAAATCTTTAGTAGTAACAGCACCATATGCTTCATGGTTCATGAAGTTTCCCCAACGGCCAATGCCTTGCGCTAAGATAATACTTGGTGCTGCAATATCTAAAAATTTCCAAATTGGAATAAAGTGATGCCGACAAAAAATAACCAGCCAAATCCCACCAGCGATTAAGCCGCCATATATTGCAAGTCCGCCAGAACGCACGTTAAAAATTTGCAGGGGATCGTTTAAATAAGTCGGCAAATCAAACAATACATAGTAAAGTCTGGCACCAATTAATGCAACAGGCAACCCAACTAACATGAAATCTGTCACATCATCAGCCTTTAAACCAACCCGGACAGCTTCTCGTGAACTTAAAAACATCGCAATAATGACGCCAGTAACAATAATAATGGCATACCAATAAATGGCTATCCCAAAAATTTCAAAAGCGACGCGATCAACTACTGCTAACATGAAAAAACTCCTATTCAATTAAATTATTACTACTGTAAACGACTTGTTTTCCCCAGTCTCATTAACTATCAGAATTTTCTTCAATCAGCTGACTTAAGCGTTGTTCAAAAGTTTTCGTTGCATCATACCCCATCGCCTTCGCCCGAAAATTCATCGCTGCAACTTCTACAATAATCGCCACATTTCGTCCTGTTTTTACTGGGATTTTAATTTGAGGTACATCTACTTCAGCAATTTGAATAGTTGTAGATGCTGAACCAAGGCGATCATAAGTTTTTTCTTTTGACCAACCTTCTAAATAAACAGCCAATTGTACTTGCATACTTCCGCGAACCGCACTCGCACCGAATAAATTCATGACATCGATAATCCCAATGCCGCGAATTTCAATTAAATGTTGTAAAATTCTTGGTGGTTCTCCCACAAGGGTCAATTCATCTTGCTGATAAACATCAACGCGATCATCTGCAATTAGCCGATGTCCTCTTTTAATTAATTCTAATGCGGTTTCACTTTTCCCGATACCACTATCACCTTGAATTAAAACACCTAAACCATAAACATCGACTAATACACCATGGACACTAGTTCGCGGGGCTAATAGACTACTTAAGTAGGTCGACATTTCGCCTAGAAGTCGGGATGTTGAAATTGGTGAACGTAAAATCGCAATATCAAATTCTTCACAGGCATCAGTCATTTCCTTTGGTATTGGCAATCCCCTTGAAACGATAAAAGCTGGTGTTTCTTCATTACACATGCGACGTAATACCATTAAACGTTCTTCTGGCATCATTCGCTCTGCAAAAGTAATTTCCTTACTTCCAAATAATTGCAACCGATCATAAGAATAATAATTAAAATAGCCCGTTAATTCTAAACCGGGGCGTGATATATCAGCAGTTTTAATTAATCGATTTAACGCTTTTTCCGAACCTGTCACTACTTCCAAATTTAATTTTTCAACCATTTGGATGACTTTGACAACTTCTGCCATATAATTCCCTCATTTCTAAAAGTATAATCTGCCTCATTTTACCATTGTATCCCTAAAGTTACTAGGATAGGCGCACGAAAAAAACAGTGACAAGTCGATTTTTACTTCTATTATAAAGTCTAAAAAAAAGACGACTTTGTAATAGATAATCTAACTTGCCACTGCTTACTTTTTTTACTCTCGGTTAAAAAGAGGCGTATAATTTTTGTCTTCGGTAATTTCCATATAAGCCGGACGCATAATTTTACTCGAATTAATCAACTCTTCTAGCCGGTGAGCTGACCAACCTACAATTCTGGCAACTGCAAACATCGGGGTGTACAATTCTTTTGGTAGCCCCAACATGTTGTAGACAAACCCACTAAAGAAATCAATATTGGCACTCACGCCTTTATATATTTTTCGCTTTTTAGCGATAACTTCTGGTGCTAGACGCTCCACTAGTGCATACAAATCAAATTCTGCTTTTTCTTCTGGCCCTTTTTCTTCGGCTAGCTTTTCTACATATCCTTTAAAAATGGAAGCACGGGGATCATTGTCACCATACACCGCATGACCAAAGCCATAAATTAATCCCTTTTGATCAAAGGCTTCTTTTTCTATAACAGCTTCTAAATAAGCTTTTACACAAGCTTCGTTTGTTAAATCTGCAACATTTGCTTTTAAGTCTTCCATCATGTTGGTAACTTTAATATTCGCACCGCCATGTTTTGGTCCTTTTAACGAACCAAGCGCAGCTGCAATCGTGGAATACGTATCGGTCCCACTAGAAGTCACGACCCTTGTGGTGAAAGTCGAATTGTTCCCGCCACCATGTTCCATGTGTAAAACTAAAGACATATCTAAAGTCTGAGCTTCTTGCTTGGTGTACTTTTTATTTGGTCGCAGCATCGTTAAAATCGTTTCTGCTGTACTTAAATTAGCTGCAGGACGATGAATGTACATGCTTTCTCCCAGAGTATAATGATTATAGGCATGGTAGGCATAAACGGCTAACAATGGAAAGACACTGATTAACATAATACTTTGTTTTAAAACATTTTCTATCGAGGTATCATCTGGCTGTTCATCATAACACGCTAAGGTCAAAATACTGCGGGATAAGTTGTTCATCAAATCACATGATGGTGCTTTCATCACCACGTCACGGACAAAATTTGTTGGCAATGTACGTTTATCTGCAAGCAATTGTTGAAATTCTGCTAATTCTTGTTCATTTGGCAGCGTTCCAAATAATAATAAGTATGTCACTTCTTCAAAACCAAAGCGACCTTCTGAAACAAAACCTGACACGAGCTGATTAATATCAATTCCCCGATAGCGTAATTCACCAATACCAGGAACTATTTTACCAGCGACTTTTTTTTCTGGATAAATCGTAGAGACTGTTGTTAAACCAGCTAAGACACCTTTTCCATCGACATCTCGCAACCCGATTTTAATGTTATATTTAGAATAATTATACATATCGATTTTATAAATATCCTGACATTGCTTTGCTAACTTTTGGTAATCGTCATTTTTAAAATCCTTTTTTCCATAAATAACATCACATCCTATAAAATTTATTGCGATTATCTGCTAAAAAATCGTTAAAAATGATTATAACACGCTTTTATTGAAAAAAACATAAATAATTTTATATTTACTTTCTTTTCAAAAAAACGTATAATTATGCTAATTATCGTGAATGGGGTGTTTTTATGAACTGGAAAAATAAGCTAAAGGTAGCAGAGAAAACGTATCGTTATTGTGATTTGAAAAAGGTTTGTGCAACATTTAATAGCGACCTAAAAAAACTACCTTATGCAATTCGCATCCTTTTAGAAAGTGTCGCCCGTAATGTAGACGAAGATATTACACAAACAGATGTAGCTGCTTTAGCCAATTGGCAAGCAGAAAAACCAACAGGAGTAATCCCCTTCAAAGCTGCCCGCGTCATTTTACAAGATTTTACCGGCGTTCCAGCTGTCGTAGACCTGGCCGCAATGCGAGATGCACTGGTAGCTCTTGGTGGCGATGCAAATCAAATTAATCCAGCCATTCCTGTTTCTCTTGTAGTGGATCATTCCCTTCAAGTAGATTGCGCAAAATCTGCAGAAGCACTGAGTTATAACACTGCAAAAGAATTTGAACGTAACACTGAACGCTATCAATTTTTGAAATGGGCACAAAGTTCTTTTCAAAATTTCGAAGTAGTTCCGCCAGAAACTGGTATTATTCATCAAGTCAACATCGAAGCCTTGTCGAATGTTGTTTTGGTAAAAAAAGAAAATGATGCTGAAGATGCGCTTATTTTTCCTGACACACTACAAGGGACAGATTCCCACACCACTATGATCAATGGCTTAGGTGTTTTAGGTTGGGGCGTGGGGGGAATTGAAGCAGAAGCAGCAATCTTAGGAGAAGCTTCTTATTTTCCAGCCCCAGAAGTTATTGGTGTAAATCTTTCTGGCACTTTAGCAGCCGGAACAACTGCAACTGATTTAGCATTGACGGTTACAGAAAAACTACGAAAAGAAAATGTGGTCGGAAAATTTGTTGAATTTTTTGGCAGTGGTTACAAAACGCTAAGTTTATCCGATCGCGCGACCATTGCCAACATGGCGCCAGAATACGGTGCCACTTGTGGCTATTGCCCCATTGATGAAGAAACTTTAGCTTATTTAGCTCTAACCGGTCGTAACGAGAATTTAATTGCGCTAGTAAAAGACTATGCCATAGCTAACGGACTTTTTTTAAACGATGCAGATAAAATAAACTACACCAAAGTAGTTGACTTAGATTTAAGCCAAGTTGAGCCATCATTAGCCGGACCTAAACGACCGCAAGACCGCATTGTCCTATCTAAAGCAGCCACAGATTTTAAAGAAAGCGTCAGTAGTACAGTTGGACCTAAAGGCTTTGGCCTGCCAGAAATTACATTAAATAAATCAGTGCCACTTATGACCTGTGACAATCAAACAAAATCTTTGCAAACTGGGGCAGTCGTATTAGCTGCTATTACTAGTTGTACCAATACGAGTAATCCCTCCGTCATGTTAGCAGCTGGCTTGTTAGCTAAAAAAGCAGTTGAAAAGGGTTTAACAGTACCAGACTATGTCAAAACTTCTCTTGCCCCAGGTTCAAAAATTGTAACAGCCTATTTAACTAAAAGTGGTCTCTTACCTTATTTGGAAAAGTTAGGCTTTCACTTAGTAGGTTATGGCTGTACAACTTGCATCGGAAATTCAGGACCTTTACAAGAAAATGTTAGTCGCGCCATTGAGGAAAATGATCTTTTGACAGCTTCAGTCTTATCGGGAAATCGTAATTTTGAAGGACGTATTCACCCACTAATCAAAGCAAATTATCTGGCCTCTCCACCACTTGTCGTAGCCTATGCACTTGCAGGAACAATGCAAAAGGATTTGACGTGCGAACCATTAGGCTACGACGCTTGTGGAAATAATATTATGTTAAAAGATATTTGGCCAACAAGTGCAGAGATTAATCAAGCGATTGCTGATTTTATCAGTCCTAAAACTTTCAAGGCAGCCTATGGCAATCTTTTTGATGCAAACGAGCGTTGGAACGCTATTAAAACCTCTGCTAGTGATTGTTACACGTGGGAGGATGACTCAACTTATATCGCAAATCCACCATTTTTTGACAATCTCAAAAAAGAGTTATCTGATGTTAGCAGCTTAACCAATTTAGCCGTTTTGGCAAAACTGGGCGATTCGGTTACAACCGATCATATTTCTCCTGCTGGTGCCATAGCACTGGATACTCCAGCGGGTCGTTACTTACAGACGCTTGGCGTTGGTGTTGCTGATTTTAATTCTTATGGTGCGCGTCGTGGTAATCATGAAATTATGATGCGGGGAACATTTGCCAATATTCGTTTGCAAAACCAATTAATACCAGAAAAAAGTGGTGGTTACACGCGATTGCAACCCACAGGTGAAGCGATGTCTATTTATGATGCTGCCATGTATTACCAGGGCAAAAATCAAGGTACCATTGTTTTAGCAGGAAAAGATTACGGAATGGGCTCTTCTCGTGATTGGGCGGCTAAAGGACCACAACTATTAGGAGTTAAAGCTGTTTTAGCCGAAAGTTTTGAACGGATTCATCGCAGCAACTTAGTGATGATGGGAATTATTCCACTCGAATATCTTGCCAATCAAAATGCTTGTAGTCTGGGACTAGACGGTAGTGAGAATTTCAGTATTTTATTAAACAAAACACCACAAGTTGGCGCTATTGTTCCAATAGTCGCTAAAAAAAGTGATGGTAGCACAATCAATTTTTCTGCTAAATTACGTTTTGATGCACCAGCTGATATTCGTTATTGGCAAAACCAAGGAATTTTACCTATGGTGATTCGTAAAAAATTAGACGCTTAAAACATTTCATAGGAGGTATTCATGGAAAAAATTTCAGTAGTAAACAAAAAATTACAAATTCCAAATCATGTTGTTATTCCCTTTATAGAAGGCGATGGCATTGGTAAAGAGATCTGGCAGGCAACGTACCCTGTCATAGATGCCGCAGTCAATAAGGCCTATCAAGGGCGCAAAAAAATTATTTGGCAAGAAGTTTTAGCTGGTGAGAAAGCCTTTGAAAAAACCGGTGAATGGTTACCAAAAGAAACATTACACGCAATTTATGAAGCAAAAGTTGCACTAAAAGGTCCCTTAACAACACCCGTGGGAGGCGGCATCCGCTCTTTAAATGTCGCTTTACGCCAAGAACTGGATTTATTTGCTTGTGTGCGGCCAGTTCGCTACTTTACTGGCATACCAAGCCCGCTGAAAGAACCAGAAAAAACAGACATGGTGATTTTTCGTGAAAATACCGAAGATGTGTATGCTGGAATTGAATTTGAAAAAGATAGCCCTGAGGTTAAAGAATTAATTGAAATTTTAACAAACCAATTTGATGTAACAAAAATTCGTTTTCCCAAAACCAGTGCGATTGGAATTAAACCAATTTCAAAAGAAGGCAGTCAACGGTTAATTGGTGCAGCAATTGAGTATGCTATCACACAAAAATTACCAACCGTTACTTTAGTTCATAAAGGAAACATCATGAAATTTACCGAAGGCGGTTTTAAAAAATGGGGCTACGAACTGGCGGAAACAAAATATGCTGATTATTGTTTTACAATGAATCAATACCAAAGTATCTTATTAAAAGATGGCAAAAAAGCAGCCACAAACGCGTTAAATGAAGCGATGACACATAAAATTATCGTCAACGATGTTATCGCTGATAATTTTTTACAACAAATTTTACTAAATCCCGCTAATTTTTCTGTTATCGCTACCTGCAATTTAAATGGTGACTACATTTCTGACGCACTAGCAGCGCAAGTGGGCGGGATTGGAATTGCCCCAGGTGCTAACATTAACTGCAATACCGGGCATGCTATTTTTGAAGCGACCCACGGGACTGCGCCAGATATTGCGGGCTTAGGAAAAGCCAATCCTTGTTCATTATTACTTTCTGCTGTCATGCTGCTCGATTATTTAGACTGCTCTAAAGCGGGTGCTTTAATCACAGCTGCCATTGAAAAAGCTCTGGCACAAGGTTACGTAACTGCTGATTTTGCTGCGATGTTACCTGCAGCAACTTTACAAACGACAGCACAATTCGGTGCTCATTTGCACAAGCTTATTGAAGAAGCATAATACAGCAAAATTTTGATAAAACAAAAACCCCGACCAAAAAGGTCGGGATTTTTTAATCATCTTGATATTTTTGCATATTGTGTTCCGTTACGATCATATTTACCAACGACATAATTACAGCCACCATAATCGCAGCGCCAAAAGATGAAAAACCAAAGTTCATTTCACCAACAAAAGTTGACGTTAACTTTAACATTGCTGCATTTATGACAAAACTGAAAAGGCCCAGTGTCAAAAACGTCAAAGGTAGTGACAATAGCGAAAGAATCGGCTTTACAAAGCCATTTAAAATGGACAAAACGAAACTCGCGACTAAAGCCATGAGCCAACTACTAACATGAACCATCCCTGGCAGTAAAACTGCCAGGGCAATAAACGTCAATGTATTCACTACTAAACGTTGGAAGTAAGTCATTAGAAATCACTCCAATCGTCATCGTCAATTTTTTCAGCTGGTTTTCTTGGACGTTCTTTAGGCTCACTGTAATTTGGATGATAGTTGCGTTTTGATTGTCCATAACCACTTTGATTACTACGCCCAGAAGGCATGATAATCGCCAGGATAATATATAAAGGAATTGTTGAGCCAACACCAAACAAAGTGAAGAACACAAAGATTACACGTACGATGGTTGGATCAATGCCGAAGAATTCAGCAATTCCTCCCAAAGTTCCTGTCAACACAACATTATTACTTGATTTTGTCAGTCTTTTTTTCATCATTCTCACCTCTATCCTCTATATAATACACTAGCATGTTTTGATTTGTCTTTTGTTTTAATCGGCATCTTTCAAGAAGATATTGCCAGTTGTAGTCGTTAATTCTACATGGGCAACTTCATCTTCACTGATACGACGAAATTGTAGCATTTGATTCATTTTTTCTTTTTTCTCTCTGACAACATCATAAGCTGACATTCGTGAATTAATACTCCCCAAACTTGTTCTGGCATTTCCTTCCACACCCAGTGTTGGTGGTAAAGCAATTTTAACATTGCCATTTACAGAGCTGGCATTCGCTTTTTTCAAATTATTTTCTTTAAAAGTTAAGCGAACATCACCATTAACCAAGGAGACTCCTAATGTTTGCGGTGTAGTCGTCATCGTTACAGTCCCGTTGACTGTTTCAATAATACTATCTAGAATGCTACCTTTAAATACATCAATTGCGCCATTGACGCCTTCAATTTCCAGCATTGTGGCATTAACCGTTTGAAATTCAATGTTTCCGTTAGTTGATTTCGTATAAACATCTTTTGCATCCAATTCTTTAACGGTCACATCCCCATTTAATAAACGGATTGAAACATGATCGTAAATTCGTTTTGGTAAATAGAAGACTAAATCAGCCCGTACTCGTTTATTGGGCACTTGAAAAGAGATATGTTCATCATCCACATCAATTTTACTGCGAGCTTCAAACGCTTCAAAAGGTGTTGCTTCATTCATTTTGCCGTAGAGTTTAATTTTAGCATCTACTTTGACGCTGTCTTCTTCCCACATTTCAAAACGAATATTTCCGTTTGCAACTTTAACATCCAAAATGCTAGCTGCTGTTTCAGGGTATTCAAATGTGTGTTCAAATTTTGTAGTCGCCACACCAGGAACTTTTAAATTGATATCTTTCCACTCCACGTTATCATTCACAGTTTCTGAAACGGTTTGGAAAGTTTGCTTTAAAAATCGACCTAAGTGGGTTCCTGCTTCAGCCATTTTTTCTCCAGCTTGATTGATTGCATCAGTTGCTTGTTCTTTCCAATCATCTGGTAAATCAATTTTAGCCGAAATCTTATCTTTGGCTTCTTGCCATTGATCTTTTTTAATGTCTTTTAATTGTGCTTCTAACGCAACTTTTTCCGCAATCAAATCATCTAAAGAAGATTCTAAATCTTTAATATCTTCTTCTAGCAATTGACGTTCGGCTACTTCTGCCTCACTTAATATTTCCAACTCTTCTTTTGTGTTGTACTCCATTAAAGCGTGGCGAACTTCGGTTAGTTGGTCTTTGACACCCGCAATTTCTACATTTAGTTCATCTAGTTCAGCCGAAGCTTTGCCCGCTTCTGTGGCTAAATTATCTAAAATATCTTCAACTTCTTTTTCGGCAGCTGATTTTTCATCAGCAGTATCATGGTTATCTTCTACAGTATTGGCATTATCGGCATGAATTGTTTTACTAGCCTGCTTGATTTGTTTTTCGTCTCTGGCAGTTGCCATGCTTTCCAGCAAATCCAAGGCTTCTTCCGTTGAAAGCACACCTTTTTTCACTAAATCCAAAATTCGTTCTCTTTCATTCATGGAAATTGCCTCCTTAATTATTATTTGCAAGTTTTCCTTACACGTATATTATGCCTTCTTTACGCCAACTTGTCATAGGACTTAAGACGTAACTTTTTCTCCACCTCAAGCCAAAGTTTCTTACACTACTAAAAACACTTGAAAAAAGCTATCAAAAGATTGTAACTGGGATTCAAACAGGATAAAATAACGGTAAACAAAGAAAATGAGGGAATTTTAATGGCTAATAAATCATCACCAAACGCCAGTTTAAACTGGCAAAAAAACATTATCTTCTTTTTATCTGGGCAATTTTTATCAGGGATTACCAGTATGGTCGTACAATACGCCATTATCTGGTATTTAACTGAAAAAACCGGTTCCGCAACAGTATTAAGTTTTGCGACTTTACTAGGGATGCTACCAATGGTTTTATTGAGTCCTTTTGTTGGCCCTTTTGTCGATCGCTTAAATAAGAAAAAATTACTCATTGTAACCGACTTAATCGTAGCCATGTTTGCCTTACTTTTATCTTTTGTTGGCACCTTTACCAAAGAGTTTCCTTTGTGGCTGGTTTTTGTTTCTTTATTTATCCGTTCTGTCGCACAAACCTTTCAAATGCCTACAATTCAATCTATTTTGCCAACTATGGTACCAGAAACAGAGCTTACCCGAGTCAACGGGCAACTTGGGATGGTCAGTTCAGCTAATATGATTATTGCCCCTGCCTTAGGCGCTTATTTATTTGCTGTTATCCCGATGAATTTTTTAATTTTATTAGATGTTTTAGGTGCTGTTTTAGGGATTAGTCTACTGTTACAAGTTACAATTCCTAAAATTAAAACGCAAGGAGAAGCGGTCCATCTTTTAACTGACAATAAGTTGGGGTTTAAACTTTTAATTGAAAATAAAGGTTTGTGGGCCATTACTTTAATCGGTACATTTTTTACTCTGCTTTTTATGCCGGCTGTAAGTATGTATCCTCTCATGACGTTAAACTATTTTCAAGGAACAATTCAACAAGCTGGTTTAATTGAAGTCATTTATTCTGTCGGAATGTTAGCTGGTGGGATTGTAATCGGGATTTTTGGCAAATGGCAAGATCGCATGAAGCCAATCTTACTAGCTTATTTTATTATCGGAATTAGCTACATTATCTGTGGTTATCTCCCAGGAAATCAAAAGGGCTTCTTTTACTTCATTTTATTAAACGCTCTTTGTGGTCTAGCCACACCTTTTTTCAACACTTTATTAATGGCCATGATTCAACAAAGTTATAAACCGCAATATTTAGGTCGGGTTTTAGGCGTGCTAAACGCCATTATGAGTATCACTGGACCGGTGGGTTTAATTTTTGCTGGCCCTTTAGCCGATCAATTGGGCGTTGAAAAATTATTTTTAATCGCTGGAGTTGGTACGGTGCTGTGTGGTTTGATAAACTTGTTTTTACCTGTAGCCCGCAATTATGATCAGACTTTAAAGGCCGCCCTTGCTAATGAAAAACAGCCAGAAGTTGACGGTGATTAAAACGAGCACCGCTACTTAGCTTTCATACTTACAAAATAAAAACACCAACAAATCATCGCCAAGCAAAATTACCTGCAAAGCTGAATTGTGGTGTTTTTAGTATGGTTAGAAATTCAAGTTACTAAAATCAAAAAATTCTAAAACTGACGTCATGACAGCAAGAAAAGTTTAGCTTAGTATTTTTATTTAGAAGCTCTCATCATGATTGGAATTTAATTCGGTGATTTTCCCGGTCGCAAGATAAACAATCCATTCACAAATATTGGTTACATAATCCCCAATTCGTTCCAAATATTGGGCAACTGACAAATAGTCGGTACCACTGATGACAGTTTCAGGATTTTCTTTCATGCTGATGATGGTTTTTTCATAAATCGAAGCATAGTAATCGTTGATCCGCTGATCCATTTGTGCAATCATACGGGCATCTTTTTCATTGGTTTTAACGTAGGCAACTAAAACATTATCTACCATTTTCTTGACGTAGTCAGACATGTCAGAAATATCTTTTTCAATTTCCGCAATCCGTGTTTCACCTTTTACGCGAATCGTTGATTTTGCAATTGAAACAGCATGGTCAGCCATTCTTTCTAAATCAGAACTTGCTTTCATGACCGTGATGATCATACGCAAATCGGTAGTTACTGGTTGTTGTAAGGCAATCATTTCAAAACTTTTTTTCTCTAGTTTTACTTCCATGTCGTTGATGGCTTCATCATTGTCGATTACTTCATTTGCCAGCTCTTTATCGTGCTTAATAAAAGCTCGCACGGATTTATGAACAGCAGAACTCACCATCATTCCCATTTCATAAAACTGGTTATGCAAGTTTAATAATTCTTCTTCAAATTGTGTCCGTAACATGTTTTCCCTCCTAGCCAAATCTTCCTGAGATATAGTCTTCTGTTTCTTTTTTACCCGGTTGTAAAAAGATTTTCTTTGTATCGTCAAATTCGATTAAATTACCATCTAAGAAAAAGGCTGTCTTATCTGAAATTCGCGATGCCTGTGACATGTTATGAGTAACCATAATCATAGTATAGTTTTCTTTTAGTTCTAACAACGTATTTTCAATCTTCCCTGAAGAAATTGGATCTAGTGCACTAGTAGGCTCATCCAATAAAATAATTTCAGGATTTACAGCTAATACGCGGGCGATACAAACCCGTTGTTGTTGACCGCCAGACAAAGATAAAGCACTGGTATGTAGTTTATCTTTGACATCATCCCATACAGAAGCCGCTTTTAAACTTTCCTCAACTACTTGATCGAGTTTTTGTTTATCTTTTTCACCCTTTAATTTTAACCCATAAATAACGTTTTCGTAAATCGAAAAAGGAAAAGGATTAGGTTGTTGGAAAACCATGCCGATTTCTTTTCTCAATTCAACCGTATCTTGTTTTGGCGCATAAATATCTTTTCCTTTATAGATGACATTACCAGTAATCGTCACGTTTGGAATTAGATCATTCATCCGGTTTAAAGAACGCAGATATGTTGACTTGCCGCAACCGGAAGGTCCGATCATCGCAGTAATTTCACCTTTATTAATTGCAAGGGATATCCCTTTTAAAGCTTCTTTTTCACCGTAGTACAAGTGTAAATCTTTTGACTGGATTATTACATCTGACATTTTATTCCTCCATAATCCTATTAAACTTGCTGTTAACCAAAGTGCCCGGAAACATAATCTTCGGTAGCTTTAATTTTCGGCCGCGTAAAGATTTTACGGGTTTCATCGTATTCAATCGCTTTGCCCAAGTAGAAAAATGATGTGTAATCACTAATTCGGGCAGCTTGTTGCATATTGTGTGTCACGATAATAATCGTATAGTTTTCTTTTAAGTTTACTAACGTTTCTTCAACCGTACCGGTTGAAATTGGATCTAGGGCACTGGCAGGTTCATCCAACAATAAAATGTCTGGTTTCATCGCAATCGCTCTTGCAATACACAAGCGTTGTTGTTGGCCCCCAGATAACGCCAAGGCACTTTTATTCAAACTATCCTTAACTTGATCCCATAAAGCGGCTTGTTTCAAACTAGTTTCTACAATTTCATCTAATTTTTTCTTGTCTTTTTCACCATGACGCTTTAAGGCAAAGGTAATATTTTCATAAATAGATTTTGAAAAAGGGTTGGGACGTTGAAATACCATGCCAATCCTTTTACGCATTTCATACACATCAACGTTTGGTTGATTAACATCTACGCCTTTATACATAATTTTACCGGTAACTTTCGTATTGGCAATACCGTCATTCATCCGATTTAATGAGCGTAGATAGGTTGATTTACCGCAACCAGAAGGTCCGATTAAAGCAGTAATCTTATTTTTTTCAAATTCTAAATCGACACCTTTAATCGCTTCGTTTTGACCATACCAAACATGTAAGTCATCTGTATATAAAGCTTTTTCTTGGTTTTCATTTAATGTAATAATGTGGCGATCTTCTAAATTATAGGCACTCATAACATTTCTCCTTGTTTAAAATGTAAGGATTTTTTCTGTCTTATTGTTAATTGGACACATTTTATGCTGAAGTCATTTTTTTGTATAGTCGTTTACCCGCTGCCCGCGCGCCGAAGTTAAAGAGCAATACCGCGATAATTAATACCGCAGAAGCTCCCGCCGAAACGGCCGCGCCGTCAGGCATAGTACCTTCTGTATTGATTTTCCAAATATGGACAGCCAATGTTTCAGCTTGCCGGAAAATACTAATCGGACTGGAAACACTTAAAGGATTCCAGTTGGTAAAGTCAAGGGCAGGGGCGCTTTGTCCAGCTGTGTAAATCAAAGCCGCCGCTTCACCAAAGATTCTGCCTGAGCTCAAAATCACCCCAGTTAAAATTCCCGTTGTTGCCTCAGGTACAACAATACGTGTCACGGTTTCCCAACGAGACAGACCTAAAGCTAGCCCTGCTTCTCGTTGCGTATAATGAACCGCTTGTAAAGATTCTTCGACGTTTCTGGTTAAAAGTGGTAAGTTAAAGAAAGTTAATGCCAACGCACCTGATAAAATCGAAAAGCCATATTCAAACTGGATAACAAAAACTAAGAAGCCAAATAAACCAACTACAACTGAAGGTAGTGAGCTTAAAATCTCAATTGACGTCCGAATCACATCTGTAATCCAATTTTTTTGGGCATATTCAGATAAATAAATTCCTGCGCCAAGAGAAATCGGAAAACTAATCAGCATCGTAATAAAAAGTAAATAAAACGAGTTAAACAACTGAATACCAATCCCACCACCAACTTGGTAGGCTTTAGAAGGTTGTGTTAAAAAATCCCATGAAATATGGGGGACGCCCCTGACTAAAATATATAAAAGTAAAGAGGCTAAAATCAAAACGATAATACCAGAAATTGCGTATAAAACGCCAGTTGCAATTTTATCAGAACGTTTTGCATTCATTATTTCAAGGCCCCTTTCTTCCCGATTAAACGAATAACAATATTAAAGATTAATGACATTAATAATAAGATGAGTGCTAATGACCATAAGACGTTATTTTCCACTGTTCCCATAATCGTATTCCCAATTCCCATCGTTAAAATCGATGTCAAAGTGGAAGCAGGCGTTACTAAACTGTTTGGCATTAAAGCCGCATTACCAATTACCATTTGAATGGCTAGTGCTTCTCCAAAAGCTCGCGCCATACCAAAAACTACGGCCGTTAAAATTCCCGGCACAGCTGCACGTAAAACCACTTTATAAATCGTTTGCCAACGCGTTGCCCCTAATGCCAGAGATGCTTCCCGATAATGTCTTGGGACTGCTTTTAACGCATCAACGGTCATCGTTGTTACGGTCGGTAAAATCATAATAAATAAGACAAATGTTCCCGCCAAAATACCAAAACCTGTGCCACCAAAGACCGAACGGACGGCCGGTACGATGACAGACAAGCCGATAAAACCATAAACAACCGAAGGAATCCCGACAAGTAATTCAATAACTGGCTGTAATATCTTTTGTCCTTGCTTTGGAGAAATTTCAGTCATAAAAACTGCTGCCCCAATGGCAAAAGGCGTTGCAACAATTGCGGATAAAAAAGTAACGATAAAAGAGCCTGCAATCATTGGAAGTGCTCCTACCATTGGTTTTCCATCTGCCCCTAATTGACTTGGATTCCACTGGGTTCCAAATAAAAAGTCAAATAGATTAATTTTATCGGTGAAAAAAGTTGCCAAACCTTTACTGGCGACAAAATAAAAAATTGATAAAACCACTAGAACAATTAAAGCGATACATAAAAAACTAATTATTTTACCTCGCGTTTCCATTTTAGCCCGTTTCGATTTGGTTAGTAGTGCTTTTTTTACATCTTCCAAAAAGAATTCCTCCTTAATACTTCACGTATTATACTCATTTATTTTTTTGTTAGAGGTTTTGTGACATACTTTCACACTTGTACAGTCTACCTCGTCAAAGTCAATTTGCTTTTAACTTATTGTAAATTTTGTGTAAACTTTACGATTTTTGCTTTTTAAATTTTTTGAGTCAAAAAAATCCTTTTCTTTTTCATTCTTCCAAATAGGCAAATATGCTGACAAATTGATAAAAAGCTTCGCAGACTCTTACTTACAATCGACAAAAGTTTGTAGCTAAAGCCTGCTTGAAGTAGTCTGCTGTAAAGCGATTTATTCTTAGGAAAATGTTATCCTATCCCTATAAAAAAAACACCTTGTCTCATAGACAAAGTGTTTTGTAAAAACTCCTTAATTAATCACATTACCTTCCCAGTCTCGTTCAACTTTCATACCTGAAACAGGAAGATAGCCTAATTTTCCGACAATATTTTTTTGGACATCATCTGATAAAATATAAGCTAAAAAGTCCTCGGTTAACTTGGTTGGTTTTCCTTTTGTATACATGTGTTCATAGGCCCAAATTTTCCAATCATTGGTTGTAACATTTTCATCAGTTGGTGTGATACCGTCAATTTTTATAGTCGCCACATCTTTTGTTACATAAGAAAAGGCCACATAGCTAATTGCCCCCGGAGTATCTGCAACAATTTGACGTACCATTCCGCTAGAGTCTTGTTCTTGAGCGCGAATAGCAGTTTTTCTATCCAACACCCACTTTTCAAAAGTTCCCCGCGTGCCACTACCAGCAGCTCGGTTTAAAATGACAATCTTTTGATTTTTACCGCCAACTTCTTGCCAATTGGTAATTTTCCCTAAAAAGATATCCCGCAATTGCGTCATCGTCAACGCATCAACACCCACACCTTTATTTACAATCGGTGTAATTCCCACCACTGCAACTTTGTGGTCAACTAAATCTTTAGCTTTAATGCCGGATTTTTCTTCAGCGAATAAATCCGAATTTCCAATTTCAACGGCACCTGATTGTACTTGGCTTAAACCAGTCCCGCTGCCGCCCCCTTGAACGTTTACAAATTTACCTGGATATTTATTTTGATATTCTTCGGCGACCGTTTCCACTAAAGGTTGTAACGCCGATGATCCTACGGCGGTAATTGACTCACCACGATCAATCCATTTTGCACAACCCGTCAGAGCCAATAATAGGCTACAAGATGCTACAAATAATAATGCTTTTTTCATCATCTGCTCCTTGTCTTTCATCCTTGTAATTTACATTACGTATTCAAGTCTTTTATCGATAGTCATTATTTTAACATTAAGTGACAGCCATTTAAATGAAAAATTTTTAGCTGCCCTTGGCAAGGGTTACAAAAATACTACCCAGTTATTTTTTACTATGCTATACTATTTTGTGAAAAGTGTCATTTGATAATTGATTCTTTCTTACTTCCCCAAAATAAGAAATACCCCAAATCAAGATTAACTTCACTTTTCACCATTTCAACAGCATTCTCCCCATATGCAGTGAAATGAAAGCAAAGACTGGCCGACTGCCGGTCTTTTTTTATCTAGAAACAAAGGATAAATTTTTACAAGAAAAAATTGGTTGGCTGCTTTAGCCCTGTCCAGCTTTTCTAACTAACTCCCTGAGCCATAAATCAAAAATTGCGCCAATGAAAAAAATTCCAGCAAATCCTGGTTTTACGGCTCAAGGCTAAATGATTCCTCAGCTTTTTTATAGCAAGGGGGAAATCAAGCGTGCCAAACCTTCTTTAAATTTCACTATCACGCTTCGTTTGTTGTACAATTCTTTTGTCACAAGCTTGGATTTTAAGGAATCATTATAGAAAGCCTGTCGTACTTTAGCCGCCATTTTCTCATCATATAATAAAGCGTTCACTTCAAAATCCAGTCGAAAAGAACGCACATCAATATTGGCTGACCCAACGGAAACAATCCCAGCATCAATAATCATTGTTTTAGCGTGCATAAAACCATTTTCATAAGTTTCAATCACCGCCCCATATTCCAATAATTCCGCAGCAAAAGAATAAGTTGCCCAATACACGAGGGGATGATCTGGTTTATTGGGAATTTGAATTTGCACATGAACCCCAGATAACAACGCTAATTTTAAGGCTTCGTGAATAGATTCGTCGGGAATATAATACGGTGTTTGAATGAGAATTTCTTTTTTTGCCATACCAATCATTTTCAAATATGTCATTTTGATTTGCTCATATTCTGAGTCAGGGCCACTGGTAATAATTTGAATTGGCACGTTTCCACTGGCTTCAACTACAGGAAAATAATCTTCTGCAAATAACACTTCATTTTTATGTTGTGAGTTCCAATCCATTAAAAATCGGTTTTGCAAAGAATAGACCGCTGGACCAAAGATGCGCAAATGATTATCCCGCCAATAGCCAAATTTCTCTACAATTCCTAAATATTCATCTCCCACATTAAAGCCACCTGTATAGCCGATCGTTCCATCTATCACCACAATTTTGCGGTGATTTCGGTAATTAATACGGGGATTGATGTAGGGGACAAAAAGAGGAAAGAATAAAGAGACCTCGCCTCCGACTTCTTTTAACTCACTAAAAAAATTCAAGCTGACTTGGGTAGACCCCCATGCATCCAACAAAACTCTTACTTTTACTCCTCTTTTGGCTGCCCTCGTTAGTGCATCTCGAACTTCTACGCCGAGATTATCACTTCGATAAATGTAGTATTGCATATGAATATGATTTTTAGCCGCATCGATATCTTGAATCAAACGATCAAATTTCTGCCGGCCATCGGTAAACAATTGTACATCATTCGTTGTTGTATATAAGGACCGTTCAAAAACAGTGAGCATATAAACAATTTGCTTAACATCCACTTGCGCAGTATTAGGATGGGGAAATAAATTCCGCATTAAGGCTTGTCGCTGCTCCTCAATTTCAACATTCATCCCAACTTTTCCTTGCATTTTCAAGTCAAAGATTTTCTCTTTGGAAATTCCCCGCCCAAAGAAAATATACAAAATGAAACCTAACACGGGAATAAACATCAAAACCAAAAGCCATGCCCATGTTTGCGCTGTTTGTTTTCGTTCTCGAAAAATGATAATAAAAGACAAAAGCATATTGGCGATTACTAAAATAGTCGATATGTTTTGGGTAAGATAATCCAACACCTTTTTTCTCCTTACTTCATTTGAATTCTCCTTATAAAGGATAGCGGACTTAGCAAACAAAGTAAAGAACAACACAATACAACTGATTTTTATACCTTATCTGAAAATTTTATACTTGCCTTATGGTCAAAAAAAAACGACCGGCTAAAAACCGGTCGTAAAGAGTTTTTAAACTTTTAGGAAACGGCGCATAGACATCACCGAACCAATTGAACCAATAACCACACCGACAACCACCATTAAAAGACAAATTTGCCAAGTAAAAGTGTCCGGTGCTAATAAACTATAGTTTGAACGTAATAAAGACGGGTTAACCCAACGGTAAACTTGATTGTAACCAAATACCATAATCAATACGGGTACGACTGAACCAAGTAAGCCAATCCAACCACCTTCTAAAAAGAATGGCCAACGGATATAACCGTTTTTTGCGCCTACTAGACGCATAATTTGAATTTCTCTTTGACGGGATAAAATGGTAATTCGAATCGTATTGGAAATTAAGAACATTGCGACAAAAACTAGCAAGACTGCTGCAGCCAAGCCCCATGTTTTAATTGCATCGGCAATTTTAAAGATTCGATCTGAGTTGGTACCACCATAATCTGCCCGGAAAACATTGCTTAAATTTCCAGCTTCTTTTGAAATTGTCTTTGTATATTTAGGATTTTCTGCACTCACAACATAAACATCATAAAGCGGATTACTATCCCCTTCAAATTGTTGCCACGCATCCCCCATCGCGTCTTGAATTTTTTTCAATTCATCAGCTTTACTAGAAAAATGTACCCCTTTAACATGATCCAATCCTTCTAGTTCGGTTTTTAATTTATCCATATCAGGTTGTTTGGTTCCAATATCAACAAAGACAGAAACGTCCACATTTTTTTCAATATCTTGTGCCAATTTCGTAGCATTCATAATAACACCCATAAAGACACCAACTAAGGTCAGTGTAATGGTAACCGCACTGACAGAAGCAATTGTCATCCAGCCGTTACGTTTTAAGCTTTTAATACTTTCCAATAAGTGGCGGAAAAAAGTTCTAATCATCGTAGCCGTATTCTCCTTCCGCTTGGTCACGAATAATGCGTCCATTTTCAATTGCAATAACCCGATGTCTAATCGTATTTACAATTGTACTATTATGGGTAGCCATTACAATTGTCGTTCCTTGTCCATTAATCCGATCCAATAGTTTCATAATTTCCCATGAATTTTCTGGATCCAAGTTACCAGTTGGTTCATCGGCGATTAATACTTTAGGTGTATTCACAATTGCCCGCGCGATGGAAACCCGTTGTTGTTCCCCACCAGATAACTCACTTGGGAAAACACGGACTTTATGTTTTAAACCAACTAAATCCAAAACTTCCATTACCCGTTTTTTGATATCTCGTGGCTTACGTCCAATTACTTGCATTGCATAGGCAACATTTTCATAGACTGTTTTTTTTGGCAATAATTTATAATCTTGGAAAACTACTCCGATTTCTCGGCGCAACAAAGGAACTTCTTTGTTTTTGATGTTTAATAAATCATAACCAGCAACGTTTAAAACGCCCTTGGTAGCTTTTTCTTCCCGATACATCAATTTAATAAAGGTTGATTTCCCAGCGCCGGAAGGTCCGACCACATAGACAAATTCACCTTGATCAATATCGATAGTGATATTACGGATGGCAGTCGTACCGTTGGAGTACTTCTTCATTACATCCTTCATTTCAATCATGGCTATCTCTCCATCTCATTTTTTTCATACCCGCTCATTATAACATGTCAATATTGCAGTAATCTTTCACAAGTTTACATTTTGATTTCATTTAAAAGAAAATTAATCCTCACCTTGACGTAGTTTCATTTTCAAGAAGGCATCAATGAAACCATCCAAATCACCATCCATTACAGCTGTGACATTTCCGGTTTCGTAATTATTACGGTGATCTTTAACCATTGAATAAGGATGAAAAACATAAGAACGAATTTGCGAACCCCAGCCAATTTCTAATTGTTCGCCTCTTAATGCAGCTGCTTCTTGTTCTTTTTTCTCAACTTCTAGTTGATACAATTTTGCTTTTAACATGCCCATTGCTTGTTCTCTATTTTTTAACTGGGAACGTTGCGCTTGACTAGCCACTACAACACCTGTTGGAATATGGGTAATACGTACAGCAGATTCAGTTTTATTGATATGCTGTCCACCAGCACCGCTAGCCCGATACGTGTCAATTTTTAAATCATCGGGATTAATTGCGATATCAATCGTATCATCTAATTCCGGCATTACATCCACCGAACAAAAAGAAGTATGTCGTCTTGCATTTGAGTCAAAAGGTGAAATCCGAACTAGGCGATGTACGCCACGCTCTGATTTTAAATAACCAAAAGCATTATGGCCTTTAATTAACAAGGTTACACTTTTAATTCCTGCTTCATCACCGGCTTGGTAATCCAATGTCTCTACCTGATAACCATGCTTTTCTGCCCAGCGGGTGTACATTCTTAAAAGCATACTTCCCCAGTCTTGGGATTCTGTCCCGCCAGCACCAGGGTGTAGTTCTAAAATGGCATTATTATGATCATAAGGTTCATCTAATAGTAAAGAAAGTTCATAAGTTTGTAATTTTTCTTTTAGCGCAGGTAATCTGGTTGCCAGTTCTGCGTTCATTTCTGAATCGTCTTCTTCTTCTAACATTTCTACCATTACCGCTAATTCTTCTTCTTCTGCTGCTAATTGATTAAACTGATCATAAGTTGCTTTATTAGCATTATTTTCATTAATAACTTTTTGCGCTTTTTTTGTATTATCCCAAAAACCTGGCTCAGCCATTTGATGTTCAGCTTGAGCAATCGCCTCTTCCAACTCGTCTAAGTCAAAGAGACCTCCTAAATGATTGAATTTGGTCTTTCATGGTACTTAACTGTTGTTTCATCTCACTTAATTCCATTGAAGATTCCTCCTGTTAAAAACAGCTTTTTGCTTTTTCTTTTTATAGTAGAGATATTTTTATGGTTCTATCATAACCAAAAGATAAGGCTGGTACAAGTCGCGTACCAGCCTTAGTCTATGAATGATTTTAACTATGCGTTTTTGCCGTGGCAATTTTTATACTTTTTACCGCTGCCGCAAGGACATGGATCGTTACGTCCAACTTTTTTAACTTGTTGTGGTTTTTGCGGTTTTACTTCTTCTTGTTCCGCTTGACCTTGTGCAACTTGCTCTCGTTGCACATTTTGACGAATCTCAGCCTTCATAAACAGACGTGTCACTTCGTATTCAATTGCCCCCACCATATCTTCAAACATCGTATAGCCTTCAGTTTGATATTCTACGAGTGGATTGTTTTGTCCGTAAGCCCGCAGGCCAATTGATTGACGCAATTGATCCATCGCATCGATATGGTCTGTCCATTTAGAGTCAACTACCCGCAAGATAACAACTTTTTCAAACTCCAATAATTGTTCTTGACTATTTAATTGCTCTTTCTTTTGATCAAAAATAGCTTGTGCTTTCTCCATTAAGAAAGTTTTCATTTCTTCGGGTGATTTATTTTCCAGATCAGCCACTGCGATACTATCTTCGTGAACAATGGCGTTACCTGCAAAATCAACAATCCCAGCTAAATTCCATTGACTCTTATCTTCAACTTGAGTATGCGCATCTACGACACGGCTAATCGTACGTTTCACCATGTTCATTAGCGTTTGTGACAAATCCTTTTCTTCCATAATTACTTCTTGTCGTTGACCGTAAATAACTTCACGTTGTTCCCGCATTACATCGTCATATTGCAAGACATTTTTACGAGTATCGTAGTTATTACCTTCAACCCGTTTTTGTGCTGATTCCACTTGTTTAGTCAACATTTTACTTTGAATAACTTGATCTTCTTCATCCAAATTCATACGTTCCATAAAGGCCTTAATTCGTTCAGAACCAAAACGTTTCATCAAATCATCTTCAAGGGATAAATAAAATTGTGAAACCCCTGGATCCCCTTGACGACCTGAACGGCCACGTAATTGGTTATCAATCCGGCGTGATTCATGGCGTTCAGTACCGACAACAGCTAAACCGCCTAATTCTGCCACACCTAAACCTAATTTAATATCCGTACCACGACCAGCCATGTTGGTTGCAATTGTGACGGCACCTTTTTGTCCGGCATTTAAAATAATTTCCGCTTCTTTAAAGTGGTTCTTAGCGTTCAAGACTTCATGGGGAACTTTTTCTTTATCTAACATGTTAGATAACAATTCTGATGTTTCAACGGCAACGGTACCAACTAATACAGGTTGTCCCTTACGGTAACGTTCTTTAATGTCTTTAACAACTGCATCGAATTTAGAATGTAGCGTTGGATAAAGCAAATCAGCTCGATCATCACGAATTACCGGTTGGTTAGTTGGAATTTGGATAACTTGCATGTTGTAGATTTCCCGGAATTCTTCTTCTTCGGTTTTGGCTGTACCTGTCATCCCGGCTAATTTTTTATACATCCGGAAATAGTTTTGGAAGGTAATGGTTGCCATTGTTTTTGTTTCATCTTCAATTTCAACGCCTTCTTTAGCTTCAATCGCTTGGTGTAAGCCATCAGAATACCGACGTCCATCCATAATCCGCCCTGTAAATTGGTCAACGATTAAAACTTTTCCTTCTTGTACCACATAATCAAAGTCGCGAATCATAATGAAATTAGCGCGTAATGCATTATCTAAGTGATGTGTTAAGGCTGTATTTTCAATATCATAAAGATTTTTTAGACCAAAGTTTTCTTCAGCTTTTTCAATCCCAGCTTCTGTTAACCCAATTGTCTTAGACTGAATATCAATCTTATAATCTTCCTCTTCTTTCAAGCGTTTGACAAAGTTATCAGCGCGCGTATAAAGTGCGGTTGATTTTTCAGCTTGTCCAGAAATAATCAACGGTGTTCTAGCTTCATCGACTAAAATCGAGTCCACTTCATCGACAACAGCATAATTTAGTGGTCGTTGCACCATTTGATTGCGATAAACTACCATATTGTCTCGCAAATAGTCAAAACCTAATTCATTATTCGTTGAGTACGTGATATCACAAGCATAGGCAGCCCGTTTTTCCTCTGGTGTTTTAGAGTTGATGTTTAAACCAACCGTCATCCCAAGAAAATTGTACAATTCGCCCATTTCTTGCGAGTCACGAGTGGCTAAGTATTCGTTAACTGTTACCACATGTACCCCTTCGCCGCTTAGGGCGTTTAGGTAGACGGGCATTGTTGCAGTCAATGTTTTCCCTTCACCAGTTCGCATTTCAGAAATATTACCATCGTGTAAAACAATCCCCCCCATTAATTGAACATGGTAAGGATAAAGCCCCAAGACCCGTTTTGCAGCTTCACGTACAACTGCAAACGCCTCTGGTAATAGCTGATCTAGCGTTTCACCTTTTTGATAGCGTCCGCGAAATTCATCGGTTTTTTCTTTTAACTGAAGATCGGATAATGCCGCCATTTTTTCAGCAAACGTTTCGACCTCATTGGCAATTTTATCCAACCGTTTTAAATCTTTTTTATCATTTTCAATTAACTTACGTATAAAGTTGGCCATTAGTGAATAATTCCCCTTCTTTGCATCAATTCTCGTTTCAATTAGAAACTCTCCCATATATTTTAGCATTAAGTTCAAACAAATGAAATACTTAGCATTAGAATCAAGAAGCTTTACTCTAATTTATTATTTTATCTTTTTTAAATAAGGGAAATAAGACAAAATATGAGAAGATATTTAACCTTTTATTTTTCGTAATCAAGCTTTTAGGTGAAATTTATTTTTATTTCACGCTATAATAAAGTTCGTGAAAGCCCATTTTGCTTATTTTACAAAAATAAGCTTACGTGCTAAAACCAAACCAAAAGGAGTGAATTGTTGTGGCTGAAAAAATTTACGCTATCTTAACGTTTTGCGGAGTTTGGTTACTTTATGTTTTTCCTTTGTACCAAGGAGCCTTAGAGTTATCTGAACCTAACAAAATGCTAAAGAGATTTCAAAAAAGCGGGCATAAATATCCCAAAGTATCCCCTTGGTATTGGCTTTTTCCCCCTTTAAAAATTCACAAAGAAAAAATCCGAGGCATAAAAATGTTGCGGGATAATATCAGCAGCAAAAAAGAAATGGATCGACTTTTTCGTTATTTCAACAAGGCGGTAGCTTGGTATTACATCGCTATTGCTGGGGTGCTAAATGGGATTGTTGCGACCCATGAACTATTCGCTGTGTTTTCTTTACAAGAGCATTTCATCTCCATGATTGTCTTTGACTGTATTTTAATTTTAGCAGGTCTTTACCATGTTCATTATCGTTTAAATGATGCCCGGAAAAATCGGCTATTAACCAAAATTTTTCAAAGTGAAAAATATAACGAATAAAAAAGCGAGTAACGAAAGTTCCCCAAAAAGCAAAAATAAAAAAAGGTTCAAGCTAGACGACTTAAGACGCCCGGCTTGAACCTTTTTATCTTTTTTTAGTTTGTTTCAATTAAACCGTATTTACCATCTTTACGGCGGTAAACGATGCTAGTGCCATTGGTTTCAGCATCTTCAAAAATAAAGAAGTTATGTCCCAACATATTCATTTGTAAAACAGCTTCTTCACTGTCCATTGGTTTTAATGATAAGCGTTTGGTGCGGACGATATCTAATGCTGCTTCTGTTTCATCGTCACCTGCTTCATTGTTAAATAAAACCGCTGCTTCTGCTGCAGGAACTGCTGTTTCACGAGATTTACGATTGATTTTTGTTTTGAATTTACGAATTTGACGTTCTAGTTTATCAACGACCAAATCGATACTTGCATATAAATCTGGTGAAGTTTCTTCTGCGCGCAATACCAAATATGGTAGTGGGATTGTCACTTCCACTTTCGCTGTTTTTTCAGTATAAACCTTTAAGTTCACATGAGCCGTTGCATCGGGCGCATCTGTAAAGTAACGCTCCAACTTACCGACTTTTTTCTCTACATAATCGCGAATAGCTTCTGTAACTTCAATATTTTCTCCGCGTACATTGTATCTAAACATAACAATTGCCCCTTTCGTCTACCACTAAAGAAGGTAAAAGGACCACTCTTTTGCCTTCTTCTTACTATTATTATAGCGAACTCTAACCTATTTGCAAAGTTAAACGCTAACAAATTCATGAATTTCTCAAATCTATTCATGACGCCTAACATAAGGCTTTAACGTGCCAATGTAAAAGTTGCAACGGCCTTTGCATTGTGGGCGTATAAAAGTGCTACGCCATGGTAAAGCGTACGTCCTGTCGTATAAACATCGTCTACTAACAAAAATTTACGTCCTGAAATTATCACATCTTTTTTGATAATGTAAGGTTGTTTTAAACCCAGCCGTTCCGTTCTTTTTTTACTTGCTTGCGGAGGATCGTGTTGTTTACGAATTAAAATATTTTCATAAGTAATCCCAGCAGCCTTCAATAGTTCTTCTACTTGATTAAAGCCACGCTCTTTTTGACGTTCTTTCGATAACGGCAACGGAACAATAATAAAGTCACGATACCTCTTTAGTGCTTGCTTTACCGATAAAGAAAACGTGTGACACAATGGATAATCCCCTTCAAATTTATAGCGATACAACCATTCTTTAAAAGCATCATTATAGTGATAAAGTGCTTGGTGATAAAGAACAAAGTCAGGATACATTTTTCGCCATTTTTGACAATCTTGGCAAAGTTCATCGCAATTTGGACGCATGCACCCTTCACAGGCGCGCTTAGCTTCAATTTTTTGAAAGCGAGCCAGACAGTCTTCGCATAATTCTTCATTTGCAAGTAACCAAGGAAAGATGATTTCTTGTATCAAAAGATTACGGCTAATTTTTTGCTGACAATTACTACATTTCATTAAGCAACCCTGCCTTTTTTGCTTGCTGATTCAAGTTTTTAGTTGTTTGAAGCGTTTTTCTGATTGCGTTTGTCATTTGCGTAAAATAAAAAACAACCTCGCTATTTGAAAAATCACCTTTACGATCCGCTCTTCTAGCAATCTGTAAGAGGGTAGCTTGGGTAAAAATTAGATGATCTGCACCAAAAACCAAAACAGAAACATTGGCAAAGGTCACACCGCGTTCCATGACAGTCGAACAGCAAAAAATTTGAAATTTATTTTGTCGCATACGTTTTACTTTTGTTTGGCGCTCACAATCTGCCGCATGCACACTGCCAACAGCGACGTCGCCTAATTCCATTTTGAGAAATTTTTCCATGGCCAACACTTGCTGTACTGTGGCGCAAAATAAGAGTAAATGATTGTGTTGTAATAATTGCATCACTTGACTTAAAAACTTCTTTTTAATTCGGTAGGATAGTGGTAATTTTTGTGTCTTGATTCTTATTAGTTTTGGAAGAGGTAACTGGCGACGATGAAATCGTGCAGGTAGACAAAATAACCCCCCTGTCTTTTGAGCAGCTTTAATTTCAGTTTCACTAGGGGTCGCACTTAAAAAGACACAAGAACCTGTTTTGTGTAAGGCATTGTTTACAGCAAAATGTAGTCTCTGATCACCAGCGTAAGGAAAGGCATCAATTTCATCAACGACAATCAAATGAAATGCTGCTTTAAAATAGAGTAATTGGTGGGTCGTACAAACCAAAAGCGAAGTTGGCTGATAGGGTTTAGCACCATAATGACGCAACCCGATTTCAAGCTTTGGAAATACAGCTTGCAAACGAGGCTGAATTTCACAACAGACATCAACACGCGGACTACAAAATGCCACACTCAGGCCTTTAGCTAAACAATAATGAAGTAAGTCAAATAACATTTCGGTTTTACCGGCTCCAGTGACTGCATAAACTAAACTGGCTCGCTGTTGTTTAAAATTTTCTACTAATCCTTGACTGATTTTTTTCTGCGCAGCAGTCAGTTGTCCGCAAAAAATCAAGTCTACTGTCTTTTTTTTCGGGTTTGCTAGTGGCAGCACACCTAAATAATGGCTAGAAGTAACGCGACCAAATGCCATACACGCACGGCAGTAATGACGGCCATCGGGCAATTGATTTTCTGATTTTAAAAATTTAGTATTGCAGCGACGACAACGTAAAAAAACTCCATCAACTGTAATCGCCTTTTGAAAAGACAGTGCTGAGTTTTTTCTTACTTCTGCTTTTGTTACCAAGTACTGATAGCCAGGATAAAATTCCATTTTTTTCACCTCAAAAATAGGTACGCAGAAAGGATAAAAAAAGGTGAACCAAACGTTAAATTTAACGTTTGGTTCACCTTTTTATACTATTATTTATTTTCGATTAACGTCATGGCTTGTTTTAAAACATTTTCGCCATTCATCATGCCATAATCGGCCATATTGATGACATCAAGTGGAATTCCTTTTGGTGCTAAGCGTTTTTCAAAGTCGCCTTTCATAAAGCGAACTTGTGGTCCTAATAACATAACGTCAACGGGTTTGCTTTCAATTGAATTATCCGCATCTGAGGCAGATACCGCAAAGACATCTGCTTCAACACCTTGTGCTTCTGCTGCTTTTTGCATTTTTGTAACTAATAAACTGGTACTCATCCCAGCCGAACAAACTAACATAATTGTTTTTTTAGCCATTTTATTTCCTCCTTATGTAATCTTTAAGCTTAACTTAGGCTTACGTCAATTATAAGATAACAATATTTTTTGTCAACGCTTACTACTTGTCCCCCGCCAGCAACCACTTGGCTTTGACGAGTTTATTAAAAACGCTAAATTCTTTATCCAAATTAACATAAACGACTTCATAGCCGGCATTTAACCATGCATACGCCCCTTTTTCAGGGTAATGATAATCATTGGCCCACCATTCTTTGGTTTTACGAGCACTTTTGGGCAGACCACTAGCAGGAAATAATAGTTCATCAAATTGAGTAAAGGTCAGTGTTACTTGCGACCCGCCATTTGTTTTCAAATAATGTGTAATAACGTCATATTTTCGTGCCATGCTGATCACCTCTCCTAATTATCGCTTAAATAAGGTTAAAAGTGCAACCAATAGCTATTTGCAACTTGTTGGTATTTTTTTTATACTAAAAATAAAAGTCAAGCTAAGGAGTACCTTCATGATAGATCACTATTTAACGATTCAAAAAGACGGGGTAGCCGAAATTGAAATTAAAAAATCTCGTTTTATTTGCTCATTAAAACGAGTGGAAACAGAAGATGAAGCTAAACTATTTATTCAACGTGTAAAAAAAGAACATTGGAAAGCTACCCATAATTGCAGCGCTTTTGTAGTCGGGGACAAAAGTGAAATCAAACGTAGTAATGATGATGGTGAACCTAGTGGAACTGCTGGCATCCCCATGTTAGAAGTGTTAGTCAAAAAAGATTTAATCAACGTTGCAGCGGTTGTTACTCGCTACTTTGGCGGGACAAAATTAGGAGCGGGGGGATTAATTCGCGCTTATTCTCATGCTGTTTCTCATGGAATTGATGAAATTGGTATCGTTGAAGGAAAACTCCAGCAAGAAGTTTCACTAACAATTGCTTATCCCTTACTAGGAAAGTTGCAAAACTACTTGGAAAACAACCAGCTAGCGATAAAAGAGACACTCTTTACCGATGAGGTAGTGGTTGTCTGCTCAATCGATGAAGAAAGTGTGGCCGCCTTTGAAGCAAGTATCACTGAATTGTTAAGCGGTCAAGTACAGTTTTTTTATGGTCAAAAAACTTATAACGAAATTTTGCTAGCATAAAAAGCCTTCGTTTATGCCAAAAAGTACGCTGTAAAAACAGCTGTACTTTTTGGCTACAAACTTAGGCTTTTATTTTTCTAAATAAAATTCAAATCGATTGCCAACATACTGGGTTCTCACATATTCAAAAGGAGCACCGTCATCTAGATACGAAACTTGACGCATCCGCAAAATTGCATCCCCACGTTTAATCTTCAAAAATTCGGCAATTTGCTCTGAAGCTAACATGGCAGAAACCGTTTGATTTGCACCGCCAATTTTTAAACCGCCTTTTTCTTCTAAAGTTTTATAAAAAGAAGTCGTAATTTCGGCTTTACTATATTCTTTAATTAAATGCTCTGGAATGCTGGCAACTTCAAAACAGATTGGAACATCATCAGCATAACGAATTCGCTCCATTCGTAAAATACCTTCTTCTGGGGCCAATTTTAATTTCTCCATTTCTGAAGAACTTGGCGCCGTCATAAAATAAGAAACTACTTTACTAGAAGGCTTTCTGCCTTGAGATAGCATAATTTCAGTAAAACTAGTCGTGCCAGTCATTTTTTCTTGGACTTTTTGTCGTGCCACATAAGTTCCAGATCCGATTTTTCTTTCCAAAATCCCTTCATCTGCCAAAGTTTGGATTGCTTGGCGCAAGGTCATCCGACTAACACTAAATTGAGTAGCCAACTCCCGTTCTGATGGCAAGCGGTCTCCGATTTGCCAGACCCCTTTTTCAATTTTAGTTTTGATTTGGTCGTGAATCTGAATATAAATTGGTAAACTATCAGACATTCATTATTTCTCCTTCAATTAAGATCACATTTGATGTAATATTTCCACTCAAATCGTATCATCATTATAACTGGTATATACCTAATTAGCAAACTTTTCAGCTGTTTTTCTTCTCCTTTATCACAAAAAAGCCTTGGAAATTAGCTATCTTTCCAAGACTTTTTTCACTATTTACTTTTACACTTTTATTTTGGTACAGATATTTACTGTCATTTTTAAACCGAAAGTTCTTCTTCTGTTAACATTTTATTGGCTGTGGCCATCATTAAACGAATTCGATTTAATTGATTTACTAAAGACACACCTGGATCATAATCAATCGCAGCGATGTTAGCTTTTGGATATTGATGACGCAATTCTTTAATAACGCCTTTACCAACTACATGGTTTGGCAAACAGCCAAAAGGTTGCATACAAACAATATTATTAACACCCGTTTTTAACAACTCAATCATTTCCCCAGTTAAAAACCAGCCCTCACCCGTGTGATTTCCAATGGATAAAACTTTGCTGGCATCTGCTGCTAAATCGTAAATAGACTGAATACCATCAAAGCGCTCTGAAGCTCGCAGTGCTTTATCCATCGGACGTTCAACCATTTCGATTAAACGAATCCCAAATTCAGCTAAAACTTTCCCTTTTTTGGCCATTCCCAAATTCTCATACTTCCAAATTTGATTGTATAAAGAATAATTCATAAAACCAATAATATCTGGAACTACGGCTTCAGCCCCTTCTGCTTCTAGTAAGCGCACAATATCATTATTGGCCGTTGGTGAATATTTCACTAAGATTTCCCCAACTACACCGACTTTGGGTTTCACGGCATCAGACAAAGGGACAGTATCAAAATCAGCGATAATTTTTTTCATATTGCGATTAAACTGGGTCAATGAACCATTGCGTACATTTTTAGCTACTTTTTTCAACCAATCTGCGTGCATTTGATCAATTTGACCTTTTTTAAGTTCGTAAGGACGAGTGCGATAAACCACCCGTTCAAATAAATCACCATATAAAAAGGCAACTACAATTCGTTTTAACATCGGCAGGGTAAATTTGAAACCTGGATTTGATTCGACTCCTTTATTTCCCATCGACACTGAAACGACTGGCACTTGTGGGAAGCCAGCATCATTTAAAGCTTTGCGTAAGAGCGGAATATAATTTGTCGCACGACATCCCCCACCAGTTTGTGTCATCATCACACTAGTATTGTTTAAATCGTAAGCACCACTTTCTAATGCCTCCACTAATTGACCAATTGAGATAATGGCAGGGTAACATGCATCGTTATTCACGTATTTCAAGCCAACATTTACAGCATCTTTATCTTCTGCAGGTAAACAAACCACATTATACCCCGAAGCTTTTAAGGCTTCATCAACTAGTCCATCTTGATGGATCGGACTAAGCATCGGCAATAGTAAAGTATGTTTTTTACGCATATCTTTAGTAAAGACGATTTTTTCTGGCTCATCGTAGCGTTTTGTTGGCGTGAAGTCTTGTTTATCCCGTTCCTTCACTGCTGCTTTTAATGAACGCAAGCGAATCCGAATCGCACCTAAATTCGAGCCTTCATCAATTTTTAGCACCGTATAAATTTTCCCATACTGGTCCATGATTTCTTCGACTTGGTCAGTTGTCACCGCATCCAAACCACAGCCAAAGGAATTCAATTGCACTAATTCAAGATTTTTAGATTTTGCCACCACACGTGCTGCCGCGTAGAGGCGGGAATGATAAACCCATTGATTTACCACGCGCAAATTACCAACATCACTTAGATGAGAAATACTATCTTCGGTTAAAACATGGAAACCTTCTTGGGTAATAACTTCACTGATACCATGATTAATTTCAGGATCCAAATGATACGGACGGCCAGAAATAACGATACCACGTTCTCCTTTGGCTTGTAACATGGCCAAAGTTTCTTCACCTTTATTGCGAATGTCTTGTTTAAAGTTTTCCAATTCTGCAAAACCATGGTGAACAGCAGCAGCCATTTCTTCTTTTGTGATCCCCAAATCTGCAAAGGTTTTGCTCAAGACCTCAATTACCGCAGCCTCATTTGCTAAGTTCAAGAAAGGATTGCGGTAATCAACTTTACCTTCGCGAATATCATCAACATTGTTGCGAATAACATCGGGATAACTTTGCACAATGGGACAATTAAAATGATTGTCTGCTTCTGGACTTTCTTGCCGTTCAAAAACCACACCAGGGTAAAAAATCAGTGGTACTTCTTTGTCAATCAAAGCTTGAATATGACCGTGAGTAATTTTAGCTGGATAACAAGCGGTATCACTTGGAATCGTTTCCATTCCTTGTTCATACAACGCTTTATTTGATCGGGGTGAAAGTTGGACTCTAAAACCTAAATCTGTAAATAACGTATGCCATAGAGGATAATTTTCATACATATTCAAGACTCGAGGAATCCCCACCACACCTCTTAGCGCATCTTTTTTCCGCAATGGACGGTATTTGAAAAGACGTTTGTATTTATAATCTATTAAATTGACGCGACGATCTTCTTTTTTAATTTTGATTTTTGCTCCGCGTTCACAGCGATTTCCTGTTATAAATTGACGTCCATCAGAAAAAATCGTGACCGTTAATTGACATTTATTTTCACACAAATTGCAATGGGTGAATTCTTTTTCAGCAGTAAACGTCGCTAATTCTTCGGCATCTAAAATCGTGCTTTCTTCAGCAATATCATAATTTTCTAATGCGATTAATGCGGCACCATAAGCACCCATTAACCCTGCAATAGAAGGTCTGACAACTTGACGCCCAGAAATTTCTTCAAAAGCACGTAAAACCGCTTCGTTGTAAAATGTTCCTCCTTGGCAGACAATTTTTTCTCCCAATTCATCAGGGCGACGAATCTTAATTACTTTATAAATGGCATTTTTGATGACCGAATAAGAAAGTCCTGCTGAAATATCGCCAACACTGGCACCTTCTTTTTGGACTTGTTTTACCTTTGAATTCATGAAAACCGTACAACGAGAACCTAAATCTACCGGCGCTTGTGATTGTGTGGCTGCAAGGGCAAAATCTTTTACATCGTAATTTAGCGATTTAGCAAACGTTTCGATGAAAGAACCGCAACCAGATGAGCACGCTTCATTTAACTGAATGGAAGATAAAACACCATCTTTAATCGTCATAGCTTTCATATCTTGGCCACCAATATCCAAGATAAAGTCTACACCTGGTTGAAAATGATTGGCTGCTTTGTAGTGAGCCATGGTTTCGACTTCGCCAATATCGACTTTCAACGCATTTTTGATGAGATGTTCTCCGTAACCTGTTACTGCTGCTTTTCCGACAAAAACATCAGCTGGCATTTTCTGATAAAGATCGGTTAAAACTGCCATGGTTGTTTCGAGTGGCTGGCCTTCATTGTTACCGTAAAAAGAAAATAATATCCGACCCGCATCATCAATTAACACCACTTTTGTTGTGGTTGAACCTGCATCGATTCCTAAAAATGCTGCGCCTTGATGTGTAGTCAAATCTTTTTCTTCTGCTGTTGCTTGGCCGTGACGTGTTCTAAATTCTGTTAACTCCGCATCACTACTAAATAAGGGTTGTAATGTATCGGTAGGCTTTAATTGGTCTTGTTGTCCATTTTCTAAGCGGTCCAATAAATTTGCTAACGTGGTAGCCTCACCTTCTTTAGCAAACAAAGCTGCCCCCATCGCCACAAATAGTTGTGGATTTTCAGGAAAAACAATATCTTCTGGGGCGATATTTAACGTCTCAACAAACCGTTTTCTTAGTTCAGACATAAAATACAAAGGACCACCTAAAAAGGCAACTTTCCCTTTGATTTTTCGTCCTGCTGCAAGGCCTGCAATTGTCTGATTAACCACTGCTTGAAAAATACTCGCTGCAATATCTGCTTTATCAGCGCCTTCATTAATTAAAGGCTGAACATCGGTTTTAGCAAAGACACCACACCGAGAAGCAATAGGATAAATTGTTTGATAATTTTTTGCCAATTCATTAACCCCATTGGCATCCGTTTTTAAAAGTACCGCCATCTGATCGATAAAAGCACCGGTACCACCGGCACAACTACCATTCATGCGTTGCTCTAATGCCCCTTCAAAAAAGGTGATTTTAGCATCCTCACCACCTAATTCAATGACGACATCTGTTTGAGGGATAATTGTTTCAACCGTTTTGGTACAAGCAATTACTTCTTGCACGAAGGGAATTTCTAAAACTTCTGCCAGACCCATCCCACCAGAACCGGTAATTTGTAAAGATACGGGAGTATCTTTGATTACTGCTTGACCTTCAGACAAAATTTTATTTGTCGCTTTTTTCACATCCGAAAAGTGACGTTCGTATTTTGCGAAAATTGTTTCATTTTTTTCATTTAAAATGACTAATTTAACCGTCGTAGAACCGACATCAATACCTGCTTTTAATTTCATATGTATCACCCTTTTTATACAACAGCTTGTTGATTAACTTACAACCCGTCTGATATAATACTCATGTCTATTTTAAATTCTTGCTCACTTTTTGACAATACACAAACAAAAGCAGTTTGTGACATAAGCAACAAACTTACGTTTTTTGTTGCTTATCTAGAAAGGAAATTTCAATGAAAAAAACTGACTTACGCGTTAAACGCACAAATAAAATGATTATTGAAGCGTTTATTCATTTGGTGGAAAAAAATGGGTATGAACAAGTTACCGTACAAGATATTGCCGATCAGGCAATGATCAACCGTGCGACTTTTTATGCCCACTACAAAGACAAGCAAGACCTGTACGAAACAATTTTCGATTATGCGCTAACCGCCTTTACCTCAGTTTTAAATCCTGCCGAATTGGTAAAAGGCAATCGGATTAAAGTCAAACAAATCGAAGTCGTTATGACTAAAATTTATCGGAATATCCATGAAAATCGCAAATTCTATCTGACGATTATGGACGCTTCGGCAAATGAAATTTTACGTAAAAAAATTGCCGACATATTAAATGAACAATATGCCGACGTCTTTAACCGTTTAAAAATTACCGAAAATGAAATTGAAGTGCCCATGGACTTTATTATCGAATATATGACCTCCATTTTTATCGGCACTTTACATTGGTGGCTAACAACAGATTCACAAATGACACCAGAACATCTGGCCAAATTGGTTATTAAACTAGTTGGTAACGGCCATTTAACTGTTTTAGGTATTGAAATTGAGAAATAAAAGGCTCTGGAGAAAATTTTTACAACTTTTTCGCCAGAGCCTTTTTTAATCAGATACTTTTCATTTTTTTAATAGTTTTTAGCCCGCCATTTAATTGTGTGCTTGGTTGGACGTGCTTTTTTTACGTCTAGTCCCTTTTTAGAAACGTTGATAAAGTAATCATCATTTTTTAACATATAACGAACTTTTTCAGCTGTTTCAGTTACAGTTTCAGCAATTTTTTCTTTGATTTTCATATGAACTCCTCCTACTTATACCTATTTTCATTGTACAAAACAATAATGAAAATAGGCGATCTTCTTTTTCATTTTAGATGAATGTAGGACTAAGAGCAAATGAAACGAGCCCATAACTTATTTTAAAGCTTTGGTGTTTTTAAACAGCGCATCGCATTTAAAACTGCAATTAAAGTGACCCCCACATCAGCAAAGACAGCCCATCCCATTGCAACAAAACCGGCAGCACCTAAAATCAAAAAGAAAATTTTGATAGTGAGGGCAAAAATAATATTTTGCTTTACAATTTTTAATGTTTTACGGGCTATTTTGATTGCCGTAGCAATTTTAACCGGGTTATCATCCATGATTACAGCATCTGCTGCTTCGATGGCTGCATCACTTCCTAAGCCACCCATTGCAATCCCAATATCAGCTGTTGCTAAAACCGGCGCATCATTAATTCCATCTCCCACAAAGGCAACCTTATTATCATTTTCACGCAATTTTTCTACATGGCTAACTTTATCTTGTGGTAAAAGACGGGCATAAACTTGATCTAAACCTAATGTTTCGCCTACACTTGCGGCAACTGCTTTGCGGTCACCGGTTAACATAACTGTTTGTTTGACCCCAAGTGCTTTTAATTTGTTGACTGCACCTTTAGCTTCTGGTTTAATCTGATCGTTTACTACCAAATAGCCAGCCAATTGGCCGTTGACTACTAAGTAAACAACGGTGCCTAAACTGCTTACTTTGGGTAAAGCAATATGATGCTCTTTTAAATATTTATCATTTCCAGCAAAAACTTCTTTTCCCTCAATTATGCCGCTGACACCAAAGCCGGCAATCTCTTTACTTGCACTTACAGCAGGTATTTTTTCATCTTTTGCCGCTAAAACTATTGAACGTGCAATGGGATGACTTGAATTTTGTTCTAAAGCACTGGCATAGGCTAAAACAGGAATTTCACTTTTTTCAACCACTACTTTAGTAACAGCAAATTCACCTTTAGTTAAAGTACCTGTTTTATCAAAAACAACTGTGTTAACTTTTGCTAAGGTTTCTAAATAATTTGATCCTTTGATTAAAATTCCGGCACGGCTAGCACCTCCGATACCACCAAAGAAACTGAGCGGCACTGAAATAACCAACGCACAAGGACAAGAAATAACTAAGAAAGTTAAGGCTCGGTATAACCATTCTTGAAAATCACCGACAAATAGCGTTGGAACTATGGCTAATAGGAGCGCTAAAACTACAACAATTGGCGTGTAGACACGTGCAAATTTTGTAATAAATCGTTCTGCTGGTGCTTTTTGACTACTGGCATTCTCTACTAAATCTAAAATTTTGCTGACCGTTGACTGACCAAAATTTTTCGTTACTTCCACGATTAAAGTAGTATCTTTGTTAATACAACCACTCAACACCTGATCACCGACGGCTACGGCTTGTGGCATGGACTCACCTGTCAAAGCAGAAGTATCCAAATAGCCACTCCCTGTTTTTACAATCCCATCCAAAGGAATCTTCTCACCAGGATTGACCTGAACCAGCTCTCCTATCTTAACTGTTTCAGGTTTCACCATTACCGACTCATTTTTTGTAACTAAACGTGCAACGTCTGGACGTACATCCATTAAGGCTTTAATATTTTTGCGAGATTTTCCCACCGCATAGTCTTGGAAACACTCACCGATTTGATATAAGAGCATAACCAATACCGCTTCTGTGTGATCTCCAATAAAAAAAGCGCCAATTGTTGCAATGGTCATCAAAAAGTTTTCATCAAAAACTTGACCAGAAAATAAATTTGTAACTGCCGTTTTCACAATGTCATAGCCGATTAAAAGATAGACGGCTGCGTACAAAATTGTATTCCAAGGATCTGTAAGTTGCAAAAAAAGTAGTAATGACAGTGCTAGCGTTGTAAGTAAAATTCTTGTCACTAATACTTTTGCGTTTTTGTTTCCATGATCGTGATGATGTTTTTGGCTAACTGTATCTTTTTTTATCATCGTTACATCTGGCTCAATTTTTTTTATAAGTTGCTTACTTGTTATCTCAATGGCTTCTGCATTTTTTTCATCGCAATCAATCGCTAAGCTTGCTTGCATAAAATCCACTTGTGCCTTACTCACTCCATCTACTTTTGCTATTGCGCGTTCGATTTTAGCGGCACAATTTGCACAATCCAAACCATTTAATTGATATTTTAATTCCATTTTAACCACTCCTTTACAATCGTTTACATGAATATATTTTCATATGTATTATAAATGAATGCAAATTCATATGTCAAGCGTAAAAAAAAGAAGTTTCGCAACTAAGCAAAACTCCTTATTATTTATCCTCTTTATCTTCTGGATGTTTGTTTAAAACATCTTGCCGAAAACGGCGATTGCCTAAAAATTTCAAAGCACACATTAACGGTTGTCGATTTTCTCCCACCAAACCAATTAATTCAATAAATAATTCTAAACCAATAGCAGTAAAGAGAATTAGCAAAACCGTCGCCCAGGTACTCGCATAATTCATTAATAAAGCAATAAAAGAAAAAACTAAGGCTAACGCATAAATTGTCAGCACTGCCCCGCGATGGGTAAAACCTAAAGAAAGCAGGCGATGATGTAAATGCATTTTATCAGCCGAAGAAATAGGTTGTTTATTAAACTTACGGCGAATCATCGCGTAAACAGTGTCTGTAATTGGCACGCCCAAAATAAACATTGGTGTTAAAATCGTGATAAATGTGGCATTTTTCAATCCTTGTAAAGATAAAATCGCAATCATATAACCTAAAAAAAGTGCTCCTGTATCGCCTAGATAAATTGTCGCTGGATGAAAATTATACGGAAAAAAACCAAGGATAGCAGCTACCAGGCTAAAGATAATAATTGCTAAAAAAACACCCGTACGCGGTAAGAAAAAGTAACTAATCAACCCGATTGTCGTTAATCCAATAATGGAAATCCCAGCCGCTAAACCATCCAAACCATCAATAAGATTGACAGCATTGGTTATTGCTAAAATCCACAATAATGTTACCGGTAAACTCAACCAACCTAATTCAAAGCGACCAAAAAATGGCAAACTAAAGGTATTAATTTCAATGCCCCCAATGAAGTAAGCCTCCAAAGCGGCTAACGTTATCCCTAGTGTCTTTTGCAGTGGGGTTAATTCAAAAACATCATCAATTAAGCCGGTAATAACAATGATTAATGCACCTAAAATCATTGGCCAAACTTTTCCAATCGGTAACGTATCATTAAATTCCCAAAGCACTGCAATCGAAAATGAAATAAAAATACTCAAGCCACCAGCTGTTGGCATCGTTTTGGTGTTAATTCTTCTCGCCCCAGGTTTATCCACTGATCCAATTTTAAAAGCCAAAAGTTTAATAATAGGTGTCAAAACCAAAGAGATAATCATTGTTAAAAAGAGCCTTATAATAAAACGAAAGGTAAAGGTCATCGTGTTTTCTCGCTTTCTTTACTTAGAAGAGTTCTTGGAATCATCTTTGCCAATTTTAGCTTCAATTTTTTTGCTAAGCTTGGTTAATGGTCCTTTCCGATCTTGAACTTCTTGTCCGGTAATATACTCTGCAATAATTGCATTGGTAATACCGCCTAAAATAATTATCGTTGCAGCCATATTCAACCACAACATTAAGACGATAAAGCTACCAATAATTTGATAACCGCTGACTTTGGCAGCGAAAAATTGCGCATACAAACCAAATGCTTGTCCCAAGACCATCCAGCCAATCGTCGCCACCACAGCTCCTGGCCAAGTGGTCATTAACTTGACTTTAGCGTTTGGTACAATCCAATAAATAATCATCATAATCGCTAGTAAAGCAACAATTGTTAGGGGCCACTTGAAGCGCTGGAAGGTGTCGATAATCTGGCCTGAAAAACCAAGTATTGGTTGTAAGCCATCTAACAACATGCGACCAAGACCTAATACGACTGTTACACCAACCATGGCGACTAAAAGTAAGACAATTACAATTACAGAAACAATTCGTACAGCAATAAAATTTTTACGATCATTCACGCCATAGGCACTGTTCATAGCCGTTTGCAGACCATTAATACTTTTACTAGCTGACCATAAGGCAGCTAGTGCTGAAATCGACAAGACACCACCAGAACCTTGGGTCAAAAGGCTTTTGATTGCTGGACCAATAAAAGTATAAACCTCTTGGGGAATAATATCTTTAACATAAGGCAAGATAGAATTTGGATCAATTTTTAGAAAAGGTAATAAATTCCCCACCGCAATTAAGAGGGGAAAAAGTGACAATAGTAAATAATACGCAACAATGACTGCGTTATTTCCGATTTGAGCATCACTAAACCGATTTTTTACAATGGTGAAAAACCGCATTAATTTTTCGTTGTTCTTTATTTTTTCAACAAACTTCATCTGGCACTCCTTTAATTTTTTTGCAAAAGAAATGTCGCTAACTAGGTAAATGAAACACTTGATAGTAAGAAAGTAATTAACAATCACGACAAACCTATCGCTTATCGAGATTGTTAATTATTTTCTTAAATTAAATTTCAGAATAAGCAAGCACCAAAAGGCACTTGCCTACTCCGTTACTCAAATTAATACGTACCTTCTTCGCCTTGGGAAGTCAAAATTTGTGGTCCTGCTTTTGTGATGGCAATTGTATGTTCATACTGACAACTCAAACCACCGTCTAATGTATAAGCCGTCCAGCCATTCGGATCCATTTTCATTTTCCAAGTACCAGTATTTACCATTGGTTCAATGGTAATCACCATTCCTTCTTTTAAGCGCAACCCTTTACCGGCTTCACCAAAATGAGGAACAGCTGGTGCTTCATGAATGGTTGGCCCAATGCCATGACCGATAAAGTCTCGCACAACACCGAAGCCTTCTTTTTCTACATAGGTTTGAATAGCATGGCCGATATCGCCAATCCGATTTCCTACTTGTGCTTGGTCAATGCCTAAATACAAAGCCTTTTTCGTAACAGCCATTAATTTTTCAACTTCTGGCGTTGCACTGCCAACCACATAAGCCCAACAAGAGTCTGACATTGCGCCTTTTAAGTCCACACACATATCTACCTTAACTAAATCTCCTGTGTGTAAAGGCTTCTTACGAGGGAAACCATGACAAATTTCTGAGTTAATGCTGACACAAGTTGCGTATTTGTAGCCTTCAAAACCAATTTGCGCGGCTACGCCACCATGGCTTTCAATAAAATCACGAACAAAAACCTCAATATCCCAACTTGTGATACCTGGTTTAATAAAATCACGTAAATGTTTGTGAACATCTGCCAACAACGCACCAGATTCTCGCATTGCTTCAATTTCTCTAGCAGATTTTAATGTAATCATACTGTCGTCTCCTTTTAAATAAAGATTCCTTTTAAACTAATCGTACAAATAAAAGATGATAAAAAAAGATTTTTTTATCTTTAAACCTTTATTATTCTACCACAGGCACCGGTTTTCGCCAAATATTCAAATAACACAATAGTAGGCAAGGTACCTTACTTTTGTTATAATCGTTACGAACTTCAGGAAAATCATGAGAAACGATAGTTTAATTTTTACTTAAAGGAGTGGCTGAAATGACCTTAGCAAAAATTGTCTACGCCAGTTTAACCGGCAATACCGAAGAGATTGCCGATGTTGTGGCAGAAGCATTAGAAAATTTAAATATTGATGTTACAGTTGATGAGTGTACACAAGTTGACGCAACCGAGTTTGAAGAAGCAGATATTTGTGTTGTCGCAACTTATACTTATGGCGATGGCGAACTTCCTGATGAGATTGTTGATTTCTACGAAGAACTGCAAGAATTGGACTTAGCTGGAAAAATTTATGGTGTCTGCGGTTCTGGGGATACTTTTTATGACGACTTTGCCAAGTCAGTTGATGATTTTGAGCAAGCTTTTGAAAAAAGCGGTGCAACAAAAGGCGCTGACTCAATTAAAGTGGACCTAAATGTTGAAGCAGAAGATATCGACAATTTAGAAGACTTCGCTAAAAAACTCGTCACAGCTTTGGGATAACTAGCTCTATTATTAGAGAAGCCTACAAACTGCCCTCAGTTCTCAAAAAATTAGCATAGGATTTTTTGAAATTGTTTCTTGTATTTTTGAAAATTTCGCATACTTTGACGAACTATTTTTTAAAGCTACACACCAAGATGATATTTGCTTGATTTCGTCAAAAAAGAACCAAAAGATTTGCTCGTGTTCTAACCAAATACTAGGTTACAAAGAACACAACTTGCATGAGGAGCTAATCTTTTGGTTTTTTTATTTTTACGCTCTAATTAATAATTAATTTCTAGTGGCTCTTTTCTTTCCACAATTTGTTTGATTGTGTCCCGCATTAAGGCAATAATTTGCTCTTCTGTTGGGTTAATAATTCCGGATGATTTCAAGGCCGCAATTCCAGTTGCGACAATCCAACAACCAGTATGCAACGATTCAATTTCACTGTCTGCCAAATCTTTAAAGGCCAAATCAGCTTTTACCGCATTAGAAAAATATTGGAAAGAAAATTCCTGCATCTCTTTTCCACCACCGTACTCTTCTAAATACATCGCCCGATACAAGCGCTTATGTTCTGTCGCAAAACCAATATAATTCAAAGCTAAATCAACAATATTTTCTCCAGTGTGTTCTACTGGAAAAATCTCAGTTGCTAAGTAATCGTGTAGTTTTTTGATCAACGCCATTTTAAGATCTTCCATGTTTTTAAATTCCAAATAAATTGGCTGTGTTGAACACTTCATTTTTGCCGCAATATTTCGGGCAGTGAAACGGGAAAAACCATCAGTAGCAACGACATCATAGGCCGCATTCAAAATCTGATCACGGGTGATTGTTTTCTTTCTTGCCATTATTTTTTAACTCCCTTTTCCTTTAGTCTTATCGTTTTTTTGTTATATTAATATTGTACCATGTTTTTTGTCTTTGCAAAAAGAAAACGACAACTATTTTTGCTTTATAAAAAATATTTTTTAAAAAAGACGATAAAACGGAAAACAAGCCCTTTCATTGTCTTTAATTTTGTAAAATGATATTATTTAAATAGTTTGAAAATTGACAATTAGAGCTATATTTTGTCACTTCTTAAAAGAATTTGGAGGTTTTTTTTATGACAGATTTTAATACCAATTTAGCAAAATACGCTGAGCTAATTGTGGCAGTGGGCGTGAATGTTTCAAAAGGCCATACCGTCGTTTTACAAATTAGTGTCGACCAAGCGCCTTTAGCTCGCCTAATCACGCAAAAAGCTTACGCGTTAGGTGCAGCAGAAGTTTTAGTCCAGTGGACAGATGATCAAATTCAACGGGAATTCTTACTTCATGCTGATGAAGAACGTTTAGAAAATATTCCTGCTTATAAAGTCGAGCAAACAGAAGACTGGCTAAAAAAAGGAGCAAGCCGCATTAGTGTTGTTTCTTCTGATCCAGGGGCATTAGCTGGTGTCGACGCCAATCGCGTAGCAACTTATCAAGCTGCTAGTGGCAAAGCAATGATGGGCCTACGAAAAGCAACACAAGCCAATAAAGTTAGTTGGACAGTTGTCGCAGCCGCTGGAAAAGAATGGGCGCAAAAAGTCTTTCCTGAACTTGAAGCTGAAAAAGCGCAAGCAAAATTGTGGGATGAAATCTTTAAAACAACGCGAATTGATACAAAAGATCCCATTGCTGCTTGGAAAAAACACGATGAAACATTACGCAATAAAGCAGAAGAACTAAACAAAGAGCAATTTTCTGCCCTGCATTATACAGCCCCTGGTACGGATCTAATTATCGGTCTGCCAGAAAATCACCTTTGGGAAGGTGCAGGTAGCTTTAACGCTCGTGGAGAAGAATTTATGGCCAACATGCCGACTGAGGAAGTTTTCACTGCCCCAGATTTCCGCCGTATTGACGGTGTAATCTCCAGTACGAAACCATTAAGTTACGCTGGTTCAATTATTTCTGGGATGAAATTCACCTTTAAAGATGGGAAAGTCGTTGATTTTTCCGCTGAAGAAGGTCAAGAAGTTTTAGCTAAATTACTAGCTACCGATGAAGGGGCTAAAAGTTTAGGGGAAGTTGCATTAGTGCCGGATCCATCGCCGATTTCACAATCGGGTATTATTTTCTTCAATACACTTTTTGATGAAAATGCCTCCAACCACTTAGCCTTGGGCTCGGCTTATGCCTTTAGTTTACAGGGCGGAACTGAAATGAGCGAAGAGGAATTAGCAGCTCATGGTTTAAATCGTAGTCAAACTCACGTAGATTTTATGGTGGGCTCTGATAAAATGAATATCGACGGGATAAAAAAAGACGGCAGCAAAGTTCCTATTTTCCGCAATGGTGACTGGGCTTAAATTTTGTAATTTTAGTTTAATAACTAAGAACTGACACTGACAAAATTATCCAGCAATCGCGATGAACCGTCATAAAAAAAGACTTTAACCAAATTGAGTAAATAAAAAGGCCGAAAAAGGTCTTTTTATTTACTCAATTTTAGCTTTAAAAAAAATCATACGAAACATTTGTCTATCTGTACTAACTTCAAGCTGAAAACATAGTAAATCAAGCCGTTTTTTGGTAAAATTTATAGTGATAGCCTACTGACTAACAGTTAGCGAGCCATTGTGAATGAGACATTCACCAGAAAGGATTGACTCCTGTGACACCTAATCGTGAAGATTATTTAAAATTAATTTTAGAACTTGGTGGCGACGAAGAAAAAATCAGCAATAAGCAGATTGTCGCCGGACTAAGTGTTTCACCTGCTTCTGTTAGCGAAATGCTATCTAAGCTGGTAAAAGAAGGTTTAGTCGAACATACAGCCTACCAAGGTGTGCAATTGACTGAAACTGGTAAAAAAAGTGCGAGTGATTTAGTCCGTAAACATCGCTTATGGGAAGTTTTTCTCGTGGAACACCTCCACTACTCTTGGAATGAGGTCCATGATGATGCCGAAGTTTTAGAGCACGTTACATCTAGCAAATTAGCCAAACGTTTAGAAGATTATTTAAACCATCCGCCATATTGCCCCCACGGAGGACAAATTCCGGCTGAAAACGCCTTGGTTACAGAGAAAAAACGGCAAACATTAGCAGATTTTCCAGTCGGGACAAAAATTAAAATCGCTCGAGTATTAGACGAGCGAGAGTTGCTGGATTATCTCGTTAGTATTGACTTAGCCATCCACGAAGAATACACCATTACTGCTATTGCGCCTTATGAAGGTCCAATCACAATTGCCAATAAAGAAAAAAATATGGCGGTCAGTTATAAAGCTGCCAACACGATTTTTGTCGATAAATTGTAAGGAGAGATCACATGACTGAAAATACTAATGTATTGTTTACCATCTTCGGTGCTACCGGAGACCTTGCCAAACGAAAGCTTTACCCATCTTTATTCCGCTTGTATAAAAAAGGAGAGTTAAGCGAATGCTTTGCAGTAATTGGCACTGCCCGCAGACCTTGGAGTGATGCACATTATCATGAAGTCGTTAAAGAGTCTATTGCTTCTTTAGAACCAACAAAAGAAGAAGCAGACAAATTTGCTAGTCATTTTTATTATCAGTCTCACGATGTTTCTGATACTAGTCACTATTCGGTTTTAAAAGAATTGACAGATACTTTAAATGAAAAATATCAACTTGGCGGCAATCGCTTATACTATCTGGCTATGTCTCCCCGCTTTTTTGGGACTATCGTTACCCAATTAAAGACAAGTGGTATGTTAGCTACCGATGGCTACCATCGCGTTATCATTGAAAAACCATTTGGTTCTGACTTTACTTCTGCCAATGATTTGAATAATGAAATTAATGAAGTTTTTGCCGAAAAAGATATTTATCGAATTGATCACTATTTAGGTAAAGAAATGGTACAAAATATCTCAGCTATTCGTTTTGCCAACAATTTGTTTGAATCTATGTGGAATCAACGCTACATTGACAATGTTCAAATTAGTTTAGCAGAAAATTTAGGTGTTGAAGATCGCGGCGGCTACTACGATCAAAGTGGGGCATTAAAAGATATGGTACAAAACCACATCCTGCAAGTTTTATCTTTACTTGCGATGGAGCCACCGGTAGCTTTCACAGAAGAAGCAATCCGCAGCGAAAAAATAAAGGCCTTAAATGCCGTACGCCTTTATTCAGAAGAAGAAGTTTATACAAATTTCATCAGAGGACAATACACAACGGGTAAACTTGGGGATAAAGAATTTATCGATTATCGTCATGAGCCAAATGTCGCAAAAGATTCTACTACCGAAACTTTTGTTGCAGGCAAATTTTTAATTGATAACTTCCGTTGGTCTGGAGTACCTTTTTATGTCCGTACGGGTAAACGCCTAACGGAAAAAGGCACACGGATTAATATCGTCTTTAAACAAGTACCAATTAATGTCTTTCGTTCTAGCACGACTGAAGTTAATACCCAAAGCGAATTACCGCCAAATGTTTTGACAATTTATATTCAACCAACAGAAGGTTTTAGTATGACGTTGAATGGAAAAGAAATCGGTCAAGGTTATTCTACAAAACCCGTAAAATTGGACTACCGCAATACTGCTGAAATGGTAGAAAACTCACCAGAAGCTTACGAACGTTTGATCTTTGACGCTTTAAATGGCGATAGTACCAATTTTACCCATTGGGATGAAGTGGCACAATCTTGGCGCATCGTGGACCGCATTCGCGCTGCTTGGGATAAACAAAAACCTGATTTTCCTAATTATGCAGCTGGTACAATGGGGCCACAAGCTGCTTTTGATTTACTGGCAAAAGACGGTTTTACATGGATCTGGCAACCAGATGAATGGTATAAAGAACGGAATTTATTAGACTAAAATTCAAATCTTTATCGTTTTAACACCAAAAAACACTCCAGTACAAAGGTCATGTTGAACCTTTGTACTGGAGTTTTCTATTTTATTTACTGGTAAACTAATGCGCGCAAAGCTTCATCAACTTTTTCCGCTGTTTTACGGCCTTCAAAAATCGCCCAAATAACTAAACTTGGCCCACGTTTTGCATCCCCGGCTACTAAAACACGTTCGTTATTTGTCGTATAATCATCGTAAACTTCAGCAACTGAAAACTGTTCCAATAAACTTTTTTCTGCCCCTAAAAAGCCCATCGCAAGTAAAACCAAATCTGCTCGAACTACTTGATTGGTTTCAGGAATTGGCTGGAAGTTTTGATCAACAGCAACTGTTTCAACCCCAATCACTTGTCCTCTTTCAGCGCCAATAAAACCTGTAGTCGAAGTGCTATAAGTCGTAATTGTTTCCCCAAAAGTTTGCAGGGCTTCTTCTTGACCGTAGCCGATTTTTCCAGTTAATGGGTATTCTGGCCACGGGTTATCGCTTGCACGTTGTGTTGGCAATGCCGGTGTGATTTCTAATTGTTTGACAGAAGCGGCTCCTTGTCGAATGGCTACAGCAATACAATCATTTCCGGTATCACCACCACCAATCACCACCACATGTTTTCCAGCTAATTTTTTGCTGGTCGCATCTTTGCCATGCTTTAAAACATCCTTGGTCGCTTCGGTTAAATAATCTACTGCAAATTGAATTCCTTGAAAATGTCGTCCAGTTACATTTAAGTCTCGCGGCACACTGGCTCCTGTCGCTAAAATCACGCGATCGTATTTTTTTTCTAAATCAGCAGCGGTAATATCTACCCCAATCTCGGTATTTGCAATAAATTTAACTCCTAGCTCTTGCATCAGATTAATGCGGCGCATAACGATATCTTTGTCTAATTTCATATTCGGAATGCCATACATCAATAAACCACCAAAACGATCACTACGTTCATAAATCGTTACATTATGTCCCAATTGGTTTAAACGCCAAGCCGCCGCTAACCCAGCCGGACCACTGCCAACAATGGCAACCTTAAATTTTGTACGTGTAACAAAGAGACCACTTTCTTTTACCCAGCCTTCTTCAAAGGCTTTATCAATAATAAAACGTTCATTATCATGAATCGTTACACCATCACCATTTAATGATTCTGTGCACCCTTTTTCACATGGAGCTGGACAAACGCGACCGGTCATTTCCGGTAGTGGATTAGTTTTGGCAAGACGTTCAAAAGCTGCCTTAAATCGCCCTTGGTAAAGGAGATCATTCCACTCTGGAATTAAGTTATCATTGGGACAACCAGAGGCAACTTTTTGTGTACCGTAAAATGTTCCTGAATGACAAAAAGGAATACCGCAATTCATACAGCGGGCTGCTTGCTCTGTTCTTTGTTTCTCAGCAAGCGGTTCTTGCAGTTCATACCAGTCGGTAGTTCGCTCTGATACGGGGCGAAAAGGATTATCTTGACGTTGATATTTTAAAAAACCAAATGGATCTGCCAAATTAGCCACGCTCCTTTCCTGCAACTGAAATTGTTACTTCTTTTTTTGTGCCGATTACTTTTTCAAAAGCGGCATGTAGCAATTTATCGCCTGCCAGTCCTTGTGCTTGAAATTCTTTTAAGGCATCGTTGACAGCGTGAAATTCCTTTGGATAAACTTTAATGAAATCTGTTTTTGCTGTTTCCCAATTTGCTAAAATTTCGGCTGCTTTTGGTGAAGCAGTATATTCAAAATGATTTTCAATCAATTCTTTTAAGATATGGTCTTGTTCGTCAATTGGATACAGCTCTACCATTTCCATATTGCAGCAAGCAGGAAAACTCTTATCTGAATCGTAAATGTAAGCTAAGCCACCTGACATACCCGCAGCAAAGTTACGACCAGTTTTTCCTAGAATAACTGCAATACCACCAGTCATATACTCACAGCCATTATCACCTACACCTTCAACTACTACTTTGGCACCGCTATTGCGGACACAAAAACGTTCGCCCGCTAAACCACGGAAATAAGCTTCTCCTTTATTAGCGCCAAAACACGCAACGTTTCCAACAATTGGTGAATTTTTTGTATCATATGCTGCTTTTTGGGGAGGAACAATAATCAAGCGTCCACCACTTAATCCTTTTGCTACGTAGTCGTTAGCTTCTCCGATTAATTTTAACTCCATCCCTTGGGTTGTAAAGGCACCAAAACTTTGACCAGCAATTCCTTCGTACTCGTATTTCAATAAACCTGGCGTTAAGGCGTAATTGCCAAAACGTTCAGCAATCCAGCCTCCCATGCGTGCGCCCACAGAGCGTTTCACATTGTTGATATTTTCTTTTACTGTTACGGTTTGTTTGGCTTCAATTGCCGCTTTAGCATAATCATCTAGCAATGGCCATTGCCGTTTTTCCAAGAAAGGATCACTTACTTTTCGTTCAATACCGGCAGTTGTAGCTAACATTTTAGAAAAATCAAGGGATTTTGCTTTACCTTTTGCTACATAACGCGGTTTAATCACTTCGGTGTGACCTATCATTTCATCAATCGTTTTAAAACCTAATTGCGCCATAATCTCCCGTAAATCTTCGGCTAAGAACATCATTGCATTTATCACGTGTTCAGGTTTGCCCGCAAAGAATTGTCGGAGGGCAGGATTTTGGGTGGCGACACCGACAGGACAGGTATTTAAACTACATACCCGCATCATGACACAGCCAACTGCCACTAATGCTAAAGAAGCAAAACTGTATTCTTCTGCTCCTAATAAGGCGGCAACGGCAATGTCTTTTCCTGTCATAAGTTTGCCATCAGTTTCTAAAATAACCCGTTGGCGCAACTGATTTAGCGCCAATGTTTGATGGGCTTCAGTTAAACCCATTTCCCAAGGCAGACCAGCATCTCGCACTGAGTTTCTAGGAGATGCGCCGGTTCCGCCGTCATAGCCAGAGATTACCACAACATCTGCTCCAGCCTTTACTACTCCGGTTGCAATAGTACCCACACCAGTCGAAGAGACCAGCTTAACATTGATTTTGGCGTAAGGATTAATCGCTTTTAAGTCATAAATTAATTGCGCCAAATCTTCAATGGAATAAATATCGTGATGCGGTGGTGGTGAAATGAGCCTAACCCCTGGAGTAGAACCGCGAATTTCTGCAACCCAAGGAAAAACTTTATTGCCTGGCAATTGTCCGCCTTCGCCGGGTTTAGCCCCTTGTGCCACTTTAATCTGTAATTCTTCAGCGCTCATTAAGTATTCGGCGTTCACACCAAAACGGCCAGAGGCGACTTGTTTAATTTTACTATTAAAGTTTCGTCCATCTGGTAGTGGTTTGAAACGATCGCGATGTTCGCCACCTTCACCGCTATTAGATTTCGCACCAATAGCGTTCATAGCTTCTGCTAAACATTTATGGGCTTCTTCACTTAAAGAACCATAGGACATAGCACCAACTTTAAATCGCTTCACGATATCAGCAGCTGGTTCCACTTCAGCCAAGTCTACTGACGGTCGGACATTTTTAAACTCCCACATCGAACGCAAAGTCGCAGGTGTTGCTAATGCTTCTTCATTCATAGCTTTGGCGTATTCTTGATAGAGTTCATAACGCCCACTACGAACTGCTTTTTGGAAATTATAAATCGTTTTGGGATTAAACAAGTGATGTTCGCCATCAGCTTTGTACTGATAACTACCACCAGAAGGTAAATAATCATTGGCATTAGCACCAAAAGCTTGTTGATAACAAGCATAATATTCTGCTTCAATTTGGGTCAAACTTAAGCCGCCAATCCGGCTAGCCGTACCAGTAAAATATTGTTCTACTACTGTACTGGAAATTCCTACTGCTTCAAATAACTGTGCCCCGTGATAGCCTGCGACAGTGGAAATACCCATCCGCGACATCACTTTAATGAGACCTTTTTCACAAGCCTTGCGAAAATTTTCCACTTTATCATTTAAATTATAAGCTAGTAAAGAAGCATAGGCTAAATAAGGATGTACACCACTAGCACCATAACCGACTAACATGCCACAGTGATGTACTTCACAAACCTCAGCAGTATCAGCCACAATTGAAGCCAGTGATCCTTTTCCACGAGAAACTAAATAGTTATGCAACCCAGAAACTGCTAATAAAATTGGGATTGCCATTTCCCCTTTTTGGCGGTTGCGATCACTTAAAACGATAATCGTTCCGCCATTATCGATTTTTGTTTCCGCTTCTTTAAAGACATGTTCTAAAGCTTGCTGCAAACTGTTGGGATCATCTTCATTTACTGGATACAAAATAGATTGAACCACGGTTTTTTGTTGATCTTGATCGACCGTTAATAACTTTTCAAAGTCTGCTGTACTTAAAATTGGACTGTCAATTTTTACTTTACTACAATTTTCAGCCTGATCTTTGCGAATATCGCTATCTCTACCGAGGAAAAGTTCTGTCCCAATTACCATTTTTTCACGAATAGCATCAATGGGCGGATTGGTCACTTGGGCAAATTGTTGTTTGAAGTATGTGAATAAAGATTGTGGTTTTTCACTTAAAACTGCTAGCGGTGAGTCAAATCCCATCGAAATAACAGGTTCTTCTCCGTTTTCAGCCATTGGTACAATGACGGTACGTAAAATTTCATCAGTATACCCATTGAGTTGCCACAATTGTCGGATTTCTTTTTCTGACAAGGGGTTGCTTTTTTTCTTTGGTGTTTTTATTTCGTTTAATTTGATTCGCTTTTCTTTTAGCCATGTTTCATAAGGCTTAGCCGTAGCATATTTTTGACGAATTTCTTCGTTACGATAAATTTTTCCTTGTTTTGTATCGACTAAAAACAGATTAGCCGGTCCTAAAACACCTTTTTCAAGTACATCTTCTGGGGCTAAATCGACTACCCCGGATTCTGAAGCAACCACAATTAACCCATCTTTTGTAATAGAGTAACGAGAAGGCCGTAATCCATTTCGATCTAAAGCTGCCCCAACAATTTCACCATCGGTAAAACATAATGCAGCCGGTCCATCCCAAGGCGCCATAAAGCTCGCATTATATTCATTAAAGGCTTGTAGTTCCTTGGTTAAATTGGCTTCTTTTGACCAGGCTTCTGGTACCATCATCATTAATGCATGGGGAATATCGCGGCCGTTACGATACAAATACTCTAAACAGTTCTCTAGTTTTGCCGAATCTGAATTGTCTTTGTTGTAGACTTCAATTTTATGGCTATGCATCCAATTTTCCGCACCTCGAAGTGTGTTGATTTCCCCATTGTGGGCCAAAAAACGAAAAGGCTGTGCGCGGTCCCAACTTGGAAATGTGTTGGTAGAAAAACGAGAATGAGTCAAGGCAATGCTCGTCTCCATTGACGCATCTTTTAAATCTGGGTAAAAAAGGCCTACTTGGTAAGCATGTAACATCCCTTTATAAACAATTGTTTTGGCAGACATACTACAAATGACCAGCTCATCTGGATTGTATGATTTTTCAATTTTCCGGCGCAAACGAAATAATTGGTCTTCAAAAGCGCGGCCACTTTTCACATCCATCGGTTTTTCAATAAATAATTGTAAAAAATTCGGCATAACAGCTTGAGCGCCAGGGCCACATTCATAAAAGTTAAAGGGTACATCCCGCGCCCACAAAACATCATACCCCGCTTGTAAAATGTCCTGTATTAAAACATTAGTCATTTGTTCTTTTTGTATTTTATCCTTAGGTAAAAATAACATTGCTACTGCGTACTCGCCTTTTTTAGGCAATGTTACTCCAGCTTCTTGGGCTTTTTTTTGAAAGAAACGATCTGGTAAAGCCATTAAAATGCCTGCACCATCACCAGTGTCTGGTTCAGCACCAGTCCCACCACGGTGATTCATTCGCTCTAACATCGTTAAGGCATGTTCAACTAATTGGTGAGAGGGCTTGCCATCTTTTTGTGCGATAAAGCCCATCCCACACGCATCTTTTTCAAACTTGGGGTCATACATCAAGTTTTTTTCTGCAATTTTTTCCACGCAAGCACCTACTTTTTTATTTTCTGAAAATTCTAATTTTTACTAGTTTACATTGTTTTTCACGACACTGCAATTACTTTCAAAAATTTTCATCGTTTTTTTTTAGAAACGTTCGTAAAATATAACATCTGCTTAAAAAAACAGAGACGAAATAAGGACTTGAAATGTAAGACATTCCAGGTCCTTATTTATAACATGAAAAGCCGGGATTGGCGACTTTAAATTTTTATTCGATTCCTTCAGCTACTTCATTAGGGTAATTTTCTTTGACGATTTGTGTACAGTGGTGACATAAGGTTGGTAAGGCACTATCACTGCCGACTTCTTTTCTAACTTGACGGCAACGATCACAGACATGACCATCTGCTTTTTCAACTAAAATCGCAACGTCTTCAAATTTCATAGCATTTTCTGGAACAAGGCTACCAACTTGTTCAACTTTAAAGTAATCTTCCGCAACAATTAGTAATTGCGCCAAATTGCTATCGACTGCAGTTAAAAGGGCAGCAACTTGTTCATTGGGATAAATCGTTACTTTTGCTTCTAGTGGTTTACCGATTAATTTTTCATTTCGGGCTTGCTCTAAAGCTTTTAATACATTATCTCTAAAGTCTAAAAAGGCACTCCACAGATCAAGTAATTCATCTTGGTTGGCAAATTCTTTATAGCCGGGCATTTCTGCTAATTGAACGTAATCTTCTTCTTCTGGTAAGTAAGACCAGATCTCTTCAGCTGTGTGCGGGATGATTGGTGTCAAAAGTTTTGTCAAAGCAACGACTGCTTGATAAAAGACTGTCTGCATCGCGCGACGCGCATGGTCATTTTCAGCTTCAATATAGACGACATCTTTAGCAAAGTCTAAATAGAAAGAAGATAAGTCTACTGTTAAGAAATTCATCACGGTACGATAGATGTGTAAGAAATTATATTTTTCATAGCCATCTTCTAAGATTGTCTTTATAACTTGGTTTAACCGTACTGTCATATATTTATCAACCGAGCGTAATTCTTCAAAAGGCACAGCGTCAGCTTTTGGATCAAAGTCATTTGTATTAGCCAACAAGAAGCGCATCGTGTTACGGATTTTACGGTAAACTTCTGAAACTTGATTCAAAATATCCATTGAAACCCGTACATCAGCTTCATAATCCACACTTGCTACCCACAGGCGTAAAATATCTGCGCCCATTTGATTGATAACTTTTTCAGGAGCGATGGTATTGCCTAAAGATTTACTCATCTTCCGACCTTCGCCATCTAACGTGAAGCCTTGTGATAAGACCGCTTTATAAGGTGCCACCCCATTGATGGCAACACTGGTAGTGATACTTGAGTTAAACCAGCCACGGTATTGGTCAGAGCCTTCCAAATACATATCCGCAGGAAAGCTTAATTCGGGACGTTGACGTAAGACTGCTTCATGGGATGAACCTGAGTCAAACCAAACATCCATAATATCATTTTCTTTCGTAAATTCTCCGTTTGGTGAACCAGGATGTGTAAAGCCTGCAGGTAATAATTCCTTGGCTTCTTTTTCAAACCAGATATTTGAACCATGAGCGGCAAATAATTCAGCAACATGTTCAATTGTTTCCGGTGTGATGATTGCTTCCCCATTTTCCGCATAAAAAATTGGCAATGGTACACCCCATGCTCGTTGACGGGAAATCACCCAATCACCACGGTCACGAATCATGTTGTAAAGACGTGTTTTTCCCCAAGGAATAATCCAATCCACTTTTTCGATTTCAGTTAAAATATCGCTTCTAAATTTATCAATTGAAGCAAACCATTGTGGTGTTGCGCGATAAATAACTGGTTTTTTTGTTCGCCAGTCATGAGGATAGCTATGGGTAAAGAAGTCTAGTTTTAATAATGCACCTTTATCTTCTAATAACTTGGTAACTTCTGGGTTTGCTTTGTCGTAAAACATCCCTTCAAAACCAGGTGCTTCAGCCGTAAACATACCACGGTTATCAACTGGTGATAAAACTTCTAGTCCGTATTTTTTACCAACGATGTAGTCATCTTCACCATGTCCTGGAGCAGTGTGAACTAAACCAGTTCCGGCATCTAGCGTAACATGATCTCCACACATTACAAGTGAGGTCCGATCGTAAAATGGATGTTTTGCCGTCATATACTCCATTGCTGTACCTGGAAATTCCTGTAAAACTTTGACATTTTCCCAACCAATTTGATCTTTAACGGTATCTAATAGGTCTTTGGCAACGACATATTTTTTTCCATCGGCTTCAATTTGTACGTAAGTATAGGTTGGATTAACAGAAATACCAAGATTTGCTGGTAAGGTCCAAGGGGTTGTTGTCCAAATTACAAATGAAGTGTCCGTATCTAGCAAATCTTTGCCATCTACTACTTTAAAGGCAACATAAATTGATGGTGATTTCACATCTTTATATTCAATTTCGGCTTCAGCTAAAGAAGATTCACTTGATGGTGACCAGTAAATTGGTTTTAAACCTTTATAGATATAGCCTTTTTCTGCCATTTTACCAAAAACGCGAATTTCGGCTGCTTCATAGGCTGGGTCTAAGGTAACATAGGGGTTATCCCAATCACCAGCAACACCTAGTCGTTTGAAGTCATTACGTTGTTTATCAACTTGTGACATCGCATATTCCCGACATTTTTCCCGGTACTCTGCCATTGTCATTTCTTTACGTTTAATCCCTTTATTGGTTAAAACTTGTTCGATTGGTAAACCATGTGTATCCCAACCAGGAACATATGGCGCCCGAAAACCAGACATTGATTTGAAGCGGACGATAATATCTTTACTAATTTTATTTAATGAATGACCAATATGAATATTCCCATTGGCATATGGCGGACCGTCGTGTAAAACAAAAGAAGGTTTGCCTTCGTTTAATTTTTGGCGTTGCCCATACAAGTCAGCTTCTTCCCAATTTTTTTGCCATTCTTTTTCCCGGTTTGGCAAATTGCCTCGCATTGGAAAACCGGTTTTACCTAGATGTAATGTTTCTTTCATCTTCATGAATATCCGCTCCTGTCCTTTATTTTTACAGTTAGCAACTGTGAAAAAGTGTATAAAAAAACGCTCATCCCCAAAAAGGGACGAACGTTGTCGTGGTACCACCCAAATTTGTACAAAACTGTACTTCTTTGTGATTGTTAACGTGAATCACACGTCAATGTTTACTTCATTCAACATTAAAACCAATAGAGGATCTTTTTTTTAGTAGGGTTCATCGGTCTTTCACTGTCACCGACTCGCTTTAGAAATGCTAAAAACTTTTCTGTTCTATTTTTGGTCTTTTTCTTCAATTTTATTTAATAATTCTTTGGCATCATCTAATGTGTTGACCGCAGGAATTTCTTGACTTGGTGTAATGATTTTTTCACTAGCTTCTACGATATCGACTTGATTTTCAGTCATATCACTGTTTGAGTTTACTTCATCTGGATTTTCTTTGTCAAGTTCTTTTTCCATTAGTTGTTGGAAAGCTTCGTGGCCATCTTGAACGTAGCTTGCAAATGGCTTCAAAATTTCATCCCATTCTGGACTTTTCACTTGTTCTAATTGAGATTGCAACATTAATGTTAAGTTTTGGTGGAAAACGCGTGTTTTGGTTTTCAAATCATTGGTTTCTGTTGCAAGTTGACGCGCACTTTCGCTAGCATCATTTAAAATTTCTTTAGCTTTTTGTTCTGCAGCGGTGGTTAATTCATGAGCGTGTTTTTCAGCACTTGAAACTAACTCATCGGCACGATTTTGCGCTGAGGTAACAATTACTTCAGATTCTTTGCTGGCACTCGTTTTTACTTTATCAGCAGTATCTTGGGCTACAATGATGGACTGGTTTAAGGCGTCTTTTAATTCATTGAAATATTCCAGTTTTTCTTCTGCATGTTTTAAAGCTTTTTCCATTTCACGATTCTTTTGAAGTAATTCTTCATAATCACGACCAACTAAATCCAAGAAGTCGTCTACTTCATCTTGATTATATCCCCGCATTTTTACTGCGAAGGTCTTATTATTAATGTCTAATGGAGTTAATGCCATTTTTTCTACCACCTTTACTTATTTTCTTAAAACACCTAATGTTAAGCGTATTTTATCTTTTTTAGTTTTACCTTCAATTCCTTGTAGCTGAATACGACCAAAGCCCCGTACTGAAATAATGTCTAGTAAATCTAACATAAAATCTGGTCGCAGCGTTTCTGTCCAGTTGACTTTGATTTTCCCGTTTTCCACCAATTGTTTGGCCCGCTGGCGGGAAATGTTGAAAACAGTAGAGATTACTGTGTCTAAACGTAAAGAAGAAACCGTAGTTTTTTCTTCTTCCCAACTGTCTTTGGGTTTTAAAATCTCTGTATAACGTACTTCTTCTAGGCGAGTTGTTACATTACCGACTTTAGTAAGTTGTAAGGCAACAAAACTAGCAACTTCTTTTGCAATAAAGATTTGCCAGGCTGTACCATCACTAATAATATCACCGAAATATTCCCGCTTAATTCCAGTACCCATTAAAGTACCTAATAATTTACCGTGACTTAAATTGGCAAATTTAACAGGATAGTGCACTTGATAAACGGCAATATCAAATTCGTCTAAAGAGGGTTCGTAATAATCCGGATAAATTAATAAACGCCGTCTTTCAGCTTGTTCATAACCGCCATAAAACATAAATTTCAATTCTGTTTCCTGACGAATCAACGTTTGCGCGATATACGCTTGACGCGGATCTAAAAAGTCGGTTAAATACGGTGCATATTGCATTTGCACTTGTTCAATCCAATCGGTTACAGCGTCAATAAAAGGGCGTTCATCAGCCCGAAAATGTTGATAGACATTTACGTTCATTGACTCCCACCCCTCATTTCTTAATACATAATATTGACTAATATAGTCGTTAGGCCTTGGCTGGCCAAATTTAACACGATAATTGCAACAGCAATCGTTAAGTCAATCGGCCCAATTGTTAAATTAAGACGATCGAATAAACTTAAATATGGTTCACAAATTTTCCGCAAAAAGCGACCAATCGCTGATTGATAACCGCCTGGAAACCAAGACAGTAAAGCATAAATCATTAGTAAAACCGAATATAAATAAACGGCATCGCTAAATAAACTCAATAACCTAAAAATGGCAATTGCCTCCTCAATTTAAATCGTATAAATCCGTTTCAGTTGGAAAAGTTCCTTGGCCGTCAATTTCAACATCATAGGGCGTACATAAGAAAATTTCGTCCCCCACGCGTTTAATGTCGCCATCTTGAGCATAGACTGTTCCGGTTAGAAAATCTACGATTCGTCTTGCTTGATCTTCTTCAACTGATTGAAAATTAACTAAGACTGCTTCTCCATTTAAAATATGTTGGGCAATCTTTTTTACTTCATGGTAATTACGCGGCTCTAAAATAGTAATTTTTCCAGCCGTATTTTTACTTGTATTTACCGGCTGTTGCCGTTTAGGCGTTACAGGTGTCTTCATATTTTGCCGTAACGAAACAACTTTTTTATCTGATTTGGGTGTTTCATAGACAGGTTCATGATTTGTTACAGGATTTGATTTTTCAACCGGAATTTCTTCAACAACTGCTTCTTCATAACCATTGACCGCAGGGGCCACTTCATATTCTTCATAGCTATCTTCTGATAGACCGAAAAAATCTGCCGCTTTACTAAAGATCGACATGATAACTCCTCCTTTTAGGCATCTTTGACTAAAGCCGTACCGACACGAATAAATGTTGCCCCTTCATAAATAGCTGCTGGAAAGTCATTACTCATTCCCATGCTTAATTCATGACAGGGAGCATAGACTAAATTGGCTGCTTCAATTTCTTGTTGCAGCTGCCGTAGCTTTCCAAATATAGCGCGTTGTTCTTCTACCTTAGCTCCAAATGGTGCCATTGTCATCAGACCTACGACTTGGATTTTATCATAAGCGTAAAGAGCAGCAATAAATTCAGGAAGTTCTGCCGGTGTGACGCCATGTTTTGACGCTTCACCAGAAACGTTAACTTCTACGAAGCATTTAATTACATGCTCCGCTCTTTTTTGAATTTCAGCCGCCAAGCTTAAGTTATCTAAAGCATGGAAATAGTCTATTTTATTTATAACTAATTTTACCTTTCTCCGCTGTAAATTGCCAATAAAATGCCAGCAAATCGTGTTAATATCGGCTAATTCTTGTTTTTTTTCTAAGAAAACATCTGTCCGGTTTTCTGCTAGATCCAAAACATTTTGCGCAATTAACTGGCGCATTACCTGGCTGGAGACAGTTTTCGTCACGGCAACCAACCGGACACTTTTTTCATCACGACCAACAAGAGCACATGACTCCTGTATCTCTTGTCGGACCTCCCGCAAGTTCTCAGCAATCATGTGCTCTTACCTCCAAAGCTTTAATTAACGTTTGCGACGGAAGAATGGTGGTGTACTTAATTCGTCATCATCACCAGATTTTACATCGTCACGATTAAATGTATCGAATTCTTTCTTTTCGATATTTTCAAATTGTGTATCATCAACTTTAGGACGCACTGTTTGCTCCTTGCGAATATCCCAATCACCAAAAGCATTATCATCTTCAGGTTGTGTTGGTTTTGCTTGTTCCATATCTAAAACCGGTTTTTGTGGGATGCTGTGGATTTGATTTTGTCTTGAAGTGCGGCCTTTATTTTCCTTTTTTGTTGGATCAATTCCTGTTGCAATTACTGTTACGCGAATTTCATCACCTAATTCTTCATTAATTGAAGTACCTAAGATAATGTTTACATCGCCAGTTGCAGCATTTGCAACAATATCAGAAGCATCTTGTGCTTCAAATAAAGTCATATCCAAGCCGCCTGTGATATTTAATAAGACTTGTTCAGCACCATCGATTGAAGTTTCTAACAATGGCGAAGAAATAGCTTTTTTCGTCGCTTCTATTACGCGATCTTCACCAGAGGCAACCCCGATCCCCATTAAAGCAGTACCTTGGTTTTCCATAACTGTTTTCACATCAGCAAAGTCCAAGTTCACGTAACCCGGAGCTGTAATCAAATCAGAAATGCCTTGTACACCTTGGCGTAAAACGTTATCAGCTTCACGGAAAGCTTCTAACATTGGCGTTTTCTTATCAACAACTTCTAATAGACGGTTGTTCGAAATAATTAATAATGTATCCACATTTTCTTTTAATTGTGCGATACCTTCAGCTGCAAAGCGGCCGCGTTTTGGTCCTTCAAAAGTAAAAGGACGTGTCACAACACCTACAGTTAATGCGCCAAGTTCTTTGGCGATTTTTGCTACGATTGGAGCAGCACCAGTACCAGTACCGCCACCCATACCAGCGGTGATGAAGATCATGTCTGCACCATCTAAGGCTTCGCGAATTGACTCTTCACTTTCTTCAGCGGCTTTTTGGCCAACTTCAGGTTGTGAACCAGCACCAAGACCACGTGTATATTTAGGGCCTAATTGAATAACTGTTTCTGCTTTTGAATTTTTTAAGGCTTGCACATCCGTATTAGCTGCGATGAACTCTACACCTTTAACGTTTTCTTCGATCATTCGGTTGACTGCGTTGCCACCGCCACCGCCGACGCCGATAACTTTAATGACTGCGCCGTCATTTACGGTATTGTCAATTGAAAATTCCATAATGTTTATTCCTCCTGCTTGGGTTTAGTCGAAAATATTCGAAAAGAAATCTTTTACTTTATCTTTAACGCTTTCGCCAGTAGATTCATTTGTTTCTTCATAAGTATCTTCTTGGCCGTCATATTCATCATAGGCTTGCTCTTGTGTAACAGGAACTGGTGCTTCATGGCTTGTTGCAGGTTGTGTTTTTTCCCCTGTTACAGCCGTTTTAGCTAATTGATAAACTTCACTTAAGTTAGCGGAATAGTCTACGATTGAAATCACATTAGTAAAGACTGGGTTACGTAATCCCATGTGATTTGGTACGTACAATTTCACATTTGTGCCAAAAATTTCTTGGGCTAAGTCTACCACACCAGGTAAGCTTGCAGCGCCGCCTGTTAAAACGACACCTCCTGGTAAACTTAACGCATCAATTTCGTCTAGTACTTCTTTAGACTTGTTGAAGATTTGTTCCATCCGCGCTTCAATAATTTCTGCTAAATAGCGTTCATCAATTTTAACCGGTTCAGATTTACCAATGACATCTACTGGAAACTCTTCGCTAGCAGAAGTACGCTCTGGATAAGCATCCCCATAATTGATTTTTAGTGCTTCAGCGTTGTTAAATGAAGTATTTAAAACAGTTGAAATATCTTTTGTAACATATTCCCCGCCTTCTTGGTTAACGTGGGTGAATTTCAATTGTTTATCATGCATAACTGAAGTTGTCGTTTGACCGCCACCAATATCAATCACGGTCGTACCAAAATCTTTTTCACCATCAGATAAAATAGACTCTGTTAAAGCAAGTGGTGTAATCACCATTTCATTTAAATGAAGTCCTGCTTTTTCAACACATTTACGAATGTTGTGTAAAATTGTTTTAGGGCCGGTGAAAACAACGCCGAACATTTCTAGACGTACACCAATCATCCCCCGTGGATCTTTAATACCTTCAAAGCCATCCACAGTAAATTCTTGCGGCAAAATCGTAATGATTTGTCTTTCAGGAGGAACTGAACGTACTAAAGCAGCTGAAGCGACGTTACGTACATCTTCATCTGTAATTTCTTTTGATTCGCTGTTAACAGCAATCATTCCTTGACAGTTTTCTACTTCTAATAAGTTTGCTGGAACACCAACGCTCACACTGCGAATTTGGATACCTGCTTTTTCTTCTGCTTGCTTGACGGCCCGTTGAATTGCTTGAACCGACTTTTCAATATCGACAATAATCCCTCTGTTAATACCTTCAGATTTGGCGTTGCCTACACCAATGATATTCATTTGGTTTTCGACATACTCTGCAACGACAACTTTGACTGAAGTCGTTCCAATGTCAAGGCCGACATACATTCCCGTTTTTGCCATGAATGGGATTCCCTCCTACTAAATTTCCATATAGATCGAACAGTAAAGGTTCGTTTTTATCTATCAGTTTAATATTTTGTTCACTGCTAACAATAATACCACAAAAATCGACTTTTTAGAAATACGTTATGAAAAATATTTGAAATTTTTATTGCCCTATTTGGCTGTTATTATTTGTTTCACTTTGGTTTTCATTTTCTGCTGTATTTTCATTAGTTTCATTTTGATTGGTAGTATCATTTGCGGTTGTTGTTTCATTGGTTTTTGTAGTAGCTTTTTTTTCTTCTTTGGGATAAGGATAAGTGAAAATCCCCACTTCCATATCCACTACCCCTTTGCCTTTTAATTCTTTAGCAACTTGAGGATAGTATTTTAATTGTTCTGCTAAATTCGAGATATTAATAATCACCGTATTGCCATCATTCATTAATAGATTTAGCAATTCTTGATTAGCGCTAGTTGGCGTGTATTTAATTTGAGACACGCTAGAACGTAATTCTTGCGAAAGTTTTTGATATTGCGTTAAAACAGCTAAAATTCGTTTTTGCGATTTAAAATCTTCTAAAATTGGTAAGTTTTTAGCTGGTTCTTTGACTGTCTCTGCTAACACTTTCCCATTTTCAATGACAGGGGCATAACTGTCGCCTTTTTCTAAAATAGCCACTTCTTGATATTCGGTAATCGCTAGTTTAAATTCGTTGAAATGTTCAATTGAGATTGCCACATTTTTAACACGTGGTAGTGCTTTTTTTATCCTCTCTTCATTACTACTACGCTGAAAATATTGCGACCACAGGCCTTGACTCAGTTTAAAGTCTGCCGCTTTTGTCACAGCAGCCTTTGGGACGGCATCATTTTTCACCACATGAAGTGCGGATAATTTACTTAATGGTGAAACATAATAAAGTGCAAATAACAACGGAATCAAAAACAGCGTGATGATAATTGCTAAGCGGCGATAAAGAACCGAATTGCGCTCATATTTCAATTTTGGCAGCCGATCGGCAAAAGAACCATTAGGATTTAACGATCCTCCCTCAGCTGGTAAGTCGCTCGCATTTTCGGGTAACTGCACTTCTTCTTTTTCTTGCCCATCAATGACTGTTGGCGACCACGGCGCATCTTGACCATTTTTTTTCCGATACTCCAAGTTGGCCTTTTGCCAGGGCGTCAGATCCACTGCATGAACATCAGAATTCTCACCTTTTTGCTTGGACTGGTCTTTTTTACTGATATGCGTCACCACCTTTAACTTACACTGTAATTTCTTTAACTAATTGATATAAACGCTCACTAGCATCTGGAATTCCCTCAGCCTTAGAGGCCTTAGCCATCTGTTGGCGTTTTGCTTGATCTTGCATAATTTCGTCAACAGCACGAACTAATGTTTCAGCTGTTAGCGCATCATCTTTAATCATTAGTGCTGCCTTAGCATCGACTAAGCTTTGCGCATTTTTTGTTTGATGATCTGCGGTCACGTAAGGACTTGGAACTAAAACTGCTGGCAAGCCTAAAGCCGTAAATTCGGCAATAGATGTTGCACCAGCACGTCCCACCAATAAGTCACAGCAAACCATCACTGCTGCCATTTTATCAATATAGGGGGCAACCCTGACATTTGTCAACTGGCTTAAATCAATCTTTGCTGCATCTTTAATTTCATTAAAGTAGCGTTCACCAGAAGCGTATAAAACCTGATAATCTCGACTAGCAAAAATCGGGAGCGCAGCTGTAACAGCTTGATTGATTTTTAATGCCCCTTGACTACCACCAAAAATTAAAACGGTAGGCTTTTCTTTTGCTAGACCAAACGTTGTTAAAATATCCGATTTTTGCGTATTGCTAACTTCACTGGCACGAGGATTCCCTACCAATACCGTTTTTTCTGCAGGAAAAAACTGGGCAGCATCTTTAAAACAAATCCCAATTTTTGTCGCATAACGACTTAAAAATTTATTGGTTATCCCTGGAATACTGTTTTGTTCGTGAACAATTGTGGGAATCTTCATTTTGGCAGCGGCATAAACTACCGCACCAGAAACATAGCCTCCTGTTCCAATTACAACATCAGGTTTAAAGTTTTTTAAAATTTGTTTTGCTTCTTTGATGCTCTTAAAAAAAAGTTGCAGTGTTTTAACATTATCAAAAGACAACTTGCGCTTAAATCCTTGTATTTCTAACGTTTTAAAAGGAATATCCGTTTTTGGTAGAATTTTATTTTCTAATCCTTTTTTTCCACCAACATACATAAACTCAGAAGCCGGTTCTTGTTGTTTAACATAATTCACAAAGGCTAAGGCTGGGTAGATATGTCCCCCTGTTCCGCCACCGGTTACTAGTATTTTCACGTGCTTCGCTCATTTCTATTGTTTATTCAAGTTATTGACCGCCGCAATAAAGCGATCTCCTCTAATTTCAAAGTTTTTATACTGATCCCAACTAGCATTTGCCGGAGATAATAAAATCGTATCGCCGACTTCACTAATTCCATAGGCTTTTTCAACTGCGGTTTCAGCATTTTCACTAAATTCAATCTGTGGTACTTTTGCATCTCGTGCGGCTTGTGCGAGCTTATCTTTGGTTTCACCAAAAACAATTACAGCCTTCAGACCGACTAAAGATGGAACCAATTCATCAAAACTATTACCACGATCTAATCCACCTGCTAATAAAATTAATTTTTCATGGTCAAAACCACTTAAAGCCATTTCAGTAGCTAAAATATTGGTAGCCTTGGAATCATTAAAAAAGCGTCGTTCATTAACAGTACCGACAAATTGTGTTCGATGCGGCACACCACTGAAACTTTGTAGTGTTTCTTTGATATCTTCATTTGAAATGCCTTTAAGTTTTGCTACTGCAATTGCGGCCAAGGCATTTTCCACATTATGATTTCCGGGAACACCTAATGTATCTGAGTCCATGATAAATTCATCTTTAAAGTACAGCTTACCGGCTTTTTGATAGGCGCCCAAAACAACTTGTGTGCTAGAAAAGGGAATAACTTCTGCCTTGGTTTTTTTCGCTAAATTTTGTAATACTGCTTGATCCCAATTTAAAATTAGATAATCATTTGGCGTCATATTTTCTTGGATATGCCATTTGGCTTTTTCGTATTCAGCTTGTGAACCATGATAATCCAAATGTGCCGAAAAAATATTGGTGATAACCGCAATTTCAGGATGAAAAGTCTGAATTCCCATCAATTGAAAACTTGATAGTTCAGTCACCATAACGTCTTTTTTTTGCGCATGTTGGGCGACTGTACTAGCAGGATAGCCAATGTTGCCGGCTAGTAGCGCTTTACCTTCCCGCATACCCGCATTTAAAATTTCACCAATCATAGTAGTCGTGGTCGTTTTACCATTTGTCCCTGTAATCCCAATTAGCGGACATTCAGCAATTTTATAAGCTAACTCAACTTCTGTAATAATTGGCAGACCTTTTTCTAAAGCCTTTTTAACTAACGGCTGGCTATAAGGTATCCCCGGATTTTTCACCATCAAGGCAAAATCTTCATCTAACAATTCAATTGGATGACTTCCTGTAACAACTTTTACCCCTAACGCTAAAAGATCTTGTGCTTCCGGGTTTTCTTCAAAGGGTTTACCGTCGTTAACGGTAACAAGTGCGCCCAAATCATGTAACAATTTGGCCGCACTGAATCCACTCTTTGCTAATCCCAGCACAAGAACTTTTTTATTTTGATATTCACTAATTTGCTTCATTTTTTTCCATCTCCTACCAAATAATCAAAAGCGTAAGTGCAGAACAGACTACCGTGATCCCCCAAAAAACCAGATCGATTTTCCATTCAGTCCAACCGCTCATCTCAAAATGATGATGGATAGGTGACATTTTAAACAGGCGTTTACCGGTTAATTTAAAGGAAGTGACTTGTAACATAACACTGGCTGTTTCAATCACATAAATTAAACCAACCAATAACAACGTCCACTCTTGATGTAAAAGGATTGACGTTGCCGCAAGCAAACCGCCAAGGGCAAGCGATCCTACATCTCCCATAAAAATCTTTGCTGGTTTGTGGTTGTAAGGGAAAAAACCCAATAGTCCACCAATCACACTTAAACAGATGATCAAGACATCAAATTGGTTTTGCTTCCAAGCTATCATACCATAAGTTGCAAAGGAAATAACCCCCAACCCGGATACCAATCCGTCAATACCGTCCGTTAGATTAACCGCATTGGAAAAACCAACTAACCAGAAAATGACAAAAAGCCCATAAATAATTCCTAAGTTAACTTCTAAACCAAAAATATTTAATGTGTTCGCATTTCCCTCATGTAAAAAAACAACATAAAAAATAATTGCGCCTAAAATTTGACCAATTAATTTTTGTAGAGAATTCAACCCCATATTGCGTTTTTTAAAGATTTTAATAAAATCATCTAAAAAACCCAATAAACCATATAAAAATAGAATAAATAAAAGAATGAACAACGATGGTGTTAGTAAATTTTGCCACGCACCTACCCAAAGGCCTGTTAAAACCGAGGCAATTAAAAAGACAACGCCACCCATTGTTGGTGTACCAGCCTTAGCATTATGCCACATTGGTCCTTCATCACGAATTTCTTGTCCAAATTGTTTGACTCTAAAATAACCAATAAAAAGTGGCATGACGGCATAGGTCATCGCAAAACTACTCACAATCGGTAAAATCATCTTTGTCCATTCCATTTTTTAATTCTCCTAGTTCTTTTTAATGTATTCATTTTTTCTAAAAAATGAGTTCTATTTTCACTGCGTATATCATTTTTCTACAGTGGAAATCACTTAGAAAAACTGACATCCTAGTTCTTTTTAATGTATTCATTTTTTCTAAAAAATGAATTTTATTTTCACTGCGTATATCATTTTTCTACAGCAGAAATCGCTTAGAAAAATTATTCCATGGTGAATTCTATTGCCTTATCACCGATGCGCTCGTAAGGAGCCAGGCTTTGTGCTGTGCAGTAGCCATCACCTTTAAAAGTGACTTTTACCCCCAACAAGTCGCCTAATTTAACTAAGTCAGCTTTAGACCAACTAGTTACGTCTGGCATATAATATTCTGAACCAGTCGTTAGCAGCAATAATTTTTCTCCGGCTAATACTTTTGTTCCATGGGAAGTTCCTTGTTCTTTAATTTTGCTACCTGTGCCAAGCACGACAGGAACTAAACCATTTTTGCTGGCATCAGCTGCAGCAGAGTCTGTTCCTAAATTACGATAGTCGGCAATTTCAATTTTTTCTGTATTCTCACTAGCGGGATCTGTCTGTTCATCTTTAAATTCCATCGCACGTTTTAATAATGAATTCCCAATATCGCCTAAAGCTTTTTGTTCCCAATGTTCAGGCATCTTCATCGTCATGTACAACACATACTCTGGATCTTCTGCAGGTACCATTTCAACAATAGAATACAAATAAGCTGTATCCCCTTGATAATAGCCGCCATTTTTTTCATCCGCAATTTGGGCAGTACCGGTTTTAGCAGCGATTTTATAGCCTGGGACATGATACACGTCATAAGCACTGCCATAGTCTTTGCTTTCCACTACATCCCGCATATATTCGCGTACTTTTGCCGTTGTTTGTGCACTAACAGGATTGCCCACCACTTCAGGTTCGGTTACACGTTCTGTGCCATTTTGACTGTTAACAACTTTACTAATGTAATGTGGTTCTAACATTTTACCATTGTTGGCAATTGCAGAAAATGCCCGCATCATTTGAAAATTCGTTACCCCAACCCCTTGACCAAATGAGCTCATGGCTTTATCCACAATATTATTGGTTGGTAAAATACCACTATTTTCCCCCGGCAAACCAGAGTAAGTACTTTGACCAAAACCAAATTTCTTCAAATACTGTTGCCACGTATCTCCCATTTTTTGCTCGAGTTTTACCATTCCAACATTACTTGACCAAGATAGCGCTTGTCGCATATTCAAAGTTCGGCGTTGCTCTTGGTAATCCCAGTCGTTAATTGTGGCATCAGCAATTTTAATTTCACCAGAAGTAAACGTCTCGTTTTCATTAAAGACACCGGACTCAATTGCCGCTGCGGTAGTCATTACTTTCATCGTTGAACCCGGTTCGTAGCGATCTTCAACTAACAGGTTCATCCAATTGAAGTTTTTATCAGAAAATTCTTTTTTTGTTTCAGGGTTAAAAGTTGGACGTTGTGTCATGGCCAATATTTCGCCAGTCTTAGCTTCCATCAAGACAGCAGTCGCATCTTCTGGTTTGTATTTTTTAACAGCAGTGTCCATTAAGGATTCTAAATAAGTTTGTAATCCACTATCAAGTGTTGTGTAAATATCTTGACCATCTTTGGCTGCTTTTTTTTGAGCAACGGTTCCTGGCAATGGGTTTTGGTAGTTATCTTTTTGATAAACAATTTTGCCATCTGTCCCGCTTAAAATATCGTTATAAGCAGCCTCCAATCCCATCTTGCCAACTAAGCCTTTATCAATTCCTTTGTCATCTACTTCAGGCTCGGCATAACCAATAAAATGAGATGCAAATGTACCATTAGGATAAATACGATTGGGATGTTCATCAAAGTCTAATCCCGAAAGTCCTGCATTTTCCATCGCTTTTTCGATTTTTTTCTTTTTCTCTAAAGTTATATTTTTTCCCTTACCGGAAAACTCCACTTGATACAGTTCATTTTTGGCACCGTCTTTAAGGCGATCGATGACTTCTTTTTCATCTAAGCCTAAAATATCATGCAAAATAGTAGCAACTTTTTCGTAGTCCTTACTTTGAACATACAGTTTTTTATCCCCGGTTTTGTAATTTTTTGACAAAATAGCTTTTAAAGAATAAGAGGTAGCATCTTCAGCAATTGCAACACCATTACGGTCGTAAATCGTTCCTCTTTTAGCCTTGACTACTTTGCTGCCTTCATATAATGCCGCTGTCTTTTTCTCCAGTGATGTGCCAGCAACGTTTCCTACTACGACTAAATAGCCCAAACGAGTGGCAAACAAAAAGAACAACCCAATACTCGTAGCAAAGAGAATAATCCCTACTTTTTTGCGGTTGTTCGTTGGATTTTGATTTTTCTTGCGGAAATACTTTCTAATTCGTTTAAAACGCATTTACTTCACTTTCCTTAAATTATCATCGTTAATTTTAAGTCCTTTTTTCTCTGCGATTTTTTTAATTCGCTCAGTTTTCGAAAGTTCGCTTTTTTCTTGTTCTAGCCGCGTTTTTTCTTCCGCTTGCTGTGTTGTTTGTGCTTCAATTTGGGAAACTTCTCGTTCTAGTTGACTGATATCAGTCCTTACATAGACAGTTAAAACAGCTAATCCGATAACTGCTGCCAAAAGAAAGATTCCAATAATTTTTTCCAAACCACTGATACGTTTTAATTTTCGTGCGGGTGAAGATGGGATGCGAATAATTTCAGGACGAGGTGGCGTCGATGGTTTCGCTGACGGATTTGGTTGTTCAATTTGTGGTGCTGCTTGATTCATATCGTAGTGATATTCACGTTTCGCTTCTGCCATTTCGACGCTCCTTTTTATTCTTTAATTCTTTCAGCAATTCGCAATTTTGCACTACGGGAGCGATTGTTTTCATCAAGCTCTTTTGTAGTTGCAACAATTGGTTTGCGATTAATTAATTTTAATTCTGGTTGATATTCCACTGGTACGATTGGTAAACCTGGTGGCAAATCTTTGGAACTGCTGTATTCTTTAAAAATATTTTTAACCAAACGATCTTCTAACGAGTGAAAGGTAATCACACTCACTCTACCACCAACATTCAAAAGTGCTATCGCTTGTTCTAGAGACTCTTCAATTGCACCTAACTCATCATTGACTGCAATGCGAATCGCTTGGAAAATTCGTTTCGCTGGATGACCACCCTTACGTCTTGCCGGTGCAGGAATCGCCTCTTTAATTAGATCCACCAATTCTCCGGTAGTTTCAATTGGCGCAATTTGACGTGCGCGTTCGATTTTACGGGCCACTTGTTTAGAAAATTTTTCCTCGCCGTAGCGATAGAAGATTTTGACTAAATCATGATAATCATAAGTATTAACTAAATCATAAGCAGAAAAATCTGCCGTTTGATCCATACGCATATCTAAAGGCGCATCCTGATGGTAACTAAAGCCTCGACTCGCTTCATCAAGTTGTGGCGATGAAACACCTAAGTCATATAAAACTCCATCAACTTGATTTATTCCTTGCTCTTTTAATGCGGCAGCTAAATTGCGGAAATTACTTTTTATAAAGGTTACTTTTCCAGCTGCAATCGCGTCTTTTAAAAAATCTTTTGCATGATCAATTGCTTTTTGATCTTGATCAAAGGCATAAAGATGACCTTTTTCATTCAATTGGGATAATAAATATTGACTATGACCGGCTCCGCCTAAGGTACAATCAACATAAATACCGTCTGGTTTAATATTTAGTCCATCGACTGTTTCTTTAAGCATCACGGTGTAATGTTGAAACGACTCCGCCATTTAAGTTCCTCTTTCTATAAGCCAAAATCAATCATTGTTTCGGCAATTTCGTCAAAATTCTCTTCGGCTTCTTCTGAGAAAGCCTGCCATTTTGCTTCATCCCAAATTTCAATACGGTTACTAACGCCGGTAATCACACAATTTTTCGTCAAACTGGCGTGCTTTCGTAAAGTCTGGGGAATATTAATCCGACCTTGTTTGTCAATCTCACACTCAGTTGCTGCGGAGTAGAAAAAACGGACAAAGGTACGGGCATCTTTTTTAGCCAATGGCATTTCATTTAGCTTTTCTTCTAATTTTTCCCATTCTGCTATCGGATAACCAAATAGACAGCCATCAAGTCCTCTTGTGACAATGAACTTTTCGCCGAGTTTTTCTCGTAATTTCGCGGGGACGATTAAACGACCTTTTGCATCGATTGAATGCTGAAATTCCCCCATAAACATCGAAAAAGCCCCCTGTCACCACTTGATATACACAGTCTACCACAATCCCCCACTTTCTACCACCAATTATGTATACTAATCAGAGAAGTTTTTTGACTTTTATTCACCAAGAAAGACAACAGAATCAATAACAAATTCATTTCACTTTTGAATGCTAGAAAATCAGACAAAATGCAGGATGCTAAGCACAATAACAAAAATATAAAATACCATTGTTAACAGAAAAATCAAGCGCCAAAACATTTTCAAGTAACGTCCGTAAGACAGTTCACCATAAAAATAAGCGTGGAAAATTGCCAAGCCAATCCCTAAAACCAACATACCAATAATAAAATACGGTAATGCTGAAAAAGCAAAAGTAGCTTGTGATACTTGGTTGATTCCCAAAAAAAGAAAAGGAACAGCCAAGTCTGGTGCTTTGATTTTGAAACGTTTCGTTAAAGCAAAGGTCGTAACTAAAAAGTTACAGGCAACCAAAACGATTACCGGAAAAATGTACCAAAATGCTAATAACGGTGTAAACTTTTCCATTTTTCATTTCCTCTCCATACCGCTAGGGTAACTATACTTGATTTTCTTTACATCCGTGTAACAGTTCTTTTAAAAGTTCTTGTAGTCACCTAAGTTTTTCTTAAGTTTTCATGCCCTTTCAAAAGAAATCACACCGTTTTTCTATTATAATGTTTCATAAAGGATGTGACTACATGATTACGCATTATTTTCTTAAAGATAATCAATTGAATGTAACAGAAGATATTAAAGAGTCTCTTTGGCTTCATGTTGAAAAACCAACCAATGAAGAAATCGAACATCTTTCAAAAAAATACGAATTGCCAAAAGATTACTTAACCAGTGTCTTAGACGATGCAGAAAATGCGCGTGCTGAAGGCCTTAACCAAGAAAACTTTTTAATTCCCGCGTTGCTATTATTACAGTTTCCTTATGTTTCAACAAGTCCTAGTGGTTATTTGCAATTTAATACTTACCCTTTAGCCTTAATTATCACCCCTGACAAAAAACTGATTACCGTCTGCAACTATCATATGCCTTTTTTTAAAGCTATTTTGGAAAAACCGTTACCTAAAAATGATATGAGCAGCAAGTTAAACTTGGTTTTACAAATTTTATGGCATTTGGCATTAACGTATAATCAAAATCTGGCTGATTTAAAACGGCAAGTCGACAAATTAGAAGGCCAAATCCAAGTTTCCACCGAAAATAAACACCTCTATCAACTTATGGATATTCAAAAAAGTCTGGTTTTGTTTGAAGCCGCTACAAAAGCTAATTTTAAAACCTTAACTAAATTAGCCAGCACAACCGAGTTTCAAGATCATCATGCTTATCATAATCATCTCCATGATATATTAGTTGAAACAAAGCAGTCCATGACCTCTGCTAAAATCAATTTACAACTCGTTAGTCAAATGAATGAAACTTTTTCGGCCATTGTTTCAAACAACTTGAATATCGTGATGAAAATTTTGACTTCTCTAACGATCGTTTTAACAATTCCTACTATTATAGGTGGTATCTATGGCATGAATGTAAAACTGCCTTTTGCCGAATCGGATAATGCTTTTTTACTGATTACTGGTGCTACGATCCTTCTTTGCTATTTAGCAATTAAATATTTAAAAAAGAAGAATCTTTTGTGAATTTATTGCCAGTTTACTTGAAGTAAGGCGCAAAAGAGAGTAAACTCCAAGAGAAGAATCTATGTAAGGGTGGCCTCTATGAACGAAAAAAAATCAAGCAGCACTTTTAGTAAAGTAACTAAAATCGTCATCTGGACGATGCTAATTTTAACGGTTGGTTCTGTCTTTTTGACTGCCATTTTAAGCGTCATGTAAAAATGAATACTGATTAAACAAAAACTGGAGACGAATTGTCCAGCTATAAACAAAGAGACCATAAAATCCAAAAGCTTGAGCGCTATCTTTTGAATTTTATGGTCTTTTTGTCTTAGTGCTAATTCTGTTTTACTTTTTAATTTCAATCTAATCACAGAAAAACATTTACATTCCACGGTTTTTTTACACTTTAATGACCTGCCATAGCTAAAAGTTCTTTGGCGTGTTCCAGCGTTAAATCTGTCACTTCTGAACCCGCTAACATACGGGCGATTTCATTCACTCGTTTATTCGGGGCTAATTCAGAGACGATCGTTTGGGTCCGTCCATGGCTAATTTCTTTTTTAATGTAATATTGATAATCGGCAATGGCGGCCACTTGTGGCAAGTGGGTAATACATAGAACTTGTGAGTTTTCAGCAATTTTAGCGATTTTCTCGGCAATAGCTTGTGCGACCCTGCCACTCACGCCAGTATCAACTTCATCAAAAACAATACTTGTAATGCCCTGACTTTGAGAAAAAATGGTTTTTAATGCTAACAACATCCGCGATAATTCCCCACCAGACGCGACTTTGACTAATGGTTTTAACGGTTCTCCCGGATTTGTAGTCAAATAGAATTCAACTTCATCAAACCCATTTTCATGGAGTACTTTTTTACCATTTTTAAACCGTACTTCAAATTGACTGTGTTCCATATAGAGTTCTTTTAACTCGGTTACAATTGCTTTGGCAAGTTTTCTAGCAATTTCTTTGCGCTCTTGGTGTAATTCTTCAGCTAAGTGCCAAGTAATTTCTTCTTGGGCACTGACCTCTTTTGCTAATTGTTCCAACTGTCCTTCAGAAAAAGCCGATTCTGCCAATTCTTTTTTTATTTCATCATAGTAAACTAAAATTTCTGAAATAGTTTCACCATATTTACGTTTTAATTGGCGAATTAATTCCAAACGTTGGTTAACCTCTTCTAGGCGACCTTCATCAAAGGATAAACTATCTAATTGCCGGGAAATATCCCCAGCAGCATCTTGTAACAGATAAAAAGCAGATTGTAAATTTTCACTGACTGTTTCGTATTCACTATCCAAATGCGCAATATCTTGCATACTCGTTAAAGCTGCACCGATTCCATCTAAACTATTTGCTTCATCATTGGTTAAAAGCGCATAACTTTGGGCCAAACTATCGACAATTTTTTGATAGTTACCCAATTTTGCTCGTTCTTCTGCTAATTCTTCTTCTTCGTTTGGTACTAAATTTGCGCTGGCAATTTCATCTTGCTGAAAATGCAGCATATCCACTCTTTGTACATAGGACTGTTCATTGGCTTGAATTTTACGCATCTGCTGGTTCAAATGGGTAAATTTTTCATAGGCTCGTTGATACTTTTCCAATAACCCATGAAATTTTTTACCACCGAATTGATCCAATAAATGCAAATGACGTTCCGGCTGCAAAAGTTCTTGATGTTCATTTTGCCCTTGAATATCAACTAAAAAAGCCCCAATCCGGCGCAAATTAGCTAACGTCAATGTGCGCCCGTTCACGCGACAAATATTTTTACCACTTTGGCTAATATCTCGCTGCACTATTAATAATTCCTCTTCTGTTTCAATGCCTAATTCTTGTAATAGTTCACTAAATTGACTATCTTTAGGCAATTCAAATAAGCCTTCTAGACTACATTTACTGCTGCCTTCACGAATATAATCACTCGATCCACGACTACCACACAAAAGGCCCATCGCATCAATAATAATCGACTTACCTGCTCCTGTTTCCCCGGTTAAGGCAGTCATTCCTTCATGAAACTGCAGTCGCAGGCTGGAAATAATGGCAAAATTTTTAATCGCTAATTCTACTAACATCTGCCTCAACTCCTGCTTTTATAAAAAGCGTAAAAATTCCCGACGTAAATCTTGCGCTGCCGTTTCCGTCCGGGTAATCATTAAAACCGTATCATCATCATTTAACACCGAAAAAAGATTATCTTGAAATCTTTTTTCAATTAAATTGGCGATAGCAGACGCGTTTCCGGGTAATGTTTTTAACACCACAAATTTTTCCATCTGATCGACAGAAACAAAGGCGTCTTTTAACATTTTTTCTAATTTGGCGCCTACATCTTCTGCTGTTTCAGCTGGTAGACTATAACGATAGCCACCTTCTTGGGATGGTACTTTGATTAATTTTAATTCTTTTATATCACGAGAAATCGTTGCTTGTGTAACCACAACACCGCGACTTTTTAACAAATCAACAAAGTCTTCTTGTTTTTGGATATTCTTTTCTGTTAACAAGCGGGTAATCAAACGATGACGCTCTTTCTTTCTCATAGCTTGCTCCTTCACATAAAATAAAGCCGCAGTAAATCAAATAAATCAATTCACACGCCTTTTTCTAAAAATTATTTTACTTTGAATTCTTATTAATAATAACGTATTTTTGCGTATAAATAAAGGTAGGAGTAAAACTAAAATTGCCCTGTTACTTTCCTTAAAAATAAAAAAAATCCAAATAGTAGCTGTACTTTAGCTATTTTTACAACGCTTTAGCTCAAGGAGAAACGTTGTAAAATTAAAATACAATTACTATTTGGATGATGGAGCTAAAACTTTCATTGTTTTAATTGCAGATGGGCTCTATCCACCACATCGGAAATGACAATATCTGCAGCCAGCACTGGAACTTCACTTTTTTTCAGGTGGGTGATAAACTCAATGTTTCCTTCGCCACCTTTAATTGGTGAATAGTCTAGCCCAACCACAGAAAATCCGCTGGCTACTGCCATTTTTAGCGTCTTTTCCAATACCGCTTGATGGACCTTAGGATCTCTTACAATTCCGTGTTTTCCTACTGCTTCTTTTCCAGCTTCAAATTGAGGCTTGATAAGGGCCATGACATCTCCGTTGTCCACTAGAATTTTAGCTAACGGAGGTAAAATTAAACTTAGTGAAATAAAGGAGACATCAATTGTGGCAATTTGTGGCAAGCCATTGATAAAATCATCCGGTTTACTATAACGAAAATTCGTACGTTCCATCACGACTACCCGGGGATCTTGGCGTAGTTTCCATGCCAATTGATTGTAGCCGACATCTAATGCATAGCTTAACTTCGCACCATTTTGCAACGCCACATCAGTAAAGCCACCTGTAGAAGCGCCGATATCTAACAAAACTTTATCTTGCATCGTCAAATCAAAAACTTGTAAAGCTTTCTCTAATTTTAAACCGCCGCGAGAAACATAGGGTAATTTGGCGCCTTTTAGTTCTAACAGGGCATCTTCTGCAATCTTTTCACCGGGTTTATCCAAGCGTTCGCTATTTTTAGCTAAGTAGACTAACCCTGCCATCACACCTCTTTTAGCTTGCTCTCTGGTTTCAAATAAACCTTGTTGGTGTGCTAAAACATCTACACGTTCTTTTTTCATCTTACAACTTCGCCTCCAAGGTTAATTCTTCTGTTAACATAAGCAGCAACTCTGGTTTCACCAGTGAAATTTCCTGTAATTTTTTAAGAGATTCTTTGGATGCTGCTAATTCAGCTGCTAATAATTGATAGCTTTTTTCTACCCCCAGTAAAGCTGGATAGGTACTTTTATTTAACGCAGCATCATGACCGACATTTTTACCTAATTGGGCAGTAGTTGCAGTTACGTCTAATAAATCATCGCGAATTTGAAAAGCTAGTCCTAAATGCTCCGCTAAAACAGCTAATAAGGCGATGACACTTTCCTCTTGTTGAGCCAACAAACCTCCAGCTGTCAACGCAAACGTAAACAAGGCCCCTGTTTTGCGTTGGTGTATATAAGCCATTTCTTGTAAATTCAATAGCTTTCCTTCGGCTTGCACATCTGCCGCTTGACCGGCAACCATCCCAAAACTGCCGCTAGCTTTGGCTAGATTTTGAACTAATAATAAACGCAATTCACCGTCTAAATCAGCTCGACTTAAAAGGTGAAATGCTTCAGTCAAAAGCCCATCACCTGCTAAAGTCGCCATTCCCGCACCAAATTTCATGTGGTTTGTTGGTAAACCGCGCCGCAGTTGATCATTATCCATCGCCGGTAAATCGTCATGAATTAACGAGTAGGTGTGCATCAACTCTAGTGCTGCACTTACCTGATAGGCACCTAAATCAATTTCTTTTTCAAAACCGGCAATCGTGGCTAATAATAATAGCGGGCGTATTCTTTTGCCCCCAGCATCAATTGAATAGAGCATACTTTTAAGGAGTGTTTCATCTGTTGTCTGCTGTCTTAGAAAATTGCGCATTTCAGCTTCAACCAATGGGAGCTGATCGTTTTTAAAAGTCGTTAATAAACTCATTTTTCTTCCTCTTCAAATACAACAGTCTCACCGTTTTCTTGCATAATCTTTGTTAGTGCATCTTCGGCTTTGGTTAAAGTTTCTTGACATTGCTTGCTCAATGTAATCCCTTTTTTAAAGGCAGTCAAAGCTTCTTCCAAAGGAACATCTCCTTGTTCTAGCTGCTTTACAATAACTTCTAATTCTTGCAATGATTCTTCAAATGTTTGTTTAGCCATTATTTCCTCCATTTTATAAAGACGCTGCTTTAACATTAAAGCTTTTTTTAGTTTACTCGCTTATCTTCTTATTGTCTGTCTCAGCAATGCTTTTAACTTTTGCTGTGGCCAGACCATCTTGATAGTGAACAACTAATGTATCGTCCACTGCAATTTCTGTAACACTTTTAATCACACTATCGTCTTTAGTAGTATAACTATAGCCTCGTCCCATAATTTTTAGCGGGCTTAATAAATCCAAAGACTGCACTGTATTTTGAAACACTTGTTGCTTTTGTTGTAACAAGTGATAAATACTTTTTTCTAAACGTTCTTGTAAATAGTTTTGTTGTTGCATTAATTCATTTACTTTATTTTTAGGATTAAATTGACGCAAATTATGATCTAGTTGCATAACTTTTTTTTCTTCTTCAAAAAGACGATTTTGCGTACTTTGCAGCAGCCGTTGTGTCAACTGATCCAATTTAATCGCTTGAGCTTCATACAATCGTTCCGGCTGGCGCAAGACATACGAAGCACTTAGACGTTCATAACGTTCCTTTTTCAAGGCTAGTTGATGCATAAAGGCTTGTTCTAGTCGCGTTTGTCGTTCTTTAATTTTTAAAATCTCATCACTTAACACCGGTACCGCCAATTCGGCTGCGGCAGTCGGTGTTGCCGCTCTCACATCCGCTACTAAATCGGCAATCGTTGTATCTGTTTCATGTCCTACCGAAGAAATAATCGGCGTTTTAGCTGCAAAAATTGCCCGTGCAACTTTTTCTTCATTGAATGGCCACAAATCCTCAATCGAGCCACCCCCACGGCCAATAATCATCGTATCAAAATCTCCACTGGCTTCTACACGTTCAATATTAGCTACGACATCTCCGGCTGCTTTATATCCTTGTACCACAGTTGGAAACAACGTAATCTCAGCAATCGGATACCGTCTTTTCACAGTTGTCATAATATCACGAATGACGGCTCCACTAGGACTGGTTAAAACGGCAATTTTTTTAGGATATTTGGGTAAAGCTTTCTTTGGCGCTAAAAACAAGCCCTCTTTTTCCAGCTTTGCCTTTAATTGTTCATAGGCTTGATACAAAGCTCCGACGCCATCAGGTTCCATTTGTTCAACATAAATTTGATAATTTCCACTTGCTTCATAAAGGGAAATACGCCCTACAATAAAAACCTTCATTCCTTCTTCTGGCTGAAATTTTAGTTTACTAAACGCGCCTTTAAACATTACCGCAGAAATTTTAGCTCCATCATCTTTTAAAGAGAAATATTGATGATTAGGTCGCAAGCGAAAATTTGAGATTTCACCAGTCAAGTACACTTTTTCCAAATACGGATCTGCATCAAATTTACGTTTCAAATACTTGGTTAAAGCCGTGACTGTTAAATACTCCTGCGCCATTTAAACACCTGATTTCTGCATATTATAAGCTTTGATTGTTTGATACAACAACATCGTAATCGTCATAGGTCCTACACCACCAGGAACTGGCGTAATAAAATCGGCAATCGGCTCCACCGCAGCAAAATCAACGTCACCGATCAACTTATTATTTGCATCGCGATTCATGCCCACATCGACCACGACGGCACCTTTTTTTACATAACTTTCATCCACTAAATGTCCGACACCTACTGCTGCAACCAAAATATCAGCTTGTCTAGCAATTTCTGGTAAATTTTTGGTTTTGGAATGAGTAATCGTTACTGTCGCATTTTCCTGTAACAAAAGATGAGCCATTGGTTTACCAACAATATTACTACGACCAATCACTACCGCATTTTTCCCAGCTACTGAAATATCGTAAGCTGCTAAAAGTTTCATAATTCCATAAGGGGTACATGGAACCATCAAGGGGTCTCCAGCAAACAAACGGCCAATGTTTAAAGGATGAAAGCCATCCACATCTTTTTTGGGATCAATGGCCATGATGACTTTTTCTTCATCAATATGGGCAGGAAGCGGCAATTGGACTAAAATTCCATGAAAACGTGGATCTTGATTATAAGTTTCGATTAAAGCCAATAATTCTTTTTCAGTAATATCAGCTGCCCGTCGATCAACTTTAGAATAAATTCCCATCTTACCTGCTGCCGTTTCTTTATTACGAACATAAATTTTGCTGGCAGCATCTTCGCCTACTAAAATTACGACTAAACCAGGCACTGTTCCATCATTTTCTTTAATCTTTTGAACTTCATCTTTCATTTTTGCCTGCATCGTTGTTGCTAATTTTTTTCCATCTAATAATTGGGCCACACAATCGCCTCTTTCATTCATTTAGACCTATTCTAGCACAGGGGAGTTTTATTGTGAAAGTTCCCGCGATATTTTGTAAGAATTTACCATTGAAAAATAAAATCAACTCACAGCATATAAAGGCTTGGCAAATTCACTTAACTTTTGAGTAATTCAGGCAAAATATTTTTAAAATGCTCTCTTAATTTTTGAAATACTTTACAGATTGCCACTAAAGTTAATTTTTGAAGTAAACTACCAATAAAATTGACTAAAAAGCAGATTCCCTCGTGTCTTAAAAAAATTCTAATCACTAAAAAAACAGGTGAAAATCATTTAAGATTCTCACCTGCCTTAATTTATTTCACTACAGTTTATCCTTATCGGCCACTTCTTTAGTCAAATCCGTATTAATTGCGGATAAAACCCCATTGACGAATTTACGTGATTGATCATCGCTAAATGTCTTGGTCAGCTCCAAGGCTTCGTTTAAGGCCACTTTGTTGGGAACATCTTTTTCATACATCATTTCGTAGCTGGCAATGCGTAAAATACACAAATCCATTTTAGAAAGACGTTTAATACTCCAACCTTTTTTTAAATGTTTTTGAATCAATTCATCTAAGGCAACTTTATGTTCGCACACACCTACTACTAATTGATCTAAATATGCAGGAACAAAATTTTCTTGTTCTGCGTCCACCATTTCGTGGTGCTCTAATTCGATTGCTTGCATAATGGCATCTTTTTTGTCTAAATCCTGGTTAAAATCTAAGGGAAATAAAGCTTGTAAGGCCATTTTTCGGATCTCGTGACGAGATAATTCTTTACTCATTTTCTTCCTCATTTTCAAATAATTCATCTAAATCTGGTGTTTCAATTTTTTCTGGTACGACAGCAACAACATGAACGTTTACCTCAGTTAATTCAACATCTGTCATAAAGAGTACTTGTTGTTTCACTCGTTCTTGAATTTCCATTGCTGTTTTTGGCACAGAAACACCATACTTCATATAGCAGTAAAGGTCAACCTTAATCCCGGTCTCGTCAATAGTTAAAGAAACACCTTTACCATGGTTTGAACGACCTAATAGTTGGGTCACATTACTCGTAAAGCTTCCTTGCATGTCATAGACACCGTCAACCTTGGAAGCGGCAATCCCAATAATAATCTCAATCACTTCAGGAGCGATTACAATTTCTCCTAAATCTTGATTTGCATCTAATACTAAATTCTTTTCGTCAGCCACAATGACGTCCCCCAGTCTAATTACAATTATGCGCGTGAAACATATGAACCGTCAGTTGTATTAATAATCAATTTATCGCCTTGATTAACAAAAAACGGTACGTTCACGGTCACGCCAGTTTCCATGGTTGCTGGTTTACCGCCCCCAGAAGAAGTATCTCCTTTGATATTGGGTTCTGTTTCAGCAACTTCTAAAACCACAGTATTTGGTAAATCAACACCTAAAATCTCTGATCCATACATAATAACCGTGATTTCCATGTTCTCTAGCATATATTTCAATTCGTCTTTAATTTGTTCTGTTGGAATCTCAATTTGTTCATAAGTTTCCAAGTCCATAAAAACATGGCTGTCGCCACTTTCATACAAGTATTGCATTTTACGATTATCAATTTGCGCTTTCGCAACTTTTTCACCGGCTCGGAAAGTTTTTTCTTGCACGGCGCCATTCCGCAAATTTTTTAATTTTGAACGGACAAAAGCTGCCCCTTTACCAGGTTTTACGTGTTGGAAATCTACCACACGCCAAATATCACCGTCAACTTCAATTGTTAAACCTGTTTTAAAATCATTTACTGAAATCATGGCTATCCTCCTTATTTACTAGCACCAAAAGGCTGTCTGCAATCCAGCATATTCGTTAATAGTTTATCATTATTTTAATCCAAAGGCTATAAAAACCCTCTTTGTTAGCTGCAACTCTTATGTAAAACAGTTTGCGTTCACGACAAAAAAAACGCAATTTTTTATCGGATAAAACCAAATAAAAAATTGCGCTTAAAAAATTACTGCAAGGCGTGTAAACCAGCCCCAATAATTCCGCCAGTGTTTGGATAAGGAGAGATAGCTAATGTACTAATACTATGACTTTGCGCAGGAACAATCCATTCTCCTAATTTTGTTTTGATTAATGGAAGTAAATCAGGATTTAGCGTCATAACACTGCCGCCAAAAACAATTTTTTGTGGGTCTAGCAATGACACGATGGTGTATATCGCCTGACTAACATCTTTGCCCCAAGCTTCCACTAAATCTTTTGCTAAGGGTTCTCCTAAGCGATAACGGCGAAAAATTTCTTCTGGTGTTACAGTCCCATCATTATAGGCTTCTTTGCCTTGTTCTGCTAAAGCAGGACCTGCCGCACTTTGCTCGACAGAATACATTTGACCATTTCTTTTCTTTAATGGAATTAAACCAAGTTCTCCGGCAAAACCATTGCCACGAATAAAGTCACCTCTAGTCATAATAGCACAAGACAATCCTGTACTAATGGTGACATAGACGAGTAATTCCTCATTTTTAAGACCAGCATAATTCCATTCTGCTCGCGTTGCTTGATAGACATCATTGTCGATCACGATATTTCCCACAGCTGGGAATGCTTCTCTTAAGCGCGCCACAACTGGAAAATTTTCCCAAGCTAAATTATTTTGAAAAACTGCCACACCAGCTTTGCGGTCCACTAGACCGGGAACTCCTAGTCCTACACACACTTCATGAGGGGATAGCTTACTATCAACTAACACTTGTTCGATTACGCGACAAACGACAGCAAACATTCCTTCACGATCACTAGCACTTGAAAGTAGACGGGTGATATGGGTGACATTCCCCAGTTCATCCACCAAACCACCAGCAACTTTTGTCCCCCCAATATCAATACCGATTGCATATTTCATTTTGCCATCTCCTACTGATAATTTTTGTTATAGCCCCACAAAAGACTAAGTAGCCCTGCAAGACCTACAACTTGTAACGCTAAACCTGTATAGCCAATATTTTTTTGTCCATAAACGATTAATAAAAAACAGACGATAAAGACTGCTACCTGCAGCCAAAACTTCGCTTTACTCATCATAATTCCTCCATTCGATTGCCCCAGGAGCCAATGTAATCACGTAATTTTTTTTGTCTGTATAAATTTTTGACACTTGTTTTTCGTCTGTATTATTTACCACCGCATATTGTCTTTTTTCTGGATACGCATGAACTTCCACATCGGGATTTTCTGCATACCAAATGTTTAACTCTTCTTCTTTATGGGCTGCATAATAAATGGCCCGTAAAAAGATTTGTGCATTTTCTGGTGAATAAGGCATGCCACTAAAGTACACGCCACGTCCTTTAGAAAAGTCGTGGGTAGCCAATTGTACACTACCATCAAGATAGCGTAAAATTTGTGTTTCTTCCGATAGTGCATAAATATTTTTTTGCATTTCTCCAAATTCTACCTGCGTTGCTTTGTCGGTGATGAAATGTGCTGAAACTTCATCTTTAAAGTATTTATCTGTCGATAAGCTGAATCCTAATTCTTTGTCGACACCTAAAATATGCGCCAATTGGAAGAAGCGTCCATTCGCTAGATGAGCCGTTGGTTCTCCAATTCCAATTAAACCACCACCGTTTGCTACCCATTTCGTTAAAGTTGCAATTAATTGTGTATCTTGCCAATTTTTGCCACCAGAAAACGCGGTACCCGCATCTCCTACATTAATCAAAACATCAATATCTCCTGGAACACCTGCTTTTATATCCGCAAAGTTTAAAAATTCAACGGCAATTTTTTGTCCTGATAATGACTCTAAGACACCAAGATAGCTATAAATTTGTTGATACCACAAAGCGTGGGCCACCATATGAGTCTGCCATGAACGCAGTTTTCCCCAAGAGTTTAAAATACCAACTTTTATGCCTACATAAGGTTTGACATCTGCTATTCTTTCATACAAATCGCGAAATTCTGCAGTGACACTACTTACGTAATCAACAAATTCAGGGAATTTATTGGCTAGGGATAAATACCCGCCATAACCAATGCGATCGACAGGTTTACGTAAAATAGCGCGTCGTGCTGTTAACCAGTTTTCTTTGGCTTCGATTGTTGGATCATTTCCCTCATAAAAAACATCTGGGAAAAAGTACGGTAAAAATCTTCCTTCCGTGTACTTCACATGGGGAATTTCTGAAATCATTCTTAAAGTTGTTCCGTTGCCCACGCTTCCTACAACTGCATCCAAGCCAATTTCTTTAAAATAAGGTCCATAGGGCTCTGTTCCAATCCAGTTATCTCCTAGAAACATCATCGCTTCTCGTTTAGCATCGTGTACAACTTCCACTAGCTTTTTGGCTTCATTTGCAACAAAGCGTTGGATGAAATCAATATAATCCAAAAAGGCTTGGGAAGGAACACGAAATGGTGAATTATAATACCCTTCATCAACAAAATCTTCGGCGTGTAATTTGTAGCCATAGGCTTGTTCAAATTCTTTTAACGCTCGCACAGATACCGTCGAACCATAACCAAACCAATCGACAAATTTTTCCTTTTTTTGATCATTGAAAAATAGTGTGAAATGATAAAAAAAGGTCGTAAAACGCACCACATCAGTATCTGGATTATCGGCTAGCCAGTTGATCAAAAAATTACGAACAAAGGCTTTGGACTCAGGCTGTCTAATATCAAAAGGAATCTCATGGGGTTTATCTCCCCAATCGTTGGTGATATGATTGTACATTTGGGTTGGATCCCAAATCATACTGGCTAAAAAGGAAACTGTGTACTCATGATAAGGTTGCCATTTTTTTAAAGAAACGACATTTTGTTCTTGATCCACTTGCCAATCTTCATTGGCTAACTTCTCACCAGTCGTTCGATCGTATACTTCCCATAATTCTTTGGGATCTTCTCTGTAATTTGGTTGCAGTTGTTCTTCTAGATAACCTTTCATAAACCAAATTTTAGGTTCATCTTCTGTGGCACAGACCCGCTCACTTAACAAAAAAGCTTGTTGCACTTCTTCTAAGTGCTTTTGGGCAAAGTCATTGTGTCCTCTTGCTACAAAATAAGTCGTATAAATTTTTGCTCCAATTTGTTTTAGCTCTTCATCAAGCTTTGTACCATCGCTATCGCGAATGGCATCTGCCCCCCACAAAGCCATTAAACGTTTGGTTTCTGCCAAGAAGTTACTCTCACTTGGAATGGTTACTCTTCCTTTTTCCATCTTCGTCTCTCCTATTCCTTATTCCCGCCAACTGTCATTCCTTGGGTCAATTGTTTTTGAACTAAAATATATAAAATTAGTGTAGGTAACATCACGATTACTAATCCGGCGTATAATTGCCCATAATTAGCAGCTGCTTTTTGTCCGGCCATCAAATTAATTAACCCGACTGGTAACGTCTTATTCGGACCTGGAATCAACGTTAAGGCAATGATATACTCATTCCAAAAACTCAAGAAGTTAAACAAAATAACCGTAATAATACTTGGTTTTGCCAAAGGCGCCATGACGACCACCAGCGTTTTGAAAAAACCAGCGCCATCAATATAAGCTGCTTCTTCATATGAAGAAGATAACGTACGAAAATAATTTGATAATAAATAAATCGTAAAAGGTAAGGCTGTAGCGGCATACACAAGGGCTAAAACAAAGAGATTATCAATAAAGAAACCTTGACCACTGATTTTTCGCAATGCATTATCCCCGTCCAAAAGCATTAGAAAAATCGGTACGACAATATAATTGGAGTTAATAAACAAGCCCATCATAAACAATGTATTTAAAATCCCACGGCCTTTAAATTTGAAGCGGGCTAAAACGTATGCTGCTGGGAGTGCCACAACAATTAAAATCACTAATGCCAGTGCTGTTACTTTGACTGAATTCCACATGTAAAGTCCCATGTTAGCTTTTTGGAAGGCGGCTACAAAATTGTCGAAATAAAAGCCTTTTGGTAGTGCCCACGGATCGCCGTAAAACTCTGAATTTTCTTTAATTGATGCTAAAAATACCCACGCAATCGGTACAACAATCGAAATTGCCAACGTGATGAGGGCAACATAGACAAAGATTTTATAAAGTTTTGTAGATTTTTTCATCTTGTTTCCCTCCTAAAATTCATAAACGTCACGTTTGGTAATTTTGTTTAACACTGCAGATAAGATAAACGAAAAAGTAAAGACAACCACGCCGATTGCCATCCCATAGCCATAAGAAGAATTTGTATAAGCTTGTTTATACATATAACTTAAAAATACTTCTGTTGAGCCATCTGGACCACCATTGGTCATTGCTTTGACTAATAAGAAACTTAAATTAATCGTACTAATCACAAAAAAAGTTAAGGTTGTTCGAATGGTACTCCAAGTTAGTGGCAATGTTATCGTGAAGAATTGCTGGATTGCACTCGCCCCTTCTAAAGCCGAAGCTTCATAAAGGCTTTCTGGAATTGAAGCCATTGAAGCCATATACATCACCATGTAATACCCAATTGCCTGCCAAATTAAGGCCGCCCCAATTGAATAGATAACAATTTTTTGATTACCCAGCCACAACTGTTGTAAGTTTTCAAGACGCACTGCACTTAATAAATTATTCAATAACCCGCTGCTGGGATCATAAATAGCAGAAAAAATGGCTGCAATAACAACGATTGATAAAATATTAGGAATGTAAAAAATAATCCGGAATAAATTAACACCCTTGAATTTTTCCCGCGTCAAAATTGAAGCAAAAATTAAGGCTAGAGCTAACGTAAAAATAGTAACGATAACAATTAATAAAATTGTGTTCTGGAAAGAACGGAAAAATGCCATGTCTTTAATTAAGGTCTTAAAATTATCTAACCCAACAAATGTCTTTTCAGCAGAATAACCGCCCCATTTAAATAAGGACATAAAGAAAACATTAATGGTGGGATACACCATGAAAATCAATACCAATAATGTCGCTGGGAGCAGACATAAAGTGATAAACACCTTCTTTTGTTTCTTTTCATTCATAGGATCACCTTTTTTAGTATTATTTATAAACAGATATTATTTTTTTATTTATAACTTTTACTACTTTATGATAAAAGGCTGCCACAAATTCCTTTGTCACAGCCTTTTATCTGCTACTTATTGTTTATCTGCTGCTTCACGAATTTTATCCGCCGCACTTACAACGCTATCTTGCCAGTCTTTTACTGTCTTATCGCCAGAAACAACACTGTCTACTGCGCTAAATAATGTATCCCGCATATTTACGCCTTCAACTGTTACAGTATTTTCAAGGCCACCCATTACTGCTTTGGCACCATTATCGTAAATACTGTAGAATAATTTATTGTCGCCCTCTAATTTTTCTGACATCCCTTGGATTGGTTGAATTGCGCCAGCTTCTTTAAAGATATCTGCTGCTTTATCAGAGTACATATAAGAAATGAATTTCTTACCTTCTTTTTTATTTGCAGCTCCTGTTGGCATCCACATTTGTTCAAAGAATGTATAAGAATAGCTGTCACCACCTGATTCAAAGGCAGGCAAAGCAGTCATTCCCCATTCAAAACCATCAGCTCGTGGTGCATCTTTCATCTCACCAGGTACCCATGTTCCATTTGGCATGAAGATCGCTTTATCATCTAAAATTAGTTGTTGATTTTTAGTAAAGTCATTGTCATTGGCATTGGCAACTGTTGTTGTAGCCGTATATTTCGCCAATTTACCAACTGTATCAAATGCTTCTGTCGCTTCTTTAGAAGACCAAGCTCCTTTTTGATAGGTCATCGCTTCATTAAAGAATTCTGGACCACCTGTTACAGAAAGCAAACTATACATAAATGAGTCCAAGTAACCGGCTGTTGGATAAGTAAATAATGCAATTCCTTCTTTTTTCGCTTTTTCACCTAAATCCCACATCTCATCCCAAGTTTTTGGTACTTCCCAACCTTTAGTTTTTAAAAGATTTGCATCATAGAATAAACCAGTTGGTGAATAAAACATCGGAGCCATATACGTCTTTTTGTCATTGTAAGGATTTGTTGCTAGTGTATCAATAAAGCCTGGAATCAATTTATCTTTCACGGTCTTATCTTCACCAGGTACTTTCATATCAAATACATCTGTTAAATCTTCCAAGTTTTTGTCTTTGATAAAGGTTTCGGTCAACCCCGCTTCACGCCCGGTCGCAAGTAAGATTACATCTGGATAGTTTCCTGCTTTCATATTTGGACTAATGACATCTTCTAATTTTTTGTCAACGGTCAATTCTACGGTCACGCCGGGATTGTCTTTTTCATATGCAGCTTTTACTTTATCCCACATATCTGCGCCATAGGCAGATTCTAGTGCCGCCACTTTCAAAACTTTTTTATCTCCTGCTGCTTTGTCTCCGTTGCTGCCGTCAGTACTGCCACCACCGCCACAACCTGCTAGTAAAAGACCTGATAACCCCAAAGCTAATACCAATCCTAATGCTTTTTTCATGTCGGATTCCTCCCTCATTTGATGGCTTAAGTATACCTTTATTGTAAGCGCTTTAGTTTTAAAATATTGGTCGTTTTTTTAGAAATATTTATAAATTCCCGATTTAGTAAAATATACTAAAACTAACGGTGGCGTTTACGATATTGATTAGGAGAAGTGCCAATCCCTTTTTTAAAGGCTTGGTTAAAATAAGATTGCGAAGTAAAACCCGCAATTTCTGCAATTTGACCAACAGAATAGTCGGTACTAATTAATAATTCTTGGGCGTTTTCTAGACGCTTTTGCATCATATAATTCATTGGTGTTTCAGCAAAGTTCTCTTTAAAAATATGAATCATATAGTATTTATCCAAATGCAGTTGACGGGATAAAACGTCTAAGGTTAGATTTTCTTTATAATGTTGATCAATAAAGTCTTTAATAATCGCGCCATCTTTTGAAATATTTTTATTTTCAATCTCGATTAAACTAAAATTATTACTGCGTAAAACTTTCACCAAAACAACTTCCGCCAATCTTTGCAAAACAGCATTTGCCCCTTGTTGTTTTTCATTTATTTCAGCAATAATCAATTTTAATAAAGGTACCATTTCGTCCAAAACATCGCGAAAAATATAGTGGCTTTCCCGCTTGTTTTGTTTAACAAAACGGATATTGTTCACTCCAATCACGATATACCATAAAGGAAATTCTCCTGATGATTTTTCAGTATGGCGTACATACGGATTAACCACGACAATATCGTGGGCTGCAATCGGATATTCTTTCCCTTCGACAATAAAACTCCCCCTACCACTTAATACGTACATAACTTCCGTAAAATAATGGGTATGTAAAGTACTATGCCAATCTTCTTCACTAAATTTAGATTGATGTACATAGATTAGCTCAGCTTGCTTTAAAACAGCATCAATTTCTTTTACCATAATTTCCCTCCTTCCTTCGAATTGTAAGCGTTATTTTCACTTAGGTCAAAATAATTCTCGCATTTCTTTTTGCAAATAAAAAAATACTATTAACATTCGGGCCAAATTAGAAAAAAAACCATAAAAAATGCGTTACCAACAAGTAGTAACGCATTTTTTGGCTTAGTAGCTTATAAAATAATCAGCTCTTTTGGTGAGCGAGTTAAGACTTCATTCCCAGAAGCTGTAATTAATAAATCATCTTCAATTCTCACACCACCGATTCCCGGTAAATAAATTCCTGGTTCATCTGTAATGACGTTATTTACAACAAACTGTTTATCTGCTCTAAAGGAAACATTTGGTCCTTCATGAATTTCTAAACCAATACCATGACCGGTAGAATGTCCGAATGCTTCGCCATATCCAGCCGCTGCAATGTGGTCTCTGGCAATGGCATCTAATTGAATACCAGTTAAACCTGGTTGTGCTGCTTCAATTACTTTTAATTGTGCTTCTAACACAATTTGATAAATTTCTTTTAGCTTTTCGCCTGGGTCGCCGATTGCAAATGTTCTCGTCATATCCGAAACATATCCCTCATAATAACAACCAAAGTCTAACGTAATTAAATCACCTTGTTCAATTATTTTATCACTGGCAACCCCATGAGGCATTGCAGAACGAAGACCACTTGCTACAATCGTGTCAAAAGAGACGCTGGTTGCGCCAAGAGAGCGCATATAAAAGTCAAGTTGATTGGCAACCTCAATTTCAGTCATACCCGGACGAATAAATTTTAAAACATGTTCAAAACCTTGATCGGCAATTTGGCATGCTTTTTGGATAAGTGCAATCTCATTTTCATCTTTTACTTCCCGTAGCGTTTCAATCATTCCTGCAATAGGAATGAGCGGTGTTTCTTCTATGATTTCTTCTAAAACAGAGTATTCAGCAAAGCTAATATAGTTTTCTTCAAAGGCTAGCGCAGTGATATTTTCTTGTTGACATAATGCCGCTACTTCGTCAAAAATTGGTCCTACATTTTTAATAATTTCAAAATCAGGCGCTTGTGCGCTAGCTTGTTCTGTATAGCGAAAATCCGTCACAAAAAACGCTTTGTTTAATGTGATAACAGCTAAACCTGTCGTGCCAGTAAAATTGGTTAAGTAACGCAAATTATATGGACTTGTCACTAAAAAGCCATCGACTTGTTCTTTGCGCATCGCTGCTCGTAATTTTTCTACTCGTAACATCATGTTGAATTCCTTCTTTCTTTTGACTTTCCCAATCATTATAGCAAATATAAGGGAAAATAAAAAAGATTGCGACAAAACTATCTTTCTTTACGGATACAAATGTTATTTCCCATTCATATCCGTCACAACTACAAAAAGTAGTTGCGTACAGCATAGTTTTTCACAACCTTTTAATCATTATTTGGCTTTACCAAAAAAGAAAGATACTACCGCTACAACGATTACCGCACCTAAAATCGATGGGATAATCGCCATGCCCGCAATATCAGGTCCCATATTGCCAAACAGTGCTTGTCCGACTGAAGCCCCTGCCAATCCGGCAATAATATTAAACAAACATCCCCGTTTTTCACCGGTAATTGCTCCTGCAATTGCTCCAATCACAGCACCTACAATTAATGTCCAAAGCATTTTTTTCACTCCTTTTACAAAAACTACAAAAATAAAGTTTCTAACAAATAACTAGGCTGTCTATAAGCTATTTAAAATTTATCTTCAATTTATGGTAACATATTTCAAAATAATAACGAAAATATTGACTCAAAGAACGCTTTTTTTTTTCAATCTTTTGTGGTCATCAAAAGTTGTTAACGACACGAACTTATACTAAATAGTTACATCTAATTTCTAAGTTTTAACGTAATTTTCAATAACCCCACTAGAGTAGGAAAAGCTAACGAAATCCTCCCCCCTAAGGGAAAAAATTATTAAAGCGACTTTTTTCAATTTCACAAATTTTAACTTTGAAAAAAGTGATTCGTGAAGCTAGTCAGTGCTAGCGCAATCAAATCAATATTTTTTTATGAAAAATTTATACTTCCTTTCTGTCAGATAAAAAATAACCATAAAAGCACATGCCTTTACGGTTACTGTTTTTTGCCCATTAATTTTACTTGCCAACTTTTTAACCCGCGTTTGACAACTTGGAAAAAAGTTAGGGAACGTACCAAGTGGTCTGCCGGTACATATTCTCTGATGGCACGTAAAACCTTTTTCGGTTGTTTTGAAGAAAACGAGTAAATCCCGTTTTTCTTTGTTTGAATAGCATAGCGTGGGATCCATTTTCCTTTGAAATAAACAGAAGCTACCACAAAATCTACTTCTTCCCACGGAATTTGGATGAATTTATTAATATCACGATCATTGTAAAATTCAAAGGCCTTATCACCAATCATAATCTTCCCATACTCACCAATGCCAAGATAAGATGTTGCATCAATAGTCAAATCAACTTTGCTATTTAATGACTGAACCATTACAGACACTTCCTTTATGGATATTTATTAAGTATTATAGCCATAACAACTACCAGATGTAAAACAAAAGCCCAGGGAACAACCCCTGAGCCCTTGTAAAAAATTTTGATTACATGATATTTAATACGTGTAAACCAACACCGACAACGAATAAGCCAATGATGATAACGATTGGAGAAACTTTTTTCTTCAATAACCACATGCAAAGTAAAGTTAGTAATAAACCAGCAAGACCTGGAATTAATTGATCCAAGTTATCTTGTAAGGTAGTTACTTTTGTAGGAGTTTGGGAAAGACCCGCACCTACTTGACTGAAGGCTTCTTGAATACCTTTCCAGCCGTCAGGTAATTTATCCCAGTGAATAAATGCTTTGTCGTCTAATTGAACTTCAGAAACAACCGGCGTAAATTTAACATTTACCCAACGTTGTACTAATGAACCTAAAACGAACATACCTAAGATAGAAGCACCTTTTGTAACTTTTTGTAACAAACCACCTGATAAGTCATCAGTAATTTTTGAACCAGCTTGGTAACCAAATTCTTGTGTGTACCACAAGAAAGCAATCCGGATAATATTCCAAGCAAAGAAGAATAATAATGGACCCATAATGCTACCGCTCATTGCAAGAGAAGCACCTAAGGCACCTAACATTGGACGTACAGTAAACCAGAATACTGGGTCACCGACACCAGCTAAAGGTCCCATCATACCAACTTTAACCCCTTGAATTGCTACATCATCAACAGGTGCACCATTCGCACGTTCTTCTTCAAGGGCTAAAGTAACCCCTAATACTGGAGCTGCTAAATATGGGTGAGTATTAAAGAATTCCAAGTGGCGTTTTAACGCTGCCGCACGATCTTCTTTGGTTGTATATAATTTTTTAATTGCTGGGATCATTGCATATGCCCAACCACCGTTTTGCATACGTTCATAGTTCCATGAACCTTGAAGGAACATTGAGCGGAACATGACACTTCTACGGTCTGCTTTTGTTAATTGAATTTTTTCAGCCATTGTTTGTTCTCCTCCTTCAAGATTAATAGTCGTTCAAAATATCGCCTAATGGGTCGCCTGTGTTACCGCCACCGCCATTACCTGAACCACCAGTTTCTTCTAAGTGTAGGTAAATTAAAGCGATAGAAATAGCTAAAGCACCTAATGCGATTAATGTTAATTGTGAAATAGCCGCTACCACAAAACCGATAGCAAAGAATGGCCATACTTCACGAGTTGCCATCATGTTAATAACCATTGCATAACCAACGGCTACTACCATACCACCACCGATTGCCATACCATCTGTTAACCAAGCAGGCATAGATTCTAAGAAGCCACGTACTGTGTCAGCAGGAATCAATAGTAAAGCGGCAGCAGGAATAGCAATACGTAAGCCTTGCATACAAATTGCAATCCATTGCCATAGTTCAATTTTACGGTAGTCGCCTTCTTCAGCAGCGCTATCCATGATATGGATAATTGGCACAGCTAAAGTACGTGCGATCATTGTTAAGAACAAACCAGCAACAGCTAGTGGGATAGCAACGGCAACAGCAGATGCAACACCAGCTTTTCCTTGTCCACCTAAAACTAAAATAATTGCGGATGCGACAGCTGCCAAAGCAGCATCTGGTGCAACTGCGGCACCGATATTTGCCCAACCTAGGGCGATCATTTGTAGTGAACCACCCAAGATGATTCCGACTTCTAAGTTACCAGTTACTAAACCGATCAACGTACATGCTACTAGTGGTTGGTGGAATTGCCATTGGTCCAAAATACCTTCCATACCAGCTAAGAAAGCAACGATGACCACTAAAATCATTTGGATTATGTTTAAATCGTGCATGATTAAGCCTCCTCTTTCTTATGACTAATTGGCGTTTGCCAATTCAGTTTTTGCTTTTTTCAACAATTCGTCAAAGTTTTCTTTTGAGTTAGCTGGTACTTTACGTACGTCAAAAGTAATTCCTTTGTCTTTTAATGTTTCAAAAGTTTGAACGTCTTCATTATTCATTGATAACACTTTGTTGACTTGAACTTTACCAACTGAATGGGCCATAGAACCAACGTTAACTTCTTTAATATCAACGCCACCTTCAACAGCTTTCAACAAATCTTCTGGATTTTCAAACAACAATAACGCTTTTGTATTACCAAAACGTGGGTCTTTTGCTATTTCAATCATTTTAGAGATTGGAATAACGTTAGCTTTAACACCTGGAGGAGCAGCCTGTTCGATTAATTTTTTACGTAAATCGTCTTTGGCAACTGCATCAGAAACAACAATGATGCGGTTAGGACCCACTGCTTTTGTCCAAGCTGTTGCGACTTGACCGTGTAATAAACGAGAGTCAATTCGTGCTAAAACAAATTTGATATGACCATCGCCTAAAACTGTACCTTCAGGAATAGCACCTGTTGGTTGTCCTGTTCCAGCTGCTGCTGGAGCCGCGGTTTGTGGTTCTAATTCTTCTGGTTTAACCCGGACACCTTCCTTTGCAGTTTCAATGATATGAGCTGCAATTTCTTGTGCAGAGTTCATTGAAAAGCGTGAAGCGTATGCTTCAATGACCATTGGCAAGTTCATGCCGGCAACAATTGCCCATTTGTCTTTGTGGGCTTCAAACAAGTTATTCGCTTGATTGAATGGTGTTCCGCCCCAAAGATCGACCAAGAATAATACTTCATCTTGATCATCAAAAGAACTAATCGCTGCTTCCATTTTGGCTCTTACATCATCGGGACCTTCGCTTGGCATTAAAGTTACTGCTTTAACGTTTTCTTGTTCTCCGAAAATCATTGCGCCGGATTGCAAGATGCCTTCAGCGAATTCTCCGTGACTAGCCAGGATAATTCCTACCATCTGTATACCTCCTATAACATTTTTGTTTTACTAATCGTCTAAGGGATAAATAAATAATTTCTCAAAAATGCGACGATTAAAACCAACTAGACAAAATTTTCCTTTTCCAACAATTCCATTAAGTAGACTTTGCGATCTGCTGGTACCTTTCGCAACTCTAATTCAATACCTTGTGAAGCAAGAAATTGAAAAGAGGCAATATCAGCTTGATCTAAAGAGACAAAATTGGTCAACATCTTCTTTCCAACAGTAAATCGCATTCCCCCAATGTTAATTGAAGTCAACTGAACACCGCCGCGAACCAAGCGTTCAACAGCATTAGGATCGGTAAACAACAACATAACTTTTTGATTAGCCAATAAATCTTCATGATAAAGTGTAATCATCTTATCAACACTAATCACATTTGACTTGATTCCTGGTGGGGAAGCTTCTTGCAACAAAAACCGACGTAACTGATCTTGGGCCACCTCATCTGATACGACTAGAATGCGTTCAATCCCGGTTTGTTTGGACCAGGCCGTCGCAACTTGTCCATGAATCAGACGATCATCAATGCGCGCTAAGGCAATATCAATGCTCACAAGCAACCCTCCTACTTAATAAAACTGAGCAGCAAAAATTTTAAACTCTGCTCACGCCAGAGTATTCACCTCCTGTGTCACCTATATACAAGCAAGATGTGTGCCAACTTCAAAAACGATACACAATTTTAAAAATCCTTAATTATAAAGAATAATCTATGAAAATTTCGATACACAAAAAACAACACACTTTAACACAGTGTGTCGTTTTTTGTGTATTGTATTTTAATTACGTTTTTGGTGATACAGTCTTTTCTTTTGACTCTTCAATGCGTGTCTTCAATACTTCTAAAACATAATATTCTTCTGCCGGCGGAACACCTAAGCGTAACATTCGCCCAAAAGATTGAATATGATTATGCACTTGTTCGTAAATTGGATCAGCAGTTAGTTGCTGTTCTTCTTCTTTTGTTACGGCAAGTGGCTGCTTTAATACTACTCGTTCCAACAAACCCGCTGTATGCAAAGCCAAGTTGACTTCTAAACCAAATTCATGATCACTTAATCCAACATCTTCCACCAGATTTGAAACAAAATCCCAAATGGGTTGGGCAAGTTTTTCTCCATTAATAAAAGTAAAATTCTCACTAATAAAGCGTTTGATCAACTCTACAGCCTTTTCTTCTTGCATTGCTTCATTTGGATATGAAAGCAGCTGTTCACTATCCAATAGTAGTCGATTTAAAATCGCTTTGACATCTTGATTGATAAAACGATCTAAAGGAATAAATGGCGCATTAATCTTTGGATCGACAATTCCAGTTGCCGCAATTAAATTATAGTCTGTTTGAATTTGCCGTAATTGCTCTGGCAACGTAACTACCGATTGCGTAATTACTTGCAACTGCTTTTGTTCACCACTTAAAGAACGTTGAATAATTTCTTTGATTCGCTGGGCGGTACCCTCTCCTGAAGCACATACTGCCAAAATAGCAGTAGGTTTTGCTGTAGTAACATTATTATTTTGTTGTGGTGACATTAATGTATAACCACTAAATCGATGTAATGATTCAAACAGACTATCTAAATCCGTTCCTAAAACAGAAGCTTTTCGCACTGTTTCTAAAACAATTGCCGTTGTCACCATATCGATTGTCCGTACTTCAACACCCGTATTTTGGGTAATTTCATTACCAAACGTTGCCAATGAACCCATATCCACTAATAACATGACCCCAGAACCATCATCAACTTCGGTAACGGCACGACTAACTTTTTCCAAGGCCACTTTTGGCGGCATATCAAGAGGCATGTCTACAGCTTGCACTTGATCAATATCTAATAATTGCGTTACCACTTCCACCATACTCGTAGCTGTGCTATTGCCGTGAGCCGCCACAACAACTCCGATTTTGCCATCTTGTTGGTTTGCGCGTAAAGAAATTAGCAAAACTGCCAAGTAATAATCTTCACTTTCAGGAATTTCGACATGAAAACTTCCACTAATATAGGTACGAATTTTTTGAGCAATTTGAAATTCAGCTGGAAAACCGGCTACCATTTGGCGAATATTGTCATTTGTACTTCGTTCTTCACCATGTTCTAATTTTTTCAAAAAAGAACTAATGTGCAAACTCATAGCATAGACAAAGTTTTGCTGAAAAGCATAGCCTAATTTTTCCTGTACCATATCATAAATATGATTCGTCGTATCAATCACTTTTTGATCAACAAATTCAGCTAATTTATTATCTGCATTAAAAGCAAAACCATGATTTTTATAAAAAGATTTCAAATGAACATTGATATCTGTCGAAATAAAGTGATTAATCGTTTCTTGATCTAGTCCGTCAGCTTTTAATAATGCAGCTTTATCTCCGATGATATCGTACAAATTATACGGTAATTCATACGTATCTTGCTGGATTAAAATCATTTGATCATTTGGCGTAATTACAATTTGAGGATCTAAAATTTTGGATAGCTCATTTAAGATTTCTCGTTTATTGGCCAATAATAGTAATCCCGAACGAATCCCTTCTGGCAAGTCCTCAATCGTGATATTCATTTCATCACTGTTCATATGATTTAAAAAGCCACGGGCACAAACAAGTTGGACATTTGATTTCAATTGTCCAATGTTGCCGTAACTAACGCTACCAATTAAAGCCTTAACCACATCTTCTGATAAAGAAATTTGCCGATCAATCCGACCTGCTTCCTGGGCGACCATCACCTTGACTAAATCAACTTTTTCACTTGCTGGTCGTTGATCAAATGCCGGCAACTGAATATTAATCGGAATTCTACGAACAAAAGTATCTAATAAAGACGAACTTGGGTCTTCTGTTGTCGCGCCCACAATGCGCACGTCAGCCTTATGATTTTTACTACTTTCACCTAAACGAGAAAAAGTCCCATGGTCCATAAAATAAAAGACCATTTCTTGACCTTCTGGTGGTAAGCGATGAATTTCATCAAGAAATAACATTCCCCCATCTGCTTGGTCAATAATCCCTGTTTTATCTTGCTCTGCTCCAGTAAAAGCACCCTTTACATAACCAAACAAATGGCTCATTAAAAGCTCAGGATTATTAGCATAGTCAGCACAGTTAAAAACAATTAATTCTTTTTCCTTGTCAATTACCTGACTGGTGACAGCAAAACGAAACATCGCATGAGCAAAATACGTTTTACCTGAACCAGTAGGGCCTGTGATGAGACAATTTAATCCTTTTGGTGGATACAAAATTGCTGCTTTTGCTTGTTCAACAGCATTTTTCATACTGCCATTAGAACCAATAATTCGTGAAAAAATATCACCGAACCGTAATTCTTGAGGGATACCCTGCTTTTTTTTAGGGATGCTAAATTCTTTATAACTCGCCACGTGCTCATTTTTAGGATAAGACGCTTGATTTATCTCATTTTCGTCTATTGCATCATCTAATTTTGCAACAGTATAGCGAACAGGTCGGCCATCAATTTTAAGCAAGCGTTGCGCACGGACTAATTTATTTAAATCCTTACTTACATTTGTTCGCTGCAATACAAGACCTTCTGCCACATCATTTGTGGTGAGTCCCGTTTGAAACTGATCGTTTGTTGCAACAAACTGATAAACACGTTCAATTCTCTTGGTCATTGAATCTCCTCACCTTATTTGTGCTAGTGTGTCATCTGTGTTGTTTCATTATATCTTTTTTCCTTTAAAGCGCAAACTAAAAAGCCATTTAAGCTATAAGCGCCTTAAATGACTTCTCTACTATTATGTTACTAATAATTAAATACCCAAATGGGGCATAGCTAAAATAAATGAACCGACAAAAATTAATAATGCCGCTAATTGAAATGTTTCCGATTGCACTATTTTTTGTTTCGTCACTTGTTTTTTTATCAGGGCAACCCCAAACAATACAAAACCAAAGATAAAACTGCCAACACCAATTAAACTCATTGCTCCACTCCTTTAAAACAATACCATTTTTAATATATTAACAAATGGCTTACTAATTTACCCTAGTCTAACAAAGATTCCGTCACTTAACCGGCGTTTAAACTATCAAGTGTCGAACATTTTTGTAAGATGACACAAGTGCTTTTCCTTTACAGCAAGAAAAAAAGTGCTAAGATAAATAGCATAGTAATTTGACCTGTTAGTCAAGGGGTTTAAGACGCTGCGTTCTCAGCGCGGAGACACGGGTTCGAATCCCGTACAGGCTATTAATAAAGACTTACGCAATTTTCAGCGTAAGTCTTTTATTTTTTGATAAGCAATAAAGTCTGCAGGTAGACGAGGTACTTCTTGTAACGCTTTTTGTAGCCATAAAATATCGTACCATTGATTAAATTTGTAACCCACATTAGGAAAATTACCGACTTGTTGATACCCTAGTTTTTCATGAAATTTGATACTAGCACTATTTCCCGCCGTGACACAAGCTAGTAATTGTACGACATTTTGTTTGTACAATTCCGCTTCTAGAGCTTGGTACAAACGTGTCCCTAATCCCCGACTCTTCTCACCTTTGGCTAAATAGATTGTTACTTCACAGCTCCAATCATAAGCAGACCGCCCTTTATAAGCACCAGCATATGCATAACCTACAATTACCCCTTCTTTTTCTGCTACTAGATAAGGATAACGAGCTAGCGTTTGTTCAATCCGTTTTTCAAAATCTGCTAAAGTAGGAACTTCATATTCAAATGTGATAGCCGTTTCTTTTACATACGGCGCGTAAATTGCTAGGATTGCTGCGGCATCTTGCTTTGATGCAATACGAATTTTTTCTGTCATAGGAACCCTCTTTTTTTACAGAGCGTAGCACATTATATTTTATTTCTGCAAGTTGTTTTTGACATGTCGTGTCAGTTTCTAATTTATCAATTTTACGTTAATCGCTTTTTGCTGCACCTTTTGATTGATAGCAACCTCATAGGTCACTCTTTGGCCGGCGAAAAGCACCTTATCTGAAGGCATTACAATATCATCTTGATAAACAAACATATCCTGTTTATGGGCATTTACTAAAAAACCATAGCCGCCTTTTTCATTAAAAAATTTAACAGTTCCTTCCAATGGATTAACCTCTTTTCAACATAAAAACTCCAAATCATAACTTATAAAACTACAAAAAAAGTGTCGGCATTCATTCGAATACCGACACTTCATTTTTAATTAAGCTTCTTTCGCTACTGGGTAGACAGACACTTGTTTTTTGTCACGGCCTTTACGTTCAAAACGTACCACGCCGTCAACTTTAGCAAATAAAGTATCGTCGCCACCTTTACCCACGTTTACACCTGGATAAATTTTAGTACCGCGTTGGCGGTAAAGGATTGAGCCACCTGTAACAGTTTGACCGTCCGCACGTTTAGCGCCTAAACGTTTAGATTCAGAGTCACGACCGTTAGAAGTAGAACCGCCACCTTTTTTATGCGCGAAGAATTGCAAATTCATTTTCATCAACATGAGATGCACCTCCTATTTTTCTGTAATCGTATTAATTTGAATAAACTCACTGTTTTCGGCTTCAATTGACTGTAAACCTAACAACAAATTTTCTAAAAGAATTTGTTCAATGTTAGTTTGTTCTTGAGTTAAACCTGACACGACATCCATTTTAAGATAGCCGCCTTCAGATTCGTTTGCTTCAACTTTAGGTGCAACCCCAGCTAAAGCATCAATGCCGTTAATGGTACTGATTGCTAGCGCAGAAACACCAGCACAAACAATGTCACTACCATATGGCCCAGCTTCGGCATGCCCTGTCAATGTGAAAGTAACAATCTGGCCAGAGTCATTGCGTTTGAATGTCCCTTTGATCATTAGTGCGACCTTTCTCGCAAGTATTAAGCGTTAATAGCGTCGATAACCACTTTAGTATATGGTTGACGATGACCTTGCTTGCGGTGAGAGTGTTTTTTAGGTTTGTATTTGAAAGTAACAACTTTCTTTTGTTTACCGTGTTTTTCAACAGTTCCTTCAACAGTTGCGCCTGCAACAGTTGGAGCGCCAACTTTCGTTGATTCGCCACCTACTAAGATAACTTCGTCAAAAGTCACTTTGCCGCCAGCTTCAACGTCTAATTTTTCAACGTAGATTGCTTGACCAACTTCAACTTTAACTTGTTTACCACCAGTTTTGATAATTGCGTACATGCTCTAAAGCACCTCCTTATAATATACTTAGACTCGCCATCCCAAGTGACATAATGTGCTTAATACTTGTTCTGAGCGGTTGTAGCTGTGGAGTCCACAATTACAACATTTACACTTTACCAAAAAATGAGCGTGACGTCAATTAGTTTTCTTCTAAAAGAAAAAGTAAATTTTAAGCTTCATAAAAAACATAACTTTTCATTATTATAAACGAGTAGCGTTATACTAAAAATAGGAGGGATAAAGATGGAGTATCCAAAAGAACTGGTTAAAATAGTCAATGAGCGTTCAAAAAATTACGCCTTGGAAGGCTTTGTTACAGGCAGTGGTCCACTAGATCCTAAATTAATGATTGTTGGTGAAGCTCCTGGCCGCAAAGAAATTGAAAATTTAGTTCCCTTTAGCGGACAAGCGGGAAAAGAATTAACGGCGTGTTTTGCAAGTGTTGGATTAACAAGAGAAGATGTTTATATTACCAGCGCGCTTAGAAGTCGCCCTTATAAAATAAACGAGCGAGTCAATAAAAAGACAGGTGCCAAAGAGATTGTTTACCCAAATCGCACGCCCTCAAAAAAAGAAGTTTTTGCCCATGCCCCACTTTTAGATTATGAAATCAAAGCAGTAAAGCCAAAGTTAATCGCAACACTAGGAAATATCGGCCTAAAACGTTTATTAGGAAATACTTACACCGTTAGTAAATTCCATGGTCAAATAATCAAACACCCGATTCAAATGCTAAATGAAAAAATGGAAAGCTACGTTTGGTCTAAAAAAGATTACACAATCGTTCCCCTCTTTCACCCGGCAGCCATTTTTTATAACCGCAAATTAGCCCCTTTAATAAAAGCCGATTGGCAAGTCATCGGTCAATTGTTACAAACAGTCGATAATAACTAATTTTAAAAATAAAGACTATAAAACTATCTTTAATAAGTAAAAAACGCAGCTACCGCTTTTTAACTGACTATTGCTAACCTGTCAGAAAAACGATAGTTGCGTTTTTAAATATTAACTTCTTCTGCCTCTTTCTTTAAAAGACCGGTATAAAAGTCATACCAAATTTCTCCTACATGGGATTCAGAATAATAATTGGAAGCATCATGAGCAAGACAAGCATATTTTTTTAATAACGCTTCGTTTCTTTGCAATGCTTTAATATCCTGATTCATTTCTTCAAAATCATCTGCTCCAAGATAGTAGCCGGAAATAACGGATTCATATAGCGCTAAATTGCGGACCATTACCGGCGTTTGACAGCTAAAAGATTCTAAAATACTCATCGGAAATAATTCATTATAAGAAGGTAGCAAGAAAATATTGGCCATATTATAATAATCAACCAACTCGCTGCGATCAATAATGCCTGTAAAGGTTAAATTAGCAGGCGGATTTTCATAAACCTCTTTATATTCTTCATAGCCATCCGTTATTTTGCCAAAAGAAAATCCCCCCACCCAAATAAAGGAAACCTCCGGATTCTCTTTTGCTAAACGAATAAAGTCATCTACACCTTTACGCTTTTGAATTTGCCCCACACCTAAAACGACAAATTTGTCTGGTTTTATTTTATGACTTTGACGGAGCGCCAATTTTTTTTCTGGGGACATTTGGTAGAACTCTCCTGCTGAAACAAAATTAGGAATATAGCTGATTTTTTCTGCGGGTATTCCGGCTTTTTTCAACTCAGGAATAAAGCTAGGATTTACAACTACCAATTTGTCCATCCGCCGATAAAAAGATAACACATACCAATTAAAAATCTTTTGAATCGGCTTGGCTAAATGAATGCTTCCTTCCAGTGTTTCAGGTAAAAAGTGAACGTATCCTACGGTAATACCACGACGTCTCTTAAAAAAGGTCGACAAATAAAACTCCGGGTTAATTGTGTGGTAATGGGAGATGTCTGATTTTTTATAGGTATTGATTTGTACGTCAAAATCATTGCTAAAACGCGCCTTTAATAGCTTGATTAACTCATTATAAGCACTTCCCACCCCTTGGCCTTTAATCGTGTCGGCTCGAGAAAACATGGTAATTTTTATCATAATAAAATCCCTTCAAATCTAATTTATAAACTTGCTTGTATTACTCCTCTTATACCTTAGTTAAACATCAGCTGAACAAGCAATAAATAAAATACGGCATTAAAACGTATTTCATAAAAAAATTCAAATCCAAAAATTTCTTTTTAATCTAACGACAATTATAGCATAAGCTTCTTGGGAATAAAATCAGGCTAAAGCCCGACTTCTCGCTTGCGCTATCCCATACAAATGTTAAAATTTAATTAAAGAATAATTTTTCTAACGAAAAGAGGATGGCGATGAAAAAGATATTGTTTCCCCTGCTCCTAACTGCGGCTTTGTTATTATCAGGCTGTCGCGAAAAAAGTACAACAGACGTAACGCTAGCAACAAGTTCAAACAATACAAAAAAAACAACAGCCACGAGTATCGATAAAAATCCCGACTTATTAATCAATCAGGCTCAATATCAACAACTAGCTGAAAAGACAGGTGCGACCAAAGCTAAATTAGTTGGTACTAAAGAATACGACGTCACTTTAAAAGATGCCAATTGGGAAAATGTGACGATTACCAGCGATGAATGTAAAATCATTAAAATCAAAGATTATAAAGATAAACAAAACAAGGAATACGAAGGCTATGTTTTAATGCATTTTACAATTGAAACTGGCGATACTGCGGTAAATGTCGCCCCTGAAAAAGGCGTTTTAACTACCAATACCAGTGGGCAAACGACAGGTAATTTAGCGATGGACGAATTTGGTGGAAAAATCCCTGCAAATAAAACCGTGACCGGAACCGCAGCTTATCCACTAGAAAAATTGGCAGACGCCGATGACGTTACCACTATTGAATTGAAATTTACCGGTAAAAAAGCCAACGCCGCGTCTTCAGAAAAAGAAACTACACATGACTATGACTTTATTTTAAGTAAAAACCGTTAATAAAGCAGAATATTTTTCATTTTTGGCCACTGGGCTTATACTGCCGCTAGGAGATGATCGTATGAAACTAAACATTACCAATGAAGCTGCTTTTTACTTAGCAGATAAATTAGCCGGCAGCAAATCTTTTATATTAGCTTTAAATGACGGTTCAAATCAATTTTCATCAGCCCAGGGATGTTGTATGATTGGGGATCGTTTTTTGATTAAACCCATTAAAGAAAAAATAGCACCTTTTAGTGAACAGCTACAAAACGAGCAATATCAAGTGTATATATCCGATTATGAAAAAATTTTTTTACCCCATAACATTACATTAGATCGTAGTGATAGTTACGGTAATTTCGTTTTACGTTCTGATGAAGGAATATTAGATATGAATGTAGCTTTTCAAACAGCAGAATAAAAACTTATCTGGCAGGTAAACACCATGGATTAAATTCTTTTCGTGTTTATCTGTTTTTTTGCATTTAAGCAATAATTATGTTCACTAAACTACAAGCAATATTTTCGAAATGCGACCGCGATGATGCTACCCTTGTATTACATCAAACACAGGAGGGATTATTATGAAAACGACAAAAGAAGAAATTTTAGCCCGCCGAATAGACGCTTACAAGCAATCACGTGAAAAAATCATAAAAAAAGCTTTGCAAGAAACGACACCAGAAAGAAAAAATAAATCGCTGCATTTTAAATTTGTCCGCCACACAGCTCACTAAACAAAGAACGCGGCAATCATGTTGCCTTGGCTTCAAATTATTAATCAGTCTACTTTTAATCCAAAAAGAAAAACCGCTAGAAATATTAATTTCTAGCGGTTCTTTAGCGTCACAGGAGGGATTCGAACCCCCGACCGTCCGCTTAGAAGGCGGATGCTCTATCCGGCTGAGCTACTATGACATAGCAACAAAGTTCATTATAGAAAACTGACCACCTAATGTCAATCAGTTTTCTTAATAAATACGTTATTTTTTCGCCGACCATAAAAAAGTTTGAATTAATCGCATAACCGTAGGATGAACAACCAACTGGCTATGTTTCGCATTTTCAGTCACAAGAAACGTTTGATAACTTTGACTGTCGCCATAAATTAGTCCTCCAGCCAGAAGACTTGTAACAGGTACAGTCCCGTCAGAATTCCCATCGGCAACATTTCCAGCCACACTAACAACAGAAATTGTCTTAGGCAAACGCTGTTTATTATCCAAATAGCGTTTTAAAACATCACTGACTTTTTTTACTTCATTAAAAGTCGGTGTCATTTCATTATACTTCCATCCCACATCGTTAAATGGCGTTCCTAAAAATAAAATTTTATTTGGCTTGGGATCAATTGACAAAGAAACATACTCCAAATAATCCGTCAAAACCAACCCGCCATTGGAGTGGCCAAGAAAATTATAATGTTCAACACCATATTGGTGCTGAACATAGGCAATTGCTTTTTCATACCATACTGCTTGTTTTGGGACGGTCTCTTCTGAGCTGTCAGCAAAACCAATGACGATAATCGGCTGACTGGCTTTTTGTGATAACTCACCTTTAATCGTTAATTGGCCATTTGTCTGCACCGTGATTTTCAAAACCTCGCATGCAGTTGTCTTTTGCAATTGGACAATTAATTTATCAAAACGGTCCACCGTCGCACCCGTGCCTGGGACCATTACTAATGCTTCATTTTCCAATGTAATCGGTACTTTTCTATCCTCTGCTTTAGCATTTACGTGAAAAGTATTTAATAAAAAAGCCAACAATCCCAACCATAAAACTCCTTTTAACCATTTATTTGCCATGACGAGACTACCTCTTTTTAGTTTAAGATAGACTGTCTAACTTAAATGGAAATTAAACTAAAAAGAAATCGTTTCTTTTTCTTTGGTAATTAATAAAATTCCATCACCTAAAGGCACTAAACTTGAAGTTAAATCTGGGTGTGTCATCACGACATCTAAAAATTGATTTAATTTACGATGGATGCTGCGATTTTTCCGCGGAATATCTTCCACTGGATCTAAAATCGTGCCACCTTGAAAAACATCATCTACCATCAATACTCCGCCAACTTTTAATAAACGTATACATTCTGGTAAAAATGCAATATATTTTGACTTTGCGCTATCCATAAACATAAAGTCATAAGGGCCTGTTAATGTAGGTAAAACTTCAGCAGCATCGCCTTCTATTAAGGTCACTTTTTTTGTTAAACCTAATTTTTCATAATTTGCCTTTGCTTCTTTAATCATTAAATCAAAGCGGTCAATCGTCGTTACATGACCTGCTCCCACGTATTGGGCCATCAGACTAGAAGAAAAACCAATAGCTGCACCAATTTCTAAAATTTCTTTTGGTTTTATTTGCCCGAGTAAAAATTGCAAAAAGACAACTGTCTCATGGGGAATTATCGGTACCCGCCTTTTATGAGCATCTTCTTCTAATTCACCCAATTGCCCCGTCAAAGGCTTTTGTTTGGTTCGCATATAATCAACGAGCCGTGCATCCACGACCGGTCTGTCCATCATTTCATTTAACAAATTCTCCACCTCGCTTTTGTCATTATACGAAGGAACAAAAAAGTCCGCAACCATTAAAATTAATAGTCGCGAACTTGTCTATTATGTATAACGTGTTCGACCAAATGCCAAATCGTCGTTAATGTGATGAAGCCAGCAATTAGCCAAAATATTTGTTGTACCAAATCCAAAAGTTCGCGGGAAACAAAATGCCCCAAGTAAGGTAAGTGAATAACTGGCTGTCCAATTAAATTGCGACTACTTACATAGCCGATTTCCATTTGTTCGTTGCCGTCTCCCTTGGTGTAAAAAACGTGATTTTTTTCTTTGGCAACTACGCGACGCGTTTGGATGCTTTCTCCTTGGTTCACGTAATACGTGACAACTTCTCCAACATAAATACTCTCTGGTTCTACTTGACGCACAAAAATCAAACTACCTTTTGGATACGTTGGTTGCATATCATTATCTTTTACAATTGAAATTGTCATCCCAAAAAGATGCGGCAATAACGTGATCAACAAAGCCAGTGCCATTACAATTGTCACAATAACTGAACCCAATAGGCCCATCTGCTTGAAATTCGTCATGCCACACCTCCTCATATAATTCTTTTTAATTTTTAATTCCAACGAAATTATATCACATATCGTCCGTTGTTTAAAAGCATCCCTGTTCATTTTATCCATTTTTGTTAGAAAGTTATTTTCTTTTTAAAATAAAATGAAAAATAATTTCCGCTGCTTGTTGACCCTAGTTTAAATAACAATTAAACTGAGTTATAAACGACAATAAATATAATTAAAGGCTTTTATACTTATTAAAAAAACATCGTTATTAAACAGAATAGTAAAATTCATTTATAAAAACATAAAAAGAACTACGATATTTTTAGACAACTATCCTTATAATCTGAAAGGAATTTCAACATTATGAAAAGATTAGATAATGAAAATTTAAAAAAGTATAATAAAAAAATTATCTGGATTCCTTATTTTCTTGTTATTATGACTTTTGTTGCAGTGGGCATTTTTTTTGTGCAAGCACTAAATGCCCCCTTCTCACAATCTGCGATGGCAGAAATAAAAGATACTTGGGTCTATTACGCCAAAGATGACCCCATCACATTATTTAAAAGTCGTTATGTCAAGCGGTTAAATAGTGTTGCACCCAACGAAACCATGGTAATGGAACGAACGATGATTCGTAAAGTTTCTAATCCAACCTTATTAATTCAAGGAAATCATCAATGGTTAAAAGTCACAGTCGACGATAAAACCGTCTATGAACACAGCCAAAAAACGGTGACCCCAACTTTATTAGGCAAAAAAAATCCCGGCAATATCATGACAGAAGTGCAATTGCCCAAAAACTATGTTGGTAAAACATTGCGGCTTGAAGTCAGTAGCCCGTATAAAAATTATGCCGGTATCCCCGCCCGTGTATTTATTGGCGATGCAGATTCTCTTTTATCCTATGTTGTATCGGTTTCCTTGCCCCAAATTCTAATTCTAATTGTTTGCACGTTTATCAGTCTAGCCATTATGGTCTTTATTGGTTCTGAATTAATTAAACAAAAACGGCTAAATTGGGAATTGATTTTGTTAGCTTGTTTTTCCCTCACTATTGCCTTGGAGGCTGCCGCTGGAGATATTTTAGCGGGATTGTTATTTAGTCCATTAGTGAACTCAACGATGGCATTACTTCTGGCCATTTTTACGCCAATATTTCTAATTTCTTATTATTGTTTAAAAATGAAAAAAAGCCAACAGTACTACCGACTATGGGTAATTTTTCATATTAGCTTTGATTTATTAATTTTACTTTGGGCTGTTTTTACTAAAATTGATTTGCCAGAAGTAAAATTTTACATTGATGCCGCTAATATTTTTGGCACCTTAGCAACTACCATTGCTGCAATTACTGAAGCCCACCAAAAAAATCGTTTTTTTGTCATTTGCACACCTTGGATCGTCTTAGTTGCCATGGCCCATTGTTTTATTTATATCACCAGCGTCGCACAGTCGAATTTTTATCTCGTCAATATTTCGGGTCTTTTATTTGCCGTGATCCTATTGGTCATTTTCATTTATACCTTAGTTGAAGGTCTAACCGCCAATGAACAAAACAAGCGTCAAATGCATTTTCTAGAACTGAAAACAGAGCTTTTGGAGGACAATCACACAGCTGTTGTTGGTCACCTGCAAGAGTTGGAACAACTCCGTCAAGAGTTCAAACAAAATTTACTGCTAATCAGCGATTTAGGCGAAGACGGCAATTTACCAGCCGTCAATGAATACTTAGCTAAGCTTCTAGATGAAACCAATCAATTGAATATTATCGGTGATTTTTCTGCGCATACTTTAACAAATTTAATCTTGAGTCGCTATCAAAAAAATGCAGACAAAAAAAGTATCACCGTTTCCTTTAGTGCAGATTTACCACAAGATTTAAATGTGGCTGATGATGATTTAAGTCAAATTTTAGTGCACCTTTTAGAACATGCAACGCGGGAAACCTATGCGATTCACGACCCAAAAGAACGACAGATTCACTTGCAAATTCACTGTATAAACGAGACATTACAAATTCACTGTAGTCATACTGCCCATTACCATACCAATATTTTTGACCGCAGCATCACCACTGATTTTCCTCAAAAAGAGGCATTGGATTTGTTTGCCATTGAGAAAGTTGCCAAAAAATATCGTGGTCAGCTAACACAACTACAAGATGACAATCAAGATAAAATCAGCTTATCCTTATCCCTTAATGTTTAAAATAATTTTGACTTGCATTTTTTGGCATTTGCCATTAGCATAGAGACAGTCGGATTAGTATTGAAATTATGGTTTAGAGAGCCAATGTTTTGCTGAAAATTTGGTACCCACTGATTTTTTGAACCTCCCGATGGCAATGATTATGAAAATAATCGGGTTAAGGCCCTTATCCTTGTTTTTGAGCTGGACTGTAAAACAGTCAATAAAGGTGGTACCGCGAAATTCACGCATTTCGTCCTTTTTTAGGATGGAGTGCGTTTTTATTTTGCCTTTTTATAACCAAGGTCAAAAAAGTAACTTATTATAGGAGGAGACACTATGTCTGAACAAAAAAATGATTTTACTGAATGGTATTTAAAAACCATTCAACAAGCCGAATTAATGGCTTACTCGCCTGTTCGGGGCTCAATTATTTTTCGCCCTGACGGCTTTGAATTGTGGGAACACATTCAAGAAGAATTCAATCAGTTTTTAAAAACCCAAGATATTCGTAATGCCTATTTCCCAATGTTAATTCCAAAAAGTTTCTTTATGAAAGAAGCAGACCACATTGAAGGGTTCGCCCCTGAGTTACCCTGGGTAACTGAAGTTGGCGATGAAAAATTAGATGAACCTTTGGCGCTACGCCCTACTTCTGAAACAATGATCGGTTCTGCTTTTTCTGATTGGATTAACTCTTATCGCGATTTACCTTATGAAATCAATCAGTGGGCTAACGTTTTCCGTTGGGAGAAAAAAACATTGCCATTCTTACGCACATCGGAATTTTTATGGCAAGAAGGGCATACTGCACATGCAGATGAAGCTGATGCCAGAAAACGGACAATGGCTATTTTAGATGAATACGCTCGTTTAGCCGAAGAATTTTTAGCCATTCCGGTTTATAAAGGGCAAAAAACGCCTTCTGAACGTTTTGCCGGTGCTGTTGATACGTTTTCAATTGAAGCGATGATGCAAGATGGTAAAGCTGTTCAAGCAGGGACCTCTCATTATTTAGGCACAAAATTTGCTGAAGCCTTTGATATTACGTATTTGACAAAAGAAAACAAACACACCCATGTGCACACAACCTCTTGGGGTATGTCAACACGTTTGTTGGGCTCATTAATTATGACTCACGGGGATGAAAAAGGCTTAGTCTTTCCACCAACAGTTGCACCAACTCAGATTGTTTTAATGCCAGTTGGTCCTTGGAAGAAAAATCCAGCCATTATGGAAAAATTAGACGCATTATTTGCCACCTTCAAAAAAGCTGGTTACCGCGTTCGTCTTGATGATACGGATAATTCGCCAGGTTATAAATTCAACGAGTGGGAATTAAAAGGCGCTTGTTTGCGGATTGAATGCGGTCCTCGTGATTTGGAAAATGGTCACGTAATGGTAAAAGTACGCGACTTAGCTGAAAAAAATACGGTCACCTTTGAAGAATTAGATGCTTACGTAGCTGAGCAATTAGCTATTATGCCAAAACGCTTATTAGAAAAAGCCAAAGCACGCAATAAAGCAAACGAACATTATGACATTAATACCTTGGATGAATTAAAAGCTCACATTGAAAAATGTAATGAAGCCGGTACAGTTCCTGGCTTTGTTTTAGTTGGTTGGGATGGTAGCGAAGAAACCGAAGCCAAAATCAAAGAAGAAACAGGTTTTACAACCCGTAATATTCCCTTTGAAGTTCCAATGGAAAAAGAGTTTGACTTAGTGAGTGGCAAACCTGCAAAACACACTTTATGGATTGCCCGCGCATATTAAAAAATAGTTTAGATAACTAAAGGTTCTAGTAAGAAGTCATCGCGACTTTTTACTAGAACCTTTATATTTTTATTAATAAAGTAATTCTAAAAATTCTTCTTGCGTAATATTCCCAAAGTATTTTTTTACGTCAATTTTTTCAACTGCTTTTGTTAGTGCTTCTTTTTCATATTTCACACCAACGAGTGCTGTTTCAACATCTTTAATATCACCTAAACCAAAGAAATCACCATAAATTTTAGCAGCGGTAATGATTCCTTTTTGAACATTTAAACGTACTTCAATTGAGCCGATGGCAAAACGTTTACGGCGCTCCAAATCAAATTCTGGTGAGCGGCCGTAATTCCAATCCCAATTGCGATAGTAATCTTTTGAAATTTGATTGATTTTTTCCCAATCATCGGCAGTCAACTCATATGTTTTAACATCTCTTGGGTCGGTAACACCAAAGACTTTCAACAAAATTTCTTGCCGGAAATCTTTCGTAGTCATGTTTTGTTTATCTGCCGGCAAGAAAGGTTTCACATTGGTTACCCGAGAACGAATCGACTTAATTCCCTTTGATTCAATCTTATCTTTGCGAACTTTTAAAGCATTAACGACTTCGTTAATATCACTATCAAACATAATGGTTCCATGAGCAAACATTCTACCGTTTGTCGCATACATCGCATTACCAGAGAATTTTTGATCATCAATCACCAAATCATTGCGCCCTTTTAATTGGGCACCTTTAACCCCCATCTCTTGTAAGGCAGCTACAATTGGTTTAGTTAATTTTTCAAAGTCTCTAAATGAATCTCCATTATCTGGCATAATGAAGCTAAAATTCAAATTCCCTAGATCATGATAAACAGCCCCACCACCACTTAAACGACGAACTACATGGATACCGTGTTCCTCCACGTATTCTTGATTAATTTCTTCGATGGTATTTTGATTGCGTCCAATAATAATGGATGGTTCATTAATATAAAACAATAAAATTGGCTCGGTTAAGGGATACTCCTGAACCAAAAAATGTTCAATTGCTAAGTTTACTCTTGGGTCATTGTTTTCATTTGGTACGAAAATCACAATACATCCTCCTCGTTGTTGACGACACATTTTTCTTGAACTTCAGCTTCATCCTTAAATCAAAAATGCTTTACCTATAGCTGCTAATTCAACTGGTACTGCTCCTGAGGCAACTTGGGCTTGCTCTTTTAATAATTGTAAGTCCCCAAATTGCGGCAAGTGTGTTAAAACCAATTTCTTAACATTCGCATTTTTGGCAAAGGTGCCTGATTCTTGCGCTGTAAAGTGAGCTTTGTGATGTTCGTGGCCGTTAAATAAATACGTGTCGGCTAAAAAGAGGTCCGCATTTGTCGCAAATTCATTGAAGTCCGCTAAATAACCCGAGTCACCAGTGAATACAAATACTTTACCTGTATCATTTTCTACAAAGCGCATTGCATAACAAGTTACAGGATGAATCGTCTTCATAAATGTAACAGAAAACGGTCCCAATTCCAACTGTTTTGATTCGTAATAAGGACGACCTTCTGATACATCGGGCATTGTTAAATCATTAAAATGAAATTCATCTAAAGTATGACCGTAAATCGGCAAAATTTTCTTGTTTTCCGCTGGAAATAGTTGAAAATAATATTGTAAAACACCCAAGTCTGCAATGTGGTCGTGATGATAGTGAGAAATTATAACAGCATCCAATGCTAGTGGATCTAAGTGTTTTTCTAATTCCACCAAAGTAGTGCTACCACAATCTAGCAATAAATTAAAATCCTTTGTTTGTAACAAGTAACCTGTAGTTCCTTGTCCTTTATAAGGATAGGCGCCTAGACAGCCTAAGACAGTTAATTTCATTTTCTTCACACCTTTCTTTTCTTTTATGCTAGCACAATCTTTTCTTTTCATGAAATAATAGCTGTTTTAAGACTCCTTTTTCAGCAATAAAAAAAAGACTTTACCAGCAAATCATCTTCTTTTAAAAGTTTGACCAAAAAGTAAACTTAAAAAAAACATGACAAAACTGGAAAGTCTTTTTACATTCTAATGAAACAATCCCACAGGATATAAATTAATAACTACGAATGGCCTTAACTGCCTCATCGTCCAAGCGACGAACAACTTCCGTTACTAATTTAACTGTATTTAAGTAGTCGTCCTCGTGAATAATTGAAGTATGGGAATGCAAGTAGCGCACTGGTACTGTAATGGCAAGAGAAGGTACGCCATCACGAGTTAAGTGCATTTGCCCTGCGTCTGTTCCCCCACCGGTAATAACCGTATATTGGAAAGGAATTTCTAATTCTTCTGCAACATTTACAACAAAGTTCAATAATTTTTTATGTGGTACCATCGAAGCATCAAAGATTAGAACTTGCGGACCTGCACCCAATTTAGAATCGGCTTCTTTTGGCGTCATACCTGGTGTATCACCAGCCGTACCGGTATCTAGTGCAAGTGCAATATCTGGGTTTACTAAATGTGTGCTGGTTCTTGCACCTCTTAAACCTACTTCTTCCATGACATCACTACCAGCAAAAAGACAGTTTGGGTGTCCTTCTTTTGCTAAGTTTTCCAAAACACGTAATGAAACAGCCGTACCGACACGATTGTCCCATGCTTTTGCTAGTAAAAATTTACCGCCATTTAAACGCTCATATTCAATATATGGCGTAATCATATCGCCTGGACGAATGCCCCAATCTTTTGCTTCTTTGAGACTTGTTGCGCCAATATCAATGAACATATCTTTAATCTCATAAGGTTGTTTTCGGGCTTCTGGAGTTAGGACATGGGGTGGTTTACAACCAATCACACCGCGAATTAATTTGCCCGCTTGTGTTTTAATTTCTACTTGTTGGGCCAACATCACTTGGCTCCACCAACCACCTAATGTTTGAAATTCAATAAAGCCTTGCTCGGTGATTTTGGTCACCATAAAGCCAACTTCGTCCATGTGACCAGAAATAAAAATTTTCGGGCCACCACCTTCACCTACGTGTTTTGCAATAACACTACCTAAACCATCAAAAGAAATATCTTCGGCAAACGGGGCAGCGTATTTTTTAAAGACTTCACGTACTTCATCTTCATTGCCTGGTACACCTCTAGCTTGGGTTAATTCAATTAGTAACTGCTCTTCACTTTTGTCCATCTCAATTGCAACTCCTAGCATTATTTATTACGTCCTTGATTATAACACGGGGCATTTAAAAACAGTAGCCGGGACATTAATATAATCCCAGCTACTGTTTTTAATAAGCGGTGGTCTAAATGTAGCTTTGCCACCAACTGCCGTTAAAAATTATTTAATTGTTTCTGGATTTTGCTTTTGCCAATCTTGTGAATAAAAATAATTATTCAAGTGATAGCTTGGCTGGGCTGTTTTTTCTTCCAAAAACGGTTGAATATATTGATCTGCTGCTAACCATCCGCGCCAGCCTAAATGGATAGTATCTGTCATAAAATAAGGCTCCTGATCTTTATTGGTGAAATCAGCAATTTGATTAAAGCCTTGAGAACGTAATTGATACGTGATTTTTTTGCTAAATTCTTGCAGCATATTTTGAGATAAGCCTGTATATTCGCTCCATTTCCCGTTAATTGGCGGAATAATAAAGAGGGCTTGTGTATTTTCTTTGGCAAGTTGATCTAAAACCAATTGGAAATCTGAAAATTCTTTTGAATAACGATAATCCCATTTTACCTGTGAATCATTAAATTTGGCCAACCGCGGTTTAATGCGATGCGTATAAAAATTATTTTCAATGCCAAAAGAATTATTCGTCGTAGCTTTTTGACCAATCTCTTTGGCTTGTTCATCTAATTTTTGCTCATTGTATGCAGCTGGCAATTTTTTTGCTTGTTGTGCAATTTGTGAATTTTTTGAAAGTAAGCCAATTTCACTAAAGAGTTCGTCTTCTCGATTTAACATGTTGATATGGAATTTAGCCACATCTACTTGTTTTGTCGTTGGCACTTTACCCTTAGCAATTTCTCTTAACATTAGCTTCAAGGTTTCATCATGGTTGACTTTACCATAAGCTAACAGACGTTTAGCTAAGTATTTGTCAGTTTCAGAAACTTTGTCTAGCTTAATCGCCCAAGTATAAGTTTGTAATTCAGAAAAATACGCATCAAAATAGGCACGTTTAATCCCGCCTTTGACAAACCACTGTGGCGAAAGAATAAAGACTACTTTTTTATCTTTCAAATCACTACCAAATGACTGCATCATCATGTATTGCGTTAAAGATTGCGTCCCTGGTGCCCCTAGTAAAAAAGGTGTGTAATTTCGATTATATTTTTTGGCTAAAACAGACGGGTGAAAAGGACTGATACGACTTAGTTCAGAAGAACCAAAAAACGGTACATATTCACCAGATTTTACGGCTTCATTTTTAATTGAATTCCCCCGTAAAATATTTCCTGACATGGAACTGCTAGCTTTTTCCCATAAGCCTTTATCTTCGTCATTAATCTTAAAAGGTGAAAAGAAAAACAGCGCTAGCAGGACCACAGCTGCTATTACCGGCCCAAAAATAGCAAGAAGCTTTTTTTTCATAATTAATTTCCTTTTAATTCAGAAACTTTAGCAATAATTTTATTTGGTGTATCCCATTCTTCGCGGTCAAATTCTGAAACAGGCACTTGAACATCTAGTTGTCCTTCTAATTCAACTAGCAATTGAACCGTTGCCATAGAATCCATTAAGCCCTCATCAAATAAATTTACATCTAAATTTTGTTTTACTTCATCTGTTCCGGTAATTTCTTCTAAAATGTCTAATACTGTGTCTTTCATTATTCATTCTCCTCTTTTAAATTAATTTATCTAAAATTCCTGAAAAAATCATAAAGCTAAAGCATACTGCCTGAAAGTTTAAGAAGATTGCCAATCCATGGGTAAACTTATTTGACGGTAAATTTTTATGTTTTTTCTTATAACGCAACCAGGCATCGGTTAAACAAATCAACGTAGCATGGTATAAACCATAGACGATATAATACCAAGCCAAACCGTGCCAGACCCCCATAATTAAAAAGAGGGCAAAGTAACCAACATTTGAAGCAACGATCCGACTTTTGAATACTTTCTTTTTCAATAAAGTAAACATTAAACGCATGTAAATGTAATCACGGAACCAAAAAGACAACGTCATATGCCAACGATTCCAAAACTCCTTGATGTTCCAAGCTAAAAATGGTTTATTAAAGTTCATTGGTGTTTCGTAACCCAAAATATTACTCGTTCCAACTGCGAACAAACTATACCCTGCAAAATCAAAGAATAAATACATACTATAAACATACATATATAAAACTAAGGCCCATGAGATACCGCCATTGACGATTGTGGCCCGCTCAAGTGGTGGTAACAAAACTGAACCAAAGTAATAGCCGATAATAAACTTATATAAGAAACCGACAAAAATGCGATGAATACCAGTACCTAAAAGATCCACATATTTTTCTGGCGTCGGAGGATTATCTAAGTCCTTATCAAACCGCCGGAAGCGATCAATTGGCCCAGAAGAAATCGTTGGGAAAAACAATAGAAACTGGATGTAATGCCAAACTTTATACGATTTAATCATGCCATCACGAGTTTCCATAATCATTTGTACCGATTTAAAGGTCAAATAAGAAATCCCTAAAAACCCTAATATAGAACTATGACCACCATTGAAAAAAGGTGTGACTTTGGTAATGGCTAAAGGCAAAATTGCCAAGACAACGGCGGTATAAAAGACGCCACTGCTATTTTTTTGCTGGCGATATAAAAAATAGAGGTAAACCAGTAACGTTTGCCAAACAACATAGACAATCAGCGCTACCCCTTGATGCCAACTTGCACCGCCAAAACTAACGTATAAGAAAAATAACGTCACAAGGGTTTGGTAAAAAGAAGGCCTTTTACCTGCAATCAACATACTTAAAATCAGTGGAATAAACGCAACGAGCAATAATAAAAAGTATTTAGGATCTGCATAGGGAATACTATGTGGAAAGACCATTAGCCGTTCACCTCATTTATCAGACCCTTACGATCGATTTTACCGTTTGCACTACGAGGTAATTGTTCCACATAAACAAAGCGTTGTGGGATCATGTAATCCATCACACCTTCAGCTAGTTCAGCTTTAATGGCTTTGGTTAATTGAAATTCTTTAGCAAAATCATTTTCATTGGCGACTACAAAAGCAACCAATTGCTGTACCTTGTGATCTTGATACTTGGGTACCACTGTCGCTTGTTTAACTAGCGATACTTGGTTTAAATGATGATCTACGTCTTCTAATTCAATGCGATAGCCATGAAGTTTCACTTGAAAATCAATGCGGCCTTCGTAACGTAATAATCCATCTGCTGGTAAACTCCCCGCATCTCCGGTTCGATAAGCCCAGTTACCATCTAATAAAAAGAAAGCTTGAGCGGTTTTTTCAGGATTATTCAAATAACCTTTTGAAACACTTGGTCCAGAAATGACAATTTCACCAACCTCACCGGCTGCTAAGACATTCATTTCATCCATAATGGTTACTTTTGTATCCTCTTTTACATACCCAATTGGTAAGCGGTCAACTTGTTCTAATAATGCAGGAGTAATTTCCACACCAGAAATCGCCACTGTCGCTTCTGTAGGACCATAGGTATTGTAAATATGAGCCGCAGGAAAACGTTCCAATAAACTTTGAGCCGTTTTTTTCGTTAACTCTTCACCACAAAAGATAAATGTAGTTAAACTTGGAATGTTTTTTGCGTTGAATTCTTTTTCCATCAAGCAAATATCCATAAATGATGGTGTTGAAACCCAAACTTCCAATGCCAATTTTGGTAATGTGGCAAATAAGGTCTTAAAATCGTTGATAATTTCTTTTTTCAAAGGAACTAAAGAGCCCCCTGAACACAATGCTGGATAAACATCAAAGACAGATAAATCAAATGAGTACGGGGCTTGTGATAAAAAGCGACTTTGCTCTGGTAAAACAAAATCAGTTAGCGTCCAATTTACAAAGGATAATAAATTGTTATGACTAATTTGTACCCCTTTTGGAACCCCTGTGGTACCTGAGGTGAAAATTAGATAATAATTTTCATCATTTTGAACACTTTCAAATTTCGCCACAGTTTGTTTTGCAGCAAAAATTTCTGCTAATGCATTTGGTGTTATTACTTCACAGTCAGAAGAAATATCAGGCCACGCTTCCACACTAATGATTAACGCAGGTTGCGCTACATTTAAAATCAACTCTACCCGATCATTTGGCGTATTAGCTTCGATGGGGATATAGGCATGTCCTGCTTTACTAGCACCTAAAAAAGCGGCTAACATTTCAAATTCTAAATCACCGTAAACTACAATAGGTCTTCTATCAGCAAATTTTTTAGCTAAAAAGGTAGCAAGCTGATCTGACCATCTTTTTAACTGACCATAGGTATACTCTTTTTCGTCAATATAGGCGATACGATTTGGTTCTTTTACGCTCCAAGAATCAATTTGTTCAATAATGTTTGTTACAGTCATCTGCTCTCACCTCTTAAAATTCGTTGTAAATAAATGTGCCGCCCTGAATGTTCTTGTAGTGATACAAATAAATCAGAATCAGTAGGACACAGAAGTAAAAGAGCGTTTTGCCAATAAATGTTAACCAATAATGGGTGTTTTCTTTTTGCAACCAATTTTTCATTATCACTCTCTCCTTTTCAATTGAAGTATAGAGTATTTGTTTAATTTAGAACATTTTTTCAACTTACAGTAAAAAGAAGAATCTAACACTTTCGTCACTTAAGCCCTTTCAATTTACTCACTTAAAAGGCTTTATCTAATTACCATCGTTACTGATTTTTTTAATATGTAACACACCTTTAATACTCACGGCATTTTCCTGAAATGAATTCTATTTTAAAGAAGCGTGCTATTTTAGAAAGCAGACCAAAATACACCCTAATAAAATCTTTTCTAGTCTGCAAGATGCAGTAAAAAGATTTTATTAGGGTGTATTTCACACAGGTATTATCCTCAGCTTTCCCAGCTGTGTAAGAAAAATTTGACTGTTAAAATATAGGCGACTAAATAAATCACTGCGACGATACCGCAGAATAAATAAGCGAGCCAATAACTACCGTTGGTGACAAATTGGGACCATGTATAAATCGCAAACCCGGCATGACCACACACCAATAAAACTGGGGGAGCAAAAATCCAAGCATTTTGATAATACAAGTTGCGCTTCATTTGTTTACGACTAACCCCTAATTTTTGCAACAACAAGAAGTCTTTTTTACCATTTTCAACTTCTGAAAGTTGCCGCAACATGACAATCGCAGCAGTAGTAATCGAAGCAATCATACCTAGAAATGTTGCCACATACATGAAAATTCCCGCTTCTCTTGTGGCCCTGCGTACAATTGGAAAACGACTCGTATGATTTAACCGGGAATAGTTTCCAGTAAAAGCATGGGGAGTAGCATTCTTCAATACTTTGGTGGTAATTTCACCTTTTAATTTGTCATTTTTATACGTAAAGTCATAGTAAATATCATTTCCCCAATCAGATTTCAACTCTTTTTCAACTGAAGTTGCTAGTTGCTCTTCATCTTTTGTCTTTACATTGACCATAGCAATGGTGTAGTCAACCCCTTGAATACTCTGAAACTGTTCATCTGGTAAAACCAATACCCCAGCAGCATAGCGCAACAAAGCATCCCCCAGCAAATCCGAATAAAAATGTTCTACTTTAATATCTAGCCCATTTGGCAACGTCACTTGGCGGCTGAGCTCGCTGACACTGTTAAACATCATATAATTATAATCAAATAAAATGCCACGATTAACCTGTAATGGCTCAATTTTGGGCAAATCAGGATGCTGTGCCTGAAATTTTTGATAGTCACTAAAGCGTAAAATATTAATTAAATTAAATTGCTCCATTTCTTCACTACTGAAAAGTTTTAGTGCAAAGCGGCCTGCTGTGACTTTATACTGTAAATTTTGGGTCGTGGTTACCTTGCCATCATTTTCACGAACGATGGCTTCTAGCTTTCCCAGTTCACTGCTATGCACTTGAAAGTCAGTTGGCGTTTCATTTTGACTGACGCGACTTTGAATACTAACAAGAGAAATTGCACCGCCAATTAATGCAATGGCTAATGATGTCAAAATAGTAAGCAGTGCCAAAGAACGCCAATTTTTTAATATAGCGACCAAACTGCGACTACGTTCGTAATAGTTTAGACCTTGATAACGACTTTTCTTTTTATCAAGAAAATAAAAAATAGTTTTTAAACCATAGCGATAAAATAAATACGTGCCGATAATACAAGCAAGTAAAATACCTCCCGGTAGCCAAATTAAAATAGAAAAACTTTTTGTCAGTAAGAAAAAACGAAAAATTAGCGGTCGAATAAATACAGCAGCCAAATAGCCACAGCTAATTAACAAAACACTGAAAATACCTAATTTAATTTCATAAGGCTTTGTCTTTAACTTTTGCAAGTCAAACTGTGACTTAACCGAGAACACACCATCCACTTGCTTTTTAGATAAAACAATAATGTTTTGAAATGCACTGATAATAAAAACAAAAAGAAAAACAGCCGCAGTAACCTGAACAGATTGCCATGAAAAAAACAAGGTACTCGTAACATCTAAAGCCATTGCCTTTACTAAAATCATGGAAAAAAGTTTGGAAAAAATGACACCCAGACTAATCCCCACTAAAAATGCCAATAAGTTCAAGGCAAAAATTTCGACTAACGATTGTAAAATAATCCGCCGCCGTTTTAAACCAAACAATTGGTAAAGTGCAACTTCTTGCTGCCGTTTTGCGATAAAAAAGCGATTGGCACTTAATACAAAAAAGACCATCATCACAATGACAAAAAAACTACCAATCGTTAAAATATTCTCAATTTTTATATCTTGGCTAGCCCTTTTTGTTAGTGGCTGATCATGCGTCATGGCATTAAAAGAATAATAAATCATCACCGCCATCGTGATACTAATTAAATAAACGCCGTAATTGCGAAATTGTTTTAAAAAACTACGCCAGGATAATTTATAAAGCATTTCGTCGTCCCCCACCGCCTAAAGTTGCCTGCATATCAATCACCTGTTCAAAGAAATTCTGCCTGCTACCTCTTTTAACAACCTCAGAAAAAAAGACTCCATCTTTAATAAATAAAATGCGATTGCAATAACTTGCGGTATAGGGGTCGTGGGTTACCATTAAAATGGTTTTATTTTGCTTTTGATTTAATTCGCTTAAATAATACAGTAACTCCGTGGCAGATTTTGAATCAAGGGCACCTGTTGGTTCATCGGCAAAAATAATCCGTGGTCGCACGACTAAAGCACGGGCAGCTGCCACCCGTTGTCTTTGTCCTACCGATAACTCTTCTGGATAACGATGTAAAATAGCTTTAATTCCTAATAAGTCAGCTGCTTCTGTCACGCGGCTTTCAATCTCTTCGACTTTTAAAAAATCAATTGCCAAAGGCAAGATGATATTATCTTTGGCTGTAAGCGTAGGCAATAAATTAAACTCTTGAAAAATAAAGCCCAAATCTTTACGGCGAAAATCACTTAACTGATCTTCTTTTAGTGCAGTCAGATCTTGTCCGTCCACTTTTACTGTTCCAAAAGTCGGCAGGGCAATGGAAGCTAATATATTCATTAAAGTCGTTTTTCCCGCACCGCTTGGTCCCATGATGCCGACAAATTCTCCTTCATCAACACTAAAGGACAGATTATCTAGCACTTTGGTCTGATTAAAACGATTTCCATATGTTTTACTCAAATGTTTTACTTCTATTATTTTTTCATATTTCAACCTCATTTAGTCCTTTTGTTAAATAATTTAAGACAACTTACTTATTATCTTTATGGTAGCACAAGGTGTTTTAAATGCGCAGTTTTTAAGGTAAGTCAAGGGAAAAATTTAAACAAAAATTTTTTCTTGTGCACCATTCATCTTTTTATGCAAATTTCTGTTTTTTATAAATAGCAAAAACCTATCCCTATCTGTTTTCAATATTTTTACATATTTTTTATACACTAGATATAGTGTTTAATAGTATTAAATTAAAACAATGGCACTATATATAGTTGTGTTTTTGGTTGCACCTGACTTACTTTTCGGCTATCATAATATGTGAGTTCAGACACAATAGTCTGCTGATTAAGCTGGTCTTTTCTAACTAGTTAACAGTAAAGGACATGGTTTAAGAAATAAAGGAGTGAGCAAAAATGATGGATTTAAAAAATGAGCAGCTAGCACGCGAGGTGCATCCCCAACTGCAAACCATTAAAATCATTAAACGAGACGGACGCCTAATGGATTTTGATGACCAAAAAATTTACGATGCTTTGGTTAAGGCAAAACAACAAATTCACGGTGAATTATCCCCGATTGATCATGAACGTCTATTAGAAATTGTCGAGCGGATTGACGCTGAAATTGGCCAACGCTTTTCAACTGATGTCAAAATTTATGAAATCCAAAATATTGTCGAACACATCCTTTTAGAAAAAGGCGAATATGAAATCGCAGAAGCTTATATTAATTATCGCACCCGCCGCGATTTTGACCGTAGTAAGGCAACAGATATTAATTTTACAATTGGGCGTTTAATTAACAAAGATCAAAGTGTCGTCAATGAAAATGCCAATAAAGACAGTAATGTCTTCAATACACAACGGGATTTAACAGCCGGCATCGTTGGAAAATCGATTGGCTTAAAAATGTTACCGACACATGTCGCAAACGCACATCAAAAAGGTGATATTCATTACCATGATTTGGATTACCATCCCTATACCCCTATGACCAACTGCTGTTTAATTGATTTTAAGGGCATGCTAAATGATGGTTTTAAAATTGGCAATGCAGAAGTAGAATCACCAAAATCAATTCAAACTGCCACTGCCCAAATCTCACAAATTATCGCCAATGTAGCTTCTAGCCAATATGGCGGTTGTTCTGCTGATAGAACTGATGAGTTATTAGCACCTTTTGCAAAATTAAATTATCAAAAACATATGCAAGATGCACTAAAATGGATTGAAAATCCTAAACGGCGTGAAGAATATGCCAAAGCAAAAACCAAAAAAGATATTTTCGATGCGATGCAAAGTTTGGAATATGAAATTAATACTTTATTTACTTCAAATGGTCAAACTCCTTTCACTTCCCTTGGCTTTGGCCTTGGGACAAACTGGTTTGAAAGAGAGATTCAACGGGCTATTTTACAAATTCGTATTAATGGCCTAGGAAGTGAGAGACGAACTGCTATTTTTCCAAAATTGATTTTTTCAATTAAAAAAGGCGTTAATTCTAACCCCACTGATCCAAACTACGATATTAAACAATTGGCTTTGGAATGTGCAACAAAACGGATGTATCCTGATATTTTAAACTACGATAAAATTGTTGAATTGACAGGCAGTTTCAAAGTACCAATGGGTTGCCGTTCTTTTCTACAAGGTTGGCAAGATGAGTCAGGGCAAGAAGTAAACGTTGGTCGGATGAATTTAGGTGTGGTTACGTTAAACTTACCTCGTATCGCATTAGAGGCTGCTGGTGATCAAGATAAATTCTGGACACTTTTAGAAGAGCGCTTAGCAACTGTGAAAGATGCTTTGGTGTATCGCGTAGAGCGTTGTAAAGAAGCAATCCCTGCAAATGCCCCAATCTTATATATGTACGGTGCCTTTGGTAAACGTTTAAGCCGGACCGATGCCGTGAATGAATTATTTAAAAATAAGCGGGCAACTGTTTCATTAGGTTATATTGGCTTATATGAAGTTGCTTCTACTTTCTTTGGTGGTGCTTGGGAAAATAATCCGACTGCAAAAGACTTTACCTTAAGTATTGTCAAATCATTGAAAGCTCACGCTGATGATTGGGGTAATGAATATGGTTACCACTTTAGCGTTTATTCAACGCCAAGCGAAAGTTTGACAGATCGTTTTTGTCGTTTGGATACTGAAAAATTTGGTATCGTTGAAAACGTCACTGATAAAGAATACTATACCAACAGCTTCCATTATGATGTTCGTAAAAACCCAACACCTTTTGAAAAATTAGACTTTGAAAAAGATTATCCGAAATATTGTTCCGGTGGCTTTATTCACTACTGCGAATATCCGATGTTGCAACAAAATCCAAAAGCTCTAGAAGCTGTGTGGGATTATTCTTACGATAAAGTTGGCTATTTAGGCACAAATACGCCAATTGATCACTGTTATGAATGTGGTTTTGAAGGTGACTTCACCCCAACAGAACGCGGCTTTGAATGTCCGCAATGTGGCAATCACGATCCTAAAACCTGTGACGTGGTAAAACGAACTTGTGGTTATTTAGGTAATCCCCAAGCGCGCCCCATGGTACATGGTCGTCATAAAGAAATTTCATCCCGCGTAAAACATATGAAATAAGGCCACTTTTATGGAAGTTAGAAAAAATGACCCGAACTCAGGCAACTGATGCTCGGGTCTTATTGCAAAGAAGTAAACCTGCTTAGCTAAATAAGCGATTAACAGAAAGAAGGCTTTTTTTATGCGCAACCCCAAGCCTAAAGAATGGCAAGCAAGTAAATATAGTAAAAATTATATTGCTGACTATAAAGCATTTAATTTTGTCGACGGTGAAGGTGTCCGCAATAGTTTATATGTTAGTGGTTGTCTTTTTGCCTGTGAAGGCTGCTTTAATAAAGCTGTCCAAAACTTTAACTACGGTACTCCTTTTACTAAAGAATTAGAAGATCAAATCATCACGGACTTATCTCACGATTATGTTCAAGGCTTAACGCTATTAGGCGGTGAACCTTTTTTAAATACAAGTGTTTGTTTACAAGTAGTTAATCGAGTAAAAAAAGAATTTGGTGAAAAAAAAGATATTTGGAGTTGGTCTGGATATACTTTTGAAGAGCTATTGCAAGAGACTGACGACAAATTGGAATTGCTAAATAAAATTGACATCTTAGTAGATGGGCGCTTTGAACTAGCCAAACGAAATTTAAATTTACAATTTCGTGGCAGTAGCAATCAACGAATCCTAGATGTCAAAAAATCATTGGCGCTTGGAAAAGCGGTTATTTGGGATAAATGTCACGATGCAACAGAAAATTTTGAACAAATAAAAAAACAAGATTTAATCTAGCCCTCCATCGCTTAGCTTCACAAAAATCAAACAATTGTCCCACTCACAAAAAAGTAGGATTTTCCCAATTTGCCTTATTTCTTAAAAGGCCTGCACCTGAAACAAACGACATAAACTTTTGTAAAGTAATTTATTTTCGTGAAAATTTTATCTTTTTCTAATAGTGTACAAAAAGTGAGGCAAAATGAAAATTCTGCCTCACTTTTTACGTATATTTACATTCCATTACTTTTCATCTTCCCACAAAGGTAAGGTCATATTTTCAAAAGTCACCGGATCCAAATTCGTCACCGTCACCCCTAAAAGGCGAATTCCCTTTTCAATGCCTGCAACGTCTTCCCAAATTAGACTAGCTTGAGAAAAAATCATTTGTTTATCAATTAAATAAGTAGGCAGTGTCTTTCTTTTGGTTACCGTTTCATAACCTGTATAGCGCACTTTTAAAACAATCGTTTTACCATGTTTGCCCACTCTTTTTAAAGATGCTGCAACTTTTTCAGACAATTGTCTCAGCTGCGTTAACACTTCTTCTTCTGTAGTAAGCGGGTTGCCATAAGTATGTTCTTTTCCAACCGACTTTCGCTGTCTTGTCACGGCAACCGGTGCATCGTGTATTCCCCGCACTTTTCGATACAAAGAGTAGCCCATTTTACCAAAGGTTTGAATTAACTCCATTTCTGTTTTCTCGTATAAGTCCGCACCGGTAAAAATTCCCATTTCATTCATTTTGGGGACTGTCTTTTTTCCGACTCCATGAAATTTTTCAATTGGTAAAGCTTTTAAAAAAGTAATCGCATCCCGTGGTGGAATAACCGTAATCCCCTGAGGCTTCATATAATCAGAGGCCAACTTAGCTAAAAATTTATTATAGCTAACTCCTGCTGAACAAGTAAGGTGAACTTTTTGCCAGACTTCTTTTTGAATTAAACGGGCGACCTTCACGGCTGAAGTACTGTTCACTTTATTTTCTGTAACATCTAAATAAGCTTCATCAATGGATACTGGCTCAATAATATCGGTATAACGGGCAAAAATCTGACGAACTTCTTCTGAAACTTTTCGATACTTCTCGTGGTTTCCCGGTACAAAAATAGCCTTGGGACACAATTCATACGCTTTTTGTGCACTCATTGCAGAGTGGATCCCATATTTGCGCGCCTCATAATTGGCAGTCGTCACAACTCCTTTACCCCCAGTATCGCTGGGATGGCGTGCAATAACTAAGGGATGCTTTGCTAAATTGGGATCGTCTCGTTCTTCAACAGAAGCAAAAAAAGCGTCCATATCAATATGAATAATTTTACGACTTGTATCATTCTTTAAAGGAAATTGCAGCTCTCCCATACCCTCACCCCACATTCTAACTTATTATACTAACACAAACAAACGTTCGCAAGTTTTCTCGTTAATAAAAATTTTTTTTAACAAAACGTTAGTTTTTAACAAAAAAATCAGCCGCTTTAATCGGCTGATTCGAGGATTTCATGATAGTTTTTATAAACAACTTGCTTTTTAACTTGATTATTTTGTGCCACTGTTTTAATCGCTTGATTGGGTTTCATCCCTGTTTTAACTAAATTTTCTACCTGCTCTTTCAAAGATAACATAGCCGTCTCAGCAGATACATCATCTTTTCTGCTACCAGAAGAGCCTGCTACCATTAAACAGCACTCACCTTTTACAGCATTTTCTGCCAAATAGCTAGCTAATTCCACCAGATTGCCCCGTAAATACTCTTCATGTACTTTGGTCAACTCACGGCAAATAACTGCCTGTCGACTGCCAAAAACTTCAGCTAAATTTGCAACGGTTTGTTTTAAACGATAAGGTGATTCATAAAAAATTAAAGTTGCCATCTCGTTTTTCAACGTATTTAAAACTGTGAGCTGTTCACTTTTCTTGCGGGGCAAAAAGCCATAGAAATAATTAGGTTGCGGGTTTAGCCCGGAGGCAATTAAAGCCGTTAACCCAGCAGTTGCACCAGGTAGCGCAACAACGTTTATCTCCTCTGCAATACACGCCACCACTAATTCATGACCGGGATCACTAATTGACGGCATGCCGGCGTCGCTTACTTGGGCAATATTTATTCCTTGCTGTAACAAAGTAATTAATTCTGGCACTCGTTCTTTAAAATTATGTTCATGTAAACTTTTTTGTGGTGTTTTAATTTCAAAATGATTCAATAATTTTTGTGTATTGCGAGTATCTTCACTGGCGATTAATTGTACCGTTTTTAACGTCTCCACGGCACGATACGTCATGTCTTGTAAATTGCCAATTGGTGTAGGTACCAAATAAAGCGTTCCGCTTATTGGACTTCCTTTAAAACTGCTTTGCTTTTGCACTTGTTATCACCTTTTCATAAAGTGAAAAAGAATTGATTGAAAAGGATAGAATTACCTTTTAATCAATTCCTCGTCACTTAATTTTGACTTTCACGATATAATACTTCCAAACAAAAAACGCATTGCTCGTCGTTTTCTCTTCTGGCACCATAGGATTCACGGCAAATATGAAAACCTTCTTCATAAATCTTTTCCAAGTTCATCCGGGATTTTGACATACCCTGTTTAACTTCTTCCGCGGCATTTTCTTCTTTTAACTCTTGCAAGTATTCCCGTAGTTTTTGATTTTCTAATTCTAAGGTTGTATTCTTCTCAACAATTTCTTGCAGGGCCGCTTTCATTGCTGTTAATTGCTGTAATGAACTCTCTAAATCTAACTCTAATTTACTTAATCCATCATAAATATCACGTTTGTCCATGCTCACTGGCATCACCTGCTTTTTTTGCTTCATCGGCTGTGGCAGCTAGACTGGCTACTTGTTGCGCCTTAAAGTCTTTTAGTTCCTCATAATGATACTCCACTGGCGTTTCTTTTTGGAATAGCCGCACTTTTACAATCCGACTTAATAAATTCAAACCGATAACTTTTCCCTTGCCATCTGGTGTCTCAATCTCTTTACCATAATCTGGTAATTCTCGTTTTGCCGCTTCATATTCATCATTTTCATATTTCAAACAGCACATTAAACGGCCACACAAACCAGAAATTTTGGTTGGGTTTAAAGATAAGCCTTGATCTTTAGCCATTTTAATCGAAACAGGAATAAAATCACCTAAAAAAGTCGTACAACATAACGGTCTACCGCAAGGCCCGATACCGCCTAATAATTTTGCTTCATCCCGTACACCGATTTGGCGCAACTCAATTCTTGTTCTAAACTCACTAGCTAAGTCTTTTACCAACTCACGAAAGTCAATTCGACCATCTGCTGTGAAGTAAAAAATCATTTTACTCCGGTCAAAAGTATATTCAACAGAGACTAGTTTCATCGCTAATTCATGTTGTCGTATTTTCTTTTTTCCAATCACAAAGGCCGCTTTTGCGTCTTCTTTGTTTTGGGCTGCTCGTTTTAATTCTGCGCTCGTTGCAATATGTAAAATCGGCAGCACTTCATCAGGTAAATCCCCACTGTCAATTTCCACTTTAGGAATGACAACTTCTGCCATTAATTTGACTTGTTGGGATTCAACTATCACTTTTTCTTCATAACGATACTCTTGATCTTTACCAGGACGATAATAATAAACGTGACCTGCTTCTTTATAGCGGACTCCCACTACTTCCATTTAATTCCCTCCCTTACTTTAAATTTTAAAAGCTCGGTAACTACTCCCTAAACTTTTTTATGAAAGACGAACAATCCGCAAAACCAATTGTTCACATACATTTTGAAAGGCAACATTGGCCCGTAATTTTTGTTCAGCTTGCAAGATCAACTCTAAAATACCGTTAACTTTTTGCAGCTGCGGCAAGTTTGCCACTTCTTTTTTTCGTTGTTGGCGAAAATAAAACAATAACATTTGTAATAATGTAAACTGTTGCTCTTTTTCTTTTGCCAAAGGCGCCAACTTCTTTTGAACAAAAATAAAGGCTTGTAAATCTGCTTTTTCAAGATAGCGATGCCAAGTTAAAACAGCATCCTTAGCACTATTAAACCATTCATCTTGTGAGAATTCAATTGCTTTTTCAAAGCTATTGGTAAGGCTTGCAAGTAAAGTTGCACTTTTTCCCCCCACCCCTTCAGCGACCAAACTTTCAAAAAGGTGTGTCTTTGATAAGGGGGTAAAGTGGATAAGCTGACAGCGGGATTGAATCGTTGGTAAAATGCGTCCTAACGCACTGGTCTCTAAAATTGCTAAAAGGCCTGCTTGGGGTTCTTCTAAAAATTTTAACAAACTATTCGCTGCGCTAACGTTCATTTTGTCCGCATCTGAAATAATGAAAACTTGTCGCTTTGCTTCAAACCCTTTTTTACTAAATTCAGCCTGGAGTCGTCGTATCTGATCAACTTTAATCGTTTGACCCTCAGGCTTTATAACTTGAACATTCGGGTGTTCGTTTAACTGAATCCGGATGCAATTATTGCACACATTGCAAGGCTCGTTAGCTACTACATTAGTGCAAAAAAGACGTTTAGCCAGCCACATACTCATTTGATGTTTACCAGTGCCACTCTCCCCTTCAAAAAGATAAGCATGAGACATACGCTCATGCTCAATACTTTTTTTTATTTGGGCAAAGACCTGGGGCTCATTTTTTAATAAAAATTCTTGCTCCGTCATTTTACTTGCTCCTTAATATTGATGGAAACCTTCGACTGGTAGAACAAAAACTGTTGCGCCACCGACTTCAACTTCGACTGGATAGGGTACTTGTCCGTCTAGGGAAATATCTAAAGACATAGGGGTTGAAACATACTGTTTTCGTGACTGACACGTCTTTTTAATCAATTCAAGTGCTTCTTGCACCCGTTCATCTTCAATCCCGATAATAAACGTACTGTTACCAGCTTTTAAAAAGCCGCCGGTTGAAGATAGTTTTGTGGCCCGAATATTATTGTCAATAAACTCGTTAGCCAAACGGTTACTATCTTTATCTTGTACAATTGCCATAACTAATTTCATAAAAATTGCCTCCTTTTAATTGGAAAGACTTCACAAACTGACGTGACTGCAATGTATTCAGCTAAATTATTCTAAGAAAAGCTGGCTTGCCTTTGTGGATACTCGCTTTTCCAGTAAATCGCATTTCATTGTATCCTAAGCTTTTGTTCTTTAGAAAAATTGAGGATATGCTTCAGTGATGGCAGTAAAACTCGCATCCACTACATCTTGTAAACTCATTCTGGCATCAACTTTGTGAATCCGAATGGGATCTTCTTCGGCCAATTTCAAATAGGCATGACGCACCCGTTGATGAAATTCCAAACTCTCAATTTCCAAGCGATCCGCTTCGCCATGACGGGAATTTTCGATCCGTTTTAATCCTGTGTCTGAATCGACATCAAGATAAAGAGTGAAATCTGGCTTTAAACCTTCTGTTGCAAATTCATTAATTTTAGCAATTTCCGGAATACCAATTCTGCGTCCAGCTCCTTGATAGGCCAAAGAACTATCTACGAAACGATCACAAATCACGATTTTACCAGCGTTTAAAGCAGGCATAATAACTTCAACTAAATGTTGACGTCTGGCTGCTGCATATAATAAAGCTTCTGTGCGATCATCCATTTCTTCATTACGAGGGTCTAAAATAATTTTTCTGATTTTTTCAGCGATTTTTACACCACCGGGTTCCCGCGTTTTAACGATGCCGCGTTTGGCAATCAGCTGAATCCGAGGAAATAATTCATTAACAACGCTCGTTTTTCCTGCGCCATCTGGTCCTTCAATCGTGATAAATAATCCGTTCACAAGTTTGTCCTCCAATTATCTATTAACATTATTGTACAAAAAAATTCTAAATTTTGAAACTTTACAACTCACGGCGTCCTTCCACCGCTTTTAAAAGGGTTACTTCATCGGCATACTCAATATCACTGCCGACAGATAGACCGTGAGCCAATCGGGTTACTTTAATTCCAGCTGGTTTAATTAAGCGGGACAAATAAATGGCGGTCGCTTCTCCTTCGGTCGTAGCATTTGTCGCCAAAATTACTTCTTTTACTTCATCATCATGTAATCTTTTCAAAAGAGTTGGCACGTTAATATCTTCTGGTCCGGTTCCTTCCATTGGCGATAAAACGCCATGTAAAACGTGGTATAAACCGTGATACTCCCGCATTTTTTCCAAAGCCATCACATCTTTTGGTTCTTCGACGACTAAAATTGTACTGCGATCCCGAGTTTGATCGGCACAAATTGGACAGGGATCTTCTTCTGTGATGTTGCCGCAAATGCTACAAAAATGTAGGTCCCGTTTAACACTTAAAAGGGATTTGGCAAATTCATTGACGACCTCGTCTTTCATATCGATTGTATAAAAAGCTAACCGTGTGGCGGTTTTTTGTCCAATCCCGGGCAGTTTCATATAGCTGTCAATTAATTTGGCAATTGGTTCTGGGTATTGCATAAACATTTCTCCTTAAGCTAAAACTGCTGTGCGACACTTTTTTAAAATCCTGGCATACCTTTTGTATATTTTCCTAACGTTTGTTCGGTTTCTTTTTCGATTTTACTTAAAGCATCATTGACTGCCATCATGACTAAGTCTTGTAGCATTTCACTATCTTCTGGATCAATCACATCAGAGACAACACTTAAGCCAGTCATTTTTTTATCGCCAGTAAACGTCGCTTTTACATATTCATTGGTTGAAACACCAACAAATTCTTTTTCATTTAAAGCCGCTTGTGCTTTTGTCATTTCCTTTTGCATTTTTTGTACTTGTTTCATCATGCCTTGCATATTTCCCATGCCACGCATCATATTAACCACTCCTTCAATTTTTAAAATTTAGACTAATCGTCGATTACTTTGACCACATCTGAGCCAAATAAAGCGACTGCTTTTTGGGCTGGATCTTCATCTTCTGTAGCAGTCGCATCTGGTGGCAAATGATTTAATAAATCGTCATCTAAAATACCAGCTTCCACTAAATCTAGCCCGTTATTTTGCGCTTTCCTATTTTCATTTGCAGCATTTTCGACTACTTTTTCTTGCTTGTTTGCTTTATTTTCTTCTTTTTGCGAATCATCATCAGCTAATAGGCTGCCATTTTTTTGCGCTGTCACAAATTCGCGCCTTAACTCTTGCCAAGCAGCACTGGTTAAATAGACCGGCTGCGGCGCATAATCTGGGATCATTTTGCTCAAATTATTGCCAATGAGCTGACTCATCTCCTCATCGGCAATAGCTTTTTGACAGATAATTTCATAATCAAAGGTCACGACAATTCCATTTGCACTAGCAGCTCGCACTTGCCCCTGCCGTAAAACTGCTTTTTTTGTAATCGGTAAACTTGCCAATAAATCTTCCCAGACGATTTGCGTTTGATGTAAATTATCTTTTGTTGCTGCTTTCAAAACGTTAAAGACTTGATTTCTGGGAACGCGCAGATTATTTTGCTTCCGATTATGATTTTTTTCCGGAGCTTTTGAAACGGTTGGCTCCTGCTTCACCACACCTGTTGATTGGAGTTGTTTTACCTCTTGTTCCAATTGTTCAACTTTTTGTTTTAAGGCAACAACTGAATTATCCGCATTTGATAGTGCAACTGGCGTGTTGGCCTTAGTAGAAGTTATGGCGGTAGTCGTTTTAATTTCAGCTAATTTAACAATACAGACTTCCAAATAAATTGTGGGGGAATTTGTAAAACGGACTTCATTTTGTGTCTCATTTAAAATTTTAATCCAATCAAAAATCTGTTGGCTACTTAACTGCTCAGACAAGTTTTTAAAAGCAGTAGTTAAATGCCCTGCCTTTTGTTGCAGTAATTGTGGCGCTTTTTGATACAATAATAAATCGCGACAATAAACCAATAAATTTTCAAGTAACCGCTGCGCTTCTTTTCCTTCGGCTAAGATAGCTGCTAAATCCGTTAAAGCTGCGCCGGCATCATGACTTAAACAATGGCCTAAAAGTTGATCCATCATTTCATACGTTAGACTACCTGTAACTGCCATAACATCAGCTAAAGTAATAGTCCCATCAGCAAATGAAATTGCTTGATCCAACATCGACAGGGCATCTCGCATACCCCCTTCGGCTGATTGTGCAATTATTTCTAGGGCTTGCTCTTCATAAGGTTGATTACTTTCTTCTAAAATATATTGCATTCGTCCCACGATTGCTTTGGTGTCGATGCGTTTAAAATCAAAGCGTTGCGTTCGAGAAATGATTGTCGCCGGAATTTTATGAGGCTCGGTTGTCGCTAAAATGAAGACAAGACTTTCTCTTGGTTCTTCAAGTGTCTTTAATAACGCGTTAAAAGCCCCCGTTGAAAGCATGTGGACTTCATCGATAATATAGACTTTATATTTACCCTTGGTAGGGGAATAATTAGCACGCTCGGTTAAAAAGCGAATTTCGTCAACGCCATTATTACTAGCTGCATCGATTTCAATAACATCATCAAATTGGCCGTTCGTAATCGCCTGACAATTTTCACATTCATTACAAGGCTCTCCATCATGACTATTAGGACAGTTAATCGCTTTAGCAAAAATTTTGGCTGCACTGGTCTTCCCTGTTCCTCGCGGTCCGGTAAATAAATACGCATGGGAAATCTTCTGTTGGCTAATAGCATTTTTTAAGGTTTGCGTAATCGCGTCTTGTCCGACTACGTCATCAAAACGTTGTGAACGCCAAACACGATATAGGGCTTGATAGGCCATTTTTTGCCTCACTTCCTTTAAATTCACTATTTTCTATTATACGCAATTTCTGATAAAAAAACTAGTTTTGCTCTGTTCTTTTATCAATTCTAAAACCTTGTTTAAACAAAGCAGGCAGTCTGTTGCACCTATGCTATAATTTTATTATAGTAGGCGCTTTACTACTATTAAAAAAAGTGCCACGAAATAAAAAGGAGGATTTTTGAGTATGGGAATTATTAAAGCTGCAGCCGGAGCTGTGACAGGCGGTTTAGCCGATCAATGGCTTGAGGTGATTGAACCTGCTGATATGGGGGATAACACTGTCTTAACAAAAGGTGAAAAAGTTAGAAAAGATGCCAAGCGTAACGCCAACAAAAAAGGAACAAGCGACGTTATTACAGATGGTTCTGTCATTCATGTTTATCCAAATATGATGATGCTTTTAGTTGACGGTGGTAAAATCATTGACTATACCGCCGAAGAAGGTTATTACACAGTCAAAAATGATACCGCTCCTTCTCTTTTTAATGGCTCTTTAAAAGATGCCGTTAAAGAAACGTTTAGTCGCGTTAAATTTGGTGGAACGACACCGCAAAAACAACAAGTCTTCTACATTAATTTACAAGAAATTAAAGGCATCAAGTTTGGCACCCCTGCACCATTAAATTATTTTGATAATTTTTACAATGCGGAATTGTTTTTAAGAGCCCACGGAACTTATTCAATTAAAATTACCGATCCGATTTTATTTTATACAAATGCAATCCCTAAAAATAAAGAGCAAGTGGAAATTGACGACATTAATGAACAGTATTTAAATGAGTTCTTGACTGCTTTACAGACTGCTATTAACCAAATGTCAGCTGATGGCGTCCGTATCTCTTATGTTCCGTCAAAAAGTATGGAATTAAGTAAATATATGGCCAATGTTTTGGATAGTGATTGGAATACTTTGCGAGGAATGGAAATTGTAGCCGTTGCACTAGCAAGTATTTCTTATACCGATGACTCGACTAAATTAATTAATATGCGTAACGAAGGTGCTATGTTAGGCGATCCAAGTATTCGTGAAGGATACGTACAAGGATCAGTGGCACGAGGCATGGAAGCTGCTGGCAAAAATGATGCCGGCGCAGCAACGGGATTTTTTGGCATGGGAATGGGGATGAATACAGGCGGGACTTACCTAAACCAAGCTAGCCAAAACAATCAACAACAGCTAAATAATCAACAACAAAAACAAAATGAAAAAGCAGATGACAATACATGGACTTGTCCGCAATGTGGCACAGAAAATACCGGTAAATTCTGCAGCAATTGTGGCACACCAAAACCAGCTGCATCTGGAAAAGTTGATTTAAAAATGAAATGTAGCGAATGTGGCAGTATCATTGATCTTTCCAATGGAATTCCAAAATTCTGTCCGGAATGTGGCAAAACATTTAAAGGCGTCCCCATTGATTAAGCAGTTGTAACAGAATTGTTACATTTAAAAAATCAATGAGTTACTATTTCACATCAACGTAGCTGACTTATTGCAGCTAGTCAAAACAATAAGTCGGCAAATCCCAAAATAGCAACTCATATTTTTATGATTGTTCGGCTTGGTTTAAAAAAGTTAACCTTAAAACACCACTATTTAAAAAAAGAGGTGTGACAAGACTTTTGTTATATCGCTAACACCTGACAAAAAATAAGGAGTGACGCCATGGACGCATTAACACATAAATGTCCCAATTGTAACGGTGCGCTAACTTTTGATCCCGATGACCAAAAGTTTCATTGTCCTTATTGCGGTAGTATTTTTACCGTAGATGAGTTAAGCGCATTTGAAGTAAAACAAGCTAGTTCACGAGACATATCCACCGATAACACAAAAACAATAACGCCACCCACTACCACAGATGAAACTACAAGCAAAAAAGAAAATGCAACACTTGATAATTCACTTGCAGATACTACCGTGGCAGATGAAGGCGCAATGGAGCTCTACCTCTGCCCCAACTGTGGTGCTGAAATTGTAACAGATGCTACCACGGCGGCAACTTATTGTTATTATTGCCATAATCCCGTCGTCTTAAAGGGCCGTTTATCGGGGGAATTTTTACCAGACAAAGTCTTACCCTTTGCAATTGGAAAAGAAAAAGCAACCGCAGATTTTCTAAATTGGGCTCAGAAGAAATTTTTCGTGCCAAAAGATTTCTTTAACAAAAGCCAAGTAGAAAAACTGACGGGAGTGTATTTTCCTTATTGGCAAGTTGATGCTAAAGGCAGCGGCAGTTTGACGGGAAATGGGACTTCTATTCGTGTTTGGATTGTCGGTGATATTGAATATACCGAAACCAAACAATACACTATCAGTCGAAAAGGAAACCTTATTTTTAAAGAACTTGTTAAAAATGCTTTAACAAAAAATACGCCACAAAAAATGGTCGCAAGCGTCCAGCCTTTTCCACTAGAAAAAGCAGTAACGTTTCAAAATCAATATCTCGCCGGCTTTCAAGCTGAAAAACGCGATATTGAATACGATAGTTTAAAAGATGAAGTAACAAAAGAATTAGCTGATTACGGTGAAAAAAAATTGCGAGAAACAGTGGGAAGCTACACAACCTTTACCAAAACGCAGCAAGACCTCAATTTAACAGAAACTAAAGCCTCTTATTTGTTGTTACCCGTCTGGCTCGTTACTTATCGCAGTTCAACTAATGATGAGAAAGTTTTTTATTATGCGATGAATGGCCAAACTGGAAAAGTGAGTGGTGTTTTGCCTATCAGCTACAAAAAATTAGGACTGGTATCAGCAGGTATTTTCTTAGGGCTGTTCGTATTGTTTTTACTAGGAGGTTATTTCCTATGAGAAAACTTTATGGTAGTTTAGTTCTTATTGTCACCTTGTTTTTTTCTTTAATTGCGTTACCTGCTCATGGTGCAGTAAGTAACGTTGAAGATGCGGCTAATATTTTTGAACCAAATCAACTGAGTCAATTAAATGAAGGCGCAAAAAAACTCGGCCAAAAAATAAAAGGCGGCATCTACATTGTAACAACGACAACCAATGAAGAAGAGCCTCGTACTTTTGCCAATGAATACTTGCGGGATAAGGTCGGAAATAATCAAAATGGGGCCGTCTTTTTAATTGATTTGAACCAACGGGAAATGTACGTCGCCACGTCAGGAAATATGATTGATTATTTAACAGACAGCAGACGAGAAGATTTTTTTGATGAGGTTAGTTCCGAAATGAGTAATGGCGATTATTACGGGGCTAGCACAATCTTTCTAGAGCAAATGACCGCCTATGTAAATGCTGGCGTACCTGGTGGACATTATCGCATTGATGAAGAGAGTGGCAAAATTATCTATTACAAAACAATCACCCTTTTAGAAGGACTCATTGCTTTTGCTTTGGCATTCGTAGGAAGTATTGCCTTTTTTATTATCGTTAAATCGCGGTATCAATTAAAATTAGGAACTTATAAATATCCTTTCCGTCAAAATACACAGCTGGAACTAACGGAAAATGAAAATCGCTTAATTAATTCTTTTGTCACCACCAGGCGCATCCCTAAAAACAACTCAAGTGGTGGCGGCTCTGGCGGCAGTACTACAAATTCTAGCGGTGGCGGTACCTTTGGCGGCGGTGGTCGCGGCTTTTAAAAATAAAAACTAACTCTTAGTCACGTCACGTAAAAGTGACGACAGCTAGCTAAGAGTTAGTTTTTTTATAAACAAATAAAAAAATTTTAATGCCGTTTCCCCAGACTTACTTAAATAATTTCTTTAAAAACAGAAAAATCAATATTGCCACCAGAGACTACTGCGATCGTTTTTTTTCCATGAAGCAAGTGATCAATATGACCACTTAAAATTGCTGCCGTACTTAAGGCACCAGCACCTTCTGCAATGACTTTTTCTTTTAAGGCCAAATAATGGATCGCTTGTTCAATCTCTTCTTCTTCTACCAGCACCGTTTCATCGATTCGATCTTTCAAAATTTCATAAGTTAATTCACCGGCAAGAGCCACATCACAACCATCAGCTAATGTTTTATGACTACGATTGGCAATTAATTTTTGCTGCCAAATTGACGAAATCATGCCATGAACGTGATAAGATTGCACACCAATAATTTTAACTTCTGGTCGATAAGATTTAATGGCTAACGCAATTCCTGCAATTAACCCTCCACCGCCAATGGGTACGATAACATTATCAACTTCAGGCAAGTCTTGTAGTAATTCAATTCCAATCGTTCCCTGACCTTCCATAACTGCACAATCATCAAAAGGCGAGACAAAAACTTCGCCACTTTTTGCTGCTTCTGCTAGGGTTTTTGCTTTTGTTTCATCAAATGTTTCTCCGACTAATTCAACTTTAGCACCATAATTCTCTGTAGCAGAAATCTTAGTTTTGGGTGCACTTTTGGGCATAAAAATTCGTGCATCAATCTTCAGCAGTGAGGCTGCTAACGCCACACCTTGGGCATGATTCCCCGCCGAGCAGGCAATAACACCGCGTTTTTTTTCTTCAGGTGTTAAGGTTGCTAGTTTATTATAAGCTCCTCTAGCTTTAAAAGAGCCAGTGCGTTGCAAATTTTCTAGTTTTAAATAGATTTCACCTTGTTTTTCCTGGCCCAAAATATTACTCGGTGCCAAAGGTGTATGAATCATTAATGGCATTAAGCGTTCATAGGCTTTTAAAATACCGTAGAGTGCTTGGTTCTGTGTTTCTGAAATCACTTTTTCACCTTCTTGTTAGCGTTTACAAACAAATTAAAACATGAAATACGGCAAATAGCAATGGTCTTTAAAAAAAATAAAAATAACAAGAGTGTTGAACTAAGCAACTTCACTCCTGTTATTTTTTCTGTATATGTACCCACGATCAACGAAACACCAAGTGATACGTATCGCTCCCACTCGTTTCAATAAATTGATACAAAATCAATTCCATCAGAGCTACCATCGAAATATGTGAAGTAATATCCAGATGGTTTAAACTAATTTCGTCGGTAAATAAATAAAGATTTAAATCACTAGAGTTTTGCAACAGATTATTATCTGCACCTGTAATTGAAACAATTAACGGGTGATTTTGATTTTTCATCTTACGCACAGCCTCAATTAACTCTAAGTCCTCTCCTTTATAACTGAAAATAAAAATAATATCATTTTGTTGCGCTTGTTGTTGCGCAATCGCCCGAGTCTGATGGTCTTCTGGAAAAATGACAAAAAAACCTGCTGTGTTATACAAATATTTAATGTAACGCATGATTTCTTTGCTTAACCCTTTGGCAAAAAGAAAAATTTTAGGCTTTTTTTGCAATTGTGCTACAATTTGCGTTACCTTATCAGTGTCCATAACGCGAACAGATTCCACCATATTTTTTAAATATTCTTCTCGATAATCTTTTTGACTCACAACAAAGGGTGAGGAATCTGGAATCGTCTTTTTATTTAAGAGCGTATACTTAATAACTGTCGTAAATTCACTAAAGCCAGAAAAACCTAGCTTACGTACAAAACGTAAAAAAGTAGTCGTCGAAACGAAACAGTCATCAGCAACCTCGCGAATACTTTTATTTTTGATGCTGTCGAGATTTGTAATGACATAATCAAACAGCACTTGTTCATTTTTAGTCAATTCGGCAATATGACTGTTGACTATTTCAAAAAAATCCATCGCTTCCCTCACCTTTCATGTTGTGGTATGCCCTGGGCAATACAGTGAATATTACCACCACCAAGTAAAATTTCCCGTGCTTGTACGCCAATGATTTCATATCCTGGATAAAGTTCTCGTAATAATTTTTCGGCCTTTTGGTCGTTAGGATCATCAAAAAGAGGAAAAACAATACCATTATTGGCTGTGTAATAACTAACATACGTTGCCGTTAAACGATCGCCGGCAAAGCGGGGCAACATGCCATTGACCGGATCAACACCGGCAGCCTCTTCATTAGTAATATACAAAGATTTTGGCAATTCCAATTTATGTATCGTAAATTTTCTTCCCCGTGCATCCCTTTGGCTTTGCAACACCGCTTCTGCTTCGCGGGTGATTTCATACATCGGATCTTTTTTGTCTTCACACCAAGTTAAAACAACTTCTCCCGGCCGCACAACATTTAACAAATTATCGATATCGCCATTTGTTTCATCTAGAAAAAAACCTCTGGGAAACCAGATGACTTTTTCAATCCCACAGTACTCTTTTAAAATTTCTTCAATTGCTTGTTTTTTCAGTTGAGGATTGCGCCCTTCTGATAATAAACATTCTTCTGTTGCAAAAAGCGTGCCCTCTCCATCAGTATGAATTGAACAGCCTTCTAAAACAAAGTCTTTTAATTGATAATAATCAATTCGCTCTAAATCACAAAGTTTACGCGCTAGTAAATCATCTTGGTCCCAAGGAAAGAATAAACCATCTAAAAGTCCGCCCCACGCATTAAAACGAAAATCAACTCCGCGTAGTTTTCCTACAGCATTCATAACCAATACGGGCCCTGTATCTTTTAACCAGGCATCATCATTACTCATTTCGACAACGCGAATATGATTAGGTAACTGGTGACGGGCATTTAGAAATTGTTGCTTTGAAACCAATACCGTAACATTTTCAAAACGACTAATCGCTTCTGCCACCTGTTGGTAAATTTTTTGGGCTGGTTTTCCTCCTAAACGCCAATTATCCGTACGTTCTGGCCAAATCAGATAACATTCATTATGGGGTAACCATTCCGGTATTATTTGAAAACCATCTCGCCTTGGTGAAGTTTCTACTAACATCAAAGCTTCCTCCTTTATTTTGCTTACTTTAATTGAATAATTTTATCCTTATTTATTGAAACAACTGATTTTTCACTGCACTTTAAATATACCACAGCTACAATCTGATTTTTATTTTTTGTCAGAAAAAGCCGACCCTTTTGGCTCGACTTTTTTCTTTGGTTTAATTGGTGATGAAATCTTTTAAATGACTTTTTTGTTCTAAATTTTGATTGCCATAAATAATCGTACCGGCATCTTCATTTAATAACGCATCTAAATTATCTAAAGAGGTAATCACGGCTCTGGCATTTGGTTGTGCTTTGACAAAGGCTAAGGCGGCTTCCACTTTTGGCAACATACTCCCTGGAGCAAACTCGCCAGCTTTTTTATATGTTTCTAAAGTTTCAATATCCACTGTAGCGAGATTTTTTTGCTCCGGTGTATTAAAGTGAACCGCAACATTAGGTACACCAGTCAAAATGATTAGCTCATCGGCGGCAACGATTTCAGCGATTTTTTCAGAGGCAAAATCTTTATCAATGACTGCTTCTACACCAACTAGTCCCGCAGCTGTTGTAATGACTGGAATACCGCCACCACCACCTGCTACAACTAAAGTATCCGTTGCAATCAAAGCTTTAATCGTTTCAGCTTCAACGATTCCAATCGGTTTAGGTGAAGCAACAACTTTACGCCAACCGCGACCGGCATCTTCTTTGTATACGGCGTCGCTGATTTTCATTTCAGCTTGCGCTTTTTCGGCTGTCAAAAATGGGCCTACTGGTTTAGTAGGATTAACAAATCCCGGATCCTCCGCTGCTACGATAACTTGCGTTAAAAGCGCTGCAACGGGCTTTTCTAGTCCTCTTTTTTTTAATTCATTATCCAAAGCTTGTGTTAGCCAATACCCAATGCTGCCTTGTGTCATGGCAACACTCGTATCCAATGGCATTTCTGGATTTTCCGGGGAAGCGGCTGCTTTTTGCTGTAATAATAAATTTCCTACTTGTGGACCATTGCCATGAGAAATCACTACTTTGTAGCCAGCTGCAACTAAACTAATCAAAGCAGTTGCAGTTTTTGCCAATGCTTTTTGTTGTCCCGTTGCAGTTGGATCGTCAGTTAAAATAGCATTGCCTCCTAAAGCGACGACAACTGTTTTTGTCATTATTATGCCTCCCCTTTAGGAATTTGTTGCGTAATACAGTGGATATTCCCACCACCTAATAAGATTTCACGGGCGTAAACACCAACGATTTTACGATCTGGATATAATGCTTGTAAAGTTTCTTTGGCCTTTTCATCCATTGCATCTCCAAATAACGGATAAATAATGCCGCCATTTGCAGTATAGTAATTCACATAACTAGCTGCTAGACGATCGCCCACTTGTCGTGGCAGAGTGCCATCTACCGCGTCAACACCGCCACTTTCTTCTTCATTAATTAAAATTGGTTTTGGAACATATAATTTGGTCACATTGATTTTACGTCCTTTGGCATCTGTTTCATTTTCTAAAATATCCAAGCATTCTTTTGAAATTTCATATTGTGGATCATTCTTATCATCTGTCCAGGCCAAAGCAATTTCACCAGGTGCCACAAAATTGGCAATATTATCAACATGGCCATTTGTTTCATCTAAATAAATACCACGTTTTAACCAAATCACTTTTTCAATATTCAAATATTCTTTTAAAATATTCTCAATCTGTTCTTTAGACAATTGTGGATTGCGTCCTTCTGATAACAAGCATTCTTCTGTCGTAATTAACGTACCTTCACCATCCACATGGATTGAACCACCTTCTAAAACGAAATCATTTAATCGATAGCGATCTTTCCATTCATTCTCACAAATTTTTTGAGCGACTTGATCATCTTTATCCCATGGAAAATACAGTCCATCTACTAAACCACCCCATGCGTTAAACGTCCAATCTACTCCACGGGTCTCGCCTTTGCCGTTGGTTACAAAAGTTGGTCCGCAATCTCTTACCCAAGAATCATCACTTGCAATTTCTACTACGCGAATATTGTCAGGTAACATATGCCGTGCATTATTGTATTGATCGAAATTTACTCCCATGGTTACAACTTCAAATTCCGCAATTGCTTTGGCTACTTCGACAAAAGCCTGTTGGGCAGGCTTGCCACCATCACGCCAGTTATCCGGACGTTGTGGCCATAACATGTAAACTCCTTCATGTGGTGCAAATTCTCCAGGCATTTTAAATCCATCTTGACGTGGTGAGCTATCAATTGTTTTCATCTGTAATGACTCCTTTTCCATGTTTTTCTTTTGCTGAATATCGGATTACGATTTCCCCAATAACAAAAGCCAAAATCGTACCGATTAAAACAGGTATTTTAGCATTCATTTCCGCGGCACTACCATCTAGGGGAACGATAGAAAAAATTAACGTAATAATTAATAAAATCATTGGGACAAAGGTCATAATTTTCATTAACCAGTTTGGTCCAGGGACTTTAAAAGGACGAACAGCATCGGGATCAATTTTTCGTAATTTTAAAAAGGCTGGAAACATCATAATATAAGAAAGTAATAAGGCTACGACATTTAATGAAAAGAAGGCCCAAAAAATATTTTCGTTTGGAATAAACGGTGCGGCAACAACCAAAATCGAGGCAATGACACCATTGACGACTGAAGCTCCCACTGGCATATCATTTTTAGGATTTTCTTTTGCAAAAATGGCTGGCATATCTTGATTTTTAGCCGCATATAAAGCAACATAATTTACCCCTAATGCCCATGAAATAAGATTAGCAGCAAGCGTGTACATAAATAAGATGCCAATAATCACTACAAATGGATTTAATCCGCCAACTAATAAAATAAAACTATCAATTAATCCCCCGGAAGCGGAAAGTTGGTCTGCTGGTACAGCTGCCCCCATTCCAAAAGCGGCAAACAAATAGAAAAAGGCAATTAGAATTCCGCCATAAATAATTGCTTGGGGAATTTGCTTTTTAGGATTATCCATATCACTTGCTAAAGTAGTTACTACTTCAAAACCCAAGAAGTTAAATAAAATCACGGATAAAAAGCTTAAATTTTGAATATCAAATTTTGGTAACAAAGCCGCACCAGAAAAATCATTTGCCATCCCTTTAGTCATGGCATGGTAAATCCCTAAGATTCCCAAACAAACCATAATTGCCACTTTAGCAAAAGCCGCTAAATTTAAAATCCATTTACTATCACTAACAGGATAGCAGCTGACAATCGTTACAAACCAAATGAAAATCAACTGAATTAAAATTAAAACCGGTGTGCTTAACTGTAGCTGAAAAATTTGGCTTAAAACTTCTTGGAACAAAACTGCAAGGCTTGCCATCCAAATTGGAAAGTTAATCCAATAAAACCAAGCTACTCGAGCTCCCCAACGACGACCATAGGCTTTTTTTACCCAATCGTAAATGCCGCCTTCGTCATCATAAGTGGTACCAAGTTCTGCGGAGATTAAACCATAGGGTAGGAAAAATAAAATTAACAATAAGCCCCACCAGAAAAATTGCGAAGAACCGATTGCAGCGGCCGGCGCGGCAGACTCTACTACTAGAATAACAACTACGGCCATTAAGACCGCATCAAAAAGACGAAACTTTTTCTTTTCCTTCATAATCGTGCTCCTTTCAATGAGCCAAAGATGAAAAACTGCTGCAAACTTGACGCAGTTTATATGAAAGTACGTCAAGTTTGTCACAGCTTTTCAAATTTCAGAAAACTTGCTAGTCTTTACGTTCTAATTGACGTTTTGGTTGCAACATGTATTGCAATTCGCCATCAAATTTAGCAGCCAATGCATCATCGGCATAATCCAAATAAGGATTTAAGAAATAAACTAATAGTGCCCGCATTGCTGTCAAACGATTTTCGGCTTCATCTAAAACAACCGATTGACTGCCATCTAATACTTCATCCGTAACCTCTTCACCACGTGTGGCAGGCAAGCAATGTAAAAATTTAGCATCTGGTGCAGCTTTAGCCATTAATTCATCATTGACTTGATATTTAGGATAGAAAACATTCATCCGCTCTTCTTCTGATAATTCTGCTTCATACAAGCCATACCAAACATCGGTGTAAACAAAATCAGCATCTTTTAACGCTTCATCAGCATCTTCTGTGATTAAGACGCTACCACCAGATTTTTTAGCATTGGATTTGCCAATCGCCAACGTTTCTTCTTTAATTTGGAACCCTTTAGGCCCAAATTGAACAAAGTCCATTCCCATTTTTGTGGCCATAAACATTGTTGAAACACAAACTTGCGTTGCATCGCCAACAAACACAATTTTACAATCAGACAATTTTTTACCAGCTGGTAGGTGTTCTGTCATCGTGATAATGTCGCCTAATTCTTGTGTTGGGTGGTTGTAATCACTCATTCCATTAATAACTGGAATTGTCGCATCTTTGGCAAGTGCAACAACAGATTCATGACGTTCTACTCGTGCCATTAAAATATCTACTAAGCGAGATAATACCCGAGCTGTATCAGCTAGACTTTCGTGTCCACCTAATTGAATTTGACCAGGGGCTAAGTATTGCGCATGTCCCCCCAGTTGTGTCATTGCAGTTTCAAAAGATACACGCGTACGGGTAGAAGATTGTTCAAAAATCATCCCCAATGTTTTATTTTTAAGTAGCAAAGGATAATGCCCATGTTTGATACTATCTTTAATTTTTAAGGCTAATGCGATTAAATATTCAATTTCTGCTTTAGTAAAATCATTTGTGTCGATAAAATCTCTTTTTTGCATGGTATAACGCTCCTTTAGATAATTAATATAGTTGTCTTTACTCGAGTAATGCTTTTGACATACTCAGCATAGCGTGATACCAAGATTTTAGAAAGGGTTTTCAAAGTTTTAGAATGCAACTTGTGATAAAGAAAACATGTTACATTTCCCGTAACATGTTACAAGCAATTAAATAATAAGATTCAAAAGGCTTTTGTATAAACTTTCAATTATCTAAAAACTCTTTTTTTGCTAAGGTCAGAATTTTATTTGCGGAATTTTTGCCAGAAGATTATAGTGGAAGAGAAGCTACTGCAGGTTTTAGCAAAAAAATGCTATTGTCATTTATTCCTTTCATTTCAGGTTGTAAAGACTGCTTTTGGCAGTTGCTCATTATTGTAAAGGAGGAGAGCTCATGTTTCGTGTTAGTGTGGGGGAAATTTTATGTCGTCTTGCTTTAGTGATTTTAACCAGTGGCATTATTGGTTTTGATCGCGAACAAAAAAATCGGCCAGCGGGAATGCGGACCCATATTTTAGTTGGAATCGGGGCGTGTATCATTGCCATGATGCAGCAAGAAATTGCCGCCCAAGCCGTTATCTTTGCTAAAAATAATCCGCAAATCGCAACTGTAATCCGGGCGGACCAGGCGCGTTTAATCGCGCAAGTGGTTAGTGGTATTGGGTTTTTAGGAGCTGGGACAATTGTTGTTACCCACCATTCCATTCGTGGGTTAACTACTGCTGCCTCGCTTTGGGCGACTGCAGGATTAGGTCTTGCCATCGGCATGGGGTATTATGCCATTGCCTTACTTAGTTTTATCGCGGTCATTGCTGTTTTGGTATTGCTAAAAAAAATCGTCCATGTCCCAACAAACAAAAATTTTCAAATTAAATATATTCATCCAGATGAAGCTGAACCTTTTATTCATGAATTTTTCAAAAGTCGCGGGATAAAAGCTATTACGACCGATTACTATGTGGATACCCAAGACGAAATCAAAATTTTCAGAAAAAATTATGCCATTGCTTTTATTAGTGCAGATAGATCGGCAGAAATTATCGATGGCTTAGCACAAAATGAAAATATTATAGCAGTTCGCGCTTTAGCCAAATAAATTGCTTTTTATGTATTCCCGATAAAATTTGTACCAACTACTAAAGGAGTCTATTATGACCTTTGATAAAATCCAACAAATCTACCCCGATGCGCGTTTTAGTAACATTGCCTTAGATGATCCAAAATTTTATTGTATCCCCCTTGAAGAAGGATATGCCTTACTCATTGCCAGTCAATTAAATGAAAATGAACGTAAATTGCTGCAACTATTTTTACCTACTATTAGTGAACCAAAAGATATCATCAGCCACCGTTTTTACCGCATCTTATTTAAAGGGGAAATTCCTAGTCACACAGGATACGTACGCATTTTGCAAATAAAAGTAAAAAGCGGCAAATCTTTTGAAAAAGCCGCTTGGCAGCATGCAGCAAGTGAAATAATCCAAACTGTTTCTGATAGTTTTTGGCTTAATTTTGACACTTTTATTTTAGTCGAAAATAAAGACGTTGGAAATTTTTCAACCGATGAATTGTTTGGTATTTTCCAAGCGCTGGATAGCGACTTTAACTGTTACAGTCAAGTCTTTGTCGGAAGCTTCCACAAGCTCAGCCAAGCATTGGCTATAGATTTTCAAACCGAACGCCAAATCTTTTTGCAACAATCTCATCGGAACAATAGTCAACAAAATTTTACACTTTCAAATTCAGCGATTATGTACCTGATTGGAGATACCATGGGGGAAATTACGTTGTTTAAAAACTTACATGACCGCTGGTTTAGTGACTCAGAGATGGTTTCCATTTTGGAAGCCTTGTGGCAGGCACAAGGAAATGTTAGTTCAGCTGCTAAGACGTTATTCTTACATCGTAATACCATTAGCTATCGGATTGATAAATTTCAAGAGGCAACTGGTTTAGACTTAAAAAAAATGGATGACCTGATGTTTTGTCATCTACTAATCACCTGTTTTTCTGAATTATAAATAAAAAAATCGTGCCCAGTTGTTTTGGGCGCGATTTTTTTTGACGCATTTTTAAAAAATTAGTTTCCCTTTGCCAAGCTTGCTTTATGATCGTCCTTAATTTTAGCTAATAATTCGGGCTGTTCAAATAAATCTAAGGCTGTTTGAGCTAGAAGTTGTGCTGCAATAGCAATAGATGCCAATCCCTTTTCACTTTTAGCCGCTGCTTTAAATTCTTCAGAGTGTCCGGCGATATAATCATCTGAAATAGAAACTGTCGGTTGAATTGTTGGAACAACTTGACTAACATTTCCGACATCAGAAGAGCCTAAACTTGTGCGTATTTCTGTTTCTATTTCCTCAGTTGGAATATTCAATTGGGCTAAATGGTTGAAAAACAATTCGTCAAAACTTGGAGTTACAATCACATCGTCGACTGAATTTTGGAAAAGACCAAATTCATAGCGCGCTCCAGTTGCTAATGCAGCGGCTTTTACCACATTTTCTACTTTTTGATATACTTCATTTAAAGTACTCCGATTTTTAGCCCGCAGATAAAAGCGGCCCGCCGCATATTCAGGAATTACATTGGCTGCTAGTCCACCATCAGTAATAATGCCATGAATGTTTACATCTTTTGGCAAATACAAACGTAAACCATTGATTCCATTGAAAACTTGTAATAATGCTTCTAAGGCACTAATCCCTTTTTCTGGTGCTCCGGCGGCATGGGAGGCACGCCCATAAAATTTAATGTCGACAGGATCATTGGCTAAAGAAGCTGTCATTTTGCCATAATGGTAAGCTGGGTGAACACACAAAGCTGCATCAACATCAGCAAAGAAACCATCTCGCACAAAACTTCCCTTCGCTGAACCATTTTCGCCCCCTTCTTCACCAGGTGTACCATAAACGCGAATTTCGCCACCAAAATCTGCAATCAAATCTTTCAATGCACTCGCAGCTAAAACAGAATAGGTTCCAAAAAGATTGTGTCCACAAGCATGACCAATTCCCGGCAATGCGTCAAATTCGGCTAAAAAAACAATCACGGGTCCAGGTTTTCCAGTCCTAAAGCGGGCGTCAAATCCTGTTCGGTGTCCGGCGACATCTTTTTTGACAGAAAATCCTTCTTCTTCCAATTGTCTAATTAAAACATCTGAAGAGTAAAATTCATAATTACTGACTTCAGGATGATTATGAATATCTAACGCAAGTTCTTGATAAGTTGGTAAATTCGTTGCAATAAATTCTTCAATGTGTTGTTTTCTTGTTGTTGTTGGCATACTGTTCACTCCTCAATTTTTTATAAATATAACCGAATCGTTTTAACGTGCAGTTTTCTTTTCTATTATTGAAATGCTACTTAATCACTTGCGACCAAAAGTTTCCCACGCTGGTACACTTGAACCTTTTGACGTTTCTTCAATCACTTTTTTTGTTTCATTTGTTTGGTAGGCTGTTACAATTTTGTGATAAATTTTATTATTTTCATCTTCTTTACGTGCAACGATAATATTGACATAAGGGCGTGCGTTATCATCCACCGGTTCTAAAAAGATTGCATCTTTAGTAGGTGTAAATCCTGCATCAACTGCAACACCACTGTTAATAACAGAAATCGCAACATCTGATAAAGCCCGCGCTGTTTGCGCAGCATCTAATTCAGTGATTTTCAAATCTTTTTTGTTTTCTGTAATGTCAGAAACTGTGGGCGTTTGCTTTTTAGCGGGATCTACTTTAATTAAGCCAGCTGTTTGTAAAAGCAGTAATGCCCGGCCACCATTTGTCACATCATTTGGAATCGCAACCTTAGCACCGTCTTTTAATTCTTTCACATCTTTTAGTTTGTCTGAATAAATTCCTAATGGTGCATTCACTGTATTCCCAATTGACACCAGATTAGTTCCATGTTCTTTGTTGTAGTTATCTAAGAAAAATTGATGTTGAAAAGCATTCAAATCAATGGATTTATCCGCTAATGCCGCATTGGGCTGATTGTAGTCCGTAAATTTTACGTATTCTAAATTAATGCCGTCTTTTTTGAGACGTTCTTTTACATTATCCCAAACATCTGTATCTGAACCGATAACCCCTAATTTAACCGTCGTTTCTTTTGTATCATCCTTTGCTTTGGCATTTCCTTTTGAACATCCTGTGGCAACTAACAACAACGCGACTGCGACAAAACCTAATTTAACTAATTTTTTCATTTTTTATTCCTCCAAATAATTTCGTATTCTAATGACTAATTTTTTTAATAATTTGATTGCTAATAAATTGACTGATAAAGACTAAAATTAATATCAACAGTGTTGCAACAATCGTCACGTCGGTTTGAAAACGATTATAGCCCCTAGAAATAGCTAGATTTCCTAAGCCGCCAGCTCCGACAGCTCCTGCCATTGTGGTTAAGCCAATAACGTTAATAATGGTTAGAGCACTAACACGGATGATTCCTGGCAAACCTTCTAATAAATACACCCTAAAAATAATGCCCACCGGACTTGTTCCCATTGCTTGCGCTGCCTCCACTACTCCTGAATCAACTTCTAACAGAGCATTTTCAATTTGACGAGCAAAAAATGGCACTACCCCCACCACTAAAGGTACTAAAGCGGCTTTTTCCCCAATAGTTGTCCCCACGACAAAGCGAGTTACTAAAGCTAAAAGCGACAACATAATAATAAAAGGAATCGAGCGTATAATATTAATTAATTTATCTAGAACATTGTATAATGGCCGATTTTGTAAAATTCCACCAGGACGACTTACAACTAACACAACACCTAATAAAATCCCCAAAACGCCTCCAAACAATGCGGTCCAAAATGACATGTACAATGTTTGTTTGGTTGCTTCAATAAATTCGTCTGGTATTGCAAGTACATTGGGGAAATATTTTTCTAATAATGCCTGCATTCTAAAAACCTCCACTCACAACTTTGGCGCTTTCTTTCGAGTATTTTAAAACATTCGTATAAACGCCAAGTTTTTGTAAATGTTTTAAGGCTTGGCGTCGCTGATTTTCTTCTCCAGCCAACGTCACAACCAAACTTCCTAGTGGCACATCTTGAATAATTTCAACGTTGCCATATAAAATATTGGTCACAACTTGATAGCGGCTATATAGCTGTGCAATCAAAGGTTCATTGGTCTGATCGCCTACATACGCCAATTCCACTAACCATTCATTTTCTGCTAAGCGACTAAATTTTTCGCTTGTTAAAATAGTCTCGAGGGCTTGATCAATATGGGTTGCTGTCCGAATAAAATCGCGGGTCAATGCTTGCTTTGGTTGGCTAAAAACTTGAATACTGCTACCTTTTTCAATAATTTTGCCAGCTTCCATGACAGCGACTTTATTACAAATTTCTTTTACCACCTGCATCTCATGTGTAATTATGATAATTGTTAAGCCCAATTTCTTATTTAGATCTTTTAAAAGGGCTAAAATCTGTGATGTTGTTTTAGGATCAAGTGCACTCGTCGCTTCATCACATAATAAAATACTCGGATTATTCGCTAAAGCACGCGCAATCGCCACGCGCTGCTTTTGACCACCGGATAATTGTGCGGGATAACTATTTGCTTTATCTTTTATACCCACCAACGCTAATAGTTCATCGACTTTTTGTTGACGCTCCTGTTTGGATTTCCCTGTGTATTTAAGGGAAAATGCCACGTTTTCAAAAATCGTTCGACTATTCATCAAATTGAAATGTTGGAAAATCATCCCAATTTCTTTGCGTTTTTCTCGTAGTTTTTTATCCTTTAAGGCAGTTAATTCTGTATTATTAATCGTCACCGTACCCCTTGTTGGTCGTTGCAATAAATTAATCACACGCACTAATGTACTTTTACCGGCTCCTGAATACCCGACAATTCCATATACATCTCCTTTTTGGATATGCAAATCTACATCGGTAACAGCATTGATCACCTTATCTTTATCTTGGGTAAATGTCACCGAAATATTTTTTAAATCAATCATGTTTCTCCTCCTAAAAATCCGTCTTATGCCGTCTTTTCAAAAGCATCACATTCGTTTTTGCCCCATTATCTTCATCCTTTCAAAAAATCATTGATACAAAAAAAGCATCCTCAAACAAAGAAATTTTCTTTGCTTGAGGACGCTTTTTGCGTGTTACCACCTCATTTTGAATTTAGCTCACGCTAAATTCCTCTTCAAGTACTAGCATACTCTAGCGCTGTAGCGGGCGCCCCCGTTATCTTCTTACTTCTTAGCTCGAAAATAATTTACTATCAGGCCATTTTCAACAACTTCATTTTTACTTCTTCTCAGCTACCGAAGCTCTCTGTTAAAAAAATTCACTGTCTACTTACCCGGTCATCGTAATTTATATATAAAAAAAAGCCCTTTTATAGAAAATAATCTATAAAAGGACGAATAATCGTGTTACCACCTTTGTTTGAAAGCTATGCTTTCCTCTATCCAACGTTTACCAAATATCCCGTAAAGTATTGGTGTTTCTTTTAACGGTGAAACATTCCGAAGCTGCCTACTTATCGACATACTTTTTCTCCAAGGCCATTTTCAGTATTTTGTCCATAACACTTTCCACCAACCAGTGTCTCTCTAAAATGTCCGCCAAACTTACTTTCCTCATCAACGAAAGTTTATTTATTTGTTGAAATGAAGTTTACGCTAGTCAAATTTTTTTGTCAACAAAAAAAATAAATTTTTTTCGCTCATTGTCTGTATATGCGCTGGAAAGTCGGTCAATTCAAGTTTTAATAAACAAAAAAATTTTGCTGCTACAAAAAATGAAACCATTTTCAAAAAAGTGCACAAAAAAAATGACTGATTTTGTGCATTCTGACCTAACAAATAAAAACGGTTACATATATACTAAGTTCATAGCAAAACAATAAAAAGAAAAAGAGGTAATCATTATGGTACAAATGGCATTAAATCATGTCTATAAAAAATACGACAATGCGGAAAACTATTCCGTTACAGATTTTAATTTGAATATCGCAGATCGCGAATTTATCGTTTTCGTTGGTCCTTCAGGTTGTGGTAAATCAACAACTTTACGAATGATTGCTGGCCTTGAAGATATTACAGAAGGCGAACTTTCAATTGGCGAAAAAGTCATGAATGACGTTGCACCAAAAGATCGCGACATCGCCATGGTATTCCAAAACTACGCATTATACCCACATATGACAGTATTTGATAACATGGCTTTTGGTTTGAAATTACGTAAATATGACAAAGCAGATATTAAAACACGGGTTGAAAATGCGGCTGAAATTTTAGGCTTAACAGAATATTTAGACCGTAAACCTGCCGCTTTATCTGGTGGACAACGTCAACGGGTTGCGTTAGGTCGTGCAATCGTTCGTGATGCAAAAGTCTTCTTAATGGATGAACCTTTGTCAAACTTAGATGCAAAATTACGTGTTGCCATGCGTGCTGAAATTGCGAAATTACACCAACGCTTAAACACAACTACAATTTACGTAACCCATGACCAAACTGAAGCTATGACAATGGCTGACCGAATTGTTATCATGAAAGATGGTTTTATCCAACAAATCGGCACACCGCAACAAGTATACGATACACCGGTAAATGTCTTTGTTGCAGGCTTCATTGGCTCTCCTGCTATGAACTTCTTCAACGTTACATTAAATAACGGAGTAATCACAGATGGCTATGGCTTAAAATTACGTATTCCAGAAGGAAAAAATAAAATTTTAGTTGAAAAAGGTTACGAAGGAAAAGAAGTTATCTTTGGTATTCGTCCTGAAGATATTCACTCTGAACAAGTCGCAATTGACGCTTCACCAGAAGCAACAGTTAACGCTGAAGTCGTTGTTTCAGAATTACTTGGAGCAGAATCCATGTTGTATACAAAAACTGGCGAAACTGAATTTGTATCAAAAGTTGATGCCCGTGACTTCCATAAACCAGGTGAATTCATTGACCTTGCTTTCAATATCAATAAAGCTCATTTCTTTGATAAAGATAGCGAAAATGTTATTAAATTACCTTAATCTTGTTCATTTCTTATTTTCCCATAAAGGCAAAAAACGTTCGCAAATGCGAGCGTTTTTTGTTTTGTCGTTTACATAAATAGCCAATTATTCACAATTATGTTTTTATAAATAATTGGCTTAAAAAAACCGTCTCTCAAAAAGAGACGGTTCACTTATTTAATTAAGCTGCTAATTCTTTGGCTTTTTCTTGTTCTTCTTTCAACAATTTATTGTCATAGAATTTGATGAATGGAAACCAGATTGCAAAAGCTAGTATTGCACACAATACAGCTAAAACAGCTGCTTTCCAGTCACCACCGGAACCAATGAATGCACCAATTCCTACTGGAGATGGCCAAGGCATTTGCGCTAGCATTGGTTTAACAATTTCAAATTTAATAGCAAAATAGGCTAAAGATGCTGAAGCCATTGGTGCTAAGAAAAATGGTAAAGCCAAAAATGGATTGTAAACAATTGGCATACCAAAAATAATTGGTTCATTGATGTTAAAAATGCCCGGCACAAGCGAAGCTTTTCCTAAAACCTTTAATTGATCTGATTTTGCCATGAAAGCAATAAAAATAATCAATCCTAACGTTGCACCGGAACCACCAACAGTTACATAAGAATTATTAAATTCACCAGCTAGTGGATAATTTGCTCCCGCCGCATTGGCAGCCATATTGGCTAGTACAATTGGAGTTAGAAAAGAAGTAATAATATTTGCTCCATGAATTCCGACAATCCATAGTGCATGGATTAAGAAGTAAATCACCATGATTCCTAGCCATGTATTGGTTAAATTCGTCACAAAACTAAATGGAATGTAGATGACTTTAAAAATATCTGTACCAAGAGCAATCAAAACGCCGTTAATAATCATTACAACAAAAGCGATTACAAAAGTTGGGATTAAAGCGGTAAAAGAACGTGAAACACCTGGTGGCACAACATCTGGCATTTTAATTACTAAATTACGTTTTACACACAAGCAATATAATTCAACTGCAATAACGGACATGATAATACCAGTAAAAATACCAGACGTCCCTAGACGATCAGCAAAAGACCCCATACGAATCCCATTTACTACTTTTTCAGTATCGGTAATTGAGTTAACTAACGTCATTTTACCTCCTTCCCAGACAATTTCAGGGATACATATAAAGAATGCAAAAACTGCCAAAAGTGCACCCGTTAATGGGTTAACATTTAAGCCTTGTTCATCTCGTTCAATGGATGTCAATTCATAAGCGAAAACGATTGCAAAATAAATAGCTAAAATACCCATTGTCATAGTATTTGCTACCATATATAAATCACTGATCTTGAAAAAACTAGCTTCAAATATTCCCTCTAATCCAGAAAATGCTACTGGTAACACATTTAAAACCAAAAACATTGAACCGACAATAGTAAATGGAATGGAAGCCATCCCGGCTGCCATAACCGCACGAACAATTTTCATTTGGGCGACTTTCCCCATCGGTCCCATTAAATATTTTTGTAAAAAATTAAACATATCTTACTCCCCTTTCATAGGTATAACGATTTTTCATATTGTTTAATCCGTTGATAGTGCTTGTCATGATTACTACTGATATCACGTAAACGATGTTGAATCCATAAACATAAGAAACAACCAATTAAAAGAGCTGCCACGATAAAAGCACGGCCATTTATTCCTTGCTTCATAAAAGGAAATAATCTATGAAATAATGGCGTAAAAGTGGCGAGTAACAATCCAACATTGACGATTAACTGCAACCAGTAATAACCTGTTGTGCGCGGTGTTACATTTTTTGGGGTACTGTACAACTTTGCTTGTTCAAAGACAGCTGGTAAAATACCAAGAATTAAAAGAGCTGGAATAAAGATCGTTTTTCCCTGAACTAAAAACAGTGCAATCAACCAGTATAAATTAATAAAGAAAAAGCCCGCGCTCAGATACCGAACGAAAAGATAACGATTAAAATACATTGTTTTAAGACTTAGCTTTTTACGATCTAAATCGAGGGCTTTTTTATCGGCATCTTTCATGATTTTACCTCCTTTTAATTTTTTTGATTTTGTGCATTTTGCTCATAAAGATATTTCATTTCTTGGGCAACTTCTAGTAGCGTCATCGTAGTCATCAAGTGATCTTGTGCATGAACCATAATGATCTCCATTTCAATTTTTTTGCCACCTGCATAATCTTTTAATAACGCGGTTTGTGATTTATGTGCTTGTAAAATTTCTTCATTAGCCTCATTTAAAAGCTGTTCTGCATTACTAAAATCATTTTTCCTCATGGCAGCAAAGGCTTTATGAATAGTAGTACGAGCATTTCCACTATTTAAAATAATTTCAAAAGCTGCTACTTGAATTTCTTCACTACTCATCACATTTTCATTGGCTGGTGTCATAATTTTCCTCCTCCCTTTCTTACATTAATTGTAAAAATAGTTGACTAAAATTGGTAAAAGTTGGTTCTGCTAACATTTTTTCTTGAAACGGTAAGCAATCTACTAATTTGACAATCGCTTTAGTCATAACGGTGATTCCTTTATTTTCAATATAAGAAGGCGAAATCAAAAAGACAAAGTGAATTTTCTTTTCTTCATCCCAGCTCATTCCCCTTGGAATCAGCGCCACAGCAATTTTGGTAGAAATTCCCACCGGTAGTGCTGGATGTGGGACAACAATGCTTTCACTAAAAATAATCTGTCCCATTTGTTCACGATGATTAATCTGTTCTAACAATTCTTTAGGATAATTTTCAGCTTCATTAACACGCAATAATTCTGCCAATTCTTGTAAGACCTGCTCCTTGGTTGGCACAATGTCGTAAAGTTTAAAATACTTTTCCCCCATCTGTTCTGTGAGCATATTTTGTTTACGCTGATCTTTTCCGTCATTTAATTTAAGATTTATCATTTGTCGATTTTTGGTACTAATTTTATGAATCGTTTTCCGAATTCTTGCAACATCCTCATCATTTAGAAAAACACTAACATGAATAATTGGAATGGGAAAAACCATAGCCGAAAGATCAATCGAAGAAATGATTAAATCTGCATCATTTAAACTAGTCTCATTAATTTCGTAATACCCCTGAACATTGGTAATTGTAATATGGTTATCAAATTCGTTAACAACACGATTTTTTAACAATTGTGCGCTGCCATAACCCGTAGCACAAATAATCAAAGCATGGACTTTTTGCATGTCTTTAGCTTTTTCCATTGCTGCCATTACATGTAAAGTTAAATACGCCCATTCATCATCGGTAATTTGATAATCTTTTAAAACTGGCATCTGACCTAAATAGTTTTTAGTTAGCTCAAAGGCCTGGGGATAATTACTTTTTATTTCACTTGTCAATGGATTATCTAAAGAAATTTTTCTTTCGAGCCGAACTAGCATTGGCTTTAAATGATCCAATAGACCACTTTTCAACTGATAATCTTCGTTTAGAGAATAACCTAGGCTGTTACTTAATAGTGCTATAGCCTGAGTTAGCGCTCCCGTTAGTTCTTGATTTTCTTCTACAACCGGATGATTTGATTTTGCCATTAAGTGTAAGGCAAGATAAGATATCTCTTCTGAGGGAAAAGCGATTTTAGAAAACACCTCGATCCGACTGACTATTTTTCTAGCAACTTCATACTCTATCTTTTCAGAAATGTCAGCTGCTATTCCAAGTTCCTTGATTTCAAAACCTTCTTTTAAACGCTTAATACTTAAGGCAAGATGCAGAACTAAATTTTGAATAATAATGTCAGATATTTTTAACTTTGCCTCTCTAATTTCATCCAAAATAATAATCGTCAATTCTTCAAAACTAATATCTTGAAAAAGCGGGCTATTACCTAGATACTTTTTAAGCGAATTGGTATAATTTTTCCCAAAAAAAGTATCTAAAATGAAATGGCGTTTACTCCGTTCATCCCCTTTAACAAAAAGACCCACGCCATGCTTTGAAGCAAGTGTTAACGTATACGGTTTTAGTTTCTCTTTGATTTCTTGCATATCTTTGCTCAAAGAAGAACGACTAATAAATAATTCTTCAGTCAAGTCATCTAAATTTATAGTTGCCTCTTCTAGTAGCAACTTATTTAGAATATAATTTTCCCGATCTGTAATATCAGAAATCAAGGGTGCTTTTTCTTCACTATTTAAGGTAATGCCTTGTTTTGCCAAAAAAAGATCGAAATTCAATTTATTTACAATAGTCAAACAATAACCATAACCTTGTTTAGCAGTGATCACACCCCCATTTTCTGCAATAAGTTCTTTTAGACGCGTGATATATGTGCGGACAGTACGGTCAGACAATGACAACTCAGAGGCCAAATGTTGGCTAGTGACAAAATCACCTTGATACTGGATTAAGTGCAAGAGCAATTCTCTTTCCTTTGGTCTCATTATCTTCCCTCATTTTCTAAATATTTTCTTCAATAACTTCACTTAGTTTTTGAATACCAGTTGGAATTGGCACGTAAGCTTGAAATGGGATACTAACAACAGGCTTCCCAACTTCTGACCCTAATTTTTTGAATTTATCTAAAAACATAGTTGTTTGTGGCGAAATTAAAAATAAATCAAAATCACTGGTTTTAATCATTTTGTCCCCTTCTGTCGCAGAGACAGCATCGACAACAATTTCTTCTCCTTTGTTTTTAAAATATTCCGTTGTTTTTGCAGCCATCATTGAAGATGACATCCCCGCAGCACAAATTATTAAAGCTTTTTTCATATCCATACACTCCTCAAAATTTTCTAAATTTTTTCACCATTTGTTTGAATTACTTCGTGATACCAATAAAATGAATCTTTTTTACTTCTTGCTAAAGTCCCGTTTCCTTTATTATCTTTATCAACGTAGATAAAACCATAACGTTTTTCCATTTCTCCGGTTCCAGCCGAAACTAAATCAATACAGCCCCAAGGGGTATACCCCATCAAGTGAACCCCATCTTCAATTACGGCTAACTTCATTTGTTCAATATGTGCTTTTAAATAGTCAATGCGATACTCATCATGGACACTGCCATCTGCTTCTTTTTTGTCGTAAGCACCAAACCCATTTTCGACAATGAATAATGGCACGTGATACATGTCTGTGAACCAGTTTAACGAATAACGTAACCCAACCGGATCGATTTGCCAGCCCCAATCAGAGGCTTTAACAAATTCATTACGTACTAAATCTTTTGTCTCGTCATAATCGTAGTGAACATTTTCTTCATGATGAACAACTGCATGCGACATATAATAACTAAAACCAATATAATCAACCGTGCCTTCTTTCAATGCTTTTTCATCTTCACGTGTAAAATCAATTTTAATTCCTTTACGTTCCCAATACTTCAAGATGTGATTTGGATAAAAACCGTGAACATGGACATCACAAAAGTAATAACGTTTCTCCATTGATTTTATTGACATCAACGCATTTTCAGGCTTGTCATTTACCGCATATAATGGCGCAAAAGCAATCATACAGCCAATTTGAAAATCTGGATTAATGGCTTTCCCAATTTTTACTGCCTTAGCACTAGCAACAAGCTCATAATGAGCAGCCTGATACATAATGGCTTCTCTATCTTCTCCTTCTTGATAAAAAATACCAGAGTTTGTAAATGGAGCAAAATCTTCATGGAAGTTTGCTTGATTATTGATTTCATTAAAAGTCATCCAATATTTCACTTTGTTTTGGTATCGTTTAAAGCAAACTTCAGCAAAGCGGAGGAAAAAGTCAATTAACTTACGATTACGAAAGCCACCATACTCTGTTACCAAATGATACGGCAGTTCAAAATGAGACAACGTTACAACCGGTTCAATATTATGCTTCAAACATTCATCAAATAAGTCATCATAAAATTTCAAACCCGCTTCGTTAGGCTCCGCTTCGTCTCCGTTAGGAAAAATCCGCGTCCACGCAATTGATGTTCGAAAGCATTTAAAACCCATTTCTGCAAAAAGAGCAATATCTTCTTTATAACGATGATAAAAATCTATTCCCTCATGATTTGGATAATACTCATTGGGTAAGACACCATCTGTAATGGCGCGATAATGGGTTGGTGAACCGACAGTCATAACGTCAGCAACACTGACACCTTTACCACCAGCTTGCCACGCACCTTCTAATTGGTGAGCTGCAACTGCCCCACCCCAGAGAAAATCTTTTGGAAAACTAGTTGTCATTTATTCTCCTCCTTATTTGTTATTTACATACATAGTATATTTTGGAAACGCTTTCCAAACAAACGGAATATTTCCTTAGTACTCCGGAAAAAAATTCCATTATCCTTTTTAAAACGGCATTTTGTAAAAATATCAAATTAGTCTATTTTCGTATGATTTCATAAAAAACAACGAATAATAAGTTTGACGTTATCTAATCATAATATCAAATTATTAGGTAATAAATTTATTTATTTACCCATTTGTACATTACAAAACTTTTGACAAACCAAAAGACCATCGTGGTTAAAGATGAACTTTAACTACGATGGTCTTTTCACTAGCGAAAATAATCTTTCGCAAGTTTTTCATAAATCACTTGTTCTTTTGGATTTGGTACAAACTGGTATTCTGTTCTTTGTGCGGGTATTTCTGGCTCGAAATACAAATAGTACAAGCCAAAAATGGGCTCGTTTTCTGGCGCATAAATACACTTGGCACCCAAAATTGTACTAGCCAACTGCGCAAGTTCCGTCGTTTTAAAAAAGCCACCGCTTACTGATAACACTTGCTTTGGTGCTACCAATTTTACTAAACGCCTAATATTTAATAGCATCCCTTCAATGACACTGCGTAATAAATCTTCACGTGTATGTTGTAGAGTTAAGTTATAAAACCCGCCCCTTACTGTTTCATCCCAAAGTGGTGCTCTTTCACCATTTAGATAAGGCAAAAAGCGTAATCCCTTCGCACCGATCGTCGTTTTTTCTAGTAGCTCTGGTAATTGGGTAAAAAATGAAGAGGAATCTTTTGCTAATTGCGCAGCTGACCACTCCAATAATGACGCACCATTATTAGAAGGTGCACCAATTACAAAGTATTTTTCATTCAAATAGTAACAAAAATTTTGTTTATTTGGTTCTAATTGCGCAGTGGTAACAATTTGTCGGACTGCTGCACTCGTTCCAATTGTTAAACTGGCTGTTCTTTTCGTGCGATAAAAACTGGCATAAGCTGCCAGCGTGCCATCGCTAGCACCAACTGCAACTTTTATCCTTGGTGCAAAACCAAAGTGTTTAATTTTATCTATCTTCATAGCCAGTGTTTTCGTCGTGTCGACAATTTCAGCTAATTGATTTGGCTTAATTGACAGATAAGATAGAATTTCTGTACTCCAGGTTTTCTTTTCCAAATCATAATATCCTGTAGCTGAAGCACAAGCACGATCAATGATAAATTCCCCAGTAAAGTATTCCAAGACCAGTTCTTTTAACCCCGACCATTGTGTCACTTCTTGATATTTATTAGTTTCTTTAAAATAAAGCAGTTTTGCAAAGGGCGACATTGCATGAATCGGTGTGCCTGTTAGTTGATAAAAATCTTTCGCTAATTTTGTTTTAGAAAATTCCGCAATCGTTTCTCCTGCCTGTAAGTCTGACCACAAAAAGACCCTTTGACTATTAGCCGGCCGCAAACTGTGCATTGCCGTACTAAAACTCATTATTGAAATTTTTTTTCGTAGATCTTTCGGAATTAGAAAAATCCCTTTTTCTAACAAAGCGATAATTTCTGAGGCACGTTGGTATCTTGCTGCTTTATCTTCATAAGTCGTTAATTTCACACTCGTTTCAAACAATAGTTGTTGCTCATAAATTACCCCTAGCTTAATTGCTGTGGTTCCAATATCGATTCCTAAAAATACAGCCAAATTTATCCACCTCTATTTTAGCTCACTTCATGTTATTCTTCTTATTCTAGCATAAGAGTGTTTCTCTCTAAAATAAAGTGACGTTAAAAATGCGAACTATACCTCCTAACTTTTAGTCATAACGATTTTATTGCAGTCAAATCAATTTTTTTCGTGTGGAAAGTTTATACTTCCTTTACAGAACAAAAAAAGACGTCGAAATATTATCGACGTCTTGAAGATTCATTACATTAACGGTGAATATAAGTTAAGCCAGATGCGCTTAATGTTTCGATGTTTGGACCAGTTGGTGATGAGAAGCCCATACCACCTTGTGAAATTGTAATTGTGTTGTTAGCTGCATTGTATGATTCAACGTAAGCTACGTGACCATATACTGGATCAGCATTCCAACTACCAACACTTTGGCCACCAGCAAATACTACAACTGCTCCAGCAGCTGGTGTTCCATCAACGCGGTAACCATCAGCAGCAGCTGAACCACCCCATTGTGCTCCATTACCCCAGTAAGTGCCTACCCAAGGCGCAACTTGTTTTACATACCAAGTACATTGTCCTTGTGCATACATATTACCTGAGCCAGAATGATCGATTCCATTACCTGAACCACCCCAGTTATTATTACCAGAGTCGTTATTATCATTGTTTGTATCGTTATCATTTGAATTATTATTATTGTTATTACCAGTATTACCAGTTTGGTTATCTTGCGCAGGTTTATTTGTTTCAGTTGATCCTGCAGTTGAACCAGATTCATTATTAGCAGGAGTAGTAGTTTCTTGTTGTGCTTGTGCTGCTAATTTTTCTTGACGAGCTGCTTCTTTTGCAGCAGCTGCAGCTTTTGCTTCTTGTTCTTTGCGGATACGAGCTGCTTCTGCTTCTGCTTGAGCTTTTTGTTTATTTAATTTATCTTTGTCGCTTTTAGCAGTTGCTTCTTCAGCAGCTAAGTTAGCTTTTAAGACATTTAATTCGGCTTGCTTATTGGCAATCGCATTTTTTTGTGTTTCTAACTCTTTTTGGTTAGCAGCTAGTGCGTTAACTTTTTCTTCATTTTCTTTAACTTTTGTTTCAACTGCTTGTTTGTCACGTTTTTGTTGGGCAACCAAGTCGTTGTTGGCCTTAACAATTGTTGTCATCGCTTGAACGCGACCAATAGCATCTGATAGAGAGTCAGACTCAACAACTGCATCGATAAAGTTTGTGCTTTGACCGTTCACTTGAACATCGCGAGCTTGTTTTTTGATTGCTTCTTCGCGTTTAGCAATTCGCACTTTTAATGTAGCGATTTTATCTTGCAATTTCATTGTGTCTTCATTTAATTTAGCTTGTTTATTTTCTAAGTCGCTGACTTTTTCAGCAACTGCGGCAATTTCAGCTTCTAATGAACTAATTTGATTGGAAACATCAGCCTGTTGACCTTGTAAGCTGTTAATTTTTTGATCCTGTGCTTCAATTTTCTCATCAATAGTATCTGCAAAGGCTACATTACTTGGTACGGCTGCAAGTGTTAATGAGCAAACTAATAATGCTGATAACAAACTCTTCTTCACGTAAAATTCCTCCGAATGGCGTCTTATTTTCTTATTTAATAAATAATAATTACAGGTTAAAAATTTCTCTTCTCTTTTAACGCTAAGAGCAGTTTAACACAGTGATATGTCAAACAAATAATAGCTATGTTACAAAAACATTTCAAAACACAATGTTTTTTTTACAATTGTCAAAAAAGCACTATTCCATTATTTATAGTGATTAATAACTATACTTTCTATTATTTCTTGTTCTTTTTAATCAAGAAAAGATGAAAACCATTCAATTATCCAACCTTTTTTCAATTGAAAGTCAAAAAATTTTTTTCTTTGTAAAATAATTTTTAATCTGAAATGAACACTATAAAGACGCTAGGAGAAAAGTTGAGTGGACTTTTTTCCTAGCGTCTTTTTTATCACAAAATAAGGGGAAGATTACGATTTGCATGACCTAAAAATACTTCATAATATTAACTTTAACAGCTTTCATCCTAACGGCTAGCACTTAAATCATTCTATTTATTTACGAAATTTCCAAAAGATTGGCACAGATAATGACAAAATTCCACCCAAAATAACTAGCCAAACATTTTCTTTTTCACCCATCTTAGGTAATAGTTTTTGCTTTTTCGTTTCTAAAATCGAACTTTCATCTTTCTCAACGTTACCTTGCTGCTTTGGTTTACTTGGTTCACTTGGTTCACTTGGTTCACTTGGCTCACTTGGCTCACTTGGTTCACTTGGTTCACTTGGTTCACTTGGTTCACTTGGCCCACTTGGCTCACTTGGCTCACTTGGCTCACTTGGCTCACTTGGCTCACTTGGCTCACTTGGCTCACTTGGCTCACTTGGCTCACTTGGCTCACTTGGCTCACTTGGCTCACTTGGCTCACTTGGCTCACTTGGCTCACTTGGGTCGTCATTCTTCGTATCTAAGTATGGATCGTTTGGATCTTGGATAATCGTTTGTGTTTGGCTATAAGGAGTCAAATGCTGTTTATCTTCTGGATTACTATCCAAAACTTTCACCGTGAATAATTTAGGACCAACAATTGAATCCAGTAAAACAATCGAAAAGGAGAAGTATCCTTTTTTATTCGTAAAGTCAAAAGTCAAATTATTATCATAAGATGCAGCTAACGCAGGGTCTACATTGGAAAAAATAATTTGAGCTTGACCAATTGGAAGCGTATCTCCCGAGAAATCTATTTCACCATAAACGGTAATTTTTTGACCTACTTGCATCTTAGTTACTCCAGAATTAAATAAGTAAAAATCATCAGAAAAGGTAATGCAATTGGCGTTTGCCCAGCCACTAGATGCAACAGTTGCTTGATTTTGTTCGTCTAAAGAGCTTCCATGAGCAATACTACCAGTTGTTGTCATAAAAAATGTCATAAAAATACTAACAATAAAGATTTTCTTCGTTTTTTTCAAATTATATACCCCGTTTCATTAAATGTTGCACTGAGTATACGTTTGAAAACAGTCGTTTTATTATATATTTTTTTGAAAAGTGATATTTTTTCATAAAATTGCATTGCGTGCTACTATCTAGGTGAGGTGAAACTATGGAAACGCAAGCCGCAATTCAAAATCATTTATTAAAGAAAAAAACAGAATCAAATTAAATATTTTCAAGTTTTTGGCAGACCTCGATTTTCCAATTACAACGCATTTCATTGCGAATCGTTTTAAAATTTCTGAGGCGAATTTAACAGTCTATTTACAAGAACTAAAAAAAGATTTATTTCAGATTGACTATCCAGTTAAAGCCATCAAAAAAGAAAATAAATTCATTTTTTTAGATATTGCTTCCCAAGATTGCGCACGTCTGTACTATCAACTTTTTACAAATTACTGCGAAGCTGCGACAAATTATATTATCTTAACTTCGTTATTGGATAAGTCGAATACTTCAATTACTAAAATTAGTCAAGCAACCCATTTTAGTGCACCACATGTTTATTCTAAGATGAAAGAAATCAATAATTTTTTAGCACTGTATGGGATTACAATAAACTTTGCAGCCAATGGAACCAAAAAAATTAGTGGCAGTGAAATTCAAATTCAATACTGTATGTTAGACATCTATTGGAATATCCATACCAATACAGGTCCTATCTTTCATGCGCAAAAAAACGCAAATAGAAACCAAGTTTTACGTACTTATTTTACAGACAGAATTATTTTGGAGCTTAATTCTAGTATGCTAGACAAACTTTTTGTCATTTTTCAGTCCGTTCATACTTATTTTCCCGTCACGAGTTTAACTGAATTTCGCGCTAGTCTCAAAAATTTGGAAAATTTTTCTAGTCTATTTATCCAATCTTTTGATATCGTAAAAGAACAGGCGCCTGTGACGCAAGATCAGCGTTATCTCATTAATCTATTAGCGCGACTTTCTCTTGCGAAAATTGACAGTCCTACGTTAAATCACAAACAATATCTTCAACTAAAAAATTTACAGGCACCCATTTTTTTAGCAACAAAAGATTTATTGACTGATTTTATCTCACAATTTAATTTGCTGGTACCTTTAGAAGAACTCGAACTTTATACGTTAAACTTTATCCGGCATCAACTTTACGCCAAGCTCTTTGTGCCTACTCAACCTAACACGACCCTACCCAGCTCTAGCCTACAAAATGAACTGAATCATGGTATTATCCAAAAAAAAATTTCCGCCTTTTACCAGGACTTTGCAAATACTCAAAATCACGTTATAAAAAAATACGATTCAGATTGGATGATTGAAGATTTGCTGCATTTTTATGATCGCTTCAAACCAACTTCAAAAATACAAATTGGAGTCAATTACACCCGAGACTATTACGTAGCCGATGATTTGTGTGCACAATTAGAACATATCTTTGGCACAGACCAGCTTCTATTTAAAAGACGTGTTTTTAGCCAATGCGATATCATTATTACAGATTGCCCTCTAACAGATGTCCGTTACGAAGCTAAAATTATTTATCTACTTGAAAGCCAATTGGATCAAGCGGCATTGCAGTCTTTAATCAAAAAAGTAGCAAACCAAATTTTTATTTTAAGAACGAAAAATAGCTTTTAAATAAAAAAGCTTCGCAAATCCTCGCAACATGTGAAGTCAGATCTTGTTAAAACTGTTGCTCTAATCTTTTTACTTGTCAAAAACTTATACTTTCTTAAAGATAAAAAAACTTTTAGCCCTTTACTTAGAAATAAGCAATAAAGACCTTTACTTTATTGACTGAATTTCTAGTGATAAAAGGCTAAAAGTTTTTTTGCAGCTCTTTAAAGTAATTGTTCAATGGTTGGGATAATTTTTTCAGGTGGAGTAGCAGATGCAAAGCGCTTTACGACTTTGCCGTTACGGTCAACAATAAATTTTGTAAAGTTCCATTTAATCGCCGCGCCTAATCCTTTTTGTTCTTTTTTTAAGAATTGATATAAAGGTGCCTCATTTTCACCATTTACTTCAATTTTTCCAAATGTCTTAAACGTCGTGTGATAACGTAATTGGCAAAATTCCTGAATTTCTTCATTACTACCAGGAGCTTGATTACCAAACTGATTACAAGGAAAATCCAATATTTCAAATCCTTCTGCCTGAAAGCGTTGATATAAATTTTCCAGTCCTTCATATTGTGGTGTAAAACCACATCCTGTAGCAGTATTTACAATGAGCAAAACTTTCCCTGCATAATCTTTCATCGACACAGATTTTCCGGTGACATCTTTTACTGTATAATCATAAATTGACATTTTATCCCTCCTAATTACTTATCAATGCACTCATTATACGTTAATTTTCTATTCTTGCGTATTTTGTTGATTTGCTTCATGACGGCAAAAAAAGACTTGGTCCATAAGTGTTGCTTTTATACGTCAGAAAAAATCCAACTAAAAAGCACCTCAAGACCCAAGTCTTCATTTCGTTAAAAAAATTCATGTTTCCAAAATCAGATTTGCTGCCATTTTTTGCTATAGAGCGCGGCCGTTTTGGTTACTTGTGCGTAGTCATTTTCGGCAACGCCTTGAAAAAGATTACCACCAACCCCAACCAAGAGAGCCCCAGCATTTTTCCAAGCTGCCAGGTTATCTAGATTAATGCCACCTGTTGGCATAATGCTAATTTGTGGCAACGGAGCTTTAATACTCTTAATTAATGTTGGTTCAAAATTGTTAGCAGGAAACAACTTTACAATTTCTGCTCCACTCATCAACGCCTGCTGCATTTCTGTTATTGTCATACATCCAGGCAAATAAGGAATCTGATACAAGTTACAGATTTGAGCCGTTTCTTTGTTAAAAGTAGGACTCACAATAAATTCAGCCCCTGCCATAATTGCCAACCGCGCCGTCGTTGCATCAAGTACCGTACCTGCACCAATGACTACACCACTTTTTACAGGATAGATTTCATTAAGCTGCGTAATCACAGCAGCAGCATTAGGTACAGAAAACGTCACTTCTAATCCCAAAATTCCACCTGCAACAACTGCTTTTGCCGCATTTAGCGCCTGTTGCGCCGTTTCTTCTCTGATGACTGCAACAATTCCTGTTTTTTCAAGGCGAGCTAAAACTTCTCCTTTTTTCATCGCGAACCTCTACTCTACATTGACGTGTTCATGTAGCGCATCTTCATTCGAAGTTTCGTCTCGTGCGGCTAATTTCAACGTCAATGCATCTAATGTAATATGCACAGTTTGATCAAAAAGACTTGATAATAATTGAACAGATTTAATCCCTGCACCTGTTTTAGTTGCACCAGGCACAACAATAACTTTATCGGCTAATTCGGCCAGCGGCGATGTCAAATCACTAGTCAAAACAACGATGTCTAAACCTAACTTTTTAGCTGCTTGTGTATCTGCTACAATTCCTTTGGTGGTCCCCGAACCTGAAATAGCTACCCAGGTATCTCCTTTTTGAATTGAAGGTGTAATGGTTTCTCCCATCACAAAATCAGTATAGCCAATATGCATTAGACGCATAGCAAATCCTTTTGCTTGAAAGCCACTTCGACCTGCGCCAATAACAAAGATACGTTTGTTTTTTTGAAACAAAGGTAATGCATCTTCCAGTTGTTTTTCATCCACTAATGCCATGACGTGATTAATTTCTGCCATAATTGTTTCAATTGTTTTCATAATGAATTGCCTCCATAAATTCATTTACTGCCTTAATTGGATCTTGTGCTTTGGCAATTTTTGAACCTACAATTACCACTTCCAATAATCCTTGTTGTGCTAATTTTTTTGTTTGTTCGAAATCAATACCTCCGGCAATAGCCAAGCGTTTAATTGTAGGAAATTTTTCGTGGAATGCTGCTACAGTTACCACAGCATCCAATTTATCCTTGCGATCAATCGAATGATGCAAGGCATAAATTGCCTCGGGAAAATCTTTTATTGCTGCAATTTTTTCATCACTTACTTCTAATAAATCAATCATCATTGTTTTGTTTTCTTTTTGTGCAACCTTATAACAAGCAACAAGGGTGTCATAAGACGCAGCCCCCATCACCGTGACAATATCTCCACCATAATGAAAAGCCTGATTAAACTCATAGGCTCCTTCATCAATTGTTTTACTATCTACTAATAACGTTGTCTGAGTCAGTTTTTGGCGCATGCGCTCAATTGCAACATTCCCATAATCTTTAACTAAAGAAGTGCCCATCTCTAAAATATCAGTTTTCCCATTAAGCTGTTGCGCTAATTCTTCTGCTTCTTCTATCGAAATACGATCAATTGCGGTTTGTAACTTCATTTATTTCACCTTCTGATTTTGTAAAAATTCCTGCAATTGTTCTGGCGTTGGATAGCCGTCGTTATCCCCAGGAGATTGAACAGCCATCGCACCAATGGCATTGGCACGGACTACTGCATCTTTTAGATCTTCGCCTTCAATTAAAGCAGTGATTAATCCGACGGCAAAGCCATCCCCTGCACCAACTGTATCGACTACTTTTTCAACCTTAAAGCCTGCAACCGTGTAACTTGTACCATTCTTTTCTTTGACATACGCACCTTCTGTTCCCAATTTCACGATGACTGTTTTCGTTGCGTTGCCGTTGTTTAAGTAAAAGTCAGCAATTTTTTCGGGATTGCGACTGCCCATTAAAATTTCACCTTCATTAATACCAGGTAAAACAATTTCCGCATGAGAAGCTAAGTCATTGATTGTACTTACCATTTCTTCAGTGCTAGCCCATAATTGTGGGCGTAAATTTGGATCAAAAGTTGTCCGAATTTGATGTTTTTCCAAAAGCTTAATTAAATACCGAAATGCTTCTTGTGCTTCTGGTGAAATAGCTGGAAAAATACCTGATAAGTGTGCCATTTTGACTTCAGAAAAATCAATTTTATCTAGGACCTCTTTTTCAAAATGGGCCGCTGCTGAACCTTTACGGAAATAGAAAATACTTGGATCGCCATCACTTACTCTATCTTTTAATTGGAATGCTGTCCAAAAATCTGCAGACTCTGAAATATAATCAGTCCCAATTTTATTTTCATGTAGTCGATCAATGATAAATTCGCCAAACGGATCTTTTCCTACTTGTGTAATATATTCACTACTATGACCTAAACGAGCCACCCCAACAGCTACATTAACTTCTGCTCCGGCTAAAAATTTTTGAAAATGCAAAGCATCTTTTAAAGACTTATCTACTTCTTCTGATCCAAATAATGCAATAGGTTCACCAATTGTTAAAAATTCACTCATGTTAAATTCCTCTTTTCTTTTATTTTAAAGTAAGATATAAGCTGCGATTAAATTCAAAACTGTTGCGGCCCACGCCCAAGGCAGACCCGTTAATAAGAATGTTTTTGTATCCAAACCTGCATATTGAACTGACCATAAGTTCCAAGATTGTGTAATACAGGCAGAAACGCCCATCATAGAAGGAACTACCAGTAAACCGTATAAGAAATATTGATCAAACATTCCCGTTCCCACTAAAATTGCCGCCGTAGCAGCACCTGCACCATACAACATCAAAGGACCGCGGAAATAAGAAAGCGGTGCAATAATCGCTACAATGATGATTAAGGCTAGTTTGCTATCTGGAATAACTTGTTGGAACACACTCGTAAAACCAGACATTGCATGAACTGCTGCAGATTGGAACATCGTTAAGACAAACAACATAATTAACAATCCCGCAATATCACTAATTGCATGTTTTGCAGTTTCATTCATCATCATGACAAACTTTGTATACTTCTTCATATTCCCAGTTGCTGCAAAAGCAATAATCGTTGAAAGCAGCAAAGCTGGTACGGCATCCCATTTAGCAAAAATGCTTAAAGCAACTGGTAATACTGGTAAAACATACGTCCAAATTGGTACTTCCACGATCTCTTCTTCACTGTCACTTTCAATAATTTCAGGTTTGCCATTGCGAATTTTTTTTGCATTAAATAAAATGAATAGCACTAAAATAACCATCTGAATGCCCATTGCAACAAAACCAAAACGTTGATAATGTGGGCCCCAGGCAACTTTAGGGAAGAACACTTGAAATTGAACGAACAAAACATTGTTCACATACATCGCGGCACCAATTGCAATCGTAAAAACCGAAACGGCAATATTTCGTGGTACACCAATGGAGAACATAATTGGAAACAAGATCACGCCGACAGCAATCGCAGACCCTACACCGTAAGAGCTGGTAAATATTAAAGCGATTACAAAAGCGATTAAAATTGTTGCTAATACCGGGCTTTTCTTTCCTACTTTTTCTGTCCGACGGCTAATACTTCCTGCAATACCAGTATCTACTAGCACACGTCCAAACCAAGAACCAAAAATAATATATGCTGCTGTTTTCCCATAATTCAAAACAGGTTCAGTAAAAATTTCTTTAATTGCTTGGTTAAAAGGAACCAAGCCAATAATCGTCCATAAAACTGCCATAACGAAGAAGCCGACGGTTAAGTTTCCGCCTTTCATCGCGTAAATGACAAATACGATAAAGGTTAATGCAAGTAAAATTCCAGTTATTGCGCCACCCATGTTCTACGCCTCCTAATATTTGTTTAACTCACTCAAAATACGTTGATAATTGGAAACAGGTTTCTTATGATCTTCTACGAAAAAGTCATTTTCTAAATGATTAAATTTTTGAATTAAATAATAAGCTGTTAAGTAAGCAGCTAATGCTTCCTTTGCTGCATCTTGCATATTTTCTGTATCAATTTCAGGTCGATTAATCGTATCCATGAAATGATAAGCAAATTTTTCGGCATCTATTTTTGTTTGTTGGTCACTCATTTTACTTCCCCCTCTAAAAGTGCTTTTGCTTCCAAAATTTCTTCATCGGTTGTTGTTGGGTATTCAATTGCGATGGGGCAATCATCTGGCAAAATAGATAAAACTTTACGCCAATTGATAACACCATGATCTAAGCCTGTAGCTTGTGGTTTATCCTCTTTGTAAAGGACATCTTTAACATGAATATAATGAACATATTCTGCTAATTCTTTTGCAGCTTCTAGTTCGTCTGCTCCTACAAAACGCCAATTTCCTAAATCATAAACATAGCCAATAGCTAAGTCAGCAGTCTTAACAGCCGTCATATATTTTTTAATTGCTGCAATTGTTCCAGAAGTTTGTGTTTGATCATTTTCGATTGTAATCACTACGCCTTCTTCAATAAGCGCTTTCATTTTTTCTACATGAAGCTCTCCTTTAAAATCTCCAATATTCCATTTAATTTGTTTCACACCCATTTGATTTGCTTCGGAAATATATTCTGTTAATTTAGGATTAACTTCACCGTTAACATAGACTTCATCTGGAACACTGTAAAATAAATCAAGATGCAAACGTTCCGCCTCTTTTTTGATAAGCGGCATTTCTTTTGCTACATCTTTAAAATACTCGCGCCGGATTTCCACAGCTTGAAAACCTAAAGCAGCGATATGGGATAATAATTCATTTTGTTGGATACCTTTTTCAATTTTTTCTGCAAAAACTAAAAAATTAAGTACGATTTGATTGTTCTTCATAAAGCCCATCCTCTCAATTAGTTAACCGGTTTCTATACACGTATAGTAAACCGGTTTCTAAAAAATGTCAACGGTTACATTTTAAAAGAACAGCCCTTTCAATCAAAAAAATGAAAGCAGCCTTTAGAAACCGATTTCCAAAGGCTGCTTTCACGAATATATTTTTTTAAAAAAAAACTTAAACTAGACAGATTTCCGCCAACGAATTGTCGAAGGCACGATAATTTCTGCCACATCGTCACTTTTATTGCGTAATACGTTTAACAATTTTTCTGCTGCAATTGCGCCAATTTTTTGCGAAGGTTGTTCAATGCTTGTAATCCCAGGTCCTACAAGTTCTGTTAAACTCCAATCATCAAAACCTGTAATTCCTATTGTATCAGGCATATTAATTTTTTGATTAATTAAAATAGCCAAACTATCCATTAAGACACGACCATTTGAAGCAAATAGTAATTTTTTTTGTGGTTTCAAAAGAATTGTTGCAATCGCATTTTCCAACTCTTCTTTACTATTTACTTCAATTACTTGCCCTTGTTTACGAGCTTTTAAAACACTTTGAATAACCGTTTGCGAACGCAATTCGCGGGTACTAACATTGGTAATTGGTTCACTTAGGACAAAAAAATCTTCATATCCTTTTTGTAAAGCCTTTTTTACTACTTCTTTTGTGGCGTCAACATTATTGGTTAACACAGAAGACCATTCTTCTGGTTCTGTTTGGCGATCTACTAATAGTAGTGGTATATTTGATTTCTTGATAAATTCATATTGTTTTGACTGCCGTGAAGATGGCTGCAAAATAATGCCTTCAACACTCTGATCAAGTAGCCGTTGTAGCAGCTCTTTTTCTCTGGTAATCGAGTTACCTGCATCCATAATAATCATTTGATAGCTATTTTTTTCAAGTATTTCGCCAATTCCTTTCAGTAATAACGAAGAATACATATTGGAAATATCAGCAACGACGACACCTATCAAATAACTGTGTTTTGATTTTAATGCTTGTGCTTGTTTACTTGGCCTGTAATCTAGGCGCTCAATGACTTCTTTAATCCTGGCTTTTGTTTCTTTGGACATATTGCCATAATTATGATTTAAAAAACGTGAGATGGTTGTCTTTGAGACCCCTGCTTCTTGGGCAACATCATTAATGGTAATTTTTTTCATTTTTCTTTCTCCAACTGTCTTTTTTCTTATTGTAGCGAACTTTTTTTATAAAGAAAAGAAAGACTCATTTAAATTCCACTTGTGCTATGCTTCATTGCATATGAATGTCTAAACAAAAAAGCACTGGTGTAAACCAACGCTTTTGCTCTCTTACTTTGATTACGATATAAATTATTTTTCTGCTTGCTTATTTCCTTTTTTGCGCTTTTTTACTGCTGCTGTTAAAAGATACTCAATTTGCCCATTTACACTTCTAAATTCATCTTCTGCCCAACTCGCTAATTCATCGTACAAATCTGCTGAAAGGCGCAGCGGCACTTGTTTTTTTGCCTTTGTTTTTTTATTATCCACAAGTACCGCTCCTTTTTCATTTTTATTATCCAGTAGTATTATAGCGAACCTTGCTAATATAAGGAACCACTATTTACAATCGGCTGGGCATCACGATTGCCGCAAAGGACCACCATTAAATTACTTACCATTGCTGCTTTTCGCTCTTCATCCAAGTCAACAACGTCTTTTTCATTTAATTTTTCTATTGCCATTTCTACCATACCAACCGCTCCTTCAACAATCAACTGACGCGCATCGACAATCGCTGCTGCTTGTTGACGTTGTAACATTGCGGCTGCAATTTCTGGGGCATAGGCTAAATGCGTAATTTTGGCTTCTAAAATTTCTATTCCCGCAACGTTGACTTTGCTTTGAATTTCTTCAGCCAGACGAGCACTAACTTCTAAGCTTGAACCTCTCAAACTTTTTTCATTCGCATCTTCATCGTCAGTGGCATCATAAGGATATAGGCGCACAATATTTCGTAAAGCAGAATCAGACTGAATAGACAAATAATCAACAAAATTATCCACATCGAACATGGCTTTGGCAGTATCATGCACCCGCCAGATAACGACGATGGAGATGATAATTGGATTTCCTAACTTGTCATTTACTTTTTGTTTATTGTTACTTAAAGCCATTGTCTTTAATGACAAACGTTTTTTTGGTAAATTCCCAGCAGCTTTTTTCGCCCCTGTAACTGGATCAGTTTCAGAATCTGCTGTAGTAAATTCTTGTGAACTACTTTTAGCAACGGGTGCGGCTGTCATAAAAGGATTAACATAATAGAATCCTGCTCCTTTTAATGTTCCCACATATTTACCAAAAAGGGTCATTACTAAAGCTTCATTGGGATGAACAACTTTTAATCCTGCTATAAGTAACCATAAAGGTAATACCCAATAGAAGATACCTAAACCCAGTAAAATTCCACCTAAAACTGGTTGACTACCTTCACTCAAAATAAAAATCCCCCAAATAAAAGCAACAATTGATAAAACAATCCCCAACAACATCATTAAAAATACCGGCATACCCTTATGAGCTTTTAAAATCTTTTCTTCTGTCGGTTGTTTTAACGCTACTTTTTCATTATTCATTTGCTTCCTCCTTTGATATCATTTTGATATCACTTTAATCTTCATGCAAATAATATCATGACAAGATAAAATTAGCAAACTAAAGTAACGTCGCTTACAAAATCAAACAAAAAAGCACCTAAAAAGGCGCTTTTTTTCAAAAATTGTGGTTTAAAAAATTGATCTTTTTGTAAATTCTATTCTTATGGTAAAAAGCTACAAATTCTTATGGTTTTATATAAGCGTAGCCCTGCTCTTGAAGTTCGATTAAATCTAAAACACCAGCAGTAACAACTTCCACTCCCAGTGGCAATTCATCTTGTAGCATATGAAAAGCATTCATAGCATTTTGACAGGCATGAAAAGATACATTAGGATTTTCAGTAATAAAAGTTTGCGCACGTTTTAATTGATAGCTTTGAATGCCACTTCCATTTACGAGCAGGACAATTTTGGCATCACTGCGCAACTTTAGTAAATTGTAAATATTATTTGTTGCCTCTTGCCATTTGTTTATCTCATCAACATGAAATACTACTTTCATTTTTATTCCTCCTTGGCTATTCATGTAATTTGTGAGACTAATTAAATCTTCTTGTCTCATGTAAAAAAGCTTCTAGTCATAAATCTTTTTTGTAAAATATTTTAGTAAAAATGGCGAAGAAAGTGTCGTTAATAAAATTATTAAGACAAAGGCAGAATAATAATTTTCCGCTACCATATTGGCTTGAAATCCTAATTGAAGGATAATCAATGCCATTTCACCTCTTGAGACCATGCCAGAGCCAACCATGAGGCTACTATTGTTATCAAATCCCACAAGTTTGCTTCCAAGAAAGCCCCCAATAAGTTTTGAAAAGATTGCAATCGCGGTCAAAATTATGATCAACGTCAACTGTGATCCAATTCCAACAAAAGATATCTCCAAACCAATACTAACAAAAAAGACTGGAATAAATACGGCATAGCCAATTGCCTCAATATTACGAGAAACTTCTTGCCAAACTTTTGTCTGTCCAATCGCTACTCCCGTAAAAAAAGCCCCAATGACCGAGCTTAATCCAATAAAATCAGCTAAATAAGACATTCCTAGACACAAAACAAGTGAAACGATAATAATGGATGACTCGGCCATTAATTTCTTACTCAGTTCCATTAAGTAAGGTGCACCCCAACGAATTAAAAAGAATACTCCCATAAAAAATAGAAATTGTTCTAATAACATCAGACCTAACGAGGTATTACTGCTAGAACTTGTCCCAACCAATGACATACTAAGGCTAACAATCAGTACAACTAAGATGTCATCAACTACCGAAGCCCCCAAAATTGTTGAACCTTCTTTTGTATTAATCACATTTAATTCCTTTAATACTTCAACAGAGATGCTGACAGAAGTAGCAGCTAGTATTAATCCTAAGAAAAAAGATTGTGATAAGGAAATATGAAAAAGTGTTCCGCCAGCAGTTCCTAAAATAACAGGTAATAAAATTCCTAAAATTGCCACATACATTCCCGGTTTAAAATATTTTTTTAATAAAGATAAGTCACTTTCAATGCCAGCCAAAAACATTAACAATATGACACCAATTTCTGAAAAGTCTTCTACTAAAATATCTGGATGAACCCATTTTAAAGCAGCATTGCCTAATAAAATTCCTACTAGAAGTTGTCCAATTACAGCTGGAATACCTATTCTTCTTGAAAAATGACTTGCAATTGTTGTACTAGCTAAAATTAGACATAAAACCCCAATAAATTCCATCGTTTCCACCCTCTCTTTACCAAATCCAATATGGTTTATTAAATGTCAATTGGATTCACTATCAGTCTAGCGAAAAAGAAGCATTATGAGAAATATTAGTGCTTATTTGCAGCAAATTATTGCGAATTAACTTTTTTGATACTATTAAATTTATGATTAAAAATATCGCAACTAAAAATGGAACCAACACAAAAAAAGAGATGTCCCCCAGAAAGGAATACATCTCTAAATCGTTGGCAAGCCAACGTTCTAACCAAGTTAGAATTATTCCGCAGCGTTGGCGTCTTTGAGACCGTATTGAGAGCTGGATTACTTTCTGGTGGTACCTGACAGGCATAAAACAGCTTGGGTAAGGAATTCTTGAGGAAATTAAAAAGCTAATGTAACTCAGTAAAATTTGATTGAGAAGGTCAAAAGTATGGTCAAAAAATACTCGCCAGTATGTCAGACTATTCAAACTATTAATGGATAATTAGATGGATATTAATAGCAAGATGCTTTGAATGCCTTATCAGTGAATTCTTTTCTTTTCATTTCATCTAAAAGATAGTTGTCAAATTATCATCCTCACCAAAAATTTCAAATTAAAACAGTAATAATACCATCAAATCTTTAGTTTATCATAGCCAAATAATGTCCTCTATCAATCTTATTGATTAAGGTCATCATAAATCGTGCAGATTGAATAATTTCCTTATTACTTCTTTGATCAGTGTGAGATAGCACATTTATTACTTCCAAAAATTTACCTAACTTTGTAAGTTGTGTATTAGACATTTTTTCTTCATCAAGAGAATTGCAAATTAAAGTGACAATCTCCTTTTGATGTGATTTTTGAGGGAAAATACTATTTCCTGTTTTAAATTGTAAAAATTCTTCAAAGACACGTCGCATACTATTGGAAGAATGATAAGTATCACATTCTGTCAATTCATCAGAAAAATTTTTCTTGATAATTGATAAACTTCCTTAAATAGTTTCTTATACGGTTTAACTGCTGAATTTACAACCCTTAAATTACTTTTCGCTTCTATGTCCTTATATACTTCGTAATACTCAACAACTTTTATTCCAGAATTGTTTTTTGGTAATCCATAAGTCAATTGGCAAAAATCATTCCATACATGAGTTAGTACAAAAACTTGAGGATCACTTTCTTTTAACAACTGTTTGACGAGTTCTATTACAAAAAAGCGATTTGCATCGTCTAAACTTGAAATTGGATCATCCAACACTATCAATTCTATACTCTGCTTTAGATTTTCTTGTTTTTCATCTTCATATAATTCGTAAAAGAAAAACAACAGTGCTAATAAGTTTTTTTCGCCTTCACTTATGTCTTCAATACTAAGAGCCTCATTTGTAACTGAATGACCAATCCAATAATATGATTTATCTTTATCAGTTAATAAATTTAGCCTTAAATTAATTTCGTTATTCTCTAGAATAGTATTCACCAATTTTGGAAAGTCTGAAAAATTTGAACTTTTAGTTTCCAGATCAATAATTTTCTGCTTTGTTGCTTCATTATTTTTTTTTACCTGATTATATTCATCTTTATCAGCTTCGAGTTGTTTAAGCATCATTTGTATTCCTTTATCCTGCACAATAGCTAATCCAATTGCACCTCTGACAAGAACACTTTGTTTATTTATCAATGTATTAAGTTCATGTTTTCTATTCCGTATTTCAGTGATAACCTCATTATAATTTTGCTCAGCACTATTAAATATGAGAATGATCTCTTCTTTATTAATTTGAACTAAATCGTCTATGTTTTGAAGTTTTAGTTCAAATTTTTCAATAACTTGATTTACTTTATTTACCATATTATTTAAAGAAGTTATTAAAGTTTCTATTTTTTCTGTCGAGAGAACTTTATCTAGAAAAACTAATTTACTATTGAACTTTTCAATTTTTTCTATCCAATCATTTAAAGTTTCTATTGCTTTTAAAAATGCAAGTGTTGCTCTCTGCTTTTCACTAGAGTTATATAGCTCTACTCTTTGCTTTATCTCATCTAGTTCAATACTGCCGCCACAAAATTGACACTGATTTTCTTTCTGGTGGATATTTACACCATCATTTAACCACTTAACAATAATCGAAGACGGAATTAGTATATCCGTAAATTTTTGAGCCAAAAAACTAGCTGCATCGTCAACTATTAATTTGTCTTTGTCTGAAAATATTATATTTTCTATTACTATGGATTCGATACTTAATAATTCTTTTTCTAAACTTTTATCGCCTTTATACTCAATCAAAATATTTTCGTCTGCTTGAATTTTTTTTGCTGTTGCAATATCAGCTTGATAAAGATCAATAACTCGCTTAATGTCAATATTTCTCTGTTTTCTATTTATCGATAACGAACCTTTTTTTTGGTCGTACTTACTGTCAATTAGTAGCCGTATCTTACTTTCCGATGCATCAATATTTGTTTGATACACTTTTTCGTCTTTCAGCTGATCCTTTATTTCTTTAATTTGCTGTGCGTTACTAACCTGCTGCTCACCAAAAACTGCCCTTACACCTTGAATTTTTGAATCATTGTCTTCAATTAATAAATTATTTTTCACATATTCTCTATTAAAAAGTCGGCTATTATCCAAGCGACCATACTGTTCAACTAACCCTTTAGCTAATGAACTTTTTCCACATCCATTGTATCCAAAAATAATATTTTTTTGACAAAATTTGTCCACTGGTCCACTATAGTCTGAGAATGACTTAAGAGTATACGATTGAAGGTTATTAAGCATTTTTATTAACCTCATTTTTTTCTACTAATATTGGTAACTTGTCAGCTATTTTAGTTACCCATACTGGTGTATTGATACTCGATAATATTGGGCCGGAACCCAGCTTAGTAAAATACGTCTTATTAGTTACTTTACTGCTCAATAAAACAAATCTCATTATGTGATCCCCTTTTACTTTTCCATTTAGAGGTAGCAAATCCACCTCCAATTAACTGTATTAATTATATCACGCTCTTATTTGAACATGATATTTTTATAAGAGCAAAACAATTGTGGTTAAGTAAATAAAAAGGAGTAATGAATTAGCAGCATAAATTGTCAAATAATAAAATATCCATGTCCTTCTTATTCATAAGGCTCAAATTAGTAATACTACGAATTTTACTATGTTTATAACCGGATATATATTGTTCTATCAATCAACAAAAACAACACTTCTCATTAAAGATACTCAAATAAACTCTCATCTGATCCAACTTGAACTAAGGCTACTCCCCAGTTTAAAAGTAATTCATAAAATTCATTGATTTTGTTTACATATGCTTTCTTAATTGAATCTTTGTGCAAGACATAGTTTTTGTTGAGTTCAGATTTAATAATACTATTTTTGTCCCTTGCTATTCTATTACCGTTATAATGCTGTTGTATATCAACTTCCTCAATTATTCTTTTATCAATAAGATAATAGACAAAATACCTCAGCAACCAATATTTTTCCTGCATTCTTACACTTTTATCAGCATCGTAAGTAGAATGAACATCTTTTAACATGTTTTCTAAGATATTTAATAAATCTTTTACAGCATAGTCTTTTTTTATCCACAATATGATACTTAAGCATTTAGAATAATCATCTAAATTACTTTGGAGAATTTTTTTAAGGAGGTTTTGCCTATCAATTCTTTTTCATCAAATATCACCGAATAGAGAAGTATTTGATACACTTCTTGATTCCAACCATTAGATATACAATGATTTAATTTTTGTCTATACAGAGCTTTATTTTCTTTGAAATAAGCTCGGACAATACTTTTTAGTTTCTCTTTGTTGACTCTAAGCTCAATCAGTTGTTCTGTAAATGTAATAAATTTATTTGATAACCTTGAATCTTTCAATGAAGTGTCTAAGAATTTTTCATATATGTTAAACTTTGTCACATTTTCTCTAGTAATAAGAACTTGATTAAGCAATTCAGAAGAAATCTTTGAATACTTGAATTTATTCATTACTACTGAATATACACATTTTATAGCTCCTTTATTACCACGCGCTTCTTCGCTGATACAAAAATCTATGAAGTCATTTATTTTATTTTTCCAAACAAGAACTTTAGATTTATTACTAAGATCATCAAAATAATTAAATATCTCCATTTTTTGTCTATCATTTTTAAATGGAAAAGTATGTATCTCTGTTTTCTTGTCATTTAAAATCAAATTATATTCTCTACAAATTGAATTAAAATCCATAAGAAATTTCTCTTTTTCTGCATCCGTTGAAAAGGAGTACTTTATATCATCCACATACCTTGTGTATTTATGCCCTTTTTCCATTAGTTCTTTATCAACATAGCACATATAAAGCTCCGCTATTAATCTAGAAGTTATGCTACCTGTTGGAATCCCATGAGTCTCCCCATACTGGCATTTTTGAATTATACTATCTAAATCATTAGAGAAGCCCCCGCTTCTATTAGATTTAGAATTCTGTTTTCCATGGATAACCCAAGGAATACTATGTGTATAAAGAGTGTGATAAAAGTTTGACAAATCTAGCGATAATATATTACTTCCTCCAAAAAGGAGTCTCTGCTCCATCTTCTTAGTAAATTTAAAATCAAAGTCTAGTTCATTGAAATATTTAGACGTAGATTGCACATTTTTCTCAAACATCTCAATAAATTCCTCTTTGTGGTCTTCTAGGAAATAACACAGCTGCAAATAGCTAAAAAGATTAGGCATCTTGTACTCTCTTCTAGCATAGTTGCTTTTAGGGATATTAAAATAAATTGGTTCTGTATCTACATTCTTTTTTACTTCTTTAAAATCATAATAGCTTCTCAAATCCGCTGCATTTAATAACTGATACAAATCTTGTAAACTTAAAAGTTTCAAATAAAAATTTTCTGGGATACCATAATGTTCTTCTATTTCATCATCTTGAATATAATCAGATTCAATTTTTTTCATCTTAACATCATAATATCCATATCTAACTAAAAAAGAAGCGTCAAAAATCGTGTTATACAAATTTCTAATATCATGGCTTTTCATACTTGTAATTTCTCCTATAAGATATATCCTATCAAATAAAATTTCTAGAATTTGATAAAAGCTTTAACGTACAGATTTGTAATCCTTTACTTCAAAATAAAGATTTTCTTAATTCATTGTACTACTTTTTCATTTTTTGAACCTGAATTTTAAATTTACTTCTAAAACTCAAGTTACTTAGTTTGAAATATCTCTGTAAGTTTCTCTCGCGTAAATACCACCTATTAAAGAGGATAAGCTCCAAAAATATGATTTAGAAAAAAACAAACCACATCCGAAAATGTAATCTGCCAAATTTTTTTAACAATGCTTTCCTTATTCCATATCACTTATGTCTTTGATTCCGTATTAAGACCTTGAAATAATTTTGCATGTTAACAAATTGAAAAAACAGCTTAAATACGAGATTTTTAGGAATTATAAAACCTAACTAGGATCAGCAAAAGTTTGATTAGGAAGTCAAAAAATATGAGCAAAAAGAATGCATTGGTATATTGTTTTGAATAATTATTCTTGATTATTGATTTAAATTTTCAAAAGCAGAATTACATATATCAGTCTGAAATTCGTCACTCTTTTCACAACCAATAACTATCAGTCATTTTCTTCCATGATGTAAAGATATTTGATGTCTTTAAGATATCTATTGAGAGCTGGATTGCTCTCTAGTGATATCTAATAAACAGAAAACAGTGTAAATACGGGATTCTTGAGGAATTTAAAAATCTAATGCAACCCAGTAAAATTTGATTGAGAAGGTCAAAAGTATGGTCAAAAAATACTCGCCAGTATATTATACTTTTCATATGAGTTAAGATGTTTTATCCGTTTTTGTAAAACCTGATTCATTTACTCAGATTTTATATACGCTTTAAAAGCCATTAATATCAAAGAGTATTACCTAACTTGCACTGTAAAATTTCAACTGTTTTCAAATAATATTAAATCCATAATATCGATTTAACGAGAAAACCATGCGAATTGAAACGATTTTGTCATGTACAATTTGCCAACTTTGAAATTGATGACTTTTCGATCAGATTAAGTATCACAGAATAGCATTCCTTTAACTGAACTAATCATTTTCATAATAAAGAAGTCCCCTTGACATTTCTGTAACTTGGAACCCCTCTATTTCTCGGCCTATTTTTCCACCGACGTAGTTTTCACGATTTTCTAGAAGCTCTTCAATGGTTACAACAATTGGGAAAGTTTTGAGATACTTTTCCCTATCAGGTGACCAAATATCAATAACATCAGCAATTAATAGATTAAAAAAGAATATAAGTGTTGCCTGTTGTTTGTAATCAATCCATTTAGTAGTTTTAACCCATCTTTTATTATTTTTGTCATCTTTTTTTACTTGTAAATATGTTAATGAATCACCATGTACTGATAAAATTTCATTCGTTCCTCTTGTACCACCATAAGAGAACCCATTTTCTTTTTGTGTTATTTGTAGTCCATGCTTGTAAGAGTTATAATCCTGTCTGTTATCCAGATATGTTACCGCAAATTGAATATACCTTTTAAAACGCTCTACTATTTCTTTTTCAGTCAAATTTGTCTTATCAATAATCTCCGCTGGGACACTCTTACTTCCATAAAATACAGCAGTAATAATTTCATCATCTGTAAAGTCAGATAAATTAAAAATATTATAGACTTGCTTTTTCAATTTCTGTATGTTGTTATTATATTTTGTTAAGGTCATGTCCGCTAAATCTAACCAAGGACATCCTCTCATAGAGCAATGTGCCATGTACAAACGTAAAAAAGATTCCAAACAATGGAAAACTGTTACCGCCAGTTCTGTTTTTGCATATTTTAAAATTTCTTCTTCTTCAAAAGATCTTTCATATTCTAAAATGCCTACTTTCATATTTGACCCTTTACAGTAAGATTCCGAGGACTCAATCATTTTGAGTAAAGAATCTAATTTTATTGAATAATAATCTTTGTTGTAATTCTTGTAAAATTCATCATTGAGTTCTTCAAACTGCTCAGAAGCTAGATTGAAGAAAGGATTGTTACTCTTCTTTGCTTTTTTAGACACTTCTTTTCACGCCCCTATACATATCATCAATAACAAACGTTTGCTTTGTTAAATTTTCCCTTATTATATCAATAATTCCAAATCATGAAATCTATTAGTCCATTCATACGCCACAAACGTGATCATTGTGCCTGTCAAGGTGATTGACTACCACAAATTGTCACTAAAAGCTACGAATCAAAATAGGATCAACAAAGGTATCAACAATAAGAATATGCTTCACAAACTTAGATGTGAAATGTCTTATTGGTATAAAGCAAATATTAATACTAAAAAACTATGAAGCTTTACGAGCTTTCTTAAGACCTGGTTAGACCAACCGTTTTTTAAACAGCTTCATAATGCTTTAATAGCAATGATCTAAAGAGATTGAAACATGAAAAATTTTATTGACTTTCAAATTATTTGAAAGCAATGGTGTCAATTATTTGCGAGCCAAATCAATACCATTAAATACATAAAGTATTGAGTGGGAATAAAGGATATAATCTAATTGAAGTTTTTACGCTGATTTAATATGGGTTTACGGGTTATAGAAGGGTTAATTCTATTTAAAATTTGATGGTTCCCCGCCAAAAAAGAGGCGGAAAAATAAGTTAATATTTTGATGGGTTACAGAAGTAGACTCCTTGACGATTTGGTCAAGAAGTCTATTTTATTTCCAAAGAAACTATACTTCAAACTCTCGAACACTTTGTTTCTCATCTTCTGTTAGTTTGAAAAGTTCCATAACTACCTCGTCAATCTCAGTGTTAAGATTGGAAATTAGGTAATCATCCCTTTTCTCTTTTTTACTTTCTTTCATGAGACGATGCACAATAATTTCCAATTTTTTTTGTTGTTCATCTGTCGCATCAGGTATGGGAAATTGTTTAAGTTCTTTGACTTGTAGCCTAGGAAACATTTTCCTTGATAGTTTGTCAAAAGTTATATAATACCAAATTGATACAGGTTTGGAGTTGATTAGAGCAAGTAAATAATAAGGATTTGTCTGGATATTTGTAACAACCAAAGAGCTAATGTTATTAATAAAGTATTCATCTGTATAAGTGGCTTCAAATGCATAGTTTTTTAAAGTTAAGATTTCACGTATTAAAATTCTTGGTTCATTAAATTTAACAGAATATCTTGGTTCAGCCAGATGGTCGCCATATTTTAGCCATTCATTACTCCAAATCAAATTATACCGTTTGACATCCTTCCCTTCAAGGTACCTGACGTATGATTCATCAATCTGTGTCTTCGAATCATAAATGCGGTTTTCTACATCTTCTGCAGATTGCTTTGGTTTTCCTTTTCCCTCTTGATAGGCTTTAATACCAGTTGTTGCCTTTGCAATTTCTGGTCTATTTAAAATTGGAAAAGTTTGTATTTTTTTATAAGCACTAATAACATCTGAATATTTCACCATTGATATACTAAAAATTGGAATATCACCAAAAAAATCTGAAGAAACTCTTCCAATTGTTGTAAACTCTTGAGACTTAAGCTCTACCATTTCAATCCAGTTGGGTTGTTTTTTCTTAAAGAAAATAATGCAATTGTCAACATTAGCATCCGTAAAGATTTTATCTAAGGAATTAATTAATACAACATCACTAGTCTCTTTAGATATGAACTCGCGAATCTTTGAATTCGTTTGAATGGTCAAGAAATTATTTGGAATAATAAAACTAAACGTCCCGCCTTTCCTCATCAATTTATATGCTAACTCAATAAAGAGTGTATACGTGTTGGCCTGATATTCACTAACTCTGTATGTCCTAGAATAATAATTTTTCACATCTTCGCTAAATGAGTGATTACGAGCAAAAATATAAGGTGGATTACCAATAACAAGGTCAAACCCAATAAATTCTCCATCTTCATTTAGAATTTCTGGAAATTCCATCCGCCATTCAAGTCCACTTGCAAACATTGGATTTTGCATAGCTCTATCAAAATCCTTTTGTGCTAATGAGAGTTGCTTATTAACTTCATTAAATCTTTCCTGTTCAGCTTTTTCATCCCCAAACAAATCAAATACACGAGCAGACTTCAATTCATTTTGAATTTTTTTCAGTCTTTTAAGCTCAGGACTTGTAGCCGAATCATCAAATGAAGCTTTGATTTTACTAATTTTTTCAAACATTTCTGCTTTTGTTCGCTTGTTATTTGTATTTTTGTAACTTTTAACAAGTTGTAAATAATCCTTAAAAATAGTCTTACGCATATCAAAACTAAAGTCTAAATCAAATTTATGAAGCAAACTATCTCCGACTTTAATATTAATGTCAATATTGGGAAGCGTCACAAGTTCTCCCGATTCATCATAGTAAGAATTTTTCAATAGCTCAATCCAAAGACGTAGACGACATATATTGGCAGAGTTTGGATTAATGTCAACTCCAAATAAACAATTTTCGATAATAGATTGCTTTTGAATGAACAACGATTTTTGTATCTTCAATGTCTGCTTTTTTTTGGTGTGATAAGAAAAATTGTCTCCATAGCTATCTTGAACAACCAGCTCATCGTTGGTTACATAAGCATTAATCTCTAAGGGTTGATCCTCCTTATCAAAAAGAACACGTAATTCCGATTTTAATGCAATAATTTCATTTAGAACCGAAACAAGAAAGTGACCAGAACCTACTGCTGGATCACATATTTTTAACGTATCAATGATGTTAGATATTTCCAATCGTTTTGCTGTCCGATCAGCAATATTTTCTATTTCATTTATATAACTTTTTATATCCTGTATATTGTTTGCTTTCCAGCCAAGAACAACATTGATTTTATCAACTACCGCGGTTCGTATAGCCTTCCTAGACATATACATTGTGATCTTGCCGGGAGTAAAAAATGAACCATCTGCGTATCCATTAATCTTTTCAAAAATTAATCCTAATACTGAAGCATTTATCAATTCATTTTTTGAGTTCACTTTCCCGGTAATCGTCGTTGAGAAATCAAAGCTATTCAAGAATTCGAACAGATATTGTTGAAAATCTAATTTCCCAGTTTTACGCTTTCCTCCAGCTCCTTTCAAAACTGTTTTACTATAAATATCTATATCTTCTTCCCGTAAGCTATCAATTGTAGTTCCCTTATCACGGTTAAGTTCTAGTTCACTCTCTTCAAATAAGGAACTGTTCAGGTATGGTACATATCCAAACTTTTCTTCTAGTCTTGGATTGCGCTGTTCATGACGTTTAGCTAATATTCCAAAAAATAAATCACTCAAATCACCATACGTCTTAATTTTATCGTAGGTCAAAAATTTGAAGCTTTCATCATTATTGAACGCAACAAGTTGAGACTCCAGAAGTTTTAAAAATAAAATTCGATTTACCCATACAACTGCTAATTGAACCGCATTATCATATTGTTCTTCTTCAGGCACATCATTTTGATCCAATCTACTGATTGTAGATTCCACCAAAGAAGCATACTGCCTTTTTTCCGGTTTAAATCGTTTAATAACTTTTGATGAACCTTCTTTTACCTCTTCTAACCCCATTATATAAAGTAATTCATCATAAAACGCTTTGTTCAATTTATTGGAATCAGTAAAAATTTCTTTATTTAAAAGATTCTCTGATGAGAAAAAACGATAAAGCTGTGTAAGATTATGTTTCTTTAACGTGATTGGTTTAGTTGAAGCCAAGGCATCTCTTAAATCAAAATGAGCAATAGCGATCCCTTTATCAATCGCTTTATCGATTTCCGGTCTAATAACCTCTGTGTAGAGAAAATCCGTATTCGAGCTAGACAGTTGTTTTTTTTGCCATTTTCCATATAAACTCAAAAGCTTCTTATTATTGTAGAAGTATTTTTCAAGTTCCTTTGCTTCAATAACAAACCATGACAAACCATTGGTAATAATTGACTTTTTAATCTCCAAGTTTTCAGAAATAGTACGCTCAAAAAGATAATATGAAACAGCCTCTTGAAAAGCTTTAGTATTGAGATTTTCAGTTGTCATCATTTCGTTAAGATTACTCAATCGCTTTGTTTCAATAGTAACCCCAAGTGTACTATTACTATCTTGTCCATTATATATAGCAAGATCAATGCGATTACTGGTGTTAATAAAGTTATTAGGCAGGACTGATTTTAGGAAACTAGAGATAATATTTTTTTGATGCTCTTCTGATTCATCTTTCTTTGAATCCAGTGTTTCAATATATGAGATAAGTTTGCTCTCAAACTCTTTTTTTTCATCCTCCTGTGGCATAATTGCCTGAACATTTTTGTTCATACTTTCTTTTAATGTGAGCCCTTTTATAGCCATATATTTCCTTTCCATTTCGTTATTCTCACGTAATTTGTTAATAGTCAAGATAATTATATCACAATGCTGTAGACTAGCTAACGAGAACAAACAAAAGTAATCTCTTGAAGCAATCTGGTATAAAGAAACCTTTTAAACTTAAGCTGAAAAAATACTAAAAAAAACAATTGTTAATTAAACATTTATATTCAGTATAAATAGCTGTTCTCAACACGGGTGTTTTATTACTTACTCACTCTTAAACCAATCTTCCAACTCATCTGAACCAACTTCTTCATACAGCTTAATCAAAGCTGGACGCAACGTCTGAATTGTTTTGATTAACTCTTCTCCACCAAATATATTGGTAAAAGGTTTATCTGTCAGTTCTTGAGATAAACGATTTATCATCTGTACTGTTTCTTGATTATTCGCAAGAACATTGATCAATTTACCAATCAGATAGCGTTCATCGAATACTCGATCTGCATAAAAATTAAATTTAGCGATTTCTGCCTTCACTAACTTTCCCATCGTTTCTTTATCTTCATAATTGAACTCGCCTGCTACGTCCATATACTCTAAGATTGAGCTTGTAATGACGAAGATTGCTTCATCTTTTTTCGCATTAGATAATTCACTGGCAAATGGTAAACGAGCAATCTTATTGGCTGTCAGTTTTTCAATTTCTTCTTTGATTACGTCTTGCTGTAACTCATAAAAATAATCATCAATGAATTCCTCGCAAGGATAACCGACTTCATTTTCCCAGGCAGGATTTTTAAACTCCCCAGTGTAAAACTCTTCTTTGATTGCTTTCACAACTTCAGGATGTTCTTGCACAATCCTGTTCTGTCCTTTTAACTGCAAATAGTCCGCAATATATTCTTCAACGTCACCAAAGTAAAACCAGCCTACTGGTTTCCCACTAATACTCGATAATTGATTAATGACACTTTCAGGGGCCAACGCATAACCTTGAACATACGAGCTGATTGTTGGTTTCTTTATCCCCAAGCGATTGCCCAACTCTGTAAAGGACAAATTCATACTCTCTTTGATTTCTTTGATTCGTTGTCCTACCTTCACTTTATCCGGTTGTAATAAACCAAACATAGATTACTTCCTCCTTATCATTTTTCCCCATTATATCACTCGTATAAAATTTCGTATATATTTTTTGCTAATTCTCTTGACTTCGTATAAACAAACGTATAAAATATAAATCATAGATGGCCGTCTATATTTTTTTAAGTCAATCGTATAAAATATCGTATATCTAAAAAGGAGAGCTATTATGCCAATTAAAATCAATGATCTTACCTTACCAAAAGAAAAACTCGAAAAAGAATACCAAGTCGTTAATGTTACTCGCTGGCAAAAAGATGGGGAAATTCTAGGTTGGAGCTACGAATGTATCCTACCGAAACTGCGCTACGAAAAAATCAGTGTCAAAGTCAAATCTGAACATCCTGTGATCACGCTGGAAGAACTTAATCAACAAGGTTTAGCTATGGTTACATTTACTAATTTAGTGATTGCACCTTGGGGACGTTCAAATGGTCAATTTGTCAGCTATGGCTTATCGGCCACGGCAGATGCGGCAACCTTGATTCCGAAAAAGCAAGGCCCCACTGCACAAAACTAATTCCCCTGTGGGTTTGTTGGGTGGTTAGGGCGGGAACGGCAGGGCAGCGCCCACAGAGCCGTTTCTGTCCGTTAAAACCGCCCAATAAACACATAGGCTAGAAGGACTGCAAAGCAGGCCTTCCCCTTAACTTGATTTATAGAACAACATCAGGCGAAAAATGATGGTTCTTTGACAACTGAATACACATCAAGGAGTGATGATTTTTGAAAGCTTATAATCAAAAAATCATTGAAACTCCCACGTACCTTGAAATTTATGATTATGAAGCAATCATTACTCCTAAACAAAAAACAGAAAATATTGAACCCAATCCAAAACGAAAAAAAGGATTAGCTTGGCTTTATGAAGAAGAAAATACCATAACTGATAAGAGAAAAAACTACGATGAATTATCTGCACAAGGACAATACGACAGCTTAAAACGAAAACAAAAATACTATCAAAATATGCGTTTTGAAATTGCCCGACTCGTAGATATGAACTTTGACAATCGAACAAAATTTTTAACCCTCACTTTCAGAGAAAACATTCAAGACATTGCCTATGCGAATAATGAATTTAAAAAATTTATCAAACGACTAAACTACGAACTCTATCACACAAAAAAAGCAAATCTAAAATACCTTGCCACGTGGGAAAAACAAGAACGAGGCGCCATCCATTATCACATTATCCTCTTTGACTTTCCTTTTATCTCCGTCAATCGTCTTACCACGATCTGGGGACATGGATTTGTCAAAATCAACAAGATTGATGTGGATAGTATCGAAAATCGTGGGCGCTACATCAGCAAGTACTTCGATAAAGATTTAGACATGAAAGAGCACAAGAAAAAAGCGTTCTTCAAATCCCGTAACCTCAAAGTGCCCAGCGTCACAAAACAACTCGTGGATCAACCTTTTGATACCACAAATCAAGACGTGCTTTATACCAATGAGTATCTCGTAAGACGTCCAATATTTCACAGTGCGATAAATGAAGGTGGGAATCCTGAACAAGTGATGGATTTTCAAGAAAGCATTGTTCGCTATACAAAAATAAAAAAATGAATCTCGAAAGTAGGTAAAAATATGACTGTTACTGTACCGATTGAATTTAATCAAGAAATAATTGAAGAACTTGTTCAATTAACGAAGCAAAAAATTGAGGAAGAACAAACGCAACAACCAAACTTAAACGAGTTGCCTCCCTATCCAACAAGGAAACAATTAAAACAACACCTAAAAATTGGGGATACTCGCCTCAATAGTTGGATTAATCATGGTTTAAAAATCATTCCTTTTGGGAAAGAAACTCGATTTGACCGTGAGGATGTAAAACTATTTTTAGATAGTCTAAAAATCTAGCCTTGACTTACCTGTTGTGGCTGCCTATGATACCCATAAGAAAGGAGTAAATCTTCTCTTTGATATACTGGCGAGTGAATCAAAGGAGACAATTATGATCAAAAAATATCAAAAGAAAAATGGCACAATCGCCTATATGTTCAAAGCCTATCTTGGCATTGATCCTGTTACAGGAAAAAAGAAATACACCACCAAGCGTGGGTTTAAATCACCGAAAGAAGCCAGAAAAGCTTACAATCGATTGATGGTGCAAGTAGAAGAAAATGATGTAGTGACAGATTCACAACGCCTTTTTTCAGAATTGGCAGATGAGTGGTTTGAACAATACAAAAATACGGTTCGTGAAAGTACCTATGTCGCCCAAAAATTAGCTTACAAAAAGCATATCTTCCCTTTTTTTGGCAATTTGAAAATCTCAAGAATTTCAATTCCATACTGTCAAAAACAAGTAAATCATTGGTATAGCTATTACAAGAAATATTCCAACTTAATTGGTTTGACTTCATCGGTTTTCAAGTATGCTTTGAGTTTACGGCTCATTCGAAGTAACCCCATGGATGCTGTAATTCGTCCAAAACGTAAAAAGCGAATTGACGAAGAACGCTATTCCGCACCTTACTATGAAAAGGAAGAACTATTGGAGTTCCTCGAAATTGCAAAAAACTATCCAGATCCTATTTATCCAATTTTTCGGATTTTAGCTTTTACAGGATTACGTAAAGGTGAACTCTTAGCTTTACGTTGGAAAGACATTGATTTTGAAAAAAGAACCCTTTCCGTCAAACAAACCTTAGCCACATGTGATAAATGGGAAATCAAATTCCAAGTTCCCAAAACAGAAAAGAGCCTTCGAACAATTTCGATAGACTCTGAAACATTACAAGTGATTAAACAATGGCAATTGAAGCAAAAAGAATATTTTCTAAAAATAGGAATCAAACCGGCAAAAAATGGTGAACAGCTCCTATTTGTATCAGAAGAAAATAAACCGCTTTATTTAGATTATGTAAATCACAACTTAAAAATCATCATAAATGAAAATAACTTAAAACGTATCACACCTCATGGTTTTCGTCATACCCATTGTAGTTTGCTATTTGAATCCGGAGCTTCTCTCAAAGAAGTTCAAGTTCGCCTTGGACATACAGATATTAAAACGACTATGGATATTTACACCCATGTCACAAAAAGACAAACAGAAGAAACGGCAAATCGCTTTGCGGATTTCATGAGTTCTACCGAGGAAAATCAAGAAAATTTGCAGAAGGTCAAAAGTATGGTCAAAAGCAAAAAAAAGCAGACTATCCCTATCAGATAGTCTGCTAAACGTTGATATATCAGCGTTTTTCTTATTGAGCAGCGTTTGCGTCTTTGAGACCGTATTTTTTGTTGAAACGGTCCACACGTCCGTCGGCTTGCGTGAATTTTTGACGACCAGTGTAAAATGGATGTGAGTCAGATGTAACTTCGACCCGGATTAATGGGTATGTGTTGCCATCTTCCCATTCAACTGTTTCTTGTGAAGTTTTAGTAGAACCTGACAAGAATTTGAAACCTGTAGTTGAGTCCATGAATACAACTGGATGGTAATCTGGATGGATTTCTGCTTTCATTTACTTTCGCTCCTTTGCCCTGGTTCATTTGCTGCGCCAGAGTTATTTGTCTAATTTACAACAAGAATATACTATCACGTTTTAAACAGAGATGCAATTATCTTTTTACATTTCTTCGGGGTGTTTTTTTACCAAAGGAAACTTCTTTAAAAGCGCCAAAAAGCGCTTGATTATTTTTTGTTTTCTTTATAAATTGAACAAACTGATCCGTGTATTCAAGGGAATCGCCGACCATATTGTTACGTAATTTCCATGTTTCTTCTAACTGTTCTGTCCCCATCAATAATTCTTCTTTACGAGTACCTGATTTTTTAATATCAATCGCTGGGAAGATGCGGCGTTCGGCTAATTCTCGTGAAAGATGAAGTTCCATATTGCCAGTTCCTTTGAATTCTTCGTAAATAACATCGTCCATGCGACTGCCTGTATCTACTAAAGCAGTTGCTAAAATCGTTAAGCTACCGCCCTCCTCGATGTTACGGGCAGCACCAAAGAATTTTTTAGGCTTATATAAAGCGGCTGGATCAATCCCCCCACTTAATGTGCGGCCACTTGGCGGTACGACTAAATTATACGCTCGAGCTAGACGGGTAATGGAGTCCATTAAAATTACAACATCCCGTTTGTCTTCTACTAAACGCATCGCCCGTTCTAAAACTAACTCAGAAACTCGGGTATGGTTTTGTGGTTGTAAATCAAAAGTTGAAGAAACAACATCGCCTTTTACACTGCGTTCTAAATCGGTTACTTCTTCTGGTCGTTCATCAATTAAGAGAACAATTAATTCCACCTCTGGATAGTTGTCGGTAATACCATTGGCGATTTCTTTTAAAATACTAGTTTTACCGGCTTTAGGTGGCGCGACAATCAAGCCACGTTGCCCAAAACCTACTGGGGCAAAAATATCAATCATCCGCGTTGCCAAACGACCTGGTTTTGTTTCCAATTTCACTTGGCGATCAGGATAAAGTGGCGTTAACGCAGGAAAATGTGGCCGCTCTTTTGCATCTTCAGGATCTTTGCCATTAACACTTTCCACATGCATTAAACCATAATAGCGTTCGGATTCTTTTGGTGGTCTAGCTTTCCCGGCTACTTTGTCTCCATTACGCAAGCCAAAGCGGCGAATTTGAGAAGAAGAAATATAAATATCTTCCGCACTAGGGCCATAGTTAATTGGGCGCAAAAAACCATAGCCGTCTTGACCGACGATGTCCAAAACACCTTCCATGTAAAAGAAACCTTGTTTTTCTGCTTGTGCGCGAATGACAGCTAAAGACAATTCTTTTTTGTTCATTTGGCTGTAATAAGGAATTTTAAACTGTTTAGCATATTGGTAAATATCTTTTAGCGTGCTGTTTTCTAGCTCCGCCATCGTTAAATAATCTTTTTTCATGCCCGATCCTCACGTTCTGTTTCTACCATTTGAACATCAGCACCTAGCGCTGTTAATTTTTCAACAATATGGTCATAGCCACGTAAAATATATTCAACATTAGTAATTGTCGTGGTACCTTCTGCCATTAAACCTGCAATAACTAAGCAAGCTCCTGCTCTTAGATCAGAAGCAATAACTTCAGCGCCATGGAGTTGTTTGGGCCCATTTAAAATCATCATATTGCCTTCAATTTGGGCGTCAGCACCCATACGGACCAGTTCAGGGATGTGATTGATTCGTTTGGAATAAATCGTATCGATAATTTCTGAAGTGCCACTTGCTTTAATTAATAGTGGTGTAATCGGTTGTTGCAAATCAGTTGCAAAGCCTGGATAAGGATATGTTTTGATGTGGACAGGATTTAATTTTTCAACGGGGAAAACTTCAATGGTGTCTTCACTGATTTCCATTGGAACACCTAATTCTTCTAATTTGGCGATGTAGCTTTCTAAATGTTCGTAGATAACATTGTGAACTTTAATGCCATCACCACAAGCAGCTGCAAGAGCCAAATAAGTTCCTGCTTCAATACGATCAGGAATAATTGCATGACGACAGCCGTGTAATTCTTCTACACCATCAATTCTAATTTCGTTGGTGCCAGCACCCCGAATTTTTGCCCCCATATTATTAAGTAAAGTTGCAACATCAATAATTTCTGGTTCTCGTGCAGCATTTTCAATAATTGTCCGCCCTTTAGCTTTCACTGCTGCCAACATCACATTGATTGTTGCACCAATTGAGACAACATCCATAAAGATGCGTTCACCTTTTAATTCTTTATTTTCAGTTCTTAAATACATTGCACCATGTTCATTGGTGACTTTTGCACCTAATGCTTCAAATCCTTTAACGTGAAGGTCAATTGGCCGAGGTCCTAGATAACAGCCCCCAGGCAATCCGACAACGGCTTCCCCAAATTTACCTAATAAAGCTCCCATAAAATAATAAGAAGCACGTAGGCTATTAATTTTACCACTTGGCATTGGAATGGAGATGATCCCAGTTGGATCAATGGTCATCGTATTATTTTCAAATTGGACTTTGACGCCCATAATTTCTAAAATTTCCATCAAGGAATGAACATCGTTGATATCGGGTACACCTTCTAAAACAACAGGGGAGTCGGCTAAAATTGCAGCAGGTATCAGGGCAACTGCACTATTTTTGGCACCGCTAATTGTTACTTCACCTTGAAGTTTACGGCCCCCATTAATGATGATTTTTTTCATAAAAAGCCACCTATTCCTAATTTATTCATACTCGCTAATTTTAACACAGAGACAGTCTTTGCAAAAGAGCGGAGGCATCTAGCTTAAAAGAATTACAAAAAAAGACATACTGGTTTTTGTGTCGATCCCCAAAAAGTTAGATTAAAAATCCAACCTTTTGAGGTCACTACAATTACCCGAATATGTCTTTTCTCCTAAATAAAATTATTTACTTGTTATCGTTCCAATCACATCATTTGCTTGGGAAATTTGCGATGATACTTCTAGTTTAGCTAGTTCATTACTATTGGTGCAAACTACCATGATATCTGTATCTTTGCCGCTGGCTGTTATTTTAGCGAGATCCATTTTAGCTAACATTTGGCCATGGCCAACTTGTTGCCCTTCGGTTACAAAAACAGTGAAGGGTTCTCCTTTTAGACTGACTGTGTCAATTCCCATATGAACAAGAATTTCTAAGCCGTTATCTGCTTTGATTCCTACAGCATGTTTTGTTGGGAAAACACTAGTGATAACACCAGCGACTGGTGTAAATACTGCATCATCAGTCGGTGTAACTGCAAAGCCTTCTCCCATCATCTTTTGCGAGAAAACATCGTCACTTACTAAAGTAATATCTTTTACTGTTCCATCACTAATTGCAAAAATATCTTGCTTTTTGCTAGCCGCTTTTACACTGGCTGCTTCTTTTATTACGGCATTGGTTGGTTTTGCTCCACCGTGATGTAAGCGTGTCATTTCATCGGCAACAAATTGTACTTCTGTCCCCACGATAACTTGAATATTATTTCCATCAATAACTTTGACCCCTGGCATGCCTGTTCTTTTAATCTTACCTTGATCGACAGATCCTGTATCTTTTACTTGTAAACGCAAGCGGGTTGTACAATTATCAATTGCCGTAACATTTGCAGCCCCACCCAATGCATTATAAATTTGATTGGCAATAGCAGCAAACTTATCGTCGCCAGAGGCAACGAATTGATCAATATCCTCAGTGGCTTCATCGTCGTCTTCTTCACGACCTGGCGTCATTAAGTTAAATTTCTTAATCACAAACATAAACGTTACATAGTAAATTACAGCCATAATTATTCCTAAAACAATTAACATATAGGGTTTGTTTGCAATTGGCACCCGCAAACTCAAGAAGAAGTCGATAAAGCCGGCACTAAAGTTAAAACCAGCTGTCCAATGGAAAGCCGCAGCTATAAACATTGAAATTCCTGTCAAAGCAGCATGAACGACATATAAAGGCCATGCAACAAACATAAATGAAAATTCTAATGGTTCAGTAACCCCGGTGAAAAAAGAGGCAAAAGCAGCAGCGACCATTAAAGAAGCTGTTACTTTTTTCTTTTCCGGTTTAGCACATTGATAAATAGCTAAAGCTCCTGCTGGTAAACCAAACATCATAACCGGGAAGAATCCTGCTTGATACATCCCTGTAATTCCTTTTGTTCCTTCACTTGCCCAGAATTTACCAATATCGTCAATCCCAGCTAAGTTAAACCAGAATACGTTGTTCAACGCGTGGTGTAAACCAGTTGGAATTAACAAGCGATTGAAAAAGCCATATAATCCTGCTCCTAATGGTCCCATGCTTGAAATCATTTCGCCAAAAGCTACTAATGCGTTATAAACAGGTGGCCAAATAAAAATTAATAATGCCGAAATAATTGCCATTAAACCGGCAGTCACAATTGGAACTGCTCGTTTACCACTGAAAAAAGATAACGCCATTGGCAATTTCACGCCACTAAAACGGTTATACATCGCTGCAGCTACTAAACCGGCTAAAATCCCGATAAATACATTTTTATTATTAATTGCACCAAAAGCTACGTTGACTTTTTCAACGTCTACTTTGGTAAATAGCGCAACTGCTTGACTATTTACCAATGTCATCGGTGTTAAAAAGGCTACCAAACCAGCTAATGCCGCAGCGCCATCTTTATCTTTTGACATACCATAAGCTAAGCCAACGGCAAACAAAATACCTAGATTATCTAGAATTGTGCCCCCTGCTTTAATTAAAAAGGCAGCCAAAATATTATTTCCACCCCAACCGCTCGGATCGATCCAATAACCAATTCCCATAAAAAGTGCCGCTACTGGTAAGGTTGCGACCGGCAACATTAAAGAGCGACCAATTCGTTGTAAATATGCTTTCATTTTTAATTCTCCTCTTCTTTTTGGGCTACGCGCTTCAATCTTTCAATATGAATTGCAATATAGCCTAATTCTTCACTGGAAGTCGCCAATTGATACTGTTTAATCAGCATGACTCGAACTTTTTTGGCAATTTCATAACTTTCCGGGTACTTTTCTCGTACCATTTCGACAATTTCATCGTCTAAAACCGCATATTGCTGTTTTTGATAACGTTGCAATAACAAACGCAAATGATTAGCCAAACGTGAGTAGTTCAGTGCCATTGCTTCTGCATATAAATCAATTTGCAACTCTTTGGCAATTAAGTTCATAATTTCTGAAACAATTGTGACTTCCCGAATGCTACGATGGTTATTCCGCTCGCCATTACGCGCACTGTGTAAATGGATAGCAATATACCCTGCCTCATCATAACTATAAGGAATTTTAAGCTCACTATTTAAATAATCTACTGCCCATTGTGCAATCCCAAATTCTTCTTTGTGGAGTACTTCAATTTCTTTTAGCAATTTATTACGTACAATAATGCCGTTACTTATATTTTCTGCACTAAATGCCAAGTGATCTGTTAAAGCAATTAAAACGTGTTCATTTAATTTTTCCATTAAAATCATTTCTGCATGATTGACGATGTGCTCTGCAGCAAATAAAAATTTCTCGTCAATTTGATTTAGCAGATTTTGCAATTTCATCTGGGAGTCTGGCTCCATGACAAACATCCGCTCGACTTCTTTTGCAAAAATGAGATCATTTCTTTTTTTGTTAAAGCCAATTCCTTTACCAATTGCAACTTTTTCCTGACCATCGTCATCGATTAAGACTGCATTTTGATTCAATAATTTTTTAACTTTCATGGTTCACCTCTGCAGATTTTAGAAAGTATTTTGCAACCAAAGAAATAAAATAGACGTGAAAAAACCAACTTCAACCAATCGCTTGAAGTGAGTCTTTCCACGCCTAGTATTATCTAGTCACATGAAATAATATTATTTACATTCGTCATTATAAAGAAAACGTTCGCAAAGGTCAATACCAATTTTTTAAAAAATTCGCAATTCTTAAAAAAATAAATGAAGCAGCTGATAAAAACAACTATTACAATTCCATAAATGTTATTATTTTCTTGTATTTTTTTAAGCACTCTAAGGATAATAGAGCAGTTAAATAAACTGTTTTTGCGTCACTTGGCGATGAATTTGATAGACAGCACCAATCATACCGGCATCATTTTGTAATTTAGCCGGACGTACAGCTGCGATTATTTGATCTTTTAAATAATGAATTGACTCATGTCGGTTCATTACTTCACTTAGTCTCATTTGGAAGCGTTCATTAAACTCCTTATTGGAGCTGATGCCACCGCCAAATAAAATCACTTCCGGATCAAAGCAGCTGATTAAATTTAGCATCCCGACTGCTAAATCGGTTAAAAACTGATCGACAATTTTTAGTGCCAGTGTTTCGCCTGCTGCTTCTTTGGCAAAGATTTTTCGTGCATCCCAGATATCTATAGCATTCTTATCGGCTGCTTTTTGCGCTAAATTATATTGATAACAAAGCCCACCAACTGTTGCTGCACGCTTATTCCATGACACCTCTTCAATATCGCCGCTCTTTGGTAGAGTATCTATAATACTCCAGCCAAATTCACCAGCCATGCCATGGGCTCCGCGGTATACTTCTCCATTAATAACAATACCGCCACCAATACCTGTACCCAATACAATACACAAATAATTATCCAAACCAATAGCATTGCCGATCCAACGTTCTGCGATTGCTGCAGCATTCGCATCATTTTCAATTGAAACCGCAAGACCGGTACGTCGTTCTAACTCAACTTTGATATTGGCACCATAAAAAGGTTTTATCGCACCGGCAGTCTGCATATAGCCATCTTTTTGAATAATACCTGGTGCACTAATTCCAATACCATCAATTTTTTTATAGTGTTCTTGCGCGTTTTCCACAATTGCTACTAATTCATCTAAGAACTCGGCTAAATCATAATTTGTCGGAATTGCAGCTTTTTCTAGAATATTTCCTGTTTCATCTAACACACCGTATTTCACGGTTGTTCCACCAATATCAAACCCTACGTACATATTCTCAACTTCCCTCTTTCATATTCTCGTATTGACTAAAAACTTTTAGGAGTAATTTTGCATTAATAAAAAATACTGACCCAAATCCAATAAAGAGCCAAGCAAATAGTAACTTGGGTAAATATACCGGCAATAAAAACAGCCCGCCCACCGTTACAAAAAATAAAATAATACTGATTGGTAAATGTTTTAACGATAAAATCATAGCGTTTGTAACAGTTGCGGCCAATGTATTTTCAAAACGGGCAATTAGTGGAAAAAGATACAAACTCAGCAAAATAATAAATGTAAGCCCCATCATGACCATATAATAAGCAACTTTATTTCCCACAATGAGATAACGGAAATACGGTAAAGTAAAAAGCATACCACCAACTATCGCGATTATCAGTAGCCACATTTTGGTAGCTGGAGGAAAATTTTGTTTGAATTGGTGCCAGTACGTTTTATATAAAACACCTTCTTTATGTTCGGTTAATTTATAAGCAGTCCCATATGCTGCGCTGATTGCAGCACCGATAGTAAAAAGTGGCAAACAAGAAATAATAAAAATAACATTCAATAACAATACTTGATAGAGCCGCTCCATCCCGCCATAGATTAGGCCATCGGTACTAAATATTTTTTGCATGATACTTCCTCCTTGTTTTTGTCACAGATTACTTGGTTACTTGTTCTATGTATAGAAGAAGCAAAACTGCTTCTCCTAGAAAAATTACATGTCTAATTTTTTCTTATTTTCTTCAATTTTATCGTTACGAACTTTATTTACATCATTAATCTTATTATCTTTTTGGAAATCTTCGTATTTATTTAACAAACCGTCTAGTTCTTTGTCATCTTTTGCCCGCAACATACCTACAAGAGTTGTGCTCCAATTTGTTTGGATTGCACTTAAAGCTCGCGCTTCTTGACTACCCGCATCAGGACCAATATTTTCTGTTAAAAATTGTGAAGTTAATTTTCCTTCACCCCATTGTTGCATTTGTTTCACTGCATCGACGTATGAATCATCATTCATTGCTTTAAAGCGGTCATGACCAAATTGAATGAACTCACCCATGCGGTACTCCAATTGCCATTTTTCAGGATCATCTTGTTGAATTTTACGTGCTTCATCGGTCCATTTTACCTTATCGCCTTCTTTGGTATAGGTTTGTCCTTCAATACCAAAGTTTGTTAACATTTCACCTTCATCACTTAAAAGATAAGTGAACACTTGCATTGCTTTAGCAGGATCTTTGCAGTTTTTACCAATGTAGTTAATCATCCAACCAGAAATACCAGCTTGTGTTAATGTTGCTTTGTTACCTTGGGTACTTTGAATGCCGTCAATTGCAATATATTCGCTGTCTGGATTTGCAGCTTTAAAGGTTTGTAATGGAATCCCTTGGTTTACAAATGAGCCAATCATAACAGCACCATATTTACCAGTTTGTAATTTTTCTTTGAATTTATCGCCATCATCTGTGAAAGTATCATCAGAAATATTGCCATCTTGGTGAACTTGACGGAAAGCCTTCACCCATTTAATATAATCAGAATCTAAATTACGGTCATAGTATTTGCCATCTTTTGTATAAGGGACACCTAGCATATCTTGTACAACGCTATCCATTGAGCCATTTGAAGAACCATCTTTAGCAAAATCATTAAATCCAAATGGAATTAAATCTGGAAATTGTGCTTTAATCTTCTTCATACCGGCCACAAAGCCTTCTGGTGTTGTGAAGTCGGGTTTTCCAATTGCTTCATAGACATCTTTTCTAATAATAAATGCATCTCGAGCAAAAATATCCCCACTATCAAAGTCTTGTTGCGTATTGGAATAATCTGGATAGCCATAAGATTTTCCATCGGACAATTTATACCAATTTAATGTTTCTTGACGGGCTACTTTATTAAAATATGGATCATATTTTTTCGCTAAATCTTGTAATGGTAATGCCCAAGAATTTGCTTTACGCGCTACTTGTGAGTTGGAGTCAAAGATAGTCACAATGTCTGGCATATCTCCGCCAGCAAAATACGTATTTAATTTGGTGTCATCACCAGTAATGAATTTGATATCGACATTTAAATCTTCTTTGACTTTTTTAGTTACCATATCTTTACCAAATTCTGTATTCCACCAATCAGCGTTTACGTACCAAGTTAATTTGGTCGCTTCTTTTTTGGTATCTAATTTCCAGGCTGGTGTATTTTCATCTGGTTTATATCGGTCTTCAATGGAGGGGAGATCCACCTTTTTTTCTGCTGTTGATTCATCTTTTTTACTACCACAGGCTCCTAATGCTAAGACTACGCTTGCCAGTGCCAAAGTCCCTACGATTTTTTTGCTTGAAAACTTAAACATTTATTACTCCTCCTATTCTTTTACTGCCCCAAGCATCATGCCTGAGATAAAATGTTTTTGTAGCAATGGATAAATAATTAAAATCGGAACGGTCGTGACTACGATAGTTGCCAATTGTACCCCCTTAGATGTTGTGCTAATTTCGACCGCCGCATTTAAGCCTTGTTGGGATGCTGCTTGTGATTGCGTAATAATTTCGTATAATTTCATTTGCAAAGGATATAATGCTTTATCCGTTACGTATAATTTAGCTGTCATAAAGTCATTCCACTGCCAAACCCCGTGAAAAAGGGCAATTGTTGCTAATGCGGGTTTAGATAAAGGCACAAAGATTTTCAAAAATACGCCCCAATCACTTGCTCCATCAATCTTAGCTGACTCTTCCAAAGATGTTGGTACATCTCTAAAAAAGTTCATCAAGATAATAACATCGTAATAAGAAAGTAGGGCTGGGATAATGTAGACCCAAAAAGTATTTAATAGCCCTAAAGATTTAATCAATAAGTATGTTGGAATCATCCCACCAGAAAAGAACATGGTGATAATTCCCATCGTGGAATACAATCCCCGACCTTTTAAATTTCGTTTTGATAAAGCATAAGCCATAATGGCACAAAATGCGGTATGGGCTAAAACACCAATTACTGTCTTTCCCACTGAAATAATTAACGCTTGCCAAATGGAAGCATCGCCTAAAACCTTGCGATAATTATCAAATGAGATTTCTGAAGGCCAGAAAACGAAATCCCCCTTTGCCAATGCATCACTTGAGGCAAAAGATGACGCTACGATATTCCAAACCGGCACGATAATAATGATTGTAAAAACGAGTAGGAGTAAAACATTAACAAAGTTGAAGATTTTACTGTCTTTATCTTGTACAACGTTACTTTTGGGTTTAGCGAGTGACAAACTTCTTTTTTCCATTACGTTTCCTCCTTTTACAAGACCGATTGATTATCGTTTAATTTTTTCGTAACAATATTGGTTGCAGCTAACAAAATAACTGAAATAATTGAGATTCCAAGTCCCACGGCTGTTGCATAAGAAAAGTCTCCTTGCATTAAACCAACACGATAAACGTAAGAATTAATGACTTCTGCTTTAGGCTGATTTTGAGAATTCATCAAAACTAAAGTTTGATCTAAATTCGAATTGAATAAACCGCTTACACTTAAGATCAAATTTAACGAAATGATATTGCGAATCATTGGAATCGTAATACTCCAAATTTGACGTAGTCGTGAAGCACCATCCATTTTGGCAGCCTCATAATACGTTGGATCAATACGCGCCATCGTGGCCAAATATAAAATTGTTCCCCATCCAGCTTCTTTCCAAACATCTGATAAAGAAGCAATCCACCAATATTTACCAACGTCTAGCATGTGATTTTGCTTCGTCTGGATACCGATGAAGTTTAACAACTCATTGATCATCCCGTTTGAAGAAAACCAGGTAATAATCATCCCACCTAAAATAATCCATGATAAAAAGTGTGGTAGATAAGAAATTGTTTGAATCACCCGCTTAAAGACACTGTCTCGTAATTCATAAATCATCACGGCGATAATAATCGGTAAGACAAATCCAAAGGCTAGTTTCAATGCGCTAATGCCCAATGTATTCACAACCGATTGCCAAAAGTACTTATCTTCCATAATGATTTTGAAGTTTTCAAATCCCACCCACTGCGCACTGTCAATGGTGTCAATTACGGTGTAATTTTTAAAGGCAATCACTAAGCCGTAAATAGGAATAAAACTAAAAATAATCATATAAACAATCCCAGGAATTGCCATCGACTGTAATTGCCATTGGTGTCCAAAATCTCGCCACCATTTTTTAAAACGTGCCCCTAGGGTTGGTTTGGCTTTTGCTTCCAACATATTTTCCTCCTAATTTCTAATCTTATTTTTGCAACTCGACTGCTGTTGTCGTTTCACCGCGGATTAAACGACAATCTAAAATTTTATTCTCGCCAGCTTTATCACCGGCAATTAAAGCCAAAAGCTCTATCACTGCTTCTTTTCCTTGTGTTCTAATCGGGTTTTGAACAGTAGTTACTCGCGGCTTGAAATAGCGTAATAACTCGATATCATCAAAACCAATTACACTAAAATCATTAGGAACTTGCAGATTGTTTGCTTCCACAGCTTTAATGACACCAATTGCACTTAAATCATTACCGGCAATCCATGCTGTCGGCCAATCCTTTTTGTCGGTTGTCTTTAAATAGTGATCGATATTTTCAAAACTCGCTTTTTCTTCAAATAATCCAGGGATAATCCAAGTATCATTTACAGTTAGCTCGGCAGCGCGCATCGCTTGAATATAACCTAAGTAACGCTCATCACTGTCATAAACGCCAGGATGTCCCGGCAAAAAACCGATTTTTTGATGTCCTTTTGCAATCAACTCTTTTGTAGCGAGTCTTCCTGCTTTACGAGAAGCAAAAACAATACTGCTGATACTACGATCATTGATTTGTCGATCCATAAATACAGCATTAATTCTTTCTGATTGAATTGTACTGAGCGCCTCATCATCAATTAAATCTTCAAAACCGATAAAACCATCCACCATATTCCCTAACAGATGTGAAGTTAAAACTTGTTTATCAGAAGAGATAATGACATTCACCCCGTAGTGATGTTTTTCTGCTTCTTTTACAATCGCTTCTATCAAAGTGCTAAAGTAAGGACCAATAATGGTATGCGTATAAAAACCAATCATTTTTGTGCGCTTTGCTTTCAAATTTTTCCCCATCAAATTGGGGGTATAATGAAGTTTTTTTGCTGCTGCAATAACTTTTTCTTTTGTCTTTGGTTTCACCACATCAACGTCGTTTAACGCTTTTGAAACAGTTGCAATAGAAACGTTAGCTTCTTTTGCGACTTCCCGAATTGTGACCCTCTCTTTCATAACTCCTCCCAAATAAAAACGTTTTTATTTTATTTAAATAAAAAAGAATGTGTTACTTTTTACATTCATATCATAAATAAAAACGTTTTCAAAAACAACAGTTTACAGTCGAGTTGGTTTTCGTTTCAACTTTTGGAAAAAAATGTCAAAATGGTACCTGTTGTACCACTGATAGGTTTAAAGTTATGAAATAAATCTTACCAAGCTTTTAAGTCAAGCTTGATAAGATTATTTAATTTTAGACAAAGCGTTACCTTTAAAATAGATTTAAAGCAGTTGCAACTGTACCTTGTCCACAATTTCAGTTGCACTAGTGGCTAAAAACAGCTGAATTTCACCTGGATCTGAATATCTTTTTAAGTTTTCATGAACGTAAGCAAAATCTTTAGGTGAAAGAACAAATGAAATTGTTTTTGACTCTCCTGCTTCAAGATAGACTTGTTTCCACTTTAATAATTCGATTTTAGGACGAATCATTTCAGTCACCTCATCTTGAAAATAAACTTGTGGCAAGGCAAAACCAGGAATTTGTGAGTCATTGCCAACGGTAAAACGAAGTGTTGCTTTTTCTCCTTTTGCAAGACTACTTTGTGATAAAGAAAAATCGCTAAAGGTAAAACGACTATAAGATAAACCATGACCAAAAGCATATAACGGTCCATTTTCCTCATCCAAGTAGCGCGAAATATATTTCTCTTGACCATTGTCTTTAGTTTTGGGACGTCCTGTCGACATCTCCTGATAAGAATATGGTAGTTGACCGACACTGCGGGGAAAACTCATTGGTAAATGCCCACTGAAGTTTTCCTCTCCGCTTAATAGCGCAGCTAATGCAGAACCCATCTCACTGCCTAAAAACCAGCCTGAAATAATTGCTGCTGTTTTTGCTGCTTCTTGTGTTAAAACAAGTGGTCGTCCACTAAATGTAATTAAAATCGTAGCCGGATTATTTTGAGCGGCCACAGCCACTAATTTTTGTTCAACCCCAGACAATTCCAAATTTGCACGACTAGCCGCTTCTCCAGCCTCATCACTGGTTTCACCAACAGCTAAAAGTACTTTATCAGCTTCTTTTACAGCCGTTATAACTGTTTGCCAATCTTTTTGATTATCGTCAATTTCCATCACTACAATTTGAGGAAATTTAGCTGTCAGTCCGTCTGCAAGACTGACAGCTTTTTGTCTATCCCCAATCCATGACCAAGCTCCCAAAACATCTTGGGTCGTTCCCTTGGTCCCAATTAATAAAATTTTCTCTGATTTTTTAAGAGGTAAGACTCCTTCATTTTTTAAAAGAACTGCCGAACGAAGAGCTGCTTTATAGGCTAATTTTCTTAATTTGGTTTTATCAACCTGCGTTTTTAAACCACGATACGGATTTTCAAACAAGCCTAAATCATTTTTTAAATTTAATACCCGTAATACAGCTTCATCTAGTTGTTCTGTAAGATTTTCAGCGAGAATGATTTCAGCTAGCTCTTGCAAGTAGCAATCGGTCATCATATCAATATCAATCCCCGCTGTGAAAGCTTTGTAACTTGCTTGATGGGGATTTTCAGCTACACGATGCTGCATTAATTCCCCAATTGCGGCCCAGTCTGAAATAAGAACCCCTTTAAAACCTAATTCATGCCGCAAAACATTTTGAATGAGCTTTTTATTGGCAGTAACAGGAATGCCTTTGAAACTATTAAAAGACGTCATCACCATTTTGACACCACTAGCTATTGCACCTTCAAAAGCAGGTAAATAATTTTGATACATTTCAACATCCGAGATATCCACAGTATTGTAATCGCGACCGCCTTCAGCGGCTCCATAACCAATAAAATGTTTCACACAAGCGGCAATATGATTTTCTTCAGTAGCAAGATTATCTCCTTGATAGCCCCGAACATAACTTTCTGTTAGCACTTTAGAAAGTCTAGGGTCTTCTCCATTACTTTCTAAAACTCGGCCCCAACGTGGATCTTTAACATAATCTGCCATAGGTGAAAAAGTTACGTGAACCCCTTCTGTCGCTGCTTCAGCACCTGTAGCAGCAGCTACTTTTTCAATCATAGCCGCATCAAAACTAGCTGCTAAAGCCAGTGGAATCGGAAAGATTGTTTCATAGCCATGAATAACATCTGCCATAAAAATTAACGGAATCTTATGACGACTATTTGCCAAATAATCTCTTTGAATTTTTTTGACCTCATCGCTACGGTGGGTCCCTAAAACAGAGCCAATCTGATAAAGCTGCTCGTTATTCATTGACCACTGTGACATTGGACCCGTGATTTCTCCTGGATTACCAAAAAAGTCTGGTGTGACTTGAACCAACTGTCCCACTTTTTCTGCCAAAGTTAAATCAGCTAAAATTGCTTTAAGCTTTGTTTTTTCCATACTTGCTCCTCTTAAACTAGTTTTCTTGAATCAGCTTTTGATACCAAGCAAAAGAATCTTTTTTCAAACGCTTCAAAGTCCCATTTCCTGCATTGTCTTTGTCAACATAAATAAAACCATAACGTTTTTCCATTTCACCTGAACCAAAGCTGACTAAATCAATTACCCCCCAAGGCGTATACCCCATTAAATCTACTCCATCCACATTTACTGCCAATTCCATTTGATCGATGTGTTTTTGTAAATAATCAATGCGATAAGGATCATGAATCTTCCCATCTTCTAATTTATCGTACGCACCAAAGCCATTTTCCACAATAAAAAGTGGCAGATTATACCGTTCATAAACGATATTTAATGTGTAGCGTAAACCGACAGGATCAATTTGCCAACCCCAATCACTTGCTGAAACATATGGATTTAAAACCACTTTAGCTTCTGGAAATTCTGTAATTTCATCGCCTGCTACGTCTGGTAGCGTGGTAACTGCACCTGACATATAATAGCTAAAGCCAATATAGTCAACGGTCCCTTCTTTTAACGCTTGCCGTTCTTCTTGTGTGATTTCAATCTCATACCCCTTTTGTTCCCAATATTTTTGGGCATAAGCTGGAATAATCCCCCGAGCATGAATATCCGAATAAAAGAAACGACGATCCATCACTTTCACTGAAGCCATTAAATCACTTGGATTACATGAGTAGGGATAAACGGGTACATAAGCCATCATGCAGCCAATTTGAAAATCAGGATTAATTTCATGGCCCAACTTGACAACTTTAGCGCTGGCAATTAGTTCATTTAAGCCAGCTTGAAATGTTAAGGCTTCTTTATTGTCCCCTTCTTCGAATAATAAAGCTGAATTAGTCCATGTATGTAGCGTATGTTGGCCATCTGCTTGATTGTTGATTTCATTAAAGGTCATCCAATACTTCACTTTGTCTTTGTAACGTGTCATGACGGTTTTAGCATAGTGAACAAAAAAATCAATGAGCTTTTTATTCGTAAAACCACCGTATTTTTCGTATAAGTGATACGGAATTTCAAAATGCGATAGTGTGATTACCGGTTCAATATTATTTTTTAACAGTTCATCAAATAAATCATCGTAAAATTGTAGCCCTGCTTCATTTGGTTTTTCTTCATCCCCATTTGGAAAAATCCGCGTCCAGTTAATGGATGTACGAAACGCCTTTGACCCTAACTCTTTGAATAGCGCAATATCTTCTTTATAGTGATGATAGAAATCAATCGCTTCATGGTTAGGATAATTTTTTCCTTCAATAATTCCTTTTGTAATTTCTCGCGCTACGCCGTTTGCACCAGCTGTCATAACATCAGCAGTACTAACACCTTTTTTATCAACATTCCAAGCACCTTCAACTTGATGGGCAGCGACTGCTCCACCCCATAAAAAATCTTTTGGAAATTTATTTGCCATTTTTTGTCACCTCATTTTCTTAATTACGTTTAGTATAATTGGCAGCGTTTTATTCCTCAATAAACTTTAGGAACTCTGGCATCAGAATCAGTAAAAAGAAAAAAACACCATCCTGGTACCGCTTGTACCACATGGTGTTTTTGGTAACTTATTTTTGGTGTAATTCATCTTCTTGCCTTTGTAAACGTTCTGCCAACTGCTCAATCAAGAAGATACAAGGGATCTGGCTCGTTAAATCTTCATGTTTTTTTACTCGCCTTACATCGACATGATAATCCAAAACATAATCTGACATCCGCCCCAGAGTAGAGTTGATATCCGAAGTAATAGCAATTGTTAAAAAATCATCTTTATTGCGAAAACCATTGGCCACTTCTACGACTTCATTTGTCATTCCTGAAACAGATAGTGTTACTAAAATATTATCACTGGTATTTTGTAATTTGGACATAATAGGATAAGTAGGATCAATTAAAGGATAGCTATTATATCCAATGGATGCAAAGCGTCGTGCAGCATATTCACAAATTGATCCAGAAGCACCAATTCCAAAAAAGATAATATTTTCACAGTATTGGATTTTCTCTACGATTTGATTTAACTTACTTTGGATATCTCGTGGAAAACGTTCACGACTTAAAATAGTCAATGCCTCTTCAAAACCTTCACTTTTAGCTGCTTGCACACTAAATTGGCTACGAAATTCGGTAAAACTCTCATAGCCTAGTTTTCGAATTAGCCGCATAACAGAAGACGCTGAAGTATGGGATTCCTGTGCGATATCTCGGACTCGCATATAAGGAATTTTATCAGCATTGCTACTCATATAATGGTAAATTGCCTGATCTGTATCAGATAGTACGTTAAAATCAATGTTGCCAAAAAAACTCATCTTTTATCCTCCTAGAGCGGCCGACTTTTTGAGCACGCTTTCTTGACTATTCTACCTAAAAAAAGAAAAATCACCAATAGAAAAAAGATTACCGCTAAAGTTACTCAGCTTATTTCTCAGAAAAGCTAGTGGATAAATCACTGGCTTATAAAGAGGTTGTAAGTATAATTTACATTATTTTGGTTAAAATAGAATTTTTTTACTACACCAAAGAGCACAACAGCCTTAGCAGATTGTGCTCTTTGGTAGTAATTATAATTAACTTGCAAACTGACTATTATAAAGATTGGCGTAAAAATCGCCTTTTTTCATTAGACTAGCGTGACTGCCTTGCTCGATAATAGCACCATCTTTCATCACTAAAATCAAATCTGCATTTTTGATAGTTGATAGGCGGTGGGCAATCACAAAACTCGTACGCTCAGCCGTTAAACGGTCCATTGCCTGTTGAATCATTTCTTCGGTACGGGTATCGACGCTTGAAGTTGCCTCGTCCAAAATCAACAGTTGCGGATTGGCAAGAATTGCGCGCGCAATCGTCAAAAGCTGTTGTTGTCCTTGAGAGATTTGACTGCCATCGGTTGAAATTATCGTGTCATAGCCTTTTGGCAATGTCAAAATAAAGTGGTGACATTGCGCTGCTTTTGCCGCAGCAATAATTTCAGTGCGACTGGCATTTTGTTGTCCATAAGCAATATTAGCTGCCACCGTTCCTTCAAAGAGCCATGTGTCTTGCAAGACCATACCAAATTTTTGACGAATCTCGCCCCTTGCAAAATGACGAATATTTTTACCGTCAACTTCAATTTGTCCTTTACTTAATTCGTAAAAACGCATCAATAAATTAATCATGGTCGTTTTACCCGCACCAGTTGGTCCTACAATAGCTACCATTTGCTTTGGTTTTACAGTGAAATTGACATCTTTCATTAACAATTGGTCTTTTTCATAACCAAAAGAAACGTGTTTGAAACTTACTTTTCCACGTATTTGGGATGGTAAGGTAGCATTTAGTTCATTTTCCTTTTCGCAAGGTAAATCAAGAATTTCAAAGATTCGCTCCAAAGCGGCAAAGGCACTTTGCAAACTGTTGATTACATAGGATACTTGTGTAATCGGTTCTGATACTTGATTTACATATTGTAAATAAGCTTGAACTAAACCGATTGATAACTGACCGTTAATAACCATTAGCCCACCGACAACTGCACTAATCACAAAACCAAGCTGGTTAATTAGTCGAATCAAGGGATTAATAGCAAAACTGACAAATTGAGCTTTTTTAAAAGCCTGAAATTGGGCTTCATTCAATTTGTCTAAGTCTGATTCTATTTGCTGCTGGCGGTTATATGCTTTAATAACCAAATTCCCTGAATATGTTTCCTCGGCCTTTGTTCCAACGTAACCTAAAGCTGCCTGATTTTCCGAAAAATAATCTTGATTTTTCTGAGCTAAGAAATTCGTTAGCGCTAAACTAAGCAACAAAATGATCACGATACCAAAGGTCAGTAACGGACTAAGATAAATCATTAACCCCACCCCGATGATAATAGATAAGATTGCTGAAATCATCTGCATCAGTCCTACTTGTAAAACTTCAGATACTTTATCCAAATCAAGAGTTGTCCGTGTCAATATGTCACCTGTTTTATACTGATCAAAAAATTTGATCGGTAAATGATTCATCTTTTGTGTCAATTGTTTTCGTAAGCGTAATGTTAATGTTTCTGCTACGCTTGCCATGGTGTATTCTTGCAAAAGCGAGAATAGCGCAATCCCCCCCCATGCTAAAAATAATAATAAGAGTGGCTGCCACAATACCCGTCTTAAGTTGGCTGTTGTTATTTCACCCGCACGTAATAAAGCAACAATGGCATCTAGCCCCCAGCCTAAAATTAAAGGTGTAATTGCCATTAATGTTGCAAAGAAAATGGCAGAAATAACAATCACTACAAAACGGCGCTTTTGCTCTAATAATAAACGAAATAGCCGCTGACCCGTTTTTTTGAAATCTTGTGGCATTTCGCGATTCTTTAACTCAACCTGCTTTGTGCTCATGTTTTTCCTCCATTCCTTGGGACTTGGCAAACTCTTGATAAACGCTGCAAGTTGTAATTAACGTCTCATGAGTACCTTGACCCACAATTTTTCCTTCATCTAATACGATAATTTGGTCCGCATCCTTAATAGTCGAAAGGCGTTGTGCTACGATCACAATTGCTGCATCTTTTAAATACGTTTTTAAAGCTTGACGTAATTTAGCATCGGTTTGATAATCCAGCGCTGAAAAACTGTCATCAAAGAAATATACTGCTGCTGGTTTAATCAATGCCCGTGCAATACTTAGGCGTTGTTTTTGTCCACCAGAAAAATTGTTTCCTTTTTGAGCAATTGGGGCCTCATACTTTTGTGGCAAAGAAGTGATAAAGTCAGCGGCTTGGGCAACTTCAGCGGCTTTAGCCACTTGCTCTTTTGTTGCCGCAGGATTTCCAAAAAGGAAATTATCGAAAATCGTACCACTAAATAGAAAAGCTTTTTGTGGCACATAACTGATTTTTTGTCGCAATGCTTCTTGCGTGACGTTTTTAATCGGCACTCCACCAAAGAGGATTTCACCTTCAGCCGTATCTTTAAAGCGCAATAGTGCTTTTGCAATTGTACTTTTACCAGAGCCTGTTCCACCAACAATTGCCGTCACACCTTTAAAAATATCAAAGGTAATATTAGATAAGACCGGCTCTTGTGCACCACTATATGTGAAATCAACCTGTTTAAAAGAAACAATCGGTTTATTATCTGCCAGCACAAATTCGGCTATATCACCATCCACGATTTCTTCATTTGCCGCTAAAACTGCACCAATCCGCTCTAATGAAGCGAGTGCTTTTGGTATCATCACAATTACCATTGCAGCCATAGTCAAAAACCATAAACTTAAAACCGTATATTCACTAATCGCAGTTAAACTGCCGATTGGCACCATACCTTGCATCACAAAAACACCACCAAAGGCTAAAACAGCTGTCATACCTAAACCCATCACTAAATTTACCGTTGGATTTAACACTGCAAAAAGTTTATTGACCGCAATCATAACTTCTGCATAACTGCTAAAAGTTTGATCCGTTCTTTTTTTCTCATCATTTGTTTTGTTAAACGCACGAATCACCCGAACACCGGTATAAAATTCCCGCAAAATCTGCATCATTTTATCCATTCGTTGCTGCATCACATCTGCTAAAGGAATAGCTTTTTTAATAACCAGCAGTGCTACAAGTGAAAATAAAGTGATCGAAGCAATGGGAATCCAAATAAACTGCCATGAAATCATCCCTGTCAAAACAATTGATGCCAAACAAATAAGGGGTGCTGGCACAATCATTTGAAAAACCATCATCAAAATTTGTTGAATATTGGTAATATCACTTGTGGTTCTGGCCAAAAGTGTTGGCGTCCCAAATGCATCCAAATCTGCTAAGGATAATTTCTGGGTTTTAGCTACTAATTTTTTTCTCAAAAAATAACCAAATCGACCAGCTAAAATAGCAGAGTAATAACTCGCGGCAATCGCAACTACGCCTGTGATAATGGCAATTGCTAACATCAACAGCCCGTTTTTCCAAATTGCTCCTTGGTTTTGTGTCAAAATACCTTCATCAATAATTTCAGCGACATAATAAGGAATCAACAATGTTCCAACTGCTTGTGCTACCATTAAAATGAAGGTGACAAAGAACATCTTGTGATACTCTTTAAAAAAGATTTTGAATAATTTCATCTTTTTTCCCTCCTTCTCCTATGGTAGGATAAACTGTAACGTAACGTTACAGTCAAGACGGAAAGGAAACTTTTTGATGAAAAAATATTTAACCGTAAGTGAAATGGCAAATTATGCCGGCATCAGCCGCCGAACGTTAATTTATTATGATCAAATAAATCTCTTCAAGCCTGCAAAAATTGGCGCAAACGGCTATCGCTATTACGGCATTGAACAGTATTTTGAACTGGACGTTATCTTACTTTTGAAAAATCTTGACGTTTCACTTGATGAAATTGATACTTTTTTGAAAAATAGAAACGTTACTGCTGTTTTAGCTGGTTTCAAACGCCAAAAAGAAAAAGTCGACGAAGAGATAAAAAAACTTAAACGCATTCGTAATTCCCTTGATAGTTATATTACACGCTACACTACCTTAGAAAATTTCGATTTAAAATCAATCGCATATACCTACAGAGAAGCTGAGTATTTTGTAATCTCAGATATTATCGAAAACTTTGATGACATTGATGCTCTGCAAGTCTATGGGCGTTTTTATAATTCTGTTGACAGCAGCGATCTTTTTAGTGGCTATCCGATTGGTTTTTTAGTAGACGGTGCGGCGTTTTATGAAGAAAATTTTCATGCTGCGCCTTATCGTGCCTTAGTTAAAATTCCACCTGAACGCTTAGCCCATTACGAGAAACAACGTATCATACAACGACCAGCCGGTTATTATGTTTCTGGTTTTATGAAAGATGAAATTCATTATATTAATATTTTTAACAATCGCTTTCGTAATTACTTAAAAGATAATAATTTGGTTTTAAATGGCGATATTTGGGAATTGCTTTGGCAAGATGAAGCCGCCTCAGAAAATCCTGAAGATCAAATTTTTGAAGTCTTAATTCCCGTTAGACCAGCTAATTAAGCATATCCAAACAAATAAACCGATATTCACTGCCAAAATAAAACCTCGTTAAAATCAGCTGATTCTAACGAGGTTTTTGGTCATTTAAAAAGAAAAAACTTCAGACCAAATTGATCTGAAGTTTAAAAGTTTAATGTAATTAAGCTTTGTTTGCTGAACCGAACCAGTCAATGTGTTCTTCAGCATCTTTAACGATAGCAGCTTTACCTGGTGCTAATAATTTACGAGGGTCAAAGCCTTTACCTTCTTGATCTTTGCCAGCTTCGATGTATTCACGAGTTGCTTTAGCAAATGATAATTGGAATTCAGTATTAACGTTAACTTTAGAAACACCCATTGAGATAGCTTTTTGGATTTGTTCTTTTGGAATACCTGAACCGCCGTGTAATACTAATGGTACATCATGACCAACAGCATCTGCGATTTCTTGTAAGTGGTCAAATGCAAGACCTTGCCAGTTTTCTGGGTAAACACCGTGGATGTTACCAATACCACATGCTAAGTAGTCGATACCTGTAGCAACCATTTGTTTACATTCTTCAATGTCAGCTAATTCGCCAGCACCGATGATACCGTCTTCTTCCCCACCAATTGAACCAACTTCACATTCAACTGAGATACCTTTAGCGTGTGCTTTTGCAACAACGTCTTTAGCTAATTTCAAGTTTTCTTCAAATGGTAAATGAGAACCATCGAACATAACTGAAGTGTAGCCAGCTTCGATACATGCTAAAGCTGCTTCGTAGTCACCATGGTCTAAGTGGATTGCAACTGGAACTGTAATATTCATTGATTCAACTAAGTCGTTGATCATGTTAACAGCTAATTTGTAACCACCCATGTATTTTGCTGCACCCATTGAAGTTTGGATTAGAACAGGGGCTTTTTTAGCTTCTGCTGCTTCCAAAATCGCTTGAGTCCATTCTAAGTTATTTGTGTTGTAACCGCCGACAGCGTAACCACCTTTACGGGCTGCTTTTAGAAATTCTGCTGCTGATACTACTGGCATAAAAAATTCCTCCTAAGTTTTAATAAACTTTATTTGTTAGGCATATCCTAACCAACGCTACTATTTTAGCAAATATTTCCTGCTATTACCACTAAAATGGCAGATTAATTCTTTCATAAAAAGATTGCACAAATTTAAATAGCGGCTGTTTTCAAATATTTTTCTGAAAAACTTTGGTACATTCCCCTTTGCCATTGCTTTTCTAATTCAAAAGATAACATCAGCAATTATTTTGCTCTGCAAATTATTTCACAGACTTTTTCTTAATTTTTGAAAATTAGCTTGAACAGCTAACAAAAAACCTGAAACAAAAATATACTTCTGCAACTTTTACATCAAGACGCAGGTATTTTTTGTTTCAGGTATTTGGCTTTTATTTAAATGTTACTCAGGAAAGACACGCCTATTGGTTTTCTAACGCAGCACCAACAAAGGCTTTAATTAGTTGTTGTGGGCGTGTTGGTCGAGAAATTAATTCTGGATGGAATTGGCAACCAACAAAGAACTTCTTGTCTGGTAGTTCCACGATTTCTACTAGTCGATTATCTGGCGAAACACCTGAGAAGACTAAGCCTTCTGCTTCAAACATTTCCCGGTATTTATTGTTAAATTCATAGCGATGACGGTGACGTTCTTGTACAACTTCGGCATCGTTATAAGCAGCTGCTGTTTTTGTTCCTTTTTTCAACTTACATGGATACAAACCAAGGCGCAATGTCCCCCCCATGTTTTCAATATTTTCTTGATCTGCCATTAGGTCAATAATATTGTTTGGTGTATCAGGATTTGTTTCAGCTGAATTAGCATCTTTTAAGCCCACTACATTTCTGGCAAACTCCACACAAGCCATTTGCATGCCTAAACAAATACCTAAAAATGGGACATCATTTTCTCTGGCATAACGAATCGCTTCAATTTTACCTTCTACTCCACGATCGCCAAAACCACCAGGAACCAAAATACCATCAGCATCTTTTAACACTTCTGCTACATTGTCTTTATTCACATCAGCTGATTGAATCCAATCAATAGCAATATCAGAATCAAATGCAAAACCAGCGTGTTTTAATGCTTCTACTACTGAAATGTATGCATCTGGTAATTCAACATATTTACCAACTAAGGCAATTCGGGTGGTTTTCTTCAAGTTGAGTACTTTTTCTTCCAACGCTTGCCATTCAGTCATATCTGCTTCTGGTACATCTAATTTCAAGTGCTCACAAACAATTTGATCCATTTTTTGTGCTTGCAATGCTAATGGAATGGAATACAATGTTTCCACGTCCCGAGATTCGATGACCGCTTCTGGTGCCACGTCACAAAATTGCGCTAATTTATTTTTCGTGCTTTGTGAAACAGGCTGTTCTGTCCGAACTACTAAGATATTTGGTTGAATACCTAAACCACGTAATTCTTTTACGCTATGTTGTGTTGGTTTAGTTTTCATTTCCCCAGCTGCTTTTAAGTATGGAATCAACGTCGTGTGAATGTACATCACATTATCTGAACCCACGTCAGCTTTCATTTGGCGCAATGCTTCTAAAAATGGTAATGATTCAATATCACCAACTGTTCCGCCGACTTCTGTGATAATGACATCAGAATCGGTTAATTTTGCAGCCCGCATGATTTTTTCTTTAATTTCATTCGTGATGTGTGGAATTACTTGAACAGTTGCGCCCAAATATTCTCCTTTGCGTTCTTTACGCAAAACTTCAGAATAAATTTTACCGGTTGTTACATTGGAATACTTATTTAAGTTAATATCGATAAAACGTTCATAGTGACCAAGGTCTAAATCCGTTTCTGCCCCGTCATCTGTTACAAAAACTTCTCCATGTTGGTAAGGACTCATCGTACCAGGATCGACATTGATATAAGGATCAAATTTTTGAATCGTTACCTTTAATCCACGATTTTTCAATAAGCGTCCTAGCGATGCTGCCACAATACCTTTACCAATCGACGACACAACGCCGCCGGTTACAAAAATATATTTTGTCATTAATTAAAAACTCCCTCTATATTTTTTCGCAGGAAAAGCTTCTGTAAAATAAATATGCTCCCTATCCAAAATGAATAGGGAGCATATTTTCCAGAACTTTGACCCTAAGTAATTAGGGTGCCCAAGTAGGATATTACAATCTCTCCTTTCTTTTGTCAACTATCGATTTTTGTAAAGGGGTTTCAATTTAAGAAAGTCTGAAACCTTAAAACTTAATTTTAATTCATTTTTTACGACTAAAGTCGCAAATTCATTTCCGACTTGTGCCTGTTTTTTTTAAATTTCTTCTCAGCTAAAATTAGGCTGTTAGAAAGAAGGAAGAATCAGTATGAAAAAAATTATTTTTACTGCCCTCCCATTTTTGTTAGCTAGTGGCGGGATATTTTATTGGTACCATGATAACTACGGAACCAATGATTATTACACAAAAATTAACCAAGCTGGAACACGTACGTATATCGGTGAAGGAGCTGGACATAAGGTCTATAAATATCGTTACAAATTAGCCAGTTTTAATGCTTATGGCGAAGAATTAGACATTGATTTCAACTCGAGAAAAGACCATCCCATGAAAAAAGATGCTTACCTGATTGTTCATGTAAATCATAAAAAAGGTGTTATGGGTTGGGAAGAAATCGCGAAAAGTCAACTACCTAAAAAAGCTGAAAATCACTTAAACTAAAAACATACACGTCTTAAATACGCGGCTGTGATAATTTTTTATCACAGCCGCTTGTTTGGTAAATAAACCGTACTTTTTAAATTGGTGCTAGCGTGAGGTTTTACATTAAACCACCAGCAGTGTTTCTTTTTTATAGCCACTGTAATCTGCAACATGTAATAATGCTTGAGCATTTTCCACTCTTTGGCGCGTCGGTGGTTCAATTCCTTCTAATGGATATTTTAAACCCAATTCTTGCCACTTGTACTTGCCCATCGTGTGGTAGGGTAAAATCTCAACCTTATCGACATTTTGCAACGTCTTAATAAAGCTATCTAAGCGGATCAAATACGCATCATAGTCACTGCGATAAGGAACCAATACGTGACGAATCCAGACCGGTTTATTTATTTCAGATAAATATTTGGCCATTTCCAAAATAGGGGTATTGGCTTGTTTGGTCAGTTTTTTATGGGCGTCATTGTCGATATGTTTAATATCAAACAACAATAAATCCGTATATTCCATTAAAGTATTGAATTTTGAAAAGAAAGGTTCTTCTCTGGTAAACGGTTGCCCACAGGTATCAATGGTCGTATGAACCCCAGCCGCTTTGGCTTTTTTGAACAAATCAATTAAAAAATCAAGTTGTAACAACGGTTCTCCACCACTTACTGTGATCCCGCCTTTTTCTCCCCAAAATTCTTTATATTTTAAGGCTTCTTCTAAAACATCATCTGCTGTACGCTCTTTACCACTGCCAATTTTCCAAGTATCCGGATTATGGCAAAACTCACACCGCATCCGACAGCCTTGGGTAAAAACGATAAAGCGAATGCCTGGTCCATCGACGGAACCAAAACTTTCGGTTGAATGAATACGACCTGTCACAGTCATGCTTATGACTTCCTTTCGTATATGAAATACTTGAAACAAACGTCTCAAAAAAGAGGCTAGAAATTTTTTATGCCGCAATTCCAACCTCTTTTTCACTACGTTTTTTGTGAAGAAGAGGACAAGCAAAAATAAAAAGTGACGGATAGTTTCCCATCCGCCACCTTGTAGTACGTTTAAAATTGAAATTACATAGATTCGTGCATTGTCCGTGCAATAACGTCATCTTGTTGTTCTTTCGTTAACTTAATGAAGTTTACGGCATAACCAGATACCCGAATTGTTAATTGTGGGTATTTTTCTGGGTGTGCTTGCGCATCTAACAAGGTATCCCGGTTGAAGACGTTAATGTTCAAGTGGTGACCACCTTTTGTTGCATATCCGTCTAACATGGTTGCTAAGTTTTCTTCTTGGGTTGCTTCGTCACGACCTAAGGCTTTTGGTACGATAGAAAACGTATTTGAAATACCATCTAATGAATAGTCGTAAGGAATTTTCGCAACTGAAGACAAGCTTGCTAACGCACCATGTGTGTCGCGTCCATGCATTGGGTTAGCCCCTGGCGCAAATGGTTGGCCCGCACGACGTCCGTCTGGTGTATTCCCTGTTTTCTTCCCATAAACCACATTGGATGTGATTGTAAGAATAGATGTGGTGTGTTTTGCATCACGGTAAGTTTTGTTACGTTTTACTTTCGTCATGAAGGTTTTCAATAAGTTCACCGCGATTTCATCCACGCGATCATCGTTATTGCCGTATTTAGGATAGTCGCCTTCAATCACGTAGTCTTCTACGATTCCATTTTCATCACGAACTGTTTTCACTTTGGCATATTTAATGGCAGATAATGAGTCAACTGCAACAGAGAAACCAGCAATACCAGTTGCCATTGTGCGTAGGATATCTGTATCTTGTAATGCCATTTCAATCCGTTCGTAAGAATATTTATCGTGCATGTAGTGAATGATGTTTAATGTATTCAAGTACAATTCTGTAATCCAGTCCATCATGGCATCATATTTGGCTAAAACTTCATCGTATTCTAGATATTCAGAAGTGATTGGTTGATATTTTGGTCCTACTTGTGCTTTTGATTTTTCATCAACCCCACCGTTAATTGCGTATAACAAGGTTTTCGCTAAGTTTGCACGAGCACCGAAAAATTGCATTTGTTTCCCAATGCGCATTGCCGATACACAACAAGCGATTCCGTAGTCATCGCCCCAATGAGGACGCATCACATCATCGTTTTCATATTGAATCGCAGATGTTTGGATACTCATTTTCGCACAGAAAGTTTTGAAGTTGTGTGGTAAACGTGTTGACCATAAAACTGTCAAGTTTGGTTCTGGCGCAGGACCTAAGTTTGCTAATGTGTGTAAGAAACGGAAGCTGTTTTTTGTTACCATGTGACGTCCGTCTTCACCCACACCACCGATTGATTCTGTTACCCATGTTGGATCCCCAGAAAATAGGGCATTGTATTCAGGTGTCCGAGCGAATTTTACAAGACGTAATTTCATAACGAAATGATCCACGATTTCTTGTGCTTCTTCTTCTGTAATCACGCCGTTTTCTAAGTCGCGTTCCACATAAATGTCTAAGAAAGTCGATGTCCGACCCAATGACATTGCTGCACCATTTTGTTCTTTGATTGCAGCTAAGTAGCCTAAGTATAACCATTGGAAAGCTTCTTTTGCGTTTGTCGCAGGTTGTGAAATATCAAAACCGTAAATGTTACCTAATTCTTTTAATTCAGCTAACGCACGAATTTGTTCACTTAATTCTTCCCGTTGACGGATGATGTCTTCTGACATTGTACCGTTTCCACAGTTGGCTAAATCTTTTTGTTTTTCTTTAATTAAAAAGTCTACCCCGTATAACGCAATCCGACGGTAGTCGCCGATAATACGGCCACGACCATAGGCATCTGGTAAACCAGTAATGACGCCTGAACGGCGTGCTGCGCGCATTTCTGGTGTATATGCATCAAAGACCCCTTGGTTATGGGTTTTGCGGTAGTCGCGGAAGATATGTGAAATTTCAGGATCGATTTCAAAACCGTATTCTTCAGCGGCTTGTTCAGACATACGAACTCCACCAAATGGTTGTAAACCACGTTTGAAAGGTTTGTCTGTTTGGAAACCAACCACTGTTTCTAAATCTTTATTTAAATAACCAGGACCATGAGAAGTAATCGTTGAAACGACTTTTGTGTCCATGTCTAAAACGCCACCGTTGTCGCGTTCTTGTTTGTTTAATTCCATTACTTGATCCCAAAGTTTTGTGGTAGCTTCTGTTGGGCCAGCTAGAAATTCATCTGTGCCGTCAAATTGTGTGTAGTTTGCTTGGATAAAATCACGTACGTTAATTTCTCCTTGCCATTGTTTTCCTTTAAATCCTTGCCAAGCGTTTGTCTGTAAATCTACTGTCTTTTGCATTTGTCAATACTCCTTTATTTTTAAATAATTCCCATTACACTTGCGACAATTGGAACTACCACGGCTGTTGTAATTCCGACAACGACAACGGAAATACTTGCCATCGCTGTTTCTGTTTCCCCCATCTCCATACTAACGGCAACCCCTAAAGCATGACCCGCCGCGCCGAGTGCTAAGCCTTTAGCAATTGGATTTTTAACTTTAAACCATTTCAAAGCAATAGCACCTAATGCATAAACTAAAACACCATTAAAGATAACCGAAAAAGCTGCGATAGAAGCGATACCACCAACTGAAGTAGCAACAGGAACCGCAATTGCTGTTGTTGCCGCTTGGGGAAGTAAAGAGGCAATGAGTTGGGGATGCATCTTAATTATGTAACCAGCTAAAACCACAGAACCGGCTGAAACGACCGAACCAATTGTAATGGCTACCATAATTTCCATAAAGTATTTTTTTAAGATATCGCGTTTTTTATATAAGGGAATGGCAAAGGCGATTGTGGCAGGTTCTAAAAAGAACATGATAATTTTGCCACCTTCATTGTAGTCGTCATAGCTGATACCTGTGATTTCTAAAACTATAACACCTAATATCATCGCGACAAACAACGGAGTAAATAAGAAGAAGCCTTTGCTTTTTTTAAATAAAAATGTACCGATACCAAAAACGACTAGAGAAATGATAATACCAACATATGGTGTCATATTAAGAAACCTCCTTTAAACCTTTGTTAAGTGATTTTTCTTCATCTGCTTGTGCATGGCGATCTTTAATACCCAATAATAAACTTGAGCCCCAACCTGTCGCTGCCATTAAAGCTAAAGTTGCAATGAGAATAACCACTAGAATTTGGATGCCAGAGCTTTTCATAATCCCTAATGAATTAACAAGCGAAATACCTGATGGCACAAATAAGAAAGTAATCACACTTGATAAGCTGTTAGCTAATCCTTCAATTTGCTCCAATTTAACAATGCCCGTACATAAAGCACCAAATAAAAGTAGCATCCCGATTAATGAAGGTGGAATTGCAAGAGGTAATACTTTAGCAATACCATTTGAAATGAGCATAATTAGTGCAAATACGAAAGCCTGTTGTAAGAATGAATAAACTTTTTTTTCCATGTTTTTTCGCTCCTTTGTTTTGTTTACATGCTTAGTATACGAGAATTCCCAACTTTGTTACCGCTTTCTTCATAAGTTGCGTCATTTGAATCATGAAATGCAAAAAAAGGCACATGACTTACACCGTCATGTGTCCTCTTTACAAATGCACCGCGTTTCATCAGTTTCTACAACCTTTTATCGCGATTTTTCACACCTATTTATTCTAAGTTTAACCGCTCTTTAAACGCTTTTAAATAGGAGCGGCTAACAGGAACTTTTTCCCCATTTTCCATCGTAACTTGCAATGTATGATTAAACCAAGGCTGGATTTCCTTTACCTTTGTCACATTAATAATAAAACTACGCTGCGTTTTAATAAAAAGGGCTGGCGGTAATTTTTGTTCAATCCCACTTAAGGTTCCTGTTGTCACGTACTGTTTTTCATCGGTAAAAATGCTGAGACTGCGTTCATCCACTGAAACCATTTGAACCGTTTCAGGATTAATTAAAAAAATACGATCGTCGCTATGAATGGGAAACGTTGAAAATTGTTCTAAGTTTTTAGTTGTTGTTCTTTGGTTTTTATTCACCTGTTTTTTTGCTTTATCAATAATTTCCATCACTCTTTTTTCTTCAAAGGGCTTTAATAAATAGTCACTTGCGTTGACTTGAAACGCCTGCAATGCGTAATCATCATAGGCTGTGGCAAAAACCAAGTAAGGTGGATCACTGAGGGCGACGAGTTTTTCTGCTAATTCAAAACCACTTTCATCAGTTAAATGAATATCTAAAAATAGAATATCTGGTTTTTGTTCCATCATTTTAGTCATCGCCTCTAACACACTTTCTGCCTGCGCCACACTGGTCACAGCAGGATGTTGACTGACCAAATAATTTAACTCTTCTCTTGCTAAGGGTTCATCATCAACTAAAAGCACATGCATTATTCATTTCCTCCTTCAAGCTCCAATGGTAGGCTAATGGTAAAGACCGCACCACCAGCTGCTTTATTTTCCGCTTTTAACTGACCGGCATCGCCATATAAGCTGTGTAAACGTCGATTCAAATTTTCCAACGCTGTCCCCGTTCCTTTTTCAGAAACAACAGCTTGTTTGCCTAATTGCGACAATAACGTAGCTTTTATTCCCACACCATTGTCTTCCACTTGTAAAATTAAAACATCTTTTTTACTGGTAATGGTTACGTGAACATGATTATTTTCTTTACGATTAGAAAAAGCATGTTTAATCGCATTTTCAACCAAAATCTGGACAGCATATGACGGAATCAAAGCTGATTGAAGCTCGTCTTTTATTTTCACATCGATTTGGTAACGATTAGGAAATCGAGCTTGTTCTAATTGTAAATAGGCTGCTAAATGTTGCAATTCTTGGCTTAAAAGTAGCTTTGTTTGGCGTGCACCAGTCAAATTCCCCCGAAAATACGTACTTAACTGTAATAATAAACTGCGAGCCTGATTGGTATCACGGCGCATTAAAGCGGAAATTGTATTAATGGCGTTAAAGAAAAAGTGGGGATTTACTTGAGCTTGTAGCGATTTAATTTCGGCATCCTTTAACAGTTGACTTCTTTCTTCTGCTTCCCCTAGCTCGATTTGAGAAGAAAAAATCGTTGCTAGTCCCTCTGCCAGCTCTTCTTCCACATAAGTCAATTTTGTTTCATCGGTAAAGTACATTTTCAGTGTGCCCACAACTTTTTCATGAGCAAAAAGTGGAATAACAATCGCAGCAGCCAAAGGACAATTAGGATTTTTACACCCAATTTGTTCTTTACTATGGGCAATTAGCATACTTCCAGATTGCAAAACTTTTTTAGAAAGTTCAGTAATCACTTCAATTTCTGGAATATGGTGATCGCTGCCTGCCCCCACATGGGCTAGAATTTGATGTTTATCGGTAATACTGATTGCGGCTAATTTGGTATAGCGTTGAATAATTTCTGCTGCTGCTTGGCTGGACTCCCGCTTTAACCCTGCCCGAAAATACGGTAAAGTTTGAGCTGCTAAATTTAATACATCATGAGTTTGAACCGCTTTAGCTTGTTCTTCTTGTTTTAGGGTGATATTAATAATGGACATGAAAATAAACGTCCCAATGCCATTAATCATAATCATTGGTCCAGCAATCATTTGCGCTAATGCTGGTCCGCTAAAAAAAGCCACGAAGACCATTTGAATGGATTCCATCAAAATACCCACCAGCGCATAGACCCAAGCTTTATTTTGCCACTGCTTTTTAATTAGTAGTAATCGGATTAAGCCTGAAACAAGACCAATCAAAAAAGAAGAAAAGATATAAAAGCTACCTTGCCCGCTACCTTGGAAAAAGCGATGAATCCCTGCAATCCCACCCACGGTTGCGCCAACACTTGGGCCGCCCACTAAACCGGCAACACTGATCACTAGCGTACGGGCGTTGGCGATGGAGGTGTTCTCTGAAATATGGGTTAAAAAATTGCTTGGTACAATCTTATTACCCGCAATTTCAATTCCGGTAAAATTCGTTAAAATGGCAAACAGCCCGAAAACAACAATCAAAATGACTTTAGATGAAAACTGTTCCCGATTTTCTAGTACGCGCTTAAAATAGGAGACATTTACTAATAAAAAGGCTAATAAAATAATTAAGCCTACTCGCTCCATCATCAAAATAAATAAATCCAACATATGTATGCCCTCTTTTATTTTCCATTTTTCCTAATAGTAGTGGTGAAGGACCCTGATTGTCAATTTTCAACAAAATAAAAATAGCCCATTGCTCGCATCAATTTCAGAAAAGCACAAAACAAACCGCCCTAAGCCGTAGCTCAAAGCGGTTTGTTTTCCTGTTTTTAATACAACTCTAAATATTGTTCTCTTTCCCATTCAGAAACAGTTTGACGGAACGATGCCCATTCCAAACGTTTTGCTTCCACAAAATTTTGGTAGATATGATTCCCTAAAGCATCAACCATTACTTCATCTTTGCGTAGCGCTTTAATCGCATTGTGTAATGTTGAAGGTAAATCTTTAATTTGCGCTTCTTCTCTTTCTGTTTCATTCATGACATAAATATTGCGATCGACTGCTGGTGGCGGCGTCAATTCACGACGAATGCCGTCAAGACCGGCTTCTAATAATACTGCCATTGCTAAATATGGATTAGCTGAAGGATCAACTGAACGTAACTCCAAACGTGTTGATAGACCACGAGATTCTGGCACACGAATTAACGGTGAACGATTGCGACCAGACCAAGCTACGTAAACCGGAGCTTCATAGCCGGGAACAAGGCGTTTGTATGAATTGACGATTGGATTGCAGACAGCTGTATAAGCCCGGGCATGTTCAATTAATCCGCCTAAGAAATGATATGCAGTTTGGCTCAAGCCCATTTCTCCTGCTTCATCATAAAAAGCATTTTCTTTGCCTTTAAATAATGACATATTACAGTGCATCCCTGAACCATTAATCCCAAATAATGGTTTTGGCATGAAGGTCGCGTGTAGACCGTGTTTGCGGGCAATTGTTTTTACTACTAATTTAAAGGTTTGGATATTATCACAGGCATCGACAACGTCGGCATATTTAAAGTCGATTTCATGTTGTCCAGGAGCCACTTCATGGTGAGATGCTTCCACTTCAAAGCCTAGACTTTCTAATTCCAACACAATATCCCGGCGGCAATTTTCACCTAAGTCTGTCGGGGCAAAATCAAAATAACCACCAGCATCATTTAATTCCGTTGTAATTTCACCATCTTCATCTAGTTTGAATAAGAAGAATTCTGGCTCTGGCCCTAAATTAAACGAAGTGAAACCTAATTGTCTCATGTTTTCCATAGCGCGCTTCAAATTACCACGGGGATCGCCAGCAAACGGTGTACCATCAGGATTATAAATATCACAAATCAAACGTGCGACTTTACCATGTTCACTTTCCCAAGGGAAGATCATCCAAGTAGATAAATCTGGATACAAATACATATCGCTTTCTTCGATGCGGACAAAACCTTCAATCGAAGAACCATCAAACATCATTTTGTTATCCAAAACTTTTTCCAATTGACTTACTGGAACTTCAACATTTTTGATTGTTCCCATAATGTCTGTGAACATTAGACGTAAGAAACGAACATTTTCTTCTTCGACAATACGTTTGATATCTGTTGCTGTGTAATTTACGCGAGGCATATAATCCCACCCTTAATTAGTTTTTTTATTTTCAAACAACGCCTACATTCGTGGACCCTGCTTAAATGGATTTTGTTGTGTTAAACCACCTTGGCTTAGTAGTTCATCATAAAAAATTTGTCGAACATCTTGGTCAGTCAGCGGTTTTTTATTTTTTGCAATTTTTTCCTGCTGCTTTTGCATTTCATAGGCATGTTTGATCCCTGCCATATTTAAACCTTCAGACAAGTAATCCTTGATTTCAAGTAAAATATCAATATCATTCAAAGAATACATACGACGATTGCCTTCACTTCTTTCGGGATGAATTAAATCTTGCTCTTCGTAATAACGAATTTGTCGCGCAGTAAGATCTGTTAGCTTCATCACCGTCCCAATCGGAAAAACTGACATTGATCGGCGCAACTCTTTTTCTCGCATGAAACTACTCCTTTCCGGTTGGTTTTTTAACTTGGGATAACTATACCAATCCCATTTTTGAAAGTCAAGGCTATATGTTAGCTTTTCTGACATAAATAATAAAAAATTTTCTGACAAATAAAAAGAACCTTGAATTAACAAGGTTCAGTTGAAATTAAAAAAACTAAAATTATTTTTTATTTTGATGAAAAACAGCATTTACTGCGTTAGCGACTGCAATTTTAACATGTTCATAAGTTAGACCACCTTGAACGTACAATGAAAACGGTTCCCGCAAAGGACCATCTGCACTTAACTCAATACTCGCACCTTGAACAAAAGTTCCTGCTGCCATAATAATATCGTCTTCATAACCAGGCATATAAGAAGGTACCGGGGCAACAAAGGCATCTACTGGTGAAAAACGTTGAATAGCTTGTGCGAAGGTAATCATCGCATCTTTTTCTTTAAGTTCGACTAATTGAATCAAATCTGTTCTAGGATCGTCCCACTTAGGAGTTGACGCAATAGCATATTCTGCTAATAACGCTGATGTGAAAACTGCACCTTGAATAGCCTGGCTAACGACATGAGGGGCTAAGAAAAAACCTTGGAGCATATCGTATACATTGCCTAACATGGCGCCGCCTTCTGCCCCTACACCTGGTGTAGTTAAACGATAAGCACACTTTTCAATTAAATCTTTTTTCCCAACTAAGTAGCCACCCGTTTTGGCAATACCGCCGCCAGGATTTTTAATCAAAGAGCCTGCCATTAAATCAGCTCCTACTTGTGTTGGTTCTAATAATTCAGCAAATTCGCCATAACAATTATCAACAAAGATAGTGACATCTGGCGCAATTGTTTTAACAAAATCACACATTTCCTTAATTTTTGCAATGGTAAATGAAGGTCTGGCAGCATAGCCACGGGAACGCTGAATAGCAACCACTTTGGTTTTTTGATTAATTTTTGCTTTTACAGCATCAAAGTCGACTTCCCCTGAGTCTGTCAAATCAGCTTGACGGTATGAAATGTCATACTCTTTCATTGAACCAATTCCATTTCCGGCTAAACCGATTACCTCAAGCAAGGTATCATAAGGTGTCCCCGTAATATAAAGTAGTTCATCCCCAGGACGTAACACCCCAAATAAAGCCGTAGCAATTGCGTGGGTACCCGAAACAATTTGTGGGCGCACTAATGCTGCCTGTGTACCAAACGTTTCTGCATAAACGGCTTCTAAAGCATCCCGTCCCATATCATCATTTCCATATCCTGTTGAAGGTAAAAAATGCGTTTCTGAAATATGCTGATTTGAAAATGCGCGTAAAACTTTATTTTGATTGCTCAAAGCAATTTGCCGTAACTCTTCTTGTCGTGGCGCAATTTTTTGCTCAACTCGCTCAATTGCGGCTACCAAAGACGGATTAAATTCATCTGTCCAATTCATCTTCCATTCTCCTTATCACACTGGCTTCAGGTAATGCAAAACCTTTGACCAAGTATTTTTCTGATTCTGGCAAAAACTCTTCATGCACCAGTAACGTTTCACTTTTCAGTTGTGCCAGTAATTTTCCTTCATTTTGTTTTAAATAAACATTGTAAGGTTCTAAGTTTTCCATCAGTTGCAAGCGCACAGCCGAGGTCAATTCAGCTTTACTGCGGCTACTCTTAGCTGAAATTAATACGTTGGGAAATAGGGTTGGCACAAATTGTGCTTTATCAATTTTATCAGCCTTATTGTAGACCGTTAAAATCGGGGTTTTATCAAAATCCAATTCTTTCATCAGCTCTAAAACTGTCTGCTCTTGTTGGGTACGATCAGGTGAACTGGCATCAACAACATGCAACAACAAGTCCATATCGCGACTTTCCTCTAACGTAGAGTGAAAAGCATCAATCAACTGCGTTGGTAAATCTTGAATAAAACCAACCGTATCCGTTAACGTAACCTCAAAACCTTCCGGCAGTTTCCAGCGTTTTGTCAAAGGATCTAATGTTGCAAAAAGTTCATCTTGTTCATAAGTTTTTGCTTCTGTTAATACATTCATAATCGTGGACTTGCCAGCGTTGGTATAACCAATTAAACCAATTTGAAAGCGATTGTTTTTTCTTCTTTGACGCGTACGTTCCCGATGGGCCGCCACGTCTTTTAATTCTCGCTTAATTGCTGTTATCTTATTACGAATATGGCGTCGATCTGTTTCTAACTTGGTTTCACCAGGCCCTCTTGTACCAATCCCTCCACCTAAGCGAGATAAATATTTACCTTGACCCACTAAACGGGGCAATAAATATTCTAATTGCGCTAATTCTACTTGCAGTTTTCCCGCTTTAGACCGTGCCCGCAAAGCAAAAATATCTAAAATTAACTGCACGCGGTCAATAACTGGCACTGCTACAAAATCGGCAATAGTTTGGCTTTGACGTGGTGTCAGTTCATGGTTGAAAATTACCAAATCTGCTTCATAACTTTCGACTAAATTTTTTAATTCCGTCAATTTTCCTTTTCCGATAATTGTTTGACGATCCACTTGGGGCCGTTTTTGAATTAACGAAAAACAAACTTCTCCTTTAGCCGTTTTGGTCAAACCTTTTAATTCTTGCATAGATTCACCAAAATTTTTCCAAGTCTCTTCGGTTTCTACCCCGACTAAAATAACTTTTTCTTGTTCCATGCTACTCCTCCAACCACGCTTGTATTTTCTGCTGCAAAGCTTCAATTGCTTCTGGTTGCGTAATCAAATCGACCCAAGTTGTCACTTCCATTCGGTTACGAAACCACGTTAATTGTCGTTTTGCGTAACGTCTTGAATCTAATTTAATTGTCTCTTTCACCTCATCAAGACTAATTTCACCTTTAAAATAAGGGAAAAATTCGCGGTAACCAATCCCTTTTGCCGCTTGGACATCTTCATAATCTTCTAAAAGGGTTGCTTCTTTTGCTAACCCAGCAGCAAACATCAACTCTACCCGCTGATTAATACGCTCATAAAGCACCTCTCGCTCTGTGGTTAAAGCGATTAAAAAATCATCGTAAAGCTTTTGCGGTTCATCTTTAGGTTTTGTAATGCTATGACCGGTTAAATCAAAGACTTCTAATGCACGGATGACTTTTCGCTCATTATTAAAATGAATTTTTTCAGCGGCTAGTGGATCTTTTTTTAAAAGCAGCTGCCACAAAGCCACTCTCCCCTCTTTTTGGGCGTAAGTCTGATATTTTTGTCGCAAATGCTCCCCCTGTTGCCCGAAATCTTCTGGCGCGCCTAATTTATAATCATAAAGCAGTGCCTGGATATAAAGACCTGTTCCGCCAACAACAATGGGCAGTTTACCTTTGGCTGAGATTGCCGCAATTTTTGCTCGCGCTTGTTTTTGAAAATCAGCAGCTGAATACGCTGCCGTAAAATCACAAATATCAATCAGGTGATGGGGAATGTCCGCGGCTTCTTTTTTGGTTACTTTGGCTGTCCCAATATCCAATTGACGATAAACTTGTAATGAATCCCCGCTAATAATCTCACCATTGAATTTTTGGGCTAGCTTAATACTTAGTGCTGTTTTTCCCACACCAGTTGGCCCTGCAATCACTAATACTTTCATTTTTATCCTCATTTATTTGGCTTATTTCGTGCATTTTTTACATATTGCTGTACTTTTTCTGGGAAATTGGTAATAATTCCTGCCGTATTTAACGCAACACATTCCTTCACTAGGGTTTCATCATCAATCGTCCAAGGACGCACAGCTAATGGTAAATCAGGTAATGTTGCTTTATTTTTCAAAACCCAGTCGATTTTAGGATGGATACCTTCAATATATGGTCGGTCCAGTGCTTGAAGTACCTTTTTATCACTGGTGCTTAAAATCAAATCTAGTTGTGTGTCAGGTTCTAATTTATGAATAATATCTAAGGAATCAATATTAAAACTACAATACCAATGTTTAAAAGGCCAAAGACGACTTGTCATTAAAGTAGCTGTTTTCATTTCGATTTCAGGATAATGGTAGTGATCGGTTTTTAGTTCAATTAACAATACTCCTCGGAAATTGCGCATGACTAATAAATCCAACACTTCTTTTAAGGTTGGTACTTTAGTATTTTGATAGCTTTCAGAAAACCAACTACCGGCATTTAATTTTTTTATTTCAGCCAGGTTTTTTTCTCGAATCAAGCCTTTTCCATTTGTCGTTCGCTCAACGTCTTCATCATGCATCACAATTAAGTGACCGTCTTTTGACAAATGAACATCTAACTCAATCACGTCACTATCTGCCCGCACTGCTTCGGCAAAAGAAGGTAGTGTATTTTCCGGTCGGCTACCACTGGCACCGCGATGGGCTACGATTTGTGTCATCACCGTTGCCTCCTTATCTTTTTCTTCATTAGTAATTGTACCACTTCTATCTGTATTTTATGTACCAGACAGCTACTCTAACATGAAATAAATACCGCAAAAAAGATGAGAAGACACCTTGCATCAGCTTCTCATCTTTTTTTAAAATTATTACGCGCTAAAATAGGTCAACGTACTATCTGAAAGTCGCTTTAACTCTGTTTTTCTTTCATTGATCAATTCTGTTAAATCGTCGGAAAAATGCTCCATAATCACACGACCACCCTTATAAGCGTAACCTCCAACTTTAATCGTTTCATCTGGTGACAAAATAACTTTTCGTTGCGCAATATTTTTGAAAAATTCTTCTAAAATGTAGTTTGGTAAATAAAAATTATTTTGAGCTGCAAATGATTGCAAGTAAGCATAGTCATCAATTGTGATATAACAATCATCAAAGGCATCAAAGCTGACATATTCTTCCATTAAGACGCTACGCTTTTGTAAAATTTCATTGATTTTTTTATTTAATTGGTTTAAGGTTTCAATTTCTTTTACTTTGTGTTCCAAAGTTCGTCGTTTTTGCTCTTTTTTCTCGTCATAACGAATACGTAAATTAAAGGCAATGGTAACGATTAAAGCACCCACCAAAACACCAAAAAAACCGGCTGCTGCTACTGCTATCATATTTTTCCTCCTTAAATTCTCTTGTCTTTTATTTTAGCATAACTTCTGTGGGATTCGCATTTTTTAACTGTTTTTAGCCACCCTTTTGTTATCTATTTTGATCTGCTATTTTTGTTAGCAAAAAAATATTCATTCTCTGAGTTTTTCATTTGACCTATTTTGACCTATTGGTTATACTTCTTTTTAGAGGTTATCGCTTAAATGTGCTAAACTTGAGACGTACAATAATTAACGTCGATTTGATTAAAGGAGGACTTTACATTATGAATTTAATTCCAACAGTCATTGAACAATCATCCCGCGGCGAAAGAGCGTATGACATCTACTCACGTTTATTAAAAGACCGCATTATTATGCTAAGCGGTCAAGTTACTGACGACTTAGCAAACTCAATCATCGCCCAATTACTTTTCTTGGACGCACAAGATTCTGAAAAAGATATCTATGTATACATCAACTCACCCGGTGGTAGCGTAACAGCTGGGATGGCAATTTACGATACAATGAACTTTGTTAAAGCCGATGTGCAAACAATTGTAATGGGCATGGCTGCTTCAATGGGCTCATTTTTATTAACAGCTGGCGAAAAAGGCAAACGTTTTGCTTTGCCAAATGCCGAAATCATGATTCACCAACCATTAGGTGGTGCACAAGGCCAAGCAACTGAAATCGAAATTGCAGCGCGTCACATCTTACAAACCCGTGATCGTTTGAACCATATCTTAGCCGAACGCACAGGTCAACCACTAGAAGTCATTGAAAAAGATACTGATCGTGATAACTTTATGACCGCTGAACAAGCGAAAGAATACGGTTTGATTGACGAAATTATGGTGACAAAATAATTGATAAAAAAAGAATTGAGACTTTTGTCTCAATTCTTTTTTTGTTTACCTTTATTATAGTCACCAAAAATTCAATTTGTTAGATTACTTGTGCTGCTTTCTTTTTTTAATTAAAAGAGTGCCCTTTTATCATTTAGGATTGGGCGATAACGATTTTGCCAGCAGCTGGATGACCCGCAATTTTTTCGTGAGCCAAAATGACGCTGCGCAATTCAAAAGGCAAAACTTCTGCAATATTAACAACCAATTTGCCATCCCCATAAGCATTTAGCAAATATTCAAAAGCAGTTTGGTCCTGGTATTCTTTTTTAGGGGCAAAACTTAAATACGTCCCATCTTTACGATCTGCTGGATTTGGCAGTTCATTTAAAGCAACATATGTTCCGCCAGGTTTTAAAATTTTCAGACCAAGATCTGCACTTTTACTCCCTTTTGTCGCGTCAATTACAATATCCGCCTGTTCAAAAAATGTTTTTGCCGGACTCGCTGTATCATAGGCAACAAACTCATCTGCTCCCCAGTTTCTAATTTTCGCTTCATTTTTTTGGGCCGCACTTGCTAGAATATGATTTTTATTTTGATGCAACATTTGTACAAGTAAAGACCCCACTCCACCAGAAGCACCTAACACCATCACGGTTTGACTACTGTCAACCTGTAGGAGTTCAAAAAGTAAATTGTACGCTGTGATTCCGGTTGTAACTATGCTTGCTGCTTTGGGAAAACTCATTGTCTCAGGGATTTTTGCCGCTTTTTTATTTGGCAAAACGACCTCTTGCCCATAAGTTCCGCTAATTGGGTGAATCACTACGCGATCGCCAACAGCAAAATCTGTTTCGCCAGGAAAAATTTCTGTCACGATTCCAGCCGCATCATTGCCCATTACATAAGGAAATTTCAAACTGCGAAATTCTTGCTGCGCCCCACTTCGCAAAGAAATATCGTAAGGATTAACGGCAAAAGCCTGCACTGCTACCCGGATATGGCCTGGGGTAATTTCTCTTGGTTGGTCTGTAATCGTCTCAAATACATCATGGGGCTTTCCATAACCAGTTATAGCAAAACGTTTCATCAAAAATTCCTCCTTTTTACCTTTGTCTAAAGTGTAGCGAGGAAAGAAAAAAAGCGCAACGATTTGCGCTTTAACTGCTTTCACAAAACGATGAGTCAAATTTGATCTCCAAACTTGCAATAAGATCTCAGCTTTCGTTTAAATATTGAAACTTTGTTAAAAGAGCTCTTATCTTTACTGACTTACCTCTGAATATTTTCCTGCTTGAAATTCTTGGCCCAATTGACAATAGTGGGTGATATTGGCTTTATTTTTAGCAATTTCAGCTTGTGTTAAAGGGCGGATAACTTTGGCTGGTCGTCCAAAAGCCAAAACATTTGGTGGGATAACCGTTCCTTGCGTTACCAAAGAACCTGCGCCGATTAAACTATTTTCACCGATAACGGCGTGATTTAATACAATCGAACTCATGCCAATTAGTGCGCCTTGCTCAATTTTGCAGCCATGAAGCATGCATTGATGTCCCACTGTAACATCCTTTGCAATTTCTGTCGGTGCGTCATGGTCAACATGAATAATCGTACCGTCTTGAATATTGGTGCGATCACCAATCTTGATAAAATTACTATCCCCACGAATCACGCTGTTAAACCAAACAGTGACATCTTTGCCCAAGGTTACATCCCCAATGACAACAGCATTTTTTGCGATAAAGTTTTTCATAATTTTCTTGTCATCTCCAAAAATTTTTCTACATTATATCATAAGCAACTCCAGCTAACGCGAAAGATAATGAAAGCTTATATAAACCAAAAATAAGAGCAGGTCTACTTGCTTTACTTTTCAAATGACGCGATGAAAATCTATACATTTTTTATAAAAATACCGACCAGATTTCTCCAGTCGGTAGTGATCTAACGATGAGCATTCACTTCATGCTCTCATTTTTTATTTAATCGTAATCTCCATCTTCAGCAAACTGACTTTGATAGAGCTTGCTATAAAAGCCACCTTCAGCTAATAAGCTTTCATGGGTGCCTTTTTCAATAATTGAACCTTGGTTCATCACTAAAATTAAATCAGCATCACGAATAGTAGATAGACGGTGGGCAATAACAAAACTTGTGCGCCCTTCCATGACTTTGTCCATTGCCTTTTGAATTAAAGCTTCCAAACGGGTATCGACAGAACTTGTCGCTTCATCCAAAATTAAAATCTTCGGATCTGAAATAACTGCCCGCGCGATGGTTAACAATTGTTTTTGCCCCAAGGAAACATTATTTCCTTCTGCATTAATCATCATTTCATAACCGTCTGGCATCGTGCGGATAAAATGATCCACGTTGGCCGTCTTAGCGGCATCCACTATTTCATAATCCGTTGCATCTAATTTCCCAAAACGAATGTTTTCACCGATAGTTCCTTCATAAAGCCAAGCATCTTGCAATACCATCCCAAAAACCGAACGGACATCGCTACGCTTCATTTTTTGCGTATCGACACCGTCAATTTTGATGGCACCAGCATTTACATCATAAAAACGCATCAATAAATTAATTAGCGTTGTTTTCCCAGCTCCGGTTGGCCCAACAATTGCCACCGTTTGCCCTGCTTTTACAGTAAAATTCAAATCTTTAATCAACGGTTTATCTAAAGCGTAACTAAATGAAACATGGTCAAATTCCACATCACCTTTTACCACTGCTGGTAAAGGAATATCAGCATCATTTAATACTTCTTCTGCTTCATCTAAAATTTCAAAAACGCGGGTTGAAGCAGCTGATGCGCTTTGTAAAACAGAAGAAAGCTGTGTGATATTACCTAAAGGCTGACTGATTTGCCAAATATATTGAATAAAGGCTTGCAGTTGTCCAACAACAATTACACCGCCAATAACGTAATAGCTCCCTAAGACCGCCATTACAATATACGTGATATAGGCAGTCAGCGAAACAAGCGGCATCATAAGCCCCGAAATAAAGGACGCTTTAAACCCAAAATGTTTTAATCGGTGATTGACCGTTTTAAATCCGTCTAAGGTTTCTTTTTCCCGACCGTAGACTTTTAGCACACTAAAACCGGTCATATTTTCTTGGACGTAACCATTTAAATCTCCCAAAGCATTTTGCATTCCTTGGAAATATTTTTGAGACATTTTAATAATTCCTCGTGAAATCAGCATTGAAGCCGGAATCATAATAATCGATATCAGGGCCATTGGAACGTTGATGTAAAACATCATTGCAAGTGCCATTATAATTCCCAAAACCGCGTTGACAATTCCGATTAAGGCTTGTTGCATCGCACCACTAACCGCATCGACGTCATTGGTTACACGGGATAAAATATTTCCTTGTTGATTTTTATCAAAGTATGAAACTGGCAGACGATTAATTTTTTCATCAATATCTTGCCGCAGGTCATACATTGCACTTTGGACCACATTGGTTATCAGCAATCCTGACAGCAATTGGGCGATACAATAGCCCACCCCCACTGCAGTAATCCAAATCAAACATTTAAAGACATAATCAAAGTTAATCTTTTGTCCCTCTGCAATATTTTTAGCAACTTCTGTTGTGGGCAAACCTGCAACATAGGGCATTGCCGCATTTAAGGCCACCGTCAAGACGACAAAAAATAAAACTAAAAGAGCCGTAATTTTATAAGGACTCAAGTAACGAGCCAAACGTTTTAAAGAAGAGAATGATTTCATTGTGCCAATTCCTCCTCTGACAGCTGAGAAGCTGCAATATCATAATAAATACTGCAATTTTTCAGAAGTTCTTGGTGCGTTCCCATTCCAACAACATTGCCTTCATCTAAAACAATGATTTTGTCAGCATGCATAATTGTCCCAACTCGTTGCGCAACAATTAGAACTGTCGCGTGAGTCGTTTCTTTTTTCAAACGAGCCCGTAATTTGGCATCTGTTTGATAGTCCAGTGCCGAGAAACTATCGTCAAAAATATAAATTTCTGGATCGCGAATAATCGCGCGGGCAATCGCTAAACGTTGCTTTTGACCACCGGAAAAATTAGTGCCGCCTTCTGACAATTCGGCATCAAAGCCCTTTGGTGTTTGGCTAATAAAATCAGCAGCTTGCGCAATATCAACTGCCCGCTGCATATCAGCTTGGGTAGCGTCTAATTTTCCATAACGTAAGTTTTCAGCAATCGTTCCAGTAAATAAGAGCGCCTTTTGGGGAATGTAACCAATTTTTTGCCGTAAACTTTTTAAGCGGTAATCTTTTACATTGACCCCATCAATGACCACTTCTCCTTCACTTACATCGTAAAAACGCGGAATTAATTGAATTAAAGTGGATTTACCAGAACCAGTACTGCCGATAAAGGCGACTGTTTCACCGGGTTGTGCGGTAAAACTCACATTACGAATCACTGGGCTTTGGGCATGCCCCGGATAAGCAAAGGTAACATTTTTAAATTCGACATAACCCTTTGTTGCTGTTGTAGTAACGCCATCTTCTTTTTCAACAATTTCAGAAGTTGCATCTAACGCTTCTTGAATGCGGCGAGCAGAGACAGCTGCTCTTGGATACATCATAAAGACAGAAGCAAACAGCATGAAAGAAAATAAGGCATGGAAAATATATTCGATAAAAGCAATTAAGTCCCCAATTTGCAGACTGCCTTGGTCAATTTTGATTGTCCCATTCCAAATAATTAAAACCATCACGATATTAAATAAGAAGAAAAATCCTGGTTGTGCTACTGCCATTAAGCGAAACAAACTTTTTGAGCTAGATGCATAAGCCTTATTTACTTTTTTAAATCGATTTTCTTCAAATTTTTCATTAACAAAAGCACGAATTACCCGCAAACCAGACAAATTTTCTCGTAAAATAGCGTTGATTTTATCCAAATTCCCTTGTTGTTTTGTCGATAAGGGATCAGAGAATTTAGCAATTGCAATCACCGCTAAAAGTAAAATCGGTAAGGCCGCTAACACGTACCAGCTTAAAGATGGGCTCGTTCGAAAAATCATATATAAACTGACAATAAACATCATAGGTGTCATAAAACCAGTTCGCAAAATATTTTGCATGAATAACATAATTTGATAAGCGTCATTAGTCACTCTGGTAATTAAAGAAGACACCCCGATTTGTTCGTATTCATAATGGGAATATCCTTGTGTTTTTTCAAATAGATCATCGCGAATATCCGCCGTAATGTTGGTTGTAATACGGGTCGTGAAGTAGCCCAAGAGAATATTCATCACCACTCCCAACACAGTAATAATAACCATTAACAGCCCCAACTGCTGTACTTGACTAAAACTTTTGGCTGGAATAGCTGCATCAATCATCCGCGCTAAAATAGTTGGTAAACCCAGCTCAATGATAATAAAACCAAAGACACAGATGAAATCAAAAAGTAATAGTTTTTTGTAGCGCATTGTATAATGCCACATCAATTTCATTTCTTTTCCCCCTTTATTAAAATGAAGACAGGCACTGCCTGTAAACGCGTAAAATTAAAACAGATAGCTAATGAAAGAAAAATGGACACCCCTTTTAAAAACCTCAAAGAGTGTACCTGAGCATGAATAAATTTTCGCATTACCTTCACTATACCACAGTGAAATTTTTAATTGTAGATAAAATCAGCAGAAATTTACTGAATGTAACCCCTTTATGCCCTTTGCCTTTTCTATACTTATTGAAAAATCTATGCTAAAATATCAGTAATTGGGCGCAAAAAACGCCAAAGGAACGGTTGAATTAAAAAATAAGCGGAAAGTAAAGACGAGACTTTCTCTTTTTGAAAATCAGCTGATTTTCAAAAAGCATCCAAAATTTAGCGGAGAATTTGCTGACAATAAAAAGTTATTTGCTTTATCTATGCAAAAATTTTTTTCAAAAGTTGCTCCCTTATTTTTTGATTGCCATAATTCTCGTATTTGCCATCATTTAGATGCCATTTTTATACCGTTTAATTAATAATAAAGGAGTCAAACAGATGATCTACAAAATTTATTATCAAGAAACAAAAGTACGCAACCCAAAAAGAGAACAAACCCTATCGATTTACGTAGAGGCAGCCAATGAAGTCACTGCCCGCGCATTAGTTGAAGAACATACCCCATACAACATCGAATTTATTCAAGGGCTAGACGAAAATCATTTAGCTTATGAAAAAGAAAATGCCGACTTCAAATTGACGGAGTTTTAAAATGAAAGTCTCTTTGAAGAACAACGAAACCGGCGTCTTCGGAATCGGTGGTCTCGGTGAGATTGGAAAAAACTGTTATGGGGTACAATTCCAAGATGAAATCATCATCATTGACGCTGGAATCAAATTTCCAGAAGATGAATTACTTGGAATTGACTATGTCATTTCCGATTATAGTTACATCGTGCAAAACTTGCCAAAAGTTAAAGCCCTTGTAATTACTCACGGTCACGAAGACCATATTGGGGGAATCCCCTACTTATTGCGCCAAGCCAATATTCCAATATACGCTGGCCCACTTGCTTTAGCTTTAATTACCAACAAATTGGATGAACACGGACTACTGCGTGATGCCAAACTTCATGAAATTAATGAAGATACGATCATTCGTTTCCGTAAAACTTCCGTTAGTTTTTTCCGCACGACACATAGCATTCCAGATGCTTTAGGGATTGTAGTAAAAACACCATCTGGTAATATCGTTCAAACGGGTGATTTTAAGTTTGACTTTACACCCGTAGGAGAACCTGCAAACTTGCACAAAATGGCACGAATTGGGGAAGAAGGCGTTTTATGCCTTTTATCTGATAGTACCAATGCGGAAATTCCAACTTTTACCAAATCAGAGAAAATTATTGGCACTTCAATTTTAAAAATCTTTGAAAAAATTGAAGGACGAATCATTTTTGCCTCTTTTGCTTCCAACATTTTTCGACTGCAACAAGCTGCTGATGCTGCCGTTGCAACCGGACGCAAAATTGCAGTCTTTGGTCGGAGTATGGAAAATGCCATGATTAACGGTCAGAAATTAGGCTATATAAAAGTTCCCGATGGCACTTTTATTGATGCCCATGAAGTTAATCGCTTGCCAGCAAATGAAGTTTTAATTTTATGTACCGGCTCCCAAGGTGAACCCATGGCAGCTTTAAGTCGCATTGCCAATGGTACTCACCGACAAATTCAAATTCAGCCAGAGGATACCGTGATTTTTTCAAGTTCACCAATTCCAGGAAATACAACGAGTGTTAACCACTTAATCAACTTGTTGATGGAAGCTGGCGCAGAAGTAATTCATGGTAAAATCAACAACATTCATACTTCTGGTCATGGCGGCCAAGAAGAACAAAAATTAATGTTACGTTTAATGAAGCCAAAATACTTCATGCCTATTCATGGGGAATATCGGATGTTAAAAATCCATACGCAATTGGCTCAAGATACTGGCGTACCAAAAGAAAATTGTTTCTTAATGGAAAATGGTGATATGCTAGCTTTAACTGCAGACAGTGCCCGAATTTGTGGTCATTTCAACGCTGGAGATGTCTATGTTGACGGTAGTGGTATCGGTGATATCGGAAATGTTGTCTTGCGCGATCGCCATATCTTATCAGAAGAAGGATTAGTTTTAGCCGTTGCAACGGTTGATCTTGCTAAAAAAGAAATTTTAGCTGGTCCAGATATTTTATCCCGCGGTTTTGTTTATATGCGGGAATCCGGTGAAATGATTAACGAAGGTCAAACACTGCTTTTCAAAGCCTTAAGAGAAGCAATGAATCAGCCTGATTGTAATGAGTTCAAATTAAGAGAAGCAATGTCGAATGCTTTGCAACCTTATTTATTTGAAAAAACCGAGCGTCATCCGATGATTTTATCCATGATTATGACACCAGAAAATTAATTTAAAGTAACGACTACGGCACAGTTTAATATTTAAAATACCCCAGTACAAAAGAAAGAGCAAAGCTTAACACAGCTTATTCTTCTTTTAGTACTGGGGTATTTTTATTTAGCCTTAAAATAAGCGTTCCAACTCACCATTATTAAATAAAAAAATCCTCAGAATAAATTCTGAGGATAAAATGCCTATTTAAAAATAGTTTAGGCTTTTTCTACGTTAGTAGCTTGAGGACCGCGGTCTGATTCTTCAACGTCGAAAGTCACTGCTTGACCTTCTTCTAAAGTTTTGAAACCGTCGCCTTGGATTGCAGAGAAATGTACGAATACATCGCTGCCATCTTCACGTGAAATGAAGCCAAAACCTTTTTCTGCGTTAAACCATTTTACTGTACCATGTTCCATGGGTGAAAACCTCCTTGTGCTTTGCACGAATTGATGTGTAACGTTGTTGGCAAAGAATAGAGGTGACCCAAATGTTTCAACTTCTATCGCTAAACCGCTAAACAAAATTACACTAATATTTTACACTTGCCCGATTTTTTTTGCAAGCCTGCTAATTCCATAACCCTTCTTCCCGCAAGCTAATGTATTCGCTACCACCAATCACCAAATGATCCAATAATTCAATCCCCATCATTTCACCACATTCCTTTAGTCTTTTAGTAAAAACGATATCATTATGAGAAGGGGTTGGACTACCAGAAGGATGATTGTGGCAAATCACTATCCGGGCAGCCGCAATTTTTACTGCTATTTTAAAAATCTCACGGGGATGGGCAATCGATTGATTTAACGAGCCAATAAAAATTGTCTTTTTTTGTAAAATTTGATTTTTTGTATTTAAATAAATACACAATAAGTGTTCCTGCTCGTAATCTTTCATCTCCTCGGCTAACATACAACCCAATTCATAACTTGAAGAAACATGCCCGATTTTAGGACATGACGCTTTTCCTATTCGCTGTCCCAATTCAATTGCAGCCAGTAATTCTGCCGCCTTTGCTTCTCCAATTCCTGAAATTTTAGTTAATTCCTGTAGTTCTGCTCTTTTAAATTGATATAAATCACCAAAGTAATGCAATATTTCTGCAGCGAGCTCACCTGCAGTGGCTCCTTTATAACCTGTTCGCAAAATAATAGCTAATAATTCTTGTTCTGAAAGCACTTTTGCTCCTTTTTCCTTTAAACGTTCTCGTGGACGCATACTAAGTGGTAATACTTTTTTTCCCATCAAAAAACTCCTTTGCACTCTTTTAAATAAGATACGCAAAGGAGTTGTCATTCATTTTTAACTTAGATAGTTTTTTACTTCATGTAAAGAAGGTAAAACAGCGCGTGTCTTTGCTGCTAACACTTCATCTGGAGGAAGTAAATCCGGAATCATAATTACCGGAATATTCGCTTGAAATGCGGCTAAAACACCATTTTGTGAATCTTCTAAAACTAGTGTTTCTGCCTTTTTGGTCCCTAGAATAGCTTGTGCTGCTAAAAAAATTGCCGGATCAGGTTTAGCCCGCAGTACATCTTCACACGAGACAATCTTAGGAAAATGCTTGCTTAAATCGGCTCGAAACAATAATTCATCGATTACTTTACGTTGATTACTAGAAGCGATGATCCAGTCTATTTTTGCCGCTTGCAGATAAGCTAACAGCTCCATGACCCCCGGCTTTAAAACCGCCTGACCACTAGCAAACATCATTTTTGTATTCTCATAGGAAGCTGCAATAAAATCTGACACTTTTGTTTTACCGAATTTGTGATCAAACATTTCGTGATAGCGTTTTATTACCTCTTCATCTGAAATGCCGAGTAAATCTAGATACAAGTCTTTATCATAGGGAATGCCAAATTTATCAGCCGCTTTTTGGGCACCGGCATAATAAAGTTGCTCCGTATCAAAAATTAATCCGTCCATATCAAAGATAACACCTTTAACTTGCATGTGTGCCTCCCATTTCTAGCAATAAGCTTCTTACTTCTGAAACAAAATACAATGAGCCAGTTACAAGTAACAACGATTCATCATCCATTTTTTCTAAAATCTCGGCCAAGCCAAATTGCCATAAAGAAACAATCGACACCCGCTTATCATCGATATTGACAAAATCATCATCTAATTTGATTGCTCTGGGGTAATCAAATGTCGTTAAATAAATATGACCATTTTTTAGTTTTAGTAATTCTTGTAGCATTTCAGTGACATTTTTTGTCTCTAAAGCTGAAAACAAAATATGCAATTTGCGACCTTTGAATTCATCTTGCATGGATTCAACTAAGCGCTTCATAGCATGGGTATTATGTGCGCCATCTAAAATAATTAATGGTTCTGAGCTAAGTCGCTCCATGCGAGCTGGCCAAAACGTCTGTTGCAAAGCTTTTTTAATTTCTTTTTCCTGCCAATTAATCTTGTTTAATGCACAATACAATTCAAATAATTGAATTGCAACCCCCGCATTTTCCGGCTGATGACGTCCAATTAGCGCTGTTTTTAAATTTTTTAATTTTCCGTTTTGATTACGAAAATCAAACCATTCGCCCCAATTATCATCTGGATGCAAATAAGTGACCGCGTATTCTTTACCAAAGCGATAAATTTCGGCATTATTTTTTGTGGCGGTATCTATAATGACACCTAATGCATTATCTGCAATATTCCCTGTTACAACTGGAATGTTTGGTTTAATAATCCCGGCTTTTTGCGCTGCAATCTCCTCTAAGGTGTCTCCTAGAATTTCGGTATGGTCATAACCAATCGTCGTTATCCCAGTCAACATCGGCTCCACGATATTGGTAGAATCTAACAATCCGCCTAGACCTACTTCAATAATTGCAACATCGACTTTACCGACAAAGTAATCCAAAGCCAGCGCTGTTAATACTTCAAATTCCGTAATGCCGCTAACTGCTTCTTGCTGATCTAATTTTTCAACTAATGGTTGGTACTTATTTACCAATGTGACCAATTCTTCATCCGTGATAAATTTGCCATTAATGGCAATTCTTTCGTGGAAACTTTCAATATAAGGTGACGTGAAAGTGCCAACGACAATCCCTGCTTCTTGTAACATTTCTTTTAAATAGCTAACAGTTGAACCTTTCCCATTGGTACCGGCAATATGAATTGTTGGTACTTTTTTTTCAGGATGATCAACTAAAGCTAATAATGCTTTAACGCGCTCTAACCCTGGTCTTTGGCCAAAGGGTCTGCGACTGTGAATCCATTCAATTGCTTTACTTCCCGTTTCTACCATTTTTCCCACCTCACCGCTTCATTATAACAAACTCCTAGGTAAAGAAAAAAACAAATCGTTGCAATTAGAAAATACAGCTTAGTTTCATCTCACATTTTTACAACTAAAACCATTGCATCACCAGACACTTATTTTGTCTAATTTCATCACTGAACTTTCATTAACCATAGTGCTACTCCTTTTTAATCTCGATAAAAAAAGAGTAAGGACCTGTGCCCTTACTCTCTTATTTATTTGACGCCATATTTTTCGTTCTTTTAAAAATAAGCGATTTATTCAAATAGGTATAAAAATCACCTGAGCTTTTTTATTACTAAAACAAAACACTCATTTCTAATTTAGCTTGATAATACCAAGTGCTTTACTTAATCGTCCGCAATTGTTCAATTCGTTCACTAACTGCCTTTTGTTTATCCAAATAATCGGCTTCTTTGGCCCGCTCTTCTGCTACGACAGCCTCAGGAGCATTTGAAACAAAACGTTCGTTAGCAAGTTTACCTTGGACGCGTTTTACTTCATTGTTCCATTTTGACAATTCTTTTTCTAAACGTTGCAATTCTTCATCAATATTGATTAGACCTGTTAGTGGCAAGTAGATTTTTGCTCCCGTTAAAACAGCAGACATCGCAAGTTCTGGCGCGTCAACTTCACCTGAGATCACCAACTCTTCTGGGTTGCAGAAGCGTTCAATATAGTTTTTATTGGCAACTAGAAATTCATCAATTTCAGCATCTGTGGTATGAATTAACAAAGTAATTGGTTTAGATAATGGTGTATTCACCTCGGCGCGAATATTTCGTACCGCACGAATCAATTCAATTAAGAATTCCATGCCTTTTACAGCTGCTGCATCGTTAAATTCTGGTTGAACAACTGGATAAGCTGCTGTTACTAGTGACGCTCCTTCATGAGGTAATTTGCTCCAAATCTCTTCTGTTACAAATGGCATGATTGGGTGCAACAAACGCAAGATTTGATCTAGTGTGTAGACCAAAATACTCTTGTTCATTTGTTTAGAACCTTCATCTTCTCCGTATAAAACTTCTTTACTCATTTCAATATACCAATCACAGAAATCATCCCAAATGAAATTGTATAATTGACGACCAGCTTCACCAAATTCAAAGCGATCAAACAAGTCGGTTACTTTTTCAACTGTCTCATTTAAACGGGTTAAAATCCAGCGATCTGCCACTGTTTTTTCCCCATTTAGATTAATATCTGCAGCGGTCATGCCTTCGACATTCATCAAAACAAAACGAGCAGCATTCCAAATTTTATTGATAAAATTCCAGGCAGCATCCATTTTTTCATAACTAAAACGCACATCTTGACCAGGAGCAGAACCATTGGATAAGAACCAACGCAGGGCATCTGCCCCATATTTGTCAATGACATCCATTGGATCAATCCCGTTACCAAGTGACTTACTCATCTTCCGCCCTTGTTCATCCCGAATTAGCCCATGAATTAAAACGTTGTTAAATGGACGTTCACCAGTAAATTCCAAACTTTGGAAAATCATCCGGCTAACCCAGAAAAAGATAATATCATATCCGGTAACTAATGTATTGGTTGGGAAATAGCGCTTGTAATCTTCACTATCTGTATTAGGCCAACCCATAGTTGAAAATGGCCACAAAGCAGAAGAGAACCACGTGTCCAATACATCTGGATCTTGAACCCAGTTTTCACTATCGCTAGGTTCTTGCATACCGACATACATTTCTCCGGTTTCTTTGTGATACCAGGCTGGGATTTGATGTCCCCACCACAATTGGCGCGAAATTACCCAGTCATGAACATTATCCATCCAACGCAAGAATGTTTGATTAAAGCGTGGTGGGTAAAATTCAACGGCATCTTCTGTTGCTTGGTTTTCAATTGCTTCTTTGGCAAGAGGTGCCATCTTCACAAACCATTGTGTTGATAAGCGGGGTTCCACCACTACGCCGGTCCGTTCTGAATGCCCAACATTATGGTTCATTTTTTCAATTTTAACCAAGCGACCGATTTCTTCTAAATCTGAAACGATTAATTTTCGAGCAGCAAAACGATCCATCCCAGCATATTTTCCTGCTAAATCATTCATCGTCCCGTCATCGTTCATGACATTTACCCGTGGCAAGTCGTGACGATTTCCTACTTCAAAGTCATTGGGATCATGAGCTGGCGTAATTTTTACAACCCCAGTTCCAAATTCACGGTCAACATATTCATCGGCGATAATTGGAATTTCTTTATTCACTAATGGCAAAATAACGGTTTTGCCAATATATTGTTGGTACCGCTCATCTTCTGGGTGAACCGCAACCGCAGTGTCTCCTAACATAGTTTCAGGACGGGTTGTCGCAATTTCCAATTCACCTGTTCCATCACTTAAAGGATACGTCATATGATAAAAAGCACCTTCAATATCTTTATGAATCACTTCAATATCTGATAAGGCAGTGCGGGCTTGCGGGTCCCAGTTGATAATATATTCACCACGATAAATCAGATCTTTTTCGTATAAGGTAACAAAAACTTTGCGGACTGCTTCTGACAACCCTTCATCTAAAGTAAAACGTTCCCGAGAATAATCTAAAGAAAGACCCATTTTAGCCCATTGCTCACGAATATGATCGGCATATTCATCTTTCCATTCCCAAACGTTATCAATAAATTTTTCCCGACCCAAATCATAACGAGAGATTCCTTGTTCCCGCAATTTTTCTTCTACTTTGGCCTGCGTTGCAATACCGGCATGATCCATTCCTGGTAGCCATAACGTATCAAAACCTTGCATCCGTTTTTGGCGAATAATCATATCTTGCAAGGTTGTATCCCAAGCATGACCTAAGTGTAATTTTCCGGTAACATTTGGTGGTGGGATCACAATAGAATAAGGTTTTGCTTTTTTATCCCCACTTGGTTTAAATAAATCTTCGTCCAACCATTTTTGATAACGGCCTGCTTCCACTTCTTGTGGATTATACTTTGTTGATAAATTATCAGACATTTTTTTGCCCCCTTAAATTTAAAAAATTAACTAGCTTTTGCAAATCAAAACTTTAATCTCAACCGCCTGTAAACTAAACAATAAAAACTCCGCGCTTGATTTCTCGTATGAAAAATAATTTTTCATGCTAAACATCTTCGCTATAAAATGAATCCTTGCTACTTTAATAAACCAATAGAAATTATTCTTAAAACTTAAATCTGTTTAACAATAAAAAAAGTCCTAAGATGCCAAGCATCTTAGGACGTAAATTTACGCGGTACCACCTAATTTGTAGATCACTCTACCTCTTAAGCGTGAGTTAACGGTCACGAAACGTTTGATTTTACTAAAATTTCCAATCAAAGACTCCCAAGCTACCTTCACAAAACTTACGTGGAAATCTCCCAGCTGTGATTTCCTCTCTCAAACGCAGTCTTCTGCTACTCCTCTTGTTCAACGTCTGGGCTTATTCTACAATGAAGCATACCAAGTGTCAAATCAGAATTTTTAAATTAAACTTTTCGCCGCTGCTAGCGCTTTTTCATAATCTGGCTCTTGACTAATTTCTGGTACAATTTCTCGATATTGAATCACGCCTTCTTTATCCAAAACAAAAATAACGCGGGCATAGTGATTGGTTGCTGGAATTAATAAATGATAGTTTTCATCCATCGTATTATCCGGATCATGAAGCATTAACATATCTACGCCTTCTTGCCCACACCAAGCAGCTTGTTCTACTTTGGTATTATTTGAAATAGTGGCAAAATTAAGCTCTTTTATTTGGCTTGCTTCCATATTAAAACGTTTGGTTTGAATAGCACAAACACGGGTATCAATATCTGGCACAACACTTAAAATTGTTGGTTTATCTAAAAAATCGGTAACCGTATGTTTAACATCTTGCAAGTCTGCTAAAGTAAAAGCTGGCGCTTTTTCACCAACGGCTGGTTGTTCACCGGGTAATGTTACGGGTTGACCTTTTTTTGTTAATTCCATTTTATCTTCTCCTTTTACTGATGTCGTTAAATATCTTGCTACATTCAGTATAGATAAGGATCGGTAAAAAACCAAAGATACTGCTTAACTATTTGCCACCGCTGTTTTATCTTGATACGTTTGGTCAAAGAAAATCAACGTCTGTAATTCTGTCGTTAAGTCGATGTATTGCACATGCACATTTCCTGGTACGTCCACGCGGTCTGGTGCAAAATTTAAAATCGCCGTAATCCCCGCTTTTACAATCACATTTACTGCTTCTTGCGAGAACTGACTTGGCACAGTTGAAATTGCAACCGTCACACACTTTTCCCTGGCAATTGTATCAAATTCGGCCATGCTATAAATTTCATGACCATCAATCACTTTTCCGACTAAATCTGGATTATTATCAAAAACGGCAACAATATTCAAATTACTGTTACGCCGAAAATTGTTGTTTGCTAATGCTTTTCCTAGATTTCCAAAGCCAACTAAAGCAATTCTTTTTTCTTCATTGGTATCTAAAATACTATTAAAAACCTCAATCAAATAACTAACATCATAGCCATAACCACTTCGACCCAACTCCCCTAAATGGGAAAAATCGCGTCGAATAGTAGCAGAAGGAACTTGTGTGATCTCTGCAAATTCTTTTGATTTAATTCGTTTAATACCGGAGTCTTGTAACATATTTAAATAGCGTAAATATAAAGGCAAACGTTTCGCTGTTGCCTTAGGAATCTGTTTTAACTTACTATCTTCGACCATGATTGGCTCCTTTGTTCGTTTTTTCACATAGTCAGTGTATCATGCCACAGACATCCTCGCAAGTTATTTTGATAGCAAAACAAATTCACAAAATTTTTTTAATAACAAAAAATGATATATCTATCTGTTGGTCACAAAATTTAAAAAAAATATCAATTCAATTTGCCTCATATTTTTGCCTGAATCTCGCAGCAAGGCTTTTTTACGCAAAAAAAAGGAAAGCCGCAGCTTTCCTTTTTCAAGTATTAAATTTTATACTTCTTCGTTCACTTTAGATTTGCGGTACCAGATGAATGCACCTGCCATCAATGCCGCACCTACTGCTAGGAATGCGATGATACCAGTGCCACCAGTTGAAGGTAAAATACCTTTTTTAATATTTTCAACAGTTTTTTGATGGGTAGGGGAACCATTTTCTTCTAAATCTTTATACGTACCATGTGAAATTGTAAAGTTTACTGGAGCAGTAAGTGGTACATAATCTTCTTTTGCTGTAGTTTCATGCAATTTATAGGCACCTTTTAATAAACCACGGATCGTTAATTTACCACCTGCACCAGAAGTAATTTCAGTTGCTGCATCTTTACTTACTGCAAATCCATCGAATACCCATTCTTTAGAAGTTGCATCTTGCGTGAAGTTCACAAATTTCCCATCAGGCGCTTCAACTTTAAAGCCTACGCCTTCTAAAGTTTTTTCAGAATTTTTATCGATTTTTACAAAGTGGTAACCACCTGTATAACCATCAGGACCTTCTAAATCATGTACTTCGCTATCAAAGTTAATAGTCGCCTCATTGGTTGCAGGATCATCAGGAACAATTTCTTTTTCAACTGTCATTGTATAAGTGATTCGAACAGTTTTACCAACATATTTTTTTGCTTCAGCGATATCAAATTTAACCATAAAACCATTTTTATTATCGACTGCTTCATAGGTATTATTAGTGATTACACCCTTCTTGTCAGCAGTAATTGTGTATTTTTCAGAATTATAATTCTCATCTCCAACTTTAATGCTTTTCACTTCTTTAAATTTGAAACCATTTGTAGGAATATCGTTTACAAAGAAATGTGTTACTTTTCCAATTTTATCTGGAATTGGAACATCAATATGATATTGTAATAAATCTCCAACTGCTACATTTTTATGCTCTACCCCGCCAACGGTAAGTGTTGGCAAAGCTTTAACTGTAGTACCATCAACAATTCCATCTAATCCCTTTTCAGCATCAGCAATCAAGTTTTTAGGATAGATATGAATGTCTGTTAATGGGTTTTCATCTTTATCCAATAATGGTAAAGAAACCACCATCGGAGCGGCTCGACCTACAACATTTTTAGGTTGCGCCGTTTCAACGAATAAGAAAACACTGTCTTTTCCATTTGTTTTGCCAGGTAAATTCGCAAACTTAGCAATACCTTTTTCCTCACCAACAGTTGCTGTTGTTTTAGTATCTGCCAAGCTACCAAAATTAGCAAAAGTGCTAAAGCTTGTACCTTCTTCAGTTACAGGACCTTCACCATTTTGAATTTTAGTTGAAATTTCTACTACTTTTTTCACTGCCTCTTCAGCCGTTAATGAATCAGCAGTACGTGTAATCCACGAATAAACAATGTCTGTAATATTGTAGGCTTCAAATGTTACATCGTTTAAACCGGGGACATTTGCAAATTGATTCATCACTTCCCCATCATTTTTTATTGGTTCTTCTGGTAGAGTCGTAAATTCTTTTTTATGCAAAGTAATATCAACATTACCATCTGTTGCAGCCCCTCCAACAATTCCACCAACAAACATTGGTACTAACATCGTAATAATTGCCAACAGTCCAAACAACTTCGATTTGTGTTTCATTTTGTTTCCCTCCCTCTTTCTTTTAGCTAGACTTCATCATCTCTTCTTTTTGGATTTCTAACCTAAATTAATCATATCAGAGGATTTTATAGGGGGCAAAGTTTAGCCAAATGGTGATTCATCAACTGTTTTAAGCGCTTGCGTGTTTTTTTACAAAGAAAAAAAGAGGCGGGACGCCTCTTTCATCATTTTCTAATTGTTATTTAATTTTAGATAAATATCATTTCAAGCAAAATCAAGGAAAAATATTTCTAACTTTGATTGAAAATAACGTCATTTTTGCTGACATAATTTTTTATTGTTTCAAATAAAAATCACGCATTAACGCACTTTTTCGTACTTTTTACCTATAATAGATCAGCAAATTCTGCTTCTTTTTCACTGGTGGCATTAGGGGTGATTTCTTCAAATTTAAGACCGTTTAATGCGCGTAGAATCATACCATCAATATCTAATGCTTTCTCATAATGATGAACTTTATCTAAATTCGGACGCGTTTTCGGTTGGGGTGGGGCAAAAATTGTACAGCAGTCTTCAAAAGGTTGAATCGCCAATTCAAAGGTGTCGATTGCTTGTGCGATTTCAATGATCTCTAATTTATCCATTGTAACAACTGGACGAATAATCGGCGTTATGGAGACTTCATTAATAGCCACCATACTTTGTAATGTTTGAGAAGCAACTTGTCCCAGTGATTCACCATTTATAATGACTAGCCCTTTACGCGCCTCACGAATTGCATCGGTTAAGCGTAACATCATTCGCCGCGTTAAAGTCATCCAGTAACCTTGTGGCACTTTTTTCTTGATTTCTTCTTGAATTTCAGTAAATGGTACTTCGATAAATTGAATATTACCGACATAAGGTGTCAATTTTTCGGTTAAGTCTTTGGCTTTTTGTAATGCCTGCTCACTTGTATAAGGCGGACTAGCAAAATGTACTGCTTCGATTTCAACGCCGCGTTTCATAGCTAGATAACCCGCCACTGGTGAATCAATTCCGCCAGAAAGCATCAACATTCCTTTGCCACTGGTTCCAACCGGTAAGCCGCCAGCACCTTTAATGGTTTCATAAGACAAGTAGACACCATCTAAGCGAATTTCCACCCGCAAATTAATATCTGGCATTTTCATTTGGACTTTAATATCCGGATATAATGAAAAAACATAGCTACCTAATGTTTGATTTAACTCATTACTTGTCAATTCAAAATCATGGTCTGAACGTTTGGCGTTAATTTTAAAAGTTTCACTGCCAGTGTAGGCATAGGCCATAATTTGCGCGATACCTGCTTTAATTGCAGCGATATTTTTTTCCACCCGCAAGCTCGGTGAAAAATTTTGAATACCAAAAACTTTTTGCAACCGCTCAATTACAGGTTGACTATCTTCGCCATTTAATAAAATGTGCATCCGGTCTCGTTGGGCATCAATTTTTAAATTGGGATAAGCAGCCAGGGCGCTTTTTACATTGTCTGCTAATTGCCGAATAAAGCTGCGGCGGTTTTTCCCTTTTGTGGAAAGTTCCCCGTACCGCACCATGATTTCTGTGTAGTTCACCTTAAAACTCCTATTCTATTAATTGATTTTACTGAATTTTTGATAAAGCTGATGGAAAACAATTAAAAATTGTTCCACTTCAGCCATTGTGTTGCTTTCATCTAGACTAACGCGAATCGCAGTAGTTGCCAAATTAGCAGGTACATTCATCGCGTGTAAAGTACTGCTTTCAACATGTTTACGACTTGAGCAGGCACTTGTAGTAGAAACAAAAATTTGTTTTTCTTCTAAAGCATGAACTAAAACTTCGCCACGAATGTCTTTAATTCCAAAACATAAGATATGCGGTGCGTAATTTTCTTCCCCACTAAAAATAGTTACCTTCTCATATTTTACTAAAGCTTCATATAAGTATTTACGTAATGTTGGCACGTGATCCGGCCGCTTAGCTTTTTGCTCCAATGTTAAGCGCAATGCTTTTGAAGCCGCAACAATTCCTGGCACGTTTTCTGTACCACTCCGTTGATTATTTTCTTGGCCGCCTCCTGTTAATAGTGGAGCGATTCTGCGACCTTTGCGCCAAAAGATAAAACCTACGCCACGAGGACCGTGAAATTTATGTGCCGAAAAAGTGGCGAAGTCTACTCTTGGTGTTAACCACTCTTCTTGAGAAACTTTTCCAATAGCCTGCACGGCATCTACATGAAAGTGAATTTTCGGATAATCTTTTAAAACTTCACTAATTGCTTGAATTGGCTGTATGGCACCAACTTCATTATTAACCGCCATAACAGAAACTAAAATTGTATCTTTGCGGATTAAATCTTTTAATTTTCTAACATCGACTAGTCCATCTTTTCCTACAGGAGCTACACTAACTTCAAACCCATTTTCTGCTAATTGAGCGGCCGTTTCACTAACAGCTGGATGTTCAACACTGGAAATAATAATATGGCGTCCAAAGTCCTTTTTATCCAAAGCGGTACCTTTTAAAACCCAATTATCTCCTTCTGTTCCCCCAGAAGTGAAATATATTTCATTAGCCTGCACTGCTAGTAGCTCAGCGATTTGCTTACGGGCTTGTTGCAGTAAACGATTTGCCTGATTGCCTAAATCGTGAAGACTTGAAGGATTTCCAATAATCCGTTGACTCGTCTTCAGATAGGCATCCAGCGCAAGTGGTGCGATGGCTGTCGTCGCACTGTTGTCAAAATATATCATGAAAAAAACTTCCCTTCTCAAATTCTTTCCTATTATAAACGGACATTCGTCTGGTTTCAAGGTAACGTACTTTATCTTTTCCTAAAGAAAGTAGTTTCGCTGTGCATGTTGCCATTTTTAATCGTTACTTTTTTATAAATATCTGATAAAACTTACTTTTTGCGCCAAGCCGTTGGTGTCATGCCCGTTTTTTGTCGGAATACATTGGAAAAATAATGCTCATCAGAAAAATTTAACCGCGCAGCAATTTCTTGGACACTTAATAGTGTTTCTTTTAGCAATAATTGCGCAGACTCAATTTTTTTACTTAGATAATAGGCATACGGCGTCTGCTGAAAGTAGCGCTTAAATTGCCGTATAAGCTGTGATGGCGATAAACTGGCTACATTTGCTAACTTGTCTAAGGTAATATTTTCTTGCAGATGATTATCTAAATATTCTTTGACTGCTTGTATGTTGCTTGGTACCAAATGGTGTTGGTGTGGTTGCCCTTCAGCTAAAATAAGTAGAATTTCATGAAATAGTAGTGCGCATGTAGCACTGCGTTCTTGTGTCGTACCTTTTTTTTCGCAGGCAGTGAGCATTCTTTGCAAAACATTAAAAGTATCCGTTTGAAAGAAAACATATTGTCTTTGTAATTGATAGGTTTGCATCAATTGCTGGCACAACGCTCCAGAAACATTCACCCAGATTTTATGAAAAGGTTCCTTATCATCAGACCAATAGCGATGTTGGTGCCCCAGTGGTAATAAAAAGCTATCCCCGGCCTTGACTTCGTGTAAAAGCCCATCTACTTCGATCATTCCCTTGCCGGCGATAACATATTCCAAGCTATAGAGTTTTGAATCAACGCGATTCACAAAATAGCCTTTAAAAGGAAAAGTAATGCCAGCCAGTTCAACTCGAAATTGATCAGGGTTGGAAAACTGACTGGGTAAAAAGCTCAAAATATATTCTTTCATTTGCGTGTATTCCTCACTTAATTAGCTCTATTCTGCATTTTTTTAAATTCTTATGATTGTATACTATACATAACACAATAAATCGTCAATGGAGGAAAAAAATGACTACAACAATCCCTAGACCAGAACATCCCAATCCACAAAAAATGCGGGAAAATTGGCGCAATCTAAACGGAACTTGGAATTTTGCCTTTGATTTTGGCCGCAGTGGCCGCGATCGTAATTGGCATAAAGTCACTAATGATACGAAAAATACCGTCTTAAATACAAATGAAAATATTTTTGAGAATTGGCAAAGTGCGCCAAATGAAAATCCTTTTACGCAGCAGATCACCGTTCCTTTTTGCCCTGAAAGTAGCCTTTCTGGCATTGGCTACCAAGATTTTATTCCTGCTTGCTGGTACCAACGAGAAATTATTTTAACGAAAGAAGAAGTCACAAAATGCTGTCATTTACATTTTGGTGCTGTCGATTATTTTTGCGAAGTATTCGTTAACGGACACTCAGTTGGAACCCATCAAGGCGGCTACGCTTCTTTTTATTTTGATATTTCAAAAGTGATGCACGCTGGGAAAAATACTATCGTTGTTTATGCTGAAGACAATATGAAGGAAAATCGTCAACCGGTTGGGAAACAAAGTCGCTTTTTTTACTCCCGCGGCTGTGATTACACCCGTACAACTGGCATTTGGCAAACGGTCTGGCTCGAATTTTTGCCACCAAAACATATTAAAACATTGCGCTACTTTCCTAATATTGCTGAAGGTAAAATTGCAATTGAAGTCATTACCAATGGCAGCGGCAAGTTAAACGCAACTGCTTTTTATCAAGGTGAAAAGATGGGAGAAGCTACTAGCGTTTTAACAGGTAACCAGACCATGCTTGAAATTTCCTTAGCAAAAACCCACTTGTGGGAACTAGGAGCTGGTCGGTTATATGATATTACTTTTACTTTTGAAGAAGATATTTTACAAAGTTATTTTGGACTGCGAGAAGTTGCTATGTCTGGCTATCGCTTTTTGTTAAACGGGCGTTCTGTTTTCCAGCGGACTGTCTTAGATCAAGGATTTTATCCAGCCGGAATTTATACTGCTCCTAGTGATGAGGATTTAAAAAAGGACATTGAACTTTCACTTGCTTGTGGTTTCAACGGCGCACGTCTGCACGAGAAAGCTTTTGAATCGCGCTTTTTATATCATTGTGATCGCGCTGGTTATCTCGTCTGGGGTGAGATGGCCAATTGGGGATTAGATTTATCTGAGTCTGAAGCTGTTTTCCACTTTTTACCGGAATGGCAAGAATTACTCCAGCGCGATTTTAATCATCCAGCTATTGTAACTTGGTGTCCTATGAATGAGACTTGGGATGTCAATGGGCGCAAACAACGTGACGAGATCGTTGAACTCATTTATCATACGACCAAACAATTTGATCCTACCCGTCCAATTGTTGACACCAGTGGAAATTATCATGTTGTAACCGACATTTATGACCTTCATGATTATTGCCAAGACCCGGCAGTATTTAAGGAACATTTCACTGGTTCACTACAAGAAAATGGCGAGTTTTGGGATGAGCATCACCTGCGTCAAAGTTATCAAGAAGGTCTGCCTTATTGCGTAAGTGAATACGGTGGTATCAAATGGGACCCAGATAATAAGCCAGAAAACGCTTGGGGATATGGCGATGCTCCCCAAACTGAAGAAGAATTTTTTGCACGCTATCGCGGATTAACCGATGTTTTGTTGCAACATGAAAAAATATTTGGTTTTTGTTATACCCAACTTTACGACGTTGAACAAGAACGTAACGGACTTTATTATTACGACCGAAAGCCAAAATTTGATGTACAAAAATTCAAAGAGATCAATTCCCAACATGCCAGAATTGAAGACTGAGCTGTTATATGACACCAGTAGCTTTCTCCTATTTTACTAAAAAACTTTTTACTAATAGATTTGAAAGTGACTAAAAGCAAGCGACAGGTGATTTGAATTTAATTTTATTTGTCAAAAAGAGCCAAGGAACAATGAAAATGTTCCTTGGCTCTTTAAATAGAAAAAATGCGAGTCACTTTTAGACTCGCATTTTTATTAGACTAAATCACGATTTTTAAAATAGAAGTTTTCGATTCGTTTAAAAGCACCAGGCTCAACTCGTTCTAAGGCTGCCCCGATTTCATCTAAAGCATCTTGATAACGATATTCTTTATTGAACAATTCCAAAGCACCTTCAATTGCAGCTTTAATTTCTGCATGTGAATGACGATATCTGTTTGCGTATTGCATCATTTGTTCTGTTAAAGCAGCTGCATCCACTAAATCATGAGTGTAGCTATCCAAATCTTTAATATCGGCTTCACAGTTTTTCATGATTTTATTAACTTCTTCCATGTTCACCCGGATTTTATTTAACGCTTTGCCTAAATCTTCGACCCGATCTGTTGCCATGAAGAAAGCTTCCAAGTAATCATTAGGTAAACCTGGTAAGCGTTGTTTTTCCACGAAGCGTTTTAAATTGCGTAATTGGAATTCAAATTGTTCCACTTTTTCTTGGGCAACTTTCTCGCCTTTGCGCAATTCACGTAATTCATGGTCAATTTCAACTTGTTGATTTTCCAAATCATCCAAAATTTTATAAGCATCTTTGTAGAAGGCTTGAATTTCAGAAAATGGCATTTCATGAGCTTCCATTTTAGGTTCCAAATCTTTGTTACGACGGATCAATTCGTCGATTTCAGTTTGGAAGCCACGGACACGTCCTAATTCATTATGATTTAAAGTATACGTTTGTGCAGTATGATCAATTTCAATCATCAATTGATGATTGTTACGATGAGCATGGGTAATATAATCTGCAATCACTGGTTTGTTTTTCACGACATAACGACGGGCATTGATTTCTCTTTCCATTACTGCATATAAAGAATCAATTCCACTAGCTGTATCGCGATTGGCAACTTCAACTGTATCCACCTCTGTTTTTTCCAAATCACCCATTGAAGTTTCAACGCGTTTTTTCACACGATCAATTTCAGCTTGGAAGTTTTCTTCAGGGAAAACGTAATGGTCTTCTAAAAGTTTTTTATAGCCATCTTGAATTTCTTTTAACTGATCTGGGAAAGTTTTGTTTAATTCTTCGTAAGCCGCTGGAATACGTTTCATGCGGTCATCTAATTCATACGTGTGTTGTTCAGCACTTTCTAGCACTTCTCTGGCTTCAACTGGATCACCAGATGTATTTAAGGTAACAAATTGAGTGAATTCAATTTCAATGTTTTTAATTTGCTTTTGTAACTCAGAATATGCTGGACCAAACTCTTCCCCTTGCTCCCGCAATTTTTTCTTTAAGTCTTCATAGATGTCTAAAGCCTTTTGAACTTCGAGTGAATTACGTTCTTCACTTTCACGTAATTCTTTTAGACCAGCGCGAATTTCTTCAACTTCTTTTTCCATCGTATCCATAGTTTGTTCTGCATCAACAATGGCATTTTTTGCTTTGAAAAAGCGGAAAGTTTCATTTAAACTTTCAACTTCAAAAATTTGACTTTCAAGTTCGGCAAATGAAGAAGTAGAGATGTCATTCCATTTCTGGCTCCACTCACGGAAAGTATTTTGGCTTTGACCAACCAAATGCATCTTCTTAACATCATCAACTTCTTCTAAGACCGGCAAATCAAACAAGTGCTCCCTGCGGTCTTCCAGTGCTTGCAATCTTTCCTGATTTTTCTTTCTCATGAAATAACTAATCAGATACAAGATCGCTGCCACAACGATGATGGCGATGACTATTCCAATGATTACATTACTACTTCCCATTGATGGTTCCTCCACTTTCAAAAATAAATATCCGTATAATATGCTGTCTAGCAGCTTTTTTTATCCATTGAATACTATTTTTCTTCTATAGTATTTAAAATAGTATTTAAAATTTATCCATCGGTCCACAAGACGTCTACGCTAGATTATAACACAAAGAAAAAAGACTGGCACTAAAGAATAGCAAAATCTTTACAATTTTTTTCAGAAGCTTATTTTCACAAGCCTCTATCAAAAAAACTCTTTATAAACTCTTAAAAAGCTTTTTACCAGCTTTGACTTTGTGATTTTTTAATAATAACCCTTGCTTTTTTTACAGTTTTTTGTACCCTTATAGGAAATAATCTCGGCGTAACAAAATAAAAGTAGGTTTTTCAGCCTGAAAATTGCAAAAAGGAGATACTATTATGAAAGTAGTGAAGTTTGGCGGAAGCTCTCTTGCTTCAGCAACCCAAGTTCAAAAAGTCATCGATATCATTACCGATGATCCAAAAAGAAAATTCGTGGTAGTATCTGCCCCAGGTAAACGGGATAAAGAAGATACAAAGGTTACTGATCACCTGATTGCATTTTATGAAGCAAAAATAAAAGATCAAGATGTCAGCGAGTTAATTGCAACCATTGCGGCACGTTATGCAGCTATTGCCAAAGGCTTTAATGTGGATGCCAAAATTATTGAAGACATTACCGCCCGCTTACAAAAACTAGCAGTACTTCCAGTTGAGGGCAACGACTTTTTAAAAGATGAAATTTTGGCAAGTGGTGAAGATAACAACGCCAGACTAGTCGCTGGTATTTTACAAGCACAAGGTGTAAACGCGCGCTATGTAAATCCCAAAGACTTTGGCATCATTGTCTCAAGTGAACCTGGCAATGCCCGAATTTTATTTAAGGCTTATCAAAAAATGAAAAAATGGGCTGACACAAAAGAAGTTTTAATTATCCCTGGTTTCTTTGGTTATACCGAAGGGGGTCAAGTTTGTACTTTTTCCCGTGGCGGTTCAGACATTACAGGTTCCATCGTTGCCGCTGGGGTGAAAGCTGAGTTATATGAAAACTTCACCGACGTCGACGGTATTTATGCCGCTCATCCAGGTTATATTCACAAACCAGAAATTATCAAGGAGCTAACTTATCGTGAAATGCGTGAACTTGCCTATGCTGGTTTTACCGTTTTCCATGATGAAGCCTTGATGCCTTCTTACCGCGCCAAAATTCCGGTGGTGATTAAAAATACAAATAATCCTCTTTGCCAAGGAACAAAAATTACGACTACTCGGGATGCAGTTGATGAACCAGTAGTGGGAATTGCTAGTGATGAAGGTTTCACTATGATTTACATTAGTAAGTACCTTATGAATAGAGAAATAGGTTTTACACGTCGCGTCTTGAGTATTTTGGAAGACTTTGGCTTGAGTTATGAACATATGCCTTCTGGAATTGACGATATTTCAATTGTTCTACGGGCCAATCAGCTAGACAAAACATTAGAAGAAGAACTTTTACGAACACTTGCCTATGAGATTGATCCCGATGAACTGCGCATCACCCATGATCTTTCGATGATTATGGTAGTTGGTGAAGGCATGCGTCAACGAGTTGGTTGTACCGCAGAAAGCACTGCTGCTTTAGCCCGTAAAAAAATCAACTTGGAAATGATTAACCAAGGTTCTTCTGAGGTCAGCATTATGTTTGGGATTCATAAAGAACAAGAAAAATTAGCGATTCGTACCCTTTATTACACATTCTTTGATTAGTAAATAAAAAAACGTAACCCAACAGGAATTAACTTCCTCTTTGGGTTACGTTTTTTTGCCGTTTCAGTTCTGCTTTTATTTTTTCTTCTGGAGCATAATTTTCTTGCCAACTTGCTGGTTTTAATACCTTGTTGGTGATGGGATCATAATGGGGTTTGCCATCTGGAAAAAGTTTATTCATATTGGCGTCGTGCACAATTTCCATCATCGGTTGCGGGTCAACTTTCATTAAAGCAAATGAGCCGTAAGTTAAATAAAGTAAATCAACCAATGCATCCACCTGGCCTACTAATGGATCTGAATCAGCTTGGGTTTTAGTAGCTCGTTTTTGCAATACTTTTTCTTGTGCCGCATCAATGGCTTCATGTAATTTCTCAATACTACTTACAAAGTCACTGGAATTATCCTTTGTACTTTCATAGAGAAATTCAACTAATTCTTCTATTTTAAAACCAGAGCGAAAAATTGCTTCCGTCGCTGTGAATGCCGTCGGTTTTGCGGGGATGCGGGGATCAAAAATTTGGTGAAATTCCGTTGCCATTTCATAGGGGTTTTTCATAATTTGTCTGCCTCACTTTAGCTATCTATTAAAAATCTTCTTACGAAATAATATGATAATAGCGCAATGCTTGCGCAATGCCATTGTGATTATTCGTATCAGTCACATAATTAGCAGCTTCTTTAGTAATTCGCTTGGCATTGCCCATCGCAACTCCGACTCCTGCGCCTTTGATCATAGAAATATCGTTGTAATGATCACCAAAAACCATCGCTTCAGAAAGCGCAATGCCTTTATGCTGCAAGAAAACTTCAATCCCTTTTAATTTTGAACCACCCTTTGGCACAATATCAACCGAAAAAGAATTGGAACGGTGAAAACCACAGTCAGGTAATTCTGTTTTTAAAAGTTCTGTTTCAGATTCTGGGCTCAACATCATACATTGATAGATTGGCTGATTTAAGATTGTCATTTTTTCATAGTGATCATCTTTTTTATAAAAGCTTAAAACCTGCATAACATTTTGCATCGCTTTAACGGGGAATTTGCTGGGAATAAAACGCGCCAAGCGCTGAACAACAGCTGACTGCCCCAAGCGCATAAGACGACTGCCAGATACAACATTGCGGGTCCCAAAATTAATCGAACGATTATGAGTGTCAGCAAAACGCGTCACTTGTTCTAAAACTTCTGGTTTAAAAGACTGGGCATAAATGGTTTGCTTCGGCGTATAAACTAATTGGCCATTATAGGTGACAAACATATCTAATCCAACATCACCTAATAATTCTTTGACTTTTACGGGATCACGTCCCGTTGCTACGCCAACATATATATTTTTTTCTTGCGCTTTTTTTATCGCATCTTTACTACTAGCCAAAACCTTTCCATTATCTGCTAATAGTGTTCCGTCAATATCAAAAAAAATTGCTTTAATCATCTTTTTTTCCTTTTCATTTTACTATGTTTTAGTTTACCATACTGCTTCAAAATTGCACCAATTCTTAGAAGAGGAAAATCTAATTTCTGACTAGTTTATCTCAAAACAATCAGCTACAATAAACACTGTAAATCTTTTATTACTATTTAAAGTAAGGAAGGAAAAATCATGAAGAAATTACTTGTTTTGCATACAGGTGGCACCATTGCCATGAAAGAAGACCATTTAACGGGCGGCGTTAGTCCTGATGTGGCGAATCCTTTAATGGATGCTAATTTAGAAATTCCTGCTGACGTAGAGTTAGTAGTAGAAGATATCTTTAATTTACCTAGCCCTCATGTAACACCAAATGAGATGTTACAACTAAAAGAAAGGATCCAAGATGCCAAACTTAGCGGTTTTGATGGTGCTGTTATTACCCATGGGACAGATACATTGGAGGAAACGGCATTTTTCTTAGATACCACAATTGGAAATTTACTACCCATTGTCATCACGGGTGCCATGCGTTCTAGTAACGAACTTGGTAGCGACGGCCTATATAATTTTTTTTCGGCTATTCGCGTAGCCGCATGCAAAGAAGCTAAAGAAAAAGGTGTCCTAGTGGTGATGAACGATGAAATTCATTCTGCTCGCTATGTTACAAAAACACATACAACCAATGTCGCTACTTTTCGAACCCCAACATTAGGTCCTGTCGGTTTAGTAACAAAAAGTCGGATTATTTTTATGCAAGAGGTTTTACCTGCCACCCATATTGATGTGGACAGCGTCACGGGGATGATTCCAATTGTTAAAGCTTACGCCGGCATGCACGGTGACTTATTTGAAGCATTGGCCCATAGTAATATTGATGGTTTAGTTATTGAAGCTCTTGGTGCAGGAAATTTGCCTCCCGACACGATTCCCCCCCTCAAAAAATTATTGGCGCAATCAATCCCAATTATTTTAGTCTCCCGCTGCTTTAATGGTATCGCCGAAGCGGTTTATGATTATGAAGGTGGTGGCGTTCAGTTACAAAAAATGGGCATTATTTTTGCTAATAGTATCAACTCGCAAAAAGCCCGCTTAAAATTACTTATTGCCAAAAACCGGCAGCTTACTACTGCCGAGTTAAAAAATTTTATTGAAAACTAATCCTCTTTAGGCAATAAAATACGTCAAACTTATTCTAGCAGTACATTTAAATAAAATTTTACTAACCCTAACTTTTACAGACACATAAGACCTGTGACAAAATTATTGCCACAGGTCTTTTTTTACTTTTATTTTTCTATCCAACTGATATTGGCTTCACAATAAAGTTGTGTACCAATTTTAATTTCGTGACGACTTTCAATTGTGTCTTCTGCAATAATTTCATAATGACTCATGACTTCATTGCCGTATTCTACTTCTTTGTCAAAGCGGATATTTACTACTTGTGGGACATGGGTAGTCAAAAAATCAAAGCCCAATACATCAATCATCCAGTTAAAATACATCGCGTTATTCACGTGTTGATTACTATCGATGTCGTAAAATCTGACTCGATAAGGCAGGCTCTGGCCATTCGTTACTTTTGTAATAGCTGGGAATCGTTTAATACGTTTAATTTTTTCACTTTCAAAAGGGGCAATAATTTCTTCTGGCACGCTAGCCATTTTACGATTTTTTATATCCATTAAGACAAATACCGATTCAATCATTAACAATTCGTTGCCTTTTTCATCGTAAAACCAAAAATTTCGATAACAAAAATACTTGTTATACTCCATTGCCTGTGTCGCAATTTGAATAACTTCTCCAACCTTTGGTAACCGATTGATTTTAAAATGATAATTGGTAATCACCCAAGTCAGTCCAAATTGATGAACAAATTCTGCACTACGATTCAATGTATCACTTTGTTCTTCTGATGTCTTAATCGCAACCCCAATCATTGCGGGAAATGTCATTGTTTGATTTACATCACACTCGTAATAAGCGACTTCATGAGTGCGCGTATATTTTACTGCCACAAAAAATTCCTCCTAAATTGAAACTAGCCTTAAAAGCGATAAATTTTAGTCCAAGTTATCTTCTAAAGGGAGTAAAACTTTTCCCTCTATAAAGTAGCGCTAACTTTAAAAATATAAATTCAGCGATTACGCGATTACTTGTACCTGATTGTTGAAACTTCTAAGTCAAAATTAATTTTTTCTCCGGTTTTAAAAAGCTTGTAAAATTTCATCTACTTGCTCACCATAACTTTCACCAAACTGATTTAAATGAACGAGTAAATAATATAGTTGATAAATCGGCTGTCGCTGTTGCCAGCCCTCCTCTAAGGGAAATAAATCTTCATACGTCGCGATAAACTCCTGACGAAAACCACCAAAAAGCTGGCTCATAGCAATGTCCATTTCCCTGTCTCCATAAGAGACTGCAGGATCAATAAAAACCGGCTTACCCGTGGTATCAAAAAAGTAATTGCCACTCCAAAAATCGCCATGTAATAAACTAGGCATAACCTCGCGTTTTTGCCACGCCTGGTAAATATGTTCTTTTAGGCGTAAGTAGTACTCTTCTCGTTTGAGATTCCAAACATTGTGCAATTTAGCCAACTCTACTTGTACATCTAACCGACAAGTTAAAAAATAATCAACCCAGTTATTTGTCTGGGCATTTACTTGTGGCAAGACGCCAATATAATTATCTTCGTAAAAACCAAATAATTCTTGCGTATGATGATGAATCATGCTTAAAGCAGCCGCTAATTCTTCTTGGGTACCTTCTCCTGGTTCAATCCATTCCATGACCAAATAAGAACCTTCTGCCGTCTGTCCCCAATTATACACTTGCGGCACACGGATGAAGTCTGTGAGTTCTTTTAAGCCATTGACTTCTGCTTGAAAAAAAGACTGGTCAACCCCAGGATGAAATTTTAAAAAGTAATTATTTTCCGCAGTAATAATCCGGTATGATTGATTGACATCCCCGCCGGCAATCGGAATCGCTTTACCATCTATAGCCAAGGAATCTAAGATTTCTTTTGGCAGCATCTTCATCGCCCCCTTTTTATTTGATTAAATACAATTTTTGTAAGTCTTTTATTTCCCCTTCAGTAAAACCAAGTCCTGTTTTGACGTAATTTTTTAAACTACCGTAATGTTCTCTGGCAGCTGTATAACTTTCCTTTAAATAAAGAGCATCAGCTTTCATCAAGTCTTTAATCCCAGCTACTAATAAGTCTGGCGCCCCTTGTTCTTTGGCTTTTTTTACCATAGCAGATATCCGCTCATTTAAATAGTGATTGGTGGCTAAATAATCTGCCATAATTGTCTGGGCATCTACTTCTAATAAATCCAATACTAATGCCGCACCAAATCCCGTCCGATCTTTACCGGCAGTACAATGAAACAAAACACTCGTATTTTCTGTGTCGTTTTCTAATAGAATTTGCAAAAACTTGCGGTATGCTGCTTGGGCATGCTCATCTTCAATAAAATGACGATAAACTTTAATCATTTGCGCTTTGGCGGTCATTCCCTGTTCCAATTGCTTTAATAACTCTTTGGGTGAAATGGAGACTTTGGTTTCATCATGACCAAAAACCGGTAAAAAATATTCTGCTGCTTGGGGAATTGTTTTATCCGGTGCTTCTGTGGCTTCACTCGGTGAGCGAAAATCCACGACATCTTTTACGCCGTATTGTTGCAATTTTTCTTGATCGTTGAATGACAATTCAGATAAACTTGCACTTCTGATGACCTTGTTCATTCGGACAATACCATTAATAGCCTTATAGCCACCTAAATCGCGGACATTGGCTGCTTTTTCTAATTGAATAATCTGTTCCATTTTTTTCTGCCTCCTCTAAAGACAGGGATTTCCCTTGCGTCTATTTAATAAAAAGTATAACAGAAAAATCAAAGTGGCGTATTTATTTTCCTTTCCGGTAAAAGAACTTCTGCTATAAAAGAAGTAATAAAGGTTCCTTCTTCTAGCTTTCATAACAAAAAGGACTTATGATTGCCAACAATTGTCCACAATCACAAGTCCTCTTCTACACTAATCGTAGCTTAGTCTTTGTTTAACACTTCTATGCAAGAAAATTACGCTTATGCCAAAGCGCCCATTGGGTCCCATGGTGCCAAAACAGTTGGTGCTTTTTCATAAGCGGCCAATTGTTCTGGTGATAATAAATCTTTGCGAACGACGATTTGATACGTGTATTCGTCCATCCATTCATCACTCATTACAAAAAAGCCCTTTGTTCCAACTTTTTCACCCCAGCTATTTTCAACTTTCCATTTTGTTGATTGGCCAGCTACTAAATCAACACCTGTTAAAACCATGGCATGCGTCATTAAGCTTTCGCCATAATCTAGGCGTTGGGCTTTTGTCATAGTAAAATCGATATCAAATAGATCATTCATATCATAGGCATCTAGTGCCATAATTCCAGAATCTCTTGTTGAAGATTGACCTACGTCACAGCCAAACCAGACAGACTCTCCTTGCTCTAATTGAGCAATTGCCAATTTTTTAAAAGTAGCCATATCAACGTTTAAATATTTTACTTCTTTGCCTGCCACTACGTTTCCTAACATTTCCACCGTATACGACTGGTTGTAGGGTTTATCTGCAGTTGGTGCATTGATAATGCTGACATAGTCATTTAAGTTAACCCCAACATATTTTTCATAAAAACTTTGGGGCGTTAAATTTTGATCCAGATGATAATTTTTTTCTTCATCACGGTATTCAAAATCAAATGTTTCTGGTGGATTTCCTAAAGAAATCGCCAAAAAGTTATAAACTTCTTCCAACATTTTTTCTTTAACACTTTTAATTTCTGCTGCATCTTTTCCTTGGGCTACCAAGTTGCGTAGCGTCACCGCATCTTTACGTAATTTTTTGTTTAAATAATTGTTCAAATCACGAGAATTAGAAGAATTGCTACTTTCAGGCATAGCTGTTTTAGGAACGACGCCGTATTTTTCAAAAATAGAAACGATCATATCCCATTGCCCACCATCTTGTTGTGGTGTTTGCAATAAAAAGGCCACTTTACGGCTATTTAAATCTTCTGTTGCAGTCGCTAAAATATTTTCATAAAAATAGTTTGCTTTTTCATACTTATCCCAGAAAAAAGTGTAGTTTTGGGATAATTCAAAATCTTTTAAATTAAAAGCATTCAACATTTTATGGCGGAAAGTGTTTAGTGCAGCAAACATCCAGCAACGTCCTGATTGCATTTGATTTGCAACTTTCCCAGTGGCAAGATCAACAGAAAAGACTGGCACGTTATTTACGTGCGCGCTCATATTTTCTGCTGAGGCACTGATCCCATTTTTTACTACACCTCGTTGTAATGCGTTTTGCTTATTATTTTCTTTAAAGGCAGCAGCAAATTTGGCTGTCAATTCTTTTTTAATCGCTGACATTTTCTTCATCCTCTCGATTGAAATAACATACTTTTTCATTCTACCCCTGACAATTGAAAATTACAACTGATGTGAAAATTCTGACAAATCAGTTTGCTTTTATGATACAAAAAAAGACAAAAGTTTCAACCTCCCTTCATTAAACACCAAATTGAATCCCGCAATCTTGGTCCTGTACATAGAGTACTTTGGTATTTTGCAAAGTAGAAGGGTAACTTTTGTCTTATTTTTTATTCGCACCTTTTAGCCGTATTTTTTTAACGCCTTCTTTTGAATTCCTACTTTAACTTTAAGGTACAACTGCTGCCATTTAGAAGCTGCAAGTAAAAATGTTAAAAGGATACTAAAAAGAAGTACCCCGATAAAACCCATAATTCCCAAATTAATATCCGCAATATTTAGTGCCCGCAGCCCTTTTACGATAAAACCTTGTAATAAATAGACAGTTAACGTGTTTTTCCCCAAATCTGTATAAAAGGTCCTTTGTCTTGGCACGAGTAAGAGAAAAGACAGGATCCCAACAAATCCCAATATCATTACTAATAAACGAACAAAAGCTCCCAGTTGGGGCGCACTTAAAAAATCTTCATAAGGTTTTGAACCAAAAACTAAATACTTATTAAAGGTTTCAAATTGATTGATAAAAGCAAAGATACTCCCAAAACCAATTAAAGCTATGGAATAGCGGTGGTGTTTTCGAATTGCAACTAGTTTTTCCCACGAGAAATAATGACCAATTAAAAAGAAGGGTAAAAAAACAAAGGTGCGCTGCATGGCAAGATTACGATCAATAAATGGTAAATATCCCACAATTAAAGCAAGTATGGTACCAATGGTGAGTGCCAACCAAGGAGGCATTTTATTAAACAAGCCCAATGAACACTGCCAACAAAAAAGGCTGACTAAAAACCACAATGACCAATTGGGGACAAGAACATCCCAGGAAAAACGATTTTCTAATCCTATTAAGGCATAATAACTGGAATAAACCAATTGAAAAATCAGGTACGGGAGTAACGTCTTTTTCATTACTTTCCCTACTTTTCCCTTTTGCAATCCTTTCGAAAAATAGCCCGCAATCAAAATAAAGGCAGGCATATGAAACATAAAAATAAAATAGTACAGATTGTGATAACCTTGCCAATCTTCAATAAAAGGTTCCAATAAATGGCTAAATACCACCAAAATCATCAAGATAAACTTCGCATTATCAAAAAAAGCCATACGCTGCTTCATAACGCTCTCCTTTTTTATTTCATAGCTTAATTGTAACCAAAACTTGATTTGTGATGCAATTAAAAGGATAGCAGAGAAAACTTAAAGTTATCTTCAATTTGAATATCATTTACTTAACAGCTTTTTTACGAAAAAGACAAATACTTTACCTATGTTTTCAACTGTGCCAACAGACAGAAATTAGCCAATGAAGAACAAAAAAACTCTCGATTAAAAAATCGAGAGTTAAACTCCGGCAGTAGGACTCGAACCTACGACATCATGATTAACAGTCATGCGCTACTACCAACTGAGCTATGCCGGAATAATGTAATATTATGATAGCAATACTTTTAAATTTACGCAAGATAATTTTAAAAAATTTCTCCAGTTTTTTTAAAATACTTTTCTTTTCGCTCAAAGACGAGTAAAATGAATTGAATTTTGGAGGTTGAATTATGCGCGGACGTCATTTTAAGAATAAGAAAAAAAGATTGATTTATCCTATATTATTTTTGTTAATCTTCACTTTATTAGGCTACTGGCTGTACGGCAATCGACATAATCTCTTTTTTGCTACGGCTAGTACCACCGAGGCTAGTAAAGAAGCAACAATTGAAAGTAGCACCACCGAGCAGCCTGACCCTGAAAATGATCCGACTATCACCACGCCTCTTGCTGCGAATGATTATCAAAATCTAGATAAAGATGTTTTACTTGCCAGCAGCGATAACTATGATAATAGTTTAAAACTGGGCAACTTTGTCGGGACGGCGCTGATTGTAAAAAATGGGCAGATTATCTTGCACCAAGGATATGGTTATCAAAACTTTGCTGAACAAAAACGAAATAGTATTCATTCACTTTACCAAATTGGTTCTGTTCAAAAAAGTTTTACCGCTACTCTGATTTATAAGCAAATTGAAGCGGGCCGCTTAAGTCTAGAGACACCTTTAAGTCAGTTTTTCCCGCAGGTTTTTGGCAGTGAAAATATCACAATTCGTCAAATGCTACATATGACGTCAGGACTTACATTGTCAGAAATTCCTTTGACTGTGACCAATGAAGCTGAAGTTGTAAATTTTGCTGTCAATGATGCACAGTTAAAATACAGTGGCCGTTTCTTCTATTCTCCGGTCAATTATGTCTTATTAGCTGGTATTTTACGCCAAATTACCCATACTAGCTATGCACAACTTGTTGAAAATACTTTTAAGAGTCAATTAGGCCTTAGACAATTAGTCACCTATCCAAATTGGTATCAAACTGCTAATCATACCGTTTCTTATGGCGGTAAAGATGCAGCTGATTATAATCAAATCGTGACAGAAAAGACTGGGCAATTTGTCCGTGAATTAGGTACAGGTAATCTGGGCATGACAGCTGGAGATTTATATTGGTACTATCATCAGTTACTATCCGGAAATTTAGTAACGCCAGATGTTTTGAATGCGGCATGGCAGAGAGAAACCAAAGCAACTTATACTGGTGGACAGTATGATAAGGGCATGTACCTGCGAGCAAATGGCATGATTGCCTCCCAACATTGCATGGTACTTATTAGTAAAGATGGCAATGATGCCGTTTTTCTTTTGAGTAATCACGGGAATGTAACAAACTATCAAACCTTGATCGCTAACCTCTACACTGACTTAACCGGCGTATCGGCTAAGTTTTAAAAATCTTATTTTTAATAGCTAACAGCAACTCTTCTACTGCATGAGTTGCTGTTAGCTTTTCTAATTTTGAAACATGTCATGACCTTAATAAACTTTATCGATTATACCCAATCACGTAGCGTGACTAATTTATCAGCAAAAATTATTGACTTTATGATTTTGCTTAGCTATAATATTTCTTGTGCTTGAAAGAAATAACAATTTTGCCGCCTTAGCTCAGCTGGTAGAGCACCACCATGGTAAGGTGGGGGTCGCCGGTTCAAGCCCGGCAGGTGGCTCTTCTAAGAACCTTGATATATCAGGGTTCTTTTTTTATTTACAATTCCTTCAAGCTAGATAAAATGACATAAACTAATAATAATTTATCCCGCAGAAAAATATAGTCTGTTAACTTTTTAATTTTTTTAGTTTTTATATAGTTAAATTGTCGCTATATTCACAATACTATTACAATTATAAAGTCTAATCATTGTCTGCTAATCTATTTGCTTTTTCTTTCACAAAGGCCTCGATTTTAATTGTAATCGTATACATTTATTGTTATGCTCAATTCGTAAAAAAGAATAAGAGGAGTGAAAAAAAATGTTCAAAACAAAATCGTTGAAGAAATTGGGAATAACTTTGGCAATAACGGCCGCATCCTTAGCCATCTCTTCAACAGCAAATGCTTGTACAACGGTTTTAGTAGGAAAAGATGCCAGTAACGATGGCTCAACAATGATCGCCCGCAATGAAGATATGGGGACTGCTTGGGCCAAACACTTTGTCATTCGTCAAGCTAACACAAATCCGACTAATTATGTTTCTAAGGGAAATAAATTTGCCCTTACACTACCAAGCAAACAATTAAAATATAGTGCCACACCCGAATGGGATACTAGTGAGGGCCTTTACGAGGAAGCTGGAATTAACAGTGCTAACGTTGCCATGAGTGGTACAGAATCTGCTACCACAAAAGAAAAAGTATTAAAACTAGACCCGTTAGTTGAAAACGGCATTGCAGAAGATTCAATTGTAACCGTTGTCTTGCCTTATATTACTTCTCCTAAAGAAGGTGTTGCACGCTTAGGGAAAATCGTTGAAGATAAAGGCGCTGCTGAGGTAAATGGGGTAATTTTTTCAAATAAAGAAGAAATTTGGTATATGGAGATTGTTTCTGGACATCATTGGGTAGCCGTTCGCGTACCAGATAATCAGTATGCTGTCATTGCCAATACCCTGACGATTGGGGACATCGATACAACAGATCAAGGAAACGTTCAAGTTTCAACCGGCTTAAAAAACTTTGTTGAGACGAATAAACTCGCAAAAAATTCCGAAAAATTCTCTGTCCGGGATATTTTTGCAGATACAAAAGAAGATGCCCAGTACAATTTACCACGAATGTGGGACGGACAACGGATGCTGACGCCATCTAAAAAGAAAAAAATCACCGATACAGATTTCAATCTATTTGAGAAACCAGATGAACCAATATCTTTTGCTAAAGTTGCATATATCCTAACCCTTCATTTCAACGGGACAAAATACGACACCATGACAGGCTCAAAAGCTGATAAATATCGGCCGATTTCAGTACCGAATACGATGGAGTCTCATATTTTACAATTTCGTAGTGATGTTCCTGAAGAATTAAGTGGTATTCATTGGTTGGCATTAGGTGTGACAGATACAAGTAATTATGTCCCATTTTATAGTGGTATTACCAAAACGCCTGCCTATTATCAAGCAGGGACTGATCTTCCAGATGGAAATTCTGCTTACTGGACTTATCGCGTAACAAATATTTTAACAAAAACAAACTATCAAGAATTTAAAACAAAAGAAACATTACCGCTACGCCAAGAAGTACGTGACTATTTGGCAAAACAGGTAGCAAAAACCGATACAGAAGCTAAACAAATTATAAAAGATACTCCTGATAATCTTCCAACTTATTTAAATGAGCAAACTGAAAAATTTGCGAAGTACTCTTTGGAGAAATACAAAGAATTAAATAAACAACTACTTGTTAAAATGACCGAACTAACCCCAACAAAACACAATGACAATCTCTAATACCAGATAGTTGTTTCTATTTACAATTTTACTATAAAAAAGCCAAGTCAAACTGACTTGGCTTAATATTTGCGTGGCGACGTCCTACTCTCACAAAGGGAAACCCTTCACTACAATCGGCGCTAAGAAGCTTAACTTCTGTGTTCGGCATGGTTACAGGTGTATCCTTCTCGCTATCGCCACCACACTATTTAATTAAGTGAATTTCATTCACTCAAAACTGGATCTTGAAGTTTTTCAAAACTCTTCCGAGTTTTCTTTTACTTTGGTTAAGTCCTCGATCGATTAGTATCAGTCCGCTCCATACATCACTGTACTTCCACTCCTGACCTATCTACCTGATCTTCTCTCAGGGATCTTACTTTCTTTAAGAAATGGGAAATCTCATCTTGAGGTGGGCTTCACACTTAGATGCTTTCAGCGTTTATCCCTTCCCTACATAGCTACCCAGCGATGCCTCTGGCGAGACAACTGGTACACCAGCGGTAAGTCCATCCCGGTCCTCTCGTACTAAGGACAGCTCCTCTCAAATTTCCAACGCCCGCGACGGATAGGGACCGAACTGTCTCACGACGTTCTGAACCCAGCTCGCGTGCCGCTTTAATGGGCGAACAGCCCAACCCTTGGGACCGACTACAGCCCCAGGATGCGACGAGCCGACATCGAGGTGCCAAACCTCCCCGTCGATGTGGACTCTTGGGGGAGATAAGCCTGTTATCCCCAGGGTAGCTTTTATCCGTTGAGCGATGGCCCTTCCATGCGGAACCACCGGATCACTAAGCCCGACTTTCGTCCCTGCTCGACTTGTAAGTCTCGCAGTCAAGCTCCCTTCTGCCTTTACACTCTGCGAATGATTTCCAACCATTCTGAGGGAACCTTTGGGCGCCTCCGTTACCTTTTAGGAGGCGACCGCCCCAGTCAAACTGCCCATCTGACACTGTCTCCCACCACGATTAGTGGTGCGGGTTAGAGTGGCCATAACACAAGGGTAGTATCCCACCATTGCCTCCTTCGAAACTAGCGTCCCGATCTCTACGGCTCCTACCTATCCTGTACATGTGGTACAGACACTCAATATCAAACTACAGTAAAGCTCCATGGGGTCTTTCCGTCCTGTCGCGGGTAACCTGCATCTTCACAGGTACTAAAATTTCACCGAGTCTCTCGTTGAGACAGTGCCCAAATCGTTACGCCTTTCGTGCGGGTCGGAACTTACCCGACAAGGAATTTCGCTACCTTAGGACCGTTATAGTTACGGCCGCCGTTTACTGGGGCTTCAATTCGTACCTTCGCTTACGCTAAGCACTCCTCTTAACCTTCCAGCACCGGGCAGGCGTCAGCCCCTATACTTCATCTTTCGATTTTGCAGAGACCTGTGTTTTTGATAAACAGTCGCTTGGGCCTATTCACTGCGGCTGACCTTGCGGTCAGCACCCCTTCTCCCGAAGTTACGGGGTCATTTTGCCGAGTTCCTTAACGAGAGTTCTCTCGCTCACCTTAGGATTCTCTCCTCGACTACCTGTGTCGGTTTGCGGTACGGGCCGTTGTCTTCTCACTAGAAGCTTTTCTCGGCAGTGTGACATCAGAAGCTTCGGTACTATTATTTCCCTCCTCATCACAGCTTGTCCTTATAGAAATAAGCATTTGACTCATCTCAAGACTTACTGCTTGAACAGACATATCCATCAGTCTGCACTTCTTAGCCTCCTGCGTCCCTCCATTGCTCAAACAAATACAACGGGTACAGGAATATCAACCTGTTGTCCATCGCCTACGCCTATCGGCCTCGGCTTAGGTCCCGACTAACCCTGGGCGGACGAGCCTTCCCCAGGAAACCTTAGTCATTCGGTGGACAGGATTCTCACCTGTCTTTCGCTACTCATACCGGCATTCTCACTTCTAAGCGCTCCAGCAGTCCTCACGATCTACCTTCAACGCCCTTAGAACGCTCTCCTACCAATACACCTTCGGTGTACTCCACAGCTTCGGTAGTATGTTTAGCCCCGGTACATTTTCGGCGCAGGGTCACTCGACTAGTGAGCTATTACGCACTCTTTAAATGGTGGCTGCTTCTGAGCCAACATCCTAGTTGTCTGTGCAACCCCACATCCTTTTCCACTTAACATACATTTTGGGACCTTAGCTGGTGGTCTGGGCTGTTTCCCTTTCGACTATGGATCTTATCACTCACAGTCTGACTGCCGAATATAAATGAATGGCATTCGGAGTTTATCTGAATTCGGTAACCCGAGATGGGCCCCTAGTCCAAACAGTGCTCTACCTCCATCATTCTTAACTTCGACGCTAGCCCTAAAGCTATTTCGGAGAGAACCAGCTATCTCCAAGTTCGTTTGGAATTTCTCCGCTACCCACACCTCATCCCCGCACTTTTCAACGTACGTGGGTTCGGTCCTCCAGTGCGTTTTACCGCACCTTCAACCTGGACATGGGTAGATCACATGGTTTCGGGTCTACGACTACATACTCATTCGCCCTATTCAGACTCGCTTTCGCTGCGGCTCCGTCTCTTCAACTTAACCTCGCATGCAATCGTAACTCGCCGGTTCATTCTACAAAAGGCACGCTATCACCCATTAACGGGCTCTAACTTGTTGTAGGCACACGGTTTCAGGATCTATTTCACTCCCCTTCCGGGGTGCTTTTCACCTTTCCCTCACGGTACTGGTTCACTATCGGTCACTAGGGAGTATTTAGCCTTGGGAGATGGTCCTCCCGGATTCCGACGGAATTCCTCGTGTTCCGCCGTACTCAGGATCCTCCTAGGTGCCTTCCAAATTTCGCCTACGGGGTTTTTACCCTCTTTGACTGACTTTTCCAAGTCATTCGACTATCTGAAAGAACTACCATATTGGAGTCCTACAACCCCAAGATGCAAGCATCTTGGTTTGGGCTGTTCCCTTTTCGCTCGCCGCTACTTGGGGAATCGATTTTTCTTTCTCTTCCTGCAGGTACTTAGATGTTTCAGTTCTCTGCGTCTACCTCGTATACGCTATGTATTCACGTATACGTAACATCCTATAAAAGATGTTGGGTTCCCCCATTCGGAAATCTCTGGATCATAGCTTACTTACAGCTCCCCAAAGCATATCGGTGTTAGTCCCGTCCTTCATCGGCTCCTAGTGCCAAGGCATCCACCGTGCGCCCTTATTCACTTAACCTTATAAGACCTTACGGTCTGGTTTTGAGCAGTTCTTCTAGCGATAGAAACTTACTCAAGAAAATAAGCAATTGAACTTATTAAAAAACTCATTCAACGCGGTGTTCTCGGTTTGTTTTGATTTTTTTCTTCAAGTATCCAGTTTTCAATGAACAAAATAAAATGTTTGAGAGTAAACCTCTCAAAACTGAACAAAGACAAGTTACAAACTGTGTAGTTTCCGTAATATTCCTTAGAAAGGAGGTGATCCAGCCGCACCTTCCGATACGGCTACCTTGTTACGACTTCACCCCAATCATCTATCCCACCTTAGGCGGCTGGCTCCATAAAGGTTACCTCACCGACTTCGGGTGTTACAAACTCTCGTGGTGTGACGGGCGGTGTGTACAAGGCCCGGGAACGTATTCACCGCGGCGTGCTGATCCGCGATTACTAGCGATTCCGGCTTCATGTAGGCGAGTTGCAGCCTACAATCCGAACTGAGAGAAGCTTTAAGAGATTAGCTTAGCCTCGCGACTTCGCAACTCGTTGTACTTCCCATTGTAGCACGTGTGTAGCCCAGGTCATAAGGGGCATGATGATTTGACGTCATCCCCACCTTCCTCCGGTTTGTCACCGGCAGTCTCGCTAGAGTGCCCAACTAAATGATGGCAACTAACAATAAGGGTTGCGCTCGTTGCGGGACTTAACCCAACATCTCACGACACGAGCTGACGACAACCATGCACCACCTGTCACTTTGCCCCCGAAGGGGAAGCTCTATCTCTAGAGTGGTCAAAGGATGTCAAGACCTGGTAAGGTTCTTCGCGTTGCTTCGAATTAAACCACATGCTCCACCGCTTGTGCGGGCCCCCGTCAATTCCTTTGAGTTTCAACCTTGCGGTCGTACTCCCCAGGCGGAGTGCTTAATGCGTTTGCTGCAGCACTGAAGGGCGGAAACCCTCCAACACTTAGCACTCATCGTTTACGGCGTGGACTACCAGGGTATCTAATCCTGTTTGCTCCCCACGCTTTCGAGCCTCAGCGTCAGTTACAGACCAGAGAGCCGCCTTCGCCACTGGTGTTCCTCCATATATCTACGCATTTCACCGCTACACATGGAATTCCACTCTCCTCTTCTGCACTCAAGTCTCCCAGTTTCCAATGACCCTCCCCGGTTGAGCCGGGGGCTTTCACATCAGACTTAAGAAACCGCCTGCGCTCGCTTTACGCCCAATAAATCCGGACAACGCTTGCCACCTACGTATTACCGCGGCTGCTGGCACGTAGTTAGCCGTGGCTTTCTGGTTAGATACCGTCAAGGGATGAACATTTTACTCTCATCCTTGTTCTTCTCTAACAACAGAGTTTTACGATCCGAAAACCTTCTTCACTCACGCGGCGTTGCTCGGTCAGACTTTCGTCCATTGCCGAAGATTCCCTACTGCTGCCTCCCGTAGGAGTCTGGGCCGTGTCTCAGTCCCAGTGTGGCCGATCACCCTCTCAGGTCGGCTATGCATCGTGGCCTTGGTGAGCCGTTACCTCACCAACTAGCTAATGCACCGCGGGTCCATCCTCAAGTGACGCAAAAGCGCCTTTCAAATACTAAACATGTGTTTGGTATTGTTATGCGGTATTAGCACCTGTTTCCAAGTGTTATCCCCCGCTTGAGGGTAGGTTACCCACGTGTTACTCACCCGTTCGCCACTCCTCTTTTTCCGGTGGAGCAAGCTCCGGTGGAAAAAGAAGCGTTCGACTTGCATGTATTAGGCACGCCGCCAGCGTTCGTCCTGAGCCAGGATCAAACTCTCATAAAAAGTGTTTGAACAGTCATAGACTGTTAAGCTCAAATAAAAATTAACTTTGCTAGCTATTGCTTGCATGTTGTTTGCTTCTATAAAAGAAGCGCCCTACACATTGGTTCGTTTGCTTGCTTTGTTCAGTTTTCAAAGGTCTACTTGCAAAGTTAAATGTATTTATCTAACTTGCAGTTGGTTGCTTTTTGAAATGTTTCAGCAACTCTTATATATTATCAGCTGACTTGATTTCTGTCAACTATTTTTTAAAAAGTTTTAAAAACTTTTTGAAATGATATTTCAGAAGTTCGCCGCTCATCAAGCAACTTCGTTAGTTTAACAGTCGTTGTAGCAACTGTCAACAACTTTTTTCAAAAATGTTTCAAGTTGTTTTCAATCGTGTGACTGCCTTGCCAACGTTGATTAATTTACCACTTTAAGAAGTTCAGGTCAACCAAAAAGTTTAGAAAAATAAAGGAAGACTAACATACAATTTCCATCAAGCGATTCAATCATTCGTATTTCAAATATCAAAAAGTGAATTTCACAAAAAAAATTATTATATTGATATTATTTACGAATTAAAATCCACCTTATTACTATTTTATCCGTTAAATATTTTTTGAGTATTTATTTTTTGTACAAAAAAAGGAGATTTTGATAATCTCCTTTTGGTCATTTAAAAATAAGGTACACCTTCAATATCATAATGCCTAATAATTTCCCGAAATCTTTGTGGTTCTTCCCAACGAAAATCTTCAGGTAAATCACCAACTAACTTTTCTTCACTCGTTTCAAAAACAAACAGTGGAACGTTCTCTTTTTCAATTTGACCATTCGTCAATTCTACTAAGTCAATATTTTTCACATCGAGCTTAACGCTTTCTTTTAATAAGCTCAAAATATTAGCCAAACCAGTACGTTCGTTTGAAAAATCAGTAGACGCCAACTCCATTGTATCTCCTACAGTATGAACTAAAAATCGTTTAGAGCCATTTTGTAAATGCAACATTACTGTTCCAGCAACTTTTTTATTAGTCACGATACCACCTCGGCTGTTTTATCTGCTTTTATGATAGCACATTTTCAGAAAACATGCATAATTATTTCGCGCGATTTTCAGAATGCAAATAGGCTACAGCCTCATCAATCCAGTCTGGTAATACTTTTTTAATTGAGGTAAAACCAATTTTTTTATTTTTATTTGTAAAGTAGCGTTTTTTGTAATTGCGATTTGGAACATAATTTTTTTCTAGCGTTCGTTTAGATAAACTGATTTTTTGTGAATATTCATCAATATCAATAATTTGGACCTTTACTTTTTCCCCAACGGACAAAATATCATGAATATTTTTAGTATAACCAGACTGTACTTCAGAAATATGTATCAGTCCTTGGGTTTTATCATCCAAAGAAACGAAGGCACCATAAGGCTGAATACCTGTAACTTGACCTTCAAGAATATCGCCGATTTTATAAGACATTTGGTTTCCACTCCTTGCTTTATTCATTATACTGTAATTAGAGTTAAAAAAGAAGTTTAGAAATTTAGGAGGTCTTTTTATGTCAAGTTTTGATCAACGCAACGAACGCCGTCACACAAATAGCGTCAAATGGGATAGTATTGCAACAACTTACCACAAAGATGATCTATTGCCGTTGTGGGTAGCAGATATGGATTTTACTGCACCACCTTCTGTTAAACAAGCACTGCTTTCTTATGTAGAACAGGGAATTTACGGCTATACACTTTTTGGAGATGATCTATATGCTGCTATTATAAATTGGCAAAAAAAACGTCATAATTATGATATAAAAAAAGAGGATATCTTATTTTCCCCTGGCGTCGTACCAAGTATTGCTGTCAGTATTGAGGCTTTCACATCCAAAGGTGACAGCGTGATGATACACGATCCTGTCTATCCCCCTTTTGCCCAAATGGTAGAAGAAAACAAACGAAAATTAATTCGAAGTCCACTTAAAGTAGTCAATGGGCACTTTGAAATGGACTTTATCACAATGGAAGCGCAAATGATTAAAGAAGATGTCAAACTTTTTATTTTATGTAATCCCCATAATCCAGGTGGACGCGTTTGGAGCAAGACCGAATTAAAACAATTAGGTGACTTATGTAAAAAACATCATTGTTTGGTTGTAAGTGATGAAATTCATCAAGATCTGATATTTGCGCCTTATCAACATGAAACTTTCCATAATATCGATCCAAGTTTTGCTGATTTTTCTATTGTGTTAACTGCTGCTACCAAAACTTTTAATTTGGCAGGCATTAAAAACTCGATGATTTTTGTGAAAAACGCCAAATTAAAAGCCGCTTTTACCGCTGTTCAAGCAAAAAGTGAACAAGATACGATTAATACATTTGGACTGATTGGTACTAAAGCTGCTTATGAGGGTGGCGAAACATGGTTAACTGAACTGTTAGACTATTTACAAAAAAACAGCGCCTTTACCATTGAATTTCTCCAAAAAAATCTGCCGCAAGTAAAGATCATGCCCCCAGAAGGTACTTATCTTTTCTGGTTAGACTTTTCTGCTTATAATTTAACGGATACTGCGTTAAACAAGAAGATGATTGATGAGGCTGGTGTTGTTTTAAATGGAGGTTTTACATTTGGACCTAATGGAAAACAACACATGCGTCTAAACATTGCTTGTCCTAAATCCACATTACAACAAGGATTAGAGCAAATAGCACGGGCATTTAAATAATAAAAACATTTTGACCGTATCTTTTGATGCGGTCTTTTCTTTTTCTTTCTTGTTTTTATTACATTTGCCATGAAAATTTTGTTACACTAAAATAAGACAATGATTAAAAATAGTATTTTACAGACTTTTTTTAAAAAAATTTCTCTGTAAAATAAAAAAGGAGGACAAAGATGCCTGATTTTGCAAAACGTTTCATTCAATATGTCCCTGGGATTTTCATTTTAGCCTTGGGAACTGTGCTTTTTTCAAGTTGCCAACTAGGTGTCAGTTCTTTAGTTTCAGTACCTTTTACGACAGCGACCATTACCGGTCTATCCCTAGGTAATGCCACGAGTTTAGTCTTTGGCTTATTGGTTATCGTTGAGATTATCCTGGTCAAAAGTTTGCCATTAAAAATTCTTTTGCAATTACCTTTTTCATTTCTTTTTGGTGCAGTGGTAGATTTTTACAATGTCGGTTTAGGTTTGAAAGATTTTGTCGTGACAAGTCTAATTGGCAAAATTGCACTTTTAATTGCAGCCGTAATCGCTACTAGTGTGGGAGCCTTTTTGATGGTGAACTCCAAACTGATCTTAAACCCACCTGATGGTTTAGTAGAAATTATTGCGTTAAAAAAAGAAAAGCGCTTTGGTCAAGTCAAGTTCTATTTTGATTTAACGATGATTACCCTCGCCTTTTTATTGGGAATGATTTTTTTGGGCCAACCAAACGGGATTGGCTTTGGGACATTCACAGCTCTTTTATGTGTTGGACGTCTCATTCATTTTATCGAAGTAAAAACCTCCAAACATCCAATTGAAGAAACCAACGAATATGCGCAAATGGTAGCCCCCGATGACCCAAGTGATGTTAAAACGCCTTAACAGACAAACAAATACCCGAATAAGACACTGTTAAAAAAAACATTGGCTTATTCGGGTATTATTTTAACTATTTTAAATTAATCGGCTAAAATTTCAACCGTTTCAATGACCACATCATGAACTGGTTTATCTTGCGGGCCTCTTTGAACATTCGCAATTTCATCTACGACATCCATGCCTTCAACCACATGACCAAAGACAGTATGACGGAAATCTAACCACGGTGTGCCGCCTTGTTTATACGCTTCAATAATTTCAGAAGGATAACCCGCACCTTCTAATTGTCCCAGCATATTCCCTGGAACATTTTGGTTGTTCACAATAAAGAATTGGCTACCATTAGTATTTGGTCCGGCATTGGCCATAGACAACGCTCCCCGAACGTTAAACAATTCTTTTGAAAATTCGTCTTCAAAATTCCCACCAAAACTGCTTTCACCACCCATACCAGTACCGGTTGGATCGCCGCCTTGAATCATGAAATCTGGAATGACACGGTGGAAAATAACACCATCATAATAGCCTTTATTGGCTAATGCTTCAAAGTTTTGGACTGTTTTTGGGGCTAATTCTGGAAATAGTTGTACTAAAATGTTGCCACGGTTTGTTTTGATTAGTGCTTTGTGGCCAGTTTGGTTTTCTAATGTTAATTGTGGAAAATCGCTCACGATAATTCCTCCTTCTATTTAATGGATTAATTTCATGATAGCAGACTTCGCCTATTTTGCCACGTATTCTTGATTTTATTTTGCGATATTTGCTATACTTGCTGGAAACTAAACGCTCTACCAGGAGGTGCACCAATGAAAATTCGTCTAATCGAAAAAACAGATGATAAAACAATCGCCAAGATTATTCGTACAAGTCTTGAAGACTGCAACTTAGCAATCCCAGGAACTGCTTATTTTGATTCCGAACTAGACCAACTGTCTACTTACTATGCTGCTTCACCTAAACGAAACTATTTTGTTATCACAGAAAAGGATGAAATTCTCGGAGGTGTCGGAATTGCCGAATTTTATCCTGAAAAAAATATTTGCGAGCTGCAAAAGTTATACTTAACCAAAAAAGCACAAGGAAAAGGCTACAGCAATGAATTAATGGTTGCCGCTTTAGCCTTTGCAACAAAGGCTGGGTATCGCGCAATCTATTTAGAGAGCCACCACAGTTTACAAGCAGCATTAAGCCTCTATCAAAAATTTGATTTCAAAATGCTTAAAACACCCTTACTTCCCACTGCTCACAATGCAATGGATTGCTTTTTACTAAGAGAACTTTAAAAGATTTAAAGGTGTGAAAGCTATAATGCCTTTTAATAGAAAAAACAACTCTTTGCCCTTATACTAGGAGCTATTGCAGTGGTTTACTGCGACAACATGCAAGGAGGAAACAAGATGGAAGTCTATGATATTACCATTATCGGTGCTGGTCCAGCGGGGATGTTCGCGGGTTTTTATGCAGGGATGCGCAATGCAAAAACAAAAATTATCGACAGTCTCCCCCAATTAGGCGGCCAGTTATCCACGCTTTATCCTGAAAAAAATATATACGATATTCCCGGTTACGTTCAAATAAAGGCCAATGACTTGGTGCAAGTTTTGGAAAAGAAGTTACAAACATTTCCCCATACTTATTGTTTAGGTGAAGAAGTGATTCACCTTGAAAAACAAGACGATGTCATTGTCATTACAACAGATAAAGATACCCACTACACCAAAGCCGCTATTTTAGCATTAGGAAACGGCTCGTTTCAGCCTCGTAAACTAACCGTGCCAAACGCCAAGACCTTTGAAAAGCGTGGTTTGGATTATTATGTCAATGATTTAATGAAATATGCTGGTAAAAAAGTCGCGTTAGCCGGCGGTGGCGATTCTGCCATTGACTGGGCCTTAATGTTAGAACCCATTGCCGCTGAAGTTCATTTGATTCATCGCCGCGACAAATTTCGTGCTTTAGAACACAGTGTTGAAAATCTTTACCAATCATCGGTTAATATTATGACGCCTTATGTGATTAACGACGTACACGGCGCCGACTTTTTAGATGGCGTAAGTCTGCAACACGTTAAGACTAAAGAAAAAATTGAGTTAGCGGTGGATCACCTTCTGGTAAACTACGGCTTTACTTCTAACCTAAATGTGAAAGATTGGAATTTGGCTGGAACAAGACAAACCATCACAGTCAATTCTGACATGAGTACTTCTATTCCGGGAATTTACGCCTGTGGTGATATTGCCGGTTATGAAGGCAAAGTAAAACTGATCGCAACCGGTTTTGGCGAAGCCCCAACTGCTGTGAACAACGCTTTGCATTTTATCGACCCTAAAAATCGAACCCAACCTGCTCATAGTACAAGTTTATTTTAAAATCAAAAGACCTAAAAATTTTACTGCCTTATACTAGTTGCAAGCTAGTATAAAGCAGTAAAAATTTTTAGGTCTCATTTATATCAGAAAGTACAAATTTTGGACTTATGCCTTAGAGCTGAAGGTTTCCTTTAGCTTTTTTTATTTAGCTATTTAAAAATCATCCCACTCCGAAATAGCACCTTTGACTTTACTTAAAAGCTCTGACATCGTATCAGCTACAATGACTTCTCCTTCAACTATAACAAATAATTTTTCGGCACATAATTCACACATACTTAAACAACTGGTAATTAAAAAATCTGCCTTTTCCTTTAGTTCTTCATCTTCTAATAAAAGGTTGCCCTGCCGGCTTAGGTTTTGTTCACAAAATTCGATTAAAGGTTTCATGACGGTCTTCCTTTTCTTTGCTTGATGCTTTCAGATAGTATAACATAAAAGATGAGCTAACCTTAGCAAGAAGAATTGGAGGGATTTGAATGGTAATTGAAACAAAAACACTCGAAGAAAAAGCCCGTGAATTATTGACAAGTCGTGGTGTTTCCCTAGATGAAATTGGCGAGTTGGTAATGTTTTTACAAAAAGATTATATCAAAGATATCACCTTGGAAAAATGTGTTGAAAGCGTCAATAGTGTCTTAACCAAACGAGAAGTCCACAATGCGATTATCACAGGTATTCAATTGGATATTTTAGCTGAAGAAGGAAAATTACTTGATCCTTTACAAGAAATTGTGGCAGATGACGAAGGTCTTTATGGTATTGATGAAATCTTGGCGCTGTCGATTGTTAACGTCTATGGTTCCATCGGTTTCACGAATTACGGCTATATCGACAAAGTAAAGCCTGGCATTTTAAAAGAATTAAACAGCCACGATGGCAAACATGTCCATACCTTTTTAGATGATATTGTCGGAGCTATTGCGGCTTCTGCTGCTAGTCGTTTAGCTCACCAAAATCCCGGTAAGTCCCATTACATCACCCAATAAGAAAAACTAAAAGAATCCTTCAGCTCTAAAACATAAGGCAAAAAGCTTGATGAATTGTGCTTCAAATTTCTTAAGATTTTTGCCTTATTGTCACCGAGAGTTAGTGCATGAAGCTAGACAATATGAAAAGCTAAAGGCACTTGATCAACTCGCCAGCAATAAGGCAAGTTAGTTCGGAAAATCAGGCGTGGATATTCTTGCTATCAGGCGTTTATTTCGCTGAAAAATTTATTCTTTTCTTATAGTCAAAAAAACAACGACCCTTAGCTAGGATCGTTGTTTTTTTTGCTTGAAACTTGTCCGTCCCCATAAAACGAAAGCTAAAAAGCACAATTCCAATAAAACAAACGCTAAAATAAAGCAGTGCATAAAAAAACTTTCCGGTAAAACATTAATGATTGGATCTGTTCTGGGGTCAAATAACCAGTCATCATTTTGGAAAAACAATTTGTGAAATGTCACAAAAAAACGATCAAACCCGGTTGCCATCACAAAGCCAAAAACCACTGGAATTACCATCCCCAGTTCAAAGGGCAAGATTAAGCGCCATAAACTTTGTTGTCTTTTCAACTTTACTAAAAAGATCAAAGAAGGAATGAAGGTTACAAGTAAAACAGCATAATTTAGCATAAATAACTTTTTAACATCGATAAAATGTCCCCGACCAGCTTCAGACATCGGAAAGTCCGGCAAAGCCAATTGACTTGCAAAGGGATTGTTTAAAAAAGCCATTAGTTTGTCAAAATTTTTTAACAATGTCGTTTTATCAACAACTGTATAATCGAGGATATTCAAATAATGAATATCAAAGACATATAAAGGCCGAAAGTTAATCGTTACTGTGATAACCAACGTGATAATCGTTAAAAAAAGGCTGAAAAAACCTAACCGTCTTTGCCAAGCTTTCATCATCTTTTTTGAACCTCAAAATCCCACTCATCTAATGAATCCAATACAAAAGTCGGTGCCTCAGGTAAGGTAGCAACCTCTGCTTTTTGAGTAAAACCTGACAGCACCAATAAGGTATCGATGCCATTATTTAGCCCAGAGCAAATATCCGTTTCGTAATTGTCGCCAACCATAATCACATCTTTTTTAGCTAAGCCAATTTTTTCCAGCGCTTTATCCATAATAATCGCTTCTGGTTTTCCAATGTAAATTGGTTTTGTTTGCGTGGCTGTTTCAACTAATGAAATCAATGAGCCCGCTCCAGGTAACAAACCGCGTTCAGTCGGAATGTTTTTATCTGGATTAGTCCCAATAAAAGTAGCACCTTTTTGAATGGCTAAAGTTGCCAATACAAATTTTTCATACGTTACATGATTATCCAACCCTACCACAACATAATCTGGGTTTTCTTCTTCCCAAGTAAAACCGGCCGCTAGTATTAAGTCAATCAGGCCTGCTTCACCAATGACAAAGACTTTATTACCGGCATTATCAGCTTTCATAAAATCAATGGTAGCCAAACTTGCTGTATAAATTGTTGCGGGCGCGACTTTGATATCAAATTCATTTTCCAAGCGCTCTGAAACTGTCTCAGGGCTACGGGTTGTATTATTCGTGACAAATAAAAACGGTAAATTACGGCGTTTTAATTCATCTACAAAGCGTTTTCCTGCTGGAATTGGTTCTTGACCACGATAAATCGTGCCATCTAAATCAATTAAGTATCCTTTGTACATTAATCTTCTCGCTTCCTAATGGTAAAGCCGCCTTTTCTTCCATCTTTTTTGACAGGTTTTGCAGCAGCTTCTGTTTTCTTAGTCGGCTGTTTTTCAACTTTTTTCTTTAATACCGGCTTTGTTTTTTTCTTTACCTCTGTTTTCTTTTCGGCAATATGTGCTTGTGCCGGCTGATTCGTGTAATTTTTCTTACGGCGTTTACGATTTTGTGTTTTCTCCCGCTTATTTCCTACGCGTTGGATCACAAAATAGGCACAGCCAAAATTACAGTATTCATATAAATAATCTTCTAAAGTATCAATGCGTTGTTCTGGTTGTGCTTTTTTATCATCAGCACTGAAAAAGCCTTTTAAGCGTAGCTGCTCATAGCCCCAGTCGCCAACAATATAATCATAACGAGCCAAAACCTCGCTGAAACGTTCCCCTAATTTTTCTGCGTCAAAGCCTTCCCGGTGGTCATAAACAAGCTTATACTGACGTTGTCCGATCATAAAATCAGTCTCATTAATCGGTGTCACAAGCTCACCTTTTTGCGGTTTTGCCACTTCTTCGGTTGCGACTTCCTCTAAAACCGTCGTTAATTCTTCGGTTAGATTTTTGTTCTCTTTTGTCATTCTTTCACCACCTGTTTTTCATTATACCTTGTTTTTATTTGCTTGGATAGTGAGTTTGCAAATACGTCCCTAACACGCTACGGATAAACTCTGGAAATAAAAATTCGTATTTACCAGCAATCTCAATTGTAGGAAAAAACGGGACAAACATAAAATGATCCACTGTCGTAAATGTGTAGTCTTTATCATCTTGCAGTTTTTCTTTTAACCAATAAACTTCATGGTTCACACTGTCATAAAAAATACCATCATACGTGATTACACCAAAGATCTTCCCGCGAAATCCCATCCCCAGCATGGGAAAATTCCGTAAAAAGTTACGATTTTTTTCCATCTCTAAAACTAAACGGCGGACGTCAGCACCTTTTAACGTGACCTTTAAAAGGTGCATTGGGTGGGGCAAAGTCGTATGGAGTTGATCTTGATTCACTTCACCCTTTGGCAATTCTTGCAAAAATAAACCACTATTTAAAATAGCCACATCTGTCTGCCCTCTTTTTTCTACCGCTTTTAATGTTGCATCGATCAGGCGGTGCTCGCCATTTAAATCCAGCGTTAAATCATAAGGTAAGTTCGCGACCTTTTGCGCTTTTAGTAAGTCATGCCCTTTTTGCAAATAGCCCTTAATTTCTTCTTCATCTTCTGGAAACGTCGTTAAAGTTGCAGTTTCAATGGTACGCGCCATTTTGGAAATAATTTTATGATTTTCGTCCAATTCCAGCCGAACCTCTCCAATATAATAGCCAAACTTTCCAGCGGCAGCTAATTGCACGCCATTGACCACTTTACCGGCTGGAAATAAATGGTGGGTATGGGACCCTAAAATCACATCGATTTCCGGCATTTCGCTGGCAATTAACTGATCGTCTTCAATTCCCAAATGACTCATTAATACCAAAACATCAACTTGCGGTCTTAAATGGGCAACTAAATTAGGCAAAATTTCTAATGGGTACCGAATATCCCAACCATTAGGACTATAGGTAAGAGGAAATGGTGCTGTCAGTGCAATTAGGCCAACTTTACTCCCAGCTTTTGTGGTGATAATTTTATACTCTTTGCTCCATTTGGGTGGTTGTAAAGTTTTTTTATCAAATAAATTGGCTAACAAAACATCAAAATTGGCTTCATCATACAGGTGATTTAAATCGTATTGGGAATTTCCGACCCCTTCATTATTTCCGATTGTAGCCGCATCATAATGAACGGCATTCATTAAAGCAACGTTTGCTTTGCCATTTGTCGCTTCTGACAAAGGATGCCAACGATCGACGAAATCACCTAAATCAACTGTAATAGCCCCATGACCTTTTTGGGCTAATTCTCGCTGGCGTTGTTCCAAATAGCGTCTGATTTTCGGCCAGTTTTCTAAATGGGAGTGTAAATCATTGGTATGCATAATGGTAATTTTTTCCATAATGAGGCCTCATTTCTAAAGGTAGGTAAATAAGCTAAACTTAGACTAGCACATTTTTTTCACAGCGTCTTATTTTGATACCCGGGTTTGAAATCTTTTACCCAATCACATGCATTTGCTAAAATAAAGCTAGCAGTAAAAAAGGAGGAACGCAGATGAAACACGCATTAAAAACCGAATGGGAAAAATTATTTAACAAAAAACACGACTTATCCCAATTAAAAAACCTTAATAAAAATGAAAAAGGACACTTTATTACACCAGATGGCGTCAAAACCGAAGTCTGGGAAAAGCATGATGAAGACGGTCTAAATGAATTAATGACTTCTGATTGGGAATCATTCTTAGATGGCAATGACGTTTTCAGCGAACTAAGTTTAGCCGAACAAAACGAATTAAAAGCTAACGCCCCTCGTTACGAAGACTACCACGAATAATTCTTTAGCTAGTAAAAAAAGCTATGCTTGTAGATTCAAAACATCTACGAGCATAGCTTTTTTATTCTTCAAAATCAGTCTCTTCATATTTCCCATACTCACCATAAAAGCGATTATACCGCCCTTTTAGTTTACGGAAGAAATAAATACATAAAACCTTTATCACAGCGTAAATAGGAATCCCAAAAATCAGACCAAACATCCCCATTAAATCTCCCATTACCAATAAGACTAAAACAATCGTAATTGGATGTACTAAAAGATGTTTGCCCATCACTGCTGGTTCAATCAGATGCCCATTGGACATTTGGACAATTACCCAAACCAGACACATTTTTACTAACATGCCAAAAGAAGACATCAATGCGACAATAAAAGCTGGGATAAAGGCAATAAATGGGCCAATATATGGAATGATAGCCGTCACACCAGTTAGTAAGGATAACGACCCGGCAAATGGCATACCAATAATTAAAAAGCCAATAAAGGTCAACAAGCCAATCGCAATACTAACTAAAACTTGTCCTTTCAAATATGCTCCTACTTGCGTATTCATGCTCCCTGCAATCGCTTTGGCATCTTTACGAAAACGAGGTGGAATCAACTTGGTAACATAACTAAAAAATTTGCGATCATCTTTTAATAAGAAAAAAGTAATGATTGGTGCCGTCCCAATAATTAATACTGTGCTGGTAATAGTTGAAACAACATTGGAAGCCCCTTTAATAACCCCTGATAAATAATCGGTTACTTGGCTAGAAAGTCCCTCAGACCAATTCTGCAATTTTTCCATTGTTTGATCCAACGGTTCTTCAAATGGTGAATTATCAAAAAGCTTCGTGATCATTTTTATCGTCTTATCCATGTAATCTGGAAAAGAAGAGACTAAAGAGAGAACTTGTTTTTGAATAATCGGACTAATTAAAACAACAGCAACTACGACTAAACTAATCAAAACAATAAATAAAGCTGCTACACTAATTACCCGCTTCACCCCTTTACCTTCCAGCCAATCAATAATGGGATTAAATAAATAATATAAGACCATTGTTAGAATAAGCGGGCCACTAATGGCTTTAAAAATTGTCACAAACGGATCAAATAAGAAATCTAACTGGGCAAAGAGCCACAAAACAGCGCCTAATAAAAGTAACGCTACTAAAGTAAAAATTAAATTTTTACCACCTAAAAATTTTATCCAGCGACTGGTTTTTTTCTCCATCGTCACCACCTCCTACTTTGATTGTAGCTGACTTCAAAAACGGTGTAAAAGAATACGGTACTTTAAGCTGTTATTAAGCTTGCAGAATTATAGTTTTGCCATACCCAATAATTTTTTTCATTTCTTCTTTTTCGATACCCTAGTAAAACTGCCAATTTTACTAGGGTACCTCTTTTGTCTCTTGTCAAAAAATGCTAAAATTTGGCGAGGTGAAAAATGTGGAAAAAAGCAGTAGCTTGGATACTTTAACAAAAGAAAAATATATGCTCTTGGCCTTAGAACAGGCAAAAAAAGCGCAAGCTATCGGAGAAGTACCGATTGGTGCCGTAGTTGTTTTAGACGGTAAAGTTATCGGTTATGGATACAACCGCCGCGAGGCAGATCAAGATGCAACTGCACATGCAGAAATGTTTGCCATTCGCGAGGCGTGTCAAAATATCGACAGTTGGCGTTTAGAACGCAGTCAACTATTTGTCACATTAGAACCCTGCCCCATGTGTAGCGGGGCGATGCAATTAGCCCGCGTAGAAGAAGTTTATTTTGGTGCTTATGATCCAAAAGGTGGCGCAGCTGGTTCATTATTGACAATTTTAACTGATGAACGCTTTAACCATTGGTCTTATGTTGAAGGCGGCATTTTACAAGCGGACTGTGGTCAGATCTTAACTGACTTTTTCCGGGCATTGCGGGCAAAAAACAAAGCCGAGAAAAAAATGCGTAAACTTACATTAGATCTTCCGACGGAATAAAACTTTAGAAAAAGACTAGCCAAATTTGACGAAATACGCTATACTAGTTCTTGCCGCAAGGCTAGGACAATGGCAGGCTTGTGAATTGTGTCAGATCTGGAAGGAAGCAGCACTAAGCAGGATCTGCCATGTGTCTGATTAAAAAGACCTTAAACGAGACTTCGGTTTCGGTTTTTTATTCCAAAAATTTACCAAAAGAAAGACACGTCATTCTGACGTGCCTTTCTTTTTACTTTTTAGACAATTTGATCAATCAAACCACTTAATTTGTCTTTTAAACTTTCGGTTGTTTCCTTTAAAGAATCGCCATAGACAGAAATTTGTTTGCGACCGGATTTGATTTTTTTCATAACATTCATCAATGAATCCAATTCATCGTCTGACAAATTATTCACCACTGACATTAACTTTTCGTTGCCGTCAAACTTATCATCAACAAATCGTTTTACCTTGCAGCGATCTTTTTTATGGCGAATTTTATTAATTACCGCATCCGAAGCAATTACAGCTGTTGTAATACCAGCCACCGCCGCAATACTTAGTCCAATCGTTACTTTTGTCTTATTTTTCATCCTTTTTCAGCCCCTCTTTTAAGAACTTTTTCTACTACTTCATCATAGCACAGAGAAAAAAATAGCAAAACCAAAAGGGCTTTCACCCTTGTAAAAGTTAGGTGCTTTGACTAGATACATAAAAGCCAAAACACCTCGGGCAACTTTTCAAAAATAATACAAAGACTGACAAGGTAGCTCTTTTACCTTTTCTGTCTCTTGTTTATTTCTTGTAGAAGTTAGGTGCTTTGACTAGACACGTAAAAGCCAAAAACGAGAAAGACTTAAACAATATTTTTTTGAAAAATGATTGCAAAAGCTAGTCTCCTTTTTTACCTTCTTATTTTTTGGTTAAAGAATTGACGATGGGATGGGTGATTTTTTGGTCAAAGAAACTGATAAACGGACCTGTTAAAAAGGCACTGATAAATGTTCCAATACCAATTGGTCCGCCAAAAACAAAGGCTACTACACTGAACGTAACATCTTGGATCACTCGAATAACCCGGTAAGGGGCTCCTGTTTTGTCCACAATTACTGGTGCAATTGCATCGTATGGCGCATTGCCTAATTCTGCCCCCATATATAATGATGCACCAAAACTAAAAAGCAAAATACCAATTACCAAAAAGAGCAATTGCATCAAAATATTGTGGGCAACTAAATTTAGACTGGTAAAAATTTCCGTGTAAAAATCAATGAAAAAACCTGCCAGCACCATATTGATGACGGTACCGATGCCAATGTATTTTTTCCCGAAAATAAAGATCAATACCAAAATGATAATATTTACCATCAGTTGATAGACGCCTAGTGATAAACCAAGTTTGCCCCAAGTGCAATATTTGTGGACGTATAAGGATCTAAACCAACTTTTCCCATGCGTAAAGTGGTCGCCCCTAATGCTAGTATCGCCACACCTATTAGCGCTACAAGAGAGCGGATACCAATTTCCTTTTTATTCATGTCGTGCCTCCAGCCTGATTTTAAAATAGCAATCGTTTCATTTAGTTATTATTTTGTCAAAATTATCGCAAAAGTGCAAAGATTTGCCTTATATCAAGTATCTTATCGGGTAAAAGCGCATAAAAAATACGTAACCAATCAAAGTCGGTTACGCATTTAAATTTAGCAATCTTAATCCCGCCGATTACCACCAAAAATTAAAATCAAGCGCAAGAGTTGCAAGAACGTTGCTACAGCGGCAGCAACATACGTTAAAGCAGCGGCAAATAAAACTTTCCGCGCCATCGGCAGCTCTTCTTCTGTTAACAAATTCCCGTTACTTAAAATCTTCAATGCTCGAGCTGAAGCATTGAATTCTACTGGTAATGTTACCAATTGGAAAAGTAGTGCCAATGAAAAAGCCCAAAGTCCAATCGTAACCAGTTTTGGCGCACTTAAGAAAAAGCCAATTAAAATAATCGGAAATGCCAAAGTTGAACCAAAATTTGCTACTGGTACAATGGCAGCGCGCAAACGCAACGGTACATAACTTTTTGCATCTTGAACCGCATGCCCACATTCATGGGCGGCTACAGCAATCGCGGCTACCGAGGTAGATTGCGCCGTTGCTTCTGATAGACTTAACATTTTTGTTTGAGAATTATAATTATCGGTCAAATTTCCGGCAATTTTTTGCACCCCGACGTCGTTAATGTCTTGATCATTCAAAATATACTGGGCAGCTTGTGTCCCTGTAACATTATTGCGGCTTTTCACTTCATCGTACTTTCTAAAGGTACTATTTACATAAGCTGATGCAATCCCTGATAACACCAACCCGATAATCACTAAAATCATTGTTGGATCAAAAAACGGCATAAAGCCATAACCCATTCCATACATCGTCGTTTCCTCCCTCACAGAATCAAATAAGACTTGTCTATCTTTATTTTACCATTTTACTCATGAAAATATTGTGAAGAGAATCAGAAGGAATTTTATAATTTTTTGACGAATTCTGACTTTAATTTCATTGGACCAAAACCATCCACTTTACAGTCAATATTATGATCCCCTTCAACTAAGCGGATATTTTTTACTTTTGTACCTTGTTTAATGGGATTTGAAGCCCCTTTAACTTTTAAATCTTTAATAACAGTGACACTGTCGCCATCTTGTAATAAATTGCCGTTTGCATCTTTTGCAACTACGCCCTCTGCTGGTGACTGTGTTTCTTTTGCTGCACTCCATTCATGACCACATTCAGGACAAACAAATAGGCCGCGATCTTCATAGGTATACTCAGACCCGCATTCTGGACATTTCGGTAATTGTGACATTTCATTTCTCCTTTAAAATTTTTTCGTAGCCTTTATTTTACCTAAAAAAACTGGTGGTGAAAAGACTTCATGAAAATTATCTCATCTGGAGAATGTCACTTTAGAAGGCCACTTCATTTTTAACTTTTAAACTTTTTAGCGGTATGGATTATATAAACCATAGCGTTCTTTTTCAGCACTGGAAAATTGCCGCATAGCAGCAACTACTTTAACTGCCTCAGGGCTCGTGTAAGTAGCCAATTTTTCATCTACTTCTTTTAGATTTTGCTGCAAACTTTCAATTTCAGCTAAAACATTTTGCCGATGTTGTGCTAAAAGGGCGCGTCGTTTGGGAATACTTTTTGTCCCTTCCATACAATAATCAATATAGACTTTAATCGTTTTAACTGGCATACCAGTATCTTTTAAACAACAAATAGTTTGAATAAAACCTAAATCCGATTCGGTAAACACACGGTACCCCGCTTCATTTTTTGAAACAAAAGGTAACAAGCCTGCTTTGTCATAATAACGCAAGGTATAAACAGATAAACCAAATAGTTCTGCGACTTCTTTAATGGAATACATTATTTTTACTCCTTTTTTGTGCAACTTACTTTTCCTAGAGTGCACTCTAGGGTTTACACTCACTATAGTAACAAGTTAAAACAGATGCAAGTCATTCAACTTAGGAGGAATACACATGTCAAAAAAGATTCTCGTTACAGGGGGAACTGGCTTTTTAGCCTCTCACATTATTTTTCAACTATTGCAACAAGGTTTTGCCGTCAAAACGACAATCCGTCAAAATAACAGCCAAGCGGCTATTCTTGCTACTATAAAAGCAAACGGTATTTACGATGCCTCACAACTGTCCTTTGCAGTAGCAGACTTAAATCAAGATGCCCATTGGGAAGAGGTTATGGCAGATTGCGATGGTGTGATTAGTGTCGCATCACCTGTCTTTTTTGGTAAAGTTTCCAACGAACAAGAAGTGATGAAACCAGCCCGTGATGGCATATTGCGGATTTTAAAAGCCGCCAGCAAAACCGGAGTCAAACGCGTTGTTATGACCTCAAATTTTGGTGCAGTGGGTTTTAGTAATTTGGATAAAAATAGTTGGAGCACCGAAGAAAATTGGACTGACGAAAATCAAGCCGGTCTCTCTTTATATGAAAAATCAAAATTATTAGCTGAAAAAGCTGCTTGGCAGTTTATGAAACGTGAAAACCCCAATTTTGATTTAGTTGTCATTAATCCGGTCGCTATTTTTGGTCCATCATTAAACGGCCATGTCTCCGGTAGTTTCGACTTATTAAAAATGTTATTGGCTGGGTCTACAAAACGCTATCCTAATTTACCTTTAAATGTTGTTGATGTTCGCGATGTTGCAGCAATTCACATTCTGGCAATGCTAACACCAGAAGCTGGCGGACAACGTTTTATTGCATCTGCAAATGGGATAATCACTATGGCTGAAATAGCTGCACTAATAAAAAAGGAACGGCCTGCATTAGCAGCAAAAGTCCCACAAAAGCAAATTCCAAATTTTTTAATCAAGTTAGCGTCTCACTTTAACACAACCGCCCAAGAAGGGGCTTTGTTCTTACAGATGAATCGCAATGTAAAAAATGATAAAGCAAAAAAACAATTAGGTTGGCAACCACTGGCAGATAGCAAAACTGCGGTCTTAGAGGCTGTTGATAGTTTGGTAGCACAAAAACACATCGAGTAGAAGACTTTTGCATTTTTTTAGTTGGTGATCTGTCGTTTTTATAAAAACAGCATAACCTTCTAAAGTATTTTCTTCACTAAAAAAACACTGAATAAAAGAGGACATCCCCCTTTTCAATCAGTGTTTTATTTCTTATAAATAAGAAAGGCGAAACGAATCCTTCAGCCCTGAAGCTGGCCCGTGCTAAAATTGGCAATCGCCGTTTTCACTTGTAAAAATTTAGCAGTAATTTTGTAAAAGTGCCTGCTTAATTTAAAGTTATCTGTGATGACCTAGCTTTTTTTATAAGTCTTCTAATCCGTCTTTATTCAAAAGCTTAATCTGATAGCCTTTTCGCAAAATCAGCTGTCTTTTTTCAAGCAACTTCATTTTGCGGGAAAGAGTTTCTGGCGTAGTTCCCAAAAAAGCCGCCAATTCTTTCATTTTCATAGGAATTGTAACCTCATCACTATTTTCGGCAATGCTCAAATCCAACAAGTAGACAGCCAAGCGTTCTTCAATTTTCTCCATCGTTAAAAATTGACTTTGCTGTTCTACTTTTGTCATTTTCTTGGCATTAATTTCTAAAAGTTTCAAGCTGAGCTTTGGATAATCTATCAGTAACTGTTTAAAATCGGCTTGTTTCAAGATGCAAACTTCTGTTTCTTGCAGTGCTTCGCTAAACAAGTTGTCATTGCTAGCTCCAAAAAGCAAGTTCTCACCTTCATAGCCCCCAGGTTCTACCACGCGCAATAATTGTTCTCTTCCAGCTGCTGATAGTTGATAAACTTTTAAATTACCACTGGCAACAATCACCAGTTGCGCTTCACCAGTCGGCGTTGTGATTTGTTCGCCTTTTTGAAAAACTTGATGATGCAGGAGTTGATTAATTCTAGCCTGATCTTCTTTATCTAAATGATTAAATAAAGGCACCAGTGTAACACATAAGTGATCAAAAACCACGAGCTCTCCTCCTTTTTGGAGCTAATTAAACGTTAGTCGTCGTCATCGTCATCTTCTAGCAGTAAACCTTCTAATGCGTCATGACCGATAAAACTTTGAAAAAGACGACTCTGTCCTTTTAACCAACCGTATAAATCTTGCAAAAATTGCATTAAAGCAAATTTTTCTTCTTTTTCAGCCAATTTTATCCCACGTACCACAAATAAATTTTGCGTATTAAAATCTTGCACTGCGGAAAATAAAATGGAATCTATTTCTTCATATTTTAATTGTCCGCTTTCTTCTAACATCGTATATTGCGTAAATTCGGCTGTTGTCGTGGGAATGACTTGACCTTCATCTAACAACAATTGATTTAAACGGTCAAATAATTCGTCTTCTTTTTTGATAATAGCGGCAATTTCAACACTAAAAGCTTTGCCAGGCCCTTTTAAATAGTAATTTATTTGACGTAATTTATTACGTTGGATAAACAAGTTAGCTAAGATGTGTCCACTCATGGCCCCCGCTGTTGGTGTATGGTGGTCTTTTTCACTTTGAATTAATTCTGCTTGATATTTTTCTGCTGCATTCATAATTTAGTCTTCCTTCACTTTAATAGATTGCACTTCATAGCCTAATTTTTCGATTGTATCTGCTAGTGCTTTGCCACTTACTGCTTTTGGATCAATTTCTGCTTTAACTTTGCTGGCGTTAAATAAAACTTTTACTTTTTTTACTCCTGCCTTTTGACTGACCGCACTTTCGATTTTTTGTAGACAAGATGGGCAAGTTAGCGCCCCTAATTGAATAATTACTTTTTCCATCAGACATTCTCCTTTTTATGTTTTATGGTACTTATTGTAAAACTTCTGTTGGATTAGAAACTTGATAGCTATCAAGTTTTCCTACTTTAAATGGTAATAGGCGCATACCATTTGCAATCACGACTAAAATACTTAATTCGTGAGCCAACATACCACTGGCCATGTAAATGTACCCAAAGATTAAACCGACTAATAAAAAAGCTACCGTTCCAATCGCAATGGCAATATTTTCCTTCATATTCCAAACTGTTTTTTTCGTTAAAGCATACGCATGAACTAGTTTGGTAAAATCAGAGTTCATTAAAACCACATCCGAAGTTTCAACAGCAACATCGGTCCCATTCCCCATTGCAATTCCAATATCTGCTAGGGCGATAGAAGGACTGTCATTAACCCCGTCTCCAACAAACGCCACCTTATGACCATTTTTTTGCAATTTGGTGATAAAATCTGCTTTTTCGGCTGGTAAGAGCTCGCCGTGAACTTCAGTGATTCCCAATTGTCTTCCTACAATCTCAGCCGCTTTTTTATTATCACCGGTCAACATGACTAAATTTTTTACCCCCATTTGCGTTAGCTGTGCAAGTGTTTTTTGGGCTTTCGGACGCACTTGATCTTTAATACCTAACAGCTGTGATAACTTTCCATCTTGTGCCAAATAAACTAATGAATGACCACTTTCTTGTAAATAACTTTGATCTTTTGCGGCTGCATCAATCCTTATCCCTGCTTCTTGTAGTAGTTGGGCGTTGCCGACTAACACCTCATGATTGTTTATCCTAGCTTTAATACCACGACCCTTTAAGACAACTGTTTTTTCCACCGGTAAATAACTTGCAAGAGCTGCAAACTGAATAACAGCTTGTCCTAGCGGGTGATCTGATTGTCTTTCAACGCTAGCTAATAGGCGCAAATTTTCTGCTTTATCACCATAATAGTTGTAAATCCCACTAACTGTGGGTTTTCCTGCCGTTAACGTGCCGGTTTTATCAAAAACAAAAGTATCTACTTTGCTAAAGGTATCTAAAACTTCGCCGCCTTTTAACAAGACCCCAAATTTGGCCCCATTGCCAATTCCAGCCACATTGGAAACAGGTACGCCAATGACTAATGCTCCCGGGCAGCCGAGTACTAAAATGGTAATAGCCAAGGATAAATTCCAGCTAATCAGTCCTACAACTAGAGCCAAAAGTAAAACAAATGGTGTATAAAACTTCGCAAAACGATCAATAAAGCGTTCGGCCTTTGACTTGGAATCTTGGGCTTCTTCGACTAATTCAATAATTTTGCCAAAGGTCGTATCTTCACCAATTTTTTGTGCTTCTATTTGCAACGTACCATTTTCTAAAAAGGTGCCGGCAAAAACAGTAGCTCCAGCTTCTTTGTGCACAAATTTAGCTTCGCCGGTGACACTGGCTTCATTTAAATAGCCCTCTCCTGAGGTGATAATGCCGTCAACAGGTACTTGACCTCCTGTTTTAACCAATAACTGATCAAAAATTTCAACGTCATCCACATCCACTTCGCTAATTTCATCATTTTTTATGACAAAAGCTGTCGTAGGTGCCATTTGCGTGAGTGTTTTAATCGCCAAACGGGTCTTAGCCAACGTTTTTTGTTCCAGCCAACTGCCAAATAAGAATAAAAACGTCACAATAGCCGACTCATTATATTCTCCAATCAAAAAAGCACCGATAACTGCTATTGACACCAATAAATCGATGCTAATGACTTTTACCCGCAATGCTTGATACGCAAGGATAAAAATTGGCAAACTGCCTATAATCGCAGCTAGTGCCATGAAAAGACTATAAGCGGTTGTAAAATGTGCGAGCTTACTAATAAAAGCCAGACTAATCAAAACGCCCCCTAAAAAAGCGAGTTGGTTTTTATGCTGCAAAACCTTTTGTTGATATTTCATACTCTCTCCTCCTATTTTGTCTTTTGTCAGCAAAAACTAAACAACTTCCGCCAAATTTCCTGATGATAGCTTGTTACAAGCGAAATTATAAAAGTGGCCCTAACTGACAAAAAAGTAAAATTTATTTTTTAACTTGCCCTTAGTTTAACGGTTAAAATCAACAGCGTACTTGATGGCAATCAAGTTATCTTACTTTTTTTAAATAAAACTATAATTTTTGAGCATAACCTTTTTATATAACAAGGGTTCTTGCTAAGATAACAACAACAAAGGAAATTATTTTTTCATAAATTTATATAGGAGTTGATTTTTTTGAAACAAACAAAAACTAGCAAAGAAAAGCAATGCAAAACTTTCACGCCTCGAAATGAATTTGAAGCACGTCTTTTCAAACGCTTTGAAAACTATGCTGCTGCAGAAAATACAAATAAAAATAACACCGTATCTATTAAACAAGAACGACAAAAATAAAAAACGTAAGAATCGGCTGCTTAGCTGATTTTTACGTTTTTTTACATCCTGTGGTGATACGTTTGTTTATTTATGGAATTTTTGATAAATTTTTTGACACTTCTCATAATCCAAGTCTGAAAATGTCGTGACGATAAAATCAGAAGCTAAGTCCAATTGGGGATAATCTGGATTGGCAAACCCAATTCCCACCATTCCAGCTTTTTTTACGGCAATGCTGCCATTGGGTGAGTCTTCTAGCGCTACACAATTTTGTGGTGTGACGGCTAAGCGTTTTGCTGCTAGTAAGTAAACATCTGGTTCGGGCTTAGAATATTCAACTTCTTCGCCACTTGTAATTACTTCAAAGTCCTGATAAATCCCAATTTCTGTCAACGATTTTTCTATCTCACTTAACGGTGAGGAAGATGCCACTGCTAACTTCACTTTTGCCGTTTTTAATCCTTTAACGAAGGCCGCAGCTCCTTTAATTGGCTTAGTACCATCTCGTTTTACTATTTCTTGCCGGCGCTTCACCATTTCAGCGCTATAATAAGCTGGGCTTTGTGGCAGTGCTAGTTCCTTTTTCATAGTTTCCCAAGTGTATTGGTAAGAAGTTCCCATGAATTTACTGTGATAGCTGCTGGGAACAGTGATTCCTTCATCTTTTAAAATACTGTCTTTGGCTTCAAAATAGCTATATTCTGAATCAATCAGTACGCCATCCATATCAAAAATAATTGCTTCTAACATATTCCACCAAATTTCTGTTTAAATTTTATCCGAACAAAGCGCTTCTTCACTTAATTCTCCTTTTGCGATCCAAGCTGCACCACCGGTTAGAAAAAGTTGCTTGGCTTGTACCTGCACTTCTAGCTTACCACCTAATGTTCTTAATGCAACCGGATTTTTAAACTGATTTTGCCGCTGTTTTACAACGTAGGCTACAGAAGCTGAACCTGTGCCGCAGGCTAAAGTAAAATCCTCTACCCCTCGTTCATAAGTACGAACAATTACCACATCTTCTACAATCTCATAAAAATTAACATTCGCACCTTTGGGCAATTCTTGCCAGTTACGCAGTTGTTTGGCTAATGGTCGCAAATCAGCTAAGTCTTTTTCAGCTAAATTAGAAACAGCCATCACCAAATGAGGAATAGCAGGATTGCCTAATTCAACATAATATACCGTCTTTTTAGCAAAGTTTTTTTCTTCAAATCTCGTTACATCATTTAATTGCACTTTATAGGTCGTTTTATTTAAGTGCCAAGCGGGTACCATTCCGGCCATCGTTTCAATTTTCATTTCTGCTGGAGCTAAATTTTCTTCATAAGCATATCGGGCAATACACCGGGCACCATTGCCACACATTTCTGCTTCAGTACCATCAGCATTGTAAAAACGCATGCGAAAATCGCCCCCTGCTTTGGCTTTGTCTACTGCCATGAGCGCATCTGCTCCTAATGAAAGATGCGCACGACATGCGCCTTTAGCAAGTTGGCTTAATTCGTTTTTACTTAAGTGTAGCGCAAGGTTATTGATGATGATAAAATCATTGCCCGCTCCTTGCATTTTGACAAAAGGAATTTCCATCTGCTTGCCCCCTTAGTTATCTTTTCACTTCATTTTGAATCATTTGAGCATAAGTTTGTCGTTTTACGACCACCTGTTCGTGGCCATCTTTAACAAAAACGACTGCGGGTAATGGTAATTTATTGTAATTACTCGCCATTGAATACCCGTAAGCTCCGGTTGTAAAGGTTGCAAAAATGTCGCCTGCAACAACTTCTGGAAGGGATAAATCTTTCACCAATAAATCTGTACTTTCACAGGCTTTACCAGAAATTGTTACTTTTTGGCTCAGTTTTTCGTCAACTTTATTGGCTACAATCCCCGTATACTCCGCTTCATAAAGTCCTGGGCGGATATTGTCGGTCATACCGCCATCGATACTGACATATTTTCTTAAACCAGGTAATTCTTTAATCGCGCCAATCGTATGCAATGTAATCCCCGCTTCGGCGACAATGCTACGACCGGGTTCAATTACGATTTCTGGGACGATTAAATTATTTTCCTGACAAAATTCTTTGGTCAATGCCATGACTGGATCTAAAAAGTAATGATAGGGTTTGCGCACATCTTTTTGGGTATAACAAACGCCAAACCCGCCGCCATAGTTCAACTCTTTAATTTGATAATCGTAGCGTTTTTTCACTTCAAGCATTAAATTCAAGGCAACTTTGCAAGCTGCGATATGAGCACTATTATCACTTAATTGACTTCCCACGTGAAAATGAAACCCGTAAAATTCCAACTCTTCTGAAGCGAACACTTTTTCAATTTGTGGGTATAAAATTTCTGGTGCTAAGGGAATCCCAAATTTAGAATCTTTTTGCCCAGTTGAAATAAAAGCGTGGGTCTTAACATTGACCTCTGGGGTAATGCGAAACATGATCTGTGCTTTCTTATGCAGCTTGCGGCAAATACTTTGAATCAAGTCCACTTCTTGTAAACTATCCACAATAATTCGCCCCACGCCATAATCAATCGCCATTTCTAATTCTGCCACTGACTTATTGTTTCCGTTAAATTCAATTTTTTCTGCTGGAAAATCAGCAGCGATTGCCGTGTATAATTCCCCCCCAGAAACCACATCTAAAGACAAATTTTCTTGATTGATTAATTGCAACATCGCAATCGTATTGAAGGCTTTACTCGCGTAGGCTACCCGCGTATGGGGATATTTATCTAAAAACTGTTCTTTTAGGGCCTGGCATTCTTTTAGAATTAGATTTTCGGAATAAACATATAACGGTGTGCCATACTTTTCAGCTAATTTAACCATGTCACAGCCATCCCAATAAAGATGACCATTTTTACTTGTACCTAGAAACATCTTTTCACGCCCCTTTTTCATTTAAAACCCTGATTAAATCCACGTAACATTGAATACCGCCTAATAAATTCTTTTCATCAAAACGCAATTTGTTACTATGCAGCGGATATATAGCATCTTTGGCTTCATTGCGAATACCGACAAAGAAAAAGAGACCGGGAATTTTTTGTTGGAACATTGAGAAATCTTCTGCTAATAAATAAGGTGCAGATTCAAGATAACTATCTCCTGCCACCACTTTTAAAGCATCCACCATTTGGGCGTCATTATCTACGACGCGATACATATGATTAAAATCAACTTCAGCTTGGCAATCATAAGCTTGTGCGATATCGTTCGCTAAAGTTGTGACCCGATTGGTTAATTTGTCATAGACTGTATCTGAAAATGCACGGGTTGTACCATGAAGTTCTACTTTTCCGGGAATAATATTCATTGCGTCTCCACCATGAATCTCGCCAAACGTTAAGACAGCTGAATCAAGTGGGCTTAAATTACGTGAAACAATTGAATGCAGGCCTTGAATGATTGCCGAAGCTGCTAAAATTGCATCAGCTCCTTGTTGCGGTTGGGCACCATGGGCACTTTTACCATAGACTGTGATATTAACTTCACCATTGCGGGCCATCATACCACCTTTTTTACACGCAATAACGCCTTCTTCAAAATCTGGAAAAACGTGTAAACCTACAATTTGTTCCACTTTAAATTTTTCCAAAACACCCGCGTCAATCATCAGCTGCGCACCACCAGGGCCTTCTTCAGCCGGTTGAAAAATCAAAACGATCGTTCCGATTATTTCATCTGGATGCTCACTTAAATACTTTGCAAAGCCTAACATCGTCGCCATATGACCATCATGGCCACACGCATGCATTCGTCCTTCGTGTTGGGAATAAAATGCGACGCCGCTTTCTTCTGTTATCGGCAATGCATCAATGTCTGTCCGAAAAGCTAAAGTTTTTCCTGGCTTGCCGCTACGAAAAACAGCCACTAAGCCCGTATCTAAAACTTCATGGACTTCCCTCACACCAAGACTAGCTAGTGCCCCTTTTAAATATTGACAGGTTTTAAATTCCTGTAAGCCCAATTCAGGGATTTGATGTAGATCTTGACGGAATTTCGTTACTTCTGGCAATAACGCTATGATTTCTTTACGGATTTCCATTTTGACTCACCCTCTTTTGAAGTTTTAAACCTGACTTTTAATCAAATCAATTCCACAGGTAGTTTTTTCATGATGAACTTACTCGTTCACATTTTTAACTGTATAAATCATTTTTGCAATTTTTATCAAAAATGGTCTAACAGCTTAATTTTGATCGCTGTTTTTTTATTTGGTAAAAATTCACGTCATAGCAACTTTTATTCTCTCTTTTTTAAAGAAATTGTTTTTCTGTCAATTTTCTTATTATTTACATTTGCAAAAATATTCATTATTTACAGAATAAACTTGGCTATTTCTTGCTATTATAGTATATTATTTTGTAAATAGTTGAAAATTCCGTATAAAAAATATTTTCTGAATATTTTCTTAATTTCTCTCTATTTTACCTAGAAAAAACTAGAAAGTAAATATTTTAAAAAAGGATGTGTTAATATGGCAATTTTTACAGGAGCTGGCGTTGCCCTTGTTACCCCAATGAAAGCAGATCAAACGGTAGATTTCGATAAGTTAAAACAACTCGTGGATTGGCAAATTGCACAGGGAATTGACGCGATCATTGCCTGTGGCACAACCGGTGAAGCCTCTACTCTGGTAGATGAAGAACATATTGCAGTAATTGAAACAGTTGTAAAACAAGCTGCCGGACGCGTCCCTGTTATTGGTGGTACTGGCTCAAATAATACGCAACATGGCATTCACTTATCAAAAGAAGCCCAGCGTGTAGGCGCAGATGGACTGCTTGTCGTTACGCCCTATTACAACAAAGCCACAGACAGTAGCCTAATAAAACATTATGAAGCAATTTGCAACAGCGTCGACATTCCGATTATTCTATATTCCATTGCGGCAAGAACAGGATTAAATTTAAGCCCTGCTATGGTAGCAAAATTAAAAGAACTTCCGAATGTTGTTGGCATTAAAGAAGCCAGTGGCAACATCTCTCAGGTGGTGGAAATTTGTGGTCTGGCCGATGATAACTTTGCCGTTTATTCGGGCAATGACGATCAAGTCTTACCGTTTTTATCGGTTGGCGGTTTAGGTGTCATTTCAACTATCGCCAATATTTTACCTGCTGAAACTTCCCAAATGGTACATGCCTTCTTAAAAGGGGATATAACAGCTGCTAAAAAAACCCAAATTGAGCAACTTCCTTTAATCCAAGCTATTTTTAAAGAAGTGAATCCTGTCCCTGTTAAGGCCGCCGTTAATCTTTTAGGAAAATGTGACCTGAATTATCGCCTTCCATTAGACAAACCCGAACCAGACACGTTAGAATTATTAAAGACCGAAATGAAAAACTACGGTTTACTTTAACATGTCGATTACCAATTAAAAAAGCTGTGCCTTTTGGTTCAGCTTTTCTTATTTCAAGCTTTAAGATTAAATGTTGAAGGGAGTTTTCCATGAAAAATGTGTTATTGAGTGGCTGTCACGGCAAAATGGGGCAAGTTTTGCAAAAATTAATTACAGCACATCCAGATTTACAAGTTGTCGCAGGTCTTGACCACACCTTAGATAAAGAGGCCGATTTTCCCGTTTATGCTGCTGCAGCTGATGTAGTCGAAAAAATAGATATCGTGATTGATTTTTCTCATTACAGCGCCGTGCCTGCTTTAATCAACAGCTGTGTTGCTAAAAATTTGCCCATCGTTATTGCTACAACCGGGCTAACAGATGATACAAAAGCCATGTTGCCTGTAGCAAGTCAAATTATTCCGGTGTTTTATTCTGCCAATATGTCGTTAGGGATCAATGTTTTAATTAAAGCCTTACAGTCTGTGGCCCCTGCTTTAGAAAACGATTTTAATATTGAAATCATCGAAAAACATCATAACCAGAAAAAAGATGCTCCTAGTGGTACAGCACTTTTACTCGCCGATAGTATTAATGATTCCTTAACTAAACCAAAGGACTATCTTTTTGGCAGAGCTGGCAATGATTTAGAAAATCCTTTAAGTCAAATGGGAATTCACGCTATCAGAGGTGGCAGTATTCCAGGTGAGCATACGGTAATTTTTGCCGGTTCAGATGAGATTTTAGAGTTTACACATACTGCCTTATCCCGCGACATTTTTGCTAACGGTGCCCTAAAAGCAGCGGAATTTTTATTAAAGCAAAGTGCGGGCTTATATAGTATGCAAGATTTATTGGCCTAAAAAATAATTTATTAGGAGGTTAAAAAATGTCAGATTTACACTTTACTGATCCTTATGCACTAGCTAAATATATTAAAGATGCCGAGAAAAAAACGCCGGTAAAAGCTTATGTTCGCGGTAATTTTGGTGGTTTAAGCCACGACAAAATAAAAATATTTGGTGATTATAATTCTTGGGTACTCATTGGGGATAATCAAGACATTCAGGAATTCTTGAAAAAATATCCTGAAAAAATTGAAGATCTCTACATTGAAAACGATCGGCGCAATTCTGCAGTCCCATTACTGGACTTAACCAAAGTTGATGCCCGAATCGAACCTGGTGCTTTTATTCGCGATGAGGCGGTAATTGAAAAAAATGCGGTAGTCATGATGGGGGCTGTAATTAATATTGGAGCTGTGGTCGGCGAAGAAACTATGATTGATATGGGCGCAATCTTAGGTGCCCGCGCAACTGTAGGAAAACGCGCGCATATTGGAGCTGGAGCTGTCTTAGCTGGTGTTTTAGAGCCACCTTCAGCAGATCCAGTTGTAATTGAAGACGATGTTTTGATTGGCGCAAACGCCGTTGTCTTAGAAGGCGTTCGCGTTGGCAAAGGGGCGGTTGTGGCAGCTGGTTCAGTCGTAACAGCAGATGTTCCAGCTATGAGCGTTGTTGCTGGTTCGCCTGCAAAAGTCATTAAAACAAAAGACGAAAAAACTGTCAGTAAAACCGAATTTCTCGATGATTTACGGGGATAAATCGCCCTGTTTTACTGCAATAAAAATTTCTGCACTTTATTATCAAAAAGACACGTTAGTTTGATAATAAAGTGTCTTTTTGTGTGCTTATCTTGTTTTATACTTAAAAATCCTTCGTTAATGTAATATTTCCTAACACAAACAGTAATTAATTTTCAGAAAATTTCTAAAATTGCCACAAAATACTGGAAATCAGTAAAATGACGTGTTACGATTTCTAACATAAAGAAATGGAGGAATGCAAATGAATACAGGAAATATTGCTTTTATCATTATTTGTACCGGTTTAGTTTTCATTATGACCCCTGCTTTAGCCTTTTTTTATGGTGGGCTTTCCCGTCAGAAGAATATTTTAAACACAATGATGATGTCGATTTGTACATTGGGACTAGCTTCAGTCATTTGGATTTTAATTGGTTACAGCCTTTCTTTTAGCGGCACTGGCCTTTTTATTGGAAATTTAGATAAACTATTTTTCCAGCATGTCTCCATGATAAAAGGTGACGGTATTCCAGAGGGTCTTTTCGCTGCGTTTCAAATGATGTTTGCTCTGATCACTTCAGCCATTTTAACAGGTTCCGTCGCAGGCAGAATGCGTTTTTCCGCTATCTTCTTATTTCTAGCTGTTTGGTTAGTTGTTGTTTACGCACCAATGGCTCATATGGTCTGGGGCGGTGGATTCTTAGATCAAATTGGCTCTGTTGATTTTGCTGGTGGGAATGTTGTTCATATCAGTTCTGGTATTTCTGGTTTAGTTTTAGCGATTGTTTTAGGTAAACGAAAGGAAGTCGAACATATTCCTCATAACATTCCATTTATTGTTTTAGGTACCGGCTTGTTATGGTTAGGCTGGTTTGGCTTTAACGCCGGTAGTGCTTTAGCAGCAGACGGCCTAGCAATTCACGCTTTATTAACCACCAACACGGCAGCTGCCGCTGCCATGCTTTCATGGATGGGATTAGAAAAATTGGTGAATGGCAAACCATCAATCGTAGGTGCATGTACCGGGGCTGTTGTCGGGCTTGTGGCTATTACCCCAGGTGCAGGTTTTATCTCCATGCAGTCGGCATTACTAACTGGCGTGTTAGTTAGCCCGGTTTGTTATTATGGTATTCGTTTTGTGAAAGAAAAACTTGGCTTTGACGATGCCTTAGATGCTTTTGGCTGTCATGGTATCGGAGGAATTTTTGGTGGAATTATAACAGGTATATTTGCTGACCCTAGTGTTGGCGGACGCAGCGGTTTAATTTTTGGCCAAACAGATTTATTCGTAGCACAACTTCTTAGTATTGTTATCACCATTGCCTTTGCAGGTACGATGAGCTTTATCATCATCAGTATTATCAAAAAATTCATCCCATTGCGGGTTTCTGAATTAGACGAGTTGCAGGGAATGGATCAATGTGAGCACAACGAAGAAGCTTACAATACGACTTTGGGATTAGATTTAGACTAATCAGCTAGCGCATATCAAAACTTTAAACAAAAAAATACACCTGCAACTTTTATCACTCGGCCATTTGGTACGTAGCGATAATTAGCAGGTGTATTTTTTATTTGTACTAAAAAGGAAGGTGATTCTTACTGTTTGATATACTTACGACAAGCAGCCTGAATTTCTTGATAAATTTCAGCAACTTCTGCTAAGTCTTTGGCGTTGGCACCGCTAGCTAGAGGATGCCCGCCACCGTGATGGCGTTTAGCGATTTCATTAATTACTGGACCTTTTGAACGTAAACGTACCCGATAATAGCCTTCTGGTTGTTGGACGAAAATCCCCCAAGCTAGCGTGACATCAATTGTTCCAGGTAAAGATACAACATGGGAAGTTTCTGAATCTACCACACTAAATTTATCTAATAACTCTTGGGGTAAAATAACCCGTCCTGCGCCGTTTTCATCCACTTCAATATTTTCATAAACATAGCCAGAAAGCTTGGCTACCTTCAGGGAAATTTGTTGCAACTCACGATTTAGCTTGGCTGCATCAAAACCAAAATCCAGTAATTTACCGGCAATTTCTAACGTATAAGAAGTGGTCGCTGGATATAAAAAGCGCCCAGTATCGCCAACGATTCCAGCATACAATAATCGTGCCGCTGCCACACTAATTTTTAACACGTCAGGAAATGAAAAAGCAAAATCTGCAATCATTTCACTACAACTGCTGGCCTTGGTATTGACCCAAACTAAATCTCCATAAGGCTCATCATTAGGATGATGATCGATTTTAATTAATTTTGCACCATTGGCATAACGCTGATCACTAACTCGCGGAGAATTGGCCGTATCAGTGACGATTACCAATGCCCCTTCATAAAGCGCATCTGCTACTTCATCCATTTCTGCCAAATAGTTCAACCCTTCAACCGGACCACCGGCTTGATAAATTTCTTTTGTCGGAAAACTGGCACGCAGAACTTCCGCCAAACCAACTTGTGACCCTAATGCATCGGGATCTGGTCGCATATGACGATGGATAATAATTCGATCGTATTCTTCAATTGCTTTTAAAATTTCATGTCTGATATTCATTTTCTCACCTTAACTTATGGTCGCTCTAAAACTTGGCAAGTAACGATCGCCAAGGCCGCCAATGTATTTTCTAAATAAACTTCAATTTCCAACTTCGCGCTCCGCCGCCCCAACTCTAACATGCGGGTATGAATCGCTATTTTACTCTCTAATTGGATTAGACGCAAATAATGCATATTCACTTGTTCAATCCAAGTGTTGCGCCGTTGTTGTTGCAACAAAGCACGCTTTGCTGTATTGGCAACAATTTCATTTAAAACGCCAAAAGAAATCGTTCCCACCTCATTGACCATTTGCGGCGTGACCGTAAAGGTATAATAGGGTTTGTCCAATTTATGGCCTTCATTATCTTGGTCTACTAACTGAATATCGCCGGTAATTTGATCTGAAATGGTATCGGCGATTTGTGGTTGCCGCTGCACAAGTTGCATCGCCTTCATGACATCTTGGCGGGAAACAAGCCCTACTAACCCTAAGTCATCAGATACAACCGGCATAACTTCTAGGCCGTCCCAAATCATTTGATGACTGACAGAAGCCACACTCATCTCCCGCTTAACGTAACTGATTTCTTTTGTCATGACCCGTTCAATCGCTTGATTATCTTGTTTTTCCAAGATATCTTTTGGCGTAACAATCCCCACCAAGCGCATATTTTTATTAACGACTGGAAAACGAGAATGCGTTGTACTTTCGGCTAAACGCTTATAATCTTTAACCGTCGCAGTGATATCTAAATAAGATGTTTTTTCTAGTGGCGTGAAAATATCACTCACTAACATAATATCTTTTTTAATCAATTGATCACTTAAAGCACGATTAATCATCGCTGCCACAGTAAAAGTATCATAAGTTGTCCGCAAGATTGGCATTTCCACCTCATCAGCTAGCCGACAAATCTCACTTGTAGTATCAAAGCCACCGGTAATTAAAACGGCCGCACCTTCTTTTAAGGCCAAACGATGCACACCTTCGCGATTACCAACAATCATCAAAGAACCCGGCGTGATATAACGGGCCATCGCATCTTCTTTCATGGCACCAATCACAAACTTATGTAAAACCTTATTTAAACCGGCTTTACCGCCTAAAACATCCCCTTCAATAATTTGGACAACTTCACCAAAGGTTAAGCGTTCAATGTTTTTCTTTAATTTCCGTTCAATTCTAATGGTACCAACTCGTTGAATCGTTGAAACTAAACCGATATTTTCAGCATCTTTGATCGCCCGATAGGCAGTTCCTTCACTAACATTTAGTGCTTTGGCAATCCCGCGGACAGAAATTCTGTCCCCCACTGGCAAGCTTTCAATATGAGCCAAAATTAAATCATGTTTTGTCGCCATTTTCCCACTCCTAGTTACGGTGTAAAATTTTCTACACAGCGCTTATTAACCTCTTTGTCATTTCTTATAAAGTCATACTTTCTCCCACTTCAAGCACCTTGCCCACTCCAGCTGGTAAAAGAGCTGCAAAGGCTTTAGGATCTTGTTCAATCAACGGAAAAGTATTGTAATGAATCGGCACTACTTGTTTGGCATTTAATCGTTTCGCCGCCGACGCTGCCTCAGTAGGCCCCATCGTGAAATTGTCCCCAATGGGTAAAAAAGCGACATCTATTGAAAAAGCGGCCCCAAAAAGTGCCATATCGCCAAAGTTTGAAGTATCTCCTGCATGATAGATCGTTTTACCTTCTGCTTGAACAATAAAGCCCGCCGCTTCCCCCAAGTAAAGCATTTGGCCGTCAACTTCATAACCGGAACTATGTTGGGCGTGGACCATCTTCACCCGACCAAAAGGAAAATCAAATTTGCCACCAATATTCATACCGTGCGTGTGCTTTACACCATTCTTTTTGGCAAAAGCACATAACTCCACCATGCCAATAATAGTCGCATCTGAATTTTTTGCTATCGGTACCATATCTCCGATGTGATCTTCGTGTCCATGAGTTACCAAAATATAATCTGTTTGTACTTTTTCTGCTACTAAATCTGTTTTAGGATTACCAGTAATAAATGGGTCAAATAATAAATCCGTACCATCCTCTAGTTTGACAGCGATTACGGAATGACCGTGATAGGTGATTTTCATCGTTTCTCCCCCTTACTTTGCAAAATAAAACTAATACAGTTTTTACTTTTCTATTGTAACAGACTTAAACAGAAAAAGGCATGAAAAAAAATCGGAATTAGCAGAAATAGTCCTTTTGCATTCCGATTTTTTAAACTGAGAAAAGATCAGCTCTATGACCAAAGCCTTCTTGCCCCTTAAAAGAGATAAAAAATTTTATCTGGCTTATAAAAAAGTACCACTCTAATCGCAAAACCAATAAAAAATATACGTCATCATTTTATTATCTGCTGTATTGCTGCGCTAATGTAAAATTACCCCTAATTAATCCTTCAAGCTAAAAATTACCCTAACTGCATGAGTAAGTAATTTTCTACCTAGCTTATTCCTCTAGCCAAATTATGCCGCAAACTTTACGAAAGTATTTCAACTTAATGATGGCTATTTTCAGCTTTTTTTTCAATCGTTTCAACAAATTGTACTAATACTGCGACAAAACTTTCATCTGCATCCAGCATCGCATTTTGAAAATAACCTAACTGGCTCAAACTAACATAGCCATGAAGAAGACTACGAAATCCTCGACTTTCCATCAAGACTTCTTCTTCAGATAATCCAAAAGAAGAAAGGAGCTGGGACAATAAGACTGTATTTTTCCGCCCTGCTAAAAGGAGTGCGTCATTATTGAAGCTTGGAATCGTATTTAACAATTCATAAACCGCTTGATACTTCAAAGCAAAAGTCCGATAAGACTCACCATAGGTTAATAAGGCTGCTTCTTTTGTCTTGCCCATCAATTGCGTGATCAAATATTCATGTAATTTTTCATGGAGAAAAATCGCAGTATGAACTTTTAAGTCCGTTAAATTCTTAAAATGATTGTATAAAGATGGTGGTTTAATCCCTAACGCTTCAGCTAAGCGGGGAAATGTTACTTGGGCTAAGCCCATCTTTTCTGCTAATGCAATATAGCTCAAAATGATTTTTTTCGGTGTTAAATCCCGCCGTTTCATAAAAGCCCCTCCTCGCGGCTATTTTACCATAAAGCTGTTTAAACTACTAACGATAGTTGACAAACTACGAATCGTAGTTTAATCTATGGAACGAAAGTGAAGTGACTGTTTTGACAAAATTTAAAAATTATTTTGCCAGTGGTGAGCTCTGGCAACGCAACCTCCTTATTTTATGGTTCGGTAGTTTTATGACTGGAATTGGCTCTAGTTTAATTTCACCTTTTTTATCATTATACGTAGATACTCTAGGAGTCTTCACAAAAAAGGAATTAAGTTTCCAATCTGGTTTAATTTTTGCTAGCACGTTTATTACCATGGCGATTGTTTCACCTTTATGGGGCAAGCTAGCCGATCAAAAAGGGCGCAAACCCATGTTACTTCGCGCTAGTTTAGGTATGGCCATTATGATTTTTTCCATGGGCTTTGTCACGAAGGCTTGGCAATTACTGATTTTACGCCTTTTATTAGGTGCTTTTTCTGGATACACCAGTAATTCAGTTGCCTTAATGGCTATTATTACCCCAAAAGAGCATTCTGGTCGTGTACTTGGTACTCTTTCAACCGGGACTGTAGCCGGCACCTTATTAGGTCCGTTGTTTGGTGGTGTTGTGGTTGCCCATGCCGGTTATAAGATGACTTTTTGGATTACTGGTATCATTATGTTTTTTGTTTTCTTATTGACCGTCTTTTTTGTCAAAGAACATTTTACGCCAAAACCAAAAGACAAAGTTTTAAGTGCTAAAGCGTTAACCCAAGTGATTGACCATCCTAAAGTAATCATTGCCATGCTTTTGACTACGACGATTTTGCAATTAACCGATAAATCCATTAGCCCAATTTTAAGTCTTTATGTTCGTCAGCTCGTACATAATCCACACCTTGTTACCATTTACAGCGGTATCGTTGCCTCTGCTCCAGGGGTCGTCATGTTGTTTTTTGCTCCTTTATTCGGACGTTTAGGTGACAAAATTGGCCAATATAAAATTTTACTTTTTGGCCTTGTCTTATCTTTTACCATCTATTTGACATTAGGTTTTAGCCACGCAATTTGGCAAGTTATCTTGCTACGGCTGTTTATCGGTGTGAGCGATTCGGCACTAGCCCCTAGTGTGCAAATTATTTTGTCGCAAAATAGCCCCCAAGAAGCAACCGGACGGATTTTTAGTTATAACCAAACGATGCAGTCTATTGGCGCTATTGGCGGACCTTTAATCGGTTCGACTGTATCAGCTTACTTTGATTATCGCTATGTCTTTTTTGTATCTGCCTTATTCATCGTTTTAAATATTTTGAACTATGCAACAAATTTCTCCCAATTAAAAGAAAGCAGGTATTAATATGATTGAAACCCTCAATTTAAAAAAATGCGCTTTTGTCGCGATTGATTTGCAAAAAGGAATTTTAAACAGCGGCACTTTAACTCCTTATTTGGCTAGTGAAGTTCTTCAAAAAAATGAGCAACTAGTAGCTACGTTGCTTGAAAAACTTGGCTTGGTCGCTTTGGTTAAAGTAGACGCCACTACTTTTGGTTACTTGAATTTTGATTTAAAAAAGCGCCAACCTTTAACATTAGCCAAAGATTATGACGAACTTGCTCTTAAAATAGAAAATTCAACTAAAGCAAATGTCGTTACCATTACCAAACACAATCCGGGGGCATTTTTTGGCACAGATTTGGATTTGCAATTACGCCGACGGGGCATTGATACCTTAATTCTAACTGGCGTTGCAACAGAAAATGGTGTTTACGCTACCGCTTTAGATGCGTATCAATTCGGCTATCGTGTCATCGTAGTAGAGGATGCTTGCAGTAGCCGCGATGAAGAATTACATCGCATCTTCATGACAAAACTTTATCCCAAAATAAGCCTCGTCACTTCTAGCACCGAGCTATTGGGCACATTTGCCTAAAAAAGTTGCGTCACGAAATTGATTTTTAAACTTCCAAAAAAATAGACGGGATAATCAATTTTGTGTAGCTAAATAGAAATCAATTTGTGCAACAAAACTAGCTACTATAAGAAAAAGGAAAAGCTAAAAGAATCTTTCAGTCCTAGACATCAAACTAAGATTTTGGCTCATGTCATTAAGAGCTTATGCGTAAAGTATGGCACTTAGAAAGTGGCAGGCAGTGTTAAGGCAGTCAAATCAGTGTTTTTCTTAGGGAAATTTATACTTCCTTTCTAGATGACAAAAAGACCAGAAAATCCGAAAGTTATTTTTCAAGCTTTCGAAATTTCTGGTCTTTTACTTGTAGCTGCATACTTCTCTCAGATATTTTTAGGCAGCTAACCTTTTTATAATTTAACCGGTGTTGCAGTTGCTTGGAGTACTTCGTTTAATTCTTCAATATTTTTACGGCCTTGTGTTTGCATCCATTCTCTAGCTGCATCTTCTCCACCTGTGATAAAAGGTTCTACGCCATTTGCCCAAGTCGCGCGACCACATAAAACACCGTTAAATGTTGAGCCTGCTTCTTTGGCGAATTTCAATGTTTCTTGGAACAATTCAGCTGTAACACCAGCTGATAAGAAGATAAATGGTAAGTCAGTTGCTTCTGATTGTTCTTTGAAGTAAGCCATAGCTTCTGCTTTTGTATACGCCACTTCACCTTTTGCGTAACCTTCTACATAGTTCATATTAACCGGAACTTCCATTTTTAAAACATCAACGCCGTAACGTGGTTTTGAAAATTCTTTCATCATTTCGATAACTTTATGTGGTTTTTTAACCGCGTATTCTTTGGTGCTGGTATCTGCGTCATTGGCATCATAAGAAACCAATTCCAAGAAGAAAGGTAAATCTTCTGCGGCACATTCAGAACCAATTCGTTCCATGAAGGATTTCTTTTGATCGTTGATTTCATCACTTTCATCTACATCGTAGTAAAGTAAGAATTTACATGCATCTGCGCCTGCTTCTTTTAGACGTTTCACTGACCAGATAGACAAAATGTCTGGTAAGCGTCCTGGGGTTGAAGCATCGTAGCCTGTTTTTTCATAGGCCAACAATAACCCTGCGTTTTCGTCGCGAACTTTAGCAGCTGGTAAGCCATATTCTGGGTCTAATAAAATAGATGAAGCATATTGGGTTAATTCAGAAGACACGATTTTTTTGAAGTCTTCGATTTGAACTGCTTGTGCTTGTGTATCTTGGTATTTATTAATCATTTTCTTTAAAGCACCACGTTGGTCGATCGCAAGGGCAGAGATCACACCATTTTTGTCACTTAATTGTTTGATAAAGGCTTTTTTTGCTTCTGTTGTCATGAAATACGCTCCTTAATTTTCGGCTAATTTACTATTTAAGAGATTGGCAATTTCTTCAGGTGTTGCCGCTGCTTTTAATCCTTTGGTTACATCTTGATGCATCAAAAGACGCGCGACACTGGATAAAAGTTTTAAATGCGTGGTTCCAGCTTCAGAATCTGGAATAAATAAGGCAATAATAAAATCTGTCGGACTGCCATCTAAACTTTGCCAGTCAACAGGATTAACTAAGCTGACAATTATAATATCCGCGGCTGTAATAGTCGTATCTTTAGCATGGGGAATCGCAAAACCATCCATCATACCAGTTGTTCCTTCTGCTTCACGTTCTAATAATTTAGCATAAACTTTGTTTTCATCATTTGAAAGACCAAGAGAAACTGCCTGATCAGCTAAAAAGTGCATGACTTCATCTTGGGATGTAAAATTTTCTTTTAAAAAAATATGGTCTGTTTTAATTAGTGCCATGATTTTCACCTTTCTTAAAAAAAGCTGCAGCAGTATTTTTTACTTACTACAGCTTTTACTTTTTATGCTTGTACTTCGATTTTTGTTTCAGTTGTTTCTTTTGTTGCGGCTTTTGTCACACGATTTTTCTGAATGAACCCTAAAATGACACCACCGACAATGGAACCAACTAAAATAGCAAAGACCCATTGTAATTTACCATCCACCACTGGTAAGACCAAAAAGCCACCATGAGGCGCTGGTACTTTTACGCCAAACATATACGTTAAAACAGCTGCGATAGATGAGCCCAACATCATTGTTGGTAAAACCCGTAATGGATCTTTTGCCGCAAATGGAATCGCGCCTTCTGTAATATGGGTTGAACCTAAGATAAAGTTAACTAAACCGGCATTGCGATCATTTGTTTCGAAATATTTACCAAAGAATAATGTAGCAAAACCTGTAATTAGTGGCGGCGCGATACAAGCTGCTGAAACGCCTGCCATAAAACTACTATTACCTTGCGCTAATAATGCTGTCCCTGTCACATAAGCAGCCTTATTCACTGGACCACCCATATCAAAAGCACACATACAACCAACAATAATCCCTAATACTAATGGTGAAGAATTTTCAAAACCAGATAAGAAACTCATCATGCCTTCATTGACCGTTTTCATTGGCCCTGCAATCAAGGACATGATTGTCCCCACAACCGCTACTCCGATTACTGGATATAAGAAAATTGCCTTTAGACCATCCAATTGTTTTGGTAAAACTTTTAACAAACGTTGTAAAAGTAAAACGAAGTAACCGGCTAAGAAACCGGCAAAAATACCACCTAAGAAACCAGCACCACCAGAATTTGCTAATAAGCCTCCGACAAAACCAACGACTAAACCAGGACGTTTGGCGATTCCTTCTGCAATATAAGCTGCCATTACCGGTACCATCATTCCCATCGCCGCATCGCCGATTGATTTGAACATCGCCGAAGTGGCATTATATGTCGCATCGTTTGGATCAAAAGAATAAACACCCCAAATGGCAAAAGAAACGGCAATGATAACTCCGCCTGCTACTACAAAAGGTAACATGTGGGAAACACCATTCATCAAATTCTTATAAATACTACGTCCGATATTCATTTGTGATGCTTCTGTTGTAACTTCTTCGACAGTATTGGCGACTGCAGCAACTTGACCTTTACCTGCTAGGGCATCTTCAATTAATTGATCTGCTTCTTTAATCCCTTTACTAACCGATACGTCAATAATTCGTTTACCAGCAAAACGTTCTGCATGTACGTCTTTGTCTGCTGCGATAATAACCGCATCCGCATCTTTGATTTCTTCTTTTGATAACTCATTTTCTACCCCAACTTGTCCATGAGTTTCGACTTTAATCGTAATTCCTTTGCGCTTTGCCGCTTGTTCCAATGCCTCTTGAGCCATATACGTGTGGGCAATACCGGTCGGACAACCCGTTGCTGCAATAATTTGATATTTTGCCATTTTGACACTCCTCATTTCTTTGAATTTGTTTTTTTGAATCGATCATTAAGCTAAAATTTCGTCTTTGTTGCGCTGTTCTTCAATATTGATTTGCTCTTTAAGGTCACTAACATCAGAAAAATCTGTTAAACCTTTACGAAAAGCGGTTGAACTGCCAGCTGCAATAGCTAACTTTAAGCTTTCGGCTAAGGGTTGTTCTTTTAGTATTCCCGCAATAAAAGTGCCCAATAAAGTATCCCCCGCACAAGCTGTATTCACCACTTGTCCTTTTGGTGAATTGCCAACTAAGACAATATCTTCACTAATAAAGATTGCCCCCTCACCACCTAAAGAAAGTAAAACATTTTGTGCACCTTCTGCCAAAAGACGCTTGCCATAGGCTAGATAATCTTTTTTTGTCTTTAGTGTGACACCATACCAAGCTGCTAATTCTTCTTCATTTGGCTTTAGCAAAAACGGTTTGTAAAAAAGACAATCCAAAACTTCCTTATAACTGCTGTCAATAATCAGCTTTACTTTCTTTTCATGACAGATTTTACTAATGGCTACTAAAATTTCTGGTGCAACACCTTGGGGTAAACTACCAGAAACACATAAATAATCATCTTCTTGCAATAACTTTTCTAATTCAGTCAAAAATTCAGTTGTTTTTTCAGCTGGAATTTCAGGTCCTTTATTGACTAATTTAAATTCTTCTTTTGTTTCATTAACTTGGGTGAAGACATTGATACGTGTCATACCGGGAACTTCGATAAAATGAGTGCTAATTGCCTTTTTCGTTAAAAAATCGTTAATATATTGGCCCGTAAAACCAGCTTGAAAACCTAACGCTGTATTGTCTATTCCCAACTGTTTTAAAATCAATGAAACATTAACGCCTTTTCCATTGGCCTGGATATCATCATCTTTGGTTCTATTTACTACTTGTGGCTGCATTGTATCCGTTTCGATAAACAAATCAATAGCTAAGTTTAAGGTACAGGTATAAATCATCTTGTCCCCTCCTTTCATTTTTATTATGCACGAATAATTTATGTAAATGTTTTCAAATGAGAGCAAAATAGTTGAAAATTTTTTCACTTTCTGAACCCTCTGTACATCAAATTGGTAAAAAGTTACAATAATAACAAATATCAGTTGGAAAGGATAACATCATGGATGTAAAATTAAGCGAGTCAGAACAATATCTATGGGATTTCATACAAAAAAACATTACGAGTATCCCACATTATTCCATCGTTAAATTAAGTGAGTTGGCGAATGTTTCCACTGCTACGATCGTTCGAACAATGAAAAAGAAAGGGTATGAGGGCTTTACTGCGTTTAAACACTCCTTAAAGGAAAAAGAAAATACCAACATCAACTTCTCTCATCTAGATAAAATTGATGAAGGCATTAAAATGGCGATTTTAAAAAACGAACAAGAAGTGATTCGAACCATCAATATGATTGAAATTGGCAATATTGAAGATGCCATTCAACGTATTCATGCAGCCAAACGCATCATGATTTTTGCACGGGGGTTTTCTGAATTAATTGCACAAGAAATGATGGTGAAATTGCAATTAACAAATAAATATTGCGAACTTCATACCGATCCGAATATCATTCGCAACATCTCCCGTAAACTTACAAAAGACGACGTCGTAATTTTCGTTTCATTAAATGGCGAAACAGAAGAATTAGTGGTGGCTGCTAAAAACTGTTATGAAGCCGAAATTGGTACGGTTTTACTAACCGCTAGCCGATACTCTTCTATTATGGAGTATATCGAAATTCCTTTTATTGGCTTTAAATCAGAAGGCTCCTTCTTTCCTGATTACGAAGTGCGCTCTCGTTTACCTTTATCGATTATGGCTAGGATACTGTTAGATTCATACGCTCTGCGAACAGCCAAATAACTAAAAAACACAACGTTTATTGTGCTTATGCGTGTTTTTACTTGGTGTTTAGCAAATTTTTGGAAATTTCGCCTTATTTTTTGGAGAGCTAGTTTGTGTAACTAATTTGAGCATGCCCTGATTTAAAACGCTTTGTTCATGTTAAAACGTGATACTTTCCTTATAAAAAAAGCAGATACAAAGGTAGTTTAAAAACGACTACTTTTGTATCTGCTTTTTTAGGCTTACACAGCCAAAATATCTGCTTGAATTGGTTGAATCAATGCAATTAAATCTGCAACTTTAACTTTAACACTATGACCCAACTCGCCACTTGAGACAATAACTTCTTCGTGATTCAAAATACTCGTATCAAAAACTTGGCTATATTCTTTATGTTGCATGAAAATCCCGATTGGCGTATTGGCACCATGGGGATAACCAGTTGCATCCATTACATATTCCATCGGGGGAAAGCCGACTTTGCGGTTACCAGAAGCTTTCGCCGTCTTTTTATAATCTAGGCGTCCGTCAAGGGGAACTAAGGCAATCACCGTTCCCGTTTTATTGCCTTTTAAAACCAAGGTCTTATAAATGGTGGTAACAGCTAATTGTAATTTTTCTGCTTGGGCGCGCCCTTCATCTTCATCACTTACATCAAAAGTAAAACTTTCAAATTGCATCTGGTTTTTTGTTAAATATTCTTCCACTGCATTAGACATGTTTTCTGATGCCTCCTTGTTTTTTCACCCGATAAAGCGTTAAAAGTAATGCTGCTAAACAAAGTAAAAACGAACCTAAAAAAGTAATTTTCATTCCATAAATGAAAACATCTGGCCGCTTGGCAATGTACGTTGTCACCCGTTCTCCCATTTTCGAACTCATGGCGTTATACAAGATAGTTGTCGCTAGCGAAATCCCTACGACCATGCCCAAATTACGAGCAAAAGAGTTCAAACTGCCAGCAACCCCCAGATTTTCTTTGGTAACACTACTCATAACCATTGTATTGTTTGGTGATTGAAATAATGAATTGCCTAAACCCATGATAGCAGTTGCCACAACGTAATACCACAAAGGCGAATCCGCGTGCATAAACATATACATTAATTGGGTCACTGATAACATCACAAGCCCGATTAAAACTAAGATTTCTGGGCCCATTCTGTCAGTTAAATAGCCGCTTAAAGGCGAGCCGATTACCATTAAAAATGGAAAGACCATCATTAAAAGTCCAGCATAACTAGGTGAAAGGCCACGGGCACTTTGAAGGTAAAACGGAATAACGACATTGACAAAAAAGTTAGAAGAAAAAATCAATAAAGCCGTAACTAAACTCATAGTAAAAACTTTATTTTTGAAAATACTAAAGGTAATTAAAGGCAATTTCACTTTCTTTTCCACATATAAAAAGATGAAAAAACTAATGACGGCTAAGACAAACAAGGCTAACGGAATTGGGGTTAAAAAGCCGTGTTCTTGTCCTAAAAAGACACCGCCAAAAAAGGTCATAATCGTCGCTGCAACCGCGGCAAAGCCACCCATATCAATTTTTTCTGCGCTTAGTGTAATATCTTTTGGTAAGAATTTTTCACTAATTAACATGGTGATAATCCCAACTGGGACATTGATCCAAAAAATATACGCCCATGAAAAATGCGCCAAGATCAAGCCGCCTAAACCAGGGCCGGCAATTGAACCTAAAGATACAAAGGCACCAATCATCCCAAGCGCCCGTCCTCTTTCATTCATAGGGAAAACTTCGGTAATAATACCTGTGTTGGTCGCCATCGTCATCGCGGCTCCTAAAGCTTGGATAACGCGGGCAAACAGTAGAAAAGTTAACGAGTGATTAAAGCCACAAAGTAAAGATCCAATCACAAAAATCAAGGTTCCAATGCGATAAATTTTAATTTTCCCCCAGCTATCGCCAATTTTCCCAAATAATAACAAACACGCACAGACCATCATTAAATAAATGGAGACGATCCATTCTGACTGATTCATTGGTACTTGCATATCCTTTGAAATAGTTGGCAACGCGATATTTACAATACTACCATCTAAAGTAGACATAAAGGTAAACATCGAGACTGCAACCAATATCCACCAACGATTTTTTTGAACAACCTTATCTTCTTGGTATGTATGCATACAAAACTTCCTTTCGTAAAAGAATAAAAACTCTTTTAATAAACCATTATTCTATTTTATTTTTCCATTTTGACAAGTCCTTATTGCGATTGTCCTTTGCCAAAAATAGACACTAAAATAGTATAATCGTTTTTCAGAAAGATTTCATATGTTTTGTTTAAAAAATATAAAATAGACTACAGCTTAACTTGTATGACACTTTTTTCAAAGCGATGACCTGCTAAAGGCAAAAAATTGGCAAAAAATCCGTGGGCGCAAATAGCTAAAATTTATTTATTACAAAAAAAAGACACCAAAACGAAAAGTTTTCGTCTTGGTGTCTTTGGCCTATTTTCTTTTTTGTCGTTGGGATGACTCCATAATAACTGGCAAAATAACCGGTCGACGCTTTGTTTGTTCAAACAAGTAACGGCTTAAACGATCGCGGATATCTTGTTTTAATTTACTCCATTCAAACTCTTCGTCTTGTAAATGTTTTTCAACAATTTCACTCACCATTTCAGCACTTTCCCGAATTAAATCACGGCTCGCCTTTACATAAACGAAACCACGGGAAGTGATTTGTGGCGGAGATACAATCTTTTTCTCACGGCGATTAATTGTAACCACTGCGATGAAAATGCCATCTTCTGATAAAACTTTGCGATCTCGCAGCACGATATTGCCGATGTCGCCAACACCAATACCATCAATCAAAACATTTTCCGCCGGTACAGAACCAGCTTGAGACATTTGACCGTTTTTATATTCCAAAATATCACCACGAGCTGTGATAAAGATATTCTTCAACGGAATTCCAGTTAATTGAGCCAGTTGCGCATGGGCCGCTAATTGACGGTATTCCCCCTGAATTGGAATTAAATATTTTGGTTTTAATAAATTTAACATTAATTGTAAATCATCGGGATTGGCATGACCTGAAACCCGCATATTATCAGAAATTTGTTTTACGACGCCACCAGCACGAAAGACAATATCTTCGGTTTTGGCAACCGTGGTTTCCATTGCGGTAGTTGGCGTAGTCGTGATATACACTAAATCCCCTTCTTGAATGCGCAATGTGCGGTGGGAACCATTAGCCATCCGTTGTAGTGATTTAATCGGTTCACCCATTCGACCTGTCTCTAAAACGATAATTTCTTCTGGTGGATAGTTTTTCATTTCTTTTTGTGTGATGAATAAATCTTCATCTGGCAATTCTAATTTGTTTAATTTCATTGCCGTCCGAATAATTCGGCCAAAATCTTGCCCAGTTAAAACGACTTTCCGGTTGCAACGATATGCAGCATTTAAAACTTGCTGCACCCGTTGTAAATTACTTGCTACCCCGGCGACAATAATGCGGCCTTCCCAATACTTAATGGTATCGTAAACTTCATCGGCAATTTGCCGTTCTGAAGCGACTGGCGTCGGATTTTCAGCATTACTAGAAGTACTTAATAGCGCTAAGACACCTTCTTTACCAATTTCAGCAATCCGCGCAAAATCGGTTTGATACATTGGCACAGCAGCCTGATCAAACTTAAAATCACCAGTATAGACAATATTGCCTACTTTGGTTTTCAAAGTGATCCCTACCGAATCTGGAATTGAGTGGGTAGTTCTAAAAAAGCCGACTGTCGTTGTCCCAAAATCAATCTCCGTATGTTCATCAATAATATGAAAATCCCGGAATTTTTTGGTGGCATCATTTTTATGAACGCCAATTTTTGCCAACTCAATTGTTAGCTTTGTTCCAAAGACAGGTACATCAACTTTTTCCAAAAAGTAAGGTAACGCCCCAATGGCATCCGCATGTCCGTGGGTCAAAAAGACACCGACAACACGATCTGCATTTTCTACTAAATAAGTAAAATCAGGAATAACTGTGTCAATTCCCAATAATTCATTTTCTGGGTATTTCAACCCACAATCTAATACATAAATATCATCTTCCACTTCAGCGATGTACATGTTTTTACCGTTTTCACGGACGCCGCCTAATGGAATGATTTTGATGTTACTCAAAAACATTCACCTCTCAAATTTTTTCTATATAAATATAATATTTTCTTTTCTGTGCCCAACTAGCCACTGTCCATTATACACTAAAAAGTGGCAAAAAGCGGCGACGAACTGCTAATTTATCATGGAAGCGGTTTGCAGCAAAAAATCTTTTAGTAAAATTAACGAATTTAAGTGCCCGCTATAAAAAAACTGCACGAACTCGGTTTACTTTTAAGCATTAAGGTAGAATTGCAATAAATCGTTTTCCTTTGACTTATTGCACAGCGCATTATTTGAAAGGCTGACTATAAAAAAGTTAGATAAGCTACACACTCCTAAAAATGAAAGTACGATTTTTAAAACACGCACTGCATTTTAAGGCTCAATAAAAAGTACACAAAAAAACGTTCCAAGTTTACCTGCATAAAGTCTAAAAGCAAAAAGCTTTAACACGTTATCAGTTACTTGCAACGTTTTTTAAATTTTTCAAAACAACTTTATTTGGGTATGCGAACTAAGTCCATCTCATGCAAGGTTTCTGCAATTTGTACGGAATTCCAGGCCGCACCTTTTAGCAAGTTATCCGATACGACCCACATGTGTAACCCAGTTTTGACATCTAAATCGCGGCGAATCCGACCGACAAATGTATCTTTTTTATCAACGCTGTTTAACGCTTGGGGATAAATTTGTTGGCTTGGATCATCTTCTAGTGTCACACCGGGTGATTTTGCTAATAGATCTTTAACTGCTTGGGGTGACATTTCTTTTTTTGTTTCAATATAAACAGATTCAGAATGTCCACTGACTACAGGAATCCGAACACAAGTTGCAGCAACTTTTATAGCATCGTCTTCCATAATTTTATGGGTTTCATTGATCATTTTCCACTCTTCATACGTGTAATCATCCTCAGCAAAAACGTCGATTTGTGGCAGCGCATTAAAAGCGATTGGATAGTGTTTTTTATCACTTCCGGCTGGCAAAATTTGTGGATCCAATTCATCTTTTGATTTTCCGGCTAAGAATTCTTTGGCTTCTCGTTTTAATTCTTCAACCGCTTTTGCCCCTGCCCCTGAAACTGCTTGATAGGTGGATACGATGATCCGGTTTAGCCCGGCTTCTTTGCGAATTGGCTCTAATGCTACCATCATTTGAATTGTTGAACAATTGGGATTTGCGATTATTCCTTTGTGCCGTTTTAAAGCAGCCGGATTTACTTCTGGTACCACCAATGGCACTTCTTTATCCATGCGAAAATAACTCGTATTATCCACCACAACTGCTCCGCGTTTCACCGCTTCTGGCGCGTAAATTTTTGAAATCCCCCCACCCGCAGAAAACAAAGCAATATCTACATCGTTAAAAGAATCAGGCACTAATTCTTCAATTGTTAAGGTTACACCATTAAATACTCTGGTTTTTCCAGCCGAACGTTTTGAAGCCAGCAGTTTGATACTTTCAATTGGTAAAGTGGTTTCTTCCAACATCTCGATCATTTTTGTTCCTACAGCTCCTGTTGCGCCCACAACAGCAATGCGATACCCTTTTTCCATCAGCTACACCCCTATGACTAAATTTGAACCTGTCTGCGACAAGAATTTGATATTTTTGCTATTTTAGCACAATCTGAAATAAATTTCAGTAAATACTAGAAAATGATTCAGAAAATTACGACAATTATCCAAAAAAACTGAATAAAGTTAAACGATGTAAAACTGTCCAAACTCTATTGACACAAAAAAATAAGGAGGAAATTTTCAAAAATTGTTTTTCGCTTTTAGCTTCATGCACAAAAGAGCTATTCAAAAAAATCCGACAATCATGATCTTAAATCACAAGAACTCCTGCAAAAAAAATTATTCTCCCTTTGAATATAAAAAAGCAGCCCGCAGTCAATCCGTCGAAATTTACCTAAAACTGTTCAAACATTTCTTTAAAATTTTTCCTTATGACGTAAGGCTGACTATTTTTATTTTAAAATCTTTTTTACATTGGGAGCTGGTGAAGCCAATTTCGGGCCTGGTTTACTTCATCTGCGGTTAATTGATGACCTTGCCTTGTTTGCTTAATCGTTAAATCTGCCCCCCGACTATCAAATGCTTCTGCAAGTTCGTTAAAAGATTCAGGCGAAACAATTGGATCGCCCTGACCAAAAGAAAGCCAGATTCGTTTATCTTTTAGCTCAAATTGTTTTTCATGCACTCCCAGTGACATGGGATGAAAAAATAAGCCTTGGGTTAATGGCGTTTGCCGCTCTAATAACAGATGGGCCGCAATGTTAGCACCATTGGAATACCCTACTAAAACCCAGTCACTTAAAGGCACATTTTTCTCTGCGCTAATTCGTTTGATTTCTTCATATAAATTATCTGTTTCTTTTTCCAAACTAGCTAAATCAAATTGATTTAAGCCATTGCGCTTGAAAAAGCGATTCATCCCGTCTTCTTCTACTTCCCCGCGAAAAGATAAAACCGCACATCCCCCATCTAAAAAACGGGCAATATCCACTAAAGAATTTTCATCTCCGCCCGTACCATGTAATAATAATAACTTCTTACTACCTGCAGTTCCAGCATCGTATAAGTATTTCATTATTCTCCCTCCGTTTTAGCCATTTTAATAGCGTGCTTAAAAATAAGTTTAAGATAAAAAATTCTATTTGTGTCGTATCCAGCAAAAATCACCTGAAGCATTCGATTAACCGCTCATAATGAATAACGCTTTACCTTAAAAGTTTTTTTGCATGTCTAGCATCATAAAGGACCTTGTGGCACAATAAGTCAAATTTTGAACAAATCTAAAAATCCCTTTAGCAAAATTCTGCCTTATAGCTGGCCTATAACCAGTTGTTTTTTCTAATTAGACTCAAAAAAATTGCAATAAATCTCAAAGTGCTTACAACTTACTATTTGTAAGTATAGTAGCAAATAAATTCATTTCCTTCAATTATTTTATTCTTTTTCGGAAAGTCACTTTATTTAACTTTATCTTCATCCTATACTATAATAAATTCAAAGGAAATTTTGGGGAAGATTTCCGACAGCGTGTAGGGGAGAGTGTTATTCCTTACGTTATTATGGCTAGAATCTTAGCAAAAATAAGACTTGGATGAATTCATCCAAGTCTTATTTTTTTATTTTATTCCACCGTGTGCTGTTATTTTTCCTAAAGCTAGATATCCTTTTTTTCCTTTAGCTCGCGGTTGCACACCCCATAAATAACCTTGGTTTAAAATAATATCATCAAATTTTATCTGGTCGCCTTTTTGAAGTAAGGCAATCACACCAGCTTTAGTGTCTGCTTTTTCTCGCAAGTAGACAGCCGTATTTAAAGTAAATGTTTTCAATTTTTTTAATCCTCCTGAAACTGAATTAGTTGGTGGTAAGGTTGGCTTTTGGTCTTCAAGCAATTTTGTATCAAAAAGTACTCCAAAATCTTTACTGCCAGTTAGCCGATTTAAATCCATTGCTCCTTTGTAGCCAGAAATGCGACCATTTGACGTATATTGATGCAGATCATACCGCGTGGTACAAGTCGGGTTAAAGCCTTCATAACGGCCATTATTCTGACCATAAGTTGGAATCCAAATAGCATCGAATTTTTCGACAGCTAAATTAAATTGATGATATAAGTGATTGGCAATATAGACACCCACCTTTTTTGCTCCCAAACGCTTCAACTCTTGACGGTAACTTTCACAGCCATTACGCATATCAGAATATGATTTTTCTTCTACATCTAACCACCAAAAAGTTGGTTGAAACTTCTTAGCGCGTTGATAGAAATCGCGGGCTTCTTGTTTCATGTCGGAGATACTGGTACCTCTCACCCATGCATAAACTGCCACCGGAACTTTGTATTCCTGCAATTTTTTAAGATGTGTTTCAAAATGCACATCCCGATGTAATGAACCGTATTGTACCCGAACAATCGCTCCGGCAATATTTTTTGCTAAGATATTGTAATCAATCGCCTCTGGTAGTTGCCATTCACTAATGTCAATGATCACTGGTTTTAAAATCATAATAGCCTCCTTCTTGTAAAAAAATGTAAAAAAGACTGCACCAAAGTTTTACTAAGGCCTAGGCTGGGACATAACTTCAGCTATCCTTTACTTTTTAGCGCAGTCTTTTTACCTAACGATGTTTATCCTTCTGTATCAAAAAGCTCTGTTTCAATGGTTTCAACATATTTTGCACTAGCTGGGGCAACAAACAATGTTACTCCATTTTTGACAAACAAAGCCGACCCACTGATTTCTTCCATTACTTGCTGAATTTTTGTGGCATCCAAATTTTCATTTGCAACCCGGGGAATCATTTTGTGTTTTTTCCCCTCACTATTAAAAAAAGTCAAATGCAGTTTTTTCATCTTGTTTTTCTCCTTTCAAAATTTCAATTTTCTAGACTCTCTTGCCTACTATTTATTACGCGGTATATTCGATTTCTTTTGTCTCTACGACACTGTTATAACTAACATCAGTTGGTAACAACTGACTAAAGGCGCGCCCGAAAGCTAACACGTCAACTTCAAGGGGATTTTCCACGCTATTTGAAAACTTCTGTTTTGTCAGACTTTCTTTCCCCGGTTCTAAAAATGTAACTGTTAAATTTGTGCTAACATGTGTTTTCATTTTGTTGCCTCCTTATAATTAATAATTTGATTGGCAAACTACCTTTTTACGGCCGTTTCAAAAGCAGTTTTTTGATTTAGTATCGTAAGTAGCGCCCTTACACTTTAACAACGAAACTTCACGGGAAAATGTCAAAGGCTTTTGAAAAAAATTTTAAATAAATTTTTCGTTATTTCATTTTGAGTATTTGTGATTATTTTCACTTAACTACTTTGTTAGTATTTTTTTAAATTAACAATTGCGTGTTGTTTATTTGCAATTTTCTGAAAAATTACTTTAAAAGCTGAAATTCATCTGTTACAATAGGCGATAACTCATTTAGAGTTAAAATTACTTTTTCAAAGGAGAGAATAGTTATGACTGTTTACAATTTTTCAGCCGGTCCTGCCGTATTACCTACACCCGTTTTGGAGCAGGCCCAATCCGAATTTACGGATTACAAAGGTAGCGGCATGTCCGTGATGGAGTTGAGTCATCGTTCCTCCCTTTTTGATGCGATAATTAAAGACGCCGAAAAACGCTTGCGGGAATTAATGAATATTCCGGACAACTACCATGTTTTATTCTTACAAGGTGGCGCGAGTTTACAGTTTTCAATGGTGCCATTAAATTTAGCGCAAAATAAAAAAGCCCTGTATGTTAATACCGGCTCATGGTCTAAAAAAGCAATTGCAGCTGCCAAAGAATTAGGCAACGTTGAAGTTGAAGTGATTGCTTCTTCAGCAAAAGACAACTTTACCTATATTCCAGAAATTACCCCTGATATGATTGATCAAGATGCTGCTTACTTGCACATTACAACCAACAATACCATTGTCGGAACAGCTTATAAAAGTATTCCCAATGCCGGGAATGTCCCGATTGTAGCCGACATGTCCTCAAATATTTTAGCCAATGACTACGATGTAAAAGACTTTGGTATCATCTACGCCGGCGCACAAAAAAATATCGGCCCTGCTGGTTTAACTGTTGTGATTATTCGCGATGATTTGCTAGGTTTGTATGAAGTAAACGAGCCCATGTTAGATTACAAAACGCAAGCAGCGGCAAACTCTTTATACAATACGCCCCCAACCTTTGCCATTTACATTGCGCAATTGGTTTTCAAATGGTTGCAAGAGCTTGGTGGTCTACCTGAAATCTTAAAGCAAGATCAAGAAAAGGCTCAATTACTTTACGATGCAATCGAAAAATCGCATTTATTTACCAGTCCAGTGCGCCCAGATAGCCGTTCTCTGACAAATATTCCGTTTGTAACCGGCAATGCCAAATTGGATCAAAAATTTAATGTAGAAGCATTGGCAGCAGGCTTTGAAAACTTAAAAGGCCATCGCTCAGTTGGCGGTATGCGGGCAAGCCTATACAATGCCTTTCCAAAAGAAGGCGTACAAGCGCTCGTGACTTTCATGGAAAAATTCGAAAAAGAAAATGGAGGACTGTAAGATGTTCCATATTAAAACATTTAACGCGATTGCCCCTGAAGGCATGAATCGCTTTGATAAAGATAATTACGCCATTAACGAAAGCAAAACTCCTGATGGTATTATTTTACGCAGTCAAAAATTACACGATTACGCTTTTCCTGAAAGTGTCGTCGCTGTTGCCAGAGCAGGTGCGGGTACCAACAATGTGCCGGTTACACAATGTACCAAACAAGGGATTGTGGTCTTCAATACCCCAGGCGCAAATGCCAATGCCGTCAAAGAATTGGTCATCGCCAGCTTATTGTTATCCGTGCGCCCAATTTTACAAGGCGCCCAGTGGATTCAAACCTTGACCGGTGCTGATGTGGAAGAACAAGCCGAAGCAAATAAAAAGCAATTTGCGGGCCATGAATTAGAAGGAAAAAAATTAGGTGTCATCGGCCTTGGGGCTATTGGTGCTATGATTGCAAACGACGCTTACCGATTAGGCATGGAAGTTGTGGGTTATGACCCTTACGTTTCTGTTGATACCGCTTGGAGTATTTCACGACGCGTGACCCGTGCCAATGAATTGGCAGATGTGTTGACAACTTGTGATTTTGTCACCGTCCATGTGCCGTTAACCGAGCAAACCAAAGGCATGATTGGTGAAGCACAGTTGGCAAAAATGAAAAGTTGTGCCAAACTATTTAACTTTGCTCGCGGTGGCATTGTTGATGATACTGCCGTCTTAAACGCATTGAAAGCAGGACAGCTGGCTGGTTATACAACCGACTTTGCGGATGAAAAATTATTACACAACGACAAAGTTTTAGTCTTGCCACATTTGGGTGCTTCAACCCAAGAAGCTGAAGTGAACTGTGCCAAAATGGCTGCTAGAACACTAAAACGCTTTTTAGAAGAAGGCACTATCAAACGCTCTGTTAACTTTCCAACCGTTGAGATGGCCTTTCACTCTCCTTATCGGATCACGATTATTAACAAAAATATTCCAAATATGTTAGGCCAAATCTCTTCAACCATCGCGGATATGAATATCAATATCGACAATATGGTCAATCGTGGTCGAGATGATTATGCCTATACTTTGGTGGACATTAATTGTGACGAGCAAGAAAATGCGCAAGCTGTTGCCGCGCGCTTAGAAGAAAATCCCGACATTATTCGCGTGCGGGTGATTAAAAACCCGGGGGTGGGGTATTAATGGTTGATATTCGTCCCTTTAAAGCAATTCGTCCGGCGGAAAACTTAAGCGCAAAAGTTGCCGCCTTACCTTATGATGTCATTAATAGTGAAGAAGCCCGGGTAATGGCTTTAGGAAATCCTTATAGCTATTTTCATATCGATCGCGCTGAAATTGACTTGCCACCAGAACTGTCACCTTATGATCCAGCCGTCTATCAAAAAGCTGCCACTAGTTTAGCCGACTTTTTAAAGAAAGGCTGGCTAAAAAAAGACGACGCACCTTATTTTTATCTCTATCAACTAACAATGAATGGTCGCAGCCAAACAGGTTTAGCCCTATGTGCTTCAATTGATGATTATGTCGCAGGTAAAATTAAAAAACATGAATTTACCCGCCCAGAAAAAGAAGTCGATCGGATTAACCACATCAAAGCTTGTGATGCCAATACCAGCCCCATTTTCTTAGCTTATCGTCATGAAGACGAAATTCAAAAAATTATGAAAGCTTGGCAGGAAAATCACGAGCCTACTTATAATTTTGACAGCTACCACGATGTAAATCATAAAGTTTGGGTAATTGATGATACAGACAAAATTGCAGCCTTAACCAAATTATTTGCAGCAGTCCCGGCCCTTTATATTGCAGACGGTCATCACCGAACCGAATCAGCAGTTAAAGTTGGTTTAGAAAAACGGGCGCAAAAAAATAGTAATCCTGAAAGTGATCACTTTTTAGCTATCGTCTTTCCAGAAAATGAACTCGCCATTTGGGAATACAATCGTGTTGTCAATGTTCCTGTTACAGATACTTTTTTAGATCAGCTCAAGTCTAGTTTTACAATTGAAAAAACAACGAAAACAAAACCCGATGCACCAGGTCAAATTCAAATGTATTTAGCTAGACAATGGTATACGCTAAGTGCAAAAGAGACAATCAAAAACACCGATCCGGTAAAACGCTTGGACGTATCTTTATTGCAAGACAATGTTTTTGCCCCAATCTTTGGAATTAAAGATGTTAGAGTCGATAAACGAATTGACTTTATCGGCGGTATTCGCGGCCCTGAAGAATTAGTCAAATTAGTCGACAGTGGTGCTTGGCAAGTCGCCTTCTCCTTATACCCGACAGCTATGACAGATCTTTTAGATGTTGCTGACGCTGGGAAAATCATGCCGCCAAAATCAACCTGGTTTGAACCAAAATTATTAAGTGGTCTCTTCTTACATGATCTAGAAACAAAATAAGTTGTTAATTTTTTTGTTAGCCAGTTGTGCCCCCCTCTTCAACTGGCTAACAAAAAATGAAGCATATAAAAAGCGACTGTTGGCACGTCTAAAAGACGCCACCAACAGTCGCTTTTACTTTTTAAAATTACTTCACCATGAGTACCGTACAGGGCGCATGATTTACAATATATTGAATGGTTGAGCCCACTTTTTCTCGCGTTAAGGAGCCTTTTCCTGTCGCACCAGCAACGATTAAATCAAGCTCATAATTTTTAGGAATTGTTTGAGTAATGTAGTTTTTTGGCTCACCCACTTCTAAAATCTCTTCAACATTTTCAATCCCAGCATTGCGAGCCTGCCCCACTAAATCAGCTAATACCATCTTTGCCTTGCTTTGCTCTTCTTTTAAAATTTTCGAAACAGCAAATGAACTCGTAGACAGTGATGCCTCATCAATAATCCAAGCCAGATACAACTTGCTATTGTTTGCTTTGGCTAAAGCAACAGCTTCAGTAAAAGCCTTCTCCGCATTTTTTGAACCGTCAATCGCTACTAAAATATTTTGGTAATGACTCATTTTATCCCCTCCTAAGCACTCTTAAATAAAAAAGCATTCATATAAAACCCTTTTCTTTAATTCAAAAGTACCATAAAAGCGGCTATAAAACCAACGAGAAGCCAGAAAATAGAAATTGGCTAAAGCCATAAAAATACTGACACCCAAAAGTTAGATTTTTGATCTAACTTTTGGAAATCAGTACAAAATACAACTCTAGCCAATTATTTTTTTAAATATTTTCGCCTTTACGCCCCATTAACAAGTTCTGAATATACAATACAATCAAAATTCCCAAATGAAGAACAAAGAATAATAAAACAAATTCCAATTTTTTCTGTGACCACTGCAAAAAAACAATATCGAAAACTTTTAATGGATCGGTCAGAAAATAGATAGAATGTAAGCGCGGCGGAAATCTCCCCGCATAAATTCCCATCGAAGAAAGAAAACAAATCGCACCAACGATAAAGCGAATTACATACCGGTGCAAGTTCAGTCTATCTTTGAAATAACGGGCCAGCTTTAATAACTCAGAGAATCCCCACAAATTAAAAGCAAAAATTACTAAAAACAAAGCAATTAACAACGCCCACAACCGCACACTTGGCAAACTGCTACCATCAGCATAATTATATAACTGCAACATATCCGAGTGCACAATATCGGTCACTAAATAGGGAATGTTTGGAAAAAATAGTAACCAAACACAGCCTAAAATAACTTGTACCACCGACGAACGGGTATCTTTTATATGAAAAGATAACTCTAATGGAATATAGGCCAGCAAGGGACTTATTAATGCTTGTTACTCGTTTTATCTGGGCATCTGCATAAGAAAGATACTCTTTTACTAGCTTCGTCCAATCACTTTCTTGAACAAAACCTAGCCGTTCTCGCACGGCACCGACATCTGTATCTTTTACTTTAGCTTTAATAACGACATTATTTTGTGCTTTTTGCCAATCGGTAACTGGTTTTTCAAATAAGTCATTCACATTATTTTGAATGGCAAACTTACTTTCGGCATCTGACATTTGCTTGTTTAATGTTTCTTTTTCTTTAGCAATAGTTTTCATGTTTTTTGGCACATCGGTTTCTTCGATACCGAAATCATCTGCTGAAACTTTAACACCGTCCAACTTAGCACCAACTTGGGTTAATTCAGCGTCTTTCAAGTCCTTCTTCAAAAAAACTTTGTCCTTGTTTGAATAAAGTGATGTAAGATCACTATCCACTTCTTTTAATCGTTCTTGATCTTTTTCAACGGCAGTTTCAGCATAACTTACTTTTTGCTGATATTGTTTGTTGTTGTTTTCACGATAACCGACAAAACAAATCGCGACTGCACCGATTCCCACAGCTGCGACTGCGATCGTTTTAATAAGGGGGTTACCCATTGATACACACTCCTAACTAACTTTTCTATTATATAACACTTTTTTTCGCAAAATCTCTAGCTTATTATACGTTAAGAAGGCAACATTTTAAAGGGCTATTTAAAATGTTGCCTCTCTTCACAATCTAGAATAAAAAATTCTTTTTTAACAAAAAAGAGACTAGCTTATTTTTTTAATAACAAATACTATAAATTTGCAATAATTCAACTAAATAATGATTACCAGAAATGCGCCACGTGAAACTATTTTTTTCTTAAAAAGATGAAATTGGATAACATTTCAATAAAATCAAATTTTCTATACCTTTATAAAGAAAACGTTTTTTCAGTTTAAACAAATTTAGATTTTTTTATAAAAAATTTATAAATTTCATCATAATTCTATCAAAACAAGCAAGTCACGAGTTAAAAGATCGTAAAAAAAGGTACCAACACACGTTGATACCAGTTCTTACATTTTTATTTACGATTTTCGGTTTGTCACTAGAAAATTAACCTCGAATCGTCACTTGTACCTGACGACGGCCCCATTTTGTACATTGGGCAACTGTTGGAAAATGCACATCAATAATGTTTCCTTTAATTGCACCACCGGTATCTAGCGCTAACGCAACGCCGTAGCCTTGAACTTCAACTACAGTTCCCAGGGGAATCACGCTTGGATCAACGGCGACTGCTTGTGGATTTTGACGTAAATCTGTCCCACTGGCCGTTAGATAGCTAGCACCTGGTTCGGCATAGGAATATGCAGTTGATTCCATCATCATGGTACGGCCACCACTAGTGGAACTGCCAGTGTTGTTATTATCATTATTATTGGTAGCATCATTATTAGAATTATTAGTGGAGCTTGAATTATTCGTAGTATTATTAGTGTTTGTTTCAGAGCTACTATTGGTATTATTACCTGTAGATGAGCTTGCGGTATTTTCAGCCGCTTCTTTTTGTTTAGCAGCTTCAGCTTCTTTTGCTGCTTTTTCGGCGGCAGCTTTTTGCGCTGCTGCCTTTTCATCTGCTGCTTTTTGCGCTGTTAGACGGGCTTGTTCAACTTCTTTACTTTGGGCAATTTTTTGTAGGGTGCTTTGATTTTCAGCTAATTGATTTTTCAAGTTAGCAATTTTACTATCCAATTCCCCTGCTTCAGCCTCTAAACTGGTCTTATTTTCTTTTAGGCTTGCAGAGGTTTTCTGCGCCGTAAGCTCTAAGTTTTCCAATTTTTCTTTTTCTGTGTTTAAGTCGGCAACTTTTTGTTTTTGCGCATTCTGCAATAACGTCATGGCATAAGCACGGTTGATGAATTCTTGCAGATTGTCTGCGTCTAATAAGACGGACCAATCACGCTCTGCCCCACCGTTTACTTGAATTTCTTTTAAGCGTTCTGCCATGATTTCTTTTCTTTTCTCAATACTTTTTTGCGTGGTTGCAATATCTTGTTGTGCTTTTTTTAATGTTGCTTCATTTTCAGCAATTTTTGCTTTTGTCTTTTCTACCTGATCGTATTTGTCATTCACGTCGTTTAAGGCCAGTTGTACCTCAGCGCTGATTTGATTACTTTGACGTGTGATTGCAGACTCTTGCTCATTTAAAGAGCCCATTGATTCCGCAGCTGCAAATACCGGGCTGACAAGATTGATGGCTACAACAGCTGTCAAAACTGTCACCAATTTTTTTGCCTTCACAAAATCCACACCTTTCTTTTCTAATCTCCAATGCCACTTATTATACAAAGGAAAGGTGTATGTATCATTTCAGTTAGATTACATTTTGTTACAGATGCTGTGAAGGTAAATCGAATTTAACTATTTCTTAAAAGTTTTTAGCAACGAAAAAGCGAGGAAAATACTAGCTTCTCCTCGCTTACATTTTTCGTAATATTTTCGTAACATAAAGCTAATTTTTTTTTCGATTTGCCACGTAATGACGGACATCTTCTAAACTTTTTACATTGTCTAATTTCAACCCTTTAAAGTTTTTTAACAGTCTTCTTTGGTGAAAATTCAAGCGGGGAAAGGCATTTTCCGCTTCAGGATGCTCTTTAAAGTATTGGGATAAGGCCAGACGCTGCTGTACCGTATCTTTTTTTGTGTCAAAGCTGTCTTTTAATTCTTCTTTACGCTGATCTAACTCTGAGGCAATTTTTTTGGTCATACTTTGGAATGAAGCTAAGTTTGCTAAGGTATAGCCTAAATCAAACATCATCACACCAATTAAGACAACCGGTAGATAAAAACCAAAATGTGCCGCTAGCCAATTAACGCCGAGCATGACTTGGGGCTGAACTACTTTTACAATCAATACACATCCAACGCCCCAAAATAAAGAGACAGGAATTGCCACCCGACCATTAATATTTAACGGTACATCATGATAGTCCCACCATGAAGCATGGAACAATTTTTCTAATCCATAACTGGTGACATACTCTAAAATTGTCACCAGCACCGCTGCGAAGATATATAATAGTAGTAAATTATCATGAAACGGTCGTAAAAAGTACAAAACCATTAAAATACCAAACCCGTAAATTGGGGTTATCGGCCCCATTAAAAAGCCGCGATAGACAAATTTTTTGGCCTTAAGCGAACAAAATATCGTTTCCCATAACCAGCCGATAAAAGAATAACAAAAAAATAATAATACCACTGTAATAAATTCGTTCATTTCTTCACCTCTACTCATTTTCATTGGTAATTACCCTCATTGTACCAAACTTCGCCAGCTTTTCTAAAACTAAAGGGCCTGCCTTTTCTCAATATCTATCCTAGGTTACAATAATAAACATAAATTGAATTTTGAAAGTGGGAATACTTTTTTGTTTTTGTTAATTATCAGCTTATACTTCCAATTTTTTCTAACAATTAGTGGTATCATCCCGCCTGATTTTATTTTTTAATTATTATTTTATAGCAATCATTTACAAAAAGAATAGGAGTTTATCCATGTTTAAGTTATTGGTTTATGCAAAAAAATACCGCAAACAAATTATTTTGGGTCCTTTTTTCAAATTTTTAGAAGCCGTTTTTGAATTAATTTTGCCCTTACTAATGGCACAGTTAGTGGATATGGGCATTCGCCAAAATGATAACCAGGTTGTCTGGCAAATGACGGGTTGGATGGTTTTGATGTCGGTAGTTGGATTGCTATGTGCCGTGATTTGCCAATATTATGCCTCTGTGGCTTCCCAAAATTTTGGGACAGAGCTGCGCAATCAGGTTATGAAAAAAATTAATAGTTTTTCCCACGCTGAATTGAATTTATTTGGTACAGATACACTGATCACGCGCATGACAAGTGATATTAACCAGTTACAACTGGCCCTAGCGATGCTCATTCGCTTGGTGGTACGGGCACCTTTTTTAAGTATCGGCGCAGTTATTATGGCTTTTACCATTGACTGGCAGGCTGGAATCATCTTTTTGGTGACATTGCCACTATTTTGTTTAATATTATTTTTTATCATTAAAACCACTGTCCCCCTCTATCAAAAAGTACAACAAAAACTAGACGTCTTAAATGAACTTGTGAACCAAAATCTAAGTGGCGTGCGGGTTATTCGCGCTTTTTCGCGGCGTAATACTGAAATCACGCGTTTTTCAAACCGTACAGATGAGCTTTCCAGTGTTTATGTACGGGTAACAAATATTTCAGCTCTTCTGACACCGGCGACCACCTTGATTATGAATATTGGAATTTTAGCTCTCTTTTATTTAGGCGGCTTTAAAGTAAACACTGGCCACTTGGCACCAGGACAAATTTTAGCCTTAGTAAATTACATGAATCAGATGCTCTTGGCTTTAATTGTCGTTTCAAATTTGGTTATCATTTTTACACGTGCAGCCGCTTCTGCTAACCGCGTAAACGAAGTATTGGAAACCAAACCCAGTATCACTACATTTGGTGATACTAAAGCAGGTAATCCCCCAATTGCAGAAGATTCTTCTTTAAGCAGTAAAAAAGGCGCGATTGCTTTTCAACAAGTTGCTTTTCGCTTTGCGCCTGAATTTGGACTGGTTCTAGAAAATATTGATTTTAAAGTAGCTGCTGGAACAACGCTTGGTATTATCGGTCCCACTGGTAGTGGCAAGTCAACTTTATCTCAGCTTATTCTGCGTTTTTATGACGTCACAGCCGGCAGTGTTACCATTGACGGGCGCGATGTGCGCAAGTGGTCTTTAACAAAATTGCGCAGTGAAATTGCTATGGTCCCCCAAACAGCAGTTTTATTCAGCGGGACGATCAAAGAAAATCTACAATGGGGCAAAAAAGACGCCACCGACCAAGAGTGCTGGGCCGCACTTGAATTAGCACAAGCCAAAGAATTCGTAGCCGCATTACCTAAAGGCTTACAAACTCCAATTTTTGAAGGGGGTAAGAACTTTTCAGGCGGACAAAAGCAACGATTGACGATTGCGCGAGCTGTGATTGCAAAACCACGTATTTTAATCTTAGATGATTCTCTTAGCGCGCTGGATTACAAAACTGATTTAAATTTACGACAGGCGCTCCAAAATAAATTAGACGGTACTTTGATTATCATTTCTCAACGGGTACGCTCCATTCAAGATGCCCAGCAAATTTTAGTTTTAGATGCTGGCAAACAAGTCGGCCTAGGCAGACATGAAGAGTTATTAGTGAATTGCCCAGAATATCAAGCCATTGTTGCTTCACAAGCGGAGGTGTCCCATGAAGCCTAAAAAAATTGACTGGTCTGTTTTAAAACGCTATCTTCCATACTTATCAGCCTTCAAAAAAGAAATGAGCGGGGCAATTATTTTAGGTATTGCCTCAGGGGGCACCAGTGTCTATATTACTTATCAAATCGGTCAAGCAGTTGATCAAATGTTAGGGAAAAACGAAGTGAATTTTAGTGCTTTGTATCATATCCTTTTACTCTTTGCCAGCGTTGTTTTCATTACCGTCATTAGCCAACTTTTCATTCAACGTCTGTCTAACAAAATTGCTTATTTTTCCGCCGGACAATTACGTAAAGATGCTTTTACGCATTTAAACAAACTTCCGTTGAGTTATTACGATCAAACACCCCATGGAAATATCGTGAGTCGTTTCACTAATGATATGGACAATATTGCGATTGCCGCGGCGGCTGTTTTCAATCAGCTTTTCTCAGGCGTTGCCATTGTGTTAATTGCGCTAGTTGTAATGTTACGTTTAAGCATTGTTTTGACAATTGTTGTTTTAGTCGCCACACCTATTATATTTTTCGTTAGTTGGCTGGTTGCGACATACTCGCAAGCTAATTTTGCCCGCCAGCAAGAAATCGTGGGGGAAATTTCCGGTTTTGTCACAGAAATGGTAGGAAATCAAAAAATCGTTAAAGCCTTCCAGCAAGAAGACGTCAATCAACAAAAATTTGAAGCCATTAACCAAGAATTAAATGTACGGGGCCAAAAAGCACAATTTTCGTCTTCTTTAACAAACCCCATGTCACGTTTTGTCGATCATTTAGCCTATTTGGCGGTCGGTTTTGTAGGCGGTCTATTAGTTTTAAATGGTAGTCAGTTGGTGACAATTGGTGTCATTTCCAGCTTTACAATTTACGCGAGTCAATTTACCAAACCATTTATTGAACTTTCTGGAATTACAACTCAAATTCAAACGGCCATTGCCGGTTTAAACCGGACTTTTGAAATTTTAGATCAAAAAATTGAAACACCTGACGCTCCTGACGCAATTATTTTAAAAAACGTCAAAGGTGCTGTTCGTTTTTCTCAAGTGGATTTTAGCTATACGAAAGATCAACCGCTAATTCACGATTTCAACTTTGAGGCCGCTCCTGGTGAAACGGTCGCCATCGTAGGAAAAACCGGTGCTGGTAAATCCACACTGGTTAACTTATTAATGCGCTTTTATGAAGTGGATCACGGAAAAATAACGTTAGATGGTTATGATATTCGTCATTTGACTCGGGATAGTTTACGACAAAGTTTCGGTATGGTATTACAAGATACGTGGCTTTTTGATGCAAGCTTACGGGAAAACCTCACTTATGGTAATCCCAAGGCAGAAGATGAATTGATTTATGAAGCATTAAAGAAAACTTATATGTATGATTATGTCGCGCGTCTGCCACAAAAGCTCGATACGGTTATTGGAACAAGTGGTGTAAAAATTTCCGATGGTCAACGCCAATTGTTAACCATTGCCCGGACCATGATTTCCAAACCGCATCTTTTAATCTTGGATGAGGCAACAAGTTCTGTCGATACTTTAACGGAACGAAAAATTCAGGCAGCTTTTTTAGCCATGATGAAAGGAAAAACCAGTTTCGTAATTGCTCACCGCCTTGCTACTATCCAAGCTGCTGATAAAATTCTTGTAATGGATCACGGTCAAATTGTTGAACAAGGTACTCATGAAAGTTTACTAAAAAATAATGGCTATTACGCTGAACTTTATCACGCACAATTTGAACAATCCTAAAATAATAAAAACTGGCACAGCTACATTTTTTTGAGGGTAGCTGTGCCAATTTTTTCATGAGATTAGTCCTAAATTTTTCTTCCAGGTTAATACCCGCATAACGGCAGTATCCAACGCCTCTTCGGAATATTCCCCACTTTTAACAGCAGTTAATATTCTTGGAATTTGTACTTGATAGCTAGAGGACATGATTAAATCATTGCCTGCTTTTAGAGCAGCAAGTCCAGCATCTGCTTGGGAAATAAAATCTGCTAGCCCGGCCATATCCATATCATCAGTCATAATCACACCGTCAAAACGTAATTCATTTCGTAAAACATCATGAACTGCCTTTGAAATTGAAGCGGGCTTGGTTTTATCAATCCCATCAATAATATTATGAGAAACTAGCACGCTATCTGCTCCAGCTTTAATTCCAGCTTTAAAGGGCTTAAAATCAGTCTCACGCAATTCTTTTAAGCTTCTTGTATCACGGACAATTTCCACATGGGAATCACGATTATTCCCATAACCGGGAAAATGTTTTAACGTTGAACCACTTTTTTCTCCCTTAAGCGCCTTTACCACTGTCTCGACATACTCACTTGTTCCCTGTGCATCTAGCCCAATCGTCCGATCATAAATAAAAGCATTCGGATCTGTCGCCACGTCAGCAATAGGAAATAGTCCTGCATTAATGCCAAAGTCGTGCAAAACTTTTGCCTTATTAATTGTATCTGACTTAATCGCTGCAAAACCACCTGCGGCATAAAGTGCTTGGGGTGAGGCGAAAGGTTCAGCGACTAAATTAGCATTCTGACTTACCCGCGTGACAGTACCTCCTTCTTCATCTGACCCAATTAACAATGGTATTTTGCTAGCAGCTTGATAACTTGCAATTTTTTGTGTCAGACTTGTTTGGCTTTCATTTTCCATATCGCGGCCAAAAAGAACATAGCCACCTAAATGATAGGTTGTTATATCTTCTACCTGATTGACTTCTGGCACGCGAACGAAAAATAATTGCCCTACTTTTTCTTCCAAAGTCATGTTTGCCACTACTTCTTTTATCGGATCTTTTTTCTCACTACTTGAAGTTGTTGCAACACTTTCATCCACAGCTGTAGAACTAACGGAAGTTTTCTCATTTGTTTGATAATTTGTAAAACCAAAGAATAAATTCAAAATAAAAAAACCACCTAATACTAAAATAATTGCAACTAAAAGAATGATCAAAAATCGTTTCATAATTTCCTCCAAAGGATACGTATAATGTCATCTTTCATTTTAACATGTTAGCGAAAAATTTTTGGTGAAATATGCACAAAATCTTCGTTTCATCTTCTTTTTTATCCTTAGCAGTAAATCTTGGTAGCAATAAAGAAAGTATATTTGTAACATGACATGTTGCATTGATAATGCTTAAACGATTTTGCTTTAGTAGCATTTATAACCATCAAAAAAAAAACTGTAAAACTAGAAAATTTACTAGTCTTACAGTCTGCGCCCTGGGATGAAGGACGTTAGTGATTAATTTGAGTGTAGTTTTTTTGCCAAACGTTGATAAGGTAATGCTCGGCCTACGATATAGATAATCATCGTTTCTAAAGGAATCATGATCACCGCTTTAATCAAGCGGGTTGTCCATAATCCCGGATTAGTTAAATCAATGCCGTACATCAAAGATAACCACAGTGGTGTTAAGCAAAAACTAAAGACCACGGTGTTAACTAAGACACACAGAAAAGAATTTTTTAACGTAATTTCTTTTTTGTAAAAGAAAAAACCATAAATAAGTCCACCTAAAAAGGCATTAAACGTAAAGCCAATAAAAAATGGTGCTTTAGCCAATAAAGTATTTCCGATAACATCGGCGACTACTGCCCCAATTCCAGTCCAAAATGGACCAAATAAAGTCGCCATCACTACTTCTGGTACAAAGCTAAAAGTGATTTTTAATAATTGGGTTTCAAACCCGAAAACTTGCGATAAAACAACCATCAAAGCAATTAACATTGCCATGACCGCAATCTTATAGGCATCTAGTTTTCTTTTCATAACTCAGCATCTCCTTAATAGAGCTGCCGCATAAAATAATGCAGCGAATGCGAAAATAAAACCGCGAATTGCATGCAATCCTTCGTCCCAAGGGCAACATCCCATCCCTCAGACACTTAACGCTTTATTTCCTACTCTGTCATATTTGAGGTTTAAAAACCTCGCCTAAAATATAGCACGAATAAATTGCTACAACAAGCTAACGAGCTTCTGTGCTTAAAATTTTATAACGAACGTTAGGAATCTAACCGCTTGCAGTATTTAAAAGCTGAATAAACTGCCCTCAGCTCGTAAAAAATAAATAATAAATTTCCGGAAATTGTTCCTCAAATTTTTGGAAATTTTGTTTTATTTCTTGACGTGCTAGTTTATGAAGCTAGATATTTAAAAACTGAGAGCCCTGGGGCAACTCTTTAGCAATAAGACAGAATCTTGATAAATTGTTCCTCAAATTTCTCAAGATTTAGGCTTATTGTCGCTAAGAGTTAGTGCATGAAGTTAGATATTAAAAGCTGAATAAACTGCCCTCAGCTTATAAAAAAATAAAAAAATCCTGCCGTAAGTTTACGGCAGGAAAATTTTTTAGCTATTATCGGGCAGTTTTCACATTGCCAACAACTTCTTTTTGTAATTTCAGAGCTTTGGTAAAGACTGGAATGTCAAAGTGTTTACTTAAAGTCCCCGCAACAAAGTACGCAATATTGTAATCCACCAAACTGTGAATTACGCCACCAAATCCTAATAAGACAAAGTAGAAGTAAAAAACACCCCCATCATAGGTTCCTGGTGTACCCAAATTAATCATGTTAAAAGCTAAAACGACCACCACTTCTGCTGCCGCATGAATTAAACCTAAAACGACATTATACATTTGAAAACGGACATTGGCTAAAGTAAACCGGCCATTTTGCAACACGATTTGAGGATTTTTTTGCAGATATAATGCCCCAATTGTAGCAAAAATTACATGAGTTAAGGCCCGTAATGCAATTACAACAGGTAACCCAGAAACTAAAAACCCAAAAGTTGTTCCCAACGCAACTGCAATCGCTACAGCTGGCGAAAAGAACATCGCAATAAATAATGGCACATGGCTAGCTAATGTAAAAGATGCTGGTCCAATCACAATTTTAGGCATTACCATTGGAATCATGATCCCAAGGCCAATTAGTAAAGCAGCAATCGTTAAATGACGCACAGAATTATTTCTCATTTTTTCCTCCTCAAAAAACTCTAACATTTATTTTTTCGTACCTAACCAACGTGTCAAGACACTTGGGTCTTTTTCATTTTAGTGGTATTTATTTTAAGTGTCAAGACATATATTTTGTTTTTACGAAAAGAGTCTGAAAAATTTCACTTATTTTTTAAATGCAGTTAAATTCAGGTGATAGTTATGTACACCTTTATTAAAATTCTCCTCAAAAAAAGACCACTGCTCTATTCTATTACCTTTATTTTTTTCGCTAAACAAAACAAAATCAGAGGCTACGACAATTTTTCTGTCATAACCTCTGATTAAGATACATTTATTCTAATTTCAAACTGTGTTTTTTATTTACTGATTGTCATCATAGCATTGTTTAAAGCTGCAAATTCAGCTAACGATAATGTTTCCCCACGGCGTTTTGGATCAATGGCTGCACTCTCTAAGCTTTTTGTCAACCAAGCTTTGGTGGCATCATCTTTTCCATAAGCGTGCAGTAAGTTATTCCATAATGTCTTACGGCGCAATTGAAAAGCAGCCTTCGTTAATTTGAAAAATTCTTTTTCGCTAATAACCTCTACTGCTGGTTGACTGCGACGTGTTAATTTTAAAATTGCGGAATCAACATTTGGTTGTGGTACAAAGACGGTTTTGGGAACGATGAAGGCTAATTTGGCTTCCATAAAGTATTGCACCGCAATCGATAAAGAACCATAGGCTTTTGTGCCCGGCTCAGCTGAGATACGATCTGCCACTTCTTTTTGCATCATCACGACCATTTCAGCTACAGGTAAATCACTTTCCAAAAAGTGCATCATAATTGGCGTCGTAATGTAATAAGGTAAATTTGCGACAACTTTTAGCGGCAGCGAATTATCCGTAAAGTTTTCTGCTGTCAATTTCAGCAAGTCCGCTTTTAAAACATCTTGGTGAATGACGTTAACATTTTTATAGGTATGCAAGGTATCTGCTAAAACCGGAATGAGTCGCTCATCAATTTCAAAAGCTAAAACTTCTTTGGCAGACTTGGCTAATTGCTCTGTCAAAGCCCCAATCCCAGGTCCTACTTCAATGACGTTTGTTCGATCGTCAATTTCAGCAGTGGCAACAATTTTCCTTAAAATATTTGGTTCCGTTAAAAAATTTTGGCCTAAACTTTTTTTGAAGGTAAAGCCGTGTTTTTGTAAAATTTCTTTGGTCTTCGATGGCGTTGCAATATCACGTGTGTCTTTCAAGGTCGTCCTCCAGCTCTTTTTTAATTTCTAGCATCGCTGTGTCTAATTCTGCGGCGGTAATACGAAACATTGCCAGCCGTTTGGTTAATTGTTTACTGTTTGTATAGCCAATTCGCAATTTATCACCGAGTTTTTCCCGTAATAATTTGGCAGAAGCTCCCGCTATTAAACCATAGTCTATTAAACTTTGTCTACTGATTAATGGAATTTCTTCACTTGTAGTTACAGGCGTCACAACTTTTTTTAACGCCTCCAAAATTGCGGCATCACTCGCATGTTCTACTCCTAAAGAACCATGACTGCGATTAGGTGTCGCTTCTTTGCGTGGTAAAAAAGCATGCTTGGCAGCTGGCACGACTTCCATAATCGTTTTGCGAATTTTCTCACCGGAAAAATCTGGGTCCGTGAAAATAATGACTCCGCGTGTTTCTTGGGCATGTTCAATCTGGGTTAAAATGTCCTCATTGATGGCCGAGCCAATCGTTTCAATGGTGTCTGCTTTGACAACTTCTTGCAGGCGTCTTGTATCGTCTTTTCCTTCAACGACAATAATCTCTTCAATGACTGGCTTTTTCATCGATTAATTCCAAAGAGGCGATGTGCATTAGCCCGAGTAAGTGCTGCGACTTCTTCAAAGGGCATTTCTCGCAGTTCTGCAATTTTTTCTACGACATAACGGGTATAGCCCGGTTCATTGCGTTTACCCCGATAAGGTACCGGTGCTAAATAAGGCGCATCCGTTTCGACCAAAAGACGATCAAGGGGTACAACCGTTGCCGCTTCTTGCACATCAAGCGCCTTTTTGAACGTCACGACACCACTGAAGGAAACATGCATTCCCAGATCCAAAAAGCGTTTTGCCCACTCGCCACTACCGCTGAAACTATGCATAATCCCGCCGATGTCTGCTATTTTTTCATCTTTTAAAATACGATACGTGTCTTCAATAGCGTCCCGGGTATGAATGCTGATTGGTAAATGCATTTCTCTGGCGATGGCAATTTGGCGGCGAAAGATTCTTTCTTGCACTTCTTTTGAATCTTCCATCCAATAATAATCCAATCCAATTTCCCCTAAAGCTACCACTTTAGGTAAGGTTAGCTGTATTTGCAATTTTTCTTCAATTTCTTTTGTATAGCTACCTGCCTCAGTTGGATGCCAGCCAATAATGCTATATATGTCAGTATATTCTTGACTTAAAGCTAAGCTTTTGTCGATTGTTGGCGTATCAAATCCCACGACTGCCATTTCAGTGACGCCAAGTTCTTTGGCTCGTTGAATCGTTTCTGGGATATCTTCATTAAATTGTTCGGCATTTAAGTGTGTATGAGAATCAAAAATCACCAAGTTCACATCCTTCATTAATATCATTTCGTAAATTACGCTAAACAAACACAAGTGGTGACAGTCTACTGTAAAAATTTACCACTTGTTGTCATTTCATTAGTAACTTTAGCACAAAAGCGCTTGTGTCTAAAGTAAAGGCCCCGCAAAAAAATGACTTTTGTAAAAATTTAGTTTACTCGGCTGAAAAGAAAAAAATCTCCCACACCACAAAAGATTAAGTAAATGCCCACAATTCTTAAAATAGGGATAAAATGACTGGCCAATCTTCTGTTTTTAGCAATTCCATCTTTTTAGTAGGAGCGGTTGTAACATTGTCTCCTGCAATAAATCCGTCTTTGGTCCGATTTATAATTCTCATTACTCTTTATAATTAAAGTAGCTTTTTTATTAGAAATTAAGCTTACCAAAAATGATTTCCCCGCTTCACAAGTTACCAAACAAAGGTATCACAAAAATCATTTCATCGATTTTTTATCACTTACAACCTTGCTTTGAGAACTCTCTTACACCAACGTTTGATCGTTTATAAAAAAGGAGTTAAAACATGGAAAATTTCAACCATAAGTATCCGCAGTTGGCACAATATCTGCGCCAAAAGTATAAAAAAAATACCAAAGATCAAGTTTTGACTTGGAGCCATTTTGCTATTTTAGCTTTATTTGGTCTCTTATTAAAATTTAGTTTTACTGGACAACTGCTGTTAATTTTTAGCTTTATCGCCATTGCAGCACTTGTTAAAGGCCCCCTGATGCTTTTATATAGTTCAATTTATCTCTTTTTAACAAGTTTATTTCCGCCACTAGGAATTCTCTTATCGACTGTTTTATTCGTCTTATCCTTCCTAGAATTAAAACGCAATTGGCAGTTGAACCTCACCGCTTTTTTCTTTTACGGACTGCCGTTACTTACGACGCTCTTAGTAACGTTTGATTTTGGCAATCCCTTTTGGTTAAAAAATAGTTTGTTACTAATCGGGATAATTACGCTTCATTTCTTATTGCAAAACTTCTATCGTCAAGATTTCACAAGTTGGTCCCTAATGTGGTTTCTCATTGCCGCACCTTATGAAATGTTGTTATTTATCATTCCAAAAAAGAACAGCCGTTTGCGTCACAATCCTTCAAAAAAACTTCGGAAATTAAAGTGAGGTTGTGCTTTTTTAGATTTCAAATCATTTCAAGCGTCTCCTGTCAACGTTTCGGAGACGTTTATTTTATTTGTAACAAAAACGAAATAATTTTCATCTAAATTTAGCAAAATCTTATCTGATGTTCGATTGCTTTTTCTCAAACTATCTTATATTCTATACTAGTTAGCAGAATTTTAAAGGGGGCCGTTTTGTGCAGTTAATTCTAGGTATCATCGCTATTTTACTAGTATTTTCAATTTATGCATTTTTCATTGAACCTAGCAGGCTCAAACAACGGCATTACCTCATTCGCAAAAATAAACAACGGGTATTGGATATTTCAGATGCTTATGACATGTTCGCCCATGAAGGCGATGTAACAATTGCTCATATTAGCGATCTTCACTTTTCTCGCTGGTTCAAGCCACGCAAAATGAATAAAATTATTCGTTCTGTCATGGAGATGCAACCAGATATCATTGTTTTTACAGGAGACTTAATTGATGATTATAAGCATTGGCCAAAAAAACAAACCGATCGCTTAATTGAAAAATTAAAACGTCTAAAAGCTCCGATGGGAAAAATTGCAGTATTAGGCAATCATGATTACAAGCACGGTGGCCAATACTTTGTCAAAGAAGTATTAAAAGAAGCTGGTTTTACTACCTTAGTTAATGAAGAAGTTTTTGGTTCTGATGCGAAGATTTCCATGAATATCGTCGGAATTGATGATTTAAGTGGTGGGAAACCCAACTATAATTTTGAATCAACATTAGCTGAATGGCATATTTTATTAGCCCACCAGCCTGATCAAATCGATGCTATTAATAATTTGGAACAATACGATTTGGTTTTATCTGGTCACAGTCATGGTGGTCAAATCCGACTACCGTATTTATACATCAAAACAGAAGGCGCAAAGCACTATACTGACAGCCTGTACTTACCAACGAAAAATACAATTTTATCTGTGAACACCGGTATTGGCACCACAATGATCCCTGCTCGTGTTGGTGTACCACCAGAAATTGTTTATTATCATCTTTCCAATAAACGCCAAATCTTTGAAAATTTTGATGACAATTTTAATTTTGAAAAACAAATTACGGTCGAAAAAAATGAAGTTGTGAAACAAGAAGAAAAAAATGACTATCTTACACCCGACAGGACAACTGTTCCACAAGAGCCAGCTGAAACACCGACTGATACCCCAGCCGAAAAAAAGACGGATAAAACCGATAAAGTAGTGGATATCAACTTATTCCGCCGTCGTTATAAAAATAAAAAAATTATCTAATACAAAACAATACGACTTTCAAAATTTGATTTTGAAAGTCGTTTTTTTTATCCTATCCAATCTAGCCTACAACAAAAAAACTCCCTCTAAAAAGAGGAAGTTAATTGCGTGCTATTGTAGACCAATTGCAATTGCGATCACGATGAAAATTGACCCTAATACAAAGAAGAAACCTTGCATCTTGATTTGGAATTTCGCCCATTTGGCCCATTCAATATGTGCGACACCTAAAACCCCAATTAAACTTGCTGAAACTGGTGTGAAGGCATCAACAAACCCTGCACCTAATTGATAAGCTAAAACTGCAACTTGGCGAGAAACGCCCACAAGGTCAGCCAATGGCGCCATAATTGGCATTGTTAAAGCTGCTTGTCCTGAATTTGATGTTACGACTAAGTTGAATAAACTTTGGAAAACATACATTGCCCAAGCACCAACCATCGCTGGAACACCGCTTAATAAACCACCAACGCCGTGTAGCATTGTGTTTAATGCAGATGGCATGTTCGCATCAGAACCACCTAAGACAAGTAGAATTCCTTTTGCCATCCCTACAACGATCGCTGTGCCGGCTAAATCAGCCGCACCGCTTTGGAAACTTTTGGCAATATCATTCCAACCCATTTCGTCCAATTTGAACAATACTGCAATAATACCGGCAACTAAGCCCATTACAAAGAATTGAGATGCAATTTCAGGAATATAATATCCTTCTTGGGTTACTCCCCAAACGATCCAAATTAAAACAACTAACATTTCCAACAAAATTAATTTGTGACCTAATAAGAAAGGTTTCTTTTCATCTGTCGTTTTTTGAATTTGATCACGGAAATGTGCATCTGATTCATAAACTTCTGATTTCATTGGATTTTTACGAATACGTTCTGCATATAATGATAAGTAAAGTGCAGAAAGTGCGGTAATAACAAACCACATAACTAAACGGAAGGTTGCACCAGATAAGACTGGAATTCCGGCAATCCCTTGGGCAACTGCCACACTAAATGGACTCATCCAAGAAGCGGCATTCCCCACCTGCGAGGCAACATAAGTCACGGTGACCGCCACAATAGAGTCATACCCCAGCGCTATGACAAAAGGCACCATCACCATTGAAAACGGAATAACTTCTTCGGCCATCCCAAAAGTGGCACCACCAAAAGAAAAGGCAAAGAATAATAACGGAATCGCTAGCCGTTCTAGACCACGCGTTTTGGAAATAAAGGCAAAAATACCAGCATCAATCGCGCCTGTACGCATAATAATCCCAAAGGCACCACCGACGACGAGAATTAAAGCAACAATCCCAACAGCTGAACCGTACTTGTCACCAGAAACTAATCCTTCAAAAACAAAGTTCATGAAACCAAAACCATTAAAATCATCGGTTCCCCAAATCTTAGCTGTCTTGTGAAGCTTTTCTGACTTATCATAAATTTTGTCACCGTATAATTTATACAGCGCATCATCGGTCAGATTAATGCCATCTAGTGTTTCTTGAGAAAGTTTACTTTCCCCGTCTTTTATGACACCTTCAACATCTTCTTTGGCAACATCTAATTTTTCTAATTCATTTTGATTGCCCGCTAAATCTTCTAGTTTATCAAAGACAAACTCTTTATTTAACGGATAATCATAGCGGAAGGTATCTTGCTCCAAGACCGTCCGTGTTGCTACTTCCCCATTGGCATCTTTGTACTCAACTTCAGTGGTAGAAAACTTACCTGCTGGTACAATAAACGTCAATAGCCACGCCGCGATAACAACCATAAAAATAATGACATAAGTATGGGGCGTACGCATTTTTGTTAAATCACGTTTTTTCTTGTTCTTCATATCTCTATCCTCTCTTTATACGATAACAATATTATAAGTTATTCTAGTCAAAAATCATACGTTTCTTTTGTAATTTTTTTAGATAAGCTGAATAATTATTGAAATTCCTTTTACAGCAATACCTTGATAGAACGCGATTTTAAAAGTTTTTAATTTCTGAAAATTCAAATTATTACCGCTAACAATGATGCTTTTTCCTTATTTTAACTAATTGGATAAAGTTATCTTATACAAAATAAATGATAGCTATAAAATAATAATAAAAAATTAAGGGGTGATAATTCCCACCTTTTTAGGCAATAGAATAACCCAAGATAAATTTTATTTTTTATCTTGGGTTATTTTATTGCCTGTTTCCTGCATCAATTTGTTACTTCAAAAATTTATTCGGCATGTTTTGCAATGTAGCGAACTAACTCTTCTGTTTTTTCCCAGCCGAGACAAGGATCGGTGATCGATTGACCAAAAACGGTTCCATCTGGTTCTTGACGACCATCTTCTATGAAACTTTCAATCATAAAGCCACGAACCATTTTTTTAATTTTTTGATTGTACTTGCGGTTTTCTAAGGTTTCTTTGACAATTCGAATTTGTTCGAAATACTGTTTACCAGAATTATCATGATTGGTGTCCACTACCACAAAAGGATTTTTAAAGTTTCCAACTTCATAACGATTTGTAACTTCGATTAAATCTTCATAGTGATAATTGGGAATATTTTTCCCTACTTCATTTAGTCCCCCTCGTAAAACAACGTGGGCTAATGGGTTAGAAGAAGACTCCACTTCTGCGCCATTATAAATGAACTCTTGTTTTTGTTGCGCAGCATATAGTGAATTGAATAGAACGGTTAAATTCCCACTCGTAGGATTTTTCAGCCCCGTTGGCTGATTGATACCACTGGCCACAAAACGATGTTGCTGATCTTCTACAGAGCGGGCACCAACTGCAATATAACTTACCAAGTCTTCAACGAACTCTAAATTTTCAGGGTAAAGCATTTCATCAGCAGTCGTTAAACCTGTTTCAGTTAAAACACGTTTGTGTAATTTACGTACAGAAACAATCCCGCGAATTAAATTACTTTCTCCATTGGGATTTTGCTGATGCAACAGGCCTTTGTAGCCATCGCCATTGGTTCGCGGCTTATTCGTGTAAATGCGTGGTACCATGAATACTTTATCAGCGACTTCTGCTTGTAATTTTGCTAAACGATGTACATATTCCATCACAGCTTCTTCTTCATGAGCTGAACACGGACCAATGATTAATAAAATACGTTGATCTTCACCGGTAATAATTTTTTCTAATTCTAAATCACGTGCTTTTTTTTGCCCCGCCTCTGCTTCTGATAATTTTGCTAATGACTTTACTGACTCTGCGTTAATTTTTTTACTGATTGCTTTAAACATGTCCTTTTACCCCTTTATTTTAAGATTTAAATACAAAGAAAAAGACCTCATCCTTTCAATTTGAAAGGACGGGTCTTGAAATAGACTCGTGTTACCACCTTTTTTTATAGTCTGCTTGCGCAAAACTACCTCATTAGGTACAAAAATACTTATACCCTGGCAAATTTAACGAAGGCACACCATCCGTCGCAGCCTACTTGATTCGGTGCGAAGTTCAAAGAGGAATTCAGTAAAAATAATTGCGCGCCTCTCAATTACCGGCAACTTCCTGTCTTCTTATTTTTACTTACTATTTCTTGTCATCACTTTTATTTATTGCACTTATTGTATACAGCTACTTTTCAATTGTCAAGAAAATTCTAACAATTATTTTAATCAATCTTTTCTACGTCACTTTTCAATCGTGCAGTATACCCGGCTTTTTCAATTGCTTTTTTTGTTGTTTCGCCAATAGCAACAAACTGTAACGGCAAAGCCGAATAATTTTTATAAACCTTAATAAAACGTCTCCAAGCAGAAGGACTCGTAAAATATACGGCGGTGATTTTTTTTGTCTCCAACACCTTTTCTAACTTTTTTTGACTCCTCAGTGGAAAAAGGTTGTCATACGCAATAAAACTCTGTACCTCGTAATTTGTTAGCATCTGTTCCACATTATTATCTGCCAATTGACTTTTCGGATATAAAATACGTGTTTTTTTAGGGTAGGCTTTTTGCCAAGTCGTTAACAGCATTTCCTTTGTCTCTTTGGGACTAATAAAAGTAGGGGTAAACCCTGCATTTATCACTGCTTGGGCAGTTTTTTGTCCAATTACAGCGATTTTCACACTAGATTGGGCATGCTTTAAAATACTTTCAACCGGGACTTGACTTGTAAAAAAAAGCCACTGGGTTGCTTTAATTTCTGCAATTTCGTTAGCGGATAATTTTCGTAAGGAAATTTCAGTTAAAGGTAAAATTTGCGTCTGATAACCCTTGGCTATAAAAAAAGCTTGATCCAATTCATTTAAGTCAGCTAAACGTGTTAGCAAAATGCACGCTTTTTTCATGATGTTTCCTTTCTAAAATAAATACCCAAACCATTTTTTAGGTCACAAAAGTTAAAATTGTCGCCACCTAAGCTTAAGTTTGGGTATTTTTGTCATTTTGAGTTACACACGCCAAATTTAGATTTCAACGTAAACTTCATCTTCGTCAATCATAACTGGAAAAGTCTTGATCTGACCTTCATCAGGTTCTTGAATCCTACCGTCAATAAGGGAGATTTTGTAATCCCGCATCGGTTCATAGAGGTAATCTCCTGCAACCATGCCTTCTAAAATTGGTCCTTTTGTTAAGGGACAGTAATCAGCTAAAGCGTAAATTTTCCCTTCAGAAGTCGTAAAAATCGCAATTTTTTCATCCTTAAGGGTGACCGAACGCCCCACTCGTGGAATGAGTTTACTTTTTTTGGTGGCTAAAACTTTCATTACGAAACCTCCACTTTTTCCGGTTTTTCAATCGTATACATTTTTTCTCGTAAATCAACATCTTTTGTAATTGGTCCCCACGGATCCCGCTGACCTTTTGCCTCTAATGATTCACGTAATGCTGTCCATAGCTCTACTCTTTTTTTCGTATCCAATAAGACGGTCTTCACATTATCAAAGCCCATCCGTTCAACCCAAGGCGCTGTCCGTTCACCGTAAACGCCTGTTTCACGATAATATTGCAACATTGCACCACAGAGTTCAATGACTTCAGCTTCTGTTTCAAAAGTCCCTAACATTTTGGCTTCAACAAGTTCTGTTCCGCCGTTGCCGCCAATCATTACTTGAAAGCCATTTTCCACACCGATAATCCCAAAGTCTTTTACCGCCGATTCGACACAGCTGCGTGGACAACCCGAAACACCGACTTTAAATTTGTGGGGCGTATCCAAATACTCAAATGTCTCTTCCAATTTTACCCCTAAGCCCATTGTATCTTGGGTACCAAAACGACAGAAGCTTTTCCCCACACAAGTTTTAACAGAGCGGAATACTTTGCCATACGCTTGGGCTGCAACCATATCTAATTCTTCCCATATTTTTGGCAGGTCAACTTTTTTCACACCGTAAAGGCCGATGCGCTGAGAACCGGTGACTTTGACCAATGGGACATTGTATTTTTCCGCTACTTGTGCCAATTTTAATAATTGTTGCGGTGTTGTTTGACCACCACGCATCCGGGGAATAACCGAAAAAGTCCCATCTTTTTGAATATTGGCATGCATTCGTTCGTTTACAACCCGCGATTCACGTTCATCCTCATGCTCTTTTGGCCATGCTACATTTAAATAGAAATTGACCGCCGGACGACATTTAGGACAGCCCTCTTTATTTTTCCAGCCGAGGATTTCAAATACTTCTTTGGTACTCAACAAATGTTTAGCATAAATTTGTGTTACCACTTGATCTCGATTTAAATCTGTACAACCACAGATTCCTGTTGCCGCTGTAACACTATCGCCCAGTTCAGCTTCTAACAAAGTTTGTACTTGCGGTTTACATTTACCACATGAAGTTCCCGCTTTTGTAACTTTCCCAACTTCAGCGACACTGGTTAATCCTTTTTCCCGGATTGAACGGAGAATATCGCCTTTTGAAACACCATTACAGCCACAAACCGTTTCATCCTCATCCCATGATAAAACATCATCGCCTGTGCCAGCACCTTCGCCAATCGCTTGTAAAACTGCGATTGTTTGTAACTCATCTAAAGATTGTCCTTTTTTCATCATGTTGTAATAGCGACTGCCGTCTTCTGTGTCGCCGTACAAAACGATACCGGCAATTTTTCCGTCTTTTAAGAAAATCTTCTTGTATTTTTTACTGCTACTATCAAAAGCTTCAATACTTTCTAGACCTTCTGTATTTACAACATTGCCCGCAGAATAAAGATCTGCCCCCGAAACTTTCAACGAAGTAAACGTCGTTGAACCTTGATAAGGCTTAATATCGGCTTGTTGTGTTAATTTATCTGCTAAAACTTTGCCCTGTTCAAATAAAGGTGCCACCAGACCATAACAAATACCATTATGTTCAGCGCACTCCCCGACTGCGTAAATATCTGGTAAATTGGTTTCCATATAGTCATTTACCACAATTCCACGATTAACCGTCAAGCCGATTTCTTGTGCCAACTCTACTGCCGGACGAATTCCAATCGACATAACAATTAAGTCGGTTGCAATCTCACTACCATCACTAAAGCGCATCCCTTCTACTCGTGTATCCCCTAGAATTTCTTTAGTATTGTGTTCTAACAAAAATTTCAATCCTTGATTTTCAAGCTCAGCTTGTAATAACTTGCCTGCTTTTTCATCTAGTTGAGTTTCCATTAACCACTTTGCTAAGTGAACGACGGTAACGTCCATTCCTTGGTCATATAACCCTTTGGCTGCTTCTAAACCTAATAATCCACCACCGATTACGACTGCTTTTTTATATTTTGCAGCAGCTTGTAACATCGCTGCTGTATCATCAATCGTACGAAAAGCGACCACACCTTCTTTATCAACACCAGGAATCGGTAAGAGAAATGGATGTGAGCCGGTTGCAAAAAGCAGTTTGTCAAAAGGAACGACTTGTCCAGAATTGGTAGTAATAATTTTGTTTTCAGTATCGACTCCGACAGCTTCATCATGATTAATTAATTGAATGTGGTTTTCTGTATACCAAGCAATTGGATTAGTAATAATTTCTTCCACTGTCATTTTATTTTGCAAAACATTGGATAACATAATGCGATTGTAATTTGGATAAGCTTCTTTACCAATAATAGTTACTTCATAGCGATCTGGATCACGACTGATAATTTCTTCAATCGTTCGAACTCCCGCCATTCCGTTTCCGATTACGACTAAACGTTCTTTCATGGATTTTCCACCTTTATTGTTAATAGCTTCACAATAAAAGAAATCACCCTTGAAACCTATTGGGGAATCCCCTATATTTGTTGTTTATTTCACAAAGCAACCAAAAAAATGCTGTCTTTTCCTACAAACACCAAAGTAGCCCATCACCTTTTTCTTATCCTTCGGTCAGATAAAAAAACAGCCTCAGCTATTGAGACTGTCTTCATTTCTTAAGATTTGCTGCAATTTTTCTTTTAATTCTTTTGTTTGACTTGGGCTTTTCCCCTTAGAAGAAAGTGCAATTTCAAAATCATGATACGTAAAACTCGCCAAATTAAAAAAATTACTGTTGGCTTTATTTGTCGTATCATTCACAAGTTGTGTTGGTAAAATCTCTCTTGTGATTTCATGATTCACCCTATCATCATTGGTACAAATGAAAATCATTTGAAAATCAGCAGTGTCCCCTATTTGGTAGATTCGCTTGTGCCACGTTATCTTTTTTGCCACTGCTGCTTTTTGCACATAATCGCTGGCAACAGGTGCAATTACCGTCGGACTATTTCCGGCTGCCACTAGTTTTTGAATTTTTCTAGTAGCAATCTTCCCTGCCCCGACAACTAAAATTTTCATAGTGACAACATCAAGCATGATGGGTAACATTGCTATCTGCCAACCTTTCTAAAATCGCTGCGACCACTGCTGGACTATCCGCCAAAGTGGGTAAAATCGTATCTTTAGTTCCTCGTTTTGTCACAATATCTTGTTTAATTTTTGTCGGTAAAAATCCTTCTGTGAGAAAAAGCCTACGTTGGCATTATGAACGAGGGATTATCCCAATTCCCAAAGCAAGTTCATTAATTCATCAACGATTAAATCTTGATATTTTTGATTTTGCTTTAATGCCAAATGAGATCGCGGCAATTACAGCTTTAAATAAGCCCGACGGTCGGATTAACGACCAAGATCCTAACGAATACGAAGAGTTTGAATAAAATATAAAACACCTGCTGATATTTATGCTTAAATGTAGCGACCGCTAAAGATTAGATCTTAGTCTAACTTTTGAGGTAGCTACAAAAAACATAAACTTCAAGCAGGTGTTTTCTTTATTTAACTAGCCCTAACATCTCACATGCATGCCAAATCCCGTCATCTCCGACTCTTTTGGTTACAAACTTCGCTTTTGCTTTTAGCGCTTGGCAGGCATTGCCCATCGCGACCGGATAACCGACAGCATCAAACATCGCCAAATCATTTTCCTCATCACCAAAAGCTAAAGCTTCTTCTGGTTGAATGTTTAATTTTTCCAATATTTCATGTACACCCGTTGCCTTTGAAACTTGAGCTAAGTGAACATCCATTACGACTGGTGCCACTTTTTCAGCTATCAGTAAATTATTTTCCACTTGGATATAGTTACGATCTTCCATGCGGACAATTAACTGAATAACATCTTGCGGTAATTCTTGAATATCTTTAACATATTCAATATATTTTGCAGCAGCATCTTCTGTCGCAACTTCCATACTTGTTGCTAAAAAACGTTCCGGTGTTTCAATAATGTAACGAATTTTCTGCCGATCAAATTCCGCCATCGTCGCTTTCAATGTTTGCTGATCGATTGGATGAAGCACTAGCTCTGCTCCTTTATACAAAACCTGTGTACCATTAGAAGCAACTAAACTTTCTACCCCCAACTCTGCTGCAAATTCCCGCAGCATCAAATGATTTCGACCTGACGCAATGACAGGCTCAATCCCATTTTGCTTTAGTTGCCGTAATGCTTCTTTAGCTGATGCTGGAATTCTTTGCAAAATTCCCATCTCATGGGGCAATTCGTTGTCAGCTAATGTTCCATCAATATCAAAAAATGCAATTTTAAATTGTGTCATAGTAAACCTCTTTCTACTTTCTCTTAGCTCAATTTTATCAGTTAATGAAAGAGATTACATCGGGAAATAGAAAATAAACTTAAGAACAAAGAGTGTTCCTAAGTTTATTTTTTTACTGCTTAGCTGAGCCATTTCCATGCCCTGGCGTATAATTTGCTGCTTCAGCTTCTGTAATTAGACGAAAATTACCAGGATTTTTTACTTGCCCGTAAGTTTTGCTACTTTCTACCTTTAAGAACTTATAACCTGGTGGTGCCTGATGCCAACCACCAGCGCTTGGAATTGGGGCCGGTATTTCATTATTTGCTGCGGCGTTTTCCCCTTTTTGTGCCTGTGCTGCTTTTTGTTGCTCTGCTTTTTCTTGTGCTTCTTTACGTTTCGCAGCTTTCTTTCTAGCAGCTTCTTCTGCTTGGCGCTTTGCTTCTATTTTGCGCTCATTGCTTACTTTATACGAACTATCATAATTTGTTTTTAAGGCTGTATAGTTACTGGATAAATCCCCCGGTTGGTAATTTTTTAGGCCCAGTGCGTCATTTAGCGCTGTCCTGACTTGGTTTAATTCTGTTTTTTCAGTGGGATTTAAGTTTCCTTTAGCTAATAATTCATTTGCAGCTTGAATTAACTTACGTGCGACTTCTTCATTTTCACTAAAATCTTGTTCGGTATCTTTTGCCCTGTCTTGTAATGTAAAAAGTAGGCTATTAGAAGCTTCGCGCCGACTTTGCAGCGTTATTAGATCATCAGCATCTTTAAAATATTTTTCGTTTTCTTTTTGTAGTTTTCCTAATTCATTTTTATCTGTTTTAGCTAAAAATTTATTTTTTTGTAGTGCCACAGCTGCTTGATTATCAGCTTTTAGATTCGCAACGAAATTTTTCATTTCAGTTTGGTTATCTGACATTTTTTCTGCTAGTGCTGCTGTTTTTTTAGCCAGTTGCCGCACTGGTTTTACTTTTTGTGGTGCGGTAATTTCAGCAAGCTCTGTTGCCAGAACTTCAACTTGCTGCTCATCTGCTTTCTCAATGAAAACTTCCTGACTTTTTTTCGTTAACATATCTAATTCGTCAATTATCTTGTTATATTCGTGAGCTGCTGTTTTGGCTTCATTTATTTCTAGTCTACTATTAATTTTTGCGAGTAATTTTTTTTGTTGCTTAATTTTATCTTGTAGTGAATCACGATTTTCTTTAGTTTTGGCTTCATCAAAAGCGACCACTGTTTGTTTTAATTCGTTTTTATCTTGTGGCGTAATAAATTCTGAAGCAATCGCTTTTTGTACTTTTTGTTCTTGTTTAGCCTGTGTATCATAAACTTCTTGGTAAGCGCTGGCATTCATCCCCGTTGCGACAAAGCCGGCACTCATAAATGCCAGTACTACTCCGATAACATCGCGTTTTAACTTCATATGTATTTCCCCTTTTTACACCAAGTCTTGTTTGCGGTTTTCAATCGAATTTCGATACCATTGCAAGGAAATCTCGATATCTTCTTTTAGTTGTTGGTCGTAGGCAATGTAATTATAGTAAGCGGTAATTTCGCCAATAATCTCATTCAAATCAGCAATTGCTTGCGCATCATCTGTAGTATTTTTATTTTTTAACCTAGCAAATAGTTGGCCCGCTTCGTAATCAAAGTAATGCTTTAATTGATAATCAACAAAGAAAACCAGCACGTCATTTTGTAAAATTTCAGGCTGATAATTTTGCAAGAATTCGATCAATTGATGATAATATTCACTTTCTGGCTTCATTTTCTTCATTTGGAATAAAACAATCCCCATTGCAATTACGTACCAGATAAACGGACTAATTCGAAATATATCCAGTGCTGCAATAAAACTTGCCACGCCTAATAAAAGCGCAGATAAAAGAATAAGTTTTGTTAAATAGCGTTTTTTATTCTTATATAGCGATAAAATATAATAGTACTCGCTCATTTTTTACTCCTCCAATTCACTTTATTTTTTTATTTAATTTCATTGTAGCTTATCCTTTAAAATAAAAGCAAAAAATAAAATAATTATTTAATAATTGAATTTGAACTGTCTATTTTAACAACAAAAAAACTCAAACACGCAAGCTCTTCTTACTGCTCCTGAATCAAGCATAAAAATAGCGCTGTGTTTGAGTTTATTTCAACTTTATGATCTTACTTTTACTAGATATATTGCACAATTGTCATTAAAATTGGGACAACGACAACAAATAAGATGGTACTGGTAGTGACTAGATTTGTGGCGTATTTAACATCTCCATGGGCATCTGCTGCCAAAATTGGCAAGACCGCTAACATTGGTGTTGCCGATTGAACGACTAGTGTTTGTTTCAGCAAGCTGACCAAGTGAATGCCAAACATAGAAGACCCCAAACTGATTAATCCAATTAAAATAATCGGTGACAAAACAAAGCGACCAATTAAAGCAACCACGGTATCGCGGTCAAAGCGGATACTTTTTAATCCAGCATCATATAAGACAATCCCAATATAAAGTAGCGACAATGGTGTCACGATACCTCCAATGTAACCAAGCGTTGCATTTATAAAATTTGGTACTGGAATGCTAAAGATCAAAAAGATTAATGCCACAATAAAGCCCAATAAAGGTGGTGGCAGTAACTTTTTCCAATTCAATTTTGCTTTACTACTACCTTTTTCCTTCGTTGGATCATCATTGGAAATTAAGAACACACCAAAGGCCCAAGTCGACACCGTATTGGTAACATAATAAACCAAAAAGTAAGGCAAAGCTTTTTCCCCAAAAAGGGCGATGTTTAATGGTAAGCCAATAAATATCGTGTTGGCATTTACCACTGCATTCATAAAAATCCCTCGTCGTCCCGGACGGATCTTCATAATTTTAACTAACAGATACGCGATAAGATAGCCAATTACAACTCCTAAGAGGGGAAATAATAAACTCCCTGACAAAGAAATCAAACTGTCTTTAGTTAAATACTTTAAAACCGAGACAAAAATTGAAGCAGGCAGGGCTACTTTTGTAATTAGTCCTGAAATATTTTTGCCAAAATTCTCGTCAAACCAACCTTGTCTTTTCAAAATATAGCCCAAAGCAATCATCAAAATAATGCTAATGACACTTTGAATAGATTGGAAGAAAACCACAATAAACCCTTCTCTCTTTTAATATTCAGGAATCCATTTTGTTGCTTTAACAGCAGTTTTAATGTCGCTGATTTCTTCTTTATTTAGTTTTTGATCTAAAACACTTTGACCAACTACTTCGGCGATTTTTTCAGAAAATGCTGCTAATTTTGCTACTAGTGGTAAAACAGGTGCGCCAGGTTGTGTCGTATCTACGATTCCGCCTAAAGCATGACTTGCTTGGGATAACATTTCTCCATTTACACGACTGGCGGTAGAGGCGATGATCCCCAAACCAAGACCTGGATACATTAGTGCATTGTTGGCTTGACCAATTTGATAAGTAACACCATTATATTCCACGTCTTTTGCTGGAATACCAGTTCCAATCAAGGCTTTCCCATCCGTCCATTTAATCAAGTCTGCTGCAGTTGCTTCAGCTAATTTTGTTGGATTTGATAATGGAAAAATAACTGGACGTTTGGTGTGAGCAGCCATTTCTTTCACAATACTTTCGGTAAAAGCACCTGGTTGTGTGGAAGTTCCAATCATGACCGTAGGGTGAATAGCCTTCACCACATTTTCTAAATTGGTTAAATCCAAATCAGTAGAAAATTCACTCCGTTTACGGGCAAAAGCTTTTTGTCCATTGGTTAAATCAGCTGTATCTTCAAATAATAGACCTTGTTTATCCACCAAATAAAAACGGGCACGCGCTTGTTCTTCACTTAAACCTGCCCGCATTAGCTCATCTAACAATTGGTTGGCAATTCCAACACCGGCCGTACCAGCACCAAAGGTTAGAAAAATTTGATCGCTTAATTTTTCTTGGGAAATATTCATTGCTCCTAAAACACCTGCCAAAACCACAATACCAGTACCTTGAATATCATCGTTAAAGGTTGTGATTTTATCTTGGTATTTTTCTAAAATTGTGGCAGCATTGCTACGGCCAAAATCTTCCCAGTGTAACAATAGTTCTGGAAATAATTTTGTAGCGGCCTGAACAAATTTATCAACAAAATCCATATATTTTTCACCATAAATCCGTTGGTGTTTATTGCCAAGATACAAAGGATCGTTTAACAATTTTTCATTATTTGTTCCCGCATCTAACGAAACAGGTAATACTTGGCTTGGATCAATTCCTGCAGCGGCGGTGTAAACCATTAATTTACCAATGGCGATATCCACACCATTGACACCCCAATCTCCCATGCCCAAAATACCTTCTGCATCCGTTACAACGATTAAGCGAATATCGCGGCCTGCAGCTGCATTTTTTAAACTTGCTTCGATATCTTCTGGTGCATCAATCGATAAAAAAGCTGCATCTTGAGGTTCAACGAATAATTCATTGTATTGTTCAATTGAATCTGCCACCGTTGGATCGTAAACAATTGGCATAAATTCCACGATATGTTGTCCCATCAATTTGTAAAACAATGTGCGGTTCGTATTAAAAATGTTCATTAGAAAAATCCGTTTTTCCAAATCACTAGGTTTACTTAAATATTGTGCATAGGTTTGAACTGCTTGCTCTTCTAGCGTTTGAATACGACTTGGCAGCATCCCAGTTAAACCTAATTTTTCACGTTCAACTTTAGTAAAAGCTGTTCCTTTGTTTAAAAATGGATTGTTTAAAATTTCCATACCTTTCATTTTGAAAGCCTCCTCTTAATTTTGCGGTTATCCCTCGTTGACAATGACAAGGTTAATCCTTATTCCTTGCTATAGTCAAAAGCTGCAGTTATGATAAATTTAATTTATATGATAAGACTACCAAGAACTATTCATTCCAAGCAAATAGGAGGCTTTATCATGAATATTCGTGACTTAGAATACTTTCAACGCCTAGCTTTAGAAAAAAATTATTCTAAAGTAGCCGACTTTTACCACGTTAGCCAACCAACGATTACTTATGCCGTTAAACGCTTAGAAACTGAGCTAAATGTCAGTTTGGTCAATCGTAATCAGGCTCACAAAAATATCACCTTGACCCCAGCCGGTCGCCAATTTTTATTACATGCAAATAGTATTTTGCGGGAGTTGCGAATTGCCAAACAAGAGATGACACATTTCACGGCAAAAAAATTGCCTTTGGGATTGCCACCGATTATCGGCAATTATTATTTTCCAAAATTATCTCCGAAACTTTTACAAGCAGATATCCTTCCCCATCTCATTATTCAACGAGAAGGTTCTGAAAACTTATTGCGCCAAATCAAATTAGGCCGTCTGGATGTTGGCTTAATCGGCTCTTTAGATGCCATTCATGAAGATTCTTTAAATACCGAAATCTTAACTAAGAAAAAATTCAAGATTGTGGCTGCACCAACACACCCCCTAGCTACAAAAAAAACAGTAGCTTTCGCTGACTTAGGGGACGAAAAATTTTTATTACTAAGTGAACAATATGTACACCACCATGCCTTTGCTCGCTTAAGCCAAAGTGGCAATACAGATCCAAAAATTATTTATCAAAGTGATGATTTGGATATCTTAAAAGGTATGATTAAGTCTGGTATGGGAATCGGCTTTTTAGCTGAACTTGCCGTTAGTCCTGATGATAACTTAGTAACGATTGACTTATCGGATTTAACACAGCCGCAATTTCTGATTTCTCTCATCCATCGCAACAGCAGTATCGTAACACCAATTATGGAGGAATTATTGGCATTAATTCGACAAGTTGTCACTGAAGATGAAAATAAAAAAGTTCAAAAAGACTAAATTCCATGTCTTTTTGAACTTTTTTGATAGATTGGTTTATTTTCTAGGTCTAAAGGGAATTACATTATCCGGCAAATGCTCTGGCGGAATTGGCGTTCTGTTATTACTCGAGAGAAAATTGTTAGCACTTTTCTCCGGTTGAAGTAGCCTCGCCTTCATTTGTTCAAGTTCTCGTTTTCCTTCTTCTTTTTCTTCTGCCATTTGTTCTTTAATCGCAACTATATCAGCGGGATCAATCGTTAAATGCTGATACTTTTCCTTAAGGTGATGAAAAGCCATGGCTTCAGCAAAACACTTCGGACCACCACGTGCGACAATTTTCAAATACGTTGCATACTGTCCTGTAAATCTTTTTTTCATCTTAAATTCCTCCTATCTTTCCTTTGGGCAGGATGGAGCACCTTGCTTTTAGCAGGTTGCTGAAGCGTCATAGAGCCTGTTCTCTCAGCTTCTCGTGATAGATGAGTTCAGTATAACATGAATTTTTTAAATTTTTTTTAACAATATTCGTTTGCATACTTAACTAAATATCTTAGCTAATTCGTCAATTTTTTCATGCTTAAGCAGATTAGTGTAATTGGTTAATCCCGCTACCTTTTTTATAATAAGTCTACTAAAAAAAGGACATTGTTTCGGATCATAAATACCACCCACAAATGTTTTTATAGTGGCGTGTTGTAATAATTCTGCAGGAAAATTTTGCTCAAAAACTTCTGTCGCCTTTTCTGGCTGTAGCCCACAAAGAAATAATCCCAGTCTATATTGTTTCAATTCTTCTTGATAGGTTGTCATAAAAGTTTTCATTTCTTTACTAATCATGCCGGCAGTTACAGGCGAGCCGATAATGATTGTCTGATACATTTTCAATTCATTGAAATCAGTTCCTTTTAAAGGGAGTGCAACAGCATCAGGAATCTTTGCAGCAAGTTGAGTGGCAACTTGTTTTGTCGTCCCCTGTTTTGTCGTGTAAACAATTGCAGTCTTCATATTTTCTCTCTATTCATCAGTATTTTGTACTGTTTTATTATACCAAATAATTTTGTAGACTTATTTTCTGAACTTTCGTGATTATTTTATTCTAGTCATCACTTTCCTGATTAACTATACTAACGCTAAATTTTGTTTCGTGTTTTATAAATCATTTTAGAAAAATTGATTTAAACGATCCTTGTCATAAAAAAACGTCCCACACTTAAACAATTAAGTTAAGTGTGGGGCGTCATTGTATTTCTAAATAAATTTTAATCTAGCCTGCCAACTCTTCAAATTGAGAATTGTAAAGTTGTGCGTAGTAGCCACCTTTAGCTAATAATTCTTCGTGGGTACCTTGTTCTTTGATATCCCCATCTTGCATGTAAAGAATTTTATCGGCATCTTTAATTGTCGATAAGCGGTGGGCGATAACAAAGGAAGTTCGTCCGGCCATTAAATTGTTCATAGCATTTTGAATTAAGACTTCTGTCCGTGTATCAACAGAAGATGTCGCTTCATCTAAAATCAAAATTGGTTTATCGGCTAAGATTGCTCGGGCAATGGTTAACAATTGTTTTTGTCCTTGGGAGATGTTAGAAGATTCTTCGTTTAACTCCATGTTGTAGCCACCAGGCAATGTTTCAATAAAGTGATGAACATGGGCTGCTTTTGCTGCTGCGTAAACTTCTTCATCTGTTGCATCTAAGTTCCCATAACGTAAGTTGTCCATAATGGTTCCTTTAAACAACCACGTATCTTGTAGGACCATCCCGATATTTTCCCGTAAGTCGGCACGATTGAAATCGCGAATATCATGCCCATCAATTTTAATGGCGCCTGAGTTTACATCGTAAAAACGCATCAACAATTTGACCATTGTTGTTTTACCAGCACCAGTTGGTCCAACGATGGCAACAGTTTGCCCAGGATCAACATGACTGCTGAAATCGTTAATGATGATTTTATCTGGTGTGTAACCAAAGTGTACATGTTCAAAGTCCACTTCACCTTTAACTTTACCGATCTTCACTGGATTTTCGACTGTTTGTGCTTCTTCTTCTTCACCTAAGAATTCAAAAACACGTTCAGCTGCGGCTGCCATAGATTGCAGCATATTCGAAACTTGTGCCAATTGGGCAATAGGTTGTGTCAAGTTACGAACGTATTGGATAAACGCTTGAATATCCCCAACGGTAATTGTACCGTTATACGCCAAGATACCCCCGATAATCGCGACTGCAACATAACCTAAGTTACCAACAAAGTTCATAATCGGTTGCATCAAACCTGAAAGAAATTGTGATTTCCAAGCAGATTTAAAAAGAATGTCATTTTGTTCTTTGAATTCATTCAACGCATTTTCTTCATCGTTAAATAGATGAACAATATTGTAACCACCGACAGTTTCTTCTACTTGACCATTAATTTTACCTAAATATTTTTGTTGCGTAGCAAAATATTTTTGTGAGTATTTTACGACAACCATAATTAGGAGTAACGAAATGGGTACGATCAAAATAGAGATACCAGTCATTTTAACAGAGATCGATAACATCATGATGATTACACCAATAATAGTAAAAGTTGACGTAATCAACTGCGTAACCGATTGGTTTAAAGATTGTCCCAGCGTATCCACATCATTTGTGATACGGGATAAAACTTCACCAGTTGTCCGGCTTTCAAAGTAATTCATTGGCATCCGGTTGATTTTCTCAGAAATTTCTTTACGCATACGATAGGTAACTTTTTGCGTGACCGTGGACATAATCCAACCTTGCATCACACCAAATAGTGCAGCTACTAAGTACAAACCTAACATGAAGAGTAAAATTTGACCGATTTTATCAAAGTTGATGCCGCCGGTACCTTGATATTTTTTAATTAAGCCATTAAAAAGTTCTGTAATGGCTTTAGATAAGATTTTTGGTCCCCAAATATTGAAAACAGTTGATGCTGCCGCGAATATCATGACGAACAAGACAGCAATCTTATAATTTGCCATATAGGAGACTAATTTTTTGATAGTACCTTTGAAGTCTTTGGCTTTTTCGCCACCGGCCATACCGCCGCCCATTGGTCCATGTCCGCCCCGCGGACGTTGTTGTTTACTTTCTGCCATTTTCTTCGCCTCCTATTCTGCTTCCAAACCTAATTCAGCATTACTCAATTGTGATGAAGCAATTTCTTGATAAACAGCAGATGTTTCCATCAATTCATCATGTGTACCTTGCGCCACAATCCGACCTTCATTTAAAACGATAATATTGTCAGCATGCAAAATAGTAGAAATTTTTTGTGCCACAATAATTTGGGTAATATCTTTAACATTTTCTGCTAATGCGCGTCGCAGTGCAACATCCGTTTTATTATCCAAAGCAGAAAGTGAATCGTCAAAAATCAAAATTTTCGGATCTTTTGCTAACGCACGTGCAATGGACAAGCGTTGTTTTTGACCACCAGAAACGTTTGTCCCACCTTGTGAGATGGCACGATCATAACCGTCATCATTGGAGTCGATGAATTCTTCTGCTTGGGCAATCATCGCGGCTTTTTTCATTTGTTCGTCTGTAATACCTTCCACGTCACCAAATTTAATATTAGATTTAATATCGCCAGAGAATAAAATTCCTTTTTGCGGTACAAACCCGATTAAATCATGTAATTTATGCAAACTCATTTGGCGAATGTCTACGCCATCAATGGTAATGCGACCAGTCGAAACATCAAACAAACGGGGAATCAAGTTGACAACCGTTGACTTACCAGAACCCGTGGAACCGATTAAAGCTGTTGTTTGCCCAGGTTTAGCAGTGAAATTCAAATGATGCAATACATCTTCATCTGCATCTGGGTAACGGAATGTTACACCTTCGAATTTTACTTCCCCATTAAAGTCGTGATCATCTTGAGGTTGTTCAGGATTAGTAATTGTTGGTTTTGTTTCTAAGACTTCGTCAACGCGACCAGCAGATACGTTAGCACGTGGTAAAATAATTGAAACCATCGAAAGCATCATAAAGGCCATTACGATTTGCATTGTATACGTAATAAAGGCCATCATATCCCCAACTTGTAATTGTCCGGCATCCATATTGTGACCGCCAACCCAAACGATTAAAACAGAAATACCATTCATCAACAACATCATAATTGGCATCATAATAGACATCGCCCGGTTAACAAACATTTGCGTTTTCATTAGGTCTGTATTGGCACCATCAAAACGTTTTTCTTCGTATTTTTCACGGGAGAAGGCCCGAATAACTGGTAAACCAGTAATGATTTCACGGGAAACTAAGTTCACCCGGTCGACCAGTTTTTGCAAGCTCTTGAATTTTGGCATTGTAAAACCAAGTAAAGTCAAAACTAAAATCAAGACTAAACCAACGGCAACACCAATAATCCAGCCCATACCAGTACCTGTTTTATATACTTCGTAAATCCCACCTAAACCTAATATCGGTGCGTACAGTACCATCCGAATTGTCATAACCAAACCCATTTGGATTTGTTGAATATCATTTGTACTGCGTGTGATTAAGGAAGCTGGTGAGAATTTTTCCATTTCAGCATTTGAAAATTGTAAAATTTGATTGAATTGTCCCACCCGCAAATTTTTACCAACAGAAGAAGAAACCAAGGAAGCAATTAAACCAACTAAAATTGCAGCGGCAGCAGAGATTAACGTTAAAATAATCATTTGCGTACCCTTTTTCACCATATAATCAGTTTGAATTTGCTTAGTATCTTTATTCAAGGCTTTATACTCGGCTAATGTCAATTGGACTCCAACTGTTTTCATGGAATCACTTCCCATATCGCCAAGCTCGTCTTTGGTTTCTTTTCTTGCAGCTGCTAATTTTGCTGGCATCGCATCATTGGTTTTTTTCAACTCGTTTCCAAGTTCTTGGGCCTGGGCACCTTTGGCTTTGGCTTCATCCCCAAGTTTTTGGGCCTCGGCACCTTTTTCTTGGGCGGTTGCTATATCACCACCTGCTGCAGCTTGTTGCGCTTGGGCTGCGGCTTGTTGGGCTTGTTGTCCCAATGTTTTAGCTTCGTTACCAAGTGCTTGGGCTTTTTTGCCGTCTGTGCCTAATTTTTGATAGGTCGTTAAAATTTCTTTGGCAGCATTCCCGTCTTTTGAATCTTTGGCTTGAGAAGAAGCCAGCATCATCATTGGCAATTCAAAAATCTTGGCCAATTTTTCTTTTGTCATACCATCTTTTAAATCAAGATTGTAAACATCAACTTTTTTACCATCTACTGTTTTTGTAGTGGCTTTATAATTTTCTTTAATCGTATCTTTTTCAGCATCCGTCATAAATAACTCGATAGCTGATAGCGTGGACTTGCGAATTGTTTCTGGTGTCGCAGTTTCTAGTCCTCCTTGTTGAATACCTACGTCGACGATGTCTGACGTAATACTTGGTAATGTCAAATCACTATGCGCTTGGATTCCTAAAAGTACCAGTGCTGCTAGGATTGCATACCAATATTTTCCCAGATATTTAAATAATTTCACGTCTGCAACCTTCCTTATCTACTTAATTTTTCATCTTTAGGTTTTGTAGCACCACTTTTTAGCCAATTGAGCTTTAAAGTAAAATCCTTTAAAACTTCTTCCATATCAAAATCGTCTTTTCCAACTAACTGGCGATACCCTTCTGCAACAGACGAAAATACCATGTGCATCAACATTTTGACTAAAATTTTCAACTCATCTTCGTTTGCAACTTTTAAAGTCGTCAGATCAATCATATTGTAAAATTCCTGCATGGTTTCTTTATGTTCTTGGCGTGCCTCTTCAGAATGAAAAGCCACATGGGGATGATTTCGTTTATCAAAATGGGGTGAAACTTTATGGAAAGAACGATAGTCCATATTCATAAACAAGTTCTTATAAAAGGCTGCATTCTCACCTTGCAAAACTTCTTTCACCATTTTGATAAAGTAAATTTCAAAACCGTCAAAAAGTTGTCCTTTTGCCTCTCTCATGGCATTATTCAACTCATGTTGGGTATTGCGCCGCATACTTTGAAAATAATAGAAATATAAATCTTCTTTATCTTCAAAATATTGATAAAAACTTCCCGGGGAATCCCGGCATCTTTAATAATTTGCGCAATTGACGCATCCACTAAAGGTGCTCTGGAAAACTCTTTTTTCGCAGCTTTCATAATTCGTTGCTGCTTTTCTCTTGTCAGATGAAAAAAGGTTTCCTTTGGCATGATCTCTCCTCCTTACTTTAAAAATTTTCACTTTAAATAAATGACGCTATGTCATGTGACAATGTGTCATTATACGCTCATTTTTGGCAATTGCAAGCATTTTGCATAATTATTTTCATAAAAACCTTCAAACAAAAATTGTTATTTAAAAAGTTAAAAATATTGATTTGTCAGCGTTTAAACGCAAAACGTATATTATCTTTTGAAATAAAGTCAGCATTTTACTATTTTCAAACAAAAAAATTTCATACTTTCTTCATATATCAATTTGAAATAACGGTTTCAATTTTATCAAGACAATAACAATTGATTATATTTCTTGCAAAAAAATATACCAATTTGTTTTCACGTTTTTTAATCGTTGACGTTAAGGTTATCAAAATTTTGTTTTTTAAATTTGCCAAGCCATCTCGCCGTTTTTTCAAAGCTGAAGATTAAACTTTAGTACTTTTAATTTTGATTGTCTTAAAAAAATCCTCACATAAAAAGTCGTCCTAACTTTCAAAACTTAAAAACTACACCAACTTATCATCTTTAGGTTTGCTACTACGACTTAATCCTTGAGAATTTTTCCTATTTTATTTCTTGCAACCAATGAATAATAATCTGACCAATTTTCCTTTGTTGTTCATCATTGGAGATTGTTGCTTGTCCATCACCTTTTTGTGCTCCGTAACTGCCAAAGCCAGCATGATTGCCACCTTTAATGATTTCATAAGTAGCCGTCTTTGGTAAATAGTTTTTGGCTTTTTGATACTGTTTATGATTTAATACCTGATCTTTACTAGCTGTAATTGATAAAACCGGTATATTGTTCTTTACAAGTGACCCTTTCTCATCAGGATAACTAGCTAAAAAAATCATACCCGCAATATCTTTGGGCTGGTTATGTGCATAACGACTCGCCATCACCCCACCTAATGAATGACCGACTAAAATATTTCTTTCATGTGGATTCATCACAGCATCTGCTTTATTTGGGGCCATTACAGCTAAATTCAAAGGTAACTTCAAAATATAAACCCGATAACCTGCCGCAGCTATTTCTTGGGCCCAAATGCGATAACTCGCCGGATTGACCAAAGCCCCCGGATAAAAGATAAGATTTGTCTTTTCTTTTGTTTTATCTGCCTGTTGACTAGTAAATAATTCGTAATCTTTTGTAACTTTTACCGGCTTAATTGTACTTGCAGCACTTGTGGGGGTGTAGGTGTTCACTTTTAGATAGAAAACACCACCTGCTATTACTAAAATAAAGGCAACAAAAATTCCCAGCAGCGTTTTTTGCCACCAACGCCATTTCTTCAACATAAAACCTTCCTTACGTCATTTTTTTACGATAATGTAATTCCACCAATTCACCCATTTGCGTTGTCGCAACAAACGTTAGCCGTTGTTGATAATTGCCTGTTGGAAATAACCGTTTACCACTGCCTAGTAACACTGGCGCAATTTGTATCCAGTATTCGTCCAATAGATCAGCTTTCATTAATTGAGTTAATAAATTGCCGCCACCAACAATCCAAATATAGTCCTTGACTTGATTTTTCAAATCACCAATCACTTTGACAGGATCTTCACTGGTAAAATACCCCTCATGAATTTCATCTGTTCGCGTGCGGGAAAAAACGATCTTCTGTTTATTTGGATACAAGGATTCTTCTTGCAGTAATTTCAATACTTCATCGTACGTAACACGTCCCATAACGACCGTCGCAACTTTTTCTGCAAAACTTTCATAAGTCGAAACACCAGCTAAATCCGTATCAAACAACCATTGCAAATTATCATTACTGTCTGCTAAATAGCCATCCAAACTAATCGCACCATAAAACACGACTTTACCCAAGTAAATACCTCCATTATGTATTTAAAAATTTACACAAAAAAAGACCACTTCTTGATTATAGCAACAAGAAGCAGTCTTATAAAAAGATACGACTGAAAGATTTTATTATTATAAGCAAACTCATTTCATACTCAAAAATTATAAGCATTCCAAAATTTTTACTTAATACATTTCAGTTAACTCCAAAGCATCGCGAATATCGCCATTTTCATAAACACGGACTTGAGCTAAAGTTCCAGTTCCACCTTGAGCTCGCCATTCTTTACTTGCTATCTTAATTTGCCAATAATGACCATATTCATCAATTCCTTCCCCCATATCATTATATAAAAGATCATCATTATAATTCACTAGTGTTGTATGAAACATTATATATTTCGTACAACACTAGTGATATTTTCTCTAAATTACAATTGTATCAACGATAATGTTTCCAAGCTTGCTTAATTAAGCTCGCGATATACTCAATATTCTGATTGTCCTTTAGAATAATTTCGTAGTCCCCATTTCCCCAATGGCCTGTTTGACTCACATCTCGTGCCATATTTTCCGGGTCATTTAGCTCACCCGCTTTTAAATTGATCCAAAGTTTCAACGCATTCTTCTGTATATGGATATCCACAATATTGCGCTTTAATTTAAAGGAATTATAGAGTTTCACGGGTTTAATTTGAATATTTCCATCCCACCCAAGAATAATTTCCCTTAAATCATCATACAAATTTTGAATGTCTAGATTACCAATTTGACGATTTTTTTCTTCCGTGTAAATCATTATTTCTTTTGATAAGCCTTTCTTACTAACTGAATTCAATTCATTAGTCTCAATACTTCTTATCTGTCCAAAGTTAGTTTTTTTAAGGAATTCAACATCAAACAAACCATTCTCATATTTTTTTGCCACGAGTAAATCAATTGGTAAGTCAGGGTTATTAAACGCACCATACTGATAATTGGTGTAGTCTCGTGCTATAAACAAAATTTTTGTTTGAGACCAATCAATATCTTTTACCCGCTTCAAATTTGCAGGATAATGTTCATTATAACTTAAGGTAAAATCCCCTTTATGCGCCAAAAGACTGTTGAGATAAGCATAGCCTTGATCAACCACGCTAAATTTTTTTCCCATTTTGTATTCAATGATCACAAAACTATTCGTCTCCTCGTCAAACGCAACTGTATCAAGACGAAAATTGTCCACAACAAATTCAGTTGCCACGAATTTTAAATTGAACAGCACCTCTAAATTGGACTCAATCAAACATTGAAGCTCCTTTTCATTGCTGAACATAACTTCTTTGACTGCAACTAGTTCTTGATTTTTTAATCGATATAAAACCATTCCTATACCTTCTTTTCCGATAATTCTTTTCACTTGTTATCTAAATGATAGCACAGAAGAGGTTTAGGTAAAAAATTGAAAATAGCTGGTTAAAGATTGGGAACAGCGTAAGTTATCAGAAGTAGCAAACCATCGGGGAGGAACGGCTATCGAAAAATACTTCAAAGAAGATGGTAGGTACAAAGTTATTTCAATCGGTAGCTATGGATTAGATAGTAAGTATGTTGACCAAAATATTCGTGCAGTATCAAATGAAGTTACAGATGGTCGAGTTGTTCACAATGGAGAGCTTACTATGGTGCTAAATGATAAAACTGCTAATGGAACTATTATAGGGCGTTCATTGCTGATAGAACAAGATAACCAATATATAATCAACCAACGCACTGAGATTATTTCGCCAAAAGAAAACTTTGATTCTGAATTTGCGTACACAATACTTAATGGACCATTTAGAGAAAAGGTAAAACGGATTGTTCAAGGTGGAACACAAATTTATGTGAACTATTCAGCAGTTGAAAATCTGGCTCTTGAACTTCCATGCTTTGAAGAACAACAAAAGATCGGTACCTTATTCAAACAACTAGACACCACCATCACCCTTCATCAGCGTAAGCTAGATCTTCTAAAGCAGATGAAGAAAGGCTTTCTGCAAAAGATGTTTCCAAAAGATGATGGGAAAGTCCCTGAACTGCGATTTGCTGACTTTATTGATGAGTGGGAACAGCGGAAGTTGGGAGAAGTGACAGATGTTAAGTCTGGTAGAGACTATAAACATCTAAATTCAGGTGTTATTCCTGTTTATGGAACCGGGGGCTACATGCTTAGTGTTGATGAGGCTCTGTCTTATGATGAAGATGCTGTTGGGATTGGAAGAAAAGGAACAATAGATAAGCCATATATTTTAAAAGCCCCATTTTGGACCGTAGATACTTTGTTTTATACACTTCCAAACCAAGAAATTGATTTGAATTTTATTTACGCTATCTTTCAAAATATAGATTGGAAATCTAAAGACGAATCGACGGGTGTTCCTAGTCTTTCAAAAACTACTATAAATAAAGTCAACATTTCTGTACCCAGTAAATCCGAACAACAAAAAATCGGTGACTTCTTCCAACAGCTCGACCAAACCATCACCCTTCATCAAGAAAAGCTAAACAAACTAAAACTACTAAAGAAAAGCTATCTACAAAACATGTTGATTTAATAAAACATTTACTCTCATAAAGATAACAAAGATAATTGAAAGGATGATTTAATCATCAATTATTTTTTGGAGGTCTTTTATGAAAACGAAAAAAAGAAATGAACAGTTATTCCACAACTATTTTAAGGAGTGGGTGAGTCTTTATAAAGTTGGAGCAGTGAGAGAAGTGACTCTGCAGAAGTACCGCATGACTGAACAAAAACTAAGAGAGCTAGTTCCTGATTTAAAATTACGTGAACTTGATCGATATAGTTATCAACAAATATTAAATGACTACGCTCTTACCCATGAAAAACAAACAACCATGGACTTTCACCATCATTTAAAGGGCTCTATATTTGATGCGGTGGACGAAGGATTGCTACAACAAAATCCTACTCGAAAAGTTGTTATTAAAGGTAAGGTGCCTCGGGCAAAAAAGGCAAAATTTTTGAACCAATTTGAAGTACAGCGTTTATTAAGAGAGTTGGACTTATCAAATGATATTAACTGGGATTGGTTTATATTATTGGTTATAAAAACAGGCCTTCGCTTTTCCGAAGCTTTAGCACTGACACCTGCAGATTTTGATTTCTCCATACAGAAAATCGTTATAAGTAAAACTTGGGATTACAAGAAAGCCAATGGATCTTTTCAGCCCACCAAAAATGAGTCCTCTAATCGAAAAATTCAAATTGATTGGCAATTAGCCATGCAGTTTTCACAGCTCATTAAGTCAAAGGAGCAAGATAAACCCATTTTCATAAAGAATAGAGTGTTCAACTCTACGATTAATAATCGATTGAAAACTCTATGTCTTCAAGCTGATATTCCAATTATTACTGTACACAGTTTGAGACACACTCATGCCTCCTTGCTTTTATTTGCAGGAGTTTCTATTGCCAGTGTAGCAAATCGATTGGGACATTCTAGTATGACAACTACCCAAGAAACATATCTTCATATTATTCAAGAATTGGAGAATCAAGACAACGATAAAATTATTCGCCATCTATCTATGTTGATGTAATAGGAAATCCCCACCTAGTTTCTCTTTGCTAGATGGGGATTTGATTTATATAAACAATTTTTGTAGATAAGATTTTTTTAAGGTAACTAGTTTATCCAGTTTTTCTTGACGAAGGATGATGATATCGTCTAACTGCTTAAAAAAGCTACCGATTTTTTGTTGTTCTTCTTTTTGTGGATAAAGTAGGTTTACTTGTTTCAAATCAGAATTGTGCAGATGAACAACAGATTTTCCTTGTGCTCTTTTAGACATTTCTTTTTGTTGAGTTCCATTAGAAATCGTCAAAGCTAAAAAAGTTGAGTCAATTTTTTTGTTAGGTTTGATTATGTTTAAATCCCCACCTAAGATAATCCCTGACTTACCAACAACCGCTGCTCGAGAAATATCTTCTGACTTTTCCCCTGATGCAGGAACAATAACTTCGTTGCCTTCACTAACAACAGACTTATCTTTCTTTTCAACAAATGTATCTACACGATTAATTATAGTTTCATATTTTGTGTAAAGACGCCCATAGAGAATAATTGGAGAACCTCTTTCAATTAAATCATTTTTTTTATATCCATTACCTTTTGAGAAGTTTGCTAAAGTGCCCAACTTACGCTGTTTCCACTCACTAATAAAATCATCAAACCGTAGCTCGGGAACTTTCTCATCACTTTTTGGAAACATTCTTTGTAGAAAGCCTTTCTTCATCTGCTTTAAAAGATCCAACTTACGCTGATGAAGGGTGATGGTATTATCTAAGTGTTTGAAAAAAACGCCAATTTTTTGTTGTTCATCAATAGCAGGTAATGAAATATCCGTATCAAGAATATTCTTATTATAAAGCCTTTTAATTGTACTTCCTTCAAGACCTTTCCATTTAACAACAGAATAAAACTGCTCTAAAAAAGAGTTATCAACCTGCTCGTCATGTTCAAGCCAAACTATGTTGCTGTCTTGAAAATACTCATCTTTCCCTTGGTATACAACTGTCCTTCCAATACTTCCTGACGCAGAAATTAAGATGTCTCCAACTTTGGGATAAGGATACTTGTTTTTATATTCCTCAAATAATTCTCTTGAAATAAAAGAATCTGGACTTCCTCCGAAAGTTCCAATTTTGTAAAAAGGAACATCTCCAGAGTCACTAGTTTGTTCCTTGAATATCCGACGATTCATCACAACAGAACCAACTTCCCCCAACTTACGCTGTTCCCAATCGTCTTTAAATCCTCTAAACCGCAGTACAGGTACTTTTTTATTGTCTTCACTCATTTAAATACCGCCTTTGTTGCTTCGATTATTGCTTTTGTTTCTGGAGTTTCTGCAAGTTCATCTAGCATTGAAAGAAACTCTTGCTCTGTTTTTTTTATTTCTGAATTTAGGGAAACCAATTCATTACTTAGTTCAATCATATCAATTGGTTCCTCCTCTTCGAAAGTATCGACATAACGAGGAATATTTAGGTTATAGTCATTTTCTTTTATCTCTTCTAGTGTTGCTACGTGAGAGAATTTTTCAATTTCTTTTCGCTCTACCACAGCTTCAACAATATTTGTAATATCTTCTGGACGTAGTCGATTTTGTTTTTTTAATTTTTCATATCGCTCACTTGCATCGACAAACAGCACATCTGACTCTACTCGGTTTTTACTTAAAATCAATACGCAGACCGGAATTGATGTATTTAAAAACATCTTATCTGGAAACCCGATAATCGTTTCGATTTGATGCTTTTCAAGTAATGCTTTCCGAATACGGCCTTCTGCTGCTCCTCTGAATAAAACCCCATGTGGTAGCACAATAGCCATCTTGCCGTCATCTTCCAAGTGATACAAACAATGCAAGAGAAAGGCATAATCTGCTTTCGTTTTTGGCGCTACCCCATATTCACGCCAACGAGGATCATCTTCACGATCTTTACTATTCCAATGTGCAGAATAAGGCGGATTCGCCATAACGGCATCAAATAAACGAGGACTGTCTTTCCCATCAACAATCCCATCTGGCCAGTCGCTTTTGAGCGTGTCCGCATGATTAATAAAAATATCGTTATACTCTACACCATGCATCATTAAATTCATGCGTGCTAAACGAAATGGTGTGGCATCTTTTTCTTGTCCATAGTATTTGATCATGCCTCGTTTATCTGAATTTTTCATATAACTTGCCGTTGTCAGTAAGAGGGAACCTGATCCAACTGTCGGATCGTAGATAGAAAAACGCTCTTTATCTTCTCTACCATGGGTTAAAATTTGCGCCATAACGGCAGAAATCTCTTGAGGTGTATAATATTGTCCCATATCCGAAGCTAAAACTGTTGCAAATTGAGCAACTAAATATTCGTAAATATCAGAAACGGTATCATCACTAGCTGATAAGTCAAATTCAGGGGTGGAAAGCAAATCAATCATTGAAATCATCACACTGGCTCTGGCTTGCGCGTTAGCTCCAAGATCGGCGCTATCAAAGCGCATTCCATCAAAAATACCTTCAAAATCACGTTTAGCATCCGGTGCAATCTGCTGATTAAAATGACCAAATGTTTCAGACATCATCCCAATACTAAACTGATCCTCATCAATTGCTTTTTTCCAATCTACAAAAAAATCTCCTGGTTGGATAGCATAGCCTAGATTTTTCCCCATATAGGACAATGATTTAACAGAATCTTGCGCGTAGATACTTTCCCAGGTTTCGTTTCTACGTAGTGTACTTTCTAGCCATCGCATTGCCTTTTCGGAAAGATATTTATAAAATAAAATGCCAAATATATAATCTTTATACGCTGTTAACCCTATTTGACCACGCGTCTGGTTCAACATCGCCCACATTTTTGTCTTTTGTTCATTTGAAAGAGCCATTTATTTCTCCTACCTTTTCTATTTATAATGAGTTGAAAAACTCCATTAAAGATTCTTCAAAATCCGATGCTTCAAAAAAGCCTATATCTTCCTTCTCTTCAACTTTATGCACCAAATCTGCTAAAGATGGATTGTCAATTAGCGTATGCCCGGGTAAATAAAGATCGTAAGCCTCCATTATCATATTGCCGTTTACATTTCTATCAGCTGCCCACCGACGAATTTCTAATTCACGGCGCTCAGAGCGATAGCGCTTGCGTGTTTCTTGTAAAGATTCGGTTGTAAAATGTTGCTTAATTTCACCAGATTCAATATCCTCAACAATTTCGTTGATCTCTTTTCTATTCTCCTCATTCATTGGAAGAATATGCTTATCAATTGCTTCTTTATTTTTGTCACTTTTCTCATCAATAAAGGCATTTAAGAGCTCCACTAACATGTCATAATCAATGATTTCATGGTGATAGAATTCGATTCCGATTTTTATTTCTGTCAAATCAGGGCGATCTTCGGGAGGAAGTTTTTCTCGAGCATCATTTATTCTTGCTTGCAAAGCACCGAACTCTTCGCTACTGGAAATATCTAACCGTACCTTTTCACCAGTAAACTCATTATTCTGATCCATCACATTCAATTCGCTACCTAGCTCATAACCTTGTTGTACAAGCTGTTGAATTTTATTCTGCGTCTTCAACCCCAGCGTAACAAACTCTATCAAGTTAAGGTGTCCTCGTGGAATTTGACTAAAGTCCGGTTCAGCAAGCTCTTTTAATCTTGCTACTGGTTCTTCTAAATCAATAATCTGCAAACTTTGTGGTTTTGCCAGAATATTGTCATCCTCCAACTCTTTTGATTTCAAGTCTTTTGTTTCAGCTTCTGCCTCTTGTAGCGTATCATTTCCGCCTTTAGTATAAATTCGCAGAGCATTTTCGACATAATCTCGCATCTCGTCCCCTTGGCGGTAAAAACGTACTTTTCCATAGGGCTTACTATTAATATCGTAAACTCGGTTTGTGCGAGACATCGCCTGAATTAGCATACCTTCCTTAAGCATTTTGTCCATATAGATCATATTCACATACTTGGAGTCAAATCCCGTCAGTAATTGATCTGAAACAATCACCAAATCAAGACGCTCTTCTTCTTTCCCTTGATTATAGGGCTGTTTACGTGCTAATCGTTTGGTGATATCCAGCATATACGCCCTTGCCGGATCTTTGGCATCTAATATACTGGGCATATTGAACTTTTCTACATACTCTCTTATTGCTTTCTTCAGTGACTCATTCAGTTCTTTTGTCCCATGTTCATTGGACTCGTCCCGTGAAAAAGTCATCGCAATATTGAGATGAGGCGCCTTATCTTTAAAAATGTTGTAATAGTGAACAACAGCTTGCTTGCCTGAAACTGCTAACATCGCCTGAAATTCATTCTCTTTACGTTGCCCGGCAAATAATGCCCCACCAGAAGTCTTTTTCCAATTCGTCAATATATCCTCTACTACCTGCTGCCGATAGACATCACTTTGATAGACTGCCTTTTCATATTCATCTTCAGAAAATTCATTTGAAGAGTGTTCCACTACCCAATGCGGTTTGAAATACGTGACATCAAAGCCGAGCACATTCCCATCACCTATCGCATCCTTAATGGTATATGTATGCAATCTTTTCCCAAAGATATCATGTGTCGAAATATCACGAGTTGTTTTAACATCGTTAATCTCATCACTATAGAAGTTAGGTGTACCAGTAAATCCAAACCAAGTTGTATTTTTGAAAGCATCCTTAATAAGTTTTACGGAATCTCCACTCGCACTACGATGAGCTTCGTCCATGATAATGACGTTCCAGTCATCATTTTTCAGTCCATTTTTTACAGCTTTGGCTAATCCTTGCACAGAAATCAGTAGAATTTTTGATGTTCCTTTGCTTCTTAATTCTTTTCGTAGTTCATGTCCGTTGACTTTCTTTATGCGTTCTCGAATATGGATGTACGCATAGTTTTTAAAATTTTCTAATGTCTGATCAACTAAGTCCACTCGATCAACAATGAAGAGTACATTCCGAATTTTGGGGGATGAGGCCAATAACTGTGCTACTTTAAAAGAAGTAACGGTTTTTCCCGATCCCGTTGTATGCCAGATATAGCCTCCCTCTTTTTTAATAACACCATCATTTTCCATTTCTCTAACTCGCTGAATGATTTCCCGTGTTGCTTGAATTTGATAACTTCTCATAACCATTAAGTTTTTGTTAGATATATCCGGAATCATATTCACGGTTACTAGACGGTGAAGAGTGGGAATACCCATGACTTGTTGGGCAAATTCAAATGCATCGGTAATGTCTTTATTTCTTTCATCACGCCAGCCAAAAACATATGTTTTATTGTAATGTTCAATTGAGCTTGGTCGGGCGAAATAGTGGGCAGAATGCTGGCTCAGAATAAATTGAACTTGTACAAATACGAAAAGTCCTCGGTAAAGACCATCGGCTTCATATCCTTTAAGCTGTTCAAACGCATTCCATTGATTTTGTAAGTGCTCATCTTTTTCTTCCACATGCGCAACAGGAATACCGTTTATCAATAATGCAACATCTATGATTCGTTTACTTGCTAGGCTGTCTGATAAATTTGTAAAAGAAATTTGACTAACTACCTCATATCTTGAACGCCCACCAGCCACATCATCTTCATAAAAAACCTCTACTTCAAGACTAGAACCATCATCACGCGTGATTGGAATCGAACCCACTCCTCCCGCACCAACTAATAAAAGTTGTGCATCATAAGGTGTCCTAACTTCTCGTACGCGTTGCATTATTAAACCAAATTCAATATCTGATAAAGGTTTCCCACTTAGTTTAGGTGCGTTCAACTCATTAAGAACTTTTCGCCAATTATCTACCAGCTTTTCGAGTTTACAACCTGACAAATCTTTCCGATACTTCCAGCCTAAATCCTCTAGCTTATTAATCAAAGCTGCTTCAAATTTTGCTTCAGCCATCATACCTTTCCTTCCCTTAGTAAATTTTATGTACGTTAGAAATTACTTTACAGCTCTATTCATTTAAACTTTCACTGTTTTCAAGCGTAAGTATGTTGATATCATTATTATACCATTAAGAAAAAACTAGGTGATAGAAACTATATGTGTGTAGAAAAGTACCCATCCCCCGTGAAAAGGGTAGATTTTCCCTTTCATTCTCCTTAACTTAGTTTATGATAAGTTAAAAATTGGTTAATTGCTTTAGAATTAACCGTATCCTGACTATTATATAAAATCGTAATCAAATAATTATTGTAATTTTTAATTTCATGTTCAAAGGAATTGAAAGATTCAATTGCTGATTCTATATCAAATTTATTATCCGCAAGTCGTAATCGATTGGCTAGACTGGATTTAACAAAAGATATCGATGAAACTTCAAATTTACTCCACATGGTTTTCGGCATACACACTGTAGTCTATTGTTTGAAAGTGGCGCTTCGACAAAAGAGGTACAGGAAAGATTAGGCCATAAAGATATCAAAACAACCATGAATATCTATGCTCATGTTACCCCTCAATTGATCAAAGAAACTGGCGACAGATTTGCTAAATTTATGGGAGAATAATCCTCAACGTAGCCAAAAGAGTACCCAAAGTAAAAAAGAGTCAAATAAAAAAGCTCGAAACGCTGTAATATCAACGTTTCGAGCAAGCATTTCAGTATTACCCCACAGACCCTTCCAGCAAAAGGTTAGCTTTTCCTAAAGTCTCTAACGGATTCTAAACGTTGATATAACAGCATTTCGTTTTTCTAGTAAATACTGTTGTATCCCGTTAATTTTTATCAATTGTAGTTAGTTTTGAGTTAGTTTCAAACTGTTTCAACTAGAAAAATATGGATATTTTGGATAATTTTAGTAAGAAAATTGCGAGCTGGAACGAATACTAAAATTACTGATACTATTTATAAAAAAACGAACTTCACTTTTTATTTCTAACACTTAGGAGTGATACAATTTTAAAGTTTATTGTGTCTTTTTAAGTACTCTGATAGAAGTAAAACTTCCAGAGCACCATCAGAAGCTTTGTCTACAATAAAATATTGATTTTTATTATCAGGAGTATTGTTAGCAATTTTATGCGCCATAATTAGAGCGTCTATATATTTTTCAACTTCTTCTGAAGAAAGCTCTTGATCAATAGATGCAATGATTTCTCCTGCATCAGTTTTAACCTTAATAACAGCGTTTACGGGCTCCGGATCTTTATTGGCACGTAAAAGTTTAACATTACTATTCCTAATTTTTTTTACTATAATAACTAAGCTATTTTTTAGAACATCGTAGGCTGCGGGCATTAATACCCCTCCAACTAACATATTGAATAAGTTGTTGTTTAATATGATCTCAATTCCGTCAAATATAGAATTTTTAATACCACGCTCCTCTAAGAAAAAGAGTTCTATATTGTTTTCTTCAAAATTTTGTTTTAATTCTGTTCTCTCCTCTGGAGTGAAGAACATATAACTATTTATCAAGATCATCCCATTAGAATTTAACATTTTTTCCATAAGTACTACACTCTCTTTCCTTGGCTAAAATTTATTTTTTATTCTTGCCAACATCTTCTATTTTTAACTACTTAGAAAATAAAGATGGCTATTAATATTCAATCTTAACCTTGTATATTATTGAATTTCTGATTCAAGAAGTTTATCTGACTTATCTGAAAAAATAATACCATCTATTGACTAATAATATACCACAAAAAATATTATGTCAGTAGCCGTTAGATAACAAAAGCAGTATACTAAGCTTATCATATAAACAAGGAGCTTATACAAAATGAAGAAATATGACAGCAAAGTAACGATGCTAGAAGATTTTGAAATGAGAGGTTTATGGTACTTACCTGAATCAGATTTAGATAATGGAATTTACGGAACTTTAACCTTTACTCATAGTATAATTTCATTAAAATTAATGGGTAATTTTGTAGACTTCCATGATCATAAAAATTCAGTCGATGATAGTGTAATCTGCGGTTTTTCTGAAAATGGCAAATATGTATATTTAGATAGTTGCTTCATTACTAAACAAACTAATAATATGCCTGGTATTGGAATGTCTGAATATCAAGTAAACTCCTTATTTATTTCATCCAAACCAATTTCGTTAATTGATGATTTAAATGTCACAAAATTTGCTTTTTCTTTTGACTCATATGAAAGTTGGGACAAAAGTTCTCCCATTGAAATATTTATGAATACAGCAGAAAAATCTGAATCTGTAAACTATTCTCAGGAAAGTCTAAAATCAATTGAAAACTCATATCTAATAGAGAATGATACCATGGAATTTTTCAAAAAAGCTGTAGTAACACGTAGGCATATTGATGGATTTACAAAATTAGAAATCTCTCTAAAAAACATTTTGAAATAAAAATTTTAAACAACAGCGTATTTTCTTTTGATAATTTAAAGGATAGTTTACTTAAAATCAATAATTTTTATTCAATATTTTGGGGACAAAGACTAAATAATAAGCTCTTAAAAATATTTACAGATTCACAAGAGATTTCTGTTTTTTTGTACAAAGAATAGCGAACTCGAAAAAAACGGTTTTAGATTACGAAAATATTCATGAATCAATTGAAACAATTTTTCATAAGTTTGAGAAAGAATATGATTCTTTACAAGTTATTTTGAATACTCGAGCAAATCAGTCTTTTAAGAACGGGTTCGACTCTGATACATTTATAGATACATCCAAAAACTTAGAAGTATTTGCAAGACAATATTTAAATACAAATCCTGAGTTACCAACTAATTATGAAGAAATTAAAAATGAATTATTTGATATTTTGGAGCTAAAACTAGATCAAAATATCATTAACCAATCTGATTATCAATTTTTTGAAAATAAAATAAATTTTGTAGGAGAAAGAGCTCTCCGTTGGAAAATAACAAATTGTATAAAGTTACTTCCCGAAGAACTACTAATAAAATTATTTGGCTCAGAAAAAGAAGCAAAACAATTAATAATTTCTGTAGATCTATAGCCGATACAAGAAACTATCTAACACACGGAGATTCATTAAGTAAATATGAATTAGCTATTACCAATGCAAGAGATTTATATTACGTAACTTTGAAATTACAATGCATTTTAGATGTTCTTATACTAAAAAAGTTAGATTTAGATGATTTAACAATTGTAAAAAGCATCTCTAAATACGACGGCCCATATCAGTCTCTTTTCTATTAAAACAAATCTACTCAATCATAAAAAAAGTTTTACACTCTCTTCTCACACTTGCATGACGCCTCATTAATAAATGAAGTTTACACAATTTTATGTCTCTTAAGACTCCCCCTATAATAATTGAGAAGAGAAATATCTTGTGATAATCAAGCGAAAATTTAAGATAACGAACATGAAAATTACTACTGATAAGATAAAGGTAATTATGAATGAAAACTTATTAAATAATTAAATGACTTCTTCTGTTAAAAAATTACTGAAAAGTTAATTTTAAATAGTAAAATAATCTAATAGTATGATATCAATCTATTGGAATTTAAGATTTCATTCATAATTACTGTGTACTTCTTTCTATTTAAATTTCAATTATTTTTTTATATCTAGTTTAACTGTGGATTAGAACAAAAATAGTTTAAAATAATTGATGATCTAAAACCGTTATATTTATATCTCTTTTACCAGTTTCTTGGTCAGTTAGTCTACTTTCAACGTCTAATAGACCAATTATTGAAAGAATCATATTTCTAACCAGTTGCATCAATCTTAATGTTCTTGACTCTAATAATTGAGGATCAATATAGTATAACTCAGAATCTCTAACAAAAGAATATGCTTTATGTTCTAAAAAATTACGATAATCTGATAGTTCTTGAGCATCTGGTAACAAATAATTTCTTAATTCCAAATCATTTTCATCTCTATATTCTTTTCTCATCCAGTAAAGATTGAAAAGGAAGGTATTCTTATAATCTAGTAATTTATATCCCTCAGAATCACTGCAATTCCAAATACTGTTCATGTTCACTCTTCGCTCATTATTGCTTGGTGGGATTAGTTGAAAATGCTTATATAAGAAAAATGACACCTTATCGAAAAATGAAAATAATAAACAGAAAATATTTGCTAATTTATAATAATCTTCTTTTCCATTAGTAAAGTTTTCATATAAATCTTCCCTTAAACCAACAAAATTATTTAACATATTATTAAGCATCACTTTAGATGCGTCAGGTATCTTTCTGTCTGTACAAAATTCATTAGTTTTTATATCAAACTTTGCTTCCTCAAAACCCCAGTAGTCATTTAAAAAATTTAAATATAAGACATTTTTTACACACCAGTTCTCATAACTTTCTTCATTATAGTCAATCCATGTTAGTAAATTTGAAGGGCTGTAATGGGGGTCTTCTCCTCGAGCAAGACTAGCCAAATAAGATTTTTTTAAAGTATTGTATCGTAACATCCTTGTTAAGAAAAGCTCCTCACCATTCTCTATTTCAGTAATATCAATAGCAAAGTATTCATCATGTATATAATTAAATATCTTATCTTGTTTATTAAAATCAATAAATGGTGAGTGCTTTTCTAAGCAAAATGCTCGATTACCTCTAGCCATTGAAAACGTAGAATCAAGTAGGAGTGCTTTATTAAAATAGTGTAGAGCATCAATCGTTCTAAAATGATTACTCAGCTCATTTCCTAAATTCACATAGCATCTTTTCATTATTTCATCAATGAATGATTCATCGTATCCCAAAATATCTAGATTATTTTCAAAAATCTTTATTCCTTGTAAATAACAGTATATTGAATAATAATAATCACTTGCGTTTCTGAATATATATTGAATATACTCCTCTTGCTTAAAATTAATATCTTCTTCAAAATACTCTGAAAAAAATAAACCTAAATTATAGAGAAAAGAGATTTCCTCTGCCAAACTATTAAAAGAATACATATCCTTTTTGTATTGCTCAAATAGTTTTTTCAAAAATTCAATCTTGTTTGATTTATCATACATTTCCTCATAGTCAACCTGTATTTTTTCCATCTATGCACCACCTAACAAAGTAAAATTATCACTTGCTAAACTAACTGATAATAAATTCAAAAAGCTCAAATAGTAAATCAACTTTGAACAATTACTTTCTAACTTCTTAAGCTAAAAAATTTTCCAAATCTGGATCAGTTCTTCTTTCTATTAAATCGGTCCATTTAGAACTAATATTTCTTTCACAACATCTTTTATAAGCTGCTTCACCCATTAAAAGTCGTGTTTTTTCAAGATTTGGAGGTTGAGCATTACTTTTGGTAGTATGATAAATCCAACCACAGAAATATACTTTGTCTGCTTCCTCTACGTCTCGTTTATATCGAAGAATATCACTATTTTTTACTCTTTCTGTATTTCTAAACTCAGGTACATTGTTATTAACAAAATGGTGTTAGTATTAAATCTTAGACAACTTTTCGTAGAGACAAAAATAAATTAAACTTAGCTACGAGAGGATGATTTTTTATGACCCGATATGAAGAAAATTTTAAACAGATGATTGTTGAACTGAATCAAACTGGACGTTCCGTTCGAGGGTTGGCGAAAGAATATGGCTTATCTGAAGCGACGATTTACAAATGGAAGAATTTATATTTGCCTAATCAGTCCACAGGACTGACTGGAAAAGAAGTGGCTGAACTAAAAAAAGAAAATGCTCGTTTGAAAGAGGAACTTGAAATCTTAAAAAAAGCCGCAGCCATATTCTCTCGGAAAACCTAAATTCGCTTATTCAGTTTATTGAAAAATGGTGTAAGGACTACACTGTTTCTTTGTTATGTCGGTTATTAGAAATCCCTAGAAGTGTCTACTATTTTTATAAAAACAAGCCATTGACAGCTACAGAAATCAGAAATAATACGTTGAAAGAGACTATTTCGACAGTTTTTTTTACGAATAAACAGCGCTATGGTGCCACTAAAATTCATCAAGTTTTATTAAAAGATGGCATTTCAGTATCTCTTAAACATGTCCAAAAGCTAATGAAGCAATTAAATTTAAGATCGATTGTAGTAAAAAAATTTAGACCTCAAAGGTTAAATAAAGCGATTATTTCAAAAGAGAACATATTAAATCAGGACTTTTCTACTAAAACTATTTGTGAGAAATGGGCGGCTGACATTACATACATTCCTACTAAGAAAAATGGCTGGTGTTACTTGTCTTCCATCATGGATCTACACACGAAAAAAATTATTAGTTATACATTTTCAAAAAGAATGACGGTGGATTGTGTCATTCAAACGTTGAATAAAGCAAAACTAAAGTATCACATTCCGGAAGGAATGATTCTACACACTGACTTGGGCAGTCAATATACAGCAACAGAAGTAGAAAAATGGCTTGAAACCAACAAAATAAGGCATTCCTATAGTAGAAAGGGAACACCTTATGATAACGCAGGAATCGAATCTTTCCACGCCTCATTGAAAAAGGAAGAAGTTTACACGACTAGCTACTCAAATTTTGAAGAAGCAAATCGTGCACTATTTAGCTATATTGAGGGATTTTATAACCGGAATCGACTTCATAGTTCGATTCACTATCTAACCCCTCAGGAGTTTGAAGATTTGGCAAAAGAAAAAATGACATAACCGTCTCTACTAAAATGTGTCCAAGATATTGACTCAAATCCAAAACTTAAGAAGTCATTGGGTGTAAATTTATGATCCGGATCATACTGAATATTGAAAATCTCTATCAATTTCCGATACAGTTCTTTAGCGAAAAAAGAATTAACTTCAAAATCCTGATTCATTTCCAACTCAAAATACTCATTAGTTCCTTGAATACCAAAAATCAAAAGAAAGGGTTCAACATCAGCTAAAAATAAAACATGTGCTCTAACTCCATTATACTCTATTGTAAATCTCTGTTTTTTCTCACCTACTTGATTCATCGCAATAAATAATGGCTCAAAATTTTCTAGTCTCATAAATTCCCTCCCAAAATAATCTAGTTTTTCTTAATAAGTTAATTCTATCATGTTCTATACCATTTGAATAATGCTTTTAGCAAAAAGGAACTGAACCAAAACCCTTGTCCCCACTAATCAGAAGTCCCTCTCTTAACCTAAAAAAAACAAATAAACTCAAGGAGGAAAAGAAACAATGACAACTAAATATAAAAAGCACAAACTAGCCAGCTATCTCGCATTGATAGTAATCATGGCTAGTTTTTTTGTAACTCCTATCACTGCTCTTGCTGCTACCGTCAATTACACAAGAATTGCTGATTATGTTTCTACTTGGTATTTAGCGAATCCTGCTGGTCTTCATTGGACAGATGATGGTGTTCACATGATTAAAGCAGAGGGTGAGCCTGCCTTTTGTATTGAACATGGTACCATTTTAAACGGCGGTTCTGGTTTTGATCCATCTGAACTCACTATTGCTGAAAAAGACCGCTTGTCTCTGATTGCCTATTATGGCTATAAAACGAATCCTACAAGTGAAAACTATGGAATCACTCAAAATATGATTTGGGAGTCATTTGGCGATCAGCTACTGTCTACTACCCTTCCCAACTATCAAAATCGGAAAAATGAAATTCTAGCAAAAGTGAATGCACACAATACAAAACCTTCATTCAATAATCAGACGATCACTTTAAATGTTGGCGATACAATCACACTTAATGATACAAACGGTGTTTTAAGTAAGTATGGCAATCTAGCTAGCAATTCTGCTAATCTACAACTAAATAAATCCGGAAACCAATTGAAGCTAACCGCAACCAGTTCATCGAAAGAAACAGGAAAATTACAGTATAATATTGCAAATGCCAATGATGTAGGTACAAGTTTTGTTTTCAACAAACCCAATGAACAAAAAGTAGCTACTTTCAAATTATCTAATGCCGGTTCCTTTCAGCTAAATATCAAAGTCAATTTAAACGGTAATGTCAAATTGAAAAAAGTAGATGAGGATACTGGACAGCCTGTACCCAATACAAAAATGAAATTTGAGTTTAACGGACAATCCAAAGAAATTGTCACTGATCCTAATGGTTTAGCTCAAATGAATAACTTAAAAGCTGGCACAAAAATAAAAATCACCGAAGTAACTGCCAACAATGGCTTTGTAAATAAAGGCGAATCTAAAGAAATTACGATTGAACCCAATAAAACAATTGAAGTGGTATTTAGAAATAAAGCCCAACAAGGATTGCTTCACCTAAAGAAAACAGGACAAAAAGCTTCTAGTATTACAGCAAAAGATTCAGACTACGGAAAGCTACATGAAATCACTTTCGATTACGTTCCTCTGGCGGATGTCACCTTTACAATTAAAGCTCGTGAGGATATTAAAGTAGGCAATTATGTTCATGCGAAAAAAGGAAGTATAGTTGCCACTGTTCAAACGGATAAAAATGGTGAACTAATGAATATGCCAAAACTATATCTAGGAAAATATGAAGCCATTGAAACAGCTGCACCTGCTGGTTACTTGATGAATACAACGCCTCTCCCTTTTGAATTCACCTATGAAGGGCAAAACGTTGAACTTGTATCTCAATCTATTGAAGCAAAAAATGATTTCCAACAACTCAAGATTACTCTCCATAAAAACGAAGAACAAATTAAAGAATGGAAAGAAAATAAACCCGTTATCGAAGAGATCCAAGCCAATGGCAAAATATTCGGTCTGTTCACCAATCAAGAGTTTACAATGACGGATAAAACAATACTGCCCGCTGATTCTCTACTAGGATTTGGCACAGTAAAAGATGGTGGGCTTACGTTCCCTACTCAACAATTAATGGAAGGAAAATATTATGTCCAAGAATTAGATGCTGGTGAAAATCATGATATTGATACTAGCCATCATGAATTCGAGTTTACAGCAGCAGACCACGAATCAGAAAAAGTGATCGACATTTATGCAGCTAAAGAAAACTCAGAAGATGAATCTGCACCACTTTTAAATAGGCTTCACTTCAATCAGTTTTCACTAAAAAAAGTGAATGAAGAAGCCACTTTGAAAGAGAAAATTGGCTATGAATTTGCTTTTATAGGTAATGGAAAAGGCGCTATTTTCACTCTAGAAACTGAGGAAAAAGAAGTGATTCAAACAGTCACTGTAGATGAACAATCTCTTGCTACCTTTACCAATATTCCAGTAGGAATGTTTTATCTGAAAGAAAAGCAACCAGCTTCTGAACAGTATGTTCTGTCTCCTGAGACCTATCAAATCGTCTCTACCCTAAAAGGTATTCAAGCCTATGATAGTAAAGGTACATTACTTGGTGAAAACTTTGGTGTTAGTATTAAATCTTAGACAACTTTTCGTAGAGACAAAAATAAATTAAACTTAGCTACGAGAGGATGATTTTTTATGACCCGATATGAAGAAAATTTTAAACAGATGATTGTTGAACTGAATCAAACTGGACGTTCCGTTCGAGGGTTGGCGAAAGAATATGGCTTATCTGAAGCGACGATTTACAAATGGAAGAATTTATATTTGCCTAATCAGTCCACAGGACTGACTGGAAAAGAAGTGGCTGAACTAAAAAAAGAAAATGCTCGTTTGAAAGAGGAACTTGAAATCTTAAAAAAAGCCGCAGCCATATTCTCTCGGAAAACCTAAATTCGCTTATTCAGTTTATTGAAAAATGGTGTAAGGACTACACTGTTTCTTTGTTATGTCGGTTATTAGAAATCCCTAGAAGTGTCTACTATTTTTATAAAAACAAGCCATTGACAGCTACAGAAATCAGAAATAATACGTTGAAAGAGACTATTTCGACAGTTTTTTTTACGAATAAACAGCGCTATGGTGCCACTAAAATTCATCAAGTTTTATTAAAAGATGGCATTTCAGTATCTCTTAAACATGTCCAAAAGCTAATGAAGCAATTAAATTTAAGATCGATTGTAGTAAAAAAATTTAGACCTCAAAGGTTAAATAAAGCGATTATTTCAAAAGAGAACATATTAAATCAGGACTTTTCTACTAAAACTATTTGTGAGAAATGGGCGGCTGACATTACATACATTCCTACTAAGAAAAATGGCTGGTGTTACTTGTCTTCCATCATGGATCTACACACGAAAAAAATTATTAGTTATACATTTTCAAAAAGAATGACGGTGGATTGTGTCATTCAAACGTTGAATAAAGCAAAACTAAAGTATCACATTCCGGAAGGAATGATTCTACACACTGACTTGGGCAGTCAATATACAGCAACAGAAGTAGAAAAATGGCTTGAAACCAACAAAATAAGGCATTCCTATAGTAGAAAGGGAACACCTTATGATAACGCAGGAATCGAATCTTTCCACGCCTCATTGAAAAAGGAAGAAGTTTACACGACTAGCTACTCAAATTTTGAAGAAGCAAATCGTGCACTATTTAGCTATATTGAGGGATTTTATAACCGGAATCGACTTCATAGTTCGATTCACTATCTAACCCCTCAGGAGTTTGAAGATTTGGCAAAAGAAAAAATGACATAACCGTCTCTACTAAAATGTGTCCAAGATATTGACTCAAATCCACTTTAATGAAGAGAAGCTAGAAGAAAATACAAATAAGCAATTAGCTAATGAAACTACCCCAGCTGAGGAACCACAAACCGATCAAGAATCGCCTCTACTGCTGGAGATTAAAAATCATTTAGTCAAAGGTATTGCTGAACTAACAAAAACGGACGTGTCAAATGGAAAAGAGCTGCCAGATACAGGCGTTCGTATTCTTGATAAGGATAAAAAAATCATCATTGAAGGAAAAACAGATAGTCAAGGTCATTTTAGTTTTGAAAACTTACCACGAGGAGTCTATTATTTCCAAGAATTTGAAGCCCCTACTGGCTATCAAATAGACGAAACACCGATTAAGTTTGAAATCCTAGAAGATGGTGAGTTTGTCAAATGTACCATGACGAACGAGATGATTCCAAGTAAAAAAGAAACCTCTGTAACAAGAAGCTTGCCACAAACTGGCGAAGTCATTTCTATCGCTGGGGTCATTTTAGGTAGTGCACTATTAGTCAGTATTGCTGGTTATTACTTCTACAACAAGAAGAAACAGCATAACAAAAATAACTAGAAAACTGGAGGCATTTCTATGTCTCCTTTTTTAATAAAAAAGAAAGAAGGAATAAAGATGTCCAATCGTGTCACAAGCATTGTCTTAAAGGACAATCAATTAGGAAATAAAATCAAAGCAACCGTTAAAGAAGAACGAGAAATTTATGTAGAGGGAAAAAGAGTCCCTTGTCGTATTTTTACAGCCTCCACTGCTCTTCATCCTGACTTTGAAATCATCGTTCCAAATTTACGAAACTCCCTACGTTTTGAAGGTCGTAAAGAAGTTGAGCTGCGTGAAGTTACACTTGTTCCTAGTGCCAAACGAAATAATATTGGGACAGCAAGCCGCTCACTTGAATTACAAATTTTTGCTAAACAACTGCTGACACTGAACTAGAAAAGGAGAAAAATGATGAGTTTAAAATTTGAAGACAATATTGTTAAAGATTTTGATACACGAAGAACGTTTGGAAAATTATTTTATTTGAATAGCAAAAAAATTTATGAAACAGATACAGAGGGCAACCGAACAGATTTTGTTCGAGAACAACGGATCACTGTCTATTCCGAAGCTAAAAATGACCAAATTGATATCACTGTCCCTGAAACTGTTGATACCACACCTTTCTCTTATGATGATGAAGTAGAACTCACTGGAGAAGTAACTGCACTTGCTTGGCTTTCTTCTTATACTGGCTATAATGATTCAATTCAGTCTGAACAAGCCTTCAAAATCAGAGCAGAATCACTAAAAAAAGTAGAACCAGTTATTGTAAAGCAGGCTAAAGGAGATCAAAACGCTAAAAATTAATTGAATGGAGGCAACTATGAACACATTCTTTCATTATCGTGGGCGTAGAATTCGTCCTCTGCATCTATCTATTTATCGTACCTACCTTCTACTAACTTGGTTTCCTTTTCTATTATTTGCTGGTTACTATAGCTACCTTTTTATCTATCCATTAATCCTAATTATGCAGCAAAGACAAATAATTGATTGGATTGCCCTCTTAGTTCCCATTGGAGGGCTTTTTTTAATACTCTTCTTGCCGTTGTTAGTTTTGGTCATGATTCGCAGAGTTTCTTTTTTAAAAGGTGGCTTCTTCTATCGAGTCTACCAACGGCAAATGTTAGCTCGTCTCTTGAAAAGCAATGGATTGTATGAGAAAACGGAACGGAAATCAAAAGAACCCACAACTGAGAAGATAATTTTTCCGAAAGTTTATTACCGTAATACCAAGGAAATTCTTTATTTGACAGTTCCTACAGATGGGATGAAATGGCATGACCGTTTTCAAAAAATTGCAAAGACCTTTGAAGAAATGTACATTGCTGACTTCATTGAGGAACAAAAAGAAATGGGCTTCACCACCTATTTATTGATGATTGATGTGATCAGTAAGCGAATTGGAATTGAAGATTGCTTCGTAACAAATGGACAAGTCAAACTCATGGATGGCGTTGTATGGGACTATGCCGAAGTGCCTCACATGTTAGTAACTGGAGGCACAGGGGGTGGCAAGTCCTACTTTCTGCTCACCTTAATTCATGCGCTCATTCAGATTGGAACGGTTGATGTATGTGATCCAAAAGAAGCAGATTTAAAAGATTTAGAAAGTCTACATTTATTCAAAAATCACGTATTTTACGGGACAAAATGGATTACGAAATGTTTAAAGAATGCTGTAGAAGAAATGAATCGACGTTATGTTTATATGAGGGCTCTCCCTAACTATACAACAGGGAAAAACTTTGCATACTATGGTATTCCTCCCTACTTTATTATTGTTGATGAGTGGGCAGCCTTTTTTGGCACCTTAACCTATAAAGAACAGGACGAAATTCTGCGATATGTAAAGGAACTTGTTCTAAAAGCACGACAAGCAGGTGTTTTTCTCATTTTAGCAACCCAACGTCCTGATGCAGATAACTTTGGTGGCGGTGTACGTGATAATCTTCTATTTCGAGTTAGCTTGGGAAAGCTATCAGAACAGGGCTATTACATGACTTTTGGATCGGATCAAAAAGGAAAAGCGTTCATCAATAAACGAATGAAAGGCAGAGGCTACTGCGATAGTGGCTCAGGAGTTCCTCGTGAATTCTATGCCCCTATTGTTCCGAAAAAATATGATTTCCTAGCAGAACTTAGACAAATAGGTACTATGCAAACATTAAATATAAAAGAGCTTTTACAAGAAATGACTACTGAGGAAATTAATGAAGCACATTCAGCTTTTGGACTTTCACAGAAAAAATTAGGATGAGATACTCCCTATATCAATGAAAAAAGGGAAAGGGAAAGCTTTATCTTTTGTTGCCCTTTTTTCGTTGCCTCAGCGGATGGAAGAAGCTGATACTAACCGCTTCGTTTTATGAACAAGGTTTCCTTGTGAAAGCCGCACACTTTGGTGTGTGGCGATAGAACGAAAAGGAATAGGCAGGTTTCCTGCCTATGACTGTGCGTGGTTAGGGCGAGCAGCGCTCGCTCTAACCTGTTACCCCCGCTTAATAACATGGGGGTAACTTTTTGCAAGAAAGACAAATTGGTTGTCAAAATCCCTTATTAATAAAGCTTTTCTTTAAGAATAAAGCTGTAAACAATTTTCATTTATTTAGTGAACACAAGGCAGGTGACCCATGAATAATCAAGAAATAAAAATTTTACGAAAGCGACTACGGTTAACACAACAGCAATTTGCCGAAAAGCTTGATTGGAGTAAATCATACCTCTCTATGATTGAAACTGGTAAACGAACGATCACAAAAAAATCCATAGAAAAAATACGCAAAACATTCCATATGGACGGTGGCATTCTACCCATGGAAGCAAAAATTGATTTTCTTCGTGTTCGCTTCAAAATCCACTCCCCTTCTCAAGTAATTGAGAAGATATTACAAATGAATCCAGATGTGTTCATTTACAAAAACTATGGCTTTAATCATTATACAGAAAGCTATTGTTTCAGTGACATCTTTGTTTTCTCAAATCCAGAAAACCTAAATATGGGGGTAATGATTGAACTGCGTGGACAAGGCTGTCGAGAATATGAATTGGTACTAGAAGAACAAGAAGAAACTTGGACGACATTCTTTTGGCGGCTTTATCAATCGAATATTTTTGGTGAAGGTCTAATAATTGACACCAAAATTACACGAATTGATTTGGCTCTGGATGAACATCTATCCCTTCTTTATCCCAATTACGATTTATTTGAATTGAAAGAAAAAGTTGAACAAGGATTAGTCGATACCACTTTTCGCAATTTTGATTTTACAGGAGGAATTGTTGTGAAGAATGGACAACAGCTCAACAAAGGACTCTCTCTTTACTTTGGTTCCAGACAGTCCCCATTTTATTTAAACTTTTACCAAAAAGATTATGAACTAGCAAAAAAAGAAGAAATCTCTGTTGAAATGGCTCGGCAAAAATATGGCATTAAAAATCGTTATGAAATCCGTTTAGCTGACGAAAAAGCCTATCTCTTTGTTGAGTATTTACTTTCTACAGGAGAAACAATTGAATGGATCGTCAAAGAATTAATTGATACTGCCATCAAAGTATATGATTGCGACTCAAATGGACTACGCACTCATTACAGTCAAAATTGGCGCATGGTCATTGAAAGCATGCAAGAATTACGGTTGACCATGAAGGGTGAAAAACCAAATTATGATAAAGCGTTACGCTGGCTCTCAAACTATCTTGCTCCTACGCTAAAGAAAATTTGGATTATGGATCAAACGTTTGGCAAAAATGAGTTAATGTCTAGAATTCAGCAAGCAGAGCTAAAAGAAAAAGATCAAGAAGAGCTGGCAAAACTTACAACAACAATAAAAGAATTATTGCTACAAGAAGAAACTCAAGCAGCTACTCCCTCTTCTGTAACTGTTACACAAGATGAAGTCGAACAGCTATTAGCACAATTTTTATTTAATTGAGAGGTGAAAAAAATGATTGAATTATATATCGAAAATCTTCATACCCATAAAGGGCGATGGTTTGAACTACCTATTGATTGGGAAGAGGTAAAAGAAAAAATCGAATTGGACGATGGGCAGGAACATTTAATAACAGACTACATGGCACCATTTACCCTTTCTCACTATGAAAATTTTAATGAAATGAATGAAGTAGCAGAACAACTGGATGAGCATAGTGGACACCCAGCCATTCACTATTTAGGTGAACTTGTAGAGTACGGATTTTTCAGCGATATTTTAGATGCATTTGAACAAATTGATGAAATTCAAGTCTACTCTGACTGTTATTCTTATAAAGACTATGCAGAACAATTAGTGGATGATCTTGGCTATTTATCTGGTGTTCCTGATTTAATCAAGTGGAATGTTGACTATGGGGGAATTGGTGAAGATTTACGCCAAGATGGACGCCTCTATCAAGCAAACGACAATACTATTATTGAGGTATTGTCATGAATCAGAAATATCTCAAAGAAGAACTCAAAAAATATGGCTTTCTCTATTTAGAAGGACAAATTCCCGAAAGACAAGCTCGGCAATTTCTCACTGTAAAAAAACTAACTCAACGAGAAAATCTGGTTTTTATTCCTAAAAAAGAAGTCTGTTTTGAACGAATTCTTTCTAAACACACCAGTCTTTATATTGAAGGACTAGAACGTTATAGCGATTCCGGTGTTTATCTTGGTTATTCGTATGATTTTTACAAAGCTACCTATCTATTCAATTCTCAGCCTAGTCGTTTAAAAATTTATGGTACGCAACTTTCTGCAAAGGAACTTCTTTATTTGGTAAAGGGGTTCCCTTTTTTAATAATCGCAAAGGAGTAACTCAATGAAATTTATCAAAGAGAAAAAGAATCATCCCCCAGCTTTACCAAAAGAAGAAAAAGCCGCTAGTATCCGAACGACTCGTACCTTCTTTCTAATCCTAACGCTTTTGTTAATCAGCAGTGGTCCCTTTGCCTTTGTTAAATCTACCCAAATGCAAAGTCTTATTCGCAAAGAACAAACCACATTAACTGAAACGATTCACAAAGAATTAGCAAAAAAGACAAATACAGCTGTTACATCAGAATTGTATAAACAGTTTCTACAGCCTTTCATTACAGCTTACATTAATATTCCTACCGAGCAGCAAGCATTTGAAAAACGTTTTAATTCACTCCAAGAGACCTATTTCATGATTACCCTAGATGAAGAAAAGAATACGGGGACTGAACGAAAACTACTCTCTTCTGATTTTTATAATCTAATCAGTGAAAATGGACAATTGGTGGCTCAATACCGTATTGCTTATGAAATCAATGCTCCAGTTACAAAAGAACGTGATGTAAAGAAAAAAGAAGGTAATAAAGAAGTAGTCACCAAAGAAAAATATATTGACTACGAAAAAATTGAAAATCGTGTGTTGTTAAATATCCCTTTTATACAATTAAAAAATCAATCGTTTAAAGTGACTGCCTATCCTTATTTTACTCTTGAGCCTTCACTAACTTCAAAAAATGGGCAACTAAAAATGCCTGATATTTCTCAGTACCAACAAGTGGATACCAAAGAAGAAAAAATGGTTGTCAGTTTCATCCAGTCATTCCTTGATAAATATGTATCTGCTTCATTGGAAGATATGGCATTTATGATGAAAGAACCAGAAATTCTAACAGGTCATTATCAGATAAGCAATAGCCAAATTAAACCCTTCTTCAAAGACAAACAACTCTTTGCTTTTGTTACATTTGATGTTATTGATGGTGAAACAAAAATAGGTCACAAGGAAACCATGACTTTATTGTTGAAGCAACGAGAAAACACTTATTTCATTGAAACCATTCATCATTATTTAGGAGGAATTTAAATGAAACAAAAGAAAATAGTATGCTCTCCTCAGCAAAGACAACTACTAACTGTCAAACTCACCACACTATTCAGTAGCCTTTTATTCTTTTTCGCTCTATCTCCTGTCGCTTATGCTGATGCAAACGCTAAGGAAGCCAGTAACTATATCTTGAATGACTGGATTGCACCAATTTTTGGTGTAGTTGTTGTTTATTTAGTCATCAAAGAATTTCTAAATTCAAAATGGATTCAAGGTTTTGCAATCCTCTTTTTTGGCGGTATCATTTACGCTGTTATCAAAGACCCTACAGGCGTTCTTAATTCACTTTCTAATCTAAAAAGCTACTTTGGGTTATAGTCATGAATATAGAAAAACAGATATTAGACTATAGAGAGCCCTTCAATGCACCCTATATGATCAGAGAAATTGCCAAAAATGTCCACTTACCTTTTGTTGTTTATGCACAGGATTTCACTGTTGCAACAGTCAGTTTTGCGATTGTGTTTAGTGCTCTCTTGATACTTTTTGGAATGAATCAATTAGTCGTCATAGTTTCTCTAGCTATTCCTTATGGATTAGTACAACTATTTAACCGAGTTGAGCCGGATGGAAAGAGAGCGGATATTTTTTTGAAAGATTATTTTCTCTATCTTCTGACCTTTGTATTTGGGCATAAATCACTGTATCATGAGCAACTTCACTCATTTAAACAAGAAAAAGTAATTTATGATCGCTGTACCGTTGAACAGCTTTCCATAAAAAAAGAAGGAGAAGCAAAAATGAATACATTAGATGTTGACCAATTGAAACAAGAAATAAAAGATAGTGTTGTTCCAGAACTAATCCATGAATTTGAATCCTTAAAGGCAAGAGAAGAAGGTTTCTATGAATTGTTTGAAACAGATGATGAAGTATTGCTAATGAAGAAAATACTCTTTCGACAATTTGCAGACGGAGTTATCCCGATGTCAGAAATTACTAAATTAAAGGAACAATATCAGTCATTAATCAAGCAATCCATTCGTAAACGAATCACTAGATTATTATAGAAAGGTGGAAAAAAATGAAGTTTAAACAGCCATTTCATAAGGTTTATCATAATTTATTGCTTACTACAGAAAATGAAGTTTGGGCATATTTTACTTGTCCTAGCGACTATGTTATTGGTCAAAATAAAGAAATTCAAGAAAAGCATAAACAAAAATGGAATCAATTTTTACAAAGCTTACGCCGTTTTGAGGACTTTGAACTATTTCTAAATCCGCATTCTTACAATCTTAGTGAGCGGCTAGCAGCTTTCTCCGAAAATTTTGATGAACAAGCAAAATCAATGGGCGATAGTTTAGTTGATCGAACACTTTCCGAATTAGAAAATCAACTTCGAGTTCTCACAACGGAAAAATTTTATATTGGGGTTAAACTTTCTAGTTTATCTTCTGCAACAACTGTAAAAGGAAAAGCGATGGAAGTCGTTGACTATTACGCAGGAAAGTTATTATCCTTGAACTACTATCACCTAACTGTTGATGAAGATTTTTTAAAACGATACCGTTCAATAGAATCAGAAATTTTTCAACTTGTTGGAACGGTTAATGGGCGTAGACTTACTGAACAAGAAGTGCTACAAGCCTGCCGTTATCCCTATGTACGTGGAATGAAGACTTCCTTTGATCTTGATTTTGTTGAAAATAGCAACTATTCATTAACAGATACTATTCTTGATCCTACAGAAGAACAAGGCTTATTAAAGTTAAGAAGCTCAGAAGGAACTAGCTACATTGCTCTGCTTCCTATTCATAAATTCGCCCCCAACTTGGCATTCAATCATATAGCAGAAGTGGTGCAAAGTCTCCCCTTTCCAGTAGAATTCCGACTCAAAGGGCATTTTGAACCCTTAAAAGGTGGTAGAGGATTAAAAGGAAAGTCTTCTCGTGCTGCCAAGCGATTAAAAAATAGTGCAAAAGAAACGGTTTCTATGGGCGATTCCGAAATGAAATCCAGTCGCTTTAATCGTTATGCTTTGACCGACTTAAACAATAAAATAGACTTAAGAGTCCCTGTCATTAAATGGCTGGGACTTTTTGGTGTCTTTGGACAAACACCAGAGGAATGTCGTAGTCGGATTCGTACCGTCATTTCTTTATGCCAATCTCGAAATGTTGAAATAGTCAAAGGCTTAGCCGATCAAGTATTTCTCTTCCATCAATTTTTAGCTGGTAACAAACTAGGTTCTGAAAAAAATTGGCTTCACTACACCACAGTTGAAGGAATTAGTGAAATGTTATTGAGTGTTGAAAATCGGATTGGTGATAACGTAGGAATTCCTATTGGTATGGTCTCGGAATTGAAAAACACTCGAAACTTAACACCAAAAGAAGTGGCAAAAACGAGTCGAAAACCCATTTTCTTTAATCCATCTATTGGGAACCAAAATGATATCGCTGATAAAAAAGCCAATAGCCCGCACATTGCCATCACTGGACCCACTGGAAACGGAAAATCCTACTTGGCAAAGTTTATTTTCTTCCTTTCAGTTTTAATGAATGGAAAAGGATTGTACGTTGATCCTAAATCTGAGTTCTTCGATTGGATTATGGAGGTTATCAATCATCCACTTTATCAAGAAAAGTATCCCGACACTTGTGCTTTCATTCAACAGCACTTCCACCAAGTGAGACTTGATCCAAATAAAACCAGTAACAAAGGCGTTCTTGATCCCTTCTGTTTTATTCCTAATCGAGTAGCTGCAAAAGACATGGCGCAAGACTTATTTGAAGAGCTTTATGATTTTACTAGTGCTAGAGAGAAAAAATCAAGATTGGCAATGCTAGAAGGAATCGAAACTGTATTAAAAAGAAGAGATCAAGGTGAACGAATAGGCTTACTTCATGTAGTTGACTTCATGCTGGAAAGTCCACATGAGGAGGTACGAGATACAGCCAGCTTAATCAAGAAATCAGTACAAGGTTCTATTTTAGAATTAGCTTTTAGTTATGGCGAAAATGAAGGACTAAATCTTACGAATAAGGTGACTATCTTAGAAGTTTTGGGGTTAGAAATGCCTCGTGCAGAAACACTTAGCAATGATTACAGTGCTACCCAAAGAAAATCGGTCATGTTGATGATGTCTATTGGAAAATTCTGTGAACTTTTCGGCTTACGTGACCGAGAGGAAAGCACTGTTGTTCTATTTGATGAAAGTTGGATTTTTAATTCTTCTAAAAACGGTCGTGCGATTATCAAATCCATGCGCAGAGTTGGTCGAAGTTTTAACAATACCCTGATTATTGTCACTCAATCTGTTAAAGATACAGCCGAAGAAGATGATACAGGAAACTTTGGACGAATTTTTGCATACGATGACAAAGATGAACGAGAAGATATTCTTCGTCATTTAGGATTAGAAATCACTAATGAGAATATTGAGTGGTTAAAAAATCTACCAAAATATCATTGCCTTTATTTAGATTTACGAGGACGTGTTGGCAAAATGCTTGTCTACTGTCCTTATGAAGAAATCCATCAAATGCTGCAAACGGTCAAAAAAAATACAAGTGCAGATGTGGAAACGACCTTTAGCACTTAGAAAGGAGCTGCTATGTTACTAAAAGATTTATTTGATATTGACAGTTTCCAATCCTTTTTTGAAAAAGGCGGCTGGTTTAGCATCAATGAAAATTTACAAAGTGTGCTAAATGCGTTGCTCAATATTGCCTTTGGCTTAATCAAATACCTTGTTCTGGCATTAGATTATGTGATAGACAAACTCTTTAGTTTAAATTTATTAGAAGGAGTATTACCAGATTTATTCTCCACTACCGGTGCTATTTACAACAAATTATTCAGTGTTGTAGGGATTCTCCTTTTTACATTTGTGATTGTCATTTCAGTGAAGGATTTTTTTGAAAAAGGAATCAGCAAGGCATTAATCCGTTTTGGTATTTTCACCTTAATCTATGTGGGCAGTATGACATTTTTCGCTGATGGTGCCAACAAAGTTCAAGAAGTGAATACCCTCTCACAAAATGTGCAAGGACAATTAGTTGATTTAACAAGTGGTAGTCTAACCAAAAACACTGGCAATATCTCAGAAAATTTACTTGGATCAAATCAACAACTAGACGGAACAAGTAATATCCGAAATCTCATTTTTGATGAATTTGTTATTAAACCTTATGCTCTACTCAACTTTGGAAAAACAGACGTATCAAAAGAGCAATTTGAATCCTATCTAGTTAAAAGTGGTGAAACATTTGACCAAAAAAAGACAGATGAGATTGCTGATAAAATAAAAAAAGACTCAGAAAAAAATTCTTATCTCACCTCAGATCGTATGACTGAAAAAGTTGCTGTTTTATTAAATACATTTATCATGCTAATCGTGATTGGAACGGCTGTACTAATTATCGGAGTTGCAAACATTTTAATCCAGCTATTAATTTACGGCATCCTCTTTCTCTTTCCTTCACTACTATTTTTAGCTTTGATTCCAAATATGCACCATCTGTTAAAAAATGGCTTCATGTTACTAGGGACACTGTTTGCTTCAAAAATAGGGATTGGATTCAGTTTTGGTCTCTTGTTTTCTATTTTAAATTTGTTAGATACTTTTTTTGTTGTCACAAACATTGTCACTATGATTGTAGGACTGTTTGTCAAAGTTTTGTTGGGGCTATTCATCTGGAAGAATAAAGGTCAGATTGTTCGTTCATTGACGAAAGGCAAAGCAGAATTAAAAGACTTTTCTTTCAATCCCAAGCAAGCTATTCAAGAAAGGCAACAACAACGAGCACAAAAAGAAGATCAGCAAAATCGCTATGTTGAACAAGACTATAAAACACAAACCGCAGAAAATGATTACCTTCGCTCTGGAATAGAATTGGATCACGCTTATCGTCAAAATGAACTACAGGATAATTTATTAGTACAAGCTGGAGAGGAAGAAACTTCTCTTCATCAAACTACAATGCCTTTTGATGAACAACAAATGGAATCCAAAGAAGAAACACCCCCTACAGATACTTTTGAAGTAAAAAACTCAAAAGTAGTACTTAACGATCCTGTTGAGAACACTCCTGATTCTGTCTCAAATACAGAGCCATTACTCACAGAAACCGCGTTACCTACAGAAGAAGTTGATGATCATTTGCTTACTCCAGATGATTTAACAGAAGAAACAGAAATACCTGTTGAATCACTCATTGAAACAAGCAATGTAGAGAACGACTCCTCAGAAACAGCGCTACACCTCCCTTCTCCAGTTACAGCACAAGAAGCTCAGCAACTAGAAAAAGAAATCAGTCATCTAAGGAAAGAAACCTATACTACGTCAGAATTCAGTGAGGAACAAGCCTATGAAAATGCGTAAGTTATTTCCCTTGCTTTTTTTGGGCTTCTTTTTCGTTTTTTTTATGCTCATCGCTGGCAGTGATTCTTCTACCACACACACTGCTTCCGAAGAAGGTCAAAACCTCCCAGAAGCAGTGCTCCGATGGAAAAACAAAGTTACAAAGGAAGCCACTAAAAATGAAATTCAAGAAGCAATTCCTTGTTTATTAGGAATTATAATGGCAGAAACTGGAGGGAATTCAGAAAAATATCCCGATATAATGCAATGTTCCGAAAGCCAAGGAAAGCCACCAAATTCAATTCAAGATCCAAACGAATCCATTGAAGTTGGCGTAAAATATTTTGCAGATATGTGGAAGGGGCATCGTAATTACGATGTTTTAAATATTGTACAAGCCTATAATTTTGGCGGTGGCTTTCTAAGTCATTCAGGTAAGAGCTACTCTCTGGATAATGCGATTCAATTCTCAAAAACTCAAGCAGGTGGAAAAACAGTCACTTACACTAATCTTATAGCTGTAAGCTTAGGCTATGATTATCGTTATGCGTACGGCAATATGTTTTATGCTCAAATTGTTAAACAATACATCACGTCTACTTCCAACAACAATAGTCAAGGGAATGCAGCAATTGTAAAGGCAGCACTTAAAGAATTGGATGAAGGAACTCATGATGGTGGTGAAAAATATTGGCGTTGGTACGGCTTCAATGGGCGTGTAGAATGGTGCGCTATTTTTGTTTCTTATAATGCGGAAAAAGCTGGGGTTAAAATGGAACGGTTCGCTTATTGCCCAACAGGTATTGAAAATTTTAAAGCTAAAAATCAGTGGTTGGGGAAAGGAAATTTGCCTAAAAGTGGTAATATCATTTTTTTTGACTGGGATGGTGATTCTGTCAGCGACCATGTAGGAATTGTTGAAAAAACAGAAAATAGCATTGTTTACACAATTGAAGGGAATTCAGGAGACAAAATTGCTAAACTAAGTTATGAAAAAAATAGTCCTTATATTATTGGATATGGGACGCCTTAATCAATCAAATTCTATGTTACTGACTTAAATACGGTCTTCAAAAAAAAAAAAGAGCATGGGACAAAACTAATCAAAATTAAAAATACAGTCAGATTAAGGAAATTTAAACTTTGATTTGACTGCATTTTATTTAACTGATTTTTCTATATTTTAGTAAATTTAAGACTTTTGACCTAGACACAATTCATTTCTTTTACTTACATGTATATCTCAGATCATCTGTATAGTACTTTTTTAACATACAACTATCTTTCAACAATTTATTTTGATGAATAAAGATTTTTCTTAAAATATATTAAATCTTGAGCATGTAGAATCTGTTTTAACCTATGAATTAATAATTGAATTTAATAATTTTAAGAATTATCTGAAAAAAGAGTATGTAGTAGCTACATTAATTACAGAGTTTGTCTAAGATTTGTCACTCAAACAATTCACCTCACTAAGAAAAGAATGATACCAAATAATATTTTTAATATTGAATTAAATGAGCATATTACAAAACTCAACACCGTGCTAGATACAGAAAAAATCTTTATATTTTGCTTTGAATAGAAGTATTAAGCACTTGGTTACAGTCTATTAACTGCTAAAAAACTATCCAACCTAAAAATCAATCTAACAAGCAAGGATTTATATTTGCTTGTTAAAATACTACCACATTTAAACGTTCCAAGTAACATAAAAAATGTTATACTATAATTGTGATCTATTGTTTAATATAATATAGGTTTGGTGTTAGTATTAAATCTTAGACAACTTTTCGTAGAGACAAAAATAAATTAAACTTAGCTACGAGAGGATGATTTTTTATGACCCGATATGAAGAAAATTTTAAACAGATGATTGTTGAACTGAATCAAACTGGACGTTCCGTTCGAGGGTTGGCGAAAGAATATGGCTTATCTGAAGCGACGATTTACAAATGGAAGAATTTATATTTGCCTAATCAGTCCACAGGACTGACTGGAAAAGAAGTGGCTGAACTAAAAAAAGAAAATGCTCGTTTGAAAGAGGAACTTGAAATCTTAAAAAAAGCCGCAGCCATATTCTCTCGGAAAACCTAAATTCGCTTATTCAGTTTATTGAAAAATGGTGTAAGGACTACACTGTTTCTTTGTTATGTCGGTTATTAGAAATCCCTAGAAGTGTCTACTATTTTTATAAAAACAAGCCATTGACAGCTACAGAAATCAGAAATAATACGTTGAAAGAGACTATTTCGACAGTTTTTTTTACGAATAAACAGCGCTATGGTGCCACTAAAATTCATCAAGTTTTATTAAAAGATGGCATTTCAGTATCTCTTAAACATGTCCAAAAGCTAATGAAGCAATTAAATTTAAGATCGATTGTAGTAAAAAAATTTAGACCTCAAAGGTTAAATAAAGCGATTATTTCAAAAGAGAACATATTAAATCAGGACTTTTCTACTAAAACTATTTGTGAGAAATGGGCGGCTGACATTACATACATTCCTACTAAGAAAAATGGCTGGTGTTACTTGTCTTCCATCATGGATCTACACACGAAAAAAATTATTAGTTATACATTTTCAAAAAGAATGACGGTGGATTGTGTCATTCAAACGTTGAATAAAGCAAAACTAAAGTATCACATTCCGGAAGGAATGATTCTACACACTGACTTGGGCAGTCAATATACAGCAACAGAAGTAGAAAAATGGCTTGAAACCAACAAAATAAGGCATTCCTATAGTAGAAAGGGAACACCTTATGATAACGCAGGAATCGAATCTTTCCACGCCTCATTGAAAAAGGAAGAAGTTTACACGACTAGCTACTCAAATTTTGAAGAAGCAAATCGTGCACTATTTAGCTATATTGAGGGATTTTATAACCGGAATCGACTTCATAGTTCGATTCACTATCTAACCCCTCAGGAGTTTGAAGATTTGGCAAAAGAAAAAATGACATAACCGTCTCTACTAAAATGTGTCCAAGATATTGACTCAAATCCAGTTTCTTTGTTATTAAGTACACATGATATACTTATAATTATTCACTGTAGTATCTAATTTATTTGACTGACTAAGGATGTGATAAATTTGTTAAAAATCGACCTTCATATACACACTCAAAGATGTAAAAAAGGAGATGGGTCTAAAAGAAATATCTCTCCTGAAAACTTTATTAAAAAAATGCATGAAAATGAGGTTTGTATGTGTGCCATTACGAACCATAATAAATTTGACTTACACGAATTTGATAAAATACAAAAGTTAGATGAAGAACTTGTAATTTTCCCTGGAATAGAACTTGATGTAATAAGTGAAAAGAACCAAAGCCATATTGTTCTGATTTGCGATCCATCATGCAAGGAAGCATTTTATAAAACATTCGACAATGATTCAAATAGAAACTATGATACGTTTACTTTATCAGAAAATGACTTCTTTGATAAAGTAAAGCAGTTTAATTCAGATGACATTATCGTTATCCCCCATTTTCTAGATAAAGATAAAGAACGCTCCATTGATTTTAGTTTTAAAAATCGATTAGAAGAAAAACTAAGTGATTACGTCGTAATTTTAGAACCTGGAAAATTGGCAACAATGGGAATTATTAATGCTCATAAAGAATTAGCTATAATTGGAAGTGACGTTAAAGACTGGTCTACTTACTCTTCCAGTAATTTACCTGAAATAAAATTCAAAATCGAAACATTTAAAAAATTTGTAGAATTAGCTAAAGATGGAACTCTTTTAATTAAAAGTTTACTAGACAATGCTCATAGTGAAATTATTTATTTTGATGGAGGAGAAATCTCAATTTTTAATGATATTAATATTATTTTTGGAGAAAAAGGTTCGGGGAAAACGAAACTAATAGAGCAAGAACTAATTCCTTACTACGAAGAATCCGGGAAAAAATTTATTTTTCATAAGGGGTCTGAATACAAAGAAAAATATACAGACATTCTAAACAATAAAATTGAGCGTACGATCATTGATGAAGAAACTTCTGAAGATATTGCTATTCTATTTGACAAAATATCGCATTACAAAGAACGAAATATATCCAATTTTATTAAAACATATATTGAATGTAGCAAAAAAAATTTAATGGTAAAAATAAGAACTTATTAAGAAAAACTGCTAGCACATTCTCTTCATCTGGAGTTGAATTTTCAGAAATCAAAAGACAATTAAATTCAAAATTATCAAAAATCAATAAAGTAGAACAATTGAATAAGTCAGAAAAACGCGACCATGCTGCCAAAGACCGTCTCTCAACGGAACTAATCAATTTAAAACAGCATATCTATTCAGAATCTGAAAAAGACTTTAAAAATAGTTTTGTTAATGCTAGTATTTCAGATTTTTTAACGACAATTAAGGGCAGCGTAGATAAAAAAACTGGCACTAAATCTAAACCTAATAATATTGGATTTTCCAATTTAGTAGCAAAACGTCTAGAAAGATATAAATGGAACATAGAAATTAACCAGCTGTTAGATAGTATACAAAGTGATGAAAAATACAAATTAGGCTATTTGCCTGGTAAAGGGATAGTATATTTAACAACTAAAGTGATGGTATTATCAGATGAAGTTTTTTTAGACTCTCCGTTTAATAAAAGTACTATTGTTCAAAACAGAGAACTAATGAAGAAATTACGGAATTTCTCACTTTCTGATTCTTTTACTGGTATAAATAATTATTTTAAATCCAACGAAAAATATACTGGTGAACAATTTGTAAATCAAGTTATCAGGGTTTATCCTGTGCCTTCTAAACAATATCCAGATCATAAACCTTATCCAGGGATGACATTAGAAACAAAAGATTCTTCAACACCCTATAATCCTTCAGAAGGTGAAAAATCTATTCTTTCTATTGTAGCAATACTAGAAAATACAGAATATGATTGTTATTTATTTGATGAGATGGAGCGAGGGCTTGGTAACAAATATATTGCCAGTTACGTTATTCCTGCGCTAAAAAGACTTAGAGATATCGGAAAAACTTTAATAGTCTCAACACATAATGCGAATATTGCAATTTCAACATTACCTAGTCAAAGTATTTACTGTAGATACCCTGATCAAAAGGGATATTATATGACTGGAAATATGTATTCTAATCAATTAATAAATTTTAAAAATGCTAGTGAGATTGTATTATGGGAACCTCTAGCAATTGAACACCTCGAGGGAAATGAGACTATGTTTTTAAGGAGAAAAAATATATGGAATTACTAACTATTAAAACAATCATCAATAGAAATACCACTGCTGATCCCAAAGAAATATCATTATCATTTGAACAATGTTCTGAACTACCAAAGATAATACTATCAGAAACAGAAACAACTGACTTACAAGCTTTTTTTAATGCAATTTTTGACTATATACTAACATATGAAAAATTATTACAATTCCAACTATCTGATACTACAAAAGATCTATTTAATGAAGTGGCTGAAGATATCATTATGCAATTAAATTCAGAGTTATCTCAATCTGAACAAAATTTTGAGGAGTTTATCCAATTAAAGAAAAAATAAATCTTGATTTCTTTCTCTATTTGTAAAAAAAGAAGCTTGCTATGAATTTTTAGCAAGCCTTTTATTTTGATGGAAAAGGTTAAGACTATTAGCGTATACTTTTTATATTTATCATATACAGTATTATGCACCAAAATATTCATCTTTTTTGATATACTCTTTCAGAAAATTTTACAAAAAGACTATACAATCCTTGAGTTATTTAAGCTAATTCAGTCTCACTCAAACAATCATTGCTGCTCCTAAAAAAGACCTTGCCGGTTAATGATGCAACTGGTGTATCAAGATATTGCCTGGATCTGTAGCTATTCTTTATTACGTGTCCCTCTACCAACCCATATAACTTGTTGAAAACTCTTTCCTCCAATTGTTTCCATCAATTCTTGAGAATATTTTAAAGAGAAAGTAATTCTTTCTACTGTCGCCCTAACAAATTTTTAAATGAATGGTAACTATCCAGCTGAAAAAATTGGCTTTTTAATAGCCCTAGAAGGGCTCACTACTTGCTGCTCCCTACAAGGGAGATTTTTTAAGAGACCGCCAACCGCTATCTCTCTATTTTTTTGTCTTTATTTGCTAAGTGGATCGCTATACTCACGTAATATCCTTTGGCCCAAAACGATCGATTCCCATTCCCATGACGCTCGTGGATAATTACAGCACTTCTCCCTTTTAAATAGCCCATAAAACCTGATACACTCAGTTTAGGTGGGGTTCTTACTAACATATGAATATGATCTGGCATTGCATGGGCTTCGATAATCTCTACCTCTTTCATTTCACACAGTTTTATCAATATTTTCCCAATATCTTGTCTCAACTTTCCATAAATGACTTTTCGTCTGTATTTTGGTGTAAACACAATATGATACTTACAATTCCATCGAGTATGTGCTAAACTTTTATCGCTAAAGCTACTTCTTCCACGCGCAGTACGCGTGTTTTTTTTGTTCCAATCACTTTAGCGATTGAAACCGACTAAAGTCATTAATAAAATAGCTCCTATCCTCTATCTCTGCAAAGAGATTAGAGAATCGGAGCTAAAATAAAAAGCTAAAGAGAAACGTAAATAAATAAACTATAGCAGCTAAAATATATTTTCTTGGATTTTTCCATATATCTTTTTTTAAATGCCATTTTTTTATAGGAAAACGTATCTCCAATATGGTTGAAAATATTGATTCAAATAGTATTAATACTGCTATAAAAAAGCGGTAAACAAATTTGCAGTTATAATATTCAAATAAATTAGTATAAGAAAAATGAAACCATTCATTGAAGAAAAATAGACAAGCAGTAGTCTGAAATACATCATATAAATATATCTAGAATTTGGCAATGACTTAATCTGTTTTAACATTCCTCTATCTGACGATATTAATGTTGCAATGGGTGAATTAATAGAAATTATAGTAAAAATTAATGGTACAATAACATGAACATTAGTATTTTGCATTAATAGATATGCAATGAAAACCATCCCAAAAATCAAGTTGATAAAAAAAGCACCATCCATAACTAAAGAATTGGTAAAATAATTATTTTTAACAAGGCTTGATCTGCTTCTTAATTGTTCAGAAATATAGACTAAATGTTTTATTTTTACTAATTTAACCACGGCAACTAGTAGTAATAAGAATAGTAGTATGAGACTATCTATCAAAATCGGAATAGTCATAGCAATTAGATATGTTATCATTTTAGAAGCTTTTTATAAAAAATTAGACTATCTTTCTGCATAAGATCAAATGTAAAGAAGCTAATCAATATAACATACATTGAATAAACCAAACAGTATATAAATGCTGGAAAATTACTAATAAATTGACTATAAAATATGACTCCCAATATTAACAATCTTTCAAGTAAATTTACAAAGAAAACACTTGTTAGAAAAATTACATAAAAATGATTTATTGGTATTGGTAGTTGATAATAGTCAATGATCCTTCCTTTGATAAAGTATGAAAAATATGTCTGCATAGATGAGAGAAATGTAACAATAAAAACACTAAAAAAAATAATGGGCAGATTAAAATGAATAGTAAAATTATAAGAAAAATACCAAGCGGCTAATAAAGAAATTAAGGTGAATGTTAGCTTCTTTAAATTAAGCAAATCTCTAAAAGTAATAGTTATCATTTAAAGTTCTCCCATTATTTTTTTAAGTAATTGATCAGAAACTAAGTCCTGTTGCAATTTGAAACTATTTATCTTTCCGTTTTTCAGTACCATAATTTCATTACATACTCTTGTTATACTTTCAATAATATGCGAACTCATAAAAATTGAGCCATATTTTTTATATTCCATGAGTTCTTTATAAAGAAATTCTGTAGAATCAAAATCAAGACCATCCAGAGGCTCATCCAAAATTAATAGAGGCCGCCTAAGAAATAGTCCTGAAATAAGAAATACCTTTTTTTTATTACCTGTGGATAAATCTTTAATCAGAACATTTCTATATGAGGTAAAATGAAAGCCCTCAGTTAAATACAATAATTTTTCATTATCAAATACTACGTTATATAACTTACATAGCAACCGAATGTATTGATCAAAATTCCAATTCATAAATCCATTATTTTCTGTAAAAACAGTAAATCGATTTTTCTTGAATTCTAATTTTTCAAAAGATATTGGTTTGTTCAACCATTTAATTTTAGTTACACTATATTGATCAGTTACACTACTCAACGTATTAATAAGTGTAGTTTTCCCTGCACCATTTCTCCCAACTAATCCAACTATACTGTGCTTAAAAATTGTTAGTTCCTCAATATCTATTATAAATTTTTCTTTCTCATACCAAGATTTGAGATTGCTTATAAACAATAGTGGTTCATTCTCACTCATTTCGTTTGCCTCTGTTCAATAAATATACAACTGCCACCACAAAAAATACTATGGCGTAAATGTATTCTTGCTTAACCAAAAATACAATACCACCTACTAAAAAACAAATAGCAATAAGTATTCTTAATAACTTTCTATCCATAAATAGCTCCTCCTAACTTTCTAATTGTAATAGATACTATCATCAACATTCCAACTATAAACCAAACGACAATATTTTGAGACTTTAAGGCTACTAATAATAATGTAATCATAGGAATAACTAACAAATACAACGTGATTGTTCGATAATTAGCATTCAGATTAAATCTATCTATTATGCTTGTAGTAAAAAAAATCACTAAAATAGAAAAGACGTCTAAAACAGTAAGCTGAAAGATGAATAATCCCATTCCTATAAAAATAAATAACACTTTCTTCTTATCTTTTAAATTTATGATTTGCTTTTTTATCACTAATAATATACTAACTAAGAATAGAGAAATATTCAATAACCAAACTTTACTATCTAAAATCCCTATAAAAGAATTGTTGAATAAACGATTGCATAAAAGGAGCAGAGTCATGAGAAAGATTCCAATATTTATAGTACTAATTAAATTACTAAGAAAATTAGGTGTGGAAAACGATTGCTCTTTAAAAAAATCAGCATATTACTGAACTCTAACTCTAACATCAAAATAATGAAATAAACCAAACAAACTAGATAGTTTGATACATTAGGTGGCTTTATTCCATAAATTCTTAATCCCCATACAATAAGCAACATAACTAGGTTAACTATAAAAAGAAAGACAGCTTTCTTTTTTAATATAGAAGCTTTTCCCAAGTCAATTCCTCCCAGTACTTTTCAAATTCAATTACGCATTCAAAATTTTCTATTAGATAAATCATTTCTTGATTATGAAACCTAAACTCATTTAGAAATATTTTATAACGTTTTAATATCTGAGATTTTTGGGTTAGTAGTTTGGGTAAATCTGTATTTTCGTAATATGATATTTCTATTCTTTTATTTTCCTTGTTAACATTAAACTTAAGCCCAATAACAGTGAATTCTAATATTCTTAAAAAATAGATAATTAACTTTGCAACAAAGGATTCTTTTAAAATAATATATCCTTTGCTTTTAGAAATTACAGAATTAAAAATCGAATTCATAGAAATAGGTACGTACTCTTTTCTCTTCTCATTTATTTTTTGATTATGAGAGGCATAATTAAAGTGTATAAAAGAAAATTCATTGTTTATTAAAATGTTCTGTAAAATTCTCAACTTAAATTCTTCAATTTGATCTTCTGTTCCCAAAATCTTATCGACAGATGGATAATTATCAGGATATAACTTTCTTTCCTCTATAATAATCTTTTTTTCTGTATTAAAATCTTCTTCTTGAAAAAAGGTATCTGCTGAAAAACTAATAGGAATTTCTTCAAAATCACTGTGAATAAATACAAAGTTCATCTTCTTTTTATCAGTTAATGCGTTATAAATATTATTTTTAAGTTCATACTTTTCTAACTCCACTTTACTATTTCGTATAATCATGTGTTCAAGCAAATGTAAATAACCTGGTAACATTTCAAATTTTGGATATATATATATATGATCTACTGAAACATTGATAGGAAAACTAAATTCCATATAGATATATTCTTTATTCATTATTTACCCCAATCTTTGTACATACAAATTCACTAGATAAAAATTTACATTGTAGATCATCCACATTTAATTTATCAATAACGTTGATTATATCTTCTATAACTACTTCTTTATTGAAAATCCAGAAAGGAAACAGAGTGTAGCAAGATTGATTTATACTAGAAGAAATTAGAAGGTTTTTTTTCAATCTCTGTTTTGCTTTCCTCAAACTATCGCTTGAAAACTTCGCGCTTTGGATACTTTTTCTAACGAATTCGCTTTTTTCAATACTATACTCCGCCACTGATCCTATTATAAAAATACTTAATCTTTCATGAAATTTCGCTACTGTCGAATAACAGTACCCCTTCTCTCTGATATTAAGTAACCCTCTGTTGCTTTCCCATAATTGTTCATATAATTTCAATTTTGCAAGCTCTTCATATGAATTTAGAGATTCAATATTAAAATAATTACCAATAAATGATACATTCGTATTTCGTGGTTCACCATTCAATTCAAATTTACCTAACAAAATTTCTTTGTTTGGGATGAACTTATAGTCATTCCAATTCTTAAATTGATTATTTAAAATTATAAAAGTTTTGTCAGTATTATTTTTAATTTTTCTTTTTAAACCAATATCCTCAATTTCCAAACTGGAGATATCAATTGAACCTAATGAGTTAAATTTTTTTTTCTAATACTCCTATTTTTGTAATGATTTCTCTATACTGAGTTTCTGTTAACTCATCAACTGATTGAATACTAACCAGTTCAACGAATGAGCTGGAAATTGATCCTACTACAAACATTTTAACCACTATACCTAATTCAAGTTCAATATGATTAATTTTCGATATAATTTCTTTCTGTACCAAAAGAATTGTTCTTTTAGTAGCTTCATTGGGAAGATGCCTAAAAAAATACTTAGATATACATTTCATTTAGACAGCACGACCTTCCTTATATACTTCCATAAATTCAGCAAGATCATTGTGTTTTATCCAAGTACAAAATTCATTAGGTTGTTTATCAAAATTATTTTCTAATCCTTTCATGTAGCAACCTAAGCATGATAAATATTTTGGACAATCTACTGAACATCCATTCTCTGTACTAGGTGGTTTTATTTTACTTAACTGGCTGTAAATGTCTTTGCTAAAAATATTTGAGAATTCTTCTTGAAAAATATTTCCAAAAATCTTGTTTTTAGGGAATATTGCACAAGGACGGATATCCCCATTAGAACCAATAAGAAAAGAATTGATCCCAGCACCACAGTTTGATGATGCTTTTAAAAAGAATTCTGATTCAATTATAGGAATAATATCCTTAAATTTATGAACTGTATCATTTAAATATTTACGATACTTCTCTGTAGATGCAATAGCATTAGACTCGTTGAACTCTATTCCTCGACCAAAATCTTCAATAAAATTATAAACAAAGATTTCTGCACCTAATCTCTTTGATAATTCTGCTAGTTTATCAATTTCCCACATATTTTTATCGAAAATCGAGGATGCAACTCTTACATGAATACCTTCATCACTCAATTTTTTTATAGTTCTACATGTACTCTTAAAAGCTCCTTTGAATCCTCTAAAAGAATCGTGTGTTTCCTCCGAAACACTATCTAAAGAAATACTAACCACTAACTTATCTTTATTTCTTTTTAGAATTTCTAGACTTGATTTTTTTAAAATTGTTCCATTGGTCAAAACTGCAACTTGAGCAAACTCTGCAAACGCTAGTTCCAAAATTGCATCAGCATCTTTATTCATGAAAACTTCTCCACCTGTTAACTCGATAGATAAAACGTTATTTTCTTTTAATTCTTTTACTAAAGGCTCAAAACTTTCATAGTCTATTGAAGTAGTTTTATTGCATGATGCGTTTAAGTAGCAATGATCACAATAAAGATTGCATTTTTCAGTAATTTCGATAGTTACATGCATTGGAGATATTAAATTAGTCTCTCCAAATATCACTAGAACGTGAGGCGTTTTGCTTGGCTTTTTTTCAACAAGTATAATTTCTTTACGAATCATATCCATTATGAATTCAGTAATCCATTGACGATCATCTTCAATAAGATTATGTTTTTTATAAATATATCTATGATCGTATCGAATTTTTCTACTCCATTTATACTTTCAAGAATAAGTTTTCCTGTTTTGTTAACAGAAAAATAATCATATATTTTCCTTTTGTTGGAATCTTCTTTTTCGATGATTATATTGTATGCATCTTTTGTCAAAAACATTGATACCTTAGGATTAATTGCTAAATAGTTCATTTGAGACACCTCCTCTTATTAAATTACAAGTTAAATCCAACTATTACATAATACGGAGCTTATCATACTATTACTCCGTATTATGATGACACTATTATTTATAGTTAAGTAGTAATGTATTTGCTTAATTATTTTCTAACCAAATGCTGTGAAAATAGCAGATACCCCTGCAATTTCAAAATCTGGAACTGGTCCATCCGCTAAACAAGCTGCTCCAATAGCACATACTGAACAGCTTTTGTTATTTACAATCATGGCTTTTTCCATATCATTTTCACCTCCTTTTAATACTTTAAATACTTTAACCAAATGCTGTGAAAATAGCAGATACCCCTGCAATTTCAAAATCTGGAACTGGTCCATCCGCTAAGCAAGCTGCTCCAATAGCACATACTGAACAGCTTTTGTTATTTACAACCATTGCTTTTTCCATTATTCTCCCCTCCTATACTATATAATTTGATACCCATAAAATAACTTTTTGTGGATAAAACATAAATTTAACTTCAAGAAAAGTCATTAAACAGGTAATTCTTAAGAGCTAGTAAAATACATTACTACTTGTTACCAATGTAACAAATTCTTCAAAAAAAAAATTGACATGTAACAATCGACAATCAAGCTGTCTTAAATAACATAAGAAAATTTTAAAACAATTAATACATAGAATCTGTTCGCATTGTAATCTATATTTCCAAAATGAAAACTAGCATGTTAAAATTATTTAAAGTGATCAACGGTATTTTCAAATTTTGTTTATCGTTACATTTACTTTGCTGATCATGACAAATCAGACGATTTTACTATTGAAGGAGTTAAAATTGATTGTACAATATTTGATTTCTTTATGCCGTTCATAACTAATTAAAGATTGGAGCCTCAAATATGAAGACCTTAAAAATTGCAATATGTGATGACATTCCAATAGTTACTACCTCTATTGAAAATTATCTATTAGAATATACAAGCGATAGTTTTACAATAGATTGTGATATTTTTAATCAATCAGAGCGACTCATTAACAATCTTAACAATAGTCACTATGATATTTACATTTTAGACGTCGAGATACCAACTATTAATGGTTTACAATTAGCAAAGCTTATAAGATCAACTGATGTACATGCTTTTATTATTTTTTGTACTTATTACACACAATATATGAAAGATGTTTTTGAGGTAAATACTTTTGATTATTTAATAAAACCTGTAACCAAAGAAAAGCTATTTAAAACAATTGATAGAATAACAGATTTACTTGATTCAGAAGAAGAAGAATTTTATTATAAAAAAAGAAATGAAGTAGTTTTGGTGCCTTTTAAAAACATTATTTATTTTGAAAAAAAGGGGAGATACGTTTTAATTCATACTGAAAATGGTGCAGATGAATTTATCATGTCAACAAACGATTTATTAAAAAAACTGAATGACTCTTTTGTTCAAATTCATACGTCATTTATCATTAATCTGAAATCTTTAATACGTTTATCTGGTGAAAATGTTATATTGAAATTTAGTAATCACGAATTACAAAATCATCAAATTCTTCCAATAAGTAGAAAATTCAGATCGTATGCAAGAACTGAAATACTTAGATATATGGAAAGGAAATTTTAATATGACGATATTCTTGTTAATGACTTCGACACTCATTGATATATTCTTATTTTATTTTTTTATGAAAAGATTTGCAGAATGTAAAAAGAATAAATTAATAATAGGCTTCTTCGGAGTTTTCATACCAAATTTAGGAATAAATATAAGTCATTTCATTCCCTTGAGTGAATCAACTTTAACACTACTTAATTTAATATCATATATACTTTTTATAGCTTTTTTAACTCATAACATTAAATTACCAATGATTGATAAATTCTATTTTGGGGGTATTTATGTCTTAATTACTTTATTAAGTGAGAGCATTACAGCTCTGGAACTAACTCAATTACTTAATTATGATTTAGATAAAATTCCCTTAGTTATAGATGGAACAATTCCAACATTTGCTACTAAGACAGTTTTAATTATCTGTGCAATAATTCTATTAAAAAAGATTTTTTTAGAACAAGAAAAGCTTCAAAGTTAATTGTTTGTCTTGTTCCATTAACCTCATTATTTGTATTGTCTTGTTATATGTTTTTATATTTTATAATAGAAATACCTATCGAAAATACGATTCTTACTTTATTGCTGATATTTGAGATTTCTTTTCTCAATTTAGGTTTTTTATTCTGTATAATCGTATGAAGAAAGAAAACAGAACTGATTTAGAGTATCAAAAACTAGAATTTAACTTAATTAAGCAGAAAAAGGAACTTACTAATGCTATTGCTTCACAGGAGCAACTTCAATCTATGAGGCACGATTTCAAAAACACGGTACTTATCTTAGCAAGTCACATTGAAAATAAAAAATATACAGATGCGATGAATTTCATATTAACTATTCAATCGCAAATTTCAGAATTAGATAATAACTCGCTTGAAGTCTACACTCCAAATAAAGAATTGAATTATTTACTTTCTCATAAAATATATTTTGCAAAAAATCATGGTATAGTTACTCAAGTAAATTGTCTCATTCCTGAAGAATTAAATTTAGAAAATGACATCATTATTGTACTTTTTGGTAATTTACTTGATAATGCTATTAATGCTTGTTTAGAAATTGATAAATCTTGTTTCAAAAAAATTGATCTAAAGATTAAATATTTTGATCAAAGTTTGTTTATTAACATAAAAAATACCATTGATACTAATCACAGTGAAATTCCCAATGAAGGAATAGGAATAAAAAACATAAAAAAACTGTCCGTGAAAATAGTGGTATTTACGAGCAATTTATCGAAAATGATTATTATTGCGTAAAAATAATTTTATGGGACTTTAATTGAAAGTTCTTAACTTTTTTCAAACAAATTATACAGTAGTAAGAAAGTAACTCTATATTTCTAACTACTTATAAATAAAATAAAAATAAAGGAGATATGGAATTATGAAGAAACAAATTCTCAATTTAACAAAAAAATAAGTTTTGCTAGTGCAGGACTGTCGGTAAACTTTACTTGTGCATTTATCTTTGGGCAAAAAAAAATTCCTAAAAATGTAAAAAAATTAAGAAAATTTTAGAATATGCAAAAATTTACTAGAATCATAGCGAACACTTTAGTCAAAGAAAAAATTATAGACTTGGATGAAGTAGATATATACATTTATGGATTAGAAACGCTTTTTCAATATCTCTTTATCGCATTTCTTATTTTAACTTTAGGTACAATTAATCATTTCCTTTTAGAAACAATATTTTTTACTATCTGTTTCCTTACCCTGAGACGATATGCTGGAGGACTACATTTAAAAAATGATCACTTTTGTATTCTCTTCTCTCTATTGCTAATTCAATTGATGATAATATTAGTCAAATCAGATACTGTATCAATTAATATTTTAGAATTTTTAGCTTGTGTATCTTACATCTATATTTATTTATCCAATCCTATTGATAATAAAAATAAACCACTTGATAATGAAGAGTTAGTTTACTTTAAAAACAAACTGAAATTATCACTTTACAAATACTTATTTGTTTTTCTTTTTTGTGTGATTTTTCAATTCAAATTGTTAATTATTATGCTAAGCTGGAGCATTGTTATTAATGCACTCTCACTTTCTCTTGGCAAATTTTTTCGAAATAGAAAATCTAAACTATTTTTGTGAACTAAAAATATGAGATAGAGATCATAGTGGGCCATGCTGCTAATAAGTATTTTCGAACTGGCGTCTCTTCTCTGCTTTTAAATTGTTATTCAATAAGTAAATTTACATTCCTTACCTTATTAAATAAAAATTGATAAGCCAGTGATAGTAATTGCTAAAACGGCAGTTATTATCGTAATAACTGCCACTTTTACCTGCACAAAAATATCTATCAATAGAGAAATAATTTCGAATAAAAATTTTGTAGATTCACCAATTTGGGCTAATTTTTTCTATTTTCCCTCATAAATTACTTTTTTGTATTCAGAAAACAGTCTGTTGGCATAAATAATCTTTATTACCCACTTTTAATTTAATAAAGCAACAAAAACCGACTATCAATTTATTAGATTGATGGTCGGTTTTTGTTGTAATTTTGTAACTTTAAAACCTCTTATTAATAAAGAGGTGATTATTTTGAATCTGTTAGAAGAAAAAAGAACCCTGATGAAGCTGCTGATTGAATTAATGCATGAAAGAAAAGCCGTAGCCAGTCTATATGAAGCCGTTGAAAAACGATTAAATCGAATAGAAGAAATAGAAAATACTATTTCTGAAGGACATGCACTTTCTCAAACTACTATTATCCCAAAGAAAGAGATTGATTACACAAAATTTAAGGATCAAAAAATAAAGCTTTCTTCTATTCCCTATGACATTATTTCTAAAGATATCTGCTACATTTTGAAATCTTCTGGCATACCAATGAATGCTTCACAAATTTATTCTGTAGTCACAAAAAATCTACATTTCAATTTAGGTTATAAAAATCTAGTAAGTAATATTTTACCAAGAATGGTAGAAGATAATAACTTGCCTGTTGAAAAAGTTTATAGAGGTTTTTGGCAGTATCGACATACGGAAAAAGTCACATAGATATAGGAGGTAGTTCACATGGCAAATACTCCAAGTGATAACAAACTAAAAAAATACATTCATATAGGAATACACTATCATGCAAACAACTATTATAGAAAAAAGAGAAACTACTCTGCTAAATTACTCCTTACCGATTTTCAAGATATCACACTCGATTCTTCTTACACAGATAACTATTTTAATATTATCAATATGCCATTACTTGACTTGATAAACATTGAAACGTATTTTGAAGATGAAATGCTTATAAAAGCAATCAAACAGCTTAATACTAAAGAAAAGAGATTTCTCTTAGAAAAATATGTTGTAAAAAAAGTGATACTGAACTTGCACAAGAAAAGGAAATATCACAGCAGGCAATTTCTATTTACAAGAAAAGGTTGCTAGAAAAGTTAAAGAAGTTAATGAAAAGATAATCTCAGATTTATTTATATACGAGCTCCTCCTTTAAAAAATTTATAAAACTTTTTAAGGGAGGAATAGAATATGGAAACTCTTACTTCTTTAGCTATTAAAGCTCAGAAAGGTGATCATGAATCAATGGTAAATTTGTACCAACAGTTTCAACCTTTATTACTAAAAGAGGCTACACGTGATGGCAGGATTGATTTAGACTGCTATCAAGAGTTATCAGAGCGCTTTATCAGGTTGATAATGGATTTTGAAGTTCAATAATAAGAATATCAAATATTTATTTACAACCCAAATTTGAATTAAACCAAAAAAATGGCTGAGAGTACAACCTCGGCCATTTTTCCATATTTAACAAATTAAATGTTGTGTTTTCTTATCCAATAAACCTCTTATTAGTATATAACCAAAACTGCTCTTTGAAAATTGAATAACTTATTCAAATACATTTTGATTACAATAAGCTAGGTAAACAAATCCGCAATGACTTTGAAAAAACGAGCGATTATTATTTGATTTACACTCTTCATTTAGGAACTTGAAGAAGCCATGATTTGTATTCACTATAATGATACTCCTACCTTGAACGCTTCACGGCATTGGGTAGCTTCTCCAAGTTTGAGTTGAGGTGAAATTCCTGTGGACTTTCCTAAGTCGTTTGAATAAGTGATAACATTCCTTAAAACAATTATCCTTTTCCCACTTAGTATAGGAAAAAGATGCTAAGCGTATTATAATTAAAGTATAGTATTTAATTCTAGCTCGCAGCATCTTGAGGCAAATACACTCTTAATGAAGAAAGGATGATTGCTATTTTTTTCAACGAAAATATGCAAATAAATATCGTAACCAGTCTATTGTGTAAAGAAAGGTAAGATCATATGACTAAGCTTGATAGGACATCACTAATTCTTGGAAGATATATTAATCAACAAACTTTGATGACGGAATTGCATATTGGTTATGACACCTTAAAAACACTTCATCTAAATGGATTAGAAGTAATTATGATTGGTCGGCAACATTTGTATGATCTTGAAGATGTTAAAAATATTTTCAATCAATTAAAAAATGATTCATCTGATTAAAGCCTCAATTATTAAAATCTTACTAAAAACAAAATATCCTAATCCAAATAATGAATTAGGAAGGAAGATTTTAATGTCTGTTTCTTTTAAGCAATACACAAAATACAATAAAAAACTCTGGAAATTCCAATGCTATCTTGGAAAGGCTGAGTTTGGTGAAGAAGTCCGCACTACAAGAAGTGGCTTTCAAACAAAAAAAGATGCCCAACAAGTCTACAGACAACTACAATTAGATTTTGACAGAAATCTAATTAAAATGAATGGCAATATCACTTTTAAAGAGTTGTATGAAGAATTCATCGAGCAATATCGATTGAAAGTAAAGCCGTCTACTATCATGATCACTAGAAGAGCAATTGAAGATCATGCACTTGAATATTTTGGAGACAAAAAAATAAATGATATTTCTGTTCGATTTTGTACTCAAGTTAATCGTCGCTGGATAAGAGATGGATATAAACAGGCTTACTATTTTCGGAGAGCGGTTGCTCAAATTTTTCAATATGGTATCCAACAAGAACTCATTACTGAAAATCCTATGCGGAAAACTGAGCCAATTAAACGTCAAGAAATTGATGAACATTTAGTCGCTACTGAAACAATGACAGTTTATACACCAAAAGAATTAGCGCTTTTTCTAGATTCATGCAAAAAACATGGAAATAAGAAAATCGAAACCTATTTTCGTGTCCTGTCCTATACAGGCGCTAGAAAATCAGAAATACTTGCTCTTGAATGGAATGATATTAATTTTGAAACGAATAAATTAATCATCAGTAAAACACTAGCTGAAGTCGAAAGTGATCCTACTACTAAAATAACTAAAGTAGCTAGCCAAAGTGCTAAAACAAATGCTGGAAAAAGAACCATTTCAATTGATTCAGAAACTATGACTATGTTACAGGAATGGAAAACTAGACAGCAGTTAGAGTTAACTATTTTAGGATTTAAATCTACAAGTAAGCACCAGCTTGTGTTTCCAAATAGAGAAAATATGTTTTGTCGTCCTGGTCAAGCAAACGATTGGTATGATGTCATTGCAACCAAGTACAACCTAAAACGGATTACTCTTCATGAATTCAGGAAGACGCACGTTTCTCTTTGTGCAATGGCAGATATGAATCTAGAGGATATTATGTATCGAGTTGGCCATAAAGATTCTAAGATGACTCGTCAGGTTTATAACTACTTCTATCCTGAACGCGAGGAACGCAGTGCGGATCAATTTGCTAAATTTATTGAAAAAGAGAAATATCTCTTTTAACCTCCGTTGTAGTTAGTTTTGTAGTTAGTTTACTTTTTCGAAAAAAAGAAGCACCAGAAACATTGATAAATCAACATTTCTAGCGCTTAAGTTAAAATTAACCTACACTGCCTTCCATCTCATAACTAATCAAACGATTTAGTTCGACGGCGTATTCCATTGGGAGCTCTTTGGTGAATGGTTCGACAAAGCCCATGACAATCATCTCGGTGGCTTCGGATTCTGATAGGCCGCGGCTCATCAAATAATACAGTTGTTCTTCAGAGATTTTTGAAACTTTGGCTTCGTGTTCAAGTGATACTTGGCTGTTGTGAATTTCATTAAATGGAATGGTATCAGATTTTGATAGTTCATCCATAATAATCGTGTCACATTCAATATGAGAAGCTGAACCGGTACTTTTCTTACCAAAGGTTACTTGTCCGCGATAGTTCACTTCGCCGCCATCTTTTGAAATAGATTTTGAAACGATTGAGCTTGAAGTGTTAGGTGCGTTGTGAATCATTTTAGCACCGGTATCTTGAATTTGGTTGGCCCCTGCAAAGGCGATTGAAAGCATGGTTCCGCGCGCACCTTCGCCGTCTAGGTAAACACTTGGATATTTCATTGTGGTTTTTGCACCGAGGTTACCGTCAATCCACTCTACTGTAGCCCCTTCGTATGCTTTCGCACGTTTTGTTACCAAGTTGTAGACATTGTCAGACCAGTTTTGAATTGTGGTATAACGGCAGTAAGCATCTTTTCTGGTAAAAATTTCAACAATCGCTGCATGTAAACTGTTGCTTGAATACGTCGGAGCGGTACACCCTTCAACATAGTGAACGCTAGCGCCTTCATCAACGATAATTAATGTTCGTTCAAATTGTCCCGTATTTTCGGCATTAATCCGGAAATATGTTTGCAATGGTGTATCCACCCGAACGCCTTTTGGTACATAAATAAATGTCCCCCCTGACCAAACAGCTGAGTTTAGGGCAGCTAATTTGTTATCAGTTGGTGGTACTAATTGGGCAAAATATTCTTTGAATAATTCAGGATATTCTTTTAAGGCTGAGTCTGTATCCGTAAAGATAATCCCTAATTTTTCAAATTCTTCTTTCATGTTGTGGTAAACCACTTCAGATTCATATTGAGCAGAAGCGCCCGCCAAGTATGCCCGTTCGGCTTCAGGAATTCCGATTTTTTCAAAGGTATCTTTGATTTTATCGGGAACATCATCCCAATCACGAGCTGGTTTATCACTTGCTTTTTGGTAGTATTTAATTTTGCCAAAATCAATATCTGAAAGGTCTGGACCCCATTTTTGCATCGGCATTTTGTTAAATGCTGCCAGTGATTTCAAGCGAAAATCTAACATCCATTCTGGTTCGCCTTTAACTGCTGAAATCTCCCGAACAACTTCTTCGGTTAAACCTTCGCCGGTACTAAAGACGGGTTTGACGTCATCATGGAAGCCAAATTTGTATTCTTCTAATTCAGGAACACCCATGCGATCACTACTCCTTACTTTATTTAGGTATTGATTTTCTCTGAAATCAATGCCACATCTTCTTATTTATTTTCCCCTAAAATATCTTCTTCATGGGAATGTATGGAACTTGTTTCGGCAATGCCACTGTTTGTTTCAACGACCGCTTTTTCCAATGCTTTCCAAGCTAAAGTCGCACATTTAATTCGCGTTGGAAATTTTGCGACGCCACTTAACATTGCGGCATCTCCTAATTTCTCAGCATCAGCTACGTCTTTTCCTTGCACCAAGTCAGAAAACATCTGCTCTAAATTGCCGACTTCTGATAATGGTTTGCCAATAACTGCGTCAGTCATCATAGAAGCACTGGCGGTACTGATCGAACAGCCGCTGCCATCAAAGGCAATATCCGAAATAATTCCATTGTTTACTTCAACTTCCAAATGAATGACGTCGCCACAAGTTGGGTTATTCATTTCAATTGTCACATTAGATTTTCCCAACGTCCCTCTATGATGAGGATGGCTAGAATGATCTAAGATGACTTGGCGATACAAATTGTCTAGTTTAGATAGTGCCATGTTGGAAAAACTCCTTTGTTTTATGAATCGCATCAATTAAGCGATCCGCATCTTTTTTTGTATTATAAAAATAGAAACTTGCCCGAGCTGTGGCAGGTACATTCAAGTACTTCAACAATGGTTGAGCACAGTGATGTCCTGCTCTAACTGCCACGCCTTCCATATCTAGCGCGGTTGCCACATCATGGGGATGAAGACCGTCAATGTTAAAGGCAATAACACCGGTATGATCTTGTGGATCTTGCGGGCCATAAACTGTGACACCGTCAATTGCTTGTAATTTAGGCATGACATAGTCTACTAAGCTTTGTTCATAAGCGTGGATTTCATCCATCCCAATGGCAGACAAATAATCAACTGCTGCTCCTAGACCGATTCCTCCGGCAATGTTAGGTGTACCCGCTTCAAATTTCCAAGGCAATTCTTTCCATGTACTGTCGTATAAATTAACAAAATCAATCATCTCGCCACCAAATTCCACAGGCTCCATTTGATCCAACCATCGACGTTTGCCATATAAAACACCAATACCAGTTGGGCCACACATCTTATGACCACTAAAGGCATAAAAATCAGCATCCAATTGTTGAACATCCACTTTCATATGGGGAACAGATTGTGCGCCGTCTACGACCATAACAGCATCATTTGCGTGGGCTAGAGCAATCAATTCTTCAATTGGATTAATCCCACCTAAAACATTTGAAACATGGGCAATCGAAACAATTTTAGTTTTTGGCCCGATTTTACGCTTGGCATCAGCTAAATCAAGATAACCTTCTGGCGTAATATCGATATAAACTAATTTAGCCTTTTTTTGTTGCGCCAATTGCTGCCAGGGAATGATATTGGAATGATGTTCCATATAAGAGATGACAATTTCATCACCAGCTTCAACAAATTTAGCGCCAAAACTTTTGGCAACCCAGTTTAAGCTAGTCGTTGTGCCTCGCGTAAACAAAACCTCTGCTGTTTCTTTGGCATTAATAAAAGTACGTACTTTTTCTCTGGCACCTTCATAAGCTTGTGTTGCTCGTTCTGCTAAGGTATGAACACCACGGTGAACATTCGCATTATCTTGATGATAATAGGCAGTCAATTTATCTAACACAGCTTCAGGCTTTTGTGTTGTCGCGGCATTGTCTAAATAAACGAGTGGTTCATCGTTGACCAATTGATGTAAGATTGGAAAATCTTGTCTTAATTTTTGGGCATCAATCATCGATTCAACTTCCCTTCAATCACTTCAATAAATTCTTGTTGGGCCTCTTTCACTGGAATTGCTGTAATAACAGAACCTAAGAAACCACGAATAACTAAGCGTTCTGCTTCTGTTTTAGGCAAACCACGACTCATTAAATAGTACATTTCTTCTGGATCGACGCGACCAACACTGGCTGCGTGTCCGGCAGTGACTTCATTTTCATCAATCAAAAGAATTGGATTAGCATCGCCACGAGCTTTATCAGAAAGCATTAATACGCGACTTTCTTGCTGCGCGTCTGCACCTTTGGCTCCTTTTAAAATATGACCAATACCGTTAAAGGTTAACGTACCTTTTTCACGGATTACACCGTGTTGCAAGATATGACCGATAGAATGTGGTGCTTTATTGGTAACCCGGGTATCAATCCCTTGAATTTGTTTGCCTGCTGAAATGGCAACAACTTTAATTTCAGAATGGGCCCCATTGCCAACTAAATCTGTATCAAAGTCTGCTACGACATCCCCGTCATTCATGACACCAATTGCCCAATCTACCATTGCATCTTGCATTACGTAACCACGACGATTCAAATACGTCGTCAAGTCTACACCTAAGCGGTCAATTGCAGAGTATTTCACTTTGGCCCCAGCTTTGGCGATAACTTCTACAATAATATTAGCGGCTTGTTTTTGTGCTACTTCTTTTTCAGAATTAAAACGCTCCAAGTAAGTAAACTCACTATGCTCATCTGCCACTATTAAAATATGTTTAAAGAAATGCTCTGTACCAGATTGATTTAAAATCGCTTCGATTGGTTCTTTAATCACTACATTTTTAGGAACATATAAAAACACGCCACTATTCATAAAAGCGGTATGGGCAGCAGTTAATTTATCTTCAAAAGGTGTCACTGCTTTTTTCATATAGTACTCGTGAACTAATTCGGGATATTCTTGCATGGCAGTAAAAATATCCGTGAAGATAACACCTTGATCCACTAAATTTTGGGGTAACTGTTCAAAAACAGTAGTGTCGTCTGCTTGTACTAATAATGGATTGTCCTGCATGACATCAAAAGAGGGGACACTTGTTTCTTTTGGTTCTCCACTTAAATGGTCACTGGTTATATTTAATAGTGGCCAGCGGTGAAAACGAACCCGTTCAATTTGTGGCAAAGCTAATTCGTCCACTTGTTCTAAAGCCTGCAAACGCATTTCCAACATCCAAGCTGGTTCTTCTTTATAAGCAGAAAAGGTGGTCACATCAGCCAGTAGCTTTTTCAATTCTGTCATCTAATTGACCTCCTTTTTAAACTTCTTCCTTGTAATCAATACCTAATTCTTTGCTGATTCCAGCATAACCTTCTGCCTCTAAGCGTTTGGCAAGGTCAGCGTTACCTGTTAAAACAACGCGACCGTCCATCATGATATGAACGACATCAGGCGTAATATAGTTTAACAAACGTTGGTAATGGGTAATGATTAAAGCACCAAAATCATCGCCGCGCATTTCGTTGACCCCTTTTGCCACTACCTTTAACGCATCGATATCAAGACCTGAGTCAATTTCATCTAAAATAGCAAAAGTTGGTTCCAACATTAATAGTTGTAAAATTTCGTTACGCTTTTTCTCCCCACCGGAAAATCCTTCATTCAAGTAACGTTCTGCCATTTCTTCTGGCATATTTAATAATTCCATTTTTTTATCTAGCTTTTTTAAAAATTCCATGACTGAAATTTTATTGTCTTCATCTCGTTTTGCATTAATTGCTGCCCGCATGAATTCTGCGTTGGTGATGCCTGGAATTTCACTTGGATATTGCATTGCTAAAAATAGCCCTGCCCGTGCTCGTTCATCAACTTCCATCTCCAATAAATTTTCACCATCTAACAGAATTTCACCTTGGGTTACTTCATAATTAGGGTTTCCCATAATCGCAGCAGATAAAGTAGACTTCCCTGTTCCGTTTGGTCCCATAATGGCATGAATTTCGCCAGTTTTCAGCGTCAAATTAACACCTTTTAGAATTTCTTTATCTTCGATTGCTACATGTAAATCTTTAATTTCTAACGTTGCCATCGTCTCGCCTCCATCATTTTCATTCTCACTCATTTTACGCTAATTGAGAATGATAAGCAAACTTCCCTCAATAAATTTGCTTATTCTTTTACTATTATAAAATCAATAATTTTCAATTTAGAATGATTATAAATTAAAAGACCCAAAACGAAAACTTCCTCGTCTTGGATCTTAGTTATTTCTCATTTATTCTAGTGGCCAATTAGCCAGTTTTTGTAATGCTCGTGCACTATTCTGCCCTAAAATCACCGGATTAGCGCCAACTTGAACAAGAGAATAAGATGCACCTGTCTTACTGCCTAACATTGTGCTCAGTTCAATTTTCTCCCCAATCACTTTGGCATGAGCGGCTAGTGGAACGTTACAACCAACCCCAAAGACAGATAAAAACGCACGCTCACAAGTAATTGCGCTTCGCACATTTTTGTCATCAATAGCTGCGGCGATTTTTGCTGCAGGTGAATTTTTCACAGCTTCAACTGCAATCACCCCTTGGCCGACAGCTGGCAAAAATTCATCTAACGTTAAGGAAACTTGATGCAGTTTAAAATCACCTAAAGCTTTGGGATGGCGTAGTAGTGCAGCTTGAGCCATCATGATACCGTCGTATTCTTTTTGGGCTAATTTTTTTAAACGCGTATCGATATTTCCCCGCAAAGACTTAATCATAAAATCCGGACGTAGCGACAATAGTTGAAATTGGCGGCGTAAACTGCCAGTACCGATCACAGCGCCTTCAGGCAAATCTGTTAATGTAGTAAACTCATTGCGTAAAATTAAAGCATCCCCTGCCGGTGCACGTTCGGGAAATGCCGCTAAAGTTAACCCTTCTGGCTCTGTGGAAGGTAAATCTTTCGCACTATGAACGGCCAAGTCAATTTCGCCAGTCAATAGCTTTTGCTGAATAGTTTTAACAAAAACACCCTGTCCTGCCATTTGGCTTAAAGCGGTTGTTTGATCCTTATCACCGGTAGTTGTAAGTAACACTTTTAAAAAGCGATGTTCCGGAAATAAGTTTTGTAAACGCGCAATCACATTGTCCGTTTGAATTTGAGCTAAGGGACTTTTTCTGGTACCAATTTTAACGTCCATTTTGGCCTCCTTTAATTTCTTTTAGGAAGTCTTGAAATAATGCCGGAGCATTTTTGCCTTGGTAGATGATTTCGTACTCTTCTTTTAAAAGGGGTAACAATAAACGTTGATGTAAAGAAATAAACCGTTCATCAAATGCTGCCCCCACAAAAACGGGATACAAGTCTGCACCTTGATCGGTATAAGTTAACAGTTCATCAAAAGTAAGTTTTTTTTCACTGACTAAAATCGTTTTTTGACCAAAACGGGGTAATTCTTCAAACCAGGATTTTGTCGCCGCTTTTGCTGCTACTGGTCCAATAAAAATCAATGCAGGATTATGCAAACCAGCTTTTTCCACTGTTTCATGAATTGTTGCAAGTGTTGCCACAACCTTTTTTTGTCGCCCCCAACTTCCCCATTCCACAACTGTAACAGGCAGATTTTCACTGGCACCTTGGGTTAACATAATTTTAACGACAGCTGCTAATTTTTCCATTCCCATGTATAAAATGATTGTTCCACCAGCAGAAAGTTTAGCTAAAGGCTCTTGGGCAAATTCTTGCAACTGGGCTGTCGGTGTAGCTAGAAACACTTTTTCACTGACATGGCGCTCTGTAATCGCAAATCCGGCATAGACAGATACACCAGAAGCACTGGTTATACCTGGATATACTGCATATTCTATCCCGTGTTTTGCTAAAGCCTGCACCTCTTCTTCAACGCGGCCAAAAATACCGGGATCGCCGCCTTTTAATCGGACAACATTATCATATTTTTTAGTAGCACTAATTAACTTTTCTTGAATTTCACTTTGGGTATAGGCATGGTGTTCAGGTGCTTTTCCTACATAAACAAGTTTGGCATCCTCAGGGGCTAAATATAATAAAATTGGATTTAATAAGCGGTCATAAAAAATAATATCGGCATTTTGCAAGGCTCGCAATCCGTGGTAAGTGATTAAAGCAGGATCGCCTGGGCCTGCACCAATTAAAGCAACTTTTCCCATTTTTTTGCTCCTTTTAAGCTAATTTTTTAGTCATTACTTCTAGGCTATTATCCCTTATCTTAAACAAAAAAACAAAGGCGCAACTCACGACTTCGTAAGTGCACCTTTACTTATTTTTTATTATTTTGCGTCAACGATTTTAACAGAGCCTTTCCATTTATCGTCAACAAATTTTTTCACTTCATCGCTGTGTAATACTTCCAACAATTTTTTAATTGCGGGTTTCGTTTCATCACCTTTGCGTACTGCGATAATGTTAGCATAGGGTGAATTATCATCATCGTGCATCAAGGCATCTTTTTCTGGGTTTAAACCAGCAGTTAAAGCAAAGTTCGCATTAATTGCAACCAAGGCATCTTTTTCATTTTCATAGGTTGGAACCAATAAACCTGGGTCGATATCGTGTTTAAATTTTAAGTCTTTTTTGTTTTCAGCAATATCATCGAAGGTCGCAGTTGTTTTTTCAACACCGTCTTTTAATTTGATTAGGCCCGCATTTTCAAGAATTGTTAAGATACGACCCCAGTCAGTATTGGAGTTTGAAGTAATGACAGTCGTACCCTCTTTAATGTCATCTACACTTTTAATACCTTTTGAATAAATGCCCATCGGTTCAATATGAACGGCACCTGCATCGACAAAGTCATAACCATTTTCTTTGACTTGGTCATTGAAATACGGTTTGTGTTGGAAATAGTTGGCATCAATTTCTTTTTCTGCCAATAACTTATTTAACAATGTGTAATCGGTAAAAGATTTCACTTCCAAGTCCACGCCTTCTTTTTTCAATAAAGGTTTGGCTTCGTTTAAGATTTCCGCATGAGGACTTGTTGTCGCCCCAACGATTAATTTTGTTTCTTTGGCATCTGATGAAGAACTAGCTTTCTCATCTTTTGATCCGCCATTGCCACAAGCGGCTAAAGTAATTGTTGCAAGCAATACTGTTGCTAAACCAAATAATTTTTTCATTTTCATTTCTCCTCTACAATTTAATAATTTAATTGTGAAACTTCGCCGCAATTAGCGCTTGTCTAATTTTTGCGTGAAGTAATCTCCCAAGCCTTGAACAACAAAAACGATTAGTAACATAATCACCGTTGCAACTAAAGTGACCGTTTGATTGCCTAATTGGAACCCTTCTGACCAAGCAAGAGAACCTAAGCCACCAGCGCCGATTGCACCAGCCATAGCGGTAAAACCAATCATAGAAACAGATGTCACGGTAAAGCCAGAAACCAAAGCCGGCATACTTTCAGGCACTAAAATTTTATAAATAATCTGCCAGTAGTTAGCCCCCATCGCATTGGCGGCTTCAATCACCCCTGAAGAAACTTCGCGAAAAGCAATTTCCACTAGGCGAGCATAAAATGGTACCGCCGATAAAATCAAAGCTGGTAAGGCTGCACTAGCACCGATCATACTCCCCACCAACGTTTTGGTAAATGGAATAATTAATACCATTAAAATCATAAAAGGTGTAGAACGAAAGATGTTACTGATGATGGACACCACATTATATAAAATTTGGTAACCGGCACTTTTTTTTCGTCCTAAGCTATATAGTAATAAGCCTAACAAAATTCCTAAAACAAAAACCACAACCATGGAAACAATTGACATATAAAGCGTATCAACGGTGGATGTTTGCATCTTTGCCCAATCGACTTTGTCAAAGTTTAAATATGTTTCAGCAAAACTCTTATCCACGATGCAACACCTCCACTCCTACTTGTTGGGCAGAAAAGAATGCCATGGTTCCATTAACCGCGTCGTCAGCTCCGGTAATCAAGACCGTCAAAGAGCCAAAAGAGTTGTCTTTTGATTGCCGAATATTCCCATAGACGACGTTAATATCAACATCAAATTTGCGAATTGCTTGTGAGATTACCGGTTCATTGGCATTATCGTCTTTAAAAATTAACGTCGCTAACACACCATTAGGATTTTCAGCGATAAATTCTTGTAAAACTTCTTTTGGTTCTTCACTTGGCTGTAAGTCTTGTTGAACAAAACGTTTGGTAACAGCCTGTTTAGGATTACGAAAGACCTCAGAAACTTGACCTTCTTCCACAATCTTACCCAATTCCATCACCGCTACTTTATTACAAATTTTGCGGATGACGTTCATTTCATGGGTAATTAATACAATTGTTAAGTTTAATTTCTGGTTGATATCTAATAATAAGTCCAGTACTTCATCGGTCGTTTGCGGATCTAGCGCACTCGTCGCTTCATCACAAAGTAAAATCTTAGGATCATTGGCTAGCGCTCGAGCAATTCCTACCCGTTGCTTTTGCCCACCGGATAATTGTGCCGGATAAGCATCTCCTCGACCTTCTAAATTTACTAATGCAAGAAGTTCTTTGGCTTTTTGCTGCCGCTTCTCTTTTTTAATCCCTGCTAATTCCATCGGTAATTCAATATTTTCTAGAACTGTTCTGGACCATAAGAGATTGAAATGTTGAAAAATCATTCCCACGTTTTTACGAAACTCACGTAATTCTTTGCTCTTCAATTTGCCGATATCTTGTCCATCAACGACAACACTGCCGTCAGTTGCTAATTCTAGCCCATTTAACAGGCGAACCAATGTCGATTTACCTGCACCAGAGTAGCCGACAATACCATAGATGTCACCTTTATCAACAGTCAGAGAAACACCGTCTACAGCCTGGATTGTCTGTTTTTTGACATTAAAACTCTTTTTGACATCCGTTAATTGGATTAAAGCCATTTTTTCAGCCTCTTTCTTTTTTTCATACTTCAAGCCATAAAAAAACAGCTTGCCATCCTTGTAATTCTTTCAATTACAAAAGGACGAAAAGCTGTCGCAATTTCGTGTTACCACCTTAATTTGTTATAGTCTCACAACTATAACCTTATCCAGTACTTACCTCTTGGTGCATACTGTCGTGCTATAACGGGCACCCCCGTAATAAGCTTGCCAGCGGCTCACTTATTCTGCTCAAAGACCATCTTCCATCTTACCTTCATTACCTGTTTGCAGCATCTCCAGGCTCTCTGTGAAATGTCGGTGACATGTACTCTTCTTTTCAAAGCTTTCAAGTTATTGGTGAAATTATAACAAGCTAAAAATCGCCTGTCAATTATTTTCAGAAAAATTTTACAGTTCGTTGAATTCTGTGGCATCGACATCTTTAAATGCCACCAACCACGCATTCATTTCATCTTCATCATTTAAAACGTTAATATTTTCTAGCGCTTTTTCATTCACAGAAGAAATCGTACCTGTTAGAGGTGCGGGAAATTCTTGCACGGCTTTTTCAGCTTCCACTTCGACTAGCGGTGTGCCTTGTTTAAACGTTTGACCGGCTTTTGGCAATGAGGCAAAGGTTACTTTACCTAAATCAGATTGCGCAGCTTCCGTTAAACCAACGACATACTCATTTCCATTGTACAATACCCACAAATTATCTTTTGTTTTCAAACATTTTTGTTGCATCTTATTTCGCGACCCCTTCATATTCAGTTTCTTTAAAGCCAATCGACAAAAGTTTGTCGTCACGCACTAAAATTGGACGTTTGATTAACATCCCATCACTTGCCAATAATTCGCTAGCTTCTTGTATCGATAAATTAGGCACTTGATCTTTTAAACCCATTTCACGATACTTCATACCACTTGTGTTAAAGAAGCGGCGTACTGGCAAATCACTTTCTTCCATCCACTGCATTAATCTTGCAGCAGTCGGTGGATTTTGAACCATATCAATGGTTTGAACCGCAATTTCTTGTGAATCCAACCAAGCTTTTGCTTTTTTGCACGTACTACATTTTGGATACCAATATAAAGTCAGCATAGCATTGCTCCTTTACTTTTATTTCCGCTTTCACTTTACCACGTTTAAGCTAAAGTAGCATCTTTTTCCTCTTTTTTCGTCTCTGCTTGGTAACGCATCGATAAAATGAGGCCGATGCCGATCATATTGCTTAAAATAGCCGAGCCACCTTGACTAATAAAGGGCAATGGAATCCCTGTTAATGGCAAAAGACCAATATTGGCGCCAATATTTTCAAAAACGTGAAATAAGATCATCATAATAATACCAGTAGCAATGTAAGCATAAAACTCATTATTTGTATCAAAGCACACGCGAATCATATGATAAATTAAAATAAAATACAAGAGGATGACAAACGCACTTCCAATAAAGCCAAAATTTTCGCCAATAATCGTAAAAATCATATCAGATTCTCTGACTGGTACATAAACATCGCTAACATTAAAGCCTTTTCCTGTCATCCCACCAGAACCAATAGCAAGTAAGCCATATGCTAGTTGATAAGAATTTCCTTGCATATCATGGAAAGGATTTAACCATGAGTCGATGCGGGCAAATTGATAGGATTTAAAGCCGACGTGATACAAAAGATCTCGTCCTACCTCAGTTGTCACTAAGAAAATCGTGCCCCCACCCACAATCGCAAAAATCGCAATTAGCGGAATTAAAATGCGCCAGGATATTCCAGACATCAAAAAGACGCCCCCGATAATCGCTACAAACACCAACATGGTCCCAAAGTCTTTTTGCAACATCACTAAAACCAAGACTGGCAGTGAAACAGCTAAAATCTTTAATATCAAAAGACCATCTGTAGGTAAATTACGATTACGGTATTTCACATTGTGCGTCGTTACGACTAATGCCAACATCAAAATTAACGCAATTTTCATAAGTTCGGCGGGTTGGAAATTTACCGGCCCAAAAGTAAACCAGTTTTTAGAACCCGTGACACTTTCTAAATTTCGGTCGTAAAACTTCAATAATAAGGTCATAATCACTAGACCGGCACCATAAATGTAGGGTGTCAACTTCCAAATCCACTTTGATTTCATATGCATAATCACCACAACCGCTACTGTGCCGACCCCATACCAAACAGCTTGTTTGGCAACACCGGCCAATACATTAGGACTGTTACGATCATGGGTCAAGGCGACATACAAGGCTGCCAACCCGATTAAACACAACAGAAAGACTGGCAATATCACGCCATAATCAATCCGATTATCATTTCTTGCTCGTCTATTTTCCATGCTTCCTCTTCTTTCCAAAAAGACTTTGCAAACTTCTAAAAATTAGATACGACAGTAAAAGCTCGCTAAATTCCTACATTCATTTACGTTTACGTAAAATTTCGCCTTCGCATCTAAAAGATTCGTTTGTAAAGCTAGACACTGCTGGCTGATTGCAACAGCGTTTTTCCTACGTTAGATAATATAAACTAAAAATCGAGTAAAAAAGTACACTTCCCCATTATAGTTGTTAATGAAAAGAAAGAAAAGAAGGGAATTAGACCCTAGGAAAAATTTAAAAACTTTACTTATACGGCCTAAAAAAAGACCTGAAAAATTGTATAAAAAAGGATCGTCATAAACCTAGTTCCGTAAATTTTGCGGATAAAAAAAAGACTTAAGCCAACAAATGCTGCCAGCTTAAGCCGTAAGAAAACTATTTTAGTTTTTCCAGTTCTTTATAATTGATAATCATCACACCATTACTTTGTGTCATTAATTGTTGATTATCACCCGTTTCGTCAATTTCAACGACTGCAGAATTTTTTAACTGTTTCGTGACGGTACCGGTCTGCGGTTTTCCGTAAATTGTAAATTTCACATGGGTATCGACCTGAAATCCTTTACCTGCATCTGACGGAATGATTGTTGTTTCAAACTTACCAAAACTTGCCACTATAGAAAACCTCCCTTTAATTAATACTAGTATACCACACTTTGTGAAAATTTTCTAAGTCCTCGTTTCATAGAAGGGTTTTGCCTTTACAAATATTTTATTTTTGCTATAATTTCTAACGTACTGCCAGCTTAGCTCAGTAGGTAGAGCAACGCACTCGTAACGCGTAGGTCACAGGTTCGATCCCTGCAGCTGGCATATATAGAAGCCTTGATAATTCAAGGTTTCTTTTTTTGTACACTTGACCTAAATCTTACTTTGGGGCAGGTTTTGGGGCAGAGATTTATAATTACTTCTATTAAATAACAACTACTTACCATATTAAAATGACAACTCTCAGCTTAAATGATATCCTTTAAACGGGAATATTCTCCCAAATTAAAAGAGTAGCACCTCACCTAGAAATCTTCCCCAAGCTGACTAAGTGTGCTACTCTTTTTATGGAGTATATTGTTGCTAACAGCATTATAGTATATTGTTGTTTCAAATATTGCAAAAGATATACTGATTAATGGCAAAAACAATGTTAAACTAAGTATGTGGTCAATTCCTTAGTGACTCCTTTTTTCTAACCTTGGCCACGCACCTACTCCTTTTTGGGGTAGGTTTTTTATTTGTGTCTGATATAATATAGTTATGTAAAAATGAAGGTGGGGATTTAAGTGAAAAAAGTGTTAGGGGCATTTTTTATATTTGTAAGTTTAACAATCGCAGGGTGCTCATCAAACGTTACTACCGACGATTTAAAAGCAAATGATTGGATTATTGAAGCGGCTAATAAAGACGACAAAGAAGCTTTTGACGTAATAGCTACTTTTTCAGATCATGTTATGACTTTGAAAGCTGATACTTCTAGCATGAAGTCTAGCGCTAAAAACGATTGGGAGAGCTTTGGCGAAGAACTTGGAAAACAAATTGCTGGTCAAATGAATATTACTTACGAATATGAATTGAAAAAGGATGAAATTAAACTCCAACTCACAGAAGATACTGATAAAGAGGCTTATTACAAAGTAACTAAAGAAGATAAAAACATTATTTTCACACCAGATAAAGAAAAAAATGACGATCCTGACCAAGGAAAGAAAATGATTTTCAAGCCTTATAAGAAATCAAAAACAGAGTCGCCCAGTACGACTTCCACATCAACTAAAGAAAAAGAAGTTGCGTCTATTAACGAATACATTAAAAAGTTTAAAAATAAGTCTTTAGTAGTTCATAACGAGAAAAAAATGTCGAAAGATGATTTTGGCGTGGCTCCAATGACAGCAAAAGATGCCGCCATGTTCTCGCTTATTGATACAGACAATGAAGACGATCAAAAAAATGCTCGCATTTTCGTATTTGATAATTTAAAGGACCTTAGAGAAACAAAGAAATATTATGACGATTTAGGAAAAGGCTCAGCCATGCTTTTTTCATATACCGCAACCGATGAAGACAATTTAGTGCTAATGCAATTTAATGGTGATTTTGATCAAAAACTCGTCGAAAAATATACTGATGCTGCTTCATTAAAACTAACTGAACCTCCGTTTGATACTACTAAGAAAAATGAATCAAGTTCTTCCGAAGATGTTCAAAGTAATGAACCTGCTTACTCAGAAGAAAGCTATCAAACTCCCGAAGTCGAAAATCAAACAGAACCTAGTCAATCCACCCAACAGCAAAATCAAGAAGTAGCTGAAAATGAACCAACGCGTCAAACACAATCTCCGGAACCCGCCGAAGAGCAATATACTACCGTTCAAAATGGTGAAGGGCCTCCTCAAGTGGCAGCACGAGCCGGGATTTCAGTCGATCAATTGTATCAACTTAATGGTATCGATCCTAATAATTTCTTATTATATCCTGGTCAACAATTACGAGTAAAATAAAAAAAAGCCCTGACCTCAACTAAGAGACCAGGGCTTTATTATTTATTTTGATTCAGTTGTAACAATATAATTATAATTTTTGTCACCAAGCCATTTCTCCATATCGAACTTATTAGTCGAATTTTGGGCAAAATTTCCAATTACAATTTTAACACTCTTCTTGTCCTTGCTGTAATACTCCTTATAGCTCCACTTATATTTTTTACAATACTCCACTACTGCTTTGTGACCACTACTATTTTTTGTATACCAGAAAGTATGGATATAGTGTCTTGCTCGTGTATTTTTCACTGTACTACCTCCGTTATAGTATTTTTTAACTTGCTCAACATAATAAGCTTTAACTGCTGCATTTGCTTTACCATGTAGCGCAAATGAACGATGCGGGCAATCAGTAGAACTTAACTCCCGATGCAGTGGAAAAATAGCAGTTGATGGATTTAATCCCCACTGCTTACATAACTGTGCCGCACGCTTAAATGCTTTTTGTTCATTATCTTTAAAAGTTGTTTCACTGCCTAGTGATTGGCAAATTTCAATGCCGTAATAATCACGATTACCAATTGCATTCGCACAATGCCAAGCGCAATTGCCTGCATTCTCCGCTTGATAAGTATCGTCAGAAGCGATATATTCGTGTGCAAAACCTAGTTCAGGATTATGATTTTCTAGCCAAGACTTGTAAAAAGCGGCGGTAGCACCTTGGCTACCACCGTCATTATGAAGTACAATTCGCGTTGGATTCTTTCCACGTCTTCCTGCAATGCCTGAATAACTAACAACCATTTAGTCCACCTCCATAATTTTGTTAATCGGAACGGACACCATTTGGTTTCCAACCATCAATTTGCAAAAGATTTCATTTGATCGGACTACGTTAAATGTTCCGTCTAAAGCAAAGAAGTCGCCAACTGTGAATCCGTCAAAATTTTTGACTTCACCACTTTCGGCAACTTCTGTAAAACCTTGCTTTTCAAATTTTTCTACTGCTGGAATGCCGCCTTGGAGATATGGATCCAGTTCCACAAATTCATCACCTATAGTTTTGACAACAAATTTCCCGTGAACTTTAACCTTCTGTCCTTCTTTAAACATTTTTTTCATCCTCCTTGTTTGATTCACTATCTGATGTATCTTTTAATTTAGTTAATCGTTCCTTCACCCATTTTGGGATTGGAACACCTAATTGACCAAGATTTTCTACAATTGAAATACCGTACACAGCTATATAAAAGAAAACAAATGCTGTTGCGATATTTTCTAACCCCATAATTTTCAAGTAAGGGTAAGCTACAATAACCAAACAAACAACTAACATATGTTTAACGATCCCCAGTAACCCCTTTGTACTATTACTATCTTTAATAAAAAAACCTTTACAAATCCCAGTTGCGATATCACCAAGAACCATCCATAAAAAAAGCTGCATATAACCATTTGAAATCAAATTTTTGAACTCTATTAATAATTTTCCATTGTCAATAATCACCATTTCTACCACCTTTTGCTTTCTTATAAAAAAAGACTAGCAGCAATTAAGCTACATAGTCTTTTCCAGTAATTTCTTTAAATTGATCAGTCGTGATAGCCTCACAAACTACCGCTTCTTTTACCATATCATTGGACCAATAGCCAAACTCATACCACATTTTAATTTCGTTAAATCCCGGAAAGTTCATATCATTTACCCTCACTTTCAGCATTTTGATTTTGCTCTAATTGCATGATTTTAAATCCCATTGCCGCGTTTTGCTTAGTCAATTCTTCAATTTGTTTAGTTGACTGCATAACCTGAAAACTTGCTTGCGCTAATCCTGCTTGTAATTGTTCAATAGCTGTTTTTGGTTCTTCGACAATCGGTTTATTTTCTGGATCAAAAATTAATCTATCTCCATCCCATCGCCAATCATCAAAAAGAAATTCATCTGATTGAAGCGTAACTTCTACTGCAATCAAATCGGGCTGTTCAACTTCGGAATAGCCCCCTAAATATCCGACTTTATCCGCAATCCAAATCACTTTTACCATGACCACACCTCCGAAAATACAATTTTGCCATTATCTTCTGTACTGTTACTTGCATTCCCTTTAAAATTTGTATCGGTGACATAAATTTGTTTGTACACAGGAGTGCCGGCGGAAGTAAATGTCATTAACTTATGATTTTGTCCTGTATGTGTTGCAATTGGTGCTTTAGGAATGAAATGATAGTCAATATCTCCACCGCCAGCTCCAGAATCGCGATATACCTCCGTAACGATAACCCAACCGTTCTCACATTGTGACAAGGGTTTAGTTGGCGTTATCGTTTGGTCTGCTGATAGCCAAAATGCACCCGACCATAGTTTTGTTCCTCGATTCAAAAGAGCATTTCTAATAGCAGTCTGTATTGTTGCGTCTAAATTTTCTACTGCCTTTGCGTGCGTTTTTAAATATTTTAAAACGCCATTTTCTTTTAACTGTACGATATCAGACATATTAAACTGTCCCCACTTTCTCAAATGTAATAGCGCTCAATCCATCTAATTTTGTTTTATCCGCTGCGGACATTAATCCTGCGGTGCTTGCTGTAGCGTTACCCGGATTTTTTTGAGCCCCTGCTGCAATACCATCTAATTTCGATTTATCGGTTGATGCCATCAAACCATTAGCACTGGTAGTTGCTACAGCAGTTGTAACTGTCAGGTTTATCTAAAATGGCCGTCCAATGTGTTTGAACATACACTTGCACACCATCTTGTTTTACTTTTACAATATCCGTCATTCTAAAACCTCCCCTACTTTTTCAAAACTGAAACTTGGTATTTTCGAATCTGTATAAGCTTGTGCTGCCTGATATGTGTCAGTTGCTTTTTGGTCAACATACTCTTGGCTAACACCTCCACCAGTTCCGCTGCCTGTCGCACTAATTACCCCAGTATTAGAAATTGAAATATTAGCACCAGCGGAATAGTTCATTTGGATATCGGCGGTTAGAACATCTGCTTCCATGGTTAATCCACGGCCAATTTTTACGCCGCCCTTTAAATCATTGGATGCAGTAGGTAGTTCATAATTTTTTAAACCTTCCAACTTAGTTTTTAGCGATTCTGTAAAATTAAAATCAGTTTGCTTAGTCGCTGAAAGTTTTCCAGTTGCATCAACAGATAATAGTTCACCTATCTTAATACCACCCAATTTAGAATCAGTGGCAATTGGTAATATATAGTCACCACCGCCACTGTTTAAAATTTTCAAGTACATTTCAGCGGTGATAATACCGTCGCTTTCTTCACTGGCAAAAGGAAGTTCAGTGATTGCATTTTCCAAACCAAAATCTTCTTTTGTAATCACAACGACCCCTATTTTACCGTTTACAGATAAAACATTGCTTTCTCCAGCCATTAAGTCATTCAAACCAATAATCGCTTCGGGAACTGTTTCTGGAAAGATTTGACGATCAATACCATTGGCATCTTTTTCCATGACTTTTTTAACTTCAGGCATTCAGCTCACCTACCTTTTCTAACTCGAAAATTGAGTTATCAATATTGGCAATCACCAATGCACCACGAGCAATTTCTTCTTCAATGGTGTTGACTATTTCAGTTTCATGATTTTTTGAAAAATTGTCATCTTGTAAAATGGTCAAAGTCGAAACATCAAAGGCATGTAATGTGTAATGCGCTTGTTTCATATTTTCGATTTGATCAGTAAGTTGTTCTTGTAAATATAGAAAATCGGCTTTTAATCTTTCTGAAATCGAGTTGTGTTTGACTCCCTGTAAATCAACCCGGGCTTCCATCAGTTCCAAAAGCAATTTTCCGCCAGGATCAATACCAGCTAGAATTTCTTTAATGGATTCAAACCATGCATCAAAATCATCTTGTCCGGAATTAATGTAATCACGCATATCCTCGATTAAATCCTCAACAGATTGCCAGTAAGATCCCATTTCACCCTCAGTTTTAGAGACAGCATTAATGACAAAATAGGTAAAATCTTGTGTCGTCGCAACAATATCTTCACCTTTGTAGATAATAAAATCTGCAGTTTGGCGGTGCAGACACTGCATAGAGTATTCATCAAAGGTGTACTGAATTTTTCCTTGCTTCGCGTCTATGGTTTTAGATGCTAACTGTACTGGATATTTCCCACCTACAATTGACTCAAAGTAGACTTTACAACCAGACAAATCAAAAGGAAGCCCATTTTCTACAATTTGAGCTTCCAAAATTTCACTATTCTTATTTCCTTGACGTACTTTCACAATTCCGATGTAATTGTGTGGTTCTGTCGTGCTAAGAACGACGTTCCATTTACTCAATATTAATCACCCCTTTCTCAAAATCTGGTGGGATACAGATTGAAGAAATTTGACTAGAATCAAAGAAATTCCGATTGTATTCCACAACAATTTCACCAAGTTCTGCATTTTGTTCATAAGTTTGAAATTGATGATTCAGCAAACTTTTTATGACTCCTGTATGCCCAAATGTTCGAGGTGCTAACATGTCTTCACTAACTCGTGCCCCAAGTTTCCAATTAATGATTGCACCTGTAACAAGTTGCTCATACGTCGGTTCAACGATTACATGCCAACCATACAGTGTCCAATCGTAAGCTGAACCAATTTCAGCCGCTGACCAAACATTGCCGATTTGATGGTTAATATCGTATTTGGTCATTGCACCCATGCCTGGACCGTCCATAATACCAGCGTACTCTGCAGACAATGCATAACATTGGTGATTACCAATAGGCTGACCGATCAAACTTTGTAAATGATTTAAGCCTTTATTCATCTTGAGTCTCCTTTATTTCTTAATTGGTCGTGCAAGACAAAAGTCACCGCCATTCAGGAGATAACCAAATGACAAATCGATTCTCCCGTAGCCAACACCATTACTATTCATGCCGCCCATTTCGATAATTTTAGTTTGATGGCCATGATAGTCTTCTGTAAGAATTGCAGTATGTCCGTTATTTCCTGCCCCGCTGCCTTGATTGACAATAACAATATCACCTGCTTTTGCTTCACTTGACGAAATCTCACGCAACCAACGTTTCGAACCTCTAGCGTCTGCTGTCATTGACCCGGTATACCATTGCATATTCGACGGTACAGCATAACCCGCTTTGTTTAAAACTAACCAGACAAAACCTGAACAATCTGTACCACCTGACTTGTTGGGATTCAAAAAATCACCCAAATCAGAAGATGGGTGAAGTTGAATATAGTAGAAATAACCAAGCCAGCTTTTAGCAACATCTAATATGGCTCCACCGCCTTTACTAATCGTCAAATCTTTAAAACGATTAAACCATTCCGTTGCCCAGCCTTGACGTTCTGGATGTGCTACCGCTGGTCGTTCAAAGTTTTCTTCGAACACATAAGCAGCTTGTGCTGGATCTGTAATTTTTTTAAACTCAGCTACAGAAGTAGGTTGAACGCGGCCAAGCCATTGTCCGTTATAGCAACACCAATCAATTAGAGCTGATTGTGCTTTAGTTCCCGTATAATCATCTGTTATCCCTGCTTTGGCCATTAAGCGTTGAACATATTCGCGTCCATCCCACGTAGGCGCACCGACTAACGGATAAGATGATCCATCCCACTGAACACCACCGAAACCAGGGCCACCTACTTGCGATGTATTTGGATTCATTCCGGGACCAACTTCACCTCGAATATTACCAAGGATTCCTGCAGTGGCTGCTTTACTGAAACCACGGGCAATTAAATATACCCACCATTGCCATGCAAATTTATCAGCAGAACTCGTGATACCAGCCGGATACGTTCCATCCCATTCTCCAGAGCCACCTTCTCCGCCGCCCCCACCTTGACCAGGAAAGACCTCTCGACCATTAATAGTCAACTTACCTTGGATATCTAAATCGCCAAAATGGTATGTTTTGCCATTTCCAAGCATTATAAAGCCTTTTTCTTGCACGGCTGAAATCAAAATATACTTACCAGAACCGTTAGCGCGAATAACCAGAGCATTTTCTTCTATAGGTGTTGGAGTTACAGCTTTTGGAAATGGATTACCTGCTGAGTCTGTTGTACCGATCGTACCAATCTCACCAGATTTACTCAAAAATTGCATGCCTTTTTTGGTTAACTCCATTACTTTTTTCTTATTATTTATAATTTGTAAAGCACCCGAAACGATTCTAAGCTGGTCGCCTAATTTGTTAAATGATGTTTCCAAAACATCCGCTATTATCGTCCCAGTTCTAATAAAGTCCGCATTAAAGATGCTATCAATCGTCCATGCTGAATTAAAGGGGCCATTCCAACCATTTTTGGAAAATGCAATGCCATTCTTGTTTAAACGGATCACATGTTTTGCTGTATTGATATCAGCGGTATCCATAATCAAAATATTAGAAGGTTGTGTTTTTGGCCACAACACAACATGTCCTCCTGCTTGCCCTCCACCAGTAATCATGGACGATACATAGTCTGTAAAACCACTCATATAACTGTTAGTAGCATACTCTTTTAATTTCTCTTGAAATTGATTCGTTTGTTGTTGATAAAACGCAACTTGCGTATCGCCAGCTACTAACGTTTTGGTCTTTTCATTTAATGTATCATAAACAATACCTGTAACTTTTGATTCTAAATAGATATCATATTTTTTGTGATAAACGTGGAAAGTATCAAAAAGTCCATAGTTTCTGATTCGTGCAAATTCCTTTGCTTCTTCACTATCTATCAACTTATCAAATTCAATTGTGATTGAAATCTTTGGCTTATCACAACCAGGGTTAATAGATTTAAAATAATTTGCAGCTACTTTATTCAATGAATTTAAGTCTTTTGCTCCTTGCTCTTCTGTGAATTGAATATGTTCCGTGCGTACATCCGAATAATTTTCAACTAATGGACTATCTACAACGTTCCCATAAATACGATTTGCCGTTCCTTCTGCTCCTTGTGCATCAACATAGGGGATAATACGAGTTTTCATCCCTGACCAATCAAGTTTTATTTTTAATCCCATTAAATCTTTGCCATAGCGAATTGTACCAACGTTATCACGTCCACGCCGTTTCAGGAGTGATAATTTAAATGGCTCCCTTTTCATCTCCCCACCCCAATACTGCAGCAAAGAACCTTGTTCACCGGCTATACAATTTAAAACATTTCGCGCCTCAAATGTAGTGCTAGAAGTCGTTGAAATATCCGAATACAACCGAATATCTGATGCCTTATCCATGCCGTTCTCAATGAGTTTCATAGCGTTTTGAGCTGTTTGTGAATCAACTTCCACTTTTGTTACAGCACGTCTACCAAGACGATATGTGCGTGACTTGGCATAGACTGTGACAGTATCCATAAATGTATCGACATCTTTATCATCTATATAAAAAATGTGATATTCTTCTTGGTCATTTGGTTTTGCTTTGATTTGATAATCATCTTCAAAATATTCATCAAATCGTGTTCCAAGCGGATATTCTAACTCTAATTCATATTTCCCGTTTGCCTCTTCTATGATTTCAACGTAAGAGCAATCTCTTAAAATTCCAAGTCCGTTGGTAGAAAAATCTGTTTCACTTGGCTCATAAATTCTTGGTTTCATACTTTTCTACACCACCTTGGAGTAATTTCAAAAGTTTTAATATTACTAGTCCAGCGGAAATCATTTCTGCCAGACACTAATTCAGGAAAATCTAAAAATGCTGTAACAAGATCTTGATGTTCCAATGCTCCATCTAAACCTCGATAAGATTCTTCAATTTTTGAATCAATAATTAATTCACGATCAAGTTGTTTAAGTTTGAATTCTTTATCGTTAATAAAAAAAGAAGCATCGCCCGAACCAGTCAATTTAATAAGTGGTTTAGAGGGATACTTCTCTGTATTAAATAATGAAAAGTTTGAAGTTCGAAAAAGTGATTTTCTACCTGACCGATTTTCTTTAAAGGGTCGTACACTGACAGTAAACTCAAAAGGAACAATATTTCCTGTTTTACGTGTTCCTTTGAATGTCGGTGCATCAATCACGATTGCTTGATAAATGTACTGTAGATCAAAATAGGCAATGAAGTCACTATAACTTCCCATATCAAGCCAAGCTGTGATTCTATCTTCATATTCTTGCACATCTTCTAAAGTAGGTGCTTTGTAATAACACTCAATTTTTTTATTGGTATTTTTGTAATAAGCTTTATCAATAACAATAGAGTCGTTTCCTTCGCGTTCCCTAAGCTCAATTACACGTCCTGAAGAAGTGGAGATGGGACGATTTCGCATAAAGACATTGAATTCTTCAGAATGTTTCCCGTTAAGTACAAACTGACCTCTCTTAAATTGCATTAAATCACCCCTCCCACTGCATCAGCATCATTCTGCATTAAACGAGCTAATTCTATTTTCATTTTCTTCGCCATTTGACGAATAACCGAATCAGGCATATCTCCATAAACTGTTAAATGTAAATGGATTTCTTGATTTTCATTAGTTCCCACATTAGAACCACTAGCTTTCGTTTCATTGGCTAAATTGTTGTTTTCCACTTTTGATTTTAAGTTAACCGTTGGCAACTCAGTATTTTCAAATGGTAAGTTATCTAAAGAATTTTTTAACCTGGGACTAGTTTGGTCAATCCCTTCAATAATACCTAAGACGACATTTTTACCAATTAAATCCCGCATCAATCTAGAAGGTGAATGGATATTAAGTAAATTTTTAAGTCCACTAGTGATTGTTCCGGCTATATCACTGACTTTTTTCTTTAAATCTCCAAACTTTTCTTGGATTCCGTTAATCAATCCGTCAATAATATTTTTTCCAGTTTCAAATAAATTGATTTTTTTCAAATCATCAAAAATATTTTTGACACGATTAACAGTATTTGATACCCCTCTTTTTAATTTCTCCCATGCGTTTTCAGCACCTAAAACGAGGTTATTTGCGGTATTAATTACATTAGTTTTTAATGTTTGCCAGGTATTAATTGCGCCATTTTTTAAATCAGTAGCTTTTTGCTTAATGCTATTCTTTAAGTTCTCCCACGCATTCACCGCACCGTTTTTTAAATCCGTAGCTCGTTGAATAGCACCAACTTTCATATTTTGAAAAGCCTGAATAGCGAAATTCTTTAAATCTGTAGCAAACGTTTTAACGCTTGTTACTAAATTAGTCCACCAACTTTTAACACCTATAACCATTTCGGAGATTTTTAAGATTCCCCAATCCTTAATACCATTGAAAATATTAACCAAAGTTTGATACCATCCTGTAGCTATTCCAACTACAGAATCGACCAACATTGTTGTATATGTTGTAATAATTGTCTTGATAGAAAGCCAGATACTTCCTGCTGCTTCTACTATATTATTCCAAATACCAACCATATTGTTTTTGGTCTCTTCCCAGCCCCCCGAAATCATAGAAGTAATGAAAAGAACTGGAGCGAGAATAATATTTTTAAGAATTTCAAAGGCATTTCCAGCAATTTCACTAATTTCTGAAAATATTGTAGTTAAACTTTCTTTAACGTTTGAAAAAGCATTGGCTATACCGTCAACAAGTGGTCTAATATATGGCATAATCGTCTCAGAAAAAGAAGACCACAATTTGCTTGCAGTTTCTTTAATTCCTTCCCACAAATCACTGAACCATTGCTTTGTATCAGACCAAGCATCCTTAACTCCTTGAACTGCTAATTTTGCAGAATCAATAGTTCCTTGCCATAAATTACTAGCGGTACCTTTAATCCCTTGCCATAAGTCACCAAACCATTGTTTTGTATTAGACCAAGCATTTTTAACACCTTCGACTGCGGCAGAGGCTTTTTCCTTCGCGCCTTCCCAGAGACCTGAAAACCATCCTTTGATGTTATTAAAAGTGACTTTAAAAAAGTCTGCAATTCCACCCCATATTTTCTTAGCCTCAGCGCTGATAGTATCCCAATTTTTATAAAGCATCACACCTGCAGCAACCAACATTCCTATACCGATGATAATCAGACCTGTCGGACTCATTAAAAATGAAAAAGCAGTAGATAAAGATCCCACTGCTTTGGTAATATTTGTGATTGTATTTGTTGCTGAGTTAATTGCAGCCACTGCGGTTAATGCGCCCACGACTCCGGAAATAATTGGAATTAACCATTCCGCATTATCGGATAAAAAATTAAACGCATTCGAAATCCCTTCGATAATTGGTGGGATTTCTTTTGCGACAACTTTTAATCCATTTTCGAAAGCACTCCCGACTTTTGACAAAATATCAGAAATACTTGTTCCACTTTTTGCTAATCCTTCGTTGATTTTATTGATAGATTCAGCAACTCCACGGGTAATAGCAGTTTTCATATTAGCGATACCTGTTTTTATACCCGAAGTTGAATCTTTAGCAATTTTTTCTAGTGACTTGAGACCTCCACCACCATTTTTATTAAGATCTATCAACTTTTTAGTAAAATCTTCAACTGTTAATTCACCCTTACCAAAGGCTTCTTTCATGGCACTCATGCTCATTCCCGATTCTTTAGCCATTGCATTTAAAACAGGAGTTAGACCAGAATTACGTAATGAGTTCCAAGTCTGTGCATCGAGCGGTCCATCCATTGGTAATTGCGATAACTGCATGATAGCGTTGTTAACCATATCAGTTGAACCTCCGAAACCTAGAATGGCATTATTTAGTCCAGAAAATACTTTTTGTCCTAAATCAATATCATCATACGTTGCGGTTAGTGCCGTCATTCCCTGAACAGCAGAGTCCAGCGGCGTCGGTAATCCACTAATTGATTTTTCAAGGTTTTTCATAGCCTTCTTTGTTTCCCCAGCTCTAAAACCCATATTTTCGAAAACACGATTTGAATTATTTAATGTATCAACACGATTAATAGCCCCATCAACACTACTAGAAATCATTCCTAATCCCTTAGAAATAATTCTAGTTGCACCACTTGCAAGGAAGTTTCCAACAAAAGATGTCCAGATGCCTCCGAGAGAGCGGCTACCTTTATCCCCGGTACGACTATCAGTCCGATCATATTACGCCCGACTTAACTAGTATGCGGAATCAGCCTAACGTTTCTAATGCGTTACGTCACTGGAGTGGCACTGCCCCACTCACGGTTGCCTAAGCATTAACCTAGCACGCATGCAACACGTCTTCTACTTCCGCCACAGTGACAAACCAGCAAGCCAGACACGCTTGTTTAATTTTCAGAAGGAGAAATCTGTCATGTCATGGTTGGTTGTCTGCTTGCTGGTTTCTTGATACTACTATTTTAGGCTATTGACTACCCGAAAAATTCCCAATTTATTCCCACACTACATTCCTAGTTCGTCAGCAACTAACTGAAAGAAACTATTTCTCAAACGATATGCAGTATTCTTGCTGATATACAACTGCTGTGCCACACCTAGCAACGTCAACGTCGGTCTGCGTTTGAGATACAGCTCTTCGATGATCGTCTTCGTCTGTTCGTCCGACCGTTCCAGACACGCACGGATCACATCTCGATTGCGTTCTAAGTTGCAAAGCCTACAATCTGTGGCAATGGTGATTGCCAGTCGCTCTGTCACTGCGCTATTCACGCCCACACTTCTGATATCCGAGTTAAGATCTTTCTCCTTAAACGGATATCGCAGCTCTTCTTCTCGTTGCTTGATGTATTCGTCTGTGCGGTAGTAGTCCGCTAAAATGTCTTTGATATAATTAAATGTTGATACTCTCAATCACTTGCCCTCCCACTTCCTGCGAATACGACCCATTAATTCATTGATTTGTTTCATAGCCTTCTCAAATGGTTCGGACATCGATTTATAGGCTACAATTAACTTCCGCCGTTTTCGATGGATATATTGCGCTTTTAGCCGTGCTACTCGTCTGTGCCGATCATTCATGGTTTATCTCCTCCCAGCAACTTAATCACTTCCCGAATCTGCTCTTTCTGCCATTCCGTTAGATTAACGGACGTGAGGATTAAATCTTTCAGGCGGTCGATTGCTATGTCGTTGTTGATCATTGTTGTGCCTCCAACCATTTTTCTAAGTCTTTTATGAGTTCTTTTACTTTTGGTTTGCTAAGTGGTGCAGCTAGCAGTTCTCCTCTGACAGAAAAGGTAATAGTTTTGAACCTTTCCCCTTGGAATCGATCATCTATAACCAAAGGGTTTCTACCTCGAACCTCATAACTTTTTCTCATTCCGCTACCTCCGCCCAGCCAAGCTCACATCTCAGTCCGTTCTTTAAGTTCAGCAATTCATCTTTACATGCAATCCGAATGCTTTGTTTTATCAAAACGTTCGGATCAGAGATACGTCCAAAACTTTCATACCACGCTATGTCTTTTTCAAGTACAGCTATTCGTTTGTTTATTATGTTTAAGCATTTTGATGATTCCCTCATTCCGCTACCTCCAATTTCCGTCCACACCAAGGGCAATAGTTAACTTCTAGCTTTCTAAAATCCTCACTAACAGGCGCTCCGGCGTATCCTTGATAGCGTTGAGTAATTTCTATTGATTTATTGCCAATCTTCCACTGTCCACCCAAATCATCAGTTCGGTAAAATCCGTGTGGGTAATTGCACATTGCGCATCCTTCTTTAGTCATTCTGCTTCCTCCTCGACTGGGTAATCTTTGATAATCACAATTTCTCTACGGTTAACAGCCTCAATTTCGCCATTTTTAAGCCAAGCTATATTAATTGGAAAATCTGGGTCATTAGTTAACTCTTCGATAGTCCCTACATCACCAATATCAGCGCTCAATCCTCCGTCAAGCTTTCTTACTAATTCCACGGTTTGACCTACTTTAAAGTCTGTCATACTTCCTCCACACTCCCCTCAACCAACGTAGCGACTGCCTCGGCTTTGGATTTGTCGGTGAACGTCATCCATAGCGGTTCTTCTGTCGTCCAAACAGGGATGATCGTATTGGTAACGAACGATTCTAAGCCGATATGGTCTTTGCTTTTAACCACCCACCGCTTCGGCTTGACGGTGTAGCCGTTAGCCCAAGCTCGTTCATAAATTAGCGTTCTTTGTTTCCAAGTTCTTTTCCCATGCATTTCAGAATAAGTTGTTTTATCTTTTGCTGTTCTCACACGTCCTAAGTTACTGATTTCATATAACCCTTCATATCCGGTTATTTCTTTCCATACTTCATTCATACTTAACCACCTCAAAACGGAAGTGAATCATCATTGATGTCGATTGTCGTAGCTCCAAATTCATTCATCGGATTTACTCCTAAATTCATCTGGGAGGCGTTTTGGTTGTTTCGAGTGTAATTATTCGTTTGATTATTCGAAACGTCTGTATCGCGTGTATTTTGGCTAGAATTACTATTCTTGCTTTCTAGCAACTGAAAATTCTCCGCAACAACTTCTGTCACGTATACGCGCTGACCTTGCTGATTTTCATAATTCCGCGTTTGAATACGGCCGGTAACACCTAGCAGCGTTCCTTTGCGGGCATAATTTGCTAAAGTTTCAGCTGGTTTACGCCAGATTACGCAATTGATAAAATCTGCTTCACGCTCACCGCTTTGGTTCGTGAAATTACGATTTACTGCTAAAGTAAAGGTCGCGACTGCTTGACCGTTTCCTGTATATTTGAGGTCAGGGTCTTTAGTTAGACGCCCGACTAGAACTACGTTGTTAATCATTTATCTTCCTCCTCGTTATCTGTGAAGAATTCATTCATCATTTTTTCTATTTCAGCTTTTCTTGATGGATCACTTCCTGTTGATCGTAAATTCCAATTTGGCATTTCCTCATGCTTGACTGGCGATTTAACCCAATTGTTTTGAGCGTTAACTCTTTTTACAGCCTGTTTTTGATTTAAATAACTTTCAAATTTCGTACCAAACAACGTCTCTGGCCGAAGATACTGTGACATATTAGCGTCGTCGAGCCATTCAGCAGTTTTGATGTCAATAACTTTTTTGAAATCATCTACGTTGAACCCCTCGGCTAATCTAGCCCGAATCTTGGTCTGTGTTGCTTTTGTGGTAGCTTTAAAATTTGACTTAGCTTTTTGATTTAAGTAGTCAACAACTTCGTTACATAATTTTGTAAAAATGGATGCACTGTCGGATTTATCCGACTTAGTATTCTTTATCTCTTTCTCTATCTCTATCTCTAACTCTAACTCTGGTGGACGTTTTCCAGACAATGTCTGGACATTGTCCTCCTTCGAACGTTGAAGCCTTTTCTGCCGAGCTGCTTCTGTCTCTGTCCCAACCATTTCATTTAGTTGGTTCATGTATATTTCGCCACTGTCTAACATTTGGATTAGTCCGATTTTTTGAAATAAATCCATTGCTACCTTAACTGTATCTGCTTTAGAATTTGTTAACTTAGCTAATGATTCAGGATCATAAGGAATCATCATATTCCCAACATTACGAACGAGCAGGCCTTCTGTTTTTAATGATTTAAGACAAAGTTTTAGATAGAACAAGCAATATTCTTTGCCATTAGGTTGCTCTTCAAGCCACTCGATTGTATCTTCTTCGAAAAAATCTTCTTTCAACTTGAGCCAGTAATATCGTTTCTTTTGCTTATCTGACAAATGTGAGACCACCCTTTCTCGACTATTTCATCCACCTATTCTTAATTTTTTTCTTTCTTCATCATTCAATTTCACGAGAATAATGCGATACTTTTTAAAGAAGTCAGTTAATCCTATTGTGTGCTGCTCTGTATGGTGGCACCGACATAATGCCATAAATCTAAAATCAGAATGGTTAATTTTTCTCCTGTTTCTACCCATACCTACAGCATCCACATGTGCTATATCTGCTTGCTCCATACAAATGCAGCAACGGCGATATTTTAAACATTGATAAAACCATGAATTTTCATCTAGCAAATAGTTATAAACTTTAGGAAGTGGAACGTTATTTGAAATAACAAACTCTATTAAAAAATCAATCCATTTTTTTGCGTCAGATTTAGTCGCTTTATGATGTTCAAACCAGACGCCGCTTAATGCCTCATAGTAGTATTTCAAATCTATCTTTGACCAATAAGGATACTCACCTTGCCAACGCGCCACATCAGCGATTAAGGCGTGTGATAGCGCATTTTGTTTAGCGGAGATTCCTCGATTATCTAATGCAGCTACTTCCAAATAGTTATCCTCTCCGTTGGCTAGTAGATGTAAGTATTCTTGATTGAATGCTTCTTCAAGTTCAATTGTTATTTTTCTGCCATCCGCGGATAGCAATTTCCCCATCATTGCACCGGCACCACACTAATACCATTTTCTACGAGGTACTCATTTAAGTTTGCCAATTTTTGGCGACTTGCGGTTAATCGAAGGGTTACTGTCATCGTTTGATTGTCATATGTTTCTATCTCCGGCGCTAGCGGCTCATTGTTTGCTGTTTGGATTAATTCACCGGTTTCAGGATCAACCAAGGACCCTTGATCCGTTTCAACTGCTTTTTTTCGTTCCATTTCGGCAATGGCCGCACCATATTCAGCTTGTTTCCGCTGGCGTTCTGCCTCTGCTTCTTTTTCCTCTTGTTCTCGACGGCGTTTATCTTCCACTGCGTGTTTAATTTTTTCTCGGATATCGGCCACTGACCAGCCTTGGTCAATTAAATCTGACCATGCATAGGGATCTAGCCCAGCAATTTCAGCGTAATCCGTGATAGTTGCCTTATCAGCGGCTATTTGACTTCTTTGCATTGCTACAATCTTCATCTTGTCGTGAATTTCATCAAGGATCTTACCTTTCACTTCGCCTTTTGATGTGAACGCTGCTTTAGTTAACCAAGTCGTACTAATTTCAATAGATTCGGGTTCGACGTTAAGCGGTTCAGCAATTTTTAACATCTCTTCTTTTATTTTTTCAAAGCGCACTGCTTTTTCTGATTCTTCAAATTGAGTAATTCCCGAGCCGATTTCGTCAGATACATCTTTGATTCGTCCAACGTAGCCTTTCATCTTCTCTTCAAACGCTAACAATGGTTGGGTGTAATCTGCTTTAATCACCTTTCGGCGGTCTTCTAGTGTTTTTGCCATCTTATTAAGATCAGCACGCGCTTTTTTTGCCTCTGGAATATTTTCATCAGTAAACACTTGGGTCCCATAGTGATCCGTAACTTTAGAAATTAATTCGTCCAACATTTCCTCATTTTGGATGGTAATTTTAGATGGTGTGTAATTAACTTCAAATTGCATATCTTGGGTAATTAGTGCGTTTTCTGTCATTGTCGTTGCCCCCATTGAATATTATTTGTAGGATTTTGGTTTGTCTGCTGTTCATTTTGAAGTCGTTTAGCATAAGCTTTTTTCCATTTTTGTAAGATCAGCAAGGCATTGCCAAAATCAACTTCCGTCATTTTATTAATTTCCTTAGTAAATCCAGATTCAGCCTTCAATTGCCCTAAAACTTGTGCTGGATTAGAGTTAGACATTGACGCTACAGTGTGAATTAAATCCTCTACTGTTTTTACTTGTTCTTCATCAATATTTTTAGGCGGTTGTAACGGTTTTTTTCCTTCACTTTCCGGGTCATCCCCCGTGGGAATTAAGAAAAGTGTGGTCAAAGCATATTTAAGAGCTCCTGTTTTAGCTTTATAAACCGCTTTATCACCGAAATCCTGACCATCGCCAAATCCTGTAAATTGTATTGACTCCCCAGACTCAGCATCAAAAATAGTAAATTGTACTTCTAAAGTCACTAATTGCTGAACACCATTTCTCCCCTGCAATTCGGATTTATTTCTACTTAGTTCGCTAGAAATTAAAACTAAATCTCTATCTGACATTTCTTTTCTAACGACGTCTTTAATATCGCTTTCCAAAGCATAGTCGTAATTTTGCTTATCGTTGTGTCCATTCTTCGGAATACGCTCAACTACAGCGGTAATTTCTACTAATTTAGTTAAAAGACTTTTTTGTTCCCGAGCTATTTCTGCCATAATTAACCCTCCTATGCTATAATTAGGTAAATAGTTTTTCTTGTGCGACTTTCTACTTGCCGGTGGAAGTCCATTAGCTGCCATTGTGCAGCTTTTTTCGTTTCAACAAATATTGTTTGTAAACACCTCCAAAGGAATTAATTCTTTTGGATGCCCAATCTGCTGATTTATAAAAATATCTTGAACATTCTCTACAAGATATAAATTCCTTTTTTTCTCCGGTTTCTTGATTAATGCATAAAACTGGTATCTCATTTTTTATCAATCCACTAGTATTTATTTTTATTAGTCCATTTTTAATGGCATGTAGATTATTTTCTCTCGTTGTGCACCATTCCAAATTACCTACAGTATTATTTGTTTTAATTCCATCGATGTGGTTTACAAATTGTCTTTTTGAATCATTAGGTAAAAAAGCAATCGCAACTAACCGATGTATGAAGATATGTTTCATTGATCCTTCTTTATAAAGATTCACATAGGCGTATCCGTTTTTATTGATTATTGGTTTAAGCTGCCTTCCGTGTTTGTTTATCACATTTCCGCTATTACTAATTTGATAACTTTCGTATCCTTCAATCGGTTTCCACATAAATTTCTCGACACCTCGCTTTTTTCATGCGTTCGATATTTTGGCGGGTTTTGATAGTTAAATAATTTGCTCGCCACCAACGATCAGCGATTATTTTGCCAATTTTTAAAGCTTCGGCTCTATTCATCATCTTCACCTAGTTCTAAACTCATTTGACGTACAACGGTTTTAGTGGCTGTTGATGGTTCCCAGTCGGTGATATAGTCTAATACTGTTTGAAAATGTTTTTGTCTTAGTTGTGTTCGAGTACTAACCCCAGTAATCTTTTTGACGCCACTATTAATGTCTCTGTGAAGCTCCCCACGTTGTTTGTTAGTTAATTTTCCAAAACTACGTCCAACTTCTGCGACACGTTGATTAATTCGCCGGGTAACATATCCGTAGTCTCCTGCACTCAACACAATATTTTCTTCAAGATCCGTCACTCGTTCTTCGACTTTTTCAACTTTCTCACTAGTGTTTTCTTGGTATTGGAACATTAATCGCAATGCTTCTTGGGGTGACTGTGGAATTTTTAACGATTGCTTTTTAATAACTGTCTCCATTTCGTTAAATCGTTCGATATAGGCCAAGGCGAATTGAGTACCCTTTGCGCCAGTCATTCGTGTTGAGTATAATTCGCAACCTTTTTTTGTTAAAAGATAACAAAGCAATTCTCGTCCAGAAGCATCTTCATATGTTGACTCTATAAATAATTCACTCGCCACACTTTTGTGGTCAGTAAGATGGTTCTTAATTTTTGTGATATCTCGTAAAACTTGGTCGTGCCGTCTTCCGACCATTTCAGCAACTTCTAAACTTGTAATTGTTTTTTCTAATACATTCATAAAAATCCTCCTTCGTAAAAATGTAATATCTGTACTAGCTTCTTACTTGGCTTTCGTTAAGTCACACTTGTTGTATAATTTCATTTATGAAAGCGAGGTGATACTATGAGTAGAAAGTCTAGTATTAATTTCAGCGGCGACCTTGAAAAAATCATAAAATCTAAAGCAAACAAGATTTTGAAAAATGGCGTCGATTATACTTGTCCTTCCTGTGGAAAGAAAATCAAGATATCAGATGGGAAAAACAAGTGTAAGTATTGTGGAACTGTAATTGATTTTAAAGGTAGGGTTTAGTCCTCTTTAATTCCAATTTCAAACTCCATTGAAGCCAATTCGTCTGCCAACGTTTTGGCTTCTTTCAATAGTTCGACATATCTTTCTGCTTTTGACACTGCTTCTTCTACGCCGATTACATCAACTTTCACTTTTAGTCTTTCTTCATTCATTCTGAAACCTCCTCTACTAATAAATCCATTATTTATTCAACCAACTTTCAATCGCATACACTGCCGCAGTCCCTGCAATAAACAGCAACGCAACTTTTAGGTTGTAATACCCAAGAACTGCAATCATTCCCAAAACTAATAATGTGTCTAGGTCGTTGATAAATTTTTGTGTTTTCATTTTGTGTCCTCCTTTGATGTCATAAATGGATTAAGCTCCTTTCGTTTTTTTCGCAACATATTCATAAAGAGCAATACTAGAAAATTTCCAATCATTCCCAATTTGAATTCCAGGTATTTTCCCTATTTTTGCTTGTGCGAACAACGTTGGCTTGCTAATGTCTAAATAATCAGCCGCTTTTGCTGAGTCCCAAACTTCATTTTTAATCGTATTCTCAGCCATTAATATCTTTAAATCATTTAAATCAAGCAGCGCTAAAGTTTGCATAGAAATTACCTCCTATCGAATTTTGTATTTTTCTATGATATTTGTTATTTGTTTCCAATGATTATTCATAATTTTCCTAAGGTACTGTTCCGTGATGTTGTATAATTTTCTTATCAGCAAGTGGTCTGCTGAAATAACTGATAAGGAGGTGAAACGTATGAGTAAAACTGATAAAGAATTAGCGGTTGATGTTGCTAAAGCAGTTATTGAAGCAAACTCAGTAAAATTAGCAATTGCTTCTAACAACGTCAAACATCAAACGAATCCGGTAAATCTAGATTCAATCAATGCGATTATTAAATCTGTTCATAAAACGCTTCAAGCTTTACCTGACGACAAATAGTAATAGTCGCATTAACTTCATATTTTTCATTTAGAACTTCTAGATCAGCTAGGAGTTCTTTTGCTTTTTCAAAAGTGTCAACCTGTGTTGTTACCACCATCAACTGTTTTTCCGTTTCATTCATTTAGATACCTCCTGTTTTTCATCAAACTTAATATCAAGAAGCTTTTCAATTTGCTTCAATCGTTCTTTCGGTTTTCTATTTTCCTTCAAAATATCAGCTAGATAACTCATTGTGATATTCATTTGACGGGCCAGTTCACGTTGACTCCAGCCTTTTTTAATAAGGGCGATTTTCACTTCGTCTTTTAAAGACACATTTTTCACCTACTTTCTATTCCTTGATAGAGAATGTTTTGGTATAATCTACCCGTAGTTCAAACTACTGAAAGGGGCTGATGTTTTTGGAAGCCTTTTTGAACTCAGCTGCGTCTCGATAATTTGGTTATCTCCATTGGTCATTACTTTCGTGACCCGCAGATGTCTAGCATCTATAAAATAGTTATGTGACTGATGGGTTAAATGATGGGTGTTCTCGCAAATATCAGATAAAATGTCAGATCACTAGATTGTAGAGATTGGAAATTATTTCAACAGCAGTGCTGGACGTGATACCAGTGAAGTGTTGAAGACAGGTCGACAACTGTCTGTAGACTTTAAAAATTTCACAACCTGTTACGGTGTCGAACGTAGCAGGTTTTTTTATTTGAATAACTGGTTCATATCCAACTCGCTAAATTCTTCCTTAATCCGTTTCAGCAGTTCAAAACTAGGTTTAACAAAACCATTCTCAAGCTTCACATAATGCGAATATGAGACTTGAAGCTTCTCAGCCATTTCTGACTGTCTAAGTTTTTTTGATTTTCTGAACTCTTTCAGTGCAGAGTTCATTGTCATCACCTCCAATAGATTATTTACGCATATTATTTACATTTTTTCATTGACTATTACTGTATATATGCTATTATGTAAGCATAAGAAATACAGCACACAATAAACATAGCTTACTGAGTGTCTTGGCGGACTATTTAGTTAATGCTTGTGCTTTTTGTATGCCGTAAATAACTTGCTTACAAAAAGAGTATAACTGAATATAATCTATTTGTAAATAGATTAATTGAAGTTTTTTCTATTTTGTATGCATCTTTAGAAAGGATGCTATCTTTATGCTATTAGATCGTATAAAAATATTGCTGAATGAGCGCTCTATGACTCTAGCTGAATTAGAAAGAAAAATGAATTTCAGTAATGGTAGTATGTCGAGATGGAATAAAACTATTCCTTCGGTTGAAAAAGTACAAAAAGTCGCCGACTACTTCGACGTCTCTACCGATTATCTTTTAGGACGAACCGAAAATAAATATGCTGGTCTTTCAGACGAACAACGTAAAATGACTATTGAAGAAGCTTTAAAATCCGCTATGGGTAAAGATGGAAAAGAAATTGCTAAAGAAGATATTCCTGTGCTCGAAAGAATTATCGAGGCGTTTTTAGACGGAAAATAGTTGGTGGTGATTTATTTGGACAATTTAATAAAAAAGATTATTGAGATATTACAAGTAACAGTAGTTTATGATAACGAACTTACAAAAAATGCTTATTGTTTTCCAAATTTAAATTTAATAGTAATCAACTCATGCAATCCTGAATGGGAACAACAAAAAGATTTACTGCATGAGTTGGGGCATCTCGCCAAACAACGTAATAACTATAAATTATACAACCTTGCCTATTCTCTTCGTTCTCAAATGGAAAACGAAGCTGAAGAATTCATGATTGAAAAAATGCTAGAAGCAAAACTAAATGATCCAGACTTCGAACCTAGTTCTTTTAATTACATAAACTTTTTAGAGAGTTACGAAATTGAAACAAGGTACGAGCCTGTGGTAAAAGAGTTTATGACGAAATATCTCGTTGGCCTTAAAGCTGACAATATATTTTTTTAACACAAAAACGAACATACGTTTGTTAAAAGGAGGAAAAACAATGATTTATCAAGAATTTAAAGAGTGGTTAGAAAAAAATGCACGAGGATATGAGCTGTTTTATGACAAAGCCCTAGAATTGCAGCATGCCAGAAACAAAAAGCGTACCGGTAAAACAAAAAAATGGACTGATTTAAAAATGGAACGTGTTGTAGAAAATATGTGGGGCGACGTTGCGAAAAATGCCTATGAAAAAATCAAAGCTGAAAAAGGTGTCCCGAAATATAATGGGTACAAAATTTGGTTAGACTTTTTAAATGAAATTCAATTTTTAGAAAACTTCGATGATAGCATGGCAGAACTAGAATTTGAATAAGAGGACAAGTTTTTGATTAAACAATATAAGAAAAAACACATCCTTCCGCCGGCAAGCTAGTGGATGTGCTTCACAAAAAACCTATACGTAGGCTTATTTGCCTATTGTATCAGACCTGAAAGGATGGTTCAAATGGCAAGTGAACTTGTTGGATCCATTGAAAAACGTGGTAATAAGTATAGACTACGGGTAACTGTTGGTTACAACGAATCGAGAAATCCCATTCGTAAATCTAAGTTAATAGACGCTGCGAATGATAGAAAAGCTTACAATGAATTGGATAAATGGATTGCCGAACTTGAAAGAAATGGATACAAAGATTTCTCTACTGTTACCTTTAAGTATTTTTATGAGAATCATTGGAAAAAAGATGCGATTAAGCAACTGGAACCCAGAGCATACGGTGATTACAGAGAAACTATTGAAAAAAGACTTTTACCACAAATTGGTAAAAAACGTTTACTCGAAATAAAACCACACATGATTCAAGAAATAATAAATGATGCGAAAAGATTGGATGGAAAAGACACTGAACTTTCATATTACACAAAAAAGAAGATATTGAATGTTGCGAGTAGTGTATTTAACTTAGCTATGATTGGTTATCGTATGATTGAAAGTAACCCAGCTAAAGATGTCCGCATTAAAAAAAATAAAAGTGAAAAGAAGAAAATACAAGAACCTTATTCTCTAAGCGAGATTCAAGTTCTGTTAGAAAAAATAAACCAAGAGTCTGTTCTACTAGATACCAAAGCATTAATCCTTACAGCGTTCATTACAGGGGCTAGAGAAGGCGAATTAGCCGCCTTGGAACATATGGACATAGATTTCCTTAACAAGAAAGTAACTTTCCACCAGCGAATTACTAGAGCCCTTTCAGAAGATAATTCCAAATGGGAGTATTATAGAGCTGACGGAACAAAAACTGGTTCTTCCGTATCAATGAGTGTTCCCGATGACTACTTACAACTCATGTGGTCCCTAATTCAAAAAAGAGAATCAAAACAAAAGGAACTAGAAATTAAGCCTGAGCACAATTACATTTTTGGTCACATCGATGGTTCATTTAGTTTACCAACGTCTCTTTATCGAAAGTGGCGTAGATTTTGCAAAGATGAAGATATACGATTTATACGTTTTCATGACTTACGACACACAACTGCATCGTTTCTGATTGCTGATCCAGATATTCCTATAAAAGTTATCCAAGAGCGATTAGGGCACAAAGATTATCGAACAACGGTTAATATGTATGCTTCCGCCCTAGAAGAATCGGATAAATTAGCTGCAGATGTTTTCAGTAAAATAACAAGCAAAGCGGGGCAGAATTTGGGGCAGAAAGATAAAAAAGATGAATTAGCAGTGAAAAATAAAGATGAAAAAGTTATTGATATTGCTCGATTTTTATCATAAATAACATTAATTTCCCAACTCGTAACGCGTAGGTCACAGGTTCGATCCCTGCAGCTGGCATAACTAAACAAAAAAGCCTGTCTCAAATTTGAGACAGGCTTTTTTTATGTTTAGCTATATAATCTCCTTTTTTAAATTATTAGTAGGATGAAAGATTATTAACAGCACGCATTAGCTATAATATTATTCATATTATGTAGATAGGATTGATAAAAACGAGAAAAATAACAGGATTAATCACTCTAGTTCTTTTAGGTTTTATGGGCTACAAAGCTTACGACTACTATCACCCAACCGATGTATCAACCTCTCAAGATAATCCCAAACCATTAGTTCCAAACTCTTACGTTAAAGCAACCATCAGTAAAAAAAGAGTACGCAAAGGACCAAATAGAATTGATGAACAGACTATTCCTCAAAAGCTCCATAAAAAACGAACACCGTTAAAATAAAAACGAAATGACCTCTTTTATTTATTTTTGTACGTTTACTCTTTTGTATCCTTTCTTCTATAATGAAGATACGAGGTGATAACTATGATGAAAAGACTTTTTTATGCTGCTATCTGTACTTTAGTTTATCTTTTTATTTCGAATATTGGTAACTTTGTATTTGGAATCAGCGAGCGCTTTAGTTGGACAACCACTTTATGGGAGGCTCTCTTTTTCTTCATCTTCATTTTCTTAATTCAAGGCTTTCGAAATAAAAAATAATAAAAACTAACTTATGCACATATTAACAGACTTATCCACAATATATTGTGCCGTTTCATCTACGCAACTCTATATTTTGTGCCTATTATTATTTTTTCTTACAAAAAAAACGCTGATTTTAAAGTCAGCGTTTTTTTGTAAATTATTATTTTGTACCAAACAAACGGTCACCAGCATCCCCTAGGCCAGGAACGATATAGCCGTGTTTGTTTAAATGGTCATCTAAAGCCGCAGTAAAGATATCAATATCTGGATGGGCTTCTTGTAACGCTCGCACGCCTTCTGGAGCCGCAACGAGACAAACAAATTTAATATTTGAAGCCCCACGTTTTTTCAATGAATCAATTGCCATGATGGCAGAACCACCGGTTGCTAACATTGGATCTACAACAAAGATTTGACGATTATCAATATCTTCTGGCATTTTGAAGAAGTATTCATGTGCTTGTAATGTTTCTTCATCGCGGTATAATCCAACATGACCTACTTTAGCAGCTGGAATTAATTCCAAGATACCGTCTACCATGCCTAAGCCAGCCCGTAAGATTGGCACAATCGCAACTTTTTTACCAGTTAATGTTTTTTGCGTAGATTGTGCAACTGGTGTTTCAATTTCAATATCTTCTAGTGGCATATCCCGTGATACTTCATACGCCATTAACATCGCGATTTCGTTTACAACTTCCCGAAATACTTTTGTACCTGTATTTTTATCACGAATAATTGTTAATTTGTGTTGGATCAATGGATGATCGATTACTTGAAATTTGCCCATTGTAAAAGCTCCTTTAGTTTTTATTTTATTTTAAAGCAAATACGCTGGTTTAACAACTAATCACTTTATTTTTTTCTGCCTTGCTAGATCAATTTTTCTCTGCCAAGACACCTGGTCTACTTTTTGCCAGAAATTACGGCGATAATAATACATGAGCCACAAACCAACAGCTATGATACCTAGAGCAACGACTGCATTGACTAAAGTTGCATCGATAAGGTTTAACAAGGCCACATAACCGCCAATTAAAACTGCCCCTAAAATCATGCTGCCCCACATCATAAAAATTAACCCAACGCGACCACTGCCTCGTAAAAAAAGCTGTGTAAAATTCGTCCAGTCTACTAAAAGCAGTCGATAATCTCGCACAAAATAAAATTGTGACAACAAAAGCGTACCCAATAAGCTGCCAAGCACAAACGATACAATAAAGAATAATGAGCCTTGTAAAACAAGACCCGTAGCTAAGGATAAAATTAAGGTAATCCCACCTTGAATAAGCAGTCCTGTTTTAAATTTAGCTACCAAATATTCCTTGCGACTCACAGGCAATGTCTGCATATACGTATAATTTTCTCCATCTAAAGAAATTAAATTGCCGACAAAAGAAGTTTGATTAATTGTTATTAAAGCTAAAACTATCCCACCAAAAAAGGCTACCCCGACATATTTTAAAGGCAGATCACGCAAACTTAAGCTGCCATTCAAAGCAAAAGTAGCTATAAAGACCACTGGAAAAACCAACGAGGAAGACAGTACTTGGGTAATCAAAGAGGGATTTTTTACCAATTCGAAATTATACCGACGTAAAATCTGTTGCAAGTTTTGATTTTTCTTATGTTTTCGCCGCACTACTTGTTCTGTAGAGGAAATATTGGTCACTTGTTCATAAAGCTGTGGTAAAATCTGCCACTTCACCAAGAAAGCTAAAATAAGTAAAAAGCCTACTACACCAACTATACTTATTAATCCCTCGCCAGAAAAAGGCGCATGGGTAATATGAAAGAGTGGCAGCATTGGCAATATGATATTACGATCTGCTACATAGCTGTCAGCTGTATCTTGATTCATCAACATAATCCCAATAATAACCAGCGCCATTGTCACCCATAAAAGAAGAGTGGTCATTAATTTCTTATGCTTTTGGAAAACTTTGGTCTTCGTTATACCAAAAACAATCAAGCTACAAATTGCAAATAAAATTAACAAAACAACAATAAATAATAAGCTACTAATCACACCAGCTAAGACGATGTTTAGTTTACTTTTTAAACTCGTTAGAAAAAACAAGATAAGTAAAGGAATGATAAAGGGAACTACTGATAAGGCCACCACGATATTTTTAGCAATAAAAATCTGACTTTGTTTAAATGGCAGCGGTAGATAACTGCCCAAATCTTTACTCTCAAAGAAAATATTGTAAATAATACTTACCCCTTGGGATAGTCCTAATAAGAAAAAAAGCATCGCAAAATACGTAAATGTTCCGGGCATTTTGGCAAAGTCAGTCATAAAAAGCATCGAGCCATAGACTGCTAAAAAGACCAAACCAGACAACAGATACTGGTTAATAATCGCTTGGGATAAGTTCTTACGTCCTTTTTTCCGTAGCCGATCGGTAGCTTGGGGATTCGCATAACGTAAGCTGGTGGCAATTAAACTCTTTAATTGCTTACTCATCACCATCACCTGCCAACTCCTTGACAATCTCTTCACTGTTTTTACGCCCTGCCATTTTCAAATAAACCGCCTCTAAGGATTCCTGTGGATTTTCAGCTAATAAGTCCGTCACGGAACCATTATAAATTAGTTTTCCTTCCTTTAAGATGGCCAGTTCATCACACAACTGTTGCGCTGTATCTAAAACATGGGTTGAAAAAATGACGGTTTTTCCTTTGGCGGCATGTTTTTTCATCAATTCTTTTAAATCAAAAGAAGCTTGCGGATCTAACCCTTGCATTGGTTCATCTAAAATCCAAATGTCTGGATCTGGCAATAAAGCACCAATAATAATTGTTTTTTGCCGCATTCCATGAGAAAAACTCGCCAATGTTTCATCGATGTGATTTTCCATACTGAATAATTCAACTAATTCTTTTAAGCGCGTTTCTTTGTTTTCTAATTCATAAGCCGCAGCAATCAAATCCCAGTATTCTCCTGCTGATAATTGCAAGAAAATATCTGGTGAATCTGGTACGTAGCCAATTTTCTTTTTTATCGCCAGCCGATCTTCAGAAAGTTCTTTGCCATCAAATAAAATTTGACCTCTGGTTGGTTCAATAATACTGACTAAGCTTTTAATTGTCGTGGACTTTCCGGCTCCGTTATGACCTAAAAAGCCAAAAATTTCCCCTTCTTTAATGGTTAGCGTCAAATTTTGTAATGCTGTCTTTTTACCGTAATCTTTTCCCAAATCCTGTAACTCAATCATATTTTTCACTCCTTATAAACCTATGAAGATTGCTTATTTTAAACTAAATAGGCGCCTTACAACTTGTTATCTAGTATCATACTACAATCCTGCTTGGGATAAAAATGCAGTCTTGCATTTTTTAATAAACTTTCATTTGCAATTTTTCTTTGCAAAGCTAGTTAAAAAATCAGCTTTACTTTTACAAAAAAAGCGGCAATCAAAAAGATTGCCACTTTAACGAAATGATTTATTTTTCTAAGTCTTGGTAAATATGAAAGCGATCTGTTAGGCGCTTTACGCTTGCTTTGATTTTTGCTAACTCAGCTTCATCTTCGCGGTTTTTCAACGCATTCACAACTAATTGCGCTACTTGGGTACATTCTTCTTCTTTAAACCCACGGCTAGTCAAAGCCGGTGTTCCAATCCGAATGCCACTAGTTTCCATTGGGCTTAGCGATTCAAAAGGAATAGAATTTTTGTTTAACGTAATATTCACTTTATCTAAAACATGTTCGGCAATTTTACCTGTAATATCTAAACCACGTACGTCTACTAATAACAAGTGGTTGTCAGTTGCCCCTGAAACAAGCCGCGTTTCTGGTGTTTGGTTGAAGACTTTTGCCATAGCTTGTGCATTATTGATAACTTGTTGACTGTACTCTTTAAAACTTGGATCAAGTGCTTCTTTAAAAGCGACTGCTTTTGCTGCGATGACATGTTCCAATGGTCCACCTTGGATACCAGGGAAAACAGCACTATTAATTTTTTTGGCTAAATCGGGATCGTTGGTTAAAATCATTCCACCCCGAGGCCCCCGCAAAGTTTTATGGGTGGTTGTCGTAGTAATATCGGCGTAAGGAATTGGCGATGGATGTAACCCCGCTGCAATAAGACCGGCAATGTGTGCCATATCAACCATTAATTTTGCGCCAACTTCATCGGCGATTTCTTTAAACTTCGCAAAATCAATTGTCCGTGAGTAGGCACTCGCGCCTGCCACAATAAGTTTTGGCTGATGTTTACGCGCCAAGATGCGCACGACATTATAATCAATCACTTCGGTTGTAGGATCAACACCATAGCTGACAAAGTGATAGGTTTTACCGCTAAAGTTAACTTTTGAGCCGTGGGTTAAATGCCCACCAGCAGAAAGATCCATGCCTAAAATTGTATCTCCTGGTTGAACCAAGGCTAAATAAGCAGCAGTGTTGGCTTGTGAACCAGAATGAGGTTGAACGTTCGCAAATTTAGCACCAAATAGTTCTTTGGCCCGATCAATTGCCAAATTTTCGGTGATATCAACAAATTCACACCCACCGTAATAACGTCGCCCAGGATAACCTTCTGCGTATTTATTGGTCAAAACACTTCCTTGAGCTGCCAAAACGCCAGGTGAAACGATATTTTCTGAAGCAATTAACTCCAAGTTGTTTTGCTGACGATTAAACTCATTGTCCACAGCTTCCCATAATTCTGGGTCAAATTCACGATAATCCATTTTAGCCACTCCTTTTAAATTAACACTCTTTTTTATCAAACATTTAGACTAAGGAAAAAAAGTCACTTAGTATTGAAATTGTATCATAAAAATAAGGCGCAAAAGAAATCTTTCGCCCCTTATTTTTTATCGCTATTTTTCAGCACTAAAATATTGTTGATTCGCTGATTTTTTCAATCGATTCATATAGGCGGCACCAATGCCTTCTTCAGGATAAACTTCAGCCAAAATAACATCTAAGTCTAAAGCCTTATCATCCAACGCCCGCAAACCGGCAAAAAGCCCCTTTGCCGCTGATTTTGGCGTATCTTGACTATACATAAATACACAAGCCGTATCATAGCGCATTTCTTCTGAGATACTTGGACCAGCTAAAACTCCAGATCGCAAATGATTCTCTTTCACCCAGGCCTTTGCTTTTTCCCAGTCGCCGTTTTTTACTAATAAAACTTTCGTATCTGGCGCATAATGCTTATATTTCATACCTGGAGCTTTTGGTGCTTCACTTTCACTGACTAAATGCTTGTCTAGTGTAACGGCTACGCCTAATGTCTGGGTTAATTCTTCTTGTGTAATAGCACCAGGTCGTAAAATGACGGGTGCTTTTGTGTGATCACTTAAATCTAAGACCGTTGATTCTAAACCAATTTGAGCAGCACCATCATCGACAATTCCGGCGATTTTTCCTTTTAGGTCATGATACACATGCTCACTTGTCGTTGGACTTGGTTTACCTGAGGTATTAGCACTTGGACCTACTAGCGGAACGCCTGCTAACGCGATTAATTCCCGTGTTTTTTTATTCGCTGGCATACGAAAAGCTGCTGTGGATAAACCACCTGTAACAACAGCAGGTAAACTATCTTTTTTGATGGTAAAAATTAACGTTAGCGGTCCTGGCCAATAAGTTTCGACAATTTTTTGCGTTAACGGATGAAAGTTATCCACATAATCTTTCACCATTGCAAAATCTGCCACGGTGACAATAAGCGGGTTATCGCTAGGACGTCCTTTAACTGCAAAAACCTGCTTGACAGCCGCAGGTAAAAGTGCATTAGCACCTAGTCCATAGACTGTTTCAGTCGGAAAAGCGATCAGCTCTCCTTTTTTTAATTTTTCTGCCGCTGCTTGTAATTGATCGGTTTGGTATACCTTCGTTTCCAATCTTTATCCACATCCTTTTTTCACAGAATAGGCGAGTTTTCAACAATTTCAATAAACTTATCCACTTTTTGTGGATAAGTGATTTGTCAAGTGTGCAAAAGTCTGTTCATAACTTTTATTTTGTGAAACAGTTCTGCTAGCTATGTTTTTTAATCGTGAAACAATTTGAAAAAAATTTTTTCCACAAGTTTGCGTAATAATTAATACACATAGACCATTCGCTCATTGCCACTTAAATCTTTTTTTACGATAACTTTTTTATCGGGAAAAGCGCTTTGAAAAATTTCTGTGACAGCCTGACCTTGTGCAAAACCAATTTCCAAAAAAATTTGGCCATTAGCTGCTAGAACTTTTTGCGCTTGGCTTGCCAGCTTGCGATAAAGCGCTAAACCATTATCTGCGGCAAATAACGCTGTTTTAGGTTCAAATTCCCGCACACTCTCATCCATCAACTCCCACTCACTGGCACCAATGTAAGGCGGATTGCTGATAATAATATCATACTCTTCTTTTGCCCAAGATAAAGTATCGCCTAAAATAAAATTAATTTTTGCTCCTAAGGCTTTGGCATTATCTTGTGCCACCGCTAATGTTTCTGGCACAATATCCACTGCACTAACTTGCCAATTTGCTCTAGCCAACTTTAAAGAAATGCCGATTGCACCGGTACCGGTTCCAACGTCTACCACTTTTTTCATCGTCGTTGCTTGATTTTTTTGCAAACACCAATCGACTAATTCTTCGGTCTCTGGTCGGGGGATTAATGTTGCTTCATTTACTTTAAATTTGTGTCCATAAAAATATTCATAGCCTAACAAATATTGCGGTGGCTGATTTTGCAATAATGCAGCTACATCTACTTCAATTTGTTTTTCATCTACTTTAGAGATACTTTCATTCATGTTTAACAGCCACTGAGTCTTATCCCAACCCTTACGCGCAAAAAAAACAAATTCAATACTGTAGGCTTCTTTACCAGCTGCTTTTAAAAAAGAAGAAGCTCTTAACAGAGCTTCTCGATACGTCTTAGCCATTTTGCATCTCTTCTAATTTCGATGTTTGATCGTACATGATTAAGGCATCGATAATTTCATCTAATTTACCAGCTAAAATTTGATCCAATTTTTGAATTGTTAAACCAATGCGGTGATCTGTTACCCGGTTTTGAGGGAAATTATACGTCCGAATCCGTTCAGAACGATCCCCAGTTCCTACCGCAGATTTACGCGTGGCATCGTATTCACTTTGCGCTTCGTGAGAAATTTGATCATACACTCTAGCCCGTAATACTTTCATTGCTTTTTCCCGGTTTTTTAATTGTGAGCGCTCGTCTTGCATCGCCACGACAATCCCGGTTGGAATGTGCGTCAAACGTACAGCAGAAGCCGTTTTATTAACGTGCTGTCCACCAGCACCAGACGCATGATAAATGTCTGTCCGAATGTCTTTATCAGCAATATCAATTTCAACTTCTTCTGCTTCTGGCATTACGACAACAGTCGCAGTGGAAGTGTGAATACGCCCTTGTGATTCTGTTGAAGGGACACGTTGCACCCGATGCGCACCACTTTCATATTTCAGTTTGGAATAAACGTTATCGCCAGTGATCATCATAATCACTTCTTTGTAACCGCCAATACCGGTAATATTGGCATCCATCACTTCGACTCTCCAACCTTGTGTTTCAGCGTATTTTTGATACATATTAAATAAATCACCCGCAAAAAGTGCTGCTTCATCACCGCCTGCGGCACCGCGAATTTCCATGATAATATTTTTATCGTCATTAGGATCTTTAGGTAACAATAAAATTTTGATCCGTTCTTCTAAAACTTCTTTTTCTTTTTTCAAATCACTTAGCTCTTCTTTGGCCATTTCTGCCATTTCATCGTCTAAGTTTTCGCTTAATAATTCTTCGGCATCTTTAATACCATCAACAACTTGCTTGTAACGACGGTAAACTTCCACCGTTTCTCTCGTGTTAGCTTCTTCTTTAGAAAGCTCCATAAAGCGCTGCGTATCGCTGATTACATCTGGATCACTTAGCAGCTCGCCCAATTCTTCATAACGATCTTCAATCGCCTGCAGCTGATCATACATAATTATTTTACTCCTTTATTTTCAAATAGATGTCTTACCGATAACTTCTCTTAAAAGCTACATTTTACTGGTTACTGACTCAAATTTCTGGATGGAAATAATGGTGACGGCAGACTGGATAATAGGCTTCATTGCCGCCAATCTGAACTTGGTCCCCTTCATAAACAGGTTTATCGTCAATATAATGAAGATTCATAATCGCTTTTTTATGACAGAACCAACAAATTGTTTTCATCTCTTCAATTTTGTCAGCATATAACAATAAGTATTTTGACCCTTCAAACAATTCGTTGCGAAAATCATTTTTTAAGCCAAAGGCCATCACAGGGATATTCAATTCATCCACAATTCTAGTAAAGTCCAAAACATGCTGTTTTTGCAAAAATTGTGCTTCATCAATTAACACACAGTAAGGCTTAAAATCTAAATTCGTAATTGTTTCAAAAACATTTGTCTCAGTAAAAATCGGCAGTGCATCTCTTTGCAAACCGATTCGACTTGAAACCCGCCCAACACCAGAGCGGGTATCTAAACCACTCGTCATGATGACAACAGGCTTGTCTTGTTCTTCGTAATTGTGGGCAACTTTTAAAATCTCAATAGTTTTCCCACTGTTCATTGCGCCATATTTAAAAAATAATTGTGCCATTTCACAAATTCCTCCGCTTCACTCTTTGATATTATAGCGGAAAAGGACAGCTTTTTACAGTAGGAATTTTGCGTCTTACAGGATTGAAAATTTTGCCTGTGACAAACAAAAAACCACCGCCACAAGGGACGATGGTTTTTCAGGGAGTAAGAAAATGAAAAGAAAAGTTTGTTGGGTTTGGGTTGTTTTGTTGGTATGTGTATATAATAGCCAGAAAATGTGAATAATTTATGACAAGAATTTGGTAAATTCATACCTTTTTTCTAACGATGCGTTTTAAATTTCCACAAGATAATTTCAATTTTTTGATTACGGTGGAGAAATCGAGGTTCCTGCCCCCAATTTTCTGCTTCTCTGCTATACTTAAGACGAGCTTAATTATTTATCCAAAGGAGTTTTTTATGAGTATAATGCGGGTGCTGCGGCAAAAACTGCGCCGAGCACGTTTTTTTATCGCTGGCAATGTTTCTTCCATTCAGATTATCGTCAGCTATTATTTATTAATGACACTAATTTCATTGCTGCTTTTTTATTTACCTATTTTTCGTCAGCCAAATGTCCACGTTCCTTTTTTAGATATGTTTTTTATGGCCATTAGCACTGTCAGTGTGACGGGACTAACAACTTTTGATATCAATCACGTCTTTAATGAAAATGGCGTCATATTGTTGGAAGTTTTATTCCAGATTGGCGGTCTCGGAATTATGATGATTTCAACTTTCTTCTTTATTATTTCCCGCCGCAAAATTTCGCTTAAACAACGACAGCTGATTATGACGGATATGAATCAGCCCCGTCTTAGTGGTATTGTCCGGTTAATTCGGATTACCTTTACTATGATTTTGGTTTTTCAAGTTAGCTTTGGTTTATTGTTTGCTTTTTACTTTTTATGGCAAGGTTACTATCAAACCCTAGGCGACGCAGTGTTTTATGGCTTTTATCAAGCCATTTCGGCTGTTACAAACTCTGGTTTTGATGTCACAGGAGATTCAATTATGCCTTTTGCCAACGACTATCCTTTTTTGATCGTCATTATGTTTTTAATTTTTATTGGCGGGATTGGCTTTCCTGTTTTAATGGATTTTTACGAGTGGATTTTATACCGGCGCAAAAAAATGCAACGACGTCTGCCTTTTCGCTTTTCCCTCTTTACTAAAATTGCTGTGTTAGCCTTTGTTATTTTGTTTGTTGGTGGGACCCTGATTATTTACTTATTGGAAAGAGATCACTTATTTGCAGGAATTGATCCATTGGGACGCTTTATTAATAGTATGTTTTACTCCATGACTACCCGTAACGCGGGGTTACAGATCCACGACTTAGGTGAGTTTCAAGTGACAACTTTAATCATCTTTTCACTCCTGATGTTTATTGGCTGTAGTCCTAGTTCTGTCGGAGGCGGTGTGCGAACGACGACCATTGCCATTATCGGGTTATACATGACTTCATTTTTAAAAAGCGAAGATAATATTAATATTTTTGGCCGCCGAATAAGTGATGCGGATGTCCGTAAATCAGTCGTCGTTTTTATGCTTTCTTTAGCCATGTGCTTTTTTAGTGTCTTATTGCTAAGCGCCACTGAAAAACAATCGCTAATCGCCATTATTGTCGAAGTGACTTCAGCTTTTGGGACAACCGGCTTATCGCTTGGCATAACCTCTGACTTATCCGTTGTAGGAAAAATTGTCATTGCTTTATTAATGTTTATCGGCCGCATTGGTATGTTGTATACCTTGTTACTCTTTATTCCAAAAGAAACTCGCGACCAAGGTTACGAGTACCCGACTGAACAAATCATTATTGGGTAAAGTAAAAAAATTCGATTAGAAACATTCTGCTTGAAGCAGTCAAAATAAATCGTGTAACGTCTAAAATTTTCACCTGAATAAATCACTTACCGCAAAAATATCTATAACGAGCTTTTCAAACTAAACCTCAGCTACAATAAGCTAAGCTATTTGGTCTTATTGTTAAAAGCTAAGCAAGTTTGCAAAGCTTTTTTGCATTTTTGCAGGATTTTACCGCGTTACTTAGTTTTGTTGTTGTGATAACGGCAGTATCTGCGACTAAAATTTAAGAAAAAGCAAAGGTGTTACCGTAAATTATTCAGACTATGGTATGATAAGTTGGATTTATAAAACGTAACGTCAGTTTAACTAAAAGGAGCAACAGAATTTATGAGCTTACGTAGTCACTTGGCGATATTTGCCGGTAAAAGTGCCCAATGGGTTTTAAAAACCTTTTTCAAAGGTGGTTCCAGCTATCCAGGACAATTGGCCCTAAAAATTGATCCCAATGTTTTAGATCACTATTCTGATCTTTACGAAGTGGTAGTCGTGACCGGGACAAACGGTAAAACACTTACGACTGCTTTAACTGTTAATATTTTAAAACAACAATTTGATGAGGTGTTGACCAACCCGACAGGTGCCAACATGGTACAAGGGATTGTTTCAACTTTTTTATCTGCCAAGCCAAAGAAAAATCAAAAAAACTTTGCTGTCCTAGAAATCGATGAAGCCAGTCTTAGTAAGGTAACCGCTTATATCAAGCCTGAATTATTTGTTTTCACGAATATCTTCCGCGACCAAATGGACCGCTATGGGGAAATTTATACGACCTATCGTCTGATTGTCGAAGGAGCTGAAAAATCACCGAATGCGCCGATTTTGTGCAATGGCGATTCACCGATTTTTAATTCTGTGGATACCGTCAATCCCCGTAAATATTACGGCTTTGATCACTTACCTGATAAAGAACAAATGGCCCACTATAATACCGATGGTGTCTTGTGTCCGCAATGTCACCACATTTTGCACTACAAAATGATTACCTATGCTAACTTAGGTAAATATTATTGTCCCAACTGTGGTTTTCATCGACCAAAATTGGATTACAAATTGACTAAAATGTTAGCCATGGATAATACTTCAGCGGATTTTATCATCGACGGACATGAATACGGTATCGAAGTTGGCGGAATGTACAATGTCTATAATGCTTTAGCAGCAACTGCTGTAGCAGAATATTACGATGTTCCAGCAGAAAAAATCAAAGCTGGTCTTGGTTATGATGAAAAAGTTTTTGGCCGCCAAGAAATAATTGAAATCGACGGCAAGAAATGTACCTTAGTATTAGTAAAAAATCCCGTTGGTCTAAATCAAGTCATTGATATGATTGGTCTTTCACCTTACTCTTTTTCCCTTGTGGCCTTATTAAACGCCAATTATGCAGACGGAATTGATGTCAGCTGGATTTGGGATGGTAATCATGAAGCCTTTGCCCAAATGGATATCCCAGCAGTCATTGCCGGCGGCGAGCGCCACAAAGATATGGCATTACGCTTAAAAGTGGCGGGTATTCAAGAAGATAAATTAACCGAAACCAAAGACTTAGATGAAGTCATTGAAGATATTAAGAAATTACCAACAGAAAATGTTTATATTTTGGCAACCTACACTGCAGTGTTACAATTACGAAAAAAATTAGCAGAAAAAGGTTACATTAAAGGAGGAATGGATCGTGGCTGATTATGAATTAACATTGGCCCATCTATACGGCAACCTGTTGAACACTTACGGCGACAACGGCAACTTATTGGTGTTACAATATTTAGCAAAAAAAATGGGCATTCAATTGGACACAGAGATTGTTAGTATCCACGAAAAATTTGATCCTGCCAAATACGATCTCGTCTTTTTTGGCGGCGGACAAGATTTTGAACAGTTAATTGTCTCTGAAGATATTCAAAATAAAAAAGCAGATTTAACAGATTACATCGAAAATGATGGTATCATGTTAGCTATTTGTGGTGGCTATCAATTATTGGGTCATTATTACATGGGAGCTAACGGCGAAAAAATCAAAGGAATTGGCGCGTTAGATCACTACACGTTAAGTCAGGAAAATAATCGTTTTATTGGCGACATTGTCATTCACAATGAAGAATTCGATGAAACTTACTACGGCTTTGAAAACCACAACGGACGGACTTTTTTAGGCGCAGGGGAAAAACCTTTAGGCAAAATCGTTGAAGGAAAAGGCAATAACGGCGAAGATCAAACAGAAGGTGTCATCTACCGCAATGTTTACGGTTCTTATTTCCATGGACCTATCCTAGCTCGCAATGAAAAACTAGCTTACCGCTTATTAAAAACAGCTTTAGAAAAAAAATACGATGCGATCACTGTCCCCTCATTAGCAGAAATTGCTTAATACGAACAAAAAATGAGGTCACAACCAAAGTGTTCCGTTACTTATAATAAACGCTGTTTATGCGCAAAAAAAGGTGTGACAATTTTATGTCACACCTTTTTTATTGACCTAACACGAGCGCATATCGACTTTTTGTAATAACTTGCCGCTCGTTACAATTTCTCTTGCGGTCTCTTTTAACTGACCTGCTTTGACTTCGTAAAGACTAAAACCCGCGTGTTGAACAAAGCGAACAATTCCATCGCCTTCATCTTGTCCCAAAAAGGAAAGACCATCGGCGGTATAGTAAGGAATTTGACCGACAGTTTTGTGATAATGGTAATGCGTATGGCCATTTAAAACGGCTAAAATAGTGTAACGTTTTAAAATTTGCCACAATTGATCAGACTGGGGTAAATTTAACGTTGCATATTGTTCTGCAATTAAATGGTGATGAGTCATAAATAAAACGGGCTTATCTTGGTGCGCTGAAAGAACTTCTTCTAACCAATTTAACTGAGCTTTATCAATCGTCCCGTCTGCATTACCATAAACAGAAGTATCAAATGACACTAAATAAAACGGATCAAATTCAGAAACGAAATTATAGTAGTTTGAAGAAGGCGCGTTTTTTAGCCACCCTTGATAAAAATTTTCTTTGATATCATGGTTACCTAATGTGACCATAACAGGTGTATCAGGAAACTTTTTGGTAAAATACTCGCGCAAAAAGCGATAATCAGCAATTTGACCATCTTCGGTTAAATCGCCAGTAAGCAAGACTAAATCAATAGCTGTCATTTCTTTGGCCTTTTCAATCGCACGATCTAAATAGGTCAAGGGATTCTCCATTTTTGTCAACATTGCTTGATAACCTGTGGTAGCTGGCAAATAATGACTACGGTAATGCAAATCAGAGAGTTGTAAAATTTTCATTAGCGTAACTTCCTACGAATCCAGCCAGTGAATAAGTCTAAGCTAAAGACGGTTACCACGACTCCTAATAAAATAATACTAACGCGATCCCAACTCCGCGTTTGAATTGCAAATATCAAAGGTGCCCCAATTCCGCCGGCACCTACCAAACCTAAAGTTGCGGCACTTCGCACGGCGATTTCAAAATGATTTAAAGACAGTGAACTATAGATTGGTAATAAATATGGTATACGCACAGAGAAAACAATTTGCCAAAAATTAGCACCAATCGCTGCTGCATCCTCAATCAAAGCCTCATCCATCCCTTCGGCTTCTTCGGTAAATAATTTTCCTAACATGCCAATTTGATGCACGCCGATTGCCATTACCCCAGCAAAGGGTCCTGGACCAACGACTTTAACGAAAATAATAGCGTAAACGAGTTCAGGAAAAGCCCGCAAAACGTTACAAATAAATTTACCAATTTTGGCTACCCAAGGATAATTTTGCCATAAATTGCTGGCACTAATTAAAGTTAAAGGTAATGCCAAAATCGTTGCGATAAAAGTGCCCAAAAAAGCAATCCCAATCGTAAGCAACAATAAGCTAAGCAAATCTTCTCCACTGCCATCATATAAGTAGTGCCAATCAGGATGGGCTAGCCCTTGTATTACTTCTGCTCCCATTGCAAAAGAAAATGTTTTTAAGCTGCTGTAGTCAATTCCTGAGGCTGAATAAATCACTAAAGCTAAAAGTAGCAGCACAAAAAAATATGTTTTTTTGCTAACTTGACTAAGTATCATCCTAATCTCCTCCTAACTGCTTCACTTAAACCATCCACAATGGCCACCACCACAAAAATCGTCAAAATTATAATGGATACGCGATCGTAACGCATAAGCGCTAATGATGAATTCAAAATAACACCAAGCCCACCAGCGCCCACATATCCCAACACGGTCGAAGCCCGTACGTTTACTTCAAAGGCATAAAAAGTATAGCTGATAATTTGGTTAATGACTTGCGGTGTAACCGACCAAATAGCCACTTGCATTTTGTTGGCACCAACTGCCTCATTGGCTTCAATTGGGCCAAAATCAATTGTTTCAATTGCTTGAAAAATCAACTGGGAAACCATCCCGAAGGTAAAAACGGCAATCGTTAGTACCCCTGTTGCCTCACCAATACCAAAAATGGCAACAAATAAAGCGGCCAATAATAAATTGGGAATCGTGCGGATCACGCCTAAGAAAAAGCGGATGATATAAGATAAAAGACGTTTTTTTGTCACAACGTGAGTCGCTAAAAAACTAATCGGAACGGCAAATAGAACACCTAAAAAAGTGCCCAAAACAGACATCTGCAATGTTTTGAGTAGTGGCGTTACAAGACTTGGTAAATAGCTAAAGTCAGGTTTTAAAAAGCGGGCTAAAAAAAGGGCCATCTGATTAGAATTTTGAAATACCGCCTGAAAATTAGCGTCAGTTAAAAGGATACTGCCTTGTAAACACAGCAGTAGCACAATTATTACAAATAAATGTTTGTACCAATTAAAATGGACGGTATCTTTAATTTGCATTTTCTCCCACTTCCTTTTCGTACGCTTTCCCATAGATTTCACTAAGACGTTGTTCCGTCAGTTTTTGTGCAACATCATCAAAAACAATTTCACCACTTTTTAAAGCAATAATTCTACTGGCATATGCTTTTGCCAAAGAGACAGAGTGAATATTCACAATAATTGTCTTATTTAAGTTTTGGTTGATTTCTTTTAAATCTCCCATCACTTTTTCAGATGTAACCGGATCAAGAGATGCCACCGGTTCATCAGCTAAAATAATGTCAGCTTGCTGCACTAAGGCTCGTGCAATTAAAACGCGCTGCTGCTGACCACCACTTAATTCATCACTTCGGGTGTGCAATTTATCAGATAATCCGACTTGACTTAAAGCTGTTGCTGTTTTTTCATAGTCGGCTTTTGTAAACAAACCAAAGATACTTTTCCAAGTAGAATAATAGCCAAGACGACCGGATAATACGTTTTTTTGGACTGTACTGCGTTTAACCAAATTGAAACTTTGTGAGATTAACCCAATATTGCGACGGATTTCCCGCAATTTTTTCTTATTGGCGTTTGTAATCGATTCACCATTAATGATAATTTCACCAGCAGTCGTTGTGACCAGACGATTGATAGACCGCAAGAGGGTACTTTTCCCAGCACCACTCAATCCGATAATGGCAACAAATTCACCATCGGCAATCGTTAAATTAATATCCGTTAAGCCTTTGACACCATTCGGGTAGACTTTAGCAACATTTTTAAATTCAATCATATTTTTAACTCCTAAATTAGATATCGAAATTCTTCCAAAAGACAACTTGAAGCACATTTTTTTCTAACTGAAAAACGCTTTGACTCTATAATTCTACGAGTAAAAAAGCCAGCTCCTAAGAACCGGCAATTTGTTTACTCAGAAGCTTTTTTCGTGTATTCGCGAATTGTATCATAGGCACTATCAGCAGCTTCTTGATAGCCTTTGTGCCCCCATAAAGCCATCGCTTCTTGTCCGGCTTCATCTTTTGGCATATTCAAAAAGACATCTTTAATTTCTTGTTTCAATTTCGTGTCCATTTTAGGCTGCACCGCAATCGCATCGTTAGGAATATCACCTGTGGTTAAATATAAAACCCGTAAATCTTTCATAATATCCTGATCACTGAATTTTGAAGCAAATACATTACGCGCACCTTCAAAAACAAAGGCTGCATCCATTTGACCGTTTAATACAGCTGTCATTTCACTTGGAATATCATTGACCGTTGTAACAGTAGCATCTTTGGTTGGGTCAACACCGGCCTCTTTTAATTCAGCTACCGGGTAAATATAGCCACTAGCTGAATTCGGACTTAAAGTAGCAATTTTCTTTCCTTTTAAGTCTGTCAAATCCTTTAAGTTGCTATCAGCTTTAACTAAAATTTCACCTTTAAAAGTATTGGTTAATTTATCTGTTGGTAAACCTGTTTTTCTATCGTAAGCACCCAATTGAGAGGTCAACACTGCTTCTGCTGCATCCATATCTTTTGCTTGCACATAAGCCGCTGGCGGCATAATTCCTACATCAACTTGACCTGAGGCCATCGCTTCAACAATCGTAGAATAATCTGTTGCCAGAGTAACAGTCACATCTTTATCAAGTTTTTTTGATAAATACGCAGCAAATGGTTTTGTTTTAGCTTCCATAGAACCATCATTATTCGTTGGAACAAATTGCACCACCAATTTTTCTTTTGTGTCCCCTTGTGCCTTTTGTTCATTACCACACCCTGTAAGACCGACTAAAATTCCTAGTGTTAAAAGACCGGTTGCCAACATTTTGAAACGCATGTTTTCTCCTCCTATTGGAAAATGATTTATATTGCCCCCACATAATAGCAAGAATTATCTCAAACAAAAATGACCTGTGTCACTTTGCAGGTAATTTTTTTGTAAATTTTAAGTAAAACCCGAACATTATCTTTACATCACTTGGAAAAAGGATGCTTTTTTACTCATTTGCCGTTATAATCAAAAATAACAAAACACTCATTTGAGAAAGGAAGCTTTTATGAAACAGCTATTTGATAAAAGCCAGTTAAAAGAAGCAATTGCAACCAATAATTTACAAGATTATTTAAGTACAGATTTACTTTCAATTGCAACTTTATGTACCTTTGAAAAAGATGAAGATCTCATTCAAGCGGGAACAGCTTCGAAGTACCTATATTTTCTAGTGGAAGGAAGTGCGATGGTCTATTCATTTACCTACGATACACAAAACATTTGTATCAATTACTGCTATGAAGCAACCATTATCGGAGAAGCCTCTTCTTTGTGGGAAACAACACCCAGTAGCAGCGTTAAAGCCATGACCCCTTGCACTTGTGTTTGCATTAACTTGAAGCAATACCGGTCTATTTTGCAAAATGATTTGCGCTTTTTAAAACATACCTGTCAGCTGCTTAGCTACCGCTTAAACACAGGGATTAATCTGGCCAATTCCTTAAGTGAACCCGTCGAAACTAGACTAGCCCGTTTTATTTTAGAACATGAAAAAGATGAACTTTTTTCTTTCCAACTTAATAATTGTGCGGCTATTTTAAATGTTAGTTACCGTCATTTGCTGCGCACCATGACTAATTTTAAAGATCAGGGCATTTTGCAAAAAGTTCGCGGTGGCTACCGAATTTTAAAACGCAGTCAGTTACTTGCCCTGACTGCTTGAATTTACACTTGGTATCTAGCTAGGCAGTAATTTTTTTCGTCATATTTTACTGTATGAAGCAACAAAATAATTTGCGCCATTACCAAAAATGAGTAAGCTATTTTTAAGCCGAATTTGCTTTAAGAAGTGGTAAAATCAATTGAAGTCTAATAACCTAAAATCAAATTATCGAAGGGAAAAACTAGTAAATGAAACCTACACTTGCTGATGACATTAATACTTTAGCTGCCTTTTGTACGCTGCGGGATATTCCAGCTTTAACACAAGCTAATTTGCAGATAGCTTATAATTTTCCCCAGGCAGATGCCTTCGTTTTATTTGGCGGCACTATTCTAGCTGGTATTGAACCTTTAGTAACTGCGATGAAAAACCAAGTCGCAAAAAAGTATCTGATTGTCGGCGGACAAGGCCATACAACTGATGCGCTGCGGGATAAAATAAGGCAAGCATATCCGATGATTGCAACAGACAAGAGTGAAGCAGAAATGTTTAATGACATTTTGTATCTAAAATTAGGCCAAACTGCGGACTACTTAGAAGTTCAATCAACGAATTGCGGCAATAATATCACCAATCTATTGAAACTATTGACCAAAAACAAACTGCCAAAAAAATCACTTATTTTATCCCAAGATGCGACCATGCAACGTCGAATGAGTGCTACGCTAGAAAAATTCGCACCTCAAACAACAATTATTAATTATGCCAGTTATACAATCCAGACAAAAATTGAAAATAAACAATTACAATTTGACCAATCTCTTTTAGGTATGTGGGAAATGGAGCAATACATTACATTGTTATTAGGTGAAATTAGTAGATTGCAAAATACACCATCTGGCTATGGACCTTTAGGCAAAGATTTTATTGCCCCTGTTTTTATACCAGAAGATGTACTGGCTGCTTTTCACCGGGTTGCACAAGCATTTCCTAATAAAATCCGCACGGCTAATTCTGCTTATGCTAAAGAATTAGCGGAATAAGCTTTAGCAAAAAACAGTAACTAAAACTATAACGCATCACTTCTATCACTAAGGAGGCTATTATGAAAGGAATTTTGTTTGATTTTAACGGCACCTTGATTAACGACACGCAAAAGCACGAAGAAGCTTGGCAGGCTTTTATCACTAAAGTCACAGGGTCCCCTGTTTCCAAAGGGGATTTTGCCAAGTATTTTCACGGTAAAAATGCACAACATACCTTAGAACATGTTTTCAAACGACCTTTAACAGCTCAAGAAGTTGCAGACTATGCCGAAGAAAAAGAAGCTTTATATCGCGCGCTTTGTTTGGCTGATCCAAATTACAGCCTCTTAAAAGGAGTCCCCGAATTTTTGACTTTATTGCAAAAAGAACAAATTCCCTTTACAATTGCCACTGCTTCGGGAAAAACAAATTTGGATTTTTATTTTGATACTTTGAATTTAAATCAGTGGTTCCAACTGGATAAAGTAGTCTATGATGACGGCAAAATGATTAGTAAACCTGACCCTGATCCATATTTAAAAGGAGCTGCTCGCCTTAGGTTACTCCCATCAGAATGTGTCATTTTTGAAGATGCACCCGTTGGTCTTTTAAGTGCATATAATGCAGCTGCAGCTCAAATTGTAGCTGTCGCTACTTCTGAAACAAAAGATTCGCTTGCTAAATTACCCGGCGTTTCCCTAATAGTGGCAGATTTTACTGATCCTGCCCTAACTGTCTTAATCGACCAATTCACAAAAAAAAGCTGAGGAAACCCTTCAAGTTCAGCCATAGTCAAAAAATAGATCCGCTCTTATTTGCCCACCTTGCAATTGTGGTCTTCACAAATATTACTATCTAAGATAATAAATACGATTTTTTTGTATTGTAAAAAATGTGACCTCTGCTTTATAAAAAAAATCAGCGGACTGATTGTTTATAATCAGTCCGCTGATTTTTTTATTTATTCCCACTGTGCTGTCACACTGACGCCAAAATGATCACTAACAATTGGCGTTTTATCCCCATTAAATAAGACTTCATGACTTAAAACTGTAAATTCTGGCGTTAAAAAGATATAATCAATTCTTTCCCCATTACTTTTTTCCCAACCGGCAATCTGGGCTAGGGTCGTTTCTTGACCACTCTTTTTCTTGGCGGCATAAAAACTATCTTGTAGCTGCCAATTACTTTCCATGATTTGCTTATACCCTTTTGTATTAGCCGGGTTATTAAAATCTCCCATTAAAACGAGCGGATGAGAATGATCTGCTAAAAAAGCTTGGACTTGCTCCCATTCAAAGGAAAATCCTTCTTGCCACCATGAAAAATGACCACTGAGCACTTGTACCAATTTACCTTCCACTGCAGTTAAGGCAGTCAAAATCCTGCGCGTGTGGTAATCTGTCACATCTTTTGTTTGAGATACCAATGTATCTTGGGCGATAAAAGGTTCTTTGGCTAAAATTGCCACCCCTTCATCAAAACGGTCATAGCCGATATGGTTATAACACCAAGACCAATAATACTCCTTATCCAAACATTGCAATTGTTCTTGCAGACGCAAAGCAAAATTATCTTCACGAATAATGACGTCTGTGTTACTAGGAATAAACCAATCATCTAAAAAAGCCTTCTCACTTGTCATCAACTGATTGACCTCTTGCAAACAAATAACATCGTAGTCATTTGTAGCAATATTTTCAGCGAGGTGGGCCAATTTTTCGGTTTGATTTTCTTCCAACCAACTATGACAATTTAAAGTTAAAAATTTCATTTTAATACTCCTATCTTGCTACTTGTTCCAAGAATAACATACTTTTCCTTCAAAAAAAGTTGCAGACCACATCAGACAATAAGAAAAGCTGGATAAACTCCTTCAACTTGCTAGTGATCCGGCGAGACTTCAATAAATTGTTTCCCAAATTTCTTTAAATTTCGCCTTATTGTCCCAGCGATTTAATTTAACAGACTGGGCAGCGCTAAAGCAGGCAAAGCACAGTTTTTTCTTATGAAAGTTTATACTTTTTTGTAGGGTGAAAAAAAGATTGCGCCGTTAAGACGCAGTGTCTTTTGCGCAATCTTCTTGTTTATAACGCTACTTTTGCAACTGGTGATTTCCCAGTAACTTCGCCAGTTTTTTCTAGCGTCACCGATTCAATTTCAGCTGCATTTGTAAAAGCAACAATAATCGTTGTTTGTTTACCAGCTTTTTGAATCGCAGCTAAATCCATTTGGGCAATCTTATCACCAGCTGAAACTTTATCGCCTTCTTTAACATTTACAGTAAATGGCGCACCTTTTAAATCAACCGTATCAATTCCCATATGCACCAATACCTCTAACCCTTCATCAGTCAGCAGTCCTAAAGCATGTTTGGTTGGAAAAACACTGGTAACTATTCCTGCTACTGGTGCATAAACGGTGCCATTCACAGGTTCAACGCCAAACCCATCACCCATCATTTTTTGTGAAAAAACAGGATCATTTACTTCTGTAATTGCTAAAACCTTACCATCAGCTACATTGACGATAGTTTCGGTTACGCCTTTAAATTTCGTTGCTGCCTTGCTTGTGCTAATTTCAGCAATCACTTCTGTTTGTGGAATCTCCATACCAGAATCAATGGCATCTTGAATATCAGATTTTAAAATATCGGCTTTTGGACCATAAACAGCTTGTACGCCTTTATCTTTCACCAATAGTCCCATCGCACCTGCGTTTTTCCAATCTGGTTCTTTTCCAACCTTAGCTGGATCTTTAACAGAAACCCGCAAACGTGTCATACAAGCATCGACATCCATGATATTTTCTTTACCACCTAAAAGGTTAATCACTTTTACGATTTGAGAATTTGGATCAAGAGAGCCATCTGCTGAAACAGCTGCACTGTCGCCCTCTCCTTTATTGTCATTTTCATAGTTTCCATTACGTCCTGGTGTGGCAAAATTGAATTTTTTAATTAAGAAATTGGCAATGAAGAACATGGCAACCCCAAAGACTAATGTTACCCAAATAAAGTTGAATAAGTCGCCGCCTAAACCAGCCTTTATCGCCATTGGTGTACGCGTTAACAATTCGATATTGCCAAATGAATGAACGCGTAAATGTACGATATCTGCCATTGCAAAGGCTGCCCCTTGAACAACGGCGTAAACAACATACAAAGGCACTGCCGCAAACATAAACATAAATTCTAGCGGTTCTGTTACCCCAGTTAAAAAGACAGCTAGTGCTGCAGAAAGATACATTGATTTGTATGCATTGCGTTTGTCTTTGTCAACATTGCGGTACATTGCAAAAGCTAAGCCCATCAAAATACCAGAAGCTCCAATCATTTGCCCAACTTTAAAACGCGCTGGCGTAAAATGATTTAAAACATATTCATATTGTGACATATCGCCTTGGCCTTTTAAATTTACCAAGTCGGTTGCCCAGGCCAACCATAACGGATCTTGTCCAAACACCTGTTGACCTGCTTGTGCGCCTGACATAATTGTATATGCGCCACCTAATTCTGTGTAGTTAATTGGAATCGTCAACATATGATGTAGTCCAAAAGGTAAGAGCAGCCGTTCCAATGTCCCATATAAAAACGGTGCCAAAATTGGGGCGGTCTCTTGTGATTGTGCGATCCACAAACCAAAATTATTAATTCCTGCTTGGATCACAGGCCAAACAATCGCTAAAACTAATGAAACTAAAATAGAGCGGAAAATAACGACAAAAGGTACAAATCGTTTACCGTTGAAAAAGGCTAAGGCATCTGGTAATTTACGGAAGTTATAATACTTATTGTAAGCTGTCGCTCCCACAAAACCTGCGATAATACCAACAAAAACTCCCATATTTAATGCTGGAGCTTCCAAAACACTAGTGAAAAAACCATTTACCATAATTTTTGTGCCAAACAACGTTTTGGTCAGTGCTTCTGGATCTGCTAACATCTCACTTGTAACGCCAAAAATCGCACCAGTGATGCGGTTAATCAAAATAAATGATAGACCAGCAGCAAAGGCACCGCCTGCTTTTTCTTTAGCCCAACTACCTCCAATAGCTAAAGCAAATAAAAGATGTAAATTACCAATAATGGCCCAGCCGATATTTTCAATAACACCGCCTGTGGTCACTAACGCTCCTAGATCTGGATTAATCATTGGTATCGTTTTTCCAATACTAATCATTAAACCCGCAGCTGGCATTACGGCGATTACAACCATTAATGCCTTTCCGAATTTTTGCCAAAACTCAAAACTAATCAATTTTTTCAGATTTTCTTTCACTTACCTTCCACTCCTTTAGTCATTTTCGCTTTATTACGAATAAATAATTGCCTCTTTTGATTGCATCTTTCAGCGCAATCGGTTTCGTTACAAATTATTATAGCGGAGAGTTTTTTTTCTGTAAAGGTAAACTTGAATTTTTATTTTACTGAAACATTTTCACATTTTTTTTAATTAAAATAGGAAAATAAAATATTTCTTATGGTCAATACTTCATTTCCAGCTCCCAAATATTTTTATTGCAAACTTTTGCAATATATCTCTTGACTAACGCAATCGATTGCGTTTATTATTTACTTAACAAAGGATACAGGGAGGATTATAAAATGAATCAGATTCAGCGGTTATTTGACATTGACCCATGGAAAATTGCGACGAAAACTTTAGATAAACAAAACAGACGCCTACAAGAATCACTAACAAGTACCGGAAACGGCTATATGGGGATGCGAGGAAATTTTGAGGAGCACTATTCTGGTGACCATCATCTAGGTACTTATTTAGCTGGTGTTTGGTATCCAGATAAAACGCGCGTTGGCTGGTGGAAAAATGGCTATCCAGACTACTTTGGTAAAGTAATCAATGCTGTTAATTTTTTTAGCCTTACGATTAAAGTCAACGATACAACAATTGATTTGTCAACAATTCCCTATGAAGATTTTTATTTAGAACTTGATATGCAAACTGGGATTTTAACCCGCCACTTTACAGTCAAGGTCGCCGACGCTACAATTCGTTTCAACTTTGAACGCTTCTTATCGATTGTTAAAAAAGAATTAGCTGTTCTAAAAGTTACGGCCGAAGTAATTACAGGTAGCGCAACGATTACCATTGACTCTGCTTTAGATAGCAATGTTCGTAACGAAGATAGTAATTACGATGAATTATTTTGGGAAGAAAAAGCAAGTGGTAAAGAAAACGATGCTACTTACTTGACCGTCCAAACGGTACCCAACAACTTTGGAATCGAACGTTTCAGTGTGACTGCGTTAATGAAACACGATCAAAAATCATTAGCGACAACACCAGCACCGTTAGCAATTTCAGATGCTTTTTATTACGAAGCAAAAGCTGGGGAAACAATTTCTTTTGAAAAACGAATTGTCGTTTTAACGAGTCGTGATATTCCAGAAGAAAATCAAGTCGCAAAAGCAGTTGAATTGATGACTGCCTATGATCAATCGTTTGCTACATTAAAAGCAGAACAAGTTGAGGCTTGGAAAAAGCGTTGGGAATTAGCAGATGTTGCTATTAATGGTGATCCTGCAGCCCAACAAGGCATCCGTTTCAACTTATTCCAACTATTTTCAACTTATTACGGCGATGATGAGCGGTTAAATATTGGACCAAAAGGTTTTACCGGTGAAAAATACGGCGGTGCAACATATTGGGATACCGAAGCCTATGCTGTCCCACTTTACTTGGCCTTAGCAAAACCTGATGTCACCAAAAACCTTTTAAAATATCGGCATAACCAATTACCAGAAGCCCACATCAATGCCCAAAAACAAGGATTAGCTGGCGCTTTATATCCAATGGTAACTTTTACTGGGATTGAATGTCACAATGAATGGGAAATTACTTTTGAAGAGATTCATCGGAACGGTTCTATCGCTTATGCGATATACAACTATACGAACTACACTGGTGATGAAACTTATTTACAAAAAGAAGGATTAGAGGTTTTAACTGCTATTTCCCGTTTCTGGGCAGATCGTGTCCATTATTCAAAACGACAACAGAAATATATGATTCACGGTGTAACTGGTCCTAACGAATACGAAAATAATATTAACAACAACTGGTATACCAATATTTTAGCAGCTTGGTGCTTGAAGTACACCTTAACAAGCTACCATCGCTTAAAAGATCACACTACCGTTACCATCAGTAAAACAGAACAAGATAAATGGGAAGATATCATTGACAATATGTATTTACCTGCAGATGAAGAGCTTGGTATTTTTGTGCAACACGATACGTTTTTAGACAAAGATTTAATGCCTGTAACCGACTTAGACTCTGCTGAATTGCCTTTAAATCAACATTGGTCTTGGGATAAAATTTTGCGCTCTTGTTTTATCAAACAAGCAGATGTCTTACAGGGAATTTATTATTTTTCTGATCAATTTACTTTGGAAGAAAAACGTAAGAACTTCAACTTCTATGAACCTATGACTGTTCATGAATCATCTCTTTCTGCTAGCATTCACGCTATTTTAGCTGCTGAATTAGGCATGGAAGAAAAAGCGTTGGAAATGTATGAACGAACTGCCCGTTTAGATTTAGATAATTACAACAACGATACCGAAGACGGTTTGCACATTACTTCAATGACCGGTAGTTGGCTTGCAATCGTTCAAGGCTTTGCCCAAATGAAAACTGATCACGAAACATTGCGTTTTGCGCCGTTTTTACCAAGCAAATGGGAAAGCTATGCCTTTCACATCAATTACCGCGGAAGACTTTTAGCCGTGACTGTAACAAAAGAAGCAGTCACTTTAAAACTTGTTTTGGGAGAGGCCCTTGCAGTATCCTTGTATGATGAAAGTTATACCTTAGTAGACGAAATCACAGCAGCGATGAACAATTAAGTTGCCTTCACCAAGCTAACTTACAAATAAAATTTTATTTCTAGGTAAAATTTAGCTTGTTGTGACAGCACTTGTTTTTATCACGTTATCTAAAAAAAGCTGAGACAAAAGCCTACAAACGCTTGTCTCAGTTTTTTGTTTTTTACGCAAAATAAAAAATATCAATTCAGAATAAAGAATTTCGCTAGTTTTCTAACGTCAAAATTGCTATGATAGCAAAAGAATCCATTTCAAAATGAAACAGGGGGGGAGACCCATGAGCATCACTGTAAAAGATGTCGCCAAAAAAGCCGGCGTAGCTACTTCGACGGTTTCCCGCGTCATCAATGACCATCCTAGCATCTCTGAAGAAACCAAGAAAAAAGTCCGCAAAGTTATGAAGGACTTAGGCTACGTTCCCAACGTTACGGCGCGCAATCTCGGTAAACAAATTGCCAGTGCGATAGGCATCATCTTGCCTCCTTTAGATTCAAAAGAACGTTTAGGCAACCCCTTTTATTTAGAAACTATCGAAGCGGTCAACGAAGAAGCCAGTACCTATCAAATGTCTGTGGCTGTTGCTTCTGCGCCAGATTTTGAGACTCTTTTGGAAAATGTTAAACGGATGCATCTACAAAAACAAGTTGACGGCTTTATCTTAACTTATTCGGATAATCATGATCCAGTTATTGCCTATTTATATGACAATAAAATACCTTTTACTTTAATTGGACAGCCTTATCAAAACGAAAGCGAAATTGTTTTTGTCGATAATGACAACCAATTACTTGGAAAACAAGCAACGGAATATTTAATTGCCCGCGGGCACAAAGATATCTTATTTGCTACGAATACGACCCGGGAAAATCTTTATTTTGAGCGCTATTTTGGCTATCAAAAAGCCTTGATGATGGCAAATTTGACGACTCAACCGGCAGTTAAATTTGAAACACCCGAAGATTATGTTGTCTTTGAAGATATATTAAAAGATACCCAGGCTACTGCATTAGTCGTTATTGATGATCTGTTTGCGATGCGTATTATGCAGTTGGCCCAAATTTATGGTAAAAAAATTCCCGACGATTTATCGTTAATTAGTTTTAATAATTCCATTTTCTCCACACTCGTCCATCCTTATATCACTAGCCTTGATATTGATGTCGCTCGCTTAGGAAAAATGGCAACACAAAAATTGATGGAGCAAATTAATCAACAGATCACAGACGGGATTAAAGTCATTGTTCCCCACCAGCTAATCCAACGAGAAACTGTTTTAGACTTAACAAAATTATCTTAATAAAAAACAGATCAATCTAATACGCCTTAAATGTTCAACGCCAACATTGAACATTTAAGGCGTATTATTGTCATTAATCAATCTTTGCTGATTTTTTAATAACTATTGCAGTAAATAGACCCCCAACAAGCAAAATAAAATACCCATTGCCTCTTTTAAGTTAAAGGGTTCTTTAAAAATAAAAATGCCAATTGGGATTAACGCTAACGTCAATAAACTCGTGACTAAAATCGCTGACATATTCACAGGCCAGCCTGAACGATACATCCACAAATAGCCCACCTCTACAAAAACAATCGCAATTCCCAATAAAACAGTTCCCCAATTTAAATATTTTACTTCTTGCAAAAGGCTAGTTTTATGACTTCCTGATAAAAAAGTTACTAGACATATTAGCCATGCAATTCCATAAACAATCAAAAGTGAAAAGAACAGATTGCTCTTTTCATTCACACTCTTTGAAGCAAAATGATACAACAAATTAGCAAATACAGTTACGAATAACGGCGCATAAAACAATTGCAACACATCTCTTTCCTTTTTTTCTATTGTACCAAATCTCAAATGCTGCAGTAAAAATCAATAGGCAGAAAAGCTAGACAGCTAGAACAGTCAAAGCACTATTTTTTCTTGTAAAAATTTATCCTTCCTTTACAAATAAAAAACCTGCGGCAAAAATCAAAGTGACTTTTACCACAGGTTTTACTTTTGAAATTATTCTTTTGCACCAGGCTCTGAAGCGATAATGCTGCAGTCACCTTCAACTGTCCAATCAGAAATACCGTTTGGCATAATACAACTTGTTCCCATTGGCATTTCATAAGATTTACCGTTAACTTTTAATTCACCGAAACCGTCAATCACAGTCATTAACGTATATGGTGCATGAGCGTCTAGATGCAATTCACCTTTAACTTGCCACTCGTAAACGTTAAAGAAGTCAGTTTTCAAATAGGTGATAATACTTGAATTTCCTTTTTTTACTTCTGTTACATTTAATTCTGGTTTTAAAGCTGGTATGGTCGTTACATCAATAGATTGTTGGATGTGTAACTCCCGTGTATTTCCGCTATCATCTTTACGATCATAGTCATACACACGGTAGGTAGTATCAGAACTTTGCTGAGTTTCTAAAATCATAATACCTTTACCAATGGCATGAATTGTCCCACTTGGTACATAATAGAAATCGCCTTTTTGCACTGGCACACGAGTTAATAAGTCATCCCAGCGTTCAGCATGAATCATTTCAGCTAATTCTTCTCTGGTTTGTGCATGGTGCCCATAAATAATTTCTGCACCCGGCGCGGCATCAATGATATACCAGCATTCGGTTTTACCTAATTCACCTTCGTGTTCCATCCCATATTTATCATCTGGGTGTACTTGGACAGATAATTCATCTTCTGCATCTAAAATTTTAATCAGTAGTGGAAAAACAGGTTCAGTAGGATTACCAAACAACTCTTTGTGGTTTTGCCATAAATCGTCTAATTTTTGTCCAGCAAATTCGCCATTCTCAACGACACTTACACCATGGGGATGGGCACTAATCGCCCAATCTTCTCCAATTTTATCACTGGGTAAGTCAAAACCGAAAACTGTATGTAATCGATTGCCACCCCAAATTTTTTCTTGAAAAACAGGTTTCATAAATAATGGTTCCATTATCAATTTCCTCCTAGTTGTAATGTTTTGCCTCGTTTGGAAAATATTACTTTCTTTTTTATAACAACTTGTCTTGAAGTATTATACCACTTTTCACGTTTTGTGAGCCTTTTCTTTTAAATATAATGTAAGGATCTCATCTCTTTTTTTCAAATAAAGCTGGCGATTATCTAGAGGATGTACCCGGTTACTCAAAAAGATAAAACCGCTTTTATTTTCAGGGTCTAATAGCATAAAGGTCCCTGTATACCCAGTGTGAAATAACAACGGACGGCATTTATCATCTACAGTATATTTTAAATCCCAGCCCAAAGATCGTTTGTTAGTATGTGTTGGCGTTTGATCTGTCAAAAGCATTGCCACGGTTTCTTCACGTAGATAATCTTGGCCCCAATTTAAATACATTTGGGCAAAAATTTCTAAATCTGACAGGTTAGTAAATAGACCAGCATTTCCAGCTTCAGCTTGTAATACTCGCGCCTTAGGGTCGTGGGTTAAACCTTGCAAAACAGTGCCGTCAGGCAAGACTTCCGTTGGTGCAATTTTACTTCTTAACGCCTCAGATGGTAAAAATAAGCTATCATCCATCTTTAATGGTTCCAAAACTTCTGTACGAAAAATTTCAATAGTTGTCTTTTGATATATTTCTTCTAGCATAAAACCTAATAAAATCGTCCCCGCATCTGTATATTGGACAACTTTGCCTAAATTTTCGCCCGGTTGTAATTTTAAATAGGCCGCCTTTAACTCTTCTTTATTTAACTTATCTCGATTGGCAATCCATGTCTTAATATCAGAAGTATGGGTTAGTAAGTGGCGTAAGGTAATTTGCGGATTTCTAAAAGCGGGTAGATACTTTTGTAACGGCTGATCTAACTGTATAATCCCCTGTTGGTTTAAACGCAAAACAACGCTCGTGGTACAAATTACTTTGGTTAAAGAAGCCACATCAAACAGCGTATCTTTTTGTAAAGGTACTTTATGGGGTACAATCATCTGAGCGCCTACTATCGTTTCATCCACCGTTTCTTTTTCAATAAAGGCAAAAGCCGCACCAGGAAAGATACCTGCAGCCAGTTGCTCATTAATACATACTTTTGTTTTTGCATACATCTTATTCACCTTTAATTCTTAGTTGCTTTTTTTGATTTTACCACGTAATTCAAGAAAAGAAAGACTGCACAAACTCGTTTTGCTTTTAAGTATTAAAAGGAATTTCAATAAATTGCTGTGCAAATTTCTCAAGATTTTATCTTTTTATCCTTCAAAAAAAGAATCCGGACTAATCGTCCAGATTCAATCGTTTTGCTTTTTAATGCCGTTTTTTATCTTTACTAATGAACCACCATTCAATTCCGGTTGGATCGTAAATTGTAATAATTTGTTTTTTCTGATCGATGAAAAACGCAACGTTTAAACTTGCTAAGTGGTCTGCTAAAGCTAAGATATCTGTAGGTAAGACGCGAAACTGTAAGAAATCAAGCCCTAAAACATCATCTGTTGAAAGATCTAATGTTCCTCCTTGACCAGCCGTTAGTCCCACATGGAAGTTTCCGCCATTTAAAGCCAAAATACCACTCGTTTCATCTTGAACTTTTAGACCAATAACATTTTCTAAAAAATCTTGCTGCTCTTTTAAGCGACTTGTATTTAGATGAAGTTTATCAAAATGAACGTCATCTGATAAACGGGGAAATTCTCCTGTGGCTTTTTGCGCTAAATCAGCAAGATTAAACGCTGTTGGATTTTGATGTTCGCTTTTTGTGCCAAAATAAATTTCCAACTGATTGCCCTCAGGATCTTCAACTAAAATTCCCGTTGCATCGTTGTCTGCTAATGCATCTTTAATTGGATAGTCTGCTTTAATTAGACGTTGTGCCACATCGGCCAACTCCTTTTCAGAAGGAATCACCAAACACAACCGTTGTAATTTCTTAATTTCACCAGTGTGGTCTTGTGCATAAGGACTTTCTTCCAACCACAACAATTCGCTTTTACTTTTGGCGTTGCCAAAAATTGCTAATTCATTTTCTTCTCTTTTCAAATTAAAACCAATAATATCGCGATAAAATTCAATCATTAAGTTTCGATTTTTAACGCGTAATGCCACGGTCTCAAGCCCTGCCGCCGCTAGTGCAAATTCAGCCATTTTCTTTACTCCCCTTCCGACAAGATTATTGTACTTAGAAATCAGTCTTGTCGCAAATGATATCCCTTAGCTACTTTGTAGTAAAAACGTTATCTAAAGATAATTCATCTCTAAACATTATATCAAATTGTATTTTATCACTTTTTTAAGAAAAATTGGCTCAATTACCTGACTAAATACCATTTTTTCAAAATAATCAAAAAAAATCATTTTTTCTAATCATTCTAAGTAATGTCCTGACAAAAAATATACCGCAACTTGGATTTAAGCTTTTAAAAAGAAAAAACCTGCCCGCTTTTTTGCGGCAGATTTTTTTGAAGATAGTATTTTAATTTGTCGCCAGTACCGGTACTTTTGCTAAAATAGTAGTCCCAGAATTTGTAATGGTGTTATTAATGCATACCGATTGCACACCGGCTACTAGTGCCTTTTTAGCACTAGTGATTTTGGGAACCATTCCTCCAGTAACAATTTTTTGTGTCACAAATTGTTCCAATTGCTCAAAACAAACTTCATCTAACCACACATCATCTTTTTTAATTCCTGGTACATCGGTTAGTAAAAACAATTTTTTTGCCTGCAAACTTGCTGCAACCTGACAAGCTACTTCATCGGCATTAATATTAAGCCACTGTCCTTGTGGCGTGATGCCTAATGGCGCAATAACAGGGATTTGATCCGTATGAAACAAGGTTTCCAATAATGCATTTGAAATTTGGGTTACTTCACCAACGTAACCCAATTTTTTGCGATTAATAAAATCGCCTTGAATCAATTGATTACAGCCGGCATTTAACCCGACTGGTTGTAAACCAGCCCTTTGTAATGAAGTGGTAATCAATGGTTGGACTTGACCCAACAGCACCATCCGGGTAATTTCTAGTGTTTTTTTACTGGTAATACGCAAGCCCTCTTTGACCTCAACTTTTAAATTCATTAATGTCATCATTTTAGAAATATAGTGACCGCCACCATGAACGATGACAATCTTTTTATTTTCTGCCTGCCATTGTTTTAGTTGACTAAAAAAAGCTTTATCCAAATTGTCAGAGGCGATACCGCCCATCTTTACTACGATCACGTCATTATTTTCCATCTTTTATCACTCCTTAAATTTTGAAATCTACCGAAAACTTGATTTTAAAATCATCAGGTGTGATACAATGCGTTAATTTTGACATAATCATAGGTCAAATCGCATCCCCAGGCTTTTCCTTGACCATTGCCTTGTTGTAAAGTAACAAAAATTTTAATGACATCTTCAGTCAGTGCTGCTGTCATTTTTTGCATATCAAAAACCGTCGGCAGTCCATTGGCATAAACTATTTGATCCCCTAAAGTAATTGTAACCTCCTCAGGATTAATTGGACTTCCGCTATACCCAATAGCACATAAAATGCGGCCCCAATTAGGATCTTTACCAAAAATTGCTGTTTTAACTAATGGAGAACCAACTACTGATTTACTAATCATGCGAGCTATCAAATCATCGCAGGCTCCACTTGTAGTTACTTCAATTAATTTCGTTGCTCCTTCGCCATCTTTGGCAATCATTTTTGCCAAATCTTCCATCACTGTTTTTAAAAGTTCTTTTAGCTTTTGATAGGCTAACGTTTTGGTTTTAATTTCGTGGCCACCAGCAGCGCCGTTTGCCAGTAGTAATACCATATCATTTGTTGACGTATCGCCATCGACTGTAATCTGATTAAAAGTTACCTCCGTTAATTCTGAAAGTAATTGCTGTAGCGTCAAACTCGAAATATTGGCATCACAAGTTATAAAGCCTAACATTGTGGCCATATTCGGATGAATCATTCCTGAGCCCTTGCCACAGGCAGCCATGGTAATGCAATGACCATCTATTTCAGTTTGATAAACCACATTTTTTGTAAAGGTATCTGTGGTTAAAATTGCTTTGGCGAAATTATCAGCTATTCCCTGTTTTTGTAGACTTTCAATACCTGCAGTTACTTTTTCCATTGGTAGGGGTTTTCCGATTATTCCCGTTGAGGCGACGGCGACCAAATCCGGTGCAATCTGTAATTTTTTTGCCGTTACCGCAGCCATTGCTTTCGTATTTTTTAATCCTTCATCGCCGGTACAAGCATTTGCATTGCCTGAATTTACTACAACAGCCTGCAATTTTCCAGCTAGTAAAATTTCTTTGGTATAAGTAACGCTAGCTGCTTTAACCTGATTCGTAGTAAAAACGCCAGCCGCTTGTGCTGGTGTCATCGAGTATAGCCAAGCAATATCGTGATTTTTATATTTTAGGCCACAGTGATTCCCATCTGCTGCAAAACCTTTGGGTGTGGCGATTGTTCCATTAATTTTTTGCATATCTTTTTTCTCCTTTAAGGAAACATGGGCACATCCCTAAGCCCCGTGTCTTCGTCTAATTGCGCCCACAAATTGAAGTTTTGCAACGCTTGACCACTGGCTCCTTTGACTAAATTGTCAATGACACCCACCACGGTCAAAATACCGGTCTCTACATTCAAACCCAAGCCGATATCACAAAAATTGGTGCCCACCACTTGGCGCAGCTGTGGTAGCTGGCCAAGTGGCTGCATTCGGACGAAAGCACGGTGGTTATAACTTGCAGTATAGGCAGCATAAATTTCATTTTCCGTCACACCTTTTTTTATTTGGGCATAAAGGGTCATCATAATCCCCCGTTTAACTGGGATGAGACTCGTCGTAAAGTGAATATTGGTTAAAGATTTATCAAATTGTTGGAGCACGCTAATAATCTCTGGAATATGCTGATGCTCATTTAATTTATACATTGTCATATTTTCGGCGCATGTAACAAAATGACTACTGTCAGACAACGTTTTACCAGCTCCTGTTAAGCCGGATTTCCCGTCAAAAATTAGCGGAGTAGCTTCAATAAGATTTGCTTTTACTAATGGCATCGCAGTTAAAATGGCCGCCGTTGCATAACAGCCTGGGTTGGAGATTAAATTTCCCGGTTTTTTATCCATTAACTCTGGTAAGCAGTACTGTGCTTTTTTTAATAGTTTGGCATCAGCTGGCGTTTTTTTATACCATTTTTGATAAGTAGCGCCATCTTTTAATCGCAAGTCCCCAGATAGATCAATCACTGGAAAATTGGCAGCTACAAAAGGCACCGCTTCTTCTTTGGTTACGCCAGCCGGTGTTGCAAAAAAAACAATGTCATTTTCTGCCATCACCTGTTCTGGTGTGTACCCAATAATTGTCTTTTCTACTAAATCGTTTAGATGGGGATAAAGTTCGGCACTATTTTTTGTATGTTGCCCGTGGCTGTGTAAAGTTCCCAGCTCCAAAACGGGATGCTTGCAAATCAATCGTACTAATTCAAGCCCAGTATAGCCAGTTACCCCGATTATCGCAGCTTTCATCATCTTGTCACCTCACCTTCTAATTTATAAGCAATAAAACACAAGTTATTAAATTAATCTGATTATAAACATAAGCTTTTTTCACGTCAATGTTTTTTATTAATTTTTTTGATATTTTTTATATTTTTATACAAAATATTGTAATTATTTTCTTGCCCTAAAACATTGAATGCGCTGATTAATCACCTATTCTTGTAAACTAAGTTTTGAAAAAGCTTTCTCAAAAATATGCAACCCGTGGATGATTTCTGTGCTCGTAATAATCAGTGGTGGCAAAAGGCGTAAAATATTTTCCCCCGCCCGTAAAGTCAACATTCCTGCTGTCTCTAGCGCTAGCATAAGGTTTGTTACATTTGTTTCTTCCTGTAAAACAATACCAATCATTAAACCTTTGCCACGAATCGACGTAATGAAAGGCGCATTGAGTTTTTTTAATCCTGTCACCAATTCTTCACTACGCATTTTTACATTCTCATAAATATTTTGATCAGCTAATTCAGTTAATACCGTCTTTGCGGCTACCATCGCCATTTTATTGCCACCAAACGTCGATCCGTGACTACCCGGAAGAAAAGATGCACCTAGTTCCTTTTTGGCTAACATCGCTCCAACTGGAAATCCATTTCCTAAGCCTTTTGCTAAAGTTACAATATCTGGATAAATGGCATAGTCTTCAAAAGCAAATAAGCTACCACAGCGACCAATTCCGGTTTGAACCTCATCGACAATTAAAAGACAATCATTCTCACGACATAACTTGGCTACTGCTTGTAACCACTCTTTATCTGCCGGAAGTACACCGCCTTCTCCTTGAACTACTTCTAGCATTACTGCTGCGGTCTTTTTCGTTATCGCCTTTTGTAAAGGTGCCAGTTCGTTAAAGGGGAGATGTACAAAATCTGGTACTAGCGGGTGAAAACCTGCCTGAATGCTTTTTTGACCGGTGGCAGACAGCGCACCATATGTTCGTCCGTGAAAAGACTGCCAAAAAGTTATAATCTGCGTTTTTCCCGTTTTTTTTCGGGCTAATTTAATTGCCGCTTCGTTGGCTTCTGCGCCACTATTACAAAAATAAGCTAAATAATCAAAGCGCTGGCACAATTTTTCCGCAACTTCTTCTTGCAAAGAATTTTGATAGAGATTAGGCGTATGCCACAACTTTTCTGCTTGCTTTTTTAATGCACTATTTAATTTTTCATTCCCATACCCCAAATTACAAACACCAATACCGCTAGTAAAATCCAAATATTCTTTCCCCGTATGGTCTGTTAAGTAGCAGCCATTTCCCGACATAATTTCATACGGTTTTCTTTGATAATTTGAAAAAAGATACGACATCCAACCACCAACTTTAAGTTTTATGTATTAATATACATAAATATGCAATTAATCACAAGGATTATTTTTATTTTTGCTTAAAAAACACAAAAAATATTCGCATTTTGTATAAAACAAACAAAAACAGCCTAAATTTGGTATTACGAGCTAGATTGTGAAGCCGGAGATGGATATACTTGCGACAAAGCTAAAAAGTCTAAATTTACCAAAAGTTTAGAAAATAACTTTTAATAAATTTAGACTTATGAATTAAACTATGCTTTTTATTTTAGTCAAATATCTTATTGGGGTTTAGTATAGCATTGGGATCTAGAGCTGTTTTAAGCTGTCGCATTAAGCCTAATTTTTCAGGCGGGAGATTTTTCATAAAGTATTTTTTCTTTAACAAACCAATCCCGTGCTCAGCAGAAGGTAAGCCACCTATAGCAGCAATCTTTTCATAAAGCTGATTCAAAAAAGTTGCTAACCGCTCTTGCCAAAGTGTATCTGCCAAGTTTTGTCGCATAATACATGCGTGTATATTCCCATCACCAGCATGGCCAAAAAACACACCGTCTAGCCCCAATGTCTCTGTCAATTTTTTCATATAGACAATCGTATCGGTAATCTGATTAATCGGTACTACAATGTCTAATGGTTCTTGTTGGCTACTTGCTTCTACCCCAGAAACAATTGCGCCTCGCAGTTGCCAAATCAGATTAGCTTCTTGGGTTGTAAAAATTTTAAAAGTCGTAATATCAGCTTCTTCTAGCAATTTTTTTAAGCTTTCAATTTGATTTAGACATTCTGCGTTGCTACCATCTACTGTTAATAATAAAAAAGCTGTGCCGGTCATAGTTGGCATCGGAATTTTCAAAAAATCAGCAGCGTATTTTAAGCCACTTTTTTCAAAAAATTCCAACGCAGCCGGAGTAATTGTTGAAGCTAAAATTTGATAAACAACTGGCGCCAAGTCTGTTAAATTATTAAATCCAATTAATAAACTACGGGAAGTTGCAGGCTTTACGCGCAACTTCAGCTGTAATTGGGTGATGACACCTAGTGTTCCTTCTGAACCGATAAATAAGTCTTTTAAATCATAACCTGAACTATCTTTATTATTTAAACCACCAACAAAGACAATACTGCCATCGGCTAATACCACTTCCATCCCCCGGATATTATCTCTTGTTACCCCATACTTAAGTGCGCGCATTCCACCAGCATTTGTGGCTGCCGTGCCACCAATTGTAGCCGCTTTAGAACCAGGATCTGGCGCGTAAAAATACGGTGTAGGTGCTAAATAATCTTGAATTGCCTGTAGCGTTACTCCTGCCTCGACGGTTAAAGTTAATGTTTGTTCATCTAGTTTTATAATTTGCTGCATCTCTTTTAAACACAGCAAAAATTCCTCTTGCTTGGCAAAAGTTGCCCCCGTGAGTCCGGTATAGCCCCCGACTGTAATAATTTTTTGCTGTTTACTTGCTGCGTCTTTTATACAAGCTACAACTTCTGCTGTATCGGTTGGATAAAAGATTCCAGCTGCATTTCCTATTTCACCAGTCACCTTATTTTGTAAATATGCTGCTGGTACTTTTTTGTACACTTGCCTCACTCCCTAACTTTATCACTCCTTAAATCTTAACGGGTAAAATGTTGCGCCAATCGGTCACCACCCCACTGAATAAGTTGCACCACTACCACTAATAGTAAAATAATCACCACTAAAACCAATGTTTCATAACGATAATACCCATATTGAATTGCCAAATCGCCAATTCCACCAGCACCAATTGTTCCCACCATCGCAGAATATCCCAACAAGCTAATAACTGTTAATACAAGGCCGCGAATTAAGCCCGGTAAGCTCTCAGGAATAATCACACCTAAAATAATTTGTTTGGTTGTTGCACCCTGGGCAACACTGGCTTCTAAAATTCCCGGATCAACTTCTGCAAAGGCCCCTTCTGCCACTCGAGCAAAAAAAGGAATCGCTGCAATAGATAGTGAAATTGCAGCTCCTGTCGGCGTATAAGGGTCCCCTAAAATGGCAGCCAAAAAAGGAATCAGGGTTACCAGTAAAATGAGAAACGGTAATGATCGAATTGCATTAACGATAAAACCTACTGTCTTGTGAAGGAGGATATTTTGATGAAATAAAACATTGCTAGCTAAAAACAACAGTAAACCAATTAATCCGCCAACTATAACGCCGATAATTGTCGCGACAGCCACCATATAAAAGGTGTCTGCCAAAGCTTTAGGCAAATGCTGTTGTAAAATTTCTACGGTTTCTGCCATTTGCTTTCCTCCTTAATTTCTTTTGTGGCAAATACTTTTTCTGCTAATTGCAAGACTGCCTTTTCCACATTCTCTTTTTCTCCGGTTAAATAGACCAGCAAAATACCAATTACATCATTTTGAATGTATTCAATTTTTCCATGGATAATTGAAATAGCTACATCAAATTGTTTGGCAACATCTGTAATTAAAGGAGCCAGCGTATTATCCCCTTGATACCTTAATTCAATTAAGCGTCCTTGGGCTAAATCCGGTAGCAGCTCTTGAGGTAAATGTAGGTTCAAATAACGCCCCACTAATTTTTGCGTAATAAGCGCCTTGGGATTTGCAAAGATATCGTAGGTGGAAGCCATCTCCACCACTTTTCCTGCTTCCATCACTGCCATGCGATGAAAGAGTTTTTTAGCCACTTCCAATTCGTGGGTAATAAAAACAATGGTAATTCCTAATTTCTGATTGATTTCAGCTAAAATTCGCAAAATTTCCTCTGTTGTCTCTACATCTAACGCACTCGTTGCCTCATCACATAATAAAATTTCTGGATTATTCGCTAGTGCTCGGGCGATACCAATTCGTTGCTTTTGACCACCAGACAATTGATTGGGGTAGCTATCCATTTTATCGCTTAAATCAACTAAAGCCAGCAATTCTTTTACCCGTATCGGCAAAAGAGCCTTATCACAATTACCTGCTTTTAGTGCAAAAGCAATATTTTCTGCCACGGTTTTATTATTAATCAAATTGAAATGTTGAAAGATCATCCCGATTTTTTGACGGAGCTTGCGTATTTGATCTGTCGGCAATTGCGTAATTTCTGTCCCATCAATTTTAATACTGCCTAAACTAGGTCTTTGTAAGAGGTTTAGCGTGCGGATTAACGTACTTTTCCCTGCACCACTAAGTCCTACGACCCCAAAAATCTCACCTTGCTTGATTGTTAAACTAACATCTTTGACAGCAGCAAAAGTCTTTTTTTTCTGGGTAAAATTGACTGTCACATGTTCTAAAACGATTTTATCCATCCCAAAACTGTCCTTTCTAAAAACCGATTTATTGCCAATCAGCCGGTTTATCAAAGTCTTTAAAATCTGATTTTGCAATGGCATCTTTAAAGTCTTGACTAACAAGGGCTGCTTGAATGGTCTTGGCTAACTTAGTATCTTTATCTGCGGTGCGTACCACAAATACATTTTTATATTCTTCTTTTAATTTTTCCAAAGCCAAGGCATCGACCGGATCTAGTTTTGCTGCCCAGGCGAAGTTGCCAGGTACTAATGCTAAATCAACAGTATCAATTGACCGCGCCAATTGTGCTGCGTCAAGTGTCTTAAATTCCAAATTTTTAGGATTCTTATCAATATCGTCTACTGTTGCTTTTGTTTCATCCACATCACCTTTAATTGTGATTAAATTATTAACTGAAAGTAATTGTAAGGTCCGGGCCAAGTTAGAAGCATCACTCGCAATCGCTACAGTGGCACCTTCTTTGATTGCAGCTAAGTTTTTTAATTTTTTAGAATAAATCCCCATCCCTAACGTGGGAACAGTCCCAATCGCAGTTAGATCCAAATTATTATCAGCAGAAAATTTTTCTAAATAGGCGGTGTGTTGGAACAAATTTGCATCAATTTGTTTCGCATCTAATGCTTTATTGGGCTGAACATAATCATTAAATAATTTGGTAGTCAATTTAAAACCATCTTTTTCAACTAACGGTGAAATGACATCTGTCACCATATCCCCATAAGGTCCTGGTGCTACGCCAACGACAACCTCTTTTGTAGCACTATCAGAAGATTTTTGTGCCGCTTTTTTATTTTCACCACCGCAAGCTGCCAGCGTTATTACTGCCCCGAGTGTCACAATCCCTGTTACTATTTTTTTCAATTTCATCTTTTTTCCTCCTTTTTTAATTTCCTGCTTTTACTTTGAAAGCTTATAAATAAAAAAGCTCTCGTCCTTATTTTGCCTAAACAAAATAAGGACGAGAGCGTAAGCTTTTCGTGTTACCACCTTTATTCATCGAACAATTCGTCCGACCTCATCATAGTACGTATTCATACTACTGTGCTATAACGGGCACTCCCGTCAACTGCTTGTTCAAAACTCACAGTTTCCTGCTCAAAGACCATTTTCCAGATGCCCTTGTTTACTTCTTTTCACCCACCGAAGCTCTCTTTAAAACGCATCATCTGTACTTATCTTATCGTCGCATTTGTGTTATTGCTAGCAATGATAAAGGATTATGCGCTCCTCGTCAACCTAAAAATTATAATTTTCTGATATTTCTGTCAATAAAAAAACTGATTACGTCATTTTTATATTGGAATAATGTGATTAAAATACTGTTTTTCTAAAAATAAAATAGACTTGGCAAGCGCCAAAAATATTTTGCCGTCTGCCAAGTCTATGTCACTTATTCCTCTGTTGCCAGTTGCGCTTCATAAGCAGCAACTTTTTCTGGATGATGCTTTTGCAAAAAACGCTTTTTAAAAATTAGAAACTCTTCTAAGTCCATCAAAATATGATACAGGCGCGCTTTGCGTAAAAATTCTTCTTTGGTTTGCGGCAAACTGGCATCTTCAATCTTTTGCACCAATTGGTCCATCATGTGCAGTTGATGAATTGGTTGACTCATCTCCCCAAAATGGGCTGCAATTTCATTTAAAAAAGCAACAATAACGGCAGAATCGCTCTTAATACGGCGTAATTTTTTTATTTCATAATGCAAATTATGCAAGACATTGCACTGCTGTGTCCGCATTTCAAAATAATCTAAATAAAAATCATCGGTTAGCGGTAAGCGATTTTGCTGGTAGGCAAAAGCTACTTGAGTATAGTTGTGCAACTCTTTTTCCAAGCCGATAATATCATCCCACACGTGATTATTAACCTCGCTGTCGGCCAAATAGGCAGCTAGTTTTTCAAAAACGATTTTAAACTTCTTTTCGCTGATTGTCCGGCAGTAATTCAAATATTTTTTTTGGCTTTCATAATGCTGAAAGTGATTTACGACAATCGCAATAAAAAGACCAATCACCAAAAGCCAAAATTCATTGATTATCGCTGCTAACGTAAGAGCTTTTCCTGCTAGTAAATGGGTAAGCACAACAGCATTGACCGATAATGTGGGCAATAGATTACGCGCACTTAAACCAAATGTCAAAAGTACGAGAATGACACCATAACTTATCCATTCTAACTGGTGAATGGGTTGGATAAAAAAAGCTAACAAAACCGTTACCAAAAAAGTGCCTATTCGTTGTAAACACAGACGCCACGTTTGCACTTTAGTAGTTGAAATCGTCAATAGCGTGATAATCCCCGCTGAAGCGGCGAAGTTCAATCCTAATAATTCTGCCAGTAAAATGGCCAGAGCACTGCCGATCCCAATTTTTAAAGCATAGCCTAAATGTTGTTGCCACGTATTTTTCGTTAATAAATTCATCAATCGTCTCCTTTATTTTACAATTTTATTTTATTATACTGGAAAAACAACTGTAATTGGGGGTCTACTTTGTTCTTTAAAAGTTCTTTATTTAAAAATGATTCCTTATCTTAACTTTTCAGTGAGCACCACTTTTTTTATATCTACATCACGCATTTTGCTTTTTATATTTTCTTTGATAACTTTAAGTTTTTGTATATACAACTATACCAATAAATAATTTTATGTATTAATTACTTATTTAAAAGCAATTTATTACCTATACATAAAAAGAATCATTTGCTATATTATTACAATAGCGGAGGTGATAATTTGGAAAAGAAGTATTACCAATTACTTAAAGAAAAATTTCCAAAAAAAGAACAAGTCTTAACCGAACTGATAAATTTAGAGGCTATTGTGCAATTGCCCAAGGGAACAGAACACTTTGTTAGCGATCTTCACGGAGAATTTGATGCTTTTGATCATGTTTTGCGTAATGGCTCAGGTAGTGTCAAAGAAAAAGTTAAAGAGTGTTTCCAAGCTATGCCCAAAGTCCCGATTACCGATTTATGCACCCTTATTTATTACCCAGAAGAAAAATTGGCGTTACAAAAAGCTTCTTTAAAGCCACAAGCATTAATCGCCTATTATAAAGAAAATATTCCTTATCTTCTGCAAGTTACCAATTATGCTGGACGCAAATATACCCGCTCAAAGGTTCGAAAAGCACTCCCACCGCAATTTGCGTATATTATTGAAGAATTACTAACTGAAGTAGATACAAAAAAAGACAAAATCGATTATTTTACTACGATTGTGAATCGTATTATTGAATTAAACCAAGCACCAGCCTTGATTACTGCCTTATGTAAGACGATACAACGCCTAGTAGTTGATCATCTTCATGTAGTAGGCGATATTTATGATCGGGGACCTAAACCTGATCAAATAATGGAACGCTTAAGCAATTTACCTTCTGTCGATATTCAATGGGGTAATCACGATATCGTCTGGTTAGCAGCTGTTGCGGGTTCTCCAGTAGCCGCGATGAATTTATTACGGATTTCTTCTCGCTACGGAAACTTAGATATTTTAGAAGAGCGTTATGGTATCAATTTACGCCCTTTAGCGACCTATGCTCAAAAATACTACGAACCAACCCCGGCTTTTAATTTAAAAGCCGAAGACATGCACACATTTTCTGAAGCTGAACAAATTTTATTCAATCAAATTCAGCAAGCAACTGCTATTTTGCAATTTAAATTGGAGGGCCAATTAATCTTGCGCCGTCCGGAATTCTTATTAGACAAACGCAATGTGCTAACGTTTATCGATTATTCCAGTCAAACCATCACGCTTGATGACGTCGTGTATCCACTGGTTGATTTCAATGGCCCTACTGTGGATGAAAAACAACCACTAACCTTAACAAAAGAAGAAGAAACCTTAATTGCCCGTCTCCTTTCTTCCATTCAAGAATCTGAAAAACTAAAACGCCATATGGATTTTATGTTGGCTTCAGGATCTATGTATTTGTGTTATAACGATAATTTACTATTCCACGGGTGTATTCCGTTACATGAAAATGGCGATTTAAAATCGCTACGAATTAATGGCCACAATTACGCCGGCAAAGCATTACTCGATTTTTACGAAGAACAAGTCCGTAAAAGCTATTTAGACCCTAGTTGCCATGATGATTTTGCCACAGATATGCTGTGGTATTTATGGACCGGGGAAAGTTCTTCACTTTTTGGTAAAGAAGCCATGACAACTTTTGAACGCTACTACATTGCTGACAAAAAAACGCATATTGAAAAGAAAAATCCTTACTATCGCTTACGTAATGATGAAACAATTTGCCAAGAACTGTTAGCCGAATTCGACTTGCCTCATCATGGCCATATTATTAACGGGCATACACCTGTTAAAGAAAAAAAAGGAGAAGATCCAATCAAGGCCAATAGTAAATTGATTGTTATCGATGGCGGTTACGCCAAAAGTTATCAAAAAACGACCGGTATTGCTGGTTATACGTTATTATCCAATAGCTATGGTATGCAACTAGCCGCTCATCAACCCTTCACCTCGGTTGCAGATGCTGTGAAAAACGGGACCGATATTATTTCGGTTAAACGCCTAGTGGATGAAGTTATCCACCGTACGAAAGTAAAAACGACCAATACTGGCGTTAAAATCTGTCACGAAATGGCGGATTTAAGTTATCTCTATCAAAATTTCGACAAAATTTAAGCAAAAAACGCCAAAACAAAACAATTGTTATTGCTAAAACAGGAATTTTATTTCCTGTTTTTCTGTTTTAGCGATTCTTTTATTCATATATAACCTTAATAAAACAGCATGAAAATCGTTTACATTCATTTTCTTTTCATTATTTTATCAGTTTGAGCGAAAAATGTTGAATTTTATGGCGAAATATCCTAAGATACAAACATCTTACAAAAAGAAAGAAGGATGAAAGATGACTTCAATTTCCGTACAAGATTTTAACTTGCTACGACAAAACGAAGTGCTGAACATCTTAGATATTCGCGATTTACAAGACTTTGAAATGAGCCATTTGCAAAACGCTGTTTCAGTACCAGCGACTAGTCTTCCTAATGAATTAAATAATTTAGATAAAAATGCGACTTACTATGTGATTAGCTATTCCGGACGTCGCTCAGAAATCATCGCGAGTTTCTTAGAAAATCACGGCTTTCACGCCATTCATGTTATTGGTGGTATGCGTGATCTAAAAGAATTAGCAGCTTAAAAAAAGCGCTGTGACAAATTATTTGTCATAGCGCCTTTTTTTATTGCTCTTCTTCTACGTCTTCTTCGTGATAATATTGGGAGACATCTTTATACCACTCAAAAAGGTGTGTAATTAAAACTTTGGCCGCCGCGTAAACAGGAATCCCCAGAATAACCCCCACGACCCCAAATAATTTACCAGAAGTTAATAATACCAGCAAAATAGTAACCGGATGGACCGAAAGCTCATTGCCTAATACTAATGGCGAGATCAAACGCCCTTCAATAGTTTGTTCGATAACAAAAACTACCAAAACTTTTACCAGCATAATCGGACCCGCAACAATTCCTAAAAACACCGCCGGGACCATTGCTAAAAACGAACCTAAATAAGGAATCAAATTTAAAAAGCCTGCCGCAACACCTAATGTGACCGAATAATCCAAACCAATAATAGAAAAGCCGATAATAAACATAATCGAAACCGCAAAGGCCACTGTTAATTGGCCTCTGATATAAGATGAAACCTGGTCATTCATTTCTCTTAATACTTTTAACGTCGGTTTGCGAACTTTATTTGGCAAGAATTTAACAAAATAAGGTGCTAAATTACGGCCATCTTTTAAAAGATAAAATAAAATAAATGGCATCGTAAAAATCGCTACCAAAGTTGATGCCACTGCCCCGACTATTTTGCCAATGCTAGAAATAGTTGAGCTAGAAATATTACGAATGAAATCTGTCAGCCAGGTTGTGATTTTGTCACCATAGCTATCAAACTGATCTTTAAAGGTACCAAACATTGGGTCGTTTAAAATTTCATTGGCCTTTTGGTCGATAACATCCAAATAATTGGGAAAATTATCAATAAAACTGGCAGTTTGTTCGCGAATTTTTGGCACGATAACCACCACACCCCAAGTGATTAAACCAATTACTAATAAAAACAATAAGATGATACTATAAATTCGTTTTAGCCCCTTTTTTTCCAAGTAATCCACCGCGGGGTTCATCAAATAATAAAAGACCCCAGCTAAAACAATGGGTAAGCCCACGACACCGACAAATTGGGCCACTGGCTCAAATAAATACGAAACCTTCGTAAAAGCATTTAAAATCAATAAAATTAATAAAATAATTAACAACGCTGTCACAAACTGATTATTCAAAAACCATTTCCAAAACCACGACAGACGTTTCTTCTCTTTTTCCATCAGTAACCTCCTTAATTAGTTGTCATTAGTGTTTTTTTTAATGGTGATACGTTCATAAGCACATTACACCAAATTTTGATTTTATGCGATTTTAGTTTATTTTCCATTTTTTGTTAAAAAAACTTTACCTCTAACATTTAAGGATACGTAATCATCATGCCTACTTCTAAATGGGGAACTTCAAAAGGTGTTAAGTATATCCCATTTACAATGCTGTCAGCTGCTGGTATTTGATCAAATACAAAAGATGCATGTTGAATTTCATGCAGGCCTTTTAATGCCGTATTTCCTAGATGGGTGACTGTATATTTGGCGCTGCCAAAACTGATTTCATCTCCAACTTTTAGCGTAATTTCAGAAGCTGCTGGCACATCTTGAATAATGGCATAAGGTTTCAGCCCAGCTGTGGCGCTTTCATCAAAAAAGATTAAAAGTTTCTCTTTTGGATCAATTGCCTGTTCGCCAATTGCCGTAATTTTTCCTTCTATCATTTGTAGTTGCCTCCTAATTTCAAATTGGTTCTTCTTTCAAATTTTCCAACAGTTTTATGGAAGTTATAGCCTGGCTTTAAGTCGTATGAAAGAGACGCCATGCAAATAATCCAACTGTTTTAACAGCCTTCATTATAACATAACTAAACTTTTCTCTGACTTCTAAAGCGGATTCTTTGTGGTAGAATAGAAAAGAGTACGACTTATTGAATGAAAAATTTTTTCTTAGAAAAAGTTTGCAAATAATTATTTAGGAGGAAAAACATGTTACATCACTTATTACTAGGTACTTATACCAGACGTGTCAGCCAAGGAATTTATCGCATTACTTTAGATACTGCAAATGAGCAATTGGTAGACTTGGAATTGGCGACCAAAGAAAATAGTCCAACTTATTTAGCTCAAAGTAAGGCAAAAAATTTATACACTGTAACAGCCGTTGATGGCAAAGGTGGTTGTGGTGCATACGATAAAGATTTCAACTTTTTAAATGCCGTGACAAAAGAAGGCGCACCATTATGCTATGTGGCAGTGGATGAAGAGCGTCAGTTAGTTTATGGTGCAAATTACCATTTGGGTGAAATCAGCGTCTATGGCGTAGAACAAGATGGCAGTTTAAAACCAGGTGTCATTATTAAGCACGATGAACCAACGGGTAGTAATGAAAACCAAGATAATCCTCATGTTCATTATACAGATTTAACCCCTGACAAACGCCTTGTTGTTTGCGACCTTGGTACCGATCGCGTTTACACTTATAATGTCAGTGAAACAGGTGAATTAGATGAAGTGGCGATTTACCAAACCGAAGATGGCGCAGGCCCACGTCATTTAGTTTTTCATCCAACAAAAAATATCGCGTATTTATTAGGTGAGTTAAATAGTACCATGACTGTTTTAAGCTATAATCCACAAGATGGTAGCTTTACAGAAATTATGCAAGACTCCTTAATACCAAAAGATTTCACTGGTGCTAACGGTGGTGCTGCAATTCGCATTAGTCAAGATGGTCGCTTCTTATACGCATCCAATCGTGGGCATAATTCAATTGCTGTTTTTGCAATTTCAGAAGATGGTTTGACCATTGAAAAAGTTCAAACGATTAGTACTGAAGGTGAATTTCCACGGGACTTTGCGCTTGACCCAAGCGATAAATATGTCGTTTGTGCCAACCAAAACAGTGACAATTTGACGCTTTATACGCGCAATCAAGAAGATGGTCACTTAACCTTAATTCAAAAAGACGTTTATGCCCCTGAATGTGTCTGTGTTTTATTTGAAGACTAACAGCCATAAAAGAATTGGAGGAATCCCCCATGTTTACTAAAACCCCTGTTGAATTATTATTAAAAGACTTTTCAAACTTATTAAACAAATGTCAGTCCGTTTTTGATTTAGTAATCAGTCGTCGTTATAATGTAAATTTAGCGATTTTAACTACGGCTGAAGCCTATGCTATTGCTGAAAAGGCGTATGTCCGTTGTGATCAAAATGTCCAATTACAAACTAAAGAAGTTGAAGCTTTCGTTAACGCTTTTGACGATTTTTATTTTGAACTAAAGCAAGTTTTATTCCACGACGACGATGATATTCCAAGTTTTAAAAAACGTCTAACTACAATGCAAGAACAGTATGAATTATTAACACAATCATTTAATTTGTTATAGGAGATTATACAATGAATCAACAAGAAGCTTTGGATCGCTTAAAAGAAGAATTAAACCTGCCCTTTTTTAATGGCAAAATTGAAGAAAAAGAATATAGCGAAGAAGAGTATCAAAAAATGAAAAATGATTTGATTAAATACTTTGACGACTATGTTCGTAATGTGGAAAATTAAATCCATCTATCCTATTTTTGATAAGTAGTACGATTTTAACGCCTTCTTTAGTTTAATTCAGTTAAATCAAACTAAAAAACAGCCGGACTACCTTTTTTGGTAGGTTTAGTACCTCAAAAGTCAGAATTTTTCTCTAACTTTTGCTGGGAACTTCAAAACACCGGCTGTTTTTATTTTTAGTGAATTTTCCTAGTTACTTTTTTAATTCCAAAAATTTTGTCGCGACGTTGTTTAAAAATGTTTCATCGTGCTCAATGATCACCATAGTAGGCTGGACGGCTTTTATAACGGCTTCAAGTTGTTCTTGATTAAAGACATCCAAATAATTTAGCGGTTCATCCCAAATAAACAATTCTGCCGGACTTGCCAAAGACTTCGCCAATTCTACTCGCTTACGCTGCCCCATGCTCATATCTTCAATTTTATTATAGAAAACTTCTCGCTCAACACCCAGTTTACGTAAATTATTTAACAAGTCTTCGTAATTCAGGTGGTGACTTTCCGCAAATTCTGTTAAAGTCCCGGTATTATCTTCGTAATTTTGACGCAGATAGCTAATAGTAAGATTTTGCGGGCGCTTCAAAATCCCTTGGCTATTACCGGTAAAATGTTCCATTAAATAATGGATTAAAGACGATTTACCAGCACCGTTGATCCCTTTTATTGCCAGGCGTTCCCCTTGACGTAATTCAAATGAAACGGGTTGAAATAGTGGGGCGTTATCGCCATAGACTAGCGTTAACTCTTCTGCTTGTAACAATAACTTATGATGCGTAGGAGCAAAATTCATTTGCAGCCTATCGACTGTTTCAATATCTTTTAATAGCTCTGCTTTTTGCGCAGCTTGATCTTCTAGTCGATTCACAATTGCTTTGGAGCGTTTCATGGTACGAGCCGCATCCGCTCCCACTGCCCCTTTATTCACGCGGCGCTTTTCTGTATCAATAAAGCCTTTTGATTTTTTCGTCTTATCCCCTTCGCGAGAGCGGGCCCACTCCGCTTTTTCAGCTGCGGTTTGTTGCAGGCGCCCAATTTCTTTTTTTAATTTAGCATTTTGTTCCAACTCATATTTATCCCGCAATTGCTTTTGTTCTTCATAAACTGAAAAATTACCTTGATATAAAACCAATTGACTTTTTTCAATCGATAAAATATGATCTACCACTTCATCCACAAAATGACGATCATGGCTTACCACAATAAAGCCTTGTTTTTTTCGTTTTAAATACTTTGCAACTTGCCTTCGCCCCATGACATCTAAGTGATTGGTCGGCTCATCAATTAACGGGAAGTTTAATTCATCCACAAACAATAACGCTAGTAAAACCTTCGTCTGTTCCCCACCGGAAAGACTGACAAAGGGGCGCCACAAAATTTCAGGATCTACGCCGAGTAAATTTAGTTCACGTTCTAGTTGCCATTGTTCAAAATTTACTACTTCTTGTAACGCATAAAAGGTTAGCTGCCCTTTGTCTTGCAATTGCTGAGGAAAATAGGTAAACGACATTTGATGCGTAATCTGGCCTTCATAGGGAAATTTACCCTGTAGTAGATTTAAAAGCGTCGTTTTTCCCCGCCCATTCCGACCAATCAGCCCTAGTTTCCAACTTTCATCAATTACCAAATTACTATGATCAAAAAGTAAAACGCCCTGGTTGTCAAAACCAAACGTCAAATCGTGTATTTTTATTACGGTCATCTTATCACCTCATATAAAAACTGTGGAAATGTACTTATTTAATTCGTGCTAACTAGCCAAAGTATATTTCCAAGTCAGACATTGCTACACATAAATACTGGTCCCATTTTTATCTTTTACAACAATATAAAAAAGGACCGTCCTATTTTCAGGAACGGTCCCCACTTTGGGTTATTGACAAATAAGGCAGATAAAAAGACCCTACAAAGTCATTGAACCAATCCTGAAAATCTGCACACGAATACCTTGGTCGTTCCAAGTTTTTCGTCTAAATGCAGCTTCAATAAATTGGTTAAATAATCAATGCAGGATCCCTCATTTCGTTTTTAGTAATTTAAGATTAGCATGATTTTCAATTCTTGGCAATTTTTCTGAAGTGAAATTAAAAATTGGAACAAACCTATTCAAAAAAATTGCGCCACCTTACAATAAAAAAACATATACTTTATTTTTTATCATTTTTTTGATTTTTAATTTCTTTTATAAGTTAAAAATAAGAAAATTCATTTCGTAACTTTTCATCTAAAAAAAGAAATATGACACTCATTTTTCTTATTTTTAGGCATAAAAAAACCATTGGGTTGGTTAGGCCCAATGGAAAAAGGAGTAATTACTCTCAAATGGAGTAAAATGAAAAATAAAAAGGTTGTTGTTGGTTATGTATTTAATATAAACGACAAGTGCTTTTTTGTCATAAAAATAACGTTACAGTTAAATTAGATAACTCTCGTTTTGCTAATTATCCCGTTTTCCCAGGATTTATTTGCTCACTTCAGGTGAATAAAATTCATTTCTCCCTTCATTTTCGCAAATTTAGTTTTTTGGCCGAAGGGTTGATTCGTGAAGCTAGACAGTCAGAAAAGTTTTTCGGACTCGCTTAGCTTTTAAGCATTAAGGCACAATTGCAATAAATTGCTTCTTAAATTTTTTGCAATTGTGTTCTATTGTCGCCGAGAATTAGTCCATAAAGCTAGACATAAAAAAGGCTAGATAGTGAAAAAAGCAGTCAAAGCAATATTTTTTGTGGCAATTTTATACTGCCTTGATAGCTTACAAAAAGAACCTTGAAAAAATTAACAAAAATTTTCAAGGTTCTTTTTTTAGTTTGAGAATGAAACGACAATAAACTTTTTATTTTTTGCCTAATAATAAGTTTGTCATTCGTTGAATAGAAAATGAGATTTCGTCGGTTGCTTCGTCTTGTTTTGTTTCAGAAGCATCAAAGGCTTTTGTATCAATCCCATTTTCTGTTTGTAAACTGGCAATCATTTCATCACAGCCAGCAACATATTTTTCATAAGAACGTTGGAATTTTTTATGAATTCCCATTACTTTTGCAGGTGGACGCAGTTTTTCAATTTGCCCTAACATTGCTTTGTATTTTTTTGTGCCGGCAGCAAATACATCTACGACTTCTACAATCTTTTCTGGCGTCAAATTTGCTAGTTCATTTGTATCAATAGCAGTGCGAATAATTTCATAATGCGGGTTCATTTCTTCCCCGATTTTTTCTGTATCTTGTACGATATCATTAATATTTTGGACATAATAACCAAGATTTGGTCTCACAGTTATTCCTACTTTCTTTTTTTGTGATAATTTCATTTTAGCGGTTTTTCTACTAATAAGAAAGTATTCTCTAAAAAAAGGGTTATTTTTTGCATTTTTTCTAAGAGTCTTGGAAAATATAGATAAAGGTGGTGAATGAAGATGGCACAAGCAAAATCACTTCAAGCATATGCCAAATTAAGTAGTGCTGACACGCTCACAAATATGAACAGCACAAAAGCCGGACTAACCGAGGCGGAAGTAAAAAGCAGGTTGGCGAAATACGGAAAGAATGTGATTGCTGCCACAAAAAAGCAATCACTATTAAAAGTGTTTTTAACTAACTTTACAAGTATGATGGCAATTTTATTGTGGGTAGCTGGCCTCATCGCCTTAATGACTGGTACGCCAGAATTAGGAATTGCGATTTGGCTTGTCAATTTGATTAATGGCGTTTTTAGTTTTTGGCAACAATATCGCGCCCAACAAGCTACCAGTGCTTTACAAAAAATGCTGCCTAGTTACGTTAAAGTCATGCGAGCTGGACAAACAAATAAAATTTTAGCCGCCGACTTGGTACCCGGAGATATTGTTTTATTAAATAGTGGTGATAACATTCCCGCCGACGGTCGCTTACTTTCTGCCGATAGTCTGGAAGTAAACCAATCTTCATTAACTGGTGAATCTATTACTGTCAATAAAGAAACCGATCCACAAACCGACGCAGTCTTAAAAAACGCTGGTAAGTACGCCGAAGCAAATTTGGTTTATGAAGGTACATCGGTGGTCAATGGCAGTGGCTCCTTTGTCGTTTTAGCTACTGGAATGCACACTGAATTTGGCCAAATTGCCAGTTTGACTACTTCTGTTGCAGCTGTTAAAAGTCCGCTGCAAAAAGAATTGGATATATTAACACGGCAGCTTTCTTTAATTGCTATTGTTATTGGGGCATTGTTTTTTGTCGCCGCTGTCTTTTTTGTCGGATATCCCTGGCCTAAAGCTTTCATTTTTGCGTTGGGAATGATTGTTGCCTTTATTCCTGAAGGCTTATTACCAACCGTTACCTTATCTCTTGCAATGGCTGTCCAAAAAATGGCCAAAAAAAATGCGTTAGTAAAACATTTGAATAGTGTAGAAACTTTAGGCGAAACTACGGTCATCTGTTCTGATAAAACAGGTACTTTAACCAAAAATGAAATGACCATTGAAAAAGTTTGGCTTCCAACAGATGATTACACAGTTTCTGGTACTGGTTATGAACCTAACGGCATCGTGACAAAAGCTGGTAAAAAAATAGATTTAGCACAAGAGCATGACTTATTACAACTGATTCGGATTGCCAGTCTATGTAATGACTCAGCCATTGAAGAAAAAGACAATCACTACCAATTAGTGGGTAGTCCCGATGAGGGCAGTCTTTTAATTTTGGCTGCTAAGGCTGACTACGATCTAAGGGATGAAAGGAAAAATTATCCCCGTTACAACGAACTTCCCTTTGACTCAAAACGCAAACGCATGTCAACTATCCACCAAAATAATGGGCAAAACTACGTCTTTACCAAAGGTGGCATTACCGAAGTTTTAAGCTGTTGCCAAAGTTATTTAAAAAATGGGCAAGTCATCCCCTTAACTGAAGCTGTAAAAAAAGAAATTTTAGCTAAAAATGATGATTTTGCAAAAGAAGGCTTACGTACTTTAGCATTTGCTGATCGTATTTTACAGACAACAACAAATTTAACCATTGAAAATTGCGAACAAAATTTGACTTTTGTCGGTATCACCGCCAGTCAGGATCCACCGCGGGAAAATGTCATGGAGGCAATTCAAAGATGTCATGATGCCTCCATTCGAATCATCATGGTAACTGGTGATTACGGTCTAACTGCCAAAAGTATTGCCCGCAAAATCGGCATCGTCAAAGGCGCTGACGTCCGGGTAATTACCGGCGATGACTTAGCTAATATGTCTGATTCAAAATTAAAAGAAAATTTAACACATGAAGTTATTTTTGCTCGCGTTGCTCCTGAACAAAAATACCGCGTAGTCTCTCTATTGCAAAGTTTAGGTGAAATCGTTGCTTCCACAGGTGATGGGGTCAACGATGCACCGGCCTTGAAAAAAGCGGATATCGGTGTTGCGATGGGAATCACCGGAACCGATGTCGCCAAAGAAGCAGCCGATATGATTTTAACCGATGATAATTTCACATCTATTGTAAATGCAATTGAAGAAGGGCGGACGGTTTACAACAATATTCGCAAATTTTTATTGTATATTCTAAATAGCAATATGCCAGAAGCAGTCCCTTCTTTATTGTTTTTATTATCAAAAGGTATGATTCCTTTACCTTTAACTGTTATGCAGATTTTAACAATCGATTTGGGTACTGATATGTTACCTGCTTTAGGGTTAGCAACTGAACAAACTGAACCCGGTACTATGAAAAAACCGCCCCGTAAGCGGACAGAACATTTATTAACCAAGCAAATTATTTTAAAGGCCTTTGCTTGGTATGGTCTTTTAGCCTCCATTATTTCAATCGGCGCCTATTTCTTTGTCAACCATTTAAACGGCTGGCCCACGACTGCCTTAGCTACTGACGGCACCGTTTATGCCATGGCCACAACTATGACCTTAGCTGCAATTGTCTTTTGCCAAATTGGCGCTGTTTTTAACTGTCGCACCGCAGAACAATCACTTTTTAAAATTGGTTTTTTCTCAAACAAACGAATCTTAGGGGGGATTTGTTTTGAAGTGATTTTAATTGCATGTTTGATGTATGTCCCGTTTTTACAAAAATTATTTGGCACCACCGGCATTCAACTACAAGATTGGCTATTTCTAATTTGTATTCCTCTACCTCTGATTATAATTGAGGAAATCCGCAAGAAAATGATTCGTAAAGCTTAAATTTAGCCAAAAAACCATCAAGGCAGACCTTGATGGTTTTTTTAGCTTATTTTTAATGAACAGGATGAGCTGCATGTGTTTGGCGATGATTTAAAATAAAGCCTACCACAATGGTAATGACCGGTGCCAATAAAGGAAAAAAGGCAAAAGGAACATATGCCATAGCACTCACTTTTAAAGTACCCGCGATAAATGTACCGCTAACCCCCCAAGGAATCAACGCATTCACACTAGCACCTGCATCGGCTAAAGTTCTAGTTAAATAGCGATTGTCTAATTTCGCTGTTTCAAAAGATTTTTTGAATGTTTCTCCTGGTAAAATAATCGATAAGTACTGTTCCCCCACAATAATGTTTACCCCGATACTGCTAAGAGCGGTCAAACCGATCAAACGAGACGGACGATCCATTTTACTTTTTAGTGCTTCAACAATATTTTCCACAATTTGATATTTCAATAATAAGCCGCCTAAAGCCAACGCTAAAATAATGAGACTGGCTGAACCCAACATACTCATAATACCACCACGGGATAAAAGTGTATTCAACTTCTCACTAGCTGTTTTGGCCGTAAAACCATTCATTAAAATAGTGGCAACTTTTTGCACCGTTAAAGTATGATCATGAATAAAACTAAGTCCAATCGCAACGCTGGCGCCTGTTAATAATGTCGCAATTGCTGGAATCTTCTTGACTGCCATAATAAATAATATAATCAAAGGAATTAATGTCCAAGGTGAAATCCAAAAATTATTTTCCATATTGGCAATCATTTCATTCACACTCGTCAAATTAGCTGTTTTACTTGTATGACCTAAAAAGACGTATAAAATAAAACTAATTACAAAAGCAGGTAAATCGGTGAAACGCATATTGGCAATATGTTGAAACAAATCAATTTCGCCAATTCCAGCTGCCAGATTGGTCGTATCTGATAGCGGTGAAATATTATTGCCTAAAAAAGCCCCCGAAACAACTGCTCCTGCTGTATACGCATCGTGAAAGCCTAAAATATGGCCAATCCCTAAAAAAGCAATTCCGATCGTGGAAATTGTTGTAAATGAACTTCCTACAGTTAATCCGACAATCGAACAAACGACAAAAACTGTGGGTAAGAAAAAACGTACCGAGATAATTTTAAACCCATAAACCATGATCGTCGGAATTGTTCCTGCTAAAATCCAAGCGGCCACTAACACGCCAATTAATAAGAAAATAATGATGGGAATAATACCTGGGGTAATGCCACTGATAATCCCTCCATGAATATCATCCCACGAAAATTTTTTCATGCGACCATATAATAATAGCAGCATGAAAACAAATAAAATCGGAACATGAGGACTTAGCTGAAAGCCGATAATTAATATTCCCAAAATTGCTAACATGGCTGCCAAAACCGCAGCACTTTCTTTGGTTGAAATTTTTTTCATGTAAATACCTTCTTTATTTTTTCAAAGTAAAAACGCCCTGCCGCAAGGACTTACGACAGAACGCTTAGTAAATTGTTAATGACTATGGTGCAAGTGGTCTGCAGAAGAGTCAGTAACAGCAACTTTCCAGTCATTTTTCTTAAAGTGATTAATGACCAAAGGAATAACAAACATCACAACTGCAATAGCTGCAACTAACAACGCATTCGCTAAAGTAGATGTCCGTAATGTCGCATACGTAACGACAACGATTGAAAATAGCAACATGATGCTAACAACCCATACAAAAGCATTCCCTTTTTTACCAATTCGGTAAGGACGAGCCATTTCAGGATGATGTTTCCGTAATTCTAAAACGGAAATTGCAATTAGAACATATACGATACAATAAACGATTGTCGTAGCGTTCGTTAAAGTTAAGAAAACAGTGCTGACATCATCCATAACCCCATACAATAACGCAAATAGTGAAATAACGATCGATTGCGTCAAGACAACATTTTTAGAAACGCCATATTTATTTTCTTTTTGGAAGCCAAACTTAGGTGGTAAGAAACCTTCTCTTGCAACTTGAATAATAGTTTTTGAAGGACCAGTTACCCAAGCAGAAAGTTGTAACAAGACACCAATGAACACCATGAAACTGAAAATATTACCAATAATTTTTGGCAGACCCAAAATTTCGCAATAAATGATGATTGGTTGGGTAATATTGGCCAATTCCATTTTGCCCGCTGGGACTACATTGGCAACAAGCATTGCATTAATAACGTTTAGTAAAACTAAACCAATTAAAGCGATGAAAACTCCCTTGGTATAATTTTTCGTAGAATCTTTCAAACGAGGCATATAAACTGAACTCATTTCGATCCCAACGAAAATAAAGCTAATACCTGCTAAATATTTTAATGTTTCAATATGTTGCAAGTCTGGTAAAACCTTTGACCAAGAAAAAGCACCCAAGTATCCATTTGATACTAAGCCAACCTTGAAAAAGGCAAATAAGCCAAGTACAAACATTACAACAACGGGGATATATACGCCTAACCAAACGCCGATGTTACCACCGACTTTGGCCATATCAAATTTTAAATTCAAAATGGTAATAATCCAGTAAATAATTAAAATACAAGCTAAAACAAACCAGTGATTATTGCCTAATGCGACATTACCAAATGTATTTCCTAAAAGTGGGCCTAAAGTTGAGGCTACCATTACCATTCCTGGGAACATTTGCACCCATAGTAACCACGCAACTACAAAACCCCATTTGCTACCTAAGGCAGTTTTTACCCATAATTGTGGGCCGCCTTCTTCTGGCAACATGGTAGAAAGTTCACCGGAAATCATTGAGATTGGGCCGGCAAAAAAGACAACTGCAAAAATTGAATAGAAAATTAATGTCCATCCAACTGCTGCTAAAGTTGGGATACTCCGAACGGTGGCACACAAAGCCATTGTTAGACCAATAAAAGTCCCCAAACTAATTTTATTAATATCTGACTTACTCACTTTTGACACGCTCCTTAAAATTGGACCGCAGTCGATCAGTTACCTGACGGCAACTGACCCTGCCGTCTACTGACTGATTAGTGTGCTGAATGTACTAATTTTTCTGCATAGATTTTTTCCAATTTTTCTTGAAGCGCAACTTTGATTTTTTCAGCATATTGTTCAAAGTTTTCTTCTTTATTCATATATGGTGTCATTACGCTGGCACGCAATACGGTAATTTTTTCCACCCGACGCCATTCTGCATCTGAAAAACCAAGTTGGTTAACAAATTGTAATGGGCTGTCACCATAATCAGGCACAGCAAAGTCAGTATGTGAAGTTAAGAATTCATTACCATAAATGCTTCCTTTGACATATGAAGAGTAGTCATAAACATCGTGATTTAATTTATTCATTGCTTCTAAATCATCATTACCTTTTTCTTTGAAGACATAGTCTACCATGTTGAAATCAGGATAAGTTAATGGGTGTACTTCAATTTCTTTATCGCCAACTTTAAAGGACAAGTTATTTAAGAAGTTAAAGAAACGGTGTGAACCTTCAATAGATGCCCCCATTAATTTACCATATCCGGCAACATTCAATGGTAAAACATGATGTGCAGCCCAAACACTGGCAGCTGTTGCACCGGCTTTGGAACCTTCTAAGATATAAGCGCCTAGTAAGGCAGGAATATCAGCGCCTTTTTCAAAAACGTAAGTTGCAAAATAAGAAATTACGTCCCGCATCCGAATATCTTGGATAACAATCCCACCAGCAGAATAAGGAACATAACCCATTTTATGCGGGTCAATTGTAACAGATTCAGCTTCTTTTATGGCACGATAAGCATTGTACACTTCTTCTAAAATATAATTTTTATTTTCAGTGAAGACCCCATTTTCAAAATGAACATCTTTTAATTCTTCAAATGGGATAAAGTTATTATCTTCGTCTAAGAAAATGGCACGACCATAACCGCCATAAGCAGCGTCTACGTGCAAGTAGAAATAAATACCGTCTTTTGCTAAAACGTCGCGTAGGGCAGCAATTTTATCGATTGGGTCGATTGCGCCTTCTTCTGTTGAACCAACAACACCCACAACACCTAAGATTGGTGTTTTATCAGCGGCTAAATTGCGCACGATTTTTTCAAGTTCATTAACATCCATCCGGTAATTGTGATCCACTGGTACTGGAATAACTTGATCCAAGCCAATCCCAATAATGTCAGCAGCTTTCAACCATGAGTAGTGTTTTGTTTGTGGAACTAACCATTTTCCTAATTTTTCTAGGTTTTTACCACTACGGGCAGAAGCAGCTTTAATATCATCAATTTTTTCGGGCACTGTTGCAAGTAAGTCCATAATTTCTTTCGTAGACAAATTCAAAAGTTCCCATTCTGACTTTCCACTAACCAATTCTGGTGTAACTTCTTTCATGGCAAGCGGTAATGATTTAATGTTGCGGGCATACCATAAGCCTTCCAAATTTGCTAAAGAACCGTCAGCAACAATATGTCCCCAACCATCGCTATAGCTCATTAATTGCGCGAATTCACGTCCTACTTCTTCTTCCATTTGACTTGTAGCAGGAGATGATTCATAGGCTACGTTATTGCCGTTCCAAAGCATAGCAAAGTTATAAGCTAACAATGATGGCATTAACGTTTCTGAGTTCATATGTCCCCAGTAACGTCCGGCAGTATGCCATGGGACAGAATGACTGCGCATCCGTGATGAAATTTCAGATAAAACATCTTCCATTTTGTTGACAGTGTTTTTAAAACTTTCACTGCTTTTTTCTTCAGGCGTAATAATTGGCATGTCTTGTGGCATGTAATTTTGACGCCAGCCTAAATGCTCGTCTACTAATTCGTTTAACAAAGCTTTGTAAATTTGGCCATTTTCAGCTTTGTCCCCAATAAATAGGGCATTTAGATTCAAATCGTTTCCTTGTTCACTCATGATGAACTCCTCCTAAAAAAGTATTGATAAAAATTTTGTCGTTTGTAGGTTACACCTGTTCTTTTTAAAAGTAAAATCATATCTGGACTGTTTTTTAATCAAATTCTTAATTGTTAAATTGTTTTAAAGTTCAAGTCAATTGTGAAAATTTAATAAACCAGTCCGCGTGATACTTTTTATCTGAAAATTCTAAACAGATGTAAAAACAATCGTTATTTTAATCGGCGGAATTTTAGTCGTTTTTTTTATTCGTGAATTATTTTTAGGTTAACCTCAATCTGATAGTCATTATCTTTGTGAAGTGATTTTATTTTACATACGATAAAAAAAGAGCACTCTGTCAAGACAGAATGCTCTTTTTCGTAACGTATTAACAGTGATCTTTACTTTTTTAAGACCAGTTCATCATTTGAAATGGAAAATGAAAATCATTGTTTTTCAAGGTAAAAAATTATTGAATTCTAATTTAATACTTTGGCCAAAAAGTATTTTTTCTTACCTTTTCTGATAACAACGAATCTTCCTTCGAAATGATCAGATGGTGTTACGACAAAATTTAAATCAGTGATACGATCACCGTTAATACTTATAGCTCCGTTTGAAACATCTTCTCGTGCTTGACGTTTTGATGGTTCAATTTTTGTTGCTACTAATAATTCCACGATATTTTCAGGGTCGTTGGAAATTTCAACTGTTGGCATTTTGCCAAAACCTTGTTCAATTTCAGTAGCATTTAAATCTTTGATATTACCAGAGAATAACGCTTCGGTAATTTTTTGCGCTTCGTCTAAATCTTCTTGGCTGTGAACAAAGCGGGTCACTTCTTCAGCTAAGCGGCGTTGTGCTTCCCGTTTTTCCGGTTCAGTCGCAACTTTTTGCGCTAATGTATCGATTTCTTCTTTATCTAAGAAAGTAAAGAATTTCAAGTATTTAATGACATCCCGATCATCTTGGTTCAACCAAAATTGGTAGAATTCAAATGGGGAGGTTTTCTTAGGATCTAACCAAACAGCGCCTCCGGCAGTTTTACCAAATTTCGTTCCATCTGCTTTTAGCATTAAAGGAATTGTTAAACCAAAGGCTTCTGCTTCTGGTCCTTCTAATTTTCTGATCAAATCAAGACCAGCTGTAATGTTTCCCCATTGATCGGCACCACCGATTTGAAGTTGTACACCAAAAGTTTTGAATAGGTGTAAAAAGTCGATGGATTGTAAAATTTGGTATGTGAATTCGGTAAAGGAAATCCCCACTTCCAAACGACTTGAAACAATATCTTTTGCCAACATTGTGTTAATGTTGAAGTTTTTACCGTAGTCTCTTAGAAATTCCAATAATGAAATTTTTGATAACCAGTCAAAGTTATTTACAAAACTAATGTTAGCATCTTTACCAAATAACTTGCGCATTTGATTGGATAATGCATCCACATTATGTTGCACTGTTTCCATTGTTTGCAAAGTTCTTTCTGTTGTACGACCACTAGGATCCCCAATTGTTCCTGTTCCACCACCGATTAAAATATAAGGACGGTGGCCCGCCAATTGAAATCTTTTCATCATCATGAAAGGAATTAAATGTCCAATGTGCATGGAATCACCTGTTGGGTCGACACCACAATAAAGCGCAATGCTCTTTTCATCTACGAGTTTACGTAGACCTTCTTCATTGGTTTGTTGGTTGATGGCATCCCGCCACGTTAATTCATCAATAATATTCATCTTATTGACCTCCGTCTATATTTATGAAAGCAGTAAACTGCTGGCATAGCAAAATTTTATTTTGTTATTAAAAAATGTTTTTTATTACACGACGTTCAAATGTAAGTAATTTTTAATTTAGGATATAAAAAAAATCCCTTGGCAATTTTGCCAAGGGACGAAAATTCGCGGTACCACCCAAATTATATGCTATAAAAGCTAGCATATCACTCAAACATTTAACGCTGTCGCGCGGCTTTACGCCAAGACTCCGGAAGTGTAATTCACACAATTAGCATGTACTGGTTTGCAGCTCCACCAGCTCTCTTTAACAGCGGCTATTGTCCTACTGTGTTTCCATCACAGTCATCATTTATTAATGTGTCTACATCATAAAACTGTACAATCGGTTTGTCAACAAGAAAGACGTTATTTTTTTCAGAATAACATTTTTTGAAATAAAAATTACAGCGCTATTTTTCCCAAAAAAATTAGCTGTCACAGCATAATTATTCATAGTGAAAAAGGTATGGTACATCACTTTGACAAGCTTTTTCCATCGGTATAAAAATTGCAGGTGTCACCGGCAAACACCTTACTATAAAATAACAAAAAAAAGACTGGGATAATCCCAGCCTCTTTCACTTTATTTATTCTTTACCCATCGCTCGTTGGAAAGCTTTCACAATTTCCACGACTGGAATAATCGCAAAGGATGAACCAACAACAATTCCCCATTGATATAAATCAAGATGTGCAACGCGGAAGATATCATTTAATCCTGGTACAACAATGATTACCATCATCAAGAAGAATGAAAGTAAAATTGCCCAGTTGAATGATTTGTTGCGGAATGGCCCAACTTTAAATAAGGATTGGTGAACAGATTTCACGTTAAATGCGTGGAATAACTGCATCAAGCCTAGGGTTGCAAATGCCATGGTTAAAGCATCACTATGAATTGCTTCATAAGTTGCGTGTACTGGCCACTGGATAGCAGACCAATAAACAAATAAAACCGTAGCCGCTTCTAAAATACCTTGATAAATGATACTTGAGAAGACACCGCCAGAAAACAAGTTGGAGTTGCGTCCTCGTGGTTTATGACTCATTAAATCTTTTTCAGCCGGTTCCATTCCCAAAGCAATTGCTGGGAAAGTATCCGTTACTAGGTTGATCCACAATAAATGAATTGGCAACAAAGTATCCCAATTTAACATCGTTGCAATAAACAACGTCAAAACTTCACCCAAGTTAGCTGCCAATAAATATTGAACAGCTTTTTGAATATTAGAGAAAACTTTACGACCTTCTTCTACAGCCACAACAATTGTTGCAAAGTTATCATCAGCTAAGACCATATCAGAAGCCCCTTTAGAAACTTCTGTACCGGTAATACCCATACCAACACCGATATCTGCTTGTTTTAAAGCCGGAGCATCATTAACACCATCGCCTGTCATCGCAACAACTTTGCCTTCTTTTTGCCACGCTTTAACGATACGCACTTTGTGTTCTGGAGACACACGGGCATAAACAGAATAGTTTGCAACTTTTTGCGCAAACTCATCGTCAGACATTTGATTTAATTCAGCACCTGTTAAAACGGCAGCATCATCCCCGGCTTTAATAATCCCAAGACGTGCCGCAATTGCTTCTGCGGTATCTTTGTGGTCACCAGTAATCATAATCGGACGAATACCGGCTTCTTTGGCTACCTTAACAGCATCTGCAGCTTCAGAACGTTCTGGGTCAATCATGCCGACTAAACCAGCAAAGATTAAATCATTTTCGACTACTTCTGTTTCTAAATCAGTTGGAATAGCGTCCACATATTTATACGCCATACCTAAAACACGCAATGCTTGTTTGGCCATATCTTTGTTATTGCTCAAGATTTTTTGTTCTTCAGCGTTTGTCATTGGTTTTACTTCATCAAATACTTGATACTGTGTGCAACGATCTAGTAAAACATCTGGTGCGCCTTTAACAGCAACTAAATAGCGACCATCTGCTTCTTGGTGAATGGTTGACATTAATTTACGATCTGAATCAAAAGGTAATTCTGCAACTCGTGGTTCTGCTGCTACTTTTTCAGTAACATCAAAGCCTTGGTCTTGTCCAAATTTCACAAGTGCAGTTTCTGTTGGGTCCCCAATTAATTCGCCTTCTTGACTGAATTTTGTGTCATTGGCGTAGTTCATAATTTTAAGGGCCATATTGTTATCTGGAATATGTTCAGACGATGGATATTGACGATCATTGGTATAAAGTTTTTCAACTGTCATTTGGTTCAGCGTTAACGTCCCTGTTTTATCTGAGGCGATGATATCTGTTGAACCTAATGTTTCTACCGCTGGTAATTTACGGATAATCGAATTACGTTTTGCTAATACTTGCGTACCTAAAGCTAAAATAATTGTAACGATTGCTGGCAAACCTTCTGGAATTGCAGCAACGGCTAGAGATACAGAAGTCAATAGCATATCCATCCAAGGTGTACCGTTAACTAAAGTTCCAAACAAGAACATGATCACAGCAATAACTAAAATTGCAGCTGTTAAGAATTTACCTAAGTGATTCAAGTTATTTTTCAGTGGTGTTTCGGTTTCATCCGCAGCTGCCAACATACCTGCAATCTTACCAACTTCGGTATTCATCCCTGTATTTACAACTACACCTTTACCACGACCATAGGTAACATTACTGTTGGAATAAGCCATATTAATACGGTCGCCAATACCAATTTCAGTACCTTCTAAAACAACTAATTCTTTTTCTACTGGTACAGATTCTCCAGTCAAAGCCGCTTCTTCAATTTTTAAAGAACTAGACTCAATCAGACGCATATCAGCTGGAACAACATCGCCGGCTTCTAACAATACGATATCCCCAGGCACCAGATCTGTACTCTTAATTGATAACGCATGACCGTCTCTTACAACATTGGCATTTGGTGTGGACATGTCTTTTAAAGCTTCAATCGCAGCTTCTGCTTTTGACTCTTGGACAACACCCATCACTGCGTTAATAATGACAACTAACAAAATAATGATGGAATCAACCGGCTCGTGAGGCGCAGAAATAATTGCGGCAACCAATAAAACTAAAATCATCAAGTCTTTGAACTGTTCAAAGAACTTTTGGACCATTGATTTTTTCTTGCCTTCTTCCAGCTCGTTTTCACCGTATTCACTTAGACGCTTTTTGGCTTCTGCGGCACTTAGACCGTCAGCAGTTGCATCTAACTCTTTTAGAACCTCATCTGGCGTTTGGGAATAAAACGCTTGGCTCAACTGCTGTTTTTTGTTTTCTTCTGACAATTTTGTTCCTCCTTTGAAATTATCATCCACAAGTCAGCTAAAAAAAATAGACTTGTGTATGTGCATAACATACATAAGTCTCACTAATTAAGGCAACACCAGAAAGTTAATTTCGGTTGGTGATGTTGCCACAGCTTATGCTGCTAGTTACTCCCTCATGAAAACATATAAATACAAGAAACATTATATAGTAGATTGCAGCCATGGGCAAATACTTTTCGCAAAAATCCATGGTAGAAACAAATTAAGGTTAGCTTTTTTTCGCGCTTTTTTTTCCTAAAAAAAACGCTGATTAAATAATCTTTGCCACTAGCTTTCAACTCTTTAAAAGTAAGAAGGAGATTTTCGAAAATTGTTGCACAAATTTTTGAAAATTCTATACTTCACTTACAGTTTAAATAAAATAAGCCATATTACTTACGTGAAAACGTAAGTAATATGACTCGTTTCATTAGGCGATCACGGAACCATTTGGCATTTGTTTTGGTGCCTCCACAATGGCTAAGTTTCCTTTTTCATCTTCTGCTGATAAGATCATTCCTTGACTCACTTGTCCCCGCATTTTTCTTGGTTTCAAGTTCGCTACGATTACGACCTTTTTACCAATCAGCGCTTTAGGATCAGGATAAAATTCCGCAATCCCTGATAAAATTTGGCGATCTTGACTGTCCCCAGCAGCTAGACGAAATTGTAATAATTTGTCTGCCCCTTTGACTTTTTGACAGTCAATAACCTCTGCGACTTTCAATTCTACTTTATCAAAATCATCGTATTTAATTTGTTTTTCTTTTACTGAAACCAATTCCGTTTCTTCTGGATCCCATTTTACTGCTTCTTCTGGGTTACTTACTCCTTCAGTCATTTTCTTTTGAATGTAAGCAACTTCTACTTCTTGATCCAAACGAGGGAAAATTGGCGTACCTTTGGCAACAACTTTCGTATCACGTGGAAATTCCCCAAAACGTAGATCTTTTAAGTCCATTGTTTCTGGATCCAAGCCTAATTGTTGGAAAATTTTCTTTGGTGTTTCAGTCATAATCGGTTGTAATAAAATTGCCGCAATACGCAGACTTTCAGCTAAATGCACCATCACACTGTTCAATTCAGCTTTTCTTTCTTCATCTTTGGCTAATACCCAAGGCTCTGTTTCATCAATATATTTATTGGCACGAGAAATCAACGCCCATACTTCTGATAAAGCAACACTAAATTCCATTTTATCCATCGCTTGGTGATAACGCCCCACCACATTTGCCGCTGTTGTTGATAATTCACTATCAAAAGCGGTAACTTTTGATGCATAAGCAGGGACATTGCCATCACAATATTTATTAATCATGGCAATTGTACGGTTCAATAAGTTCCCCAAATCATTGGCTAAGTCATAATTTACCCGCGCAACAAAATCTTCTGGGGTAAAGACACCATCAGAACCAAAAGGCATTGCCCGCAATAAGTAGTAACGCAGAGCATCTAAGCCGTAACGTTCCACGAGCATTTCAGGATAAACCACGTTACCTTTTGATTTACTCATTTTGCCATCTTTCATTAATAACCAGCCGTGACCAAAGATTTTTTTTGGCAATGGTAAATCTAATGCCATTAACATAATCGGCCAATAAATCGTGTGGAAACGAACAATTTCTTTGCCTACCATATGCACATCTGCTGGCCAATACTTGTCAAATAAATGCGTATCGTCTGAACCGTAGCCCAATGCCGTAATATAATTTGACAAAGCATCGATCCAAACATAAACAACGTGTTTTGGATCAGATTTAACTGGAATCCCCCACTTGAAAGTCGTTCGTGAAACTGCTAGGTCTTCTAAACCTGGTTTAATGAAATTATTGATCATTTCATTTTTGCGCGATTCCGGTTGAATAAACTCTGGGTGTTCATTGTAATATTCTAGCAGGCGATCTGCGTATTTACTCATACGGAAGAAATAAGATTCTTCTTTAACCAATTCAACTTCATGACCGCTTGGCGCTTTACCGCCAATCACTTTACCATCTTCATCACGATAAACTTCGGCTAATTGGGTTTCGGTAAAATACTCTTCATCAGAAACTGAATACCAACCTTCGTATTCTCCTAGGTAAATATCACCTTGTGTTAACAGTTGATCGAAAATTTTTTGAACAGCCGCTTTATGATAGTCATCTGTTGTCCGAATAAATTTATCGTAACTAATATCTAATGTCTTCCATAATTTTTGAATGTCTGCGGCCATTTTATCCACATATGTTTGGGGTTCAACCCCCAACTCCAATGCTTTTTTCTCAATTTTTTGACCGTGCTCATCAACACCAGTTAAGTAAAAAACATCAAAGCCCATTAAACGTTTGTAACGAGCAACGGCATCACAGGCGATTGTCGTGTATGAATTTCCGATATGCAATTTGCCGCTGGGATAATAAATTGGGGTTGTAATATAAAAAGTTTCTTTGCCAGCCATGGATTTTCCTCCTAGTTAATAAAAAAGTTAAATGACTTACCTTAAAAATACAGTCAAAAAAATAAAATAAACACCAAAATAGGCTGCTAACCATACTTTAGCCAAGGTAGTCAAACTAATTTTCAAGTACACATCACGTAAATGATTCTTAGCTAGTATACCACAATTCCAACTTTCTTTAAGTCCTTTTCCTTGTAAAAAACATCGGCAAATTCATTTTCCCTCTATTTCGTCGCCTTAAAAAAAGTTTTTTTGGTATAATGAAAGAGATTAACGAAATTGAGGGAAATAATATGACTAAAAAACATCGTCTTCTAATAGCGGCAATTGCCATTTTAACGCTCTTGCACATGGTATTTTGCGCCTTTTACAGCCGCTTGTACGGCTATTTTAATTTACAAGATAACTTACGACTATTTCTTTTAGCAACATTAATATTTCGCGGGATTTTCTTGGCTGTTATTGCGATTTCAGGCTTTATTAGCCTAAATGACAAAGCTAGTAAAGTAACGCCCTTTTATTTGATTTTCTTTTTGTTTAATTTGATTATTCCATTTGTTTTTAATTAAAAGTAGAGGTGAGCCGTTTATGCCAGAATTTGCAACATTAGCTGAAGAAAAACAATACTATGAACAAGTCGCCACCGAAGAAGAATTTCTCCAGTGGTATAAAAAACAAGATCACCCAGAATACGAAAAGCCATCTTTAACTGTAGACATGGTTTTAATGTGTTACAACAAAGAAGAAGATCAATTAAAAATGCTTTTAATCAAACGAAAAAGCCATCCTTACCGTAATTCTTGGGCTCTCCCAGGTGGTTTTGTTATGCCCAATGAATCAACGGATGACTCTGTCTTACGAGAAACGCAAGAAGAAACTAGCGTCGAAATTTCTAAATCAAATATTGAGCAGCTCCATACTTTTAGTACGCCTAATCGCGATCCTCGGGGTTGGGTCGTCACCGTCAGCTATTTAACTTTTATTGGTGAAGAACCACTAAGTGCCGGCGATGACGCCGATGACGTTCGCTGGTTTACGATGGAAAGAAAAGGTAGTGAGCTTTATTTAACCAGTGGTCACGATGTTGAAATCATTTTGAATTTAAAAACCGGCGCTTCTTCTGGCAGTGACTCTTTGGCTTTTGACCATAGTCAAATTGTCTTAAAAGCATTTAACCGGGTAGCAGAAAAAATGGAGCATGAACCGCGCGTCTTACAAGTCTTAGGACCAACTTTCACGATTACCGAAGCTCGTAAAGTTTTTGCGAAATTTTGGGGCATGGATTTTAAAAGTATTGATCATTCCAACTTCAAAAAAGCTATGTTGCAATACTTTGTTGAAATCGGAGAAAAACCATTGGGAATTGGTCGTCCTTCAAAAATTTATCGTTTAAAAGATGATGTCCTGTTGGCAAAATTTTGATCAAAAAAGCTCTCGGTACTCATTTAGACACGAATAATCAATCAATTTTAGAAGACTTCAGCTTTTTTTTTAGCTGGCTGGTTTACAAAATCAGCTAAAAAAACGTCATTAAGGCCAATGACATTTAACTGTCAGCCTTTAATGACGTTTTTTTATTTGGTTTATCATAATTAGTGAACGGATTCCTAGAAACAAAGCCAAGCTTTTTTATCCCCTAGGCGAGCCCTGGAGTCCCTTCCAGTTAAACTGTTTAACTGATTTTTCGCACCGTTTTAGCGGCTGTTAAAAAAATCACTTTTTTCCCGTACCAATTGGCTTTATACTGCAACTTAACTAAAAAACTTTGCCAGTCCGCCAACGTAAAAGATCCCTCTATCCCATTTTTTGGGACTTCAACATATAAAAAATCATAGTTTTTAATCAGATGCATTGTTAGTTCGTCAATCCACGCTTTTTTTTGCTGTTGCTTATGATGGTACAATTTTTGTACCTTTAATTTTTGTTTTTGATAGTTTTTGGCCTCTGCCAATCTCACTTTTCGTTGCTGTGCACTTTTGGCTTTTATTTCCAATTTTCGTTTGGCTTTTTTTAACTTGGTTTCAAGGTCATTTACACAAAGTTGACGACAAAATTTTAATTGATTGCCTACAACAAGCTGATTTGGAGCAAAACGTAATTCAATTTCAGTTTTAGTCTTAGGCAAATGATAAACTTCTTCTTCACATAATAATGAAACATAAAACTGTTGCAAATTCTTTGCAGTAATTGTTGCAGATTTAATTTTTCCTACCACTTTTCGATGACAAACAACAGCAATGGGCTGTTTTAATTTAGGTACCTTCAATAAGTTATCCTTTAACCAGATTGTCTGTTGCTGATTATTCGTGGTGTAAGACTGCCACGTACTTTTTTTGAGCTTCATTTTTGGATGCCCACTTCTACCTTGATAATAATTTTGAAATGCGCGCGCTAAATTTCGTTGTGCATTTGCTAATGCCAAGCTATCGGTTAATTTTAAAAAAGGAAATTCCTTTTTTAAGGCAGCAGGTGTCAGCTTTTTACTTGCTTCAATCGTATTGAACTGACGCTGTTTTAAAAGCGTATTGTACGTAAAGCGAACGCAACCAAAAGTTTGAATTAAAAATTTTTGCTGTGCTTTGGTTGGATAAATGCGAAACTTGTAAGCCTTTAGCACTTTCCTTTGGTTTTTCCCCATATTTTCCCCTTAAAAAGCATACTCCCCAACAAAACAACAAGCCGGCAATTGCTGGTAACTAGCAATTACTTTTTCTTCAATATAAAATGCAACACTTAAATTTTCTGAATATTGCATCTTTTATCTTTGTAAACAATTTTAAAGAATCTTCTGAAAAATTGCAAGCCCGTTTTTACTTGTGAAAAATTTATACATTCCAATTAAAAATACTCGAACACCTTTAGTTAGCTAGCAGACCAACTTTAAGGTTATTCGAGTATTTGTTGTGCTTGTTTATTCTTCTGTTAGTTCTTCAAAATCACCAATTCGCTTTGCCATAATAATATCTGGTTTAAACCAGCCGTTTGCGTCTGGAATTACACCGGTAATTTGATAGCCCATTTTTTGATAAAAACTGTAGGGGTGATTCTTTAGATTTTTTATTTGCGCAATCGTGCCAAAAAGATCCTGATACAAATCAACTTGACTTAACGTTGTTTCATCATTTTCGTCATCGGTACCTAAATAAATAGTAATGCCACCACGAGATGCAATTTCAGATTCTAAAAAAGATACTAAGCGAGCCCCGATTTTTTGACGTCTAAAATCAGAAACAACAACTAATGGATGCATTTCCCAGCCGGTTTGACCATATTGTGGGATTGCCCCAACAAAGCCGACTAAGTCATCTTCCACCAATGCGGCTACGGCAATACGCTCTGGTGCTAACAATTTTTCAACTTCTGCTTTTGCTGTTTGCCCATAATCTTTCGGCCAAGTTTTCGCTAAAAGATCCGCCAACTGGTCTCTTAAAATCCGATTATCTCGTTCAAATTCTGTAATTAACATTGGCATGCGCCTCCTGTAGTATTATGGGTAGTTTACCAATAATTAGAAAATGTCGGAAATAAAATGCTTTTTACTTCTTTTCAATGAAAAACGCAACGTCATTTTTAGCTTTTGGAAAAAAAGCCCGCTGTTTAAGTAATAAGCTAAAACCAGGGTAAAAAGGCTGGCCGATGATAAAAAAAGTTGAGATAAAAGCCAGGCTGACTTTCATCTCAACTTCAAAAATTTTTCTTTCGGATATCTGAGTGGACGTTAATTCATCTCAACTCCTATTTGCAAATAAACAGTGTGACTAAAGGAGCTTCTTTTGCGATAAGTGCAATTCTTGAAGAGGTAGCGCTTGTTCCAACCGCTCTTAAGCTTGCTGTTTTTGCTTTTGTTCTTGCATTTTTTTACTACGTAATTGCCCGCAAGCCGCATCAATATCTGTTCCGTGTTCTTTGCGAATAACACAATTAATCCCATTGCGTTTTAAAATATCGTAAAAACGTAAAACATCTGCTTTATCGCTGCGGGAGTATTGATCGTGCTCACTAACTGGGTTATAAGGAATCAAGTTCACGTAGGCTAATTTTTTCTTATCTTTTAATAGATCTGCCAATTCTTGCGCATGATGTGGGCGATCATTTACATTATTTAACATAATATATTCAAAAGTCACCCGTCGATTTGTCTTTTCAATATATTCGTCGATTGCTTCCATTAACACTTCAATTGGATAGCTTTTATTGATGCGCATCATGGAACTTCTCACTTCATTATTAGGTGCATGCAATGAAATCGCCAAGTTAACCTGTAACCCATTGTTTGCAAATTCTTTAATTTTACGCGCCAAGCCACTAGTTGAAACAGTGATATGGCGAGCGCCAATGGCTAAACCTTTGGCATCATTAATGACTTGAATAAAGTTCATCACGTTATCATAATTATCAAATGGTTCACCAATTCCCATTACCACAACATGGGAAACACGTTCATCTTCACCGCGTTCATCAAAGTAATGTTGAACCAACATAATCTGCGCAACGATTTCTCCGGTAGTTAAATCCCGTTGTTTGCGCAAAAGCCCACTGGCACAAAAAGTACACCCAATATTACAGCCAACTTGGGTCGTGACACACACAGACATCCCATATTCTTGTCGCATCAAAACAGTTTCGATCATTAATTTATCGGGCAACTCAAATAAGTATTTGACCGTTCCATCACTCGCTTCTTGCACAACCAGTTGTTTTAATGGATTAACGATGAAATGCTCTTCTAACTTTGCGATTAAATCTTTAGACAAGTTGGTCATTTGGCTGAAGGCTGTCACCCGTTTTTCATAAAGCCATTCCCAAACTTGGGTCGCTCTAAATTTCTTTTCGCCATTTTCAATAAACCAATGAATTAATTCTTCTTTATTTAAACCATAAATCGATGGTTTCATTGTAGGTTTTCTCACAATTTTTCCCCTTTTTGACAGATTCGCTCCATACTATAACAGATTTATTGTCCTTATTTCAATAAGGGCAGGATTTTTTTAAAGAATAAGAAAAATTTAAAATTCAAGTGTGGCTAAAAAGTATGCTAACTTTTTAACGAAGTATCTAAAAAATTGCGACATATTGGTATTTTTATCATAAAAAATAACCACTTTATCTGACTTGTTCCCTATTTTACTTTCTCAAAAGCAAGAAGGGGAACTGCAAATAAATAGTGGTTATTTTCTCAGGTGCGGCTAAATTACGCCGTTACAGCTTGATAGACTTTGCGGAAGTAAAAGATGCGCGCGACCAAGTAATAAATAATTTGGATGACTACAAAAACGCCAAGAACTTCCCAACCAGCTAGCTGCATCCCCATTTTAAACATATGATACATGGCAGTTAGTGCCACTGCGCCATGAATAACCGACACAATAATTGGGGTAAAGAATAAAATACCGATTTGTTGATAAATCATCTTTTTCAGCTCTTTTTTGGCCAAGCCCATTTTATAAATCATCTTGAATTTTTCAATATCGACATCCATATCACTATATAAACGGAAATATAAGAAACTACCGGCAGATACGAAGAAGACAATCCCAATGAAAATTCCGACAAATAAAACAGGTGCGTAACTTTGGATAACCATATCTTTCATAAATTCGACTGAAACGATATCAGTATTTTTTTCCACCGCTTTACCGGCTTTAATCTGATCTTCTACACTTGCATTCGGGGTAAACCAATAAACATAGTGATTTGGTTGATAATCTTTCATTGCAACTTGATCACTAACGACATAAGTTGGTATAAATGTACTCAAAATGGAAGTATCTTCTTCTTTTGTGACTTCTAAATTACTACCTGCCACTGTCACATTTTTTGTTGTTGCCGCATTTTCCATCCCACTTGTGTCTTTTAATTGAATCGCAGTCCCCTCTTTTAGCGCTAAGGCTTGCGTTTTAGTAGCCTTGGCTAATTTATTGTATTCACTTTGGCTAATAACTTGAATCCCTTCACCAGTATAAACACTCACGGGTACTTCATCAGCTTTAATATCATATTTTTCAAGCGCGCTATTTACAGCCTGCACAGAAGTTTCTTTGGCATCAAGTGCTTGAAAGGCGTATGACGTAGCATCCATATTACCTACCAACAATTGACGGAACCCATATAAAGAACCAATTGCTGAAAAAGCTACGGTAGAAATAATCGCAACTAAAAAGAAGGAGCGCGCATTATCTTTCATCCGAAAAGCAAGATCTGAAAAGACGACCATATTGGTTTTCTTCCAAAAGACTTTTTCGTTTTTCCGTAATTTTTCAATAACCCAAACACTTAACTGATCAAACAAAAATTTCGTGCCCACAATGACTACAAAAACAACTGGTAGAAAAACGATAATAACCGCAGTTTCTGGCGCTAGTAAGGCAGTAGCGTAACCTGCTGCAATCAAAACTACCGCTAAAATACTTTTCCAACGAGAAACTTTAAAGGAGCCCTTACCTAATTCACCGGCTTTTAATAACGTTTGCACGTTTAGTTTAGGTAATCTAAATTGAATGACAAAGGAAATGACAAAAAACAGTGCCATAAAGGCCACAACAGTTAACGCTAATGCTTTAACCGGAAAATAAAAGCCTAAATCAATTCGCATTAAAAATTTTGATAGCCATAAAATAAGCTGTGAAAATAAAACACCTACTAGACTACCACTAATTGTCGCAAAAAAACCAATGACAATATTTTCAATAAAAACCATCTTTCGTAACTGTTTAGGGCTCATCCCTTGAATCATTAATAGTCCGAATTCTTTTTTTCGGGATTGTAAAAAAACATCCATGGAATAAAGAACAAAGAAAAAAGCAAAACCGTAAATAATGATTGCGGCTCCTAGCATCCCCACTTGGGCTTTTGAATTTAAGGCATCCCCAACAAGTTTGGGATGAAAAGCAAAAACGCTAAAGGTGAAAAAAACCATCACCGCAAATAAAGTACTTAAAAAATAAGCAAGGTATAGGTGTTTGTTGCGCATCGTATTACGCACAACGAATTGTCTAAAATTCATTGTCAACCCCCTCAATTGCGGCTAATTCCTCCATGATTTGGTTATAAAAGGCTTGCTGACCATTTTGGCGTCTGATTTCATGAACCAATTCTCCGTCTTTAATAAATACGATTCGTTCACAGTAGCTGGCTGCCAATGGGTCATGGGTTACCATTAAAATTGTAGCTTTTTCTGCTTCATTTAATTGTTGCAATAAACCCATCACGTCTTTTGATGACTTGGTATCTAAATTTCCGGTTGGTTCATCGGCTAAAACCAATTCTGGTTGATGAATCATCGCTCTTGCAACTGCGACACGTTGCGCTTGTCCGCCGGAGATTTCAGCAATTCGCTTTTTCAATAAATCCCCGATCCCTAAGCGACTTGCTACTTCTTTAACCTGACGCTTCATGACCGCTACTTTTTCACCATCCAAGGTTAGCGGTAAAACGATATTTTCTTCCACTGTTAATGTTGGCAATAAATTAAAGCTTTGAAAAACAAAACCCAGTTGATTGCGACGAAAAGCAGCAATTTCTTCTTGATTTAACGCATGAGGGTCTTTGCCATTTAACAAAATCTTGCCGCTAGTTGGTTCATCAATTGTGGCCAATAAATTTAGAAATGTTGATTTCCCACTTCCTGAAGGTCCCATAATACCGATGAATTCACCATCGTCGACTGTTAAGTCAATTCCTTTTAGTGCTTCATATTTCATGGTGTCCCCATAAACTTTACGTAAATTTTCAACTTGTAACATCTTCGCACTTCCTTAGTCATTCGTATTTGATAAAAATAATTTGTCTGATTTACCTGTTACAATCAGACCTCCTGTTTACTCTTTTAGTTTACGAAACTTTCGGCTAACACAAAATAGATAGGGCTAACAAGGGCCTAACACTTTTGTTAGGTGTCTTCATGTAATAAATAAATTTGATTGGTACAAAAAAAACCTGAATAACTAACTTTTCTTATCCCGCCATAAGCTTCGTAAGAAAAGTTAATTTTCAGGTTTTATTTTTGAACTTTTTGAACGCTTAGAAATTTTTTGACTTTATTTTCCCTGTTCTTTTTGCTTTTGTTCTTTTTGTTCCAGTTCACCGTATGCGTTACGAGCAAAGGTATTCCCGCTTGCGGCTCCACTATTACGTGATAGACGGGCGATTTTACGCAATAAATTTAGCAAGAGTTCTTTCATACTTCACCTACTTTTGGCAAATAGCAAAGCTAACGGAATCATTCACCCCTATGCTACCCCCCAATTTATACCTTCTTTATTGATAAGAAAAGCTACTAAAACGCCCTTAATCCTTACGTGATCCGGGTAAAATATTACGAAATTGGGATTACTGTTGGAATTTAAAAAAATTTCGCCTTATTGTAAACATTAGCATTTACACAACTTGATCTGCATATGTTTACCACAAAGCATATCCAAAAGGGAACAATATATTTTTAGCGTTGAAAATGAAACTATTTATTCAAAATCTTGCGGAAGTTCTTCTGGTTCACTTGGTTCAATTAAAACTTTACGGGGTTTACTACCTTCTGAAGGCCCCACAACACCATGCATTTCTAATTCATCGACTAGGCGTGCTGCTCGGTTGTAGCCAATACGAAAACGGCGTTGCAGTAAAGAAACACTGGCAGTTTGCATTTCAACGACTAAATCTTTTGCCTGTTCATACAACTCATCTTCTGGTTGTGCATTGGCGCCACTGTTTGTTTCGTCTTCTTCGGTTACCATCATTTTCTCTTCATAGTCAGCACCTTGTTGTTCTGTGATGAATTCCACGACACGTTCCACTTCATGATCGGAAATAAATGCGCCTTGAACACGAATCGGTTTATTTTCGCCCATTGGTAAAAAGAGCATATCGCCACGACCAAGTAGTTTTTCTGCGCCATTGCTATCTAAAATGGTACGAGAATCTGTACCGCTAGAAACAGCAAAGGCCATACGTGAAGGAACGTTTGCTTTAATAATCCCGGTAATAACATCGACACTTGGCCGTTGTGTAGCCAAAATCATATGAATACCCGCTGCTCGTGCCATTTGCGCTAGGCGAATAATCGCATCTTCCACTTCATTTGAAGCAACCATCATTAAATCCGCCAATTCATCGACAATAACAACAATAAATGGCAAAATCGGGTTGTTTTCCCCATGACTTAAATTACGGGCTAAAATCATTTCATTGTAGCCGGTAATATTTCTAACACCAGCTGCGGCAAATTTCTCGTAACGTTCTTCCATCTCTTTAACAACTTTTTGCAATGCTTGCGCGGCTTTTCTAGGATTTGTTACAACCGGAGTTAAGAGGTGAGGAATACCATTATAGACATTTAATTCCACCATCTTTGGATCAATCATCATTAATTTGACTTCATGAGGTTTTGCTCGCATCAAAATGCTGGTGATAATCCCATTGATGGCTACTGATTTCCCGCTACCAGTGGAACCAGCAATTAACAAATGCGGCATTTTAGTTAAATCAGCCGTTTGTACCCGCCCGGAAATATCGCGGCCAAGTGGTACTTCTAATAATTTATCAGGATGATCTGGCTGTGCCTCAATAACTTCTCTAAAGGAAACTGTACTGATACTGCTATTGGGAACTTCAATCCCAATTAAAGATTTTCCGGGAATTGGCGCTTCCATCCGCACATCTTTTGCCGCTAGTGCCAATGCAATATCATCGGTCAAGCTAACAATTTTGCTAACTTTAACACCAACAGCCGGTTGCACTTCAAATTTTGTTACTGCTGGTCCTAGACTAGCCTTCACAACTTTGGCATCGACGCCAAAACTTTGGAAGGTTTTTTCTAAGACTCCAATATTGTGTTCAATTTTTTGATACTCATCACTTTGATCAGTCGGTGGTAGTGAATCTAATAATGTAACATCTGGCAATTGATAATCACGATCTTCTGCTTCTGCAGGAATTTCAAAGTCTAAATCTTCACCGTCATCTGGCATTTCTGCCGTAGTTTCTGAAAGATCTGGTGTATTTTGTATTTTAGAATCCATTTTGGGTTTTACTGCTACTTTTTCTTGGAAGTGATCAATCGGCACAAAACTCAATTGTTCAGCTTCGACTGCCGTGTCAACTTTTTCTGTCGCTGCCAATTTTTCTCCAGCAGTCATGGGACGCACTTGATTTTTTTCATTGCGGGCCAACTCTTCTTTAGCCGCTGCTTTTTCTTCTGCAATTTTTTCGGCCTTTCTCGCCGCTTTTTCTTCTTGTCGCGCTTTTTTCGCCGCTTGTCGCGCAGCTTTTTTCGCAGGATCACCAGCTAAAAATTCTTGTAAATTATCCCCTATATTTTGCAAGTGTTCTACTAATTCACCGCCACTCATCATGCTGACTAAAAACAACCCTACTATTGCAAGTAAGAAGGCCAAAAAATAGCTCCCCACTTGGGAAACAAGAAAGTAGCTTCCCTGATACAAAATTGCCCCCAACATACCGCCGCCGACATTTTGACTAACTTGATTAGAGCGAATGTCTCCTAATAAGGTTCCCCAAGTCGTAGTGATAATATTGGGTGTGCCGCTAATCACATTGCGGAATAATAGAGCATGCAAAAATAATAACAATGCCGCATAAATCAGCAAGCCACCAAAAAAGCGGCGAAAACTTTCAAACTTTGCTGCTGTCGTTTTAACCATTAACCACAAGCCATACAAAGCTAAAGCCACAGCCAAGATAGGATACGTATTTCCACCGATAATCCGCAAGCAATTTGCAATTAAGGTGCCTAAAAAGCCTAGCTTAAATAAACCCAATCCGGCAAATATAATAAATGCGGCGCCGATTGCCGCCAACATCATTTTTTCTTGTTGCTGTTGTTGTTTTTTAGTCACGCGTTTCTTTTTCTTCTGGCGTTTTGGTTGTGCCATTTTCAATCCCTCATTTCATCTTCTCCATTATACAAAAAAAAACAGGCGAACAAAAGTTTTGTTCAGCCTGTTAAAAGTTATCTTTTCGCAATTATTTTGGGGCGACATCTTCACCAAACCATTTTTCAGAAATCTTTTTAAATTCACCGTTGTCTTTTAATGTTTTAAGTGCTGTATTAATTTTTTCTACTAAAGCCTGATCATTTTTTCTTACGCCAATTGCGTAGTCTTCATTTTCAAAAGGACCTTTGATGATATTGTAATCATCCATTTGCTTTTTCTGCGTTAAATAATAATCAGCGTAGACTTTATCGATTAATAAGCCATCGATTCGCCCATTTTCTAAATCAATAAAGGCTTCGTTAAAGCTAGCGTATAAGACCGCATCATTATCGGCCACAATATCTTTTAATACTTCTGGTTGCTTTGTAAACAAGTCATACCCAGAAGAACCTTCTTGCGCGCCTAAAATTTTCCCCTTCATATCCTTAAAAGCAGTTAATTTACTTTTCTTTGGTGTTACTAACACTTGGTCATTTTCCATATACGTATCTGAAAAAAGAACTTTTTTCTCCCGTTCTGCCGTTTTGGAGTAGCCATTCCAAATGACATCAATGGTCCCGTTATCTAGTTCTGTCTCTTTCATAGACCAATCAATGGATTGAAATTTGACCTTTTGTCCTGTTTCTTTAAATACTGCTTTGGCTAAATCAATATCAAAACCAACTAAATTTCCCTTCTTGTCTTTAAACCCCATCGGCACAAAAGTATCGTCTAAACCCATAACAACTTCTTTTGGTACTTCGTTTGCTTTCGTTTTAGGATTTTCCTCTTTGCTTGCACAAGCCGCCAGTAAACCCAGACTTGCCACTACTGTTAATAACGCGCCCCATTTTTTTAATTTCATTTTCCAAACCTCCATTTTTTCCCATTTATTTTGGTGATACTTTTAACGTTTGATCGGCAATATGTTCGGCAAAGGCCCAATCATGGGTAACCACAATTTGAGTGACGCCTTCTTTTTTTAAAGATAAAATTAGTTTTTCCACTTGTTCTCTTAAGGCTGGATCTAGAGCACTCGTTGGTTCATCATAAGCTAGAACTTGCGGGTCCATTGCCATCGCCCGAGCAATCGCCACCCTTTGTTTTTGACCACCAGACAATTGGTAAGGATAACTTTGTAATAAATCTTCTAAGCCTAGTTGAGCTGCTAATTTTTCGGCTTTTTTACTATAGACAGCTTGTGTTTCTTTTAAGACTAACTTTGGCGCCAAAGTTATATTTTCAAAAACGCTCAGGTGAGGAAATAATTGAAAGTCTTGAAACACCACACCAACAACTTGTTCTTGTTCATTTAAGGCAGTGGGATTAAAGGCTTTACCGTCTAATAAAAACGTTCCGCTATCTGCTTTTTCCAAACCTGCCAACATCCGTAGTAGCGTTGTTTTCCCGCCACCAGAAGGACCCACAATAGCTAAAATCTCGCCGTCTGGAATATTTAAATCCAAATTTTCAAAAATATTTTTTTTACCAAAAGCCTTGTTAATTTTTCTTAATTCCAACATTTCTACTTCACCTGCCTAACGGTAATAATTTAATTTATTTTCTAAAAGTTTCATAATTAACGTAAATAAACCAGTCATTACTAAGTATATCAAACCAACACCAACTAACGGTAGTAATGTTGTATCCCGTTCCATCGCAATTTTGCCGATACGCATCATATCTGAAAGGCCTAAAATGTAAACCAATGAAGTATCTTTTACTAAATTAACAACTTCATTTCCCACAGAGGGAAGAGTAATTTTTACAACTTGCGGAATAATAATTTTTTTGATCGTCTGCATTTTACTTAGGCGTAATACTTGGGACGCTTCATATTGTCCTTGGGGGATGGATTGAATCCCGCCACGAAAAATTTCAGCAAAATAGGCAGCATAATTAATCACAAAAGCCAATAGCGCTGCATCAAAGCGATCTAAAACCAAAGCTGGTAGCAATAAAGGCAACCCATAAAAGATAAAAATTAACTGTAGTAGTAAGGGTGTCCCCCGCATTACCCAAACATAGACTTGCACCAATAGTTTGAAAGGTTGCAGGTGACTCGCTAGAACAAAAGCTAAAATAATCCCTAGCGGAATCGAGCCCAATAGCGTTAAACCAAATAATTTTAATGTGATGCCTGCACCAGACAACAATTGTGGTAAAACAGAAATTAAATAATTCATTTGTTTCTCTCCTTTATTTTTCTAATTCAAAAAAGTGGAAGACACTGGGTCAGACGCAACTTTTTAACCTGACAAATTAAAAAGCAGGTGTATGAATCGCTCACGGTCTATCTTTTGATAAACGAAAAATTTTCGTGTGAAAATTTTTACTTCCAGATAAAAAAAGCCCTCTGACTTTTACATCAGAGGGCGTAACAACGCGGTGCCACCTCTTATTTTTTACTTTTTCACAAAAGTAAACTTAAGCAGTCAAATCAAAATAGCAAAGCTTAAAAACTCCCTTGTACTAAAAAAATGGGAAATTTAAGAAAAATTATACCCAACCGTAAATTCCGCCTTCGTTTTTTAGCACTAGTTTGTGAAGTTTGACTATGGTAACAAAGGAATTTACGAGAAATTCGTAATCCGACTATAAAAAAAGTCCTTTAGCGCATGCGCTAAAGGACGTAAATTACGTGGTTCCACCTTTTTTCACTCTTGTTTTACAACGAGAGCCTCCATAAGTCATCTATCAATGACTGCTGCTGTAACGGGCATACCCGGATTTTCTTACTTTTATTTCAGAAAAACAACTCCAAGATGTGGTTCACAAATTGCCATCGTCTCTTTTCACCAACCAGAGACTCTCTTTGGATAAACAAACTTGCTACTCTTCTTATCGATGTCGTATTATTAGGTTGTCTTTAACTTTAAAAGGTCAAATGCATTTTGTCAACTATTTTCTTTGAAGGGAGTTTTTTTCATGACTGCAACACAACAAGAAGCGTACCGCCTGTTAGCTGATTTAAATATTTCTTATCAACGAGTGGACCACGAGCCCATTACTTCTGTTAAAAACGTGCCCTTCTCATTACCTGGACCGCAAGTAAAAAATTTAGTTTTAAAGCCTCGCAAAGGCGAACATCGTTTTTTAGTCATTTTACCTGATGAAAAGCAAGCAGATTTGACACATTTAGCCGAAATTTTAGCGGAAAAGCGTCTTTCTTTTGTTTCTGAAAAAAATTTGTTAGAATTACTCAATGTGCCTGCAGGTTCAGTCACACCTTTAGCTTTACCAAATGATCATGATCACAAAATCACAGTGGTCATAGACAAAGCCATTGATCAAAATGATACCGTTGGTTTTCACCCAAATATCAATTCAACGACGTTAATCATGCAATTTGCTGACTTTGCCAAACTATTAGATCATCTTGGCTACAAGCCGCTTTATTTAGCAATTTAATAAAATTACGAGGTGTATTTGCTCTTATGTTATTCTTATTTATCTTCACCCTAATTGCCGGTGGTGCCGGCTATTTATTTTATTTATTAACAAAAGATTCAATTCGCGAAGTTTATGAACAATTAGATGACAAAAACAAAAAAGTTCGCAAAATAAAAGCAGTCTGTTTAGGGGTTTTTCACTTAATTGCCTTTTAATCGATAAAAAAAGCGGCAGGAAATTGTCCAGGGTTGAGCTATAAGACCAAGATTTACGAAAACGGCTTTTTCTTTTTAGCAAATTTCGACTTTGATCGCAGGATTAATTCGTGAAACTAGGCAGTTCAAAAGAATGGACAGCGCTAAAACATTCAAAGCAATGTTGTTTTTCAAAAAATTTATACTCCTTCCATAGATGAAAAAAACGTCTTTTAGCGTGTATCAATCGTAAAGGGTTAACTTTTCGATTGATTAGCTAAAGGACGCTTTTTTTATGTAATTTTAAAGCTTGAAAAAATATGTATTATACCAGTAAATCCAATCCCAAATATTTCAAAACTCCTAACAACACACCTGCCAATATAATAACAGATAAAATCATAAATAATATCAACCCAACTAAAAACCGACCTCGACTTCGCATTGACAGCCCTCCTTAAAATATTCTACTTGCATATTTATACTAGCATGTACGAAGCCAATTCTCGAAAAAATGTGAGATATTTTAGTGCTTTAACCCACTTTTTTTATATCCTTCCCACCTAAAAAAAGATTTATTAAAAAACGAAGCTAAAAACTTATAAATAACGATGTTATGTATTAAAAATTCATTTTCCTTCGATAAATCACGCGACAAAAAAGTTGTTTCAAAGTCTTTTACACGCAGTAAGATAACTTTGAAACAACATTTTATTTTTTATTTTCTCATTTTTTTATCAGATGATTACTCAGAATAAGAACACACTGTATCGTTATACTATCTTTTGCATTTGATTAGCATCGGTCTTTTTATTTATTGTGCATCATAGGCAGTTAATATAACGTTACCATTTAAATATTCACCTAAATAGATTTCGCCAATCCGCTCATGACCTTGTTTTTTTACCTCAGCTTCTAGCCAATCGCTGTCTTTTTCAATGATTTCTAATAAATCAAAGTTAGCTTGCCCATCTACTATAATAGGATAGCGGATCATTTCTGCACCATATTCAATCACATTTAACTGGCCATTTTGTTCCATCACAGCCAGCTTCACTTTCTCCACTTCAAAAATACCATTAGAACGTAGCTTAAACATCAAATCATTTGCAGAAATACCAATACGTAGGCAATCTTGCACATTAACAGCCCCATTGCGAATTAACGTGACCGGTGCGCCGTCTATAACGCGTTTGACCCAACGATTGTGTTCTTTTGCAAATTTCAAAACCAAAACTAGCAGCGTCCAAATAATTAAGACCAATACAAACTGCAAGACAGTAATGGCTTCATTATAAATCACACCGCCAATAATGCCCCCTAAAACGAAATTTTGTACTTGATCCATGGGTGAAGTTGGAGCCAAATTGCCTTTACCCATAATCGTAATTTGTAAGATTAAACAAATTAGGCCTAAAGCAAACTTAGCCAAAATTGGTAAATAGTAACTCATTTTATTTCCCCCTATTTTTGTTTCACAATTTGATCTTTTGATGTCAACAAAGCAACCGAATCCAATTTAAAATTCGTACCATCTTGACTTAATGTTACCCGGTAACAATCATCACCAATCAACACGAGCATTTGATCAGACAAAGTCGTGCTGTTTACATATACTTCTTCGGGTGTGACAACTTCATCTTGAGCCACTTTTTTAACAAAATGCACCATCTGAGATGATTGAGAATGATTGGTTTGATCTTGTTTGTAATCAGAATATTGCACCCCTAATAAAAAAAGCAGCAACAACAGCATAATAATCGTTAAATCTCGATATTTGGTATCTAACCGGTGCCGTAAATAAGCGCTAAATACAAAAATCAAAAAAAGCAAGGCGGCAAAAATCAGCCCATATTTGATATAGTCGTTTACGCCAGCATTATTTTGCAAATAGCTTATGCCGTAAAAAGTCATTTTAACTCCTCATTTCTTCATATACTTATCCTCATTTTAGCATGAAGACGAATTATTCTTGATATATTTGATTTTTTTACAGCTATTGTTTGACATTGCTCTAAAAAGTCTTGATAATGTAGCTTAATTAGGGGAGTAGCACATAGATGAGCTATGGTTTTAGATCAACAACTCGCGTAAATCGCTGGTCTAAAACATAATTGCCAGACCTAAGTTAAACCAAAAATTCACTAATAAAAAAATTTTGGTTAATTTAAGCAAACTTAGGAGGAAAAAATGAGTCAGCAAAAAATGTCAAAAGTAACAGCAGCTGGTCTGCTAGTCGCCATGGGGGTTGTTTACGGAGATATCGGGACAAGCCCTCTTTACGTTATGAAGGCGATTGTAGAAGAAAACGGTGGCCTAAAAAGTTTAAATCCCGATTTTATTTTGGGCGCAGTTTCTTTAATTTTTTGGACGTTAACTTTTTTAACGACCATCAAATATGTAGTGATTGCTTTAAATGCCGATAACCACGGTGAAGGTGGGATTTTTTCTTTATATACCCTGGTCCGTAAAAAAAGTAAATATCTCATTATTCCAGCCATGATTGGCGGTGCAGCTTTACTAGCCGATGGCGTCTTAACGCCTGCTGTAACCGTGACAACAGCCATCGAAGGGCTTCGCGGCATTCCTGCTTTTTATGAACACTTTGGGATGAATCAAAATATCATTGTCATTATCACCTTAATTATTTTATTGATTTTATTTACGGTGCAACGTTTTGGGACAGATGTTGTCGGTAAAGCATTTGGACCGGTAATGTTTTTATGGTTCACTTTTTTAGGTGGGATGGGACTTTTCCATTTTGGCCAAGATCTATCGGTTATTCGCGCTCTAAACCCGCTATATGCCATTAAACTTTTGTTTAGTCCAGATAATAAGTTAGGAATTTTAATTTTAGGAAATATTTTTCTAGCGACTACCGGGGCAGAGGCTCTCTACTCGGATATGGGACATGTAGGGAAGAAAAATATTCGGGTCAGCTGGCCTTATGTCAAAATTTGTTTATTGCTAAACTATCTTGGGCAAGCTGCTTGGCTTTTAAGTGTTTACCAAGATCCTAAAACACAAGCAATTGAACAGTTAAATCCATTTTTCCAAATTTTACCGGCAAGCTGGATGATCTTCGGTGTCGTCTTTGCTACGATCGCTGCTGTCATTGCTTCACAGGCTTTACTTTCAGGTTCTTTTACCCTTGTTTCAGAAGCGATTAAGTTGCGCTTGTTACCGCGCATGAAAATTATGTACCCTGGTTCTTCAATTGGGCAAATGTATATTCCCGCGGTAAACTTTATTTTATGGCTAGCTTGTTCTTTAATTGTTTTAACATTTAGAACTTCTTCTCATATGGAGGCTGCTTACGGACTATCGATTACCGTTACGATGTTAATGACCACCTTGCTTCTTTATTTTTATTTGGCCCAAAAACGCCACAATCGTTTATTGGCAGCTTGTGTGAGTCTTTTCTTTGCCGCAATTGAAACTATCTTTTTCATTTCCAGTGCCGCCAAATTTTTACATGGAGGTTTTGTCGCAGTCATTATGGCCCTTTTCATTTTAGCTGTCATGATTATTTGGGAGTGGGGCAATATTATCCAAGAAAAAGCCAGCGATACTGTACATCTAAAAGAATATGTACCACAATTAACTGCATTGCGTAGCGACGAAAGTGTCCCGATGTATCAAACAAACGTCGTCTTTATGGTGCCCCACGTTACAAATGATGAGATCGGCAAACAATTTGTTTACTCTATTTTGGATAAACGACCAAAACGGGCGCAAACGTATTGGTTTGTCAACGTCATCGTAACAGACGAGCCTTATACTAAAGAGTTTTCAATTGATACATTAGATACTGACTTTATTGTAGTTGTTCGCCTGTATTTGGGCTTTCGCGTCAACCAAGAGGTCAATGTTTATGTCCGTCAAATTATTCACGATTTAATGAAAGACGGGCGTTTACCAGAACAACCTCAACGTTATTCCTTAACACCTGGCCGCATTGTTGGTGATTTTCAATTTGTATTAATTGAAGAAGAATTGTCCAACAATACAGAATTGGATAGATGGGAACGCCAAATTATGCAGGCAAAACTCTTTATTAAACGCCATACCATGTCTCCTGAAAATTGGTTTGGACTAGAGTATAGCGATGTCTTATACGAAACAGTCCCACTAATCATCGGCAAGATGAAAAAAACGCGTCTTATCGAACGATCAAAATAAAGAAAAAGAGCTAGGATTTTTATCCTGGCTCTTTTTCTTAGAATAGACGTTGTTAAATTGCCTGTAATAAATCGTACTGGGATTGATACAAGTGATAATACAAACCCCGTTGTTTCATTAACTCTTCGTGATTGCCACTTTCAGCAATGACGCCCCCAGCTACATAAAAAATACGGTCTGCATTTTTTATCGTTGATAAACGGTGCGCAATAATAAAGGAAGTTCTTCCTTTTAGCAACTGTTGCAATCCTTCTTGCAATAGTTCTTCTGTTTTGGTGTCAATACTTGAAGTAGCTTCATCTAAAATTAAGATTTTAGGATCCGCCAATAATGCTCTGGCAAAGGAAATTAATTGACGCTGTCCTGCCGATAGCGTACTTCCTCTTTCTTCTACCACTGTTTCATAACCATCTTTTAAATCCTTAATAAAATCATGGGCTCGAACAACTTTAGCAGCGGCGATAATCTCGTCTTTACTAGCATCGAGTTTACCATAGCGAATATTTTCAATAATGGTTCCAGAGAAAATAAACGTATCTTGCAGCATAACCCCCATTTGACTCCGTAATGACTGTAATGTCACCGCGCGTACATCAACGCCATCAACTTTAACACTACCGGAATTTACATCGTAAAAACGACTAAGTAAATTAATTACAGTGGTTTTACCCGCTCCAGTAGGCCCAACTAATGCAATACTTTGGCCGGCTTCCACATGGAAATCAACACCATTTAAAATATTTTTGCCCTCTTCATAGCGGAAAATTACATCTTCAAAATCAACATTTCCTTTAATTGGCGGTAAAACTTTGGCATCTGGTGCATCTTGAATATCGGGAATTTCATCTAACGTTTCAAAAATCCGTTCCAAATAAGCACTCGCCGTAATTAAAGAATTATAAAAGTTTCCAATATTAATAACAGGATTCCAAAAATTATTGATATAGCTTAAAAAAGCAATCAAAGTCCCCGTCGTGACATTAACCCCTAAAGAAGAGATACCAACATAATAAATAATACAGGTTGTCAAAACGGCAATATTTTGCACACCGGGCCATAAAAGAAATTGAATTTTGACAGCCTTCATCCAAGAAGTCCGATATTCCCCACTAACTTCATCAAAAACGCGGGCGTTTTCTTTTTCCCTGGCAAAAGATTGCGTAATCCGAATCCCTGCAATACTTTCATGAATATAAGCATTCAGATTAGATTGCTTGTTACTCAATACTTGATAGGCTTTTCGCTGCTTATTTTGAATTATCAATACCATGACAAAAAGGACTGGCAATAAGATCAAGCTGTATAACGTTAAACGGACGTCGATAAAAAACATAAATGCTAAAGTAATGACGACACTGAAAATATCTGAAATTAAATTAATTAAACCATTACTTAATAAATCGCTCAGGGTATTAATGTAATTTACAACCCGAATCAAAATTTTGCCATGAGGACGATTATCAAAATAAGAAAAAGGCAATCGTTGTAAATGTTCAAAAATATCAAAACGCATATCTTTTAACATATCTTGCCCAATTTCTGTGATGTGCATGATGCGATAGTGCATACACCACCCAATCACCACTAAAGACAAAAGAAAAATCCCGCCTAAAAACAACAAACGATTACTGTCTTGTTGCGGAATAACAGTATCAATAGCAATTTTGGTTAGATAAGGACCTAACATCCCCAGGCCATTGGCCAAAATGATGGTAGCCAACACGACAAAAATCGCTTTTTTATAAGGTGCGACATAGCTTAATAGCCGTTTTAAATCGCCCCAGCGAAACTCTTGGGCTAACTCTTCATCTTCATCAAAACGATTACGCGCCATCTTCTTGCCCCCCTGTCAAACCAAGCTGCTTACGATACACTTCATAATATTTTCCACGCTTTGTAACTAATTCTTCGTGGGTTCCTTGTTCTACGACATGACCTTTTTCCATTAAAAGAATCAAGTCCGCATCTTTGACAGAAGAAATGCGATGGGCGATGACAAACGTCGTTTTTTCTGTCGTCAGTTTTGCCAATTCGTGCTGAATTTTCGATTCTGTCTCCATATCCACAGCCGACGTTGTATCATCTAAAATTAAGATAGAAGGATTTTTTGCCAAAGCACGAGCCAAGGAGATCCGCTGTTTTTGCCCACCAGACAAGCCCACGCCTCGTTCTCCAACGACAGTCTCATACCCTTGTGGCATCCGCGCAATAAAGGAATCGGCATCTGCAACTGTCGCCATTTGGCGGATAAAGTTTTCATCAGCATAAGGATTACCAAAAGCAATATTATCAGAAATAGTATTTGAAAATAAAAATACATCCTGCATTACCATGGAGATATTTTCCCGCAATTGTCGCACGGGGTATTCTTTTGCATCTTTGCCATCAATCAAAACGCGTCCTTTTGTCGGGTCATAAAAGCGACCAACTAAATTTACTAACGTCGTTTTACCAGAACCGGTTTCCCCTAAAATACCGACTGTTTTACCCGGTCCGGTTTTAAAACTGATATTGGATAAAACATTATGTTCCGGATCATCTGAAAAATGAAAACTAACATTTTCAAAGACGACTTCTCCTTTAATCGGATTAAGTGTCTCCTCTTCTTCTACTGGAATACTTGATTTTTGCCCTAGTAATTGACGAATCTTAATACATGCGGCGTTAAAGCGCTGGACATCATTGATCAACCAACCACTCATCCGCAAAGGATTATTTAACATCCACAAATAACCATTAAAAGCTACCAATTGCCCTAACGTCATGTTACCGCCAATAACCAAAATCCCCCCGAAAACCAGTGTGATGACTGCTAATGTACCAGCAAAGCCATCCAACCATGGTAAAAAGCGGGCCGAGACTTTAGCCGATTCCATATTACGTTGTTTAAAATCTTCGTTGTATTGCTTAAATTTATCTAACTCAAAATCTTCTCTAGCAAAAGCCTTTACCACTCGGTTACCACCGATATTTTCTTCTACCATAGAATTTAATCGTGAAAAACTCTCCCGTATTTCAAAAAACTTAGGATGCGCCTCTTTGGCCATTTTATTAGTTAAAACAAAAATAATCGGCGTAACGATCAACAACGCCAAAGTCAGCTGCCAACTGATAAAAGCCATCACGATAACTGCTGCCAAAAACCATAAGACACACTCTACGATATTGTAAGTTACCCATGCGACGAAATGCCGAATTGCATCCACATCCCCTGTCATGCGTGCCATGATATCGCCCACTCGCGTATGGTTAAAAAAATCAAAATCTAAGCTTTGCAATTTGTGATACATATCCTCTCGCAAGGCATAAATTGCGTTTTGACTCATTCTTTCACACAAAATTTGATATAGGTAACGGACAATTGTCCGAAAAACAGTTGTACCAATCATCAGTGCAATCAAAGGTAGTAACCACGTTTTTTTCCCTTGATTAATGACATCATCGACAATTAATCCTCCAACATAAGGATTCACCACAATTAAAACAGCATTGATTATAATAAATAAGCAAATAAGGCCAAAATGATTACGCGATTTTTTTACATACTGCCAAATCCATTGCATATTAGACATCCACTCACCTCCAACTTCTTGTCTATAAACATCTTAGAGCAATCAATTGGAAAAGAAATGGGATATCTTCTTTAAAATGATGTAAAATATTAACAAAGACGATTTTCAAAATTTATTATTCCATTATTTTTTTAATCAATTTTTTTAAAGCGATTGCAAAAATTGTATTTTATTTTATTACTTAGACTATTTTTAGTTAAATACAAAATATAGGAGCCTATCATGCATTTAATTAACGCTCAGACTTTTAATCCCGAAATATTATATCTCTTTGATGCCTGTTGTGATGAAGACTGGGTCGGTGAATTTCACGCCCACGATTTTTTAGAAATTTCTTTAGTGCTAGAAGGCGAATCCGAGTATTTTTTTGAAGACTTACCTCAAACAACTATTCGAGCAGGACAAGTTTTATTGTTTAACCCGGGCTACCACCATATGGAGCGCCATGTAAAACAAACGTCTCATCAATTGCATATCGGTATTAAGAATTTTACTTTACAAGGTTTGCCGAGAAATACATTTCCCCATAAAAGTCCCATTTTAAATTTGGGTCGTCACCAGCAAAATGTGTTGCAAATCGCTTGGCGCCTCTTAGAAGAACTGTATCAAGACGCACCAGAAACCCTTGTTTTGCGCAAAATTCTTGTTAGTGAAATGCTGGTGCATATTTTACGCGGCTTAGATGATACCAACGAGCGGCAACCGACTTTTCTTTCCAGTCGCCAACAACGGCAGCAAAAAATTGTTAACGATACTATTTACTTTTTGGAAAATCATTTTAAAGAAGAAATAACATTAGAACAGCTGGCACAAGCACAGTTTGTCAGCCCAGCCTACTTATCGCGCCTTTTTAAAGAAATAGTCGGTGAAAGTCCCATTAATTACCTAATCAAATTGCGTTTAAAAGAAGCAAAGCATTTATTAAAGACGACACCTTTAACGATCAAACAAATTGCTCAAGCAACAGGTTATCAAGATGCTTACCATTTCAGTAAATCTTTTAAAAAACAATTTGGGATTGCCCCTTCTGGTTTAAGCGAAAAAAAGACATCATAGTTTTATAACTTTAGTGAGTAAAATTATCTCTCAGCTCGATAAATTTATTTGGAGATTGAAAAAAAGAGAATTCCAAAAAGAAAAAATATCATTCCAAATACTATCTTTTTATTATCACTTCGTTCTCCATTCGTATATGCAATAATACTATTTAGAATTACAGAAATGAATACCGCTAATTGAGATAATAAAAATGCAAATGATATCGAAACACTTTCGCTTAAACGAAAGAGGCTAAAATTAGCAATTGACCAAGCCACTCCTGTCAAAATGTTTTTAGAAACTAACTTTTTATTGTACTTAACCTTGCGTAGATTACTAATGACCAGCGTTGTAACAAACATCCCAATAGCTTGAGGTAAAATTAGACTTTCATTTTTTATTTGGAAAAGTTTCGGGAAAATGATATATAAACACAAAGAAAATGATGAAATCAGAATTATTATCATTACTTTCAAAGGAGCTATTTTTGAATTTTCCGTTTTATTTGGACCTTCTCTTGTTGCTGGAAATAATTTTATTCCTACTAAAATAGATACAATTCCAACAATACTAACTATAAAACTTATTAATGAGTGCCACTCGTTAAGTAATATTCCACCACTCAGTGTTACAAAAATTATCTGTGTACCATTTGATAATGGCATTACTTGAGAGACAGACTCTCCTTTTAGAGCAATAAATTGCAGTAACTGACCAATTGACCAAAAAGCCCCCGACAAGAAGCCTACTATAAATATCAATGAATTAAAGTTAATATTTGTATTAGAACAGCTGCTAAACATAAATGAGAATACCAAAGCTGCTAAAGTTGTTCCTAATAATTGATCTTCTGGTTTACCACCTATTTTTTTTGCTAAAATTGGCATTATTCCCCATCCCAATGCGGGAAGAAACATCATAAAAATTTGCATAATCCTGATTCCTTCCTAAAAACAGCTCACTTCTTTTCAGAAGTGAGCTGTTTTGTTAACTTTTTGACTTCATATAGGCTTCAAAAGCTTCTCTAACTTGTGGCACTGATAATCCAACAATAACCTGAAAAGCATTTTTGTTGCGAACAACTCCATGGGCTCCAAATTGTTTAAACGCATTGTCATCTTTTACTTTTCGTTCATCTACTACCGAAATTCGCAATCTTGTCGCACAATTAGCAACTGAGTCAATATTCTCTGCTCCTCCAAAAGCGTTTAAAAAACCAATTGCCTGATCAGAATATAACGTAGATTCTCCACCTAACTGTTTTTCTTTGAAATCTTTTTTTGTAAATAATTCTACTTCATCACTGGTTCTACCCGGTGTTTTAAAGTCAAATCGTAAAATCAAAGTTCTAAAAACAAAGAAATATATAATGATAAATACTAAGCCGATACCGACTTGAAGTAAGTATGTCTGCCAATGATTAGCCCACATGGGAATCCAATTTTTTGTTATCAATTCAATTAATCCACCGCCCATATCACCAACTACACCAAAGGCATACTCTGTTGTTGCCAAAATCGCAGCAAGTAATGCATGAATAAAAAATAGAGCGGGTGCTACGAATAGAAATGTATAATCAAATGGTTCTGTAATACCACATAAGACCGCAGTCAATACACCTGGAACGATTAAAGCTAATACCTTTTTCTTATTTTCTTTCTTAGCAGTTACATAAAAGGCTAATGCAATACCTGGAATCCCGAAAAGATTAGATAGGCCTTGCAAACTAAAACCACCTTCAGGAAATAACGACTTCAAGCTTTGTGTTGATGAAGCAAATTCTTTCATATGCTCCATCCAATACAAAGTTGTTCCCCCCTCCACAACAGCCGGACCATATTGAAAAGGCGCATAGATAAAGTGATGTAATCCAGTTGGTAATAAAGCTTTCTCCAAGAAAATATAAGTAAATACACCAAAATTTCCTGACCTTACCATAAATCCTTGTAAAGACTGCACACCATGTTGGAACATAGGCCAAATCCAAGCAAATAAAAATCCCACAGCTAACATTACCCAAAAACCAATCATAGCAACAAGTGCTGATCCTTGAAAAATACCCAAAAATTCAGGTAATTTAGTATCAAAAAATTTATTGTGAAGATAAATTGCAATAGCAGCAATTACAATCGCACCTAATACACCTGTATCGAGCGTTTTGACACCACCTATCATCTTCAATCCATTTCCTGCTTCTTGAGAAAAATCTACACCAAAGTTTGAACCAAATAGTTCCAAAATTTTTGAGACAAAGACATTAAAACTCATATACAAAACAAATGATTCTAACGCAGCTCTTGACTTAGCTTTATTTGCTAACCCTAACGGCAACCCTATCGCAAACAGAATTTCCATGTTATTAAAAACTGTCCAGCCACCTGATTCAATTATTTGCCAAATTTTATTCCACATAGTCCCATCAGATGCTATTGTTCCAACAATATCTGGATTATTAACAACAGAAGCAATTGCAACAACTATCCCTGAATAAACAAAGAATAATACTGGTGTAAACATTGCGCCCCCAAAACGCTGAACTTTTGCCATCATAGTAGAAATCCTCCTATTTTCAATTTAACTCCGGCCAAAAATCTCCATTTGCTTCAATTAATTCATCTAAGACAACTTTTGCAACTTTTGCAGATGGTACAGTTTGATTCAAAGTAAAAGCTTGTAAAGCTTTTTGATAAGAGTTTTCAAAATACGCATCAACTAATAGTTTTTCAGCTGCATTTTGTGCCTCCATTAAACCTTTATGAAAGTCATTAATCTCAAATCTTAAAGAGATTGGTTCAGCACCCGTTCTACCAACATAAGCAGGAATTTCCACCATTGCATCACTACGCAAATTGGGAATAGCCCCCATATTGGGAACAATAAGCATAAATCGATCATGCTTATCATTCAATATTGATACAGCCATATCAACAATATATTGGCCATGTTCACCAAAATTAAAATCTAAAATATCTCCATCTACTTTTTCTCTAATTTTTCTTGACATTTCTTTGGTACGCTTTTCTCGACCATCCATAACCATATTTGCACGGGTATATTTGGGATTGGATTTTTCTACAACTTCATTTGAATATAGATAATACTCTAAGTAATTATTTGGTAGAAAGTCCGGAAAATTTTTTGTCATAACACACAGCATATCCCACGCTTCTTGCCACGTCTTATCACCTGAATTAAAATCAGCAACTTGTAATCCATCTGCATTCAATTTTTCAATAATTTCTGGCATAACGTCACGATCTAAAGATTTATCATAAATTGATGTATACCATCCAAAATGGTTTAATCCATAATATGTCGGAATCCAATTTTTACGGTCATAACCATAATTAATTGCAACTGTTTCCTCAATCGAAATTGTCATATCACACGCATTCAACATTTTTACATGTGGAAATGCTCTACGAACTGCTTCTGAAACTAATGTTTCCGGATTTGTATAGTTCAATAACCAAGCATCGGGAGCATATTGATCCACATAGGACACAATTTCCAACAATCCTTTAATCGAGCGTAATCCATAGGAAAAACCACCGAGTCCACACGTTTCCTGCCCAACCAAACCATGGCTAAGTGGAATTTTTTCGTCGATTTCTCTCATTTCCATACCGCCTACACGTATTTGAGAAAAAATAAAGTCAGATTTTAGAAAAGCTAACTTAGGGTCTGTGGTCTGAGATAAGGCGACTTCTTTTTCAAGGCCTTCTTTTTTTAACATATAGTCAATGATCTGATACATATCATCATTACGCATTTCATCAATATCGTATAATGAAATCGATGTAAAATTAAATTTATCTCTACTATTAATCATTGCTTGAACAATTCCAGGTGTGTACGTACTCCCACCACCTGCGATTACAACTTTCAAATTATTCATTTTCATAACTATCACTCGACTTTCTTTATGTTATACTCACATTATAATTAAATAGAAAAGAAAAAATACCCATTTCAATGAAAGCGGTTTTGTTTGCATTTTATGATTTCTATTTCATAATGCGAAATCCATTTCACAATTAATATCATGAGGTCAAAGATGAGATTAGAAGAAAGAATCAATAAAATTAAAACTTTTTCGAATACTGAATACAGTCTAATTGAATATATCCTATCCGCTAAAAGTAAGGTGATTTCCATGCAAACTGCAGATTTAGCAGAAGTAACCTTTACTAGTCCAGCTAGCGTGACCAGATTATCAAAAAAATTGGGATTTTCTGGATTTAACGAATTGAAGTTTTTTCTAAAGTCAGAGCTTGAACGACAAGAAAAAATCAGTATGGAAAGTTGGGATTTACTACAAAATGATGTAAATAAGACAATTAGCTTAATATCAGAAACAAATTTGATACCTATGAGCGAGTTAATTGCAAAAGCAACTAAGATATTTGTTTTTGGCACAGATTGGGGTGAAAGAAATGCGACTGAATTATTAGTTAGAAATTTTATGACTATAGGAGTATTTCTAATTTCTGTCCCTTCAATAACTGAGTTTCGTTGGATTGCTGAAGAAGTGACACCAAACGACCTCGTTATAGTTGTCTCTTTTAGTGGTGAAAATACCGAAGTAACTGAAATTTCACGTTTAATCCTATTAAAAGGAACAGAAATAATTTCCATTACACCACTAACTAAAAATCATTTATCTAGTCTAACTGTCAATAACCTTTATTATCAGACTTCTGAACTTCCAAGACTAAATAACAATCCTAATGCTGAATACAATATGTTTACAACACTGCATATAGTATTAGATGCACTTTTTAGAAATTACTATGATAATTTTTTGCACTCTTGATTCTTGTTTTCACTATTCAAAAAAATGACAATTATTTTGTTCCTAAATTTAGCAGTATTTTTTAATTTATTCTAATATGTACTTAACAGTTTTTGAGGAATTCTCCTTGCTATCTGCCTTTTTGTAGTGTATATTTTTAACAGCAAAAAAATTCACCTCTGAAAAATTATTTTAATAGCTGCGGCTGTTAATTTTTTTCAAGTCATCCTTTAACATAGTCCAGAGAGGCTAAGAAGGGTCCGTTGCAAATCAATTGGGGAAGTTTATCCCCATTGTAGCCATTGACGATCCTCCTGCCTAAAAGGGTAGGATTTTTTTGTACCAATTTTTTAGGAGGATTCTCATGGAAGAAAAAAATGATATTCACTTTCACAATGATGATGTCGTCTTAGACATCCACGATCGACCAGCGCCATTACATTGGTTTGGCCTAAGTTTGCAGCACTTATTTACTATGTTTGGCGCAACAGTTTTAGTACCTATCTTAGTTGGGATTAATCCAAGTATCGCTTTAGTGAGTTCAGGACTTGGCACACTTGTCTACTTGACTGTTACGAAAGGAAAAATTCCAGCCTATCTCGGCAGTAGTTTTGCTTTTATTGCGGCAATGCAAATGTTAATGAAAACAGACGGCTATCCTGCTATTGCTCAAGGTGCATTGACTACAGGTATGGTTTATCTCATCGTTTCATTTATCATCAAAAAAATCGGTACCAATTGGTTAGATAAAGTTTTACCACCAATTGTTGTCGGACCAGTCATTATGGTTATAGGTATTGGCCTAGCTAGCAACGCCGCCAACAACGCCATGTACAACGCCAGTGGAGCATATGATTTCAAATATGTCGCAGTTGCATTGTTGACGCTTGCTGTAACGATCGTCTTCAATATGTTTTTAACAGGATTTCTAGGTTTGATTCCGATTTTATTAGGTATTATTTCTGGCTACTTAATTGCATTGGTTGCTGGTATCGTTGACTTCCAACCTGTTATTGACGCTCCTTGGTTCCAATTACCAGCCTTTGAAGTCATGTTTGTACAATATCAACCTAAACTTTATCTAAATGCCATCACAACTATGGCTCCAATTGCTTTTGTAACAATGACTGAACATATCGGACATTTGATGGTTTTAAACAAATTAACCAAACGTAATTTCTTTAAAAATCCCGGGATGGATCGTACACTAATGGGAGATGGTTTGGCACAAATCGTAGCCGGATTTGTAGGTGGACCACCGGTTACAAGTTATGGCGAAAACATCGGTGTACTTGCTATTACTCGTGTTCACAGCGTTTTTGTAATTGGCGGTGCCGCTGTTTTAGCTATCGTTTTAGGCTTCGTAGGAAAATTAAGTGCATTAATTTTAAGTATTCCTGGCCCAGTTATTTCTGGTATCAGCTTTGTTTTATTTGGAGTTATCGCGGCTAGCGGACTAAAAATTTTAGTTGAGAATAATACCAACTTTGATAAAAAGAAAAACTTATTGATTACTTCAAGTATTCTTGTAATTGGGATTGGTGGTCTAGTTTTTGAAGCTGGTACCTTCACATTATCGGCTATGGCGTTATCGACGTTAATCGGGATTTTCTTAAATCTAGTTTTGCCAGACCGTTAAATAAGAAAGGCGCCATGAACTTAATCGGCTCTTTAGTAATAAGATAAAAAGCTTCGTGGACACCCTTAGCTTTTAAGCAATAAAAAAAAAGTACCAGGGCAAAAATCTTGCCACGGTACTTTTTTTATATACGACTTTTCCTCAAAATAAGACTGCGTTTTTTTTGAAACAAAACGTTTCTGTTACGCTTTCTTTTTTATTTTTTCAAAAATTCTTTTATTTCAGCCTGTGTTAACGCTTGCCATGGCGCCTCGTCAGAATTTGCCCCAGATTTTTCTGGATTTTCACCTTGATTCCACCATTTCGCTTCGTAACCAACGCCTTCAAACATAACCCGATCACCGCTATGATAAACGACTTCGCTATTCCACTGGAGATAGGCATCGGCTGGTAATTGGACTTTGGGTAATGGTTTTTCCCCAGGTAAAACTGGTCCGACTAATTCCCATGGAATTTCACTTGATTGTAAAACTGGACTATCTGGTGCCTCGCCTTTTGTCCACCACTTTGCCCGATAGACATTGTGTTTCCAAACAACTTTAGTTCCTGCCAAATATACCCCTGCTTCTTGCCAAATTTCATAAGGTGAAGTTGCTGGATCATCGGCTTTTTGCAACTCTTCTTCACTTAATTCAGATACCGTTTCTCGTTTTGCATCTGCTTTGATACTTCCAGTCAATCCTTCTTTTAGTAGGTTGGCAAATTCGCCTTCTTCTTGCTTTACTCCAGTGGCGTGATTGGAAACTACTTGCGTGTTAATATTACTTTCTCGCGATTTGCGGTCACGATTGGCTGACCACATCGAAACGCGACCTAAATTTTTCTTTTTGGCAAATGTATTTAACTTGCGCGCGTCTTGCAAAGTGAAAACTTCAGAAAGAACATCATTTTGCCCAATCATTGGTGTTGCACCTAGCTTGGTCCATAATGTTTCATTGGTCAAATTAATATCTTGTTCTTGATACAAGATTTTTAATTGACGATGCGTTTGTTTTAACGCATTAATTGAATTTTCTGCCATGGACAATTTTTTATCGCGACTATCCCCATAATTCATAGTCATAATATTGACACCCGCTAAGTCAACACCAGCTGTTAATAATGTCGCCACTGCATCTGTTCCATCTTTGGTTAACCCTTTTGGTGTTGCTGGTAAGGTCAGCCAAATCGCTAATTTTTTATTTTCCTTTTTTTGTTCGGCTTGCAACTGCGCTAACGCCTCTCCTCGGCGTTTTCCTGCTTCTTTATCCGTAAGTCCTTTGTTTTCTAAATCTAAATCAATGGTATTTAATTCATAACGGTCGATGACACTTTTATAGGCTTTAGCAAGTTCTGCTGGCTTTTGGTAGGCCAATGCTAATTCATCATTTAATAAGCCACCAAACGAGACAATGATCTCGCTGCCTTTTTGACGGAGACGTGCAATTCTACGATCCAAATCTAAATCATTACTGGCTTCATCTAAAGAATATGCTGCCCCCCAACTTGGTTTTTGTCCATTTTTTTGGGCCACTACAAAAGATAAGACCACATTATCAGCGTATTGTTCAAATGCGTATTGCGGCGTTAACGTCGTATCTACATAAGACGCAAACCAAGGTGCAGTAGTTTGCTGTTTTACCTCTTTTTTCTTTGTTCCTGTCGCTACTAATTTGTCGCCATTCAAAAATAAAGTGACCGCCCCACCGATAATTACTAACACAACGAGACACCGAAAAAGCGAAAGGCGTCGGCTTTTATTTTTCTTATCATTGCTCATCACTTATTTTTCCTCCTGTGGGGTCACACTTTGGCCTAGGGCAACAGATAATGGTACTTGTTCTGAATCATCGCCATAATATAAAACAGAGCGCCAATTTAATTCTTCTTTTTTGCGATCCTCACTTGCATCTTTTGTTTTGACATCAACAAAAAGCCAGTTGATAAAATTGCAAACAAAATCCACAATGGTATTTTTAATTCCAATATAAGCTAAGGCTGCCCAACTTGCCGTAAAGGCATTGAAACCGGCAAAGATTGCGTTTGGAAAATTTCCGGCCGTATAAGAACGCCAGCAAATAAAAGCTGAAAAAGTAATAATTACAAGCGGCGCTAATAAATAAAGCGTTGGCGAAGCTGTGCGGTCATTTACTTTTGGTGTTCGTGCAAAAGGAATTTTTTCGCCGGTTAGATATTGTTGAATGGATTTCACTACGCCAGCTAAATTAACAGCTAACAAAATTAAATTAAAACCATAAATTCGTAAAATATCCAAGCGTTTATACCGACAGTAATGTAAATCACTCGCCATTGCGATAAAATACGGCGCTGCTGCACAAATAATATAAACACTTAATAAATTATCATCAAAGGGATAGGCTAAAAGGAAGATTAGGCCAAAACTTGCCCAAGCAATTGAAGCCATATAATTTAAGCGCATGAAAATTTCCATCATTTTAAGTGGATTTCCTTGTTGGCGCCGTTCTTTTATTGTGGCAAATAATTTGGGTAAAATTAATAAACCACCATTCGCCCAGCGTCGCCGTTGAATAATTAAAGAACCAAAATCCGGCGGCGTAGCACTATAACTTAAACGCTCCGGATAGTTATACAATTCCCAGCCATGTTTTTCTAAGTCAACACTAGACTCTGTATCTTCAATAACGGTTCTATCTTGAATAAACCGTCGGACTGGAAATCCTTGCACGATTTCTGTTTCGGCAATATCTTCTAAGCCACACTTGCGGATAACTGCATTCGCCCCTACCCAAAAAGTCGCCCCATAATGGGTTGTTCCTTGGTGCAAAATATGTTGAATGTCTGTCGTCGCACCGGCAATTCGTTCAATTCGTGAAGGACAACCGCGAAAAGAAGAATAGGGTGTTTGCGTTACCGCGATTTTTTCGTTTCCAGGTTGATTCAATAAATAAACTAGGCGCAGACAATATTCTCTTAATAAAAGTGAGTCTGCATCTAAGGTTAGTAAAAACTCACTATCTGGTACTACTAAATCGGCTTTTTGTGCTGGTGCCACTGGCAATAAGACTTTTCCGACTTCAGTCTTTTTGACTTGATAATTTTTACCCATTAAGTCGATATAAGAATTCAAATTCATTGCCTTATTGGCCTCGTGGGATAAAGAAATATATTCTTTACGTTGGAAGTAGTCCACCTCTGCACCAAAAATCCAAGTTAAGCGGAAGTATAATTGTTCAACTCGTTCAACAGGTAACTGACTCTTTTCTTCTACAACTTTTTCAACTGCCTTTGCAGTAATTGCTAATTCTTCTGCTAAGTCTAAAATGACATGATTCACAAAAAAATCATCCACGTGATCTTCATGCGGTTCGCTGGCAGCAAAATTTTGTAACCATTTGACAGCAAAATGATATTCGGCAACGACTTTTAACAGTTCCTGATTTTTAACAAAATTGGGCTGTTGTCTAGCTTTAAATTGCTCCAGAGCCTTTTTAAAACGTTGATGCGGTTTTGCCAACAGCTGATTAATGTCGCGTGCCAATTGCTTTGTCTGTTGTAGTTTAGCTGCCGCTTCTGGTGTACTCGGATTTGGTTTATCATCGATTAATAGTCGAACCAATACTTTAGGGTACTCTTGCAAAGCAGCGGATAATAGCGTTTGTCGAATGACGGTAACTTCTTCATCATAAGAAGGAACCAAAACGGTAATATCTGATTGATTTTTGGCAAAGTAGCTGTCCAACATTTCACGGGGAATGCGTTTATGCGCTTTAAAGCGTAGTAACGCCCCTTGGCGCGAAAATAAATAAATCATTGCCGAAAAGCAAAGCGTGGTTACGATAATAATATAAAGTGCTGCTTCCACCGCTTTTTGAAAACTGCCATTACCCTTGGTAATTTGGTAATAAATTGTCGATGCTACGTACACTGCCCAAAATACCATTGTCAAAATAATGTAGATTCGATTTAATGTCACTTTGACAACGGAAGCTTTCTCGTGCTGCTGTGGTAATGGTTGCATATTTTTTTCTGTGTTAAATTGGCGCTTCATCTTCTTGTTTTCATCTCCCCTATAATTATTCCCCTTAAAATCCCAATGCGATGCTACTACACTCGTCATTATCTAACTTTGTAATTGTCAGAAAATTGCGAGCATAAAGTCACTTGTGCAGTTTAACACAAAGTTTTTTATATAACAGTTATAATAAAATGGCGAAATAATTGTGAAAAATGAATTTTATCTCTAAGATTATCTCAACTTTACTTGCTAAACACTTTAGAAAAAACGCGTATTTATCACGATTCTTTTTTTGCTGACAAAATAAATTGGCGCAGTTTTTCGTTGTCTTATTATAAAAAAATACTCGTGATAAGTTCTATAACATATGTATTTTTACAAAAATTAGCTCATTAGGTTTTGTTATCAGCAAAAAAAAGAAGATTTTTTTCATATACCAGCCGGAAAAATTAGAAAATCAAAATAACAAATAAAATATATTAAATATGACTTATTTTGACAAATAAAATTTTACTTTGATTTTATTACAGCGTGAAGATGCAACCATTTTACTAAAAAAAGAGCACACCTAGTTGGCTGTGCTCTTTAAAAGACTTTATTTTACTGTTGTTGATTCAAAATTTTAAAAGGATCAGTCTTCTTGTTTTAGTGCTGCCTTCAAGGCTAAAGCCAATGGACTTTCTGCAGCTTCTTCTTGTTGACTGTATTTCTTCACTAATTTTCGTTCTTCGTGTTTGGTCATCTTTTTATTGCGGGCTTTTTTATCAGGAATTTTTTCTGTGATCCCACAATATTTACATTTAAAGAAGGCACCATTTTTGCCTTCTAAAATTTCCATTTTTTTATGACATTGCGGACAACGATGATTGGAAATTTTGGGTTCTTTTCGCCGACGATAGCTACACTCGCTATTGGAACAAAGATAAATTTTTCCATCTTTGGTATTTCGTTCCTTTAACTGAGAGCCACATTCTGGGCAAATTTTCGTTGTTAAGGAATAATCTTTATAGGTCTCCTTGGAATTTTTAATTTCACTAACCAAACGGGCCGTATCTTTTTCAATCCCTTTTAAAAAGGCGGTCGCAGATTCTCGTCCTTGTGCAATATTTTCTAAGCTTTTCTCCCATTTTGCCGTTAAATCTGGACTAACCAAGGAAGTATTGACTAGGCTCAACAGTTGGCGCCCTTTGGGTGTAACAGCTAAAGCATTGCCACGACGTTCCATTAGTTCTGATTTTAATAATTTTTCAATAATCTCTGCTCGAGTAGCTGGTGTTCCTAACGCATATTTTTCCATTTGTTGTAATAAACTGCCCTCAGTTGCAAGTTTGGGCGGTGTCGTCAGTTCTTTATTGATCGCAAATTGCCCTTTGACACTTTTAACCTGTTGCCAGTCAGTTTTTTCAGCTACTTTTTCATTAGCTTTTTGCCAACCACTTTGTAAAACTTTTTCTTGTCGGAAAATAAATTCACCCTCAGGAAATTGGACAACTGCCTTTACATTAACGGTAACATATTGTTCTGCAAATAAGCCTAAGAAGCGTTCTATAATAAGGTGATAAATCCGGCTTTCGTCTGTAGACATCTTTTCAAAGCGGGGCCGTTCTTCAGTCGGAATTAAAGCATAGTGGTCTGTTACTTTGCTATCATTGAAAACAGCTTTTTGTTTTACTTGGGCACCATTTTTTAAATATTCTTTTGCCCGCGCATCCACATTTGCTAGTGCTTGAAGTCTTTCTTTTAATGTTGCCGCCACATCTTGTGGTAAATATTTCGAATCCGTCCGAGGGTAGCTGACTACTTTATGGGTTTCATACAAGCTTTGGACTAATGATAATGTCTTTTTCGCTGAGTATTGATACAGGCTATTTGCTACTCGTTGTAATTCCGTTAAATCATAAGGCAATGGAGCAGACTGTCTTTTTTCTTTAGTCGTGACATCTGTTACTTTACCAATTTGGTTTTGCCAATTCGCCACAACAGCTTCTGCTTCATTCCGGTTTTGAAATTGTTGTGGATTTTTCAATTGCAGGCGCCCTTTTTCATTGCCATAAATCAGATCCACCGTGTAATAAGTTTGTGGGATAAATTTTTCGGATTTTTCTTGCGCTTTTGCCACTAGCGCAAGTGTCGGCGTCTGTACTCTTCCGGCACTTAGACTGTCGTGATATTTGACAGTTAAAGCACGGGTAACATTTAAGCCTACCAGCCAGTCAGCTTTTCCTCTGGCAACAGCAGATTGGTATAAATTATCGTATTGTTTTGCCGGTTTTAATTGGTTAAAACCCGTTTTAACAGCTTTGGTTGTCTGAGAAGAAATCCATAGGCGTTCTAATGGTTTAGTAAAACGAATCCATTCAAAAATATAGCGCCCCACAGCTTCACCTTCACGTCCACCATCTGTGGCGATAACCCCACCGATAATATCTTTTCGTTTGGCTAAATTTGCGATTAATTTTAATTGACGATTTGTTTTAGGAAGTGGCTTAATGCCGATGTGTTTTGGAATCATAGGCAAGGTTTCCATATTCCAAGTTTTCCACTCTTGTTTAATATCTTCTGGTAATTTTAATGTTAATAAATGACCATAGGCCCAAGTGATGACGTATTGTTCATTTTCAAAATAATCTTTTCCCTGTGGCTTGGCTCCTAATACTTTAGCAAAGTCTTTGGCCACACTTGGTTTTTCAGTTAGTACTAATTTTTTCCCCATACTGGCTCCTTTAAGAAAATTAATTGCAATCTTTTTTAAACATCTTGTTTATGATGTAAAATAATTCAATTTTTCAAACGCAATTTTGATAAATTACGTGCCTTTCATTATAACAGCTCCCTTAAAAAAGCTAAACTGCTATTAAACAATCTTACAAACTCTATTTAAGCTAGTCTTTAGTTTTTTTAATTATGAGACTTTCGACAATAAAAAAGCTTAAACCAGCCACCACAGCCAGTTCAAGCTTACAAATAATGATTAGTTGGCAACTTTACGTTTACAAACTCGTAATTTACCTTCACCGTTGATGGTTTGACACAAACGATTGGAACTTTTTTCAACTACAGCGTTGTAGTCTTTCAATAAAGCTAAGCCGGTATACTGCTGCAAGTAATCATCACATTCTTCACACCAACGTTCATCGCTTTCATTCCAAAAAGCAGCTTGGTAATTCGGACGTGATTTCAAATTTGAAAAACACGGGCTCAACTCAAGCCACTTATTTTCGTAAAATTGTTCTGCCGCTGTTAAATCGTTAAAGGTATACTCTTCTGTTACATCAGCTTGCCAATCTTCAAAAAACCACCACGGCTCATTATCCCCATACATTATAACAACCTGGTACATAGTTTATTGCTCCTTTTATTCCCCATTTGCATTAATCATACTCACGAAACGTGTGGATGACAAGAAATTCGCACCAAACTTAAATAACTATAATTATTTTTATTTAATTTGATTAAGTTTGTGAATTTTATTCTTTTAAGAAAAAAATTTTGACAAAAATAGGCAAAAGTTTTTGCTTAGGATGCTTATTTTTTTAAGCATCCTAGACGATTGTTTTTCAAGCGGATGCTTAGTTGCCTAATTTATTTTTAAAGTTATAAAATCTGTATTTTTTATTACTGCTCTGTTTTAAATTAAGTATAGAATAGTTTTCGTGAAACAAAACACTTTTTTTATATTTCTCATTATTTTTTTCAATAGATAAAAAAGAGAGTTAAAAACAAAAAAATACCTGAATATCAGGCATCTTCTGATCCACAGGTATCAGAAGACGCCATTTATTTCAGATATTTCAAAATTTTATTCATAATGATCATGTAAATATTGTAAAACATTTGGCGCTAATTGGGTGGCCGATTCATTATCTTGACGATTTTCTAACATACTGATAAAGAGATAGCCACTATTTTTTCCTTCATAGGCAAGTAAAAAGCTATTTTCTTGGCCCCGTTCATCTTGTTTTTCTTTAATTTCGGCAGTACCTGTTTTAGCAAAAAGTGTAAAGCCTAGACTGCTTAAACTATGAGCCGTACCATTGGGATCACTTACAACAGCCTTTAAGTCTTCATTGACTTTCTCTACACTGGAAGATTTTACAACTGCGGTTTTTTCTTTTACTTTCGCATCTGTTACAAGCTTGGGATAAACCAGCGTCCCTTCGTTAGCAAAAACAGAATACATGGTAGCTTGTTGGATGGGATTAATTAGCAGTTGCCCTTGCCCATAACCGGTATCGGCTAACAAAATTTTGGAATCAAAACTTTTTTCGTTGCTAATTTGAGCGGGATTCATCGCCAGTGGCAGATCCATTTTTTCACCAAAAATAAATTTGTCTAAGCCACTTCGAAAAGCTTTTTCACCCATTTTCAATGTTTCTTGCGCCATGTAAATATTATCGGAATAAACCAACGCGTCTTTTAAGTCCACGCTGGCTACATCAGCTACCCGCGTGACATAGTAATCTCCCCAAGAGGAATCTTGTTGCCACTTCAAACCATTAATCGCTAATTTTTCGTTAGGATTTAGACTACCATTATCTAATCCAATCGCTGCTGTAATTGTTTTAAAGGTTGAACCTGGTGCATAACCTGTTACCAAACGATTTAAGAATGGTTTCTTTTCATCTTTTTCATAAGCATCATAATCTTTTTGGGAAATCCCATTCGTCATCTTATTAGGGTCATAGCTTGGGCTGCTAACTAAAGCTAGTAAATCGCCAGTTTTTGGTGCACTGACAACAGTCGCACCAGATTTTTCAGCCAATGCGTGATAAGCTAATTCCTGTAGCGTACTGTCGATAGTTAACTGCACTGTTTTGCCATCTTGCTTGGTATTTTCTAGTAAAACAGTTTTTTCGTTCCCTTTTTCATCAGTAATCGCTAATTTTCCTCCTGCTTTTCCCCGCAGCGTTTCATCATAAGCTGCTTCTAAGCCCGCGCGCCCAATTTGTCCTTCACTCGTTAATTCCGGATGTTTTTTCAAATCTTCAGCCGTAATTTTACCTAAGTATCCCACTAAATGTGCTGCCGCTGCTCCTAAAGGATATTTTCGCCCCGTAATTTCTTTAATACTTGCACCTGTGGGCAAACCTTTTGCTTCATCCACAATTTTTAATGGTACAAAATAATCTGGCTTTACCCAGCTTTGTTCTAAAGCTTGCGTAATTTGTTTTTCAGTTAAATTGTAATCTGTGGCGATTTTCTTAATATTCTTTTCTTTTTCAGTGCCTTCACCTAGTTTTTGCGGTACTACGCCTAATTGTTGCAGTTGTCCATTTTCTGCTAGAGGCTGATTGTTTCGATCTAAAATTTCCCCGCGCACAGGTTCATCTACTGTTAGACTTACTTTATCTTTGCCACTCATTTGAGGAAAAATCAGATTTGGACCCCATTCCAATTTAGGCTGCTCTTTTTCATAAGCCAAATACGTTTGGTACTTTAAATTTTTCAACTGACCCATAGCTGTTGCAAGCGACAATTCATAGGTCACTTGATATTTGTTATCTTTTTGTTCTGTTATTTTCAAATTAGTCATTTTGATATTTTTTGCATCGATTGCAGTAAAAATATTTTGATATTTTTCGATAATTTCTTTGTTGCTGTAGCCATTTCTTTGCGCAGTATCTGCTAACAATGTTTTAGGCAGACTTTCGTATTTTCCTTGCGCCAAATAGCGGGTGAAATCTTCCACGAGAGCTAATCTTTGTTGCTGTTTTTTTTCTGCTGTAACATGAATAATAAATCCCGCTCCTGCTACTAGCAATAAAATAATTGGAACGATAATAAAAATCGGCTTAAACGCCTTCTTTTTTTGATTCTTTTGACTTCTTAAATGTTCTGTCATTTTTATGCTCCTAATAAAATAGTTATTTTATTTTACCTTATATCCTGGCGTATATTAATTTAATGCACGCATTTTTAATAAAAGTTAACGAATTTCTAGAACTATATTTGTTTTATTTTAAACATAATAAAAAGATGCACCCGAAGGCACATCTCAATTTTTAGACATATTGTAAAACTTTTTCTTCTTTATAGGCACGGTCAATTAATCCGCCGCCAAGACATTTATCCCCATCATAAAAAACTACTGCTTGTCCGGGTGTAATTGCCCGTACAGGTGCATCAAAAATGACTTCAGCTTGGTCATTAGCTAACAAGCGGACAGTCACAGGAACATCAGCCTGACGATAACGGAATTTAGCCGTACATTTGAATTCTTGTGGCATCTTTTCATTGGTGGTGAAATGAATTGTACTTGCATCCAAACGATCTGCATACAATGCTTCATGATGAAAGCCTTGTCCAACATAAAGCGTATTGGTCGCCAAATCTTTTCCGACCACAAACCACGGATCATTTGAACCACTGCCGCCGCCAATCCCTAGTCCTTGGCGTTGACCGATTGTATAATACATTAACCCATCGTGCTCACCTTTGACTTGTCCATCAAGGGTGACCATCTTTCCTTTTTTCGCAGGCAAATAGTTACTTAAAAACTGCTTGAAATTCTTTTCGCCAATAAAACAAACCCCTGTAGAATCTTTCTTCTTCGCAGTTGCTAAACCTGCCCGCTCAGCAATGGCACGAACTTCTGATTTTTCCATGCCACCTAGTGGAAACAGTGTTTTAGCCAACTGTTCTTGAGATAATTGACTTAAGAAATAAGTTTGATCTTTATTATTATCCACACCCCGTAACATGTGAACGACGCCATTTTCATCTTTTGTAACGCGCGCATAGTGTCCAGTGGCCACATAATCGGCACCTAATTCTAATGCATAGTCTAAAAAGGCTTTGAATTTAATTTCCTTGTTACACATAACATCAGGATTTGGCGTACGGCCAGCACGATATTCTGCTAAGAAATATTCAAAAACGCGGTCCCAGTATTCTTTTTCAAAATTGACTGAATAATAAGGAATCCCGATTTGAGCGGCTACTTGCGCAACATCTTTATAATCTTCAGTTGCAGTACAGACGCCGTTTTCATCTGTATCATCCCAATTTTTCATGAAGATACCTACGACATCGTATCCTTGTTCTTTTAGCAAAAGTGCGGTTACAGAAGAGTCCACTCCGCCACTCATGCCCACGACAACGCGTGTGTTGCTGTTGTCTGTCATGTAATCACCATCATTTCATTGTTAATTCCGAAAATTTAACGATTTGAAGGTCGCAACTTTTCAGTATTTGTCATTATACAACAGATGGCTAATAATTTCATGTACTTGTTTTTAAATTAGGATTTTCTTTAAAGGCAGGTTAATTAATATAGCAAAAAAAATGCCAAATATGAACCTTTATGTTTAAAAGGAAAACTTATCCGTTAAAAACAGCTTCATATTTGGCATTATTTTTAGTTCATTTTGCGATTGCGCCACCAGTAATAAAGACCTGTTAGCCCTGCAATACTACTTAGAGCAGCCGCCATAATTAAAAAGATCTGCGTGCCACTTCCCCCTGTTGCAGGCATAAAACCTTCTGGGCGTGAATTTGTGACCGTAAATGCTATCACCTGCGTTTTCTCATCGATTACAAATTCATTGGACTCTGTTTGATTGGTTTCATTGTAATATTTAACCGAAAATTCTTTTGGTTTATTGACCTCGACTAAACGATATTTTACACCTGTTGTTAAATATTGGCGCCAATCTTTTATTAATACTTCTTTTTTAGCGGTGGTGTAAAATTTTATCTCACCTTTTGTCTTTCCTGCTTCAATTTCCCCACAACCATAGGCTACAATCGTAGCATCTGCTACTGTTTCAATGTTAAAATCAAAAGTCGCTTTTCCCGTTGCACCTTGAAGTATTTTTTTAGCTTCAAAATCAAAGGGCGGACGTTCATCGTTGGCTACATTTAAAGTCAAGTTCAAGTTATCCGCTGAGGCAGCAAAATGATAATGCTCCGTCAATGTAGCTGTTACATCCCCGGCTTCATCGGTAATAACTGGCTGCTCTTTGTCTAAGGTGAAATAAGCATATTGTGAAAATAGTTGGTACCCTTTTGGTGCTTGGACTTCTTTAATGCGATAATCACCTGATCTAAGTCCGGTAAAAGATAGTAGTCCACTGTTGGAAGTTGACACTTCAGCTTGCTTGACGTTAATTTCTTACCAGGTGTCTCCGTTCTTTTTTTCTAAAATGAATTTCGCACCCGCCAAGGCCTCTTCATCTTTGGAATGTTTTTTTATTGTCAACATTCTAGCATTTCCACTAATGGTACCAGAAGCACTGACATTTCTGATCTCAATTTTTTCAGTATGCGTGTTTGTTGATTTTTCACCCCACTTAATTTTGATGTGATTTTCAATATAACTTTGCTCGGCTTTTTTCGGTTTACCGCTGTACTCAATAATTAAAGGTGTACTCACCACGAAATCTTTGGCAAAGGAAATTTTGAAGCCGCCATTTTCCCATTCAAGTTGATAAGCCTCAGTTTCTACTTCACCGTCTTTGTCTATTTGTGGTTTCCAAGTATTCGTTCCTTCTTTTATTGTTTCTAAATTGGCATAATACAATTTAATTTTACCCGGAATTATATCTTGGTCTGATGAAGTATCTTCAATCACTAAGTTATGCAACCGAGCACCTTCAGGATTAACGATAGCTGTCCAAGGGATCTCCATGGTCTCTACATCAAAATCTGAAGCTGTTTTATAAACCCCACTTGCCACTTTTGTATACGATACACTAGCGGCACTTTTTGTCGTGCCACTATTCGTTACCAGCGCGGTTGTATTTAAGATTTGATTTTTATTGCCTTTTTCAGCGGCCATAATCGCTTTATCAAGTTGCGTTGCAAAACTGACTTTAAAAGCGGCATATCCCATATCTTTTTTAAACCGGATGGTAAAGCCCTGGCTAAGGTATCTTTTGTTTGTTCTAAAACTGGTATTTCAGACCACTGCTTGCCGTCATTTTTTAGCGGGATTATTTCATAATCTGCATTGATTTCTAATTTCACTTTTTTGTAGTCGTGATACCAATCTGTAGTCGAATTTTTTTCTTTATCATCTTTTGTTTCCAACTGATAAACAACGATTTCTTGCAAATCTTGTAATGTCATACGCTGAATGAAGCTCGTGGTGTTATCATCAAATTTCCAAACATTCATATGGTCGACAATTTCATCTCCAGCTTTGATGGCGTATCCTCTTGTGTTTGCTAATATTTCCCAGGTGACAGAAGAATTTTTTATATCAAGCGTTCCTCTTTTTTTCAATGCATCAGCAACTTGGACATTGTTCGTCCACCCCGTATTCGCCTGGGCATGACCTTGATATGTGCCTTGTAGTGCTTCGATTGTATTAAACAAATAATTACTAATCGGCACTTGCGGTACAAGTTCTGGTGTATTGCCATATTTTGTCGCAATCGCTAACCAGATTTTTTTACCAGCATGTTTTTCATTAATCTTCAACTGAAATCCAGCTGCTTTCTCCCCTGTTTTCAATGTATCAGATTGCAATGCAATTCCAGCATCAGGGTCAGCTATTATTGTCCCTGCTGTTGTAGTTAACTTGCCGTTATCAATCGTAAGCATGATATCTACTGTGGGAATTTCACGAAATTCCCCATTTTCGTCTTGATAAGCAACAATTATGCCTTTTTCCTTTAAATAGGATTGATTAATTCCTTCATTAAATTTTTTTCCAGTTACAAGAACTGCCTCTTTTGCCAGCGTGCTATCTTTATTCCAATAATAAGCGAGACCATTTTTATAAAAGACGCCTTCTTTTAACCGTAATGCGGCATCGTTAATTAAAATCTCACCTGCACCTGGTATTGTCACAACCGAAGCTGACCATAAAATCGTTTTATCGCTAAAGTTACTATCAACACTTTCGTCAAAGAGCGTTTGTCTGATTACTTGTTTTTCAACTGCTAACGAAGTAAACGTACTAGAAGCTGCCGTTAAGTCGCCGCCGCTGATTTTATTTTCCACTAAAGTCTGGCCTTTAGTATCCTCATGCTTACTTTGATAGGTGACGATATAGCGCCCCTTTGGTATTTTTTCACTGAAGGATAATGTAAACTGACTTTCTTTTGTGTCTTTAAGCGTAATTAAATCGTGGTATTGTTCTGGTGTAGTGGCGATATTAGGAAATACTTGTTGCCCTTTTTTTAATTCGGCAAAAACTTTAAGTGTCTTAAAATCGATTTGACCATCGTTTAATTCATCAATAAAGTCAATTTTCTCATTTTTGTCCCGATGATAAATGACTGTCCATTCAATAATACCGTTGCCCTTACTGACAGCTGACTTTTGCAAATGATCATAGTAGTATTCCGTTTTGGCTATTGCCTCTAACTTACTACTGCCGGCGATGTTACTTTGAACCCTGTTGCTAATCTCACTGGGATGATTGTCTTTTAAAATCGTGGTGTATTGAATTTTTACCGGCCCTGTTATCTGGGTATCAATTCCGTCATTCCAATGGTAAAACAGCAAGGAAAATTTACTATCATTATTTTTGTCATACGTAATTTTATAATCTTTTCCTGCTAGTAATTCTTTGGCCTTGCCGTCAACTTCCATTGTAATTTTAAACAATTGAAAATCTGCCAATTCGCTAATCTTTGCTGCCAAATCTGTCGGCGGCAAGTAAAACCCGGCCTTGGCGCCACTCTCTGGATAAAGTGTTGTGATATCTTCATCGGCAATGCGCAAGTCTTTAATTGGAACAAATTTACTTGGATCTTTTTTATCCCGACCAGGTGTAACGGTGATTTCCCACTCCAAGAGATGATAATCTTCTTTAGCTAAAGTAACCTTAGTGGGCGCTTTACTTACACCTTTTTGCAGGCTGTACTCATTTTTTACCGGTTGAATTTGAATCGTTTCTTTAATTTCAGCATCTTTATCAAGCATTACATCAATGCTTTCTGTCACTTCTTCTATGATCACTGTAGAAGTTAAGTTCATTTCACCTTGAACATTCTCTTTACTCCAATTTTCATTATTAAATGTAACCGTCCATAAATGATTTTTACCGTCTTTGCCCCCATTTTTTTTAATGGTGAATTCTCCTCTTTTTTCACCATTAATTGTCAGCATTTCTTTTATATCACTTTCCAAATGGATATCCCCAGAAATTTCAAAACTAAACTCAAAATTTCGTTCTCTATTTTCATCTGCATCAATTTCTGCTTTGACTTTTGCTCCTGCTGGTGTCTGAAAAAACTGATCCAAATTAAAGTGATACTGCAGGCGAATCGATGTGTCTGAAAAAATAAATGGTGGCTGTGTTTCATCTACACTTTGCCAGTCGCCATTACCTTGCTTTGTTTCAAAGCTAACCTTATCAATCGGCCACCCTGATAGATCTGTTGGCATTTTAATCGTAATTGGTGTCACTACTTTTTGCTTTACAACGGGTGGGGTTTTTTCAGTTGCTGTCTGATCAACGGCGTGTTTTTTATCTTCATCATTTTCTTTTTGATGGGGGTTAGTTAATGTATGCGTTTTCTCTGTTGCTGATAAAGCATAATTGGGTGTTGTTTCTTCTTGCAACAAGTCAAAATGAATCGTCGGACGGACGTCTTTTGTTGTGGTAAATGTAAATTCCCCTTCACTTTTTGTTGTGCCACTAGTCTTGTCTGACTCACTTTTTTCCTTTAGCCAATTTGTTTCTGTAAAAAAGTCATTTCCAGAAAGCGGCTGAACAATTTTGTCATCACTAATTTTTATCGCAAGCTGTGTTGCGGTTACACCGGTGTTTTTAACATAATGAAATGTCCATAATAAATGATCGTTACCTTGTATTTCTACTTTGTGGTCGATCTTCAAAAAATCGTTATTGACCAAATAATTTTTATCACTGCTTGCTTTGGGACGCCACGTAAACAGACTCCCGCTCATAGCTTCTAAAAAAGGAAAAAGTAGACAGATGCACACCATAAAAATTATTTTCTTATTTTTTATCTTCATATTTAACCTCACAATTCTTTTTGTTTTCTAATCTTTTTATAATTATATAACAATTATGCTTTCCGGCGCAATTTTTAACGGCAAGACAAAAAGACGGTAAACGCTTGCTATTCTCACAAAATTTCAAATTAGAAATAAAAAAATTTATTTAAGAAATAATTTTCAGAATAAAAAAAGAAACAAAAGGAAAATTCCTTTTGTTTCTTTTTGAAGATCCAACTTTTAAAAAAATATTTTAAGGTTATTTTATTAACGAAGTTTAGCCAATTCTGCTTCTTTCTTGGCTGCAATCAGATCAATTTGATTTTCTGAGATGGGAGTTCCAAAGGGCAATTTTTCTGGTAAGAAATCAATTTCTGGTGCATCGACGCCGACATTGATATTTTCTTTAATCGGTACACTATAATGATGCACATGTCCATGCAAATTACGAATGTTTTTGGTGACCCCCAACAACATGGGATAATGCGTCAAATAATACTGATGGTGATTAAATTTGATAATGATCCCCACATCTGCAAACTGAAATTTTGGCTGACCATTTGATAAGGTTCTATTATTTTTTTCTAAAAATTTGAAAAACGTGCGATGATCGTGATTTCCTTTAATAAAAATTATCTGCCCATTCAAACGCATCAGTAAAGCTAAAATCTCCGGGTAGCCTGCCTCATAAGCAGGATGCATTGCGACATCCCCTAAATGGTATACAGTATCGCCTTCTTTTACAACAGCATTCCAGTTTTTTATCATTAATTCATGCATTGTTTGCAGATTTTCAAATGGGCGCGGTGCAAAATCATTGTCCCCTAGTAAATCTTGATGGAAATAATGGGTATCGGATGTAAAAAATTTCATTTCGCTCACCTACAATACTGCCAATGGCTGCTTTTTGGTTGGAGCAAGATAACGTGCTGCAATTTTTTGCCACTCTTTTTTGGTTAACTGGATTTTTGCTGCAGCTAAGTTTGTTAAGACATGATCTTTGTTGCTCGATTGTGGAATTGCCAATGTCTTTTCATCCCGAATTGCCCAAGCTAAAAGCAATTGAAAAATAGAAACCCCATGACGAGCAGCAATTTCTTGTAGTCCACCATCTTGCAAAAATTGATTACCTAAACTATCCCCTTGTGCAATTGGAGAATACGCAATTAGTGGCACTTGTTGCTTATTCAGCCAAGGAAGTAGATCAAATTCAATGCCGCGGCTACCTAAATTATATAAGACTTCATTGGCAGCACAGTTTTTGCCAGCTGGTAGTTGCCACAGTTCTTGCATATCGGATAGATCAAAATTTGAAACGCCCCAATTTTTAATCAAACCACTTTTTTTAGCATCCTCTAATGCAGTGACTGTTTCAGCTAAGGGCACTTCTCCTGGCCAATGTAATAAATACAAGTCAAGATAATCCGTCTTTAATCGCTTCAAACTAGCAGCTAAACTTTGAGGCAATTTTTCTTTTGTAGCATTCCAAGGGTAAACTTTTGAAATTAGATACACGTTTTCCCGCGAGACAGACTGTAGCGCTTTCCCTACTAACTCTTCTGAATTGCCATCTCCATACATTTCGGCTGTATCAATTGCGATTTTTACCGTCGAACTTGCTTGTTTGAGACCCGTTTGCAAAGCTGCTAATTCTGCTGTTCTTTTTACTAAGTCGTCTCCCATATGCCACGTTCCTAAACCAATCGGGTAAATCTTTTCGCCAGCAATTTCCATTTGTCTACCTCCATCTCGCTTTTCTTACTTCAAGTATAAACCAGCTTTATGATTGGGTAAAAAAATTACTATTAGCAAATATAAATTTCCCAAATTTCTTGAAATTTTTACTTAATGCCAAAAAAGCTAGTTTGTGAAACAAGCCACCTAAAAAAGCTGGCTACACGCGGTCTGTTCGCTAACGTTAACAACATGACAAATTTTTTCGTACAAAACTTATGATTGGTTACAAAAAAAACACCAGCAAAAGCTGGCGGCGGCAAATTTTTAAGCAACTTTTTCAAAGAGGCCACGACTAATAAAGCCATCCATTAAAAAGTAAAATTTATCTTGTAACATTTTATGTTGTGGGTCTTTAAAAATATTTACTGCTTTTAAACCATTAGCTGTCGTAATTGACATTTTTAAAGTTTCTATTTCCCCATCAACGGTGATTTTCAATTTGAAACCTTCCTTACTTTGAGGTGTTGCTTCAAGTGGTTGAATTAATTGAAAATTCCCCCCATTTGTTTCTTTAAAACCATTATCGCGCAATGTGTATTTCTTTGCCTCTGGGTCTAGTTGGTACATAACGTTTGCACCTAACACCGTTGCCTTTTTTTGAAATGCCATCTATTTTCCCCCCTGCTTTTTAATTGCTGGTAATAAAACTTGCCGCTTTCATAAAAAATTAGCCTTAACTTTTGCCATCTCTTATTTTTACTACTGACTTTATTACCGCTACAATCTGATTGTCTCTTTAATTATAAAAGTTTTCTGAGTGTTTGACTACTGCTCTTTCGTTATTTTTGGCAAGCCGCAATTAGTTTTTCAGCAAAATATGCGACATCTTCTGCCGTATTACCAAAACCAAAGCTGACGCGAATGGATTCGTGGATTGCATCACTGTCTTTGCCATACATGGCTGTTAGAACGTGAGAAGGTTCAATGTTGCCGGCTGTACAAGCAGAGCCTGTTGAAATCGCTTGGCCTTGTAAATCTAATTTCATTAACAATAAATTGTTATCCACATCATTCAATTGTAAATTTAAAACATGAGGCAATTTATGCGTCACATCACCATTTATATGATAAGCAATTTTTGCTTCGTCTAATTTTTTTAGCAGTAATTCTGCCAATTTTGCGTAATGAGCTTTATTTTCCAATTGCTTTTCTGGGGTTAGAATTTCTACCGCTTTTGCCATGCCAATAATTCCCACTAAATTTTCAGTCCCGGCACGTCGCTTTTCTTCTTGTTCTCCACCATGAAGATAACTTGGTAAGTTTACGCCATCTTTTTTAAACAAGAAGCCTACGCCTTTGGGTCCGTTAATTTTATGCGCTGAAATACTGAATAAATCAATATTATTTTCGTAAGGATCTAAAGCCGTTTTTCCAAAAGCTTGAACTGCATCCGTATGAAAAATTGCAGGATGATCTTTTAACAATTCACCGATGGCTTTGATGGGTAATAAATTCCCTGTTTCATTATTGGCTGCCATCACAGATACTAAGATTGTCTCCGGACGCAAGGCATCTTTTAGCGTTTCTATTGCTAATTGGCCTTTTTCATCGACGGGTAAATAGGTAACTTCAAAGCCCTGTTTTTCCAAATAGTGCATCGATTCTAAAACAGCCGGATGTTCGATTGCAGTGGTAATCACATGTCGCCCTAATTCTTGACGAGCAAGAGCGGTGCCGATAATCGCGGTGTTATCTCCTTCTGTACCGCCACTGTTAAAAATAATTTCATGGGCTTTCACCCCTAAACTTTTGGCAATTAATTGTCGACTCGCTTCTAATTTTTCGTGGGCTTTGCGACCAAAGCCATGTACGCTAGAAGGATTCCCAAAAATTGGCATCGCTTCTGTCATCGCTTTTATTACTTCTGGGTGTAGCGGTGTTGTTGCCGCATGATCCAAATAAATTTCTTTCACTCTCTTCACCTTTTCTTGTGCATACTAGGGTCATTCTAGCATAAAAAGAATTTTTTATTAATTGATTACCATTTTTCCTTTTTCGCCAAATAAAAAAACTGTACCAAAAGTTTGATACAGTCCAAATCGTAATTGTATTAGCTTAAGCGAAATCTTTTTCTTCCAAACGGAATAGGGGACTCATTGGTGTATTTTCGTGAATTCGTTTCACAGCTTCTCCCATTAATTGACCACAAGTGATATACGTCAAATTATTAGGATGGCGACTTTCATCTGTAAAACAAGAATCTGTCACACAAATATCTGTAATATCTGCACTTTCCAAGTTTTCTTTTGCTGGCGGTGATAATAGTGCATGGGAAGCACAAGCATAAACTTCTTTGGCACCTGCTTCTTTTAACAAGCGCGCTGCAACTTTAAATGTATTCCCCGTATTTAAAATGTCGTCCACCATAATACAAGTTTTTCCTGTGACATCGCCGATTACATAACCGCCGTTTTCATCACTTTCCTCTTGGTCGACAATCGCCAATGTTGTATTTAGATACTCTGCTAAGCTGCGGGTTCTGTTGACCCCGGAGTTCTTCGGTGAAACAACCACAAAGTCGTCTCCAAACATTTTCTTTTCCCGATAATATTTGGCAAAAAGCGGCATCGTAAATAAATTGTCCACTGGAATATCAAAGAAACCTTGAACTTGAACGGTATGTAAATCCAACGTCAAAATTCGGGTTGCACCAGCTTCTTGTAACATATTCGCCACAAGCTTAGCTGTAATTGGTTCATGAGGTCTAGCTGTTCTGTCTTGACGAGCATAACCATAATAGGGTAAGACAACATTAATTGTCTTCGCACTTGCTCGTTTCATTGCATCGATCATAATCAACAATTCCATATAATAATCATTAACAGGTTGATTTGTTGCTTGAATCAGATACACGTGCGCACCTCGCACACTTTCTTCGATACTAATTGAAATTTCACCGTCGCTAAATTGCTTAATCGCACATTGGCCTAATTTTGTGCCAAAGACAGCAGCAATTTTTTCTGCTAACGGTTCATTTCCATTCAAGCTAAAAATTTTCAACGATTGATCCTGGTATTGTTCCCCCATGATAGCCTCCTTAGTTATTGGCAGTTCTTTGCGCTAGTCATTTTTTATGACAAATTCTTTTTCATTCTAACATCTTTTTACTCTTTTTTGAACTGTAACAGCTGGTTTCCCTTTTATCTATTTTAAGGTAACGAAATGGTCCCATTAATCCAGCTGGCAGGGATAACTTTATGATAGTTTCCCCAGTTATCATGAACTTTAAGCCATTCTTTCCCTGTTTCATCTTTTTTATAACCATACGCTACTACCCAGTGATTCCCATAGGTGCTTCCTTTAAGTTTCATTAAACCGACAATTACTGGTTTACCTTGTAGCAGACGTTTTTTTACCCGTTCTAAGCCACCAACAGGAGTTTGACGGGCTCTAAATGGTAATTTAAACAAACGAAAATAGCGGGAAAGACCGTGGGAAACTTGTAAAGAAATAGTTGGAAAATCAAAAGGTTGAATGATTACCCGTAGTAAATCTTGCAATGCTTTGGTATTTTCACTGCCATTTTGACGAATGTGGTCAGGCACAATTGTTTTTACAAGATGATCTTGGTAGTAACACAAAAAAACTGTTGCCGCGCTTGTGCCACATAGATAACCTGATTTGGTGGTGATATTGCGATAAGGATAAAATTCTGATTCTGAAATCCCTAGCCATTCATTTGTAATTGTCATCTTCTCACCTCGCGATAAGTATAGCATAAGTTTGTTAGTTGAGATTTTCTGAGCTAACGTCAAAAAATTCTGAACGTTTTCTTTGTGAAAAAGCTTTCTGTGTATGATAATAGGTAATGATACGAAAAAATGGGCAGATTGTCCCAAAATTATCTTAATTTTACGGAGAATTGAGATATTAGAAATAGGAGGATGTGGTCTTATGAACAACTTACTAAAAGATGATTTTTATGAATACGTCAATGGTGATTGGATGAAAACCGCTGTCATTCCAGCTGATAAACCAGCCACAGGTGGGTTTCAAGATTTAGTCGATGGCATTGATAAATTATTGCAAACAGAATTTAAGGATATGTTAGCTGATGAAAGTAAAATTCCCCAAGGAAAAATGAAAGACGTCATTGCCTATTACGAATTAGCTAAAGATTATAAAACGCGAGATGAACTTGGCGCTGAACCGATCCAACCGTTATTAAGTAGAATTCGTGGGCTAAAAGATTACGAAGATCTAAATCAACAATTAACTGATTGGGTTTTAGAAGGTCTCCCGCTACCTTTTAGCTTAAACGTGGATCAAGATATGAAAAATACCCAACAAAATGTTTTATTTGCTTATCCGGCTGATACAATTTTGCCAGATAAAACATATTATGCAAAAGAACATCCTCAAGGGGCAAAATTATTGGAAGTTTTTGCAGCTATGACAATTGCTGTCTTAGAAAAAATGGGCCATAACCAGAAAGAAGCCCAACAAATTACTGAAGATGCGCTGGCTTTTGATCGCCTAATTGTCCCTCACGTAAGAAGTTCAGAAGAAAATGCCGACTATAGCAAAAACTATAATCCCCGCAGCTTTACTGAATTTTGTGCCTATGCACCTGTCTTAGATTTAAAAGAGCTGGTAGAAAATTTAATTAAGACCACACCTGAGACAATTATTGTAACTGAACCCGATTATTTTGACGCATTAAATACACTGCTGACAGAAGAGAACTTCTCCTTATTACAAAATTGGCTGTATATCCAAACTGCATTGGGATACACCAATTTATTAAGTGAAGAATTGCGGCAATTAGGCGGCACTTATTCCCGTCAATTGTCTGGTGCGCCTAGTGCCATGCCACAAGAAAAAGCAGCTTTTTACTTAGCGAATGGTCGTTTTAGTCAAGTAGTCGGTCGCTTTTATGGAACCAAATACTTTGGTGAAAAGGCAAAGCAAGATGTTGAACACATGGTTCACACTATGATTGGCATCTACCAAGACCGCTTGGAAAAAAACGACTGGTTATCAAAAGAAACCAGTGCCAAAGCAATTACTAAATTAAATAAATTAGGCGTTCAAGTGGGTTATCCTGAAACAATTCCTGCTTTTTATGAAAAATTTGATACTACGCCAAAAAACGCCGGTGGCACGCTGGTGGAAAATAGTCGTAAATTTAGTCGAATTGTCAGAGAAGATAATTTTAGTCGTTATGGAAAAAGTGCTGACCGCAACGAATGGGAAATGAGCGCTGCGACTGTGAATGCCTATTACCATCCCTTCAAAAATATTATCGTTTTTCCTGCTGCGATTTTACAAGCGCCATTTTATAGTTTAGAACAATCGACTAGCGCCAACTATGGTGGTATTGGTGCCGTTATTGCCCACGAAATTTCCCATGCTTTTGACAATAACGGGGCGAAATTTGATGAGTATGGCAACATGAACAATTGGTGGACGGATACTGATTTAGCGCATTTTGAAACATTATCTGCTCAAATGATTGCAGAATTTGACGGTATTGCCTTTGCCGGTGGCACGGTTAACGGTACCTTAACCGTTTCAGAAAATATTGCCGATGCCGGTGGTGTTAGTTGTGCTCTAGCTGCAGCTAAAAAAGAAGCAGATGTCGCTTTTGAAGACTTCTTTGTCAACTGGGCAAAAATTTGGCGTACAAAAGCACGGGAACAATACCAACAATTGTTACTAGCTATTGATGTCCATGCGCCAGCAAAATTACGGGCGAATATTCAGTTACAAAATGTCCCTGAATTCTTTGAAACTTACGGAATTAAAGAAGGCGATGGTATGTATAAAGCGCCAGAAAAACGCGTGCATATCTGGTAATTAAAAATTAGAGCAGTAAGCTTACGTAGAAATAAATACGTTTAACTTATTGCTCTTTTTAACAACTTTAAAAGAGGTGATCTACTTTGGAAAAATACGCACAAAATAGTTATTTAACTGAAATTGAAACAACTATTACAGAACGCGGAAAAGATGAAATTGGCAATTTTGTCTGCTTAAGGGAAACTGTCGTCTATCCTGGTGGTGGCGGTCAACCGGCTGATTGTGCTTGGATTGCGGGCAATCCTATTCTAAAAATACAAAAAACAGCAGACAGTGTATTTTATTATCTCGACATTGACGTTGAGACATTGCCTGAAAAAGTTCTTGTCAAAATAAATTGGGAGCAACGCTTTGACTTCATGCAGCAACATACCGGCCAACACATTTTAGCCCGAATTTGCGAAGATCTATTTCAAGCAAGAATCACAAAAGAACAAATGACATTAAAAGATTCATTTTTTGAAATTGATGTGAAACTTGATAAAACACAATTGCAAACGGCTTTAAAACGGAGCAACGAAATTATTCGGGCACAAAAACAAGTCAGTATTCTATTTCCCACTGAAGAAGAATTGGCAAAAGAAACGCTCTTTACCGCGCCACCAAAATACTTTAAAGATCTCCGACTAATAAAAATTGCCGATTTTGATATTATTGGTTGTGGTGGTACTCATGTAAAAAATACTGCCGAAGTGCAAGCTATTGCTTTAACGCAAGTAAAAGAGCACAAAAAAACAACTACCTTGCATTTTGCTTGTGGTAATCGTTTGTTGCAACAATTTGAAACAAATCAAAAACAATTGACGGCATTGACACTACAAGCTAACGTTCCTGTTGATGGGCTAGCTTTAGCTTTCCAAGAACAACAACAAACAATCAAGTTTTATCAAGGGCAAGTTGCGCTTTATCAAGTAAATGAGTTGGTGGCAAATGCCAAAGAACTGACACCACATTTCATTTACAGTGAAATAACTGACACCGAAGCAAAAGAATTGCAAACAGCGGCAAAAAAAATAGCCGAAATTTATCCTGATAAGCTGATTTGTACCGCCACAAGTGATGAGGATAGTTTACGCTATCATTTATACTTAAAAACAGCTGATCCAAAGCGTCCAATTGGCCAAGTAATTCGGACCGCCAACCAAAAATTTACCGGACGCGGTGGTGGTTCACCTACAAAAGGCGATGGTACTATACCTTATTTGCAAAAGGATGCTTTACTACGGTTTTTACAACAATAAAAATTCAGAAAAGCTCCTCAAACGCATGGAACTCACCTGCAATAAGGCGAATTTCAATAAATTATTTCCCAAATTTCTTGAAGTTTTGCCTGATTGTCACAGTGAGTTCCTTTGAAAGAATGGCCATCGTCAGAACTGTCCCTTTAATGTTTTACTGCTAAAAAAAACTTATGCTTTCTTATACGTGAAAAACTCAGTGATCGTAACAGCTAGTTTTAGCTGACTTTCCACTGAGTTTTTTTGAGATAGCTTAACGTTTTAAGGCTTTTTTTAATAGTTCTTCTAAATTTGCAAACTGTGAGTTATGGTTAATAACATCGTCAACTTTTTCTTTTGCAGCAGGGTTTTGTAACAAATTACTTAGTTGACTTAAATCATGAATCCCCAACTTATCTAACAATTCATCTTTATTGTTAAAGTCCGTAAATTGTTTAATAAAATCGTTGCTTAGAATTTTATCAAAGTTCAAATTGCCCTCTTTTTGCAAGTCACCAATAATGCCGCTGATATCGGCTAAATCAAAGCCGTCTTTCAAACGATCAAAAATACTCATCTTTTTCTCCTTCACTTAGCTATAAAAGCTCTGCTCCTAGCGTATTTTGAAAGTGTGTTAACGCCCAGTTATGTCCCACTTCATCAAAGCTTGCCACTGCATCTTTTACAATGTGTAACTGATAGCCCAGATTATACGCATCTACTGCGGTGTGCAAAACACAAATGTCTGTACAAACACCTGTTAAGTACAAATCAGTAATTTCTCTTTCTCGCAAACGTATATCCAAGTCGGTACCACTAAAAGCCGAGTAATGTCTTTTATCGATCCAATAAACCGTTGCAGCATCTTTATTTTTTTCGTATAAGGAATTCAAGCTGCCATAAAGATTTCGCCCAGTCGTTCCAATTACATTATGGGGCAAAAACAACTTATTCTCTGGATGATACGCATCATTTGGATCATGGGCATCAATGGCAAATACAGTATAGTTGCCCGCTTCAATAAAATCTTTGGTAAATTCTACCAACTTTTGTTCAATTGCTTGCCCAGCTGCACCCGTGGTCAATTTGCCATCTGTTGCGACAAAATCATTGGTGTAGTCAATTGAAATTAACGCTTTTTTCATCTTATGCCTCCAGTCTTTTTGACGCAATCTTCCTACCTTATTTTAAAATGCGAATAAATTCTAAAACAAGTTCTGCCGAACGTTTGCCTGCTTCTTCGATAAACTCATCAAAGCTAATTGTAGCGCTGTGATCAGCAGTATCGCTAATAGCCCGCACTACAAGAAACGGAATAGCAAACTGACTGGCCGTTTGAGCAATTGCCGCGCCTTCCATTTCACAAGCTAAGGCTGCTGGAAAATCATTTAAAATAGCATCCACCTTAGTCGGACTGTCGATAAAACTGTCTCCGGTTACAATCAAGCCCTTTTTGATTCGATGCGCTGTTTTTTCTGCTGCTTCAGTCATGACTTGTTGCAAATAAGCACTAGCATCATAATAAAGGGGAAATCCCCCCGGTAATTGGCCTTTCTTGTAACCAAAACCGGTAACGTCGACATCAAAGTAAGCTAATTTTTCGGAAATTACTAAATCGCCGACACTAAGATCGGCTCCGATTCCGCCAGCCGAACCAGTATTAACAACCATATTTACCCCATATTGCTGAATCAATAGACTCGTTGTGACAGAGGCTGCCACTTTGCCAATACCAGACCGTACAACAATAACTTCATGATTGCCAATGCGGCCAGAGATAAACAAAGCATCCGCCCTCTCCCAAGACAGTGGACTGTCAATGGCACTTCGCAAAATTTTAATTTCTTCTTCCATAGCACCGATAATTCCAATTTTCACACAAATTCCTCCAGCTTTTACTTCTATTATTTAGCCTAATAGTACCAGTTTCTAAAAAAAATTTCACTCGATAAGAAAAGCTTTATGTACTCGGTCAACTCGCTAGCAATAAGACGAAAGTCTTGATGAATTGTTCTTCAAATTTTTCAAGATTTTGACTTATTGTCGCTGAGAGTTAGTTCATAAAGCTAGACACTTTGAAAAGCTTTATCTACTCGGTCAACTTATCCTAAAAAAAGTTGAAACCAAGTAGCCTAAACGGCATTCCATGATTTCAACTTATTACTTTGTGCTAACTATAAAAAGAAGGTTGCTAATAAGACAACGCCGATTAATAATGAGACGACAATAATCGCCCCCACTAAAAAACTGTTTAGTTCACGGGATTTGCGGGACTCGCCACTTCTCGTTTTTGTTAGTTCTTTTTGTCTTTTCGCCTCTTTACGATAGAAGTTTTTAATTTTTTCATCTTTGCGGTCGTATTCTTTTTGTAACTTCATCGTGTTTTTTTCCCGCACCGGTGCATCAAATTCTTCTACAATACCAGCTTTTTCCTTTTGACGGCGCAATTCACTGCGGGTAATTAATGGACCTTTACTCACTTACGCTCCTCATTTCTGTAATAATTCCCAATAGGTAATAGCATACATCGTTTTGGCATCACAAATTAAACCTTTTTTCACTGCATCTTTTGCTTCTGAAAGGGTCAAGGTATATAGTTCCAGCACCTCATCGTCATCTTGTGCTCGTGGATTTTCTACTTTAATTAAATCTACTGCATGATACAAATGTAGCATTTCATTTGAAAAGCCCGGTGACAAATACATGGAACCAACATGCTTCATTTCTTTAGCAGTAAAACCAGTTTCTTCTTCCAATTCCCGCGCACCCGTAATTTCAGGGTGGCTTCCTTCACCGGGATCAATTTTACCGGCAGGAATTTCCAAAATAACTTTTTCCAAAGGTTTTCTAAATTGTTTCACCAAAAGCAACTTATTTTCTGGCGTAATGGCAATAATCCCCACACCGCCAGGATGAAACACTAATTCCCGTTTGGCTGTGCCGCCATTAGGTAAAGCAACATCGTCTAAAAAGACATCAATGATTTTGCCGTGAAATAATTCTTTTCGTTGAATTGTTTTTTCTTCAAAATCTGCAAAGGAAAGCATCTTATCCCTACTTTCTATCCGTAATATTTATTTACTCTTTGCCCAAGCAAAGCAACACACAAACCAAGTCAAAAAAGAACTTGTTGTTTATCAAACTAAATACTATTATACACAATTTCACGAACGGGAAACTTAAGATTGCAATAATAAATCTTATGAATTTTCTAAATCGCAAAAATCCACCCTTGGTCTGATTTTTTTCCACCTTCCCCCGTGGTAAAATGAACTCGTGAAGTTAAGGGAAGACCTTTAAAAGATAAATCACCCAAATTATAGGAGGGTAAAAAAATGAAGAAGAAAACCAGCACGCTCTTACTGGTAATTATCGCTTGTTTACTACTATTTGGTTTACTAAAATCCGGCAATTCAGATGAACTTATCCCATTTGTACTTGTCGTAGGTGGGGCAGCTTTGATTATTTACGGCGTGAAAAATCGTCGTCGCAGTAGTAGTCCTTCTGCATTGCCAATTATGACCAAAGAAAAAGAAGCACATTACTTAGAAAGTGGCATGACAGAAAAAGAAATTGAATTTTTCCGAGAAACAATGAACCAAACAAAAAAACAAGTTTTACAATTACAGACAAATATTAATAAAAATGCCAAGTTAAAAGCCATTGACCTGCGGCATGATACTTTACGGGCATCAAAAGCGTTGTTTAAAGAGTTGGTGAAAGATCCACAAAAATTGCATTTTGCTAATCACTTTTTATACACGCATTTGCCAAACATGGTTGATTTAACGGACAAATTTATTGAAATCAATGGTCATGAAATTAAAACAAAAGAAACATATGAAAAAATTGAAGAAAGCTCCCAAATTATCGATCAAATGGCGGCGTTAATTGCAAAAGATTATCAACAATTTGTCGCTGATGATTTAGAGGATTTAGATGTAGAGCTTTCCATTGCCAAACAAAGCTTAAAAAGAGATAATAGTTTGTAAGCAGGCGCTTACAGAAAAAAATCTAGCGCAAGCTAGATTTTTTATTAAACACTTATTTAGGTCAATGACTTAATATTGGAGGAATGAACATGGCGGATACACCCGAAACACAACAAAACGTCGATCAAACACTAGACGATTTATTAAACAATCCTTTTACTACACCAGTAGGTTCTTTAACACAGACACAGCAAAACGAAATTAACGTTTTGAAAGACCAACAAAAAGCAGAGCGGCTTGTGGATAAACTCCCAGAAGATCGTAAAGTACAAGCACAAGAGCTCGCTGCAAAAATCGATGTTAGCGATCAACAAGGCGTTATTACTTACGGCGCAGTAGCACAACAAAAATTAAGCGAGTTTTCTCAATCCATGTTAAATCACGTGCAAGCAGCGGATATTGGTCCTGTTGGCGATTCGTTGACAGATTTAATGTATCGTTTAAACGAAGCCAATCCTGACGATTTAAGAGCTGGGGAGGGCAATGTTTTTAAACGAATGTTTGGCAAAGTAAAACAATCAATTTATGAAATTACGGCCAAGTATCAAAAAATCGGGGCCCAAATTGATAAAATTGCCGTTAAATTGGACAAAGAAAAAGATGGCTTATTAAAAGATAACTTAATGTTGGAGCAACTTTACCATAAAAACAAAGATTATTTTGATGCCTTAAATCTTTACATTGCCGCTGGTGAATTAAAGATGGAAGAATTACAAACCAAAATTATCCCAGAAGCAGTAGCCAAAGCACAATCATCCGGTGATCAAATGGATGTCCAAATCGTCAATGACTACAATCAATTTTTAGACCGTTTGGATAAACGAACCCATGATTTGCGTTTAGCGCGTCAAATCACGATCCAACAAGCACCGCAAATTCGTTTAATTCAAAATACCAACCAAGCATTAGCAGAAAAGATCCAAGCGTCTGTTAATACAGCTATTCCATTGTGGAAAAACCAAGTTGTGATTGCCTTGACCCTATTACGTCAAAAAGATGCTGTAACAGCACAACGTCAAGTTTCTGAAACAACCAATGAATTGTTGAAGAAAAACTCTGAAATGTTAAAAGTTTCTGCAATTGAAACAGCTAAGGAAAACGAACGTGGCATTGTGGATATTGAGACCTTGCAAAAAACTCAAAACGACTTAGTCGAAACTATCCAACAAACCTTACAAATTCAACGAGAAGGTAAAGAAAAACGCCGCGCCGCTGAAGTGGAATTGGGCCATATGGAGGCTGATTTAAAACAACGCCTCTTGGAATTAACCCAAAGCGAAAAATAATTTTTGATAAGCTACCTGAGTGCTAAAGAAAAAAAGTCAATCGGACTTTCTTCTTTAGTACTTTTTTATTTCACATAACAGCTTAGAACCCTCTGCAAACTACAGCTGCACTGCAGTATTTTCTTTTACTTGTGCATATTTTTTTAGGATAGCCAAACGTTGCTACCTCTGCTATCATTAAATTGTAGGAAAATTCTGTTAATTAAAAGGTGGGCTTACCATGACAATTTTAAGTTTTGAAGCAGTCAATTTAATTCGTAAACAAAAAGTTTTATTGAATAATATCAACTGGAGAATTGAAAATGGCGAAGATTGGGCTATTTTAGGCTTAAATGGCGCTGGTAAGACATTATTATTGCAAATGATTGCCGGAAATATTTGGCCGTCAAATGGTAAACTAACTGTTTTGGAATCTGAATTTGGGAAAGCAAATATACCTAATTTAACAAAACGGATCGGCTGGGTCAGCAATGTCGTAGAGGCAAAATTGTATCAAAGTGACACTGCACTTTCCATCGTCATCTCTGGTAAATTTGCCAGTATTGGCTTATGGCAGGAACACAATCTGGCAGATGAAGAAAAAGCAGCTGCCCTATTAACCACATTAGGAGGCGGCCAACTTCTGCAAAAAACTTATCAAATTTTATCCCAAGGAGAAAAACAAGTTGTTTTAATTGCCCGCGCCCTCATGGCTGACCCCGAGCTTTTAATTTTAGATGAGCCTTGTAATGGTCTGGATCTATTTGCAAGAGAAGACTTATTAGCAAAGATTACTAAACTAAAACAGCAAAAAAATGCCCCAACGATTTTATTTGTCACCCACCACACCGAAGAAATTTTACCATTTATTTCACAAGTCCTGATGATTCGCAATGGTCAAATTTATGCCAAAGGAACACCCGCTGAATTAATCACCGCGCCTGTTTTAAATGACTTTTATGAACGGCCGATTCAAATTACGACCTTAAATCAAGACCGCCTACTCGTTTATCCAAAATCATAAATTTTCTAGCTAAAATGAAAAAAGATGTCAAAAACTCCCTACTTAATTTGGAAGTTTTTGACACCTTTTCAATTTATTCGTTGTTCATCTTACTGTTGCGATACCCATAGAAAAAGTAAATTGCTAAACCTAATACTAACGTTACAGCAAAAACAAGATACGTGGTCACGCTAAACTGTGCAATTAAAAAGATACAAGCCAGCACCGATAAAATTGGCAACAAGGGTACAAAGGGCACTGCAAATTGGCCTTTTTCTGGTTTACCAAATTCTTTCCGTAATTTCAAAATACCACCAGAAACCATCATTAAGTAAACCAAGGCGGCAATATTCGTTAACTCCGCCAAAATCTGCAACGGAAAAGCAGCGGCAAAGAATAATGCAAAGGCTCCCGCGACAAAAGTCGCATTTTTTGGTGTACGCGTTTTTTGATCAATTTTTTGCATTTGCTTTGGTAAAAGACCATCTTTGCTTATGGCATACAATAAACGCGCTAAAGAATACATCATTGAAATTGTTACCGTTAGTAGTGTTAAAATGGCCCCCACAGAAATTATAGAACCTAAAAAGCCGTGTCCGGCATAACGCATCACAAACGCCATTGGATCAGATACTTGTAACTTAGCAAATGGTACAACTCCGGTCGAAATCAACGTTACAATAATATATAAAATAGTTGCAATACCAATAGAGCCGATAATTCCTTTTGGTACATCCTTTTGCGGATTTTTTACTTCTTCTGCTGCCATTGCCACTGAATCAAACCCTAAAAAGGCAAAGAAAACTAAAGATGATCCGCGAAAAACACTACTGGCACCATTTGGCATAAAGGGTGTCCAGTTATTGGGTTTAATATAAAAGATTCCAACCGCAATAAATAAAATAATAATGAAAAATTTCACCCACACCATCGCATTGTTTAAGCGTAATGCTTTTTTGGCTTCTTGGCTCACCCAAAAAGTAATAAAAACAATCACCAATGCAGCAATCAAGTCGATATATGTGCCATTTGCAGCATTATATCCAGCTGTTAGCCCTTTGGGTAAATGAATACCCCAGCTACCCAAAAATCCCTGCATATAACCTGACCAACCAGAAGCGACTGATGAAACAGCTAATAAAAACTCACAAATTAAAAACCAGCCTGTAAACCAAGCGGCAAATTCACCAAAGACAACATACATGTAGGCATATGGTCCGCCGATAACAGGAATACGCGCTGAAAATTCAGCAAAACAAAGTCCTGATAAACCCACTACTACCGCTGCTAAAACAAAAGATAACGTTAATGCCGGACCAGCATGATTGGCGTCTGGCACCCCCGTAATCACAAAAATTCCCGTTCCGATAATAGCGCCAATTCCCAGCATAATTAAATCTTTTAGCTGCAAATTACGCTTTAAGTCATTAGCATAACCTGTTTCAATCTCTTTTTTGCGAAAATTCATTGGGCTCCCCCTCATAATTTAACGATATTTCTTTTAGTCGACTTTTAAGATAAAGCCTTCATATATCCTAAAAGAATACCACCAAAAATAACAAGAAGGCAACCGATAATGACATAAAACATTTCTTTTTTCGTCTTGTGTTCACCTAATAAGAAAATTCCACCCAAAGTCGAAATGATAATACCCATTTGTGATAACGAAAATCCGACCGCCAGGCCAACGGTTTGAATGGATAACAGCATACAAATATTTCCGATCCCCCACAAAAGGCCCGAAGTAATATTGCGCCAGACATATTTATCAAAGGCAACTTTTCGCGCTGAAAAACATAACGCACCAGTTAACATCCCAATACTTTGAGGTAAAATAATTGCTAAAGGATCAAGTCCAGCCCAAGTAATGATAATCGTATAAAGACCATAGCCAATTGTCGAAATAAACAAGAAACGAAACCCCTTGCCAAAATCATACATTTTCATACCGGCTTCTGGTTTACTTTTACCATTGGGATCTTTACGGGAAGTTAAGTAAGCCCCCGCTACTAATAATGCCAAAGCTAAAAATCCTAAAATAAAATCTCGCACATGACGCCATTCATGAAAGAAAATAGCCCCAGCAATTGTATTTAGCATCAATTGCATCCCTGTTGAAAGTGGTAAGCCAACTGAAACGCCCATGGCCTTCATGGCATGAAACTGGCCATTTTGTCCCACAAACCAAAACAAGCCTGAAATAAAACCAATCATAATTGTTAACATATCAATGCTTGGTCGCATAACAAAAAAGATTCCCAGTGAAAAAATAAACGCTCCCATCGTCATTCCGAGGGTTTGTTGATTGGCATCGCCACCTAATTTTCCACTTACTAATCCAATGCTGCCCCAAGCAAACATTGGTACTAAAGCTACTAATAAAGCCATTGACATTCTCCTCAATCTATATAATCTAAAAAGACACCCAATCAGTGTAGCAGTGAAAACGTTTTGCAAACAAGAAAAAACTCGCAGTTTCCTACGAGTTTAGCGCTGTTCTTGATAATAAGAGACATACGGAAAGAACAATGTCATGGCTGTGCCAACTCCTACGGTTGATTCCGCTGTTAATTCTACGCCCAACTGATTTGCCAAATTTTGCGCTAAATAAAGCCCTAAGCCTGTTGCATGCATTTCAGAAAAACGACCGTTTTGGCCAGTAAAACCTTTATCAAAAATACGGCGTAAATCTTCTTTGGGAATCCCAATTCCACTGTCTTTTACTGTCAAAGTTACCCCTTTATCAGATTTATCGAGTAAAATGAAAATTTCACCATTTTCCGGCGTATATTTAATCGCGTTACTTAACAGCTGTTGAAAAATAAAACCAATCCACTTCGCATCAGTTAGCACACTGTGATTTTCACCAATAACTTGATACCGCAATTTCTTTTGAATAAAATAGTTGGCATTGCTCCGCATAATTGGCTGTATCACACTCTTTAACTTCGTTTCCTCAATTAAATAATCTTTTGAAAAATTATCCAAGCGAGCAACGTATAAAACTTGTTCAACATAGCCATCAATTTTACCTAATTCATTTTCTAATTGCATATATTTTTCATCAGAAATATCAAATTCTACTGCATGCAGCAAAAGACGACTAGCTGCTAATGGGACTTTAATTTCATGAACCCAAGAGTCGATATAGTCTTTTTGCTCTTCTTGGGCCGCTATTATTTTTTGCATATGGACTTGATGTTCCCGAATAATTTGGTTAATGAAGTCTTGTTGTACTTGTTCTTCGTAAGTTCTTGCCCCAGTTAAATAATTTTGAATGGGACTTTCTTCTTCGGCAGACTGTAATTTTTGCCACCAGCGACGCTTATAATAATAATGATAAATTAGAATTACCGCAAAAAATACCCCTTCGATTAAGGCCAAATAGCCAACATTGCGCCAACTCATCTGAAATCCTGGTGTTAACCACATCACAAATGCCGTTAAAAAGACAAAACCGACCCAGCCAAAGACTAATAACCATTGATCTTTTAAATATTTTAAAAAATTCATGTTAGCTCCTAAATTTAAAATTCTGACCTGTTGTACCGGGGAAAAAATAACTTACGGAACAATATAACCTTGTCCTACTTTAGTTTCAATGTAGTCTTTCACACCAGCCTGTTCAATTTTTCGACGCAGGCGATTAATATTCACGGTTAACGTATTATCATCAACATAACGTTCATCATCCCACAACGCCCGCAACAATTTTTCACGGGATAAAATTTTGCCATTATTCTTCATTAAGATGTACAACAGCCGGTATTCATTTTTACTCAAGTCAATTACTTCATCGTGAATCATCATGGTACTGTTGTCCACATTCAACGTTAAACCATTGTGGACCAACGTTTCAGCATTTGCTTCGGAATAATTGTAGGAACGGCGTAACAAAGCATTAATTTTTGCGACCAAGACATCCAATTCAAAAGGTTTTGTGACAAAGTCATCTGCCCCCATGTTCATGGCCATAATCATATCCATATTCGTATTGCGACTCGAAATAAAAATAATCGGCACCTTGGAAACTTCACGAATTTTTTGACACCAGTAATAGCCATCAAAAACTGGCAAATTGATATCTAATAAAACCAATTGTGGTTCTTCTTCACTAAAATCACTAAAAACATTTTCAAAATTGGTGGTGCCAAAGACATCAAATTGCCACTTTTTCAACTCTTCCATAATTAACTGACGAATGACTCCTTCGTCTTCTACTACCATAATTTTTGCCATGATATCCTCCTATCAGACACATTCGTTTAAAATACTCGCTAGTATCACGTTAGCGCATTTTAGTTTTTGTCGCAAGTTCTGGCTGCTGATTTAAAAATAACTTAGCTAATTTAGACTGATACAAGGTCACGATTGAAGTTACTTATAAAACGCCATCTAGCTAAAATAAATGACTGTGCCAAAAATATTGGCACAGTCATTTGTTATGTCTATTATAATTTATTCAATTAATAAAATGCCCTCTTCCACTAATTTGGCTATAAATAAAAATATTCCATCAGCAAATAAGACACTCATATTAACGCCAAAGTATAACGCTATTTTTTCAAACCAATCACTGGGCCGATTTTTCAAATAACGATATGCTAAAAAATTACTCCCATACGTGATTACAGTTGCACCAACTAAAACCCAACCTATCATTTTTCTTACCCCTTTGTCTAAAACCTTTTCATCTTTAGTTTTACCCAAGTTTGTCAAATTTTGCAAGCGTTATCCAGACAGAAGTTATTTTTTGTCAAAAGGTGCCAAGTCCAATTCAGTAAATGTAGCAAAAAACTCACGTAAAACCGGCAAAACTTTTTCAATCATGCCCACTTCATCGTTTTCTACTTGTAAAACCAACAATGGTTCATGCAAACTTAGTCGTAATAAAAGCCAGCCTGCACCATAAGGTTCACTCAGGGTCAAGCGCACCCCTTCTTCGTTTTCCTCATCTTCTTTAAATCCGACAAAATCGGCTGCTCTTAATGCGTCAATCACTTCTTGACCATAAACTTTAAAATTGCTTTCATTAATTTTTAGCCGAATTTCTAAAGTTTCCGCTGGTTGGTTTAACTGGTCAATCAAATCGGTGATTGTTTGACCTTGTGCTTTTAATTGAGGTAACATCATCAAAATTTTAGCAACAACATACGCACCGTCATCTAAATTATAGTTTTCTTTAAAGGCGGCATGTCCGCTCGTTTCAATAGCTAACTGCGTATCAATCCCCTCTGCATTTAAAGCAATCATTTTATTAATCACATTTTTATATCCCGAAATGTAGCGAACCTGTTGCCCTCCTTGTAAAACGATGAAATCTTTTAGGTGGTCACTCGTCGGAGAATTCGTCACAATTGTCGCTCCAGGATGTTGGGTCAAAATAATTTTACTTAATACCGCAATTAGATTATTCCGATTTAAGACAGCGCCATTTGGCCCTACTAAAGCCGCTCGATCTACATCCGTATCAAAAATTACTCCTAAATCAGCTTTTTGTGTTAAAACAGCAGATTTGATGCTGGCCATTGCTTCTTTATTATCCGGGTTTGGGATATGGTTGGGAAAATTCCCATCAGGGTTTAAAAATTGCGAACCACTTGTATCGGCACCTAGAACTTGCAAGACTTTTTCTGCAAAAAAGCCACCTGCCCCATTGCCGGCATCTACAACAATATGCCAGCCTGTTAATGGTTTTTCACCAAAGTCTTTAGTTGCAGCTTTTATTTTTGCAACCAAATCAGCACTATATACAGAAATCAAGTCCGCAGTTTGATAGGTTCCTTCAAAATTATTTTCATGAATTTCAGGATGGGCCATGATGTAGCGAATATCCTCTTCTTCTACACCGCCGGCTTTGGTAAAGATTTTTACACCATTATAATAATAAGGTAAGTGACTTGCAGTCAGCATAATGCCCGCATCACAGTTAAATTGTGCAAATTGCGTACTCATAAACATTGCTGGGGTCGTTGCAAGATCAAAATCAATCACATTTACTCCTTGCTTTTGTAAAGCAGCAACAAAAGCTTTTTTCAACTCTGGACCACTAATCCGGCTATCTCGTCCAATTCCTACCCGTAATTTTCCGCTCTTATATTTTTGCGCTAAGCCTTTATTTTGTAAAAATTGAATCAGCCCTGCTGCAATTTCTTCCATCTCTACTGGTGTCAAATTTGCTATAAAATCTGTTGTTGCTACTGCAATTCCACGAATATCTGAACTTAATGCCAATGGTAATTTCTTTGCCAAAATAAGCACCCTTTCTGAAAACGCTTTTCCTTAGTATAACAGATTCTTTTTTAACTCGCATTATTTTTTTGGTAAAAAATACTTTTATGCTTTTCAAATAAATTTGCGCATCTTTAATGAGTAAAGCCATAATTTTTCCGTTCAGTTTTTTCGTGAAAAACCAAATGACTCTGCTCTAACTCTGTGATGGCCGCCTTTAAATCTTCAATAAAATCATGCGCCATATTCATCCCAAAATCACTCCGAACTACAATCCGCTGAATTACTTGATTATCTAAAGACTTCGGCAAAGGATAGGTAGGAACTTGCCAGCCTTTCATTAATAGGCGATCAGACAAATCATAAAGTGTCCACTGCCGTTTTTCGTCGGGGTGTAACTGATAACACACAAGCGGTAATTGCTTACCGTCATTAATCAATTCAAATTGATGCGACTCTTTTAATTTTTCTGCTAGGTACATGGCAACATCATGGGTGCGCTTGTGGATACTTTGATAGCCGTTAAAGCCAAAGCGTACAAAATTATAGTATTGTCCAATCAACTGTGCAGCGCTATGGGAAAAATTGATTGCCATCGTTGGCAACTCACCACCTAAGTAGCTCACCTTAAAAATTAATTCTTCTGGTAAAAATGATCTATTCTTCCATACCACCCAACCAACACCAGGATAAACTAATCCATACTTATGACCTGATGCATTAATTGAGATAACATTTTCTAATTGAAAGTCCCATTTTAAATCTGGTTCTACAAAAGGTGCATACAATCCCCCTGAAGCTGCATCTACGTGGATATAAACCTTGTGTTCTGTCTGTTTGTTATATTCTGTTAATTTTGCATCGAGTTTTTCTATATCATCGTATTGACCTGTGTAGGTAATACCTAAAATTCCTACGACGCCAATGGTATATTCATCAATTTCAGCCATTGCTTTTTCAATATCTAAAGAAAGACAATCAGCTGTCAATGGTATTTCCCGAAGCTCAATGTCCCAATAGACACAAAATTTCTCCCAACAAACTTGATAACCTGACGAAATAATTAAATTGGGTTTTCTTTTTTCAAGCGCCACGCCTAGTTTTGCAGCCCGTTTACGCCATGAAAACTTCATCGCCATCCCCGCTAACATACACGCCTCGGAAGAACCAATCGTAGAAGTTCCGATAAAATCTTCTTGTCCATGCCATAAATCTGCAATTATATTGACACAGCGATTTTCAATTTCGGCAGTCCGAGGATATTCGGACTTGTCAATGGCATTACGATCTAGCGTCTCACTCATTAATTTGACCGCTTCTGGCTCCATATAGGTTTGGCAAAAAGTGGCTAAATTTAAGCGCGATTTCCCTTCATCTAACAAATCATCTTTAATCATTTGGTAGGCCACCCGCGGTTCCATTGATTGTTCTCCTAGTTTATAAGAAGGTAACATTTCATCTTCATCTCTAGTTCCAAAGATTGGTTCTAAATATTCCGCTTCACGGCGATTCTTTTTTTCATAAAGCATTTTTTTCACTCCATTTCCCTCATAATGATTGTAAAAATAGCTATCTATTGACGAGTAAAAGACGGTAAGTCTGATTTAATCCTTTGACTAAATCTTAGTAATCTCTCTACTGGTACTCTTTACCAAAAGCCAATTTGTAAATTTATCCAAAAAAGTTCCCTTACACTGATATTGGTAAAATGAATTTTTATCGGTACAAATCTGTAGCCTCTTGATAATGCAACCGCAAAAAAAATCCGCAAAGAAAACGATCTTTAGCGGATTTTCATTTTTACTTAGACTATTTGCTCCATTAATTTCTCCATAACTTTTGCAACTTCCTCTGGTAAAGCATTATAACCTTCATTTTCTTTAGTTTGCGCCAAGATAAAATCAAGGCGTCCTTGCATCCGCACTTTCAATTGTGTGAGATAGGTTGGATCTGTAAAGTCCACCTCAAAGCCTTCAATTGGCAAATAGCTCATATTTTCCAAAGGACCAAATGGTATAAAATCGGCAGTTGCCTCTACAATTTTTTCAATCGCCCCTAATGTATCTTGAGGTTTAACTTTTTTGCCTTTATAAAATCCGGTATTTAAAATATAACAAGCAGTGTCTGTCTTTTCGTTTGCAAAAATTTCTCGAAAATCAGCATAATCTTGACCTAATGGATAGCAGCGGAACGGATTGGCAAAAGGTTCAATTACCAATTTGTCCAAATCAACATTGCCAACGACATTTTCTGCTGTCGTCCGCTTTGTTGCAAGCGTTAAGCCAAAAACTGCCGCTAATGTTGGATCATCGATTTTAACAATCGGTGGTAAACTATCGTCTTTCATAATCCAAAAAATTGCATCAACTGCTTCTTTTAAATGATCGACGCGATTTGGTGTGACATAACGCGACTTAACCGTACGGCCGTTACCATTGCGAATATCTTGTGTAACAATTACTTTCTTTTCTTCATCGTCTAATGTTACCCCTACATTTTGGCAAGTCAGAAAATATTTTACTGCCTCATCTTCCAGTGGATAGTCTTGCGTTTTGTCGAAATAAGCCGGCTCTAATGCCGTTGTCGACCCGTGTTCTTTGTTGATGACAAAAGCATCATCATGTAAGACATCCACCTGATATTTATCCCCGTGTTTGGCTAGAGTGATTGTTGATTTACCTGAACCAGAAAGACCAAAAGCAGCCATTGTAAACTTGCTGTCATCTTTATGATATTGTTTCATACCACCGTGACATGCGACAAAACCATTGCGGTGTGCTGTTGCCCAAGCCAGCGTTAACGTAGCTTTTTTTAGTTCTCCGAAATAATTCAAGCCCAAAACAGCAGCAACGTTATGTTCTGGATCAAATAACGCTAATCCATGTGGGAAATCCGGATGTGTCCATGTAGGATCTGCGTACAAATAAATATCATTTTCCGGATACGCAATTGAAGTTGCGTACAACTCTTGAAATTCATTGGTTAAAATTTGAAAATTTAGTAGATAAGAATAAAAGTTGGTTTCATAGCCTTCGGGCAATAACAAATGTCCCTTGACCATAAACTCCGGATCTAAGCCAACTAAAACTTCACCGCGGTAAAAGTTGTGATGCTGACCGTCATACAAAGCTTGACGCAAAACGCCTTCATAAAAAGTGCGATCAATTCCAGGTTGCCCAATCACACGTCTTGCAGCAGCGGTACGCCCAGTGATTTTGCCGTCATTAAAAACTATCACCTTTGCATCTTGTGGTAAGCCTAACTCTTTAGTGTGAATGACTGGCATATCCGTGATGACTGCGCCAGGAACATTTTTTGCTAAGTCATAAGCGGTGGCTAAATCTTTTACCAGCGTAACATTGTTTCCATAAAAAACAGACTCCACCATTGTTTTAAAGCTTGAGAATAAATGATTATCAGGGTTAATAGCCTGATGTGAATAAGTGCCAACAGTTGCCATTTGTTCTCCTCCCATCGTCTATATTAAAATTAAAGTGTTTACATGATAATAAATTAATTATAATACAACGTTGGTTTCTTGTCTTTTCATTTCCTTAAAAAAATTTTAATATGCAAATTCAGATATTCCTTCTTGCCGCAATAGCGCAACTTTCATCTCTATTCCGCCACGATAGCCCGTTAAGCGCCCGTTCTTTCCAATAATGCGGTGACAAGGTACAACAATCATAATCGGATTACGACCGACGGCATTGGCTACTGCCCGCACGCCTTTTTCATTACCGACTTGTTGCGCTAATTCACTGTAGGCAATGGTCTTACCATAAGGGACCGTTACTAATTTTTGCCACACTTGCTTTTGAAAATCGGTTCCCACAAAAGCCAAAGGAAAATTAAATTCTTCTAATTGACCATTAAAATATGCTGTTAATTGTTCTTTTACGTCCTGACTGCTCCCAATATCTTCCGTTATCGGCCAGCCTTTAAAAAACTTCGTCAACTCTTTTTTTGCTACCGCTGCCGTGCCAATATAACAAACGCCGGCTTTAATGCGACCAACGACAAAATCATGGCCGCTACAAGTAAAACGATCCATCACAATAGTTTCCATCTTTTTCACCTCATTGTTATTGTACCTTGAATGTTGAAGAATTACTCTTCTTATGTTTTTGGCTAAATTTCATTTTTACGTTATACTAAACCCACTAAAAATAAAAAAAAGAGACGAAATAATGACTTTACAAGATAAACTAAAAAATTTACCAGAAACACCCGGAATATACTTAATGAAAGATACCCATGACGCTATTATTTATGTCGGTAAAGCGAAAAATTTAAAGCGACGCGTTCGCTCTTATTTTCAAAAAAATCAACAACATACCAAAAAAGTCCAACGTATGATTTTCAATATTGCTGATTTAGAAATTCGTCCAGTTGATACAGAATTAGATGCACTATTATTGGAATGTCGCCTAATCCAAGAAATTCATCCTCATTACAATCGCATTATGAACTATTATCAAAATTATTGTTACGTTGACTTTACTAAAACGGGGCCGATCTTAACTGATATCCCCACTAAAACCAGCTTGGGCCCTTTTCGTCAATATAAAAAACTGCCTCAAATTTTAGCGTTACTATCAGAAACGTACTTGTTGCCAAATGTAAATAATGTAACAAAAAAAATGATTCTTCAACAATTGCCCACAGTGGAACAAACACCACTCTCGGAGCGTCTAAAAAATTGCCAACAATTTTTTGCCGGTAAAAAGACAAACTTGTTCAATTTATTAAACGCCCGCATTGCTTACAGCGCCAAGCAGCAAAATTTTGAACACGCGCAGTTGATAAAAGAGCAATTAGAACTTTGCCAACATTTCTATCATTACCTGCTGCAGCGCAATGAATTCTGTCAAAAAAAGCAATTGACGCTAAAACTTCCCTTAGGAGACGACAGAGAAAAAATTTATTTTATCGCTTATGGCGTCATTGTAGATACACAGATAAAAAAAAGCAGCCCAGCTGTCACTTTTCCAGACAAAAAATTTTCACCTGTAATCTTACAAAAAGCAGACGTTGACCCTTTGGATATTTTAAGAAGCTATTATGCCCGCTATCACTAGGCTCATTTTAATTTTCCTTTTACTTGATAATCAAAAAGACCAGCCCAAAAAATCTTTTAGATTTTTTGGGCTGGTCTTTTATTTATTTATCCCGCGTATCCATAATGATGGTTACCGGTCCATCATTGATTAAAGAAACTTGCATATCGGCGCCAAATTCACCCGTTTCTACCTCAAGTCCCTTTTGACGCAAACCATCGTTAAATGCCTCATACAGCGGAATGGCCTGCTCTGGCCGCGCCGCTTTGACAAAACTCGGACGATTTCCTTTTTTTGTATCAGCATATAACGTAAATTGTGAAATGCTCAAAATACTACCAGAAATAGCATCAATGCTTAAATTCAGCTTACCTGCTTCATCTTCAAAAACACGCATCATGGCAATTTTACGCACTAAATAGTCCACATCTTCTTTTGTATCTTCTTCATGAATGCCAAGTAAAATCATAAACCCTTGATTAATTTCTCCAACGATTTTTTCATCAATTGCCACGCTGGCTGATTTTACCCGCTGTATAACTGCTCTCATTTTCTACCCCTTTGTTCGTCTGACACTGTAAACTTCAGGAATTTGTTTGATTTTATCAACAATCTGTTTCAAATGTGTTAAGTTCTGAATACCCACGGTAATGCGAATCGTTGCCATTTTATCTTTATTTGATTTGGCTTTTACACTTTGCAGGCGTTTGGTCATAGCGTTAACTGTTTGCAAGACATCATTTAAAAGACCCGAACGATCGTAACCATAAATTTCTAGATCGGCATCGTATTCTTTAGAATTATTGGAAGTATCTTCCCACTCTACTTCAATGAGCCGTTTTTCAGCCGTTGGAGTGTTGACATTGGGACAATCCCGGCGATGAATCGAAATTCCCCGACCTTTGGTGATATAGCCGACGATATCATCGCCTGGCACTGGATTACAACAACGACTGATTCGAATGAGTAAATTATCTGCGCCTTCAATTACGATACCGCCATCATGACGAACTTTCATACGGTCTTCTTTTTTAGTCGCCGGCTGATTCATCATTTCTTGCACTTTTTGCTTTTCTTTTTCTTCTTTTTTCTGACGGCGTTCTTCTTCTGTTAAGCGATTTGCGACAGTTGTCGGACTAACTTCACCATAACCAACAGCAGCATACAAATCATCTTCTGATTGATAATTAAAACGTTCCAAAAGATCTGCCATTTTGTTTTTGTTCATATAATCTTTTGGTAAAAATTCCATTTCTTGCAATGTCTTATACACTGCATCATGACCTTTTTGCACATTTTCTTCTCGATCTTGTGCTTTAAAGAAGCGTTTAATTTTATTTTTGGCTTTACTTGTGGCAACAAATTTTAACCAGTCACGACTCGGTCCAAAAGAATTCGGTGAAGTTAGAATCTCAACGATATCGCCGTTTTTCAGTTTATAATCCAACTGCACCATCTTGCCATTGACCTTTGCACCAGTGGTCTTATTGCCAACATCTGTATGAATGCTGTAGGCAAAGTCTAGTGGTCCAGATCCTTGGGGTAATTCCGTTACATCCCCTTTTGGTGTAAAGACGTATACTTTATCGCTAAAAATGTCCCCTTTAACACCTTCCATGAATTCTGAAGCGTCATAGCTTTCATCTTGTAGTTCCAAAATTTCTCTAAACCAACTAATTTGGTTCGTCATTTTATCTGGTTTTACTTTGTCTGTCTTACCTTCTTTATAGGCCCAGTGTGCTGCCACCCCAAACTCTGCAATTTCATGCATTTCATGGGTTCTAATTTGAATTTCAACAGGATTGCCTTTAGGACCAATAACGGTCGTGTGTAACGACTGATACATATTGGCTTTTGGCATCGCAATATAATCTTTAAACCGACCTGGCATCGGCTTCCATTTTGTATGAATGGTCCCTAAAACAGCATAACAGTCTTTAATCGTATCTACGATTACGCGAATTGCCAACAAGTCATAAATTTCTTCAAATTTTTTCTTTTGATCTACCATTTTGCGATAGATGGAGTAAATGTGTTTGGGACGACCATAAATTTCCGCGTAAATGTCTAACTCTTCTGTGGCCACCCGAATTTCTTCCACTGTTTCGGCCACGTAAGCTTCCCGTTCATCTCGTTTTGACTGCATTAAATGAACGATACGGTAATATTGCTGTGGGTTCAAATACCGCAAAGCCGTATCTTCTAGTTCCCATTTAATTCGACTAATCCCCAAACGATGAGCTAACGGCGCATAAATCTCCAATGTTTCTTTGGCAATTCGGCGCTGCTTGTCTTCTCGCAGATGTTTTAATGTTCGCATATTGTGCAAGCGATCTGCCAATTTGACCATAATAACTCGCAAGTCTTGTGCCATGGCAATCAACATTTTACGGTGATTTTCAGCTAGTTGTTCTTCATGGGATTTGTATTTAATTTTCCCCAGTTTTGTGACGCCATCCACTAACATCGCCACATCACTACCAAAATCTCGTGTCAAATCGGCTAAAGTTATGGGTGTATCTTCTACCACATCATGCAAAAATCCTGTTGCAACGGTATGTGGGTCCATATGCAATTCAGCTAAAATCCCCGCAACTTGAATGGGGTGAATAATGTAAGGTTCGCCAGATTTACGAAATTGTTCCTTGTGAGCTTCCGTGGCATAATCCAATGCTTTTTGCACAAAGGCCACATGTTCTGGGCTCATATATTGACTAACTAAACGAATCACACCGGGGCCTGTTACGATTTCATCTTTTGCCACAAGCATACCTCTTTTCTTTTGAAAAACTTTGTAAAAAATCATTTTTAGCTACTAAGGCGAAGTCTTGATTTACTACGTCGAATTATTCAAAATTTCGCCTTAATATCCTCAAAAACCACTAAAAAAAACAAGCAAACTTTAATTTAAACTCGCTAAATTTTGGTTTAAATTATTTTTCATTTTATGAAGAAAAGTACCGACAATAAAGCGGTACTTTGCGAATAATTAGGCTTATTATACACTAGAAACTAGCGAGATTTCAATTGCTTAAAACTTGCTTAAAACTCCCTTAATTCTGCCGTTAAATCCAAATTAGCTAAAGTTAAAACACCAAAACTATCAGCGCCACTTAAAATTAACTCTTGAAGCTGTTCGCTTGTTACACTGGTTAAATTGATTTGTAGCTTGACAGTTTTACCCGCGTCATAATCAAAAATTGTCGCATCGTGCTTGGCATTGTCAAAAGAATCCCCTTCACCTAAGATTAAATGGTGCCAGCCCAACTCTTTAATTTGTTGGGCAATTTCGATTTTTTGCAATTCTTTTAAGTTGCGGCTGTCTACCCGGAGGCGTATTTCACCCCACGCCATTGCTAAAGATTGTAATGTTTTGTTTAGCTCTTTTGCTTTTGCACTTTGTTGAATGAGCATCGTAGGTGAAACAGTAATTTCCAAAAAATCGGCGCCACTTTGAAATGCTTTGCCAACCTCAAAAGCTTTTTTTGCAATCGTACCATTGCCTAAAGGATAGTCAATTACCGTACCAATTTCAATGGATGTCTTCGCTAGAAGCTGTTTTGCCCGCTCCAAATGATTAGGCAAGACAACAATTTCTTTTAAAGGCTTGTTCTGTAATGACAAAAGTTGATCTTTAAAATCCCAGTCTGTCATCGTCGGATCAACCAAACGTAAACTGATAATCTCACTAACTTTCATAAGCTCACCTCTTTACAATAATTCCCACTGATAACTAATCGCACTTAGTAAGTATAAGGGGGCTGTTTCTGTTCGTAAAATCCGTGGACCTAGACCGCATAATTTACCACCAGCTGCACGCATTTTTTCTATTTCACTAGGTGTAATCCCACCTTCTGGGCCAAAAATTGCGAGTAGGCGGCTGCCAGCTGGCAATTCTTGCAAAATTTGAACCAATTGGGCCTTTTCCCCTTCTTTAGCAGACTCTTCATAAGCTACGACAATTCCGTCGTATTCTGCTAATTTGTCCCACAATTGCCCTTCATTAGCTAAAAGTTCTACATTTGGCGTTAATTGCCGTTGTGATTGCTCAGCTGCTTCTTGGGCAATTTTTGTTAAACGTTGTTTTTTCTTTGCTAATTTTTTTTCATCCCATTTTACAACCGAACTTTGAGCAGGAAAGCCAATAAATTCATAGGCACCCAGTTCAGTTCCTTTTTGGACAATCCATTCCAACTTATCGCCTTTTGGATAACCACTGGCAATCGTAACCAAAAGAGGTAACTCTTTATTTTGCATTTCTTTGGCGACTTCCCTTAAAACGACCGCATTTTCTTCGACGGCGGTGATTTGGGCAATAATAGCAATCTGATCTTCATAAACCAGATATACTTTTTCTGCTGGCTTCATCCGCATGACACGAATCATATGATGAAAAGCTTCCCCTGCTAACCGGATTTCACCGCTTTGATATGGCGCGGAAATAAAGTAGCGTTGCATCTTAAACTTCCTCTTTTTTCAAAATAATCGCAAACCAATCTTTTTGCTGCAAAATTTGCGCTACATAAAAGCCATAAGTGAATAAGACTTCCAGCACCTCATCTTTTTTATCTTCAATAATGCCAGAGACAATCAATGTTCCATCGGATTTTAATAAACGGTTGGCATCTGGAATCATTTTGATGATAATATCGGCTAAAATATTGGCAACGATAACATCAGCTTGAATTTCTACGCCATTTAATAAATCATTGGCACTTACTTGAACATCTTTTGCAACTGGGTTTAAGTCCATATTTTCTTGAGCCGCGCGTACTGCTACTTCATCTAAATCAAAAGCATGAACGTCATTTGCGCCCAAAAACTTGCTGGCTATACTCAATACACCAGAACCTGTCCCCACATCCAGCAGCGTTTCACCACCGCGCAACGTCATTTCCAATGCTTGCAAAGTTAAATTAGTCGTTGGGTGTGTCCCTGTCCCAAAAGCCATGCCTGGATCTAATGTTATAATTTTTTCTTCTGGCATTAAAGTTGTATATTCTTCCCATTGGGGCACGATGGTTAGAAAACGTGTGACCCGCACTGGATGATAATATTTTTTCCAAGCTGTTGCCCAATCCTGCTCAGAAACTTCACTCGTCGTAACAATATTTGCCCCAATAGCTAAACCAAATTCCGGTAATTTATTAATCTGGTCTTTGATAAAAGGCAATATTTCTGGTAAAAATGTCGTTTCGGGAAAATAAGCTTGAACTGTCGCTGCTCCTTTATCTAACTTAGTAAAGTTTTCTTTGTCTAACAATTCACCAAAAGCGTCAGATTGAAAATATTCTGCATCCAAACTATCTTCAATCGCAACTCCGCTAGCGCCAGCCTCCATTAAAATATTCGCTACAGCTTCCACCGCTTCACTAGCTGTTTCCACTTTAATTTCATTCCATTTCATTTTTGTGCTCCTTTATAAAAGTTTTCGCAACAGCTGTTACAAACAGCCACTAAAATCAGTTATTCCTGCCTGTTTTTAACTATATTAATAAGCAGGATAGGAAATATAACTATCCCCATCTTTTTTATAGCTGTTCATGATAGAAAATAAGACGTCATGATCAAAAGTTAGTGCAAAAACTTCTGCTGTTTCATCCGCCAAAAAATCCAGCAAATCACTTTGCCCCTCGTCTAAAACTAATTGTAAATAATCTACTAAACCATCTAACATCGCTTTTGGCATTCCCTTTTTTCCTTCATAGGGCAAGACAGCTAAATAGTCTGTTTCCTCAAATTTTGATTTTTGTGGATTAAATAATAAAATACCATCCTCAAATTCAATAATTTCTTCTTCTGATTCCACTCCAGCTGCATCATCAATTGTTAGTTTTGCCTTATTTTCAGCAAAAAGTCGCAGGACAATCTCAATGGTATGATTTTTCTTATCCCAATCTAGTGCAACATCATAATCGGGAATTTTTTTGGTTAGTGCTTCATCTAAATAAGTTAAAATATTGGTTTTCATTTCTATTTCCAGCCCCAATCTTCTGTAATTTTAGCTTTCTTTTGTTGTGAAATATAAGGATTGCCGGCAAGTGCATAACGCAATGGCATCTGCGTCCACTTTCCTTTATTGGGAATGCCGATACGTGGCAAGCGTAAAATTTCTTTGGGTTCTCGCTTTTTACTCGGCACAAGATGCAACGGACTCGAAAAAATCGAATCGCCATATAAATCTTTGCTAATCCCTAAAGCAGCCACTAATTTTCCTGGACCATTACTAATTTCTGGGCCGTATTTGCCACCACGATTTGCTTGCATTAATGAAATGCCCGCAGCCGGTTCAATCCCTCTGATCATGACCCCTTGAGGAATACCGGACTTTTGAGTGACCATATTCAAAATTAAATGGGTATGCATGGTATACAAATAAATCGAGCCCGCTTTTTCATACATCGCACGAACTCGTGGTGTTTTGCGCATGCCATAACTATGGGCAGCTTCATCTTCCGGACCTAGGTAAGCTTCACAGTCGACGATATAACCACCAGTAGTTCCTTTTGGCGTCACATTTTCTACATACATCCCAATCAAATACTCAGCAATTTCCGGTGTCGTTTTTGTATTAAAAATTTCTTGTGCTTCATTTAATGTACTCATCTCATTCACCTTCCCTCATTGTACACAAAAGACCTGCTTCTGACCATGAAATCAGTTGGTTTTTAAGGATTTTCCACAATTTCAAAAGATTTAATTGTCAAAAAGCTATGTTATACTTTAACCATCCTATATTGTATTCTAAAAAAAATCAGAAAAAGCCAAACTAGCGAATTTCTCTTTAAAAAAATATCCCCCTATTCTGACGTTTTTTGTCTGTTGCACGTTTTCAAAATTTCAAAAAATTGACATGGGATACGGGATCAAAAAGTTAGCAACACTATTTTTTAAAGAGCTGCATTTTAGCTTACAACACACTATAAACCCTACAAAGGAGGCTTGCTCTCATGCAAAAGCCACTTGCTTTTCGCATGCGTCCCCGTAATTTAGATGAAGTGGTCGGCCAACAACAATTGGTAGGCCCAGGCAAAATTATCCGACGTATGGTGGAAGCCAAAATGTTATCTTCTATGATTTTATATGGACCACCTGGAACTGGTAAAACCAGTATTGCCTCAGCAATTGCTGGTTCGACCAAATACGCTTTTCGGATGCTAAATGCGGCAACAGATACCAAAAAAGATTTACAAGTTGTCGCCGAAGAAGCCAAGATGAGTGGGACAGTCATTTTATTATTAGATGAGGTCCATCGCCTAGATAAAACCAAGCAGGACTTTCTTTTACCTCATTTAGAAAGCGGCAGTATTATTATGATTGGTGCTACAACTGAAAATCCCTATATTACAATTAATCCAGCGATTCGCAGTCGATGCCAAATTTTTGAAGTCAAACCCCTTTCAGAAGCTGATATTTTGCAAGCTGTTGATCTCGCGTTAAGTGATTCTAAACGAGGCTTAGGAGATTTTCCTGTTAAAATTGATGAAGACGCACGCCTTCATTTATCCCGCGCTACCAATGGTGACCTGCGCAGCGCCTTAAACGGACTGGAACTAGCCGTTCGCTCTACGCCAGAAAAAGACGGAGTAATTCATTTAACCCTTAGTATCATTGAAGAATGTATCCAAAGAAAAGCCCTTACCCACGATAAAGACGGCGATGCCCATTACGATGTTATTTCAGCCTTTCAAAAATCAATTCGCGGTAGCGACGTGGACGCCGCACTGCATTATTTAGGACGGCTAGTTGAAGCCGGGGATTTAGCGATTATTTGTCGCCGCTTAATGGTTATTGGCTACGAAGATATTGGCTTAGCAAATCCCGCCGCTGCGGCACGAACTGTCAATGCGGTTTTAGCGGCTGAACGTCTTGGTCTGCCAGAAGCACGAATTCCACTAGCAGATTGTGTCGTTGATTTATGTTTATCGCCTAAATCAAATTCTGCTTATGCCGCTCTTGATGCTGCCATTACTGATATTAGAACAGGAGCTACAGGGGATGTTCCCGATCACTTACGGGACAGTCACTACAAAGGGGCAAAAGATTTAGAGCGGGGAGTGGGTTATCAATATCCCCACAACTTCGAAGATTTTTGGGTTAATCAACAGTATCTCCCCGATAAAATCAAAGACGCGCATTATTATCACCCTAAAGCATCGGGAAAATATGAACAAGCATTAGGCCAACAATATTATCGTATCAAAGATTGGCAGCATAAAAGGCGACAAACCAAAAAGCTGTCAGATAGTTAAAGATAGCGATTACAAAAACAAAAGCAATCTGGTTGCTACTTTTGTCCCCCTATGCTACTATGTAAGTGGGAATTCTGTGATGTACGAGTTATCCTTTTTGTGTGTTGACCGAACATTTTTATTGATATATTGGGATCCGTCCTGTGTGTGAGTTGGTAACATGCCTTTTCTTTTGGTAGTTCGATACTTAAACCGTGGAACCCACCTGCTAGAAATTGCGGGATCAATACTATGGGACGAATAACGGCATCTACGGATATTACCCATTCTTTATGAATGTAGCCGCCTGTCTTTTGACAGACGGCTTTTATTTTTAGCTTAGAAATGGAGTTTACTTTTATGATTCGTGTTTTAGTCATTTTATTTGCTTTATTGTTATTACTTTTAAGTTATGTTTTATTGAAAAAACCGCAATTATTAACCCCATTATTAATACAAGAGGAAATTCCGAGCTTTTTAAAAACCTATGGTCACTTCTATTTAACCTTTGGTATTTTGGGCTTCATTGCAGCAATCATCAATTTAAAAATCATTATTTTGCTTTATATTTTTCTTGTCCTTATACTTGCAGCAAGTTTTAGTCTAAAGCTAGCAAAATCACTCAAAAAATAATTCTGATTTTGATAGCTTCTTTTTTGCAATTCACCTAAAGTAGTTTACAATAAAATTGTAGCTAACAAGATGCTTTGTAGTTAGGGCGTTGTAAATGTAAAGGAGTGGGTAAAATGTTACAACAATATAAAACAATTATGGTGGCAGTCGATGGTTCTAGTGAAGCTGAACTTGCCTTCAGAAAAGCTGTCAATGTAGCAAAGCGAAACGAGGCAAAACTATTAATTGCCCACGTTATTGATACAAGAGCTTTTCAAACAGTTTCCTCTTTTGATGGTATGTTAGCTGAACAGGCCACAGAAATGGCCAAACAAACATTAGCAGATTATACCGATTATGCAAAAAAACAAGAATGCCATGATATTAATACCGTTATTGAATATGGTGCACCAAAACCTATCATTGCAAAACAATTACCACAAGAACACAACGTAGATCTAATTATGCTAGGGGCTACCGGGTTAAATGCAGTAGAGCGTCTCTTTATCGGTTCTGTTTCTGAATATGTTATCCGTAACGCACCTTGTGATGTTTTAGTTGTCCGAACTGACTTAAATAACAAAGTTGTCAAAGAAGAAAAAGAATAAGCAACAGTCTGTGTTTGCGTGTTGCATTCCTTAAAAACAAATAATACCTAAAGATTCCTAGTGTTACGAGCTTATAAGCTGGTAATGCTGATATCTTTAGGTATTTTTTTATGAGAAAAAAGTAAGAACAAAATTCATCCACGCCGTTTTTTTATTTTTCTAGCGGGCTAGCACACAACGATTGATATGATCATTAATACAAGTTTGTAAACTAATCCGTTCACCTTTTTCATCTAACATGCGTGGTAAAACGTCGTCTTTTAAGTCATTGGCATTATATCCTTCATCCGTCACATCAACGACCTCGTACACATGATATGTTTTTTGCTTACCATTATCATCATAAACAGTGATCGGCGCTCCTACATAAAGCTCCATTACCGTCGCAAAATCACCGGGATTATGTCCAATAAAATGTGTTGGTGCACTATCGTCCACAAGCCCTTTTCCAAGCCAAGTAGCGGCTCCTTCATCAGGAGCAGAATTAGCACCTGTCGCATGCGAATAAGAAATTGTCTGACCGTTAAACTGGATAACTGAAGTAAACTTGTCAGATGACTTCAAATCATCCTTTGTTGTAGGTGAAGCTAGACTCTCAGCAGAACTTTCTTTTTGCGGCGTTTTTGCCGTATTGGGTGCTGTTGTCTTTTTCAAACTATTTTGAAGAGACAGTGGCTGTTCTAATTTTTCCGCGTGACTACTCGTGCTGGAAACAATTTCTACTACTACTTCTTTTTTAGCAGTATTTCCTGCCTGATCTTTTGCGCTTATCACCACAGTCTGCTTACCAACTTTATTTGTATCAACTGCGCTAATTTTACTTTTATTTAAGGAAATAATTCCATCAACCGTGTCATAAATTGAGAAATAGTCCGCCCAATCAATTTTGGTATTGTGGGGAATGACTAAGGCTTTTTTTTGTTTGATAATAGGTTTTGTTTGATCAACGATTCGAACCGTAATCTGCCGGGTAATGACTTCATCAAATTGAATATAAACCTTAATTGGGACCTCATAAGTTCCTGGTTGCATATTCTGGATGAATTCTAAATTAGGGACATCTACTTTTGTCACGCGGGGAATTTTATTGACATGGGCTGCTGCAAGTAAGGCCTCTTTCGTCACGACTTCTTTGGCGCTAGCGTCAAATGTTACATTTTCGACTAATACTTGATCCAAGCGTCGCTTGGCACTTGCATAAACTTTAAAAAAGCTAATACTAACAACTATCAGACAAAGCAACGTTAAACTCGCCAGTAGCAATTCGCGTTTTTTCATGAGTTCCACCACCCTTCAACTTCTCGGTTTGTTTTTTTATGGTCACAAAAAATAAATTTTATTATTTTTAAAGAATAAAATAATATTATTTTCCCATTGCTATTCACCATTATTATAAAGGCTATCGTCTCATTAAGTTACCTCATATGCACTCTTTTTTCAATTAAATAACCCTCATTTTATGAACGCAATTACGTCATTTAATTAATACCTATTTCATTATTTTAATGTAACGCATGTTTTTTATTCAGCAGATTTTGGGACTAGAGACATTGGCTTGAATTGTCTTTCAAAAAATTCGGCTTCTGGCCTGTAATTGCTGTTACTCTGTTTATCTAAATACACCAGTTAAAGGGTAGAGTATTATTCGCACAATTTAATTGGTCGTGTTAAAATCAACTTACATATGATTAAACAGTCATATGTAAGTTTTTTATTTTTTACCTCTTTATAAAAATGTGCTTAATATTTATCGAATGAAATTGGAGGTCATCCTTATGCATGAGCATCATTTACACACACCCACCACAAAAACTAAACGCGCTTTTAAAATTGGAATTATTATTAATCTCTTATTTGTTGTAATTGAGACTATTTTTGGTTTTTCGGCCAACTCTTTGTCTTTAGTCGCCGATGCCGGTCACAATTTAAGTGATGTTTTAGGACTAGTTATTTCGTGGATCGCAATCTTGTTAAGCGCCCGTCCACGAACAGCAACTAGAACTTACGGCTACAAACGCAGTTCTATTTTAGCGGCCCTATTTAATGCTATCTTTTTATTAGTGGCTATTGGTGGCATCTTAGTTGAGGCCATTTCTCGTTTGCAAAATAGTCAACCCGTTGCTGAAAATAAGGTCATTCTAGTAGCTTTAGTTGGAATTATTATCAATGGTTTTACTGCCTACCTCTTTATGAAAGACCAGCAACACGACTTAAATGTAAAGGGCGCCTTTTTGCATATGGCAGCTGATACATTAGTTTCTGTTGGCGTTGTCCTAGCAGCTATTATCGTTAAATTTACCAATTGGTTCTGGCTAGATCCTGTCATTAGTTTAATCATTGCTGGGATTATTTTTATCGGTACTTGGGGATTACTAAAAGGTGCTGTGAACTTATCTTTAGATGCTGTTCCAGAAGCTGTAGATTATGATGAAGTTAAAAAATTTATTGAAAATAAGCCAACCGTATTAGCCATTCACGATCTTCATATTTGGGGATTAAGCACCACCGAAAATGCACTAACAGTCCACGTTTGTCGTGATACGTTAGCAGATAACAATCAATTTTTGGAGAACTTGGATCATGAGCTGACGAAAAATTTTGTCTTATCTCATATTACAATCCAAGTTGAACTTGGAGAAATCAGTGATGAATCGGTGAAACATAGTATTTAATCAAAAGAACTGCCTGAATCACACTATTTGTGTGAATCAGACAGTCCTTTTTTAATCTTCTTTTGGTACCGGTTGTAGTACGCCATCGGTCATCTTCAAGACCCGGTCACTCCACTGCGTCATGCGTGGATCATGGGTGACCATGATCGTAGCTTTTTTATTTTGATGGGCTTCTTTTACCAATAATTTTACTACTTCAAAGGCGTGATCCGTATCCAAAGAAGCAGTCGGCTCATCTGCCAAAATCACGCTTGGATCATTATACAAGGCCCGTCCAATTGCAACCCGTTGCCGTTCACCGCCAGATAAGTCGCGGGGATATTTATCCTTTAGGTCAAAAATATCCAATGAACGTAAAATTGTTTCGACCTTTTCTTTGTCCAAATTAGATTTTTTAACTTTATCTACTAAGAAAAATTGTTCCTCGATTTTTAAAAAAGGAATTAAATTAGATGCTTGTAAAATAAAGCCGATTTCTTTGAAACGCAGTTGACTACGTTTTTTTTCATTTAGATTCGTAAAATCATGTCCATTGATTAAGATGCTCCCACTAGAAGGTGTCTGTAAGCCACCAGCAATGGTCAAAAAGGTGCTTTTCCCAGAGCCCGAAGGACCAATAATCGAGACAAATTCTCCTGGTTGAACAGCAAAATCAATTCCTTTTAAAGCGGTAATTTGTGTATGTCCGCTACCAAAAACTTTTTTGACATTATTCATTTCTAAAGCATTTTCCATATTCTTAACCTCCAATGGCTGTAATTGGATCGACTTTGGTCACTGTTCTAATTGAGAACAAACCACCAACAACAGCTACAACTAACAAGACGACACCGTATAACAACCAATCATTTACAACAATTTGAAACGGCATCGCACTTGGTAAAATCAGACTCGTTAAAAAGGCTAATAAAGCAGCTCCTAGCACCCCCATCACACCTACCATAAAGGATTGTGCAATAATTGATTTTGCGATAAAGCTAGTAGAAATACCTTCAGCTTTCATAATCCCAAAGGTCGCTGTCTTTTGCAGTGTCATCACGTACATGAAAATACCGATTACGGCAGCCACAACAATAAATAAGAAATAAATCATCCCATTCAAAGTTAAGTTTTGCGCAGAATAACCTGGAATTGCTTCAATAAAATCTGCCAAAGCTAGTGAATCCAGATCTTCTTTTTGTTCTGATGTAAAAGTAGGACGCCCTTTTTTTACTAAAATTCCATTAATTGGCGTCTTTGTTTTATCTTGTGGAATTTGACCATTGTATTTTACATTAACAAATGTTGCCGTATCAGAATAAATAACTGGCGTAACTGTGTAATACGTCGCTTTGAAAATTCCAACGATCGTTAATTTTTCTTCGTATTTGCCAATCGTGATCTTATCGCCAATCTGATAACCCTCATCCGCTAAATTTTGCGAAATAATAATATCATTTTTCTTTAGATTGCGATTACCTTTAGTGACTTTGGGTAACATAAACGCATCTGCGTCAGTTCCAAATAGCGTAATATCGGTAGTTTTTTTATCTAATTTTGCAGCACCATTATAAATACTAATGGGCGCCTTCTTGCTGGTGGTAGCTACGTCATTAAAATCTTGTAACGTCAACTGGGAAGCATTTAGTGACTTATTCGCATCTTTGGCTAATACTACCGTGTCGGCCTGCCAGTCACCTGCTGCTTGCATAAATTCTTGTGCCAATCCCGACGCTAAGCCCGACAACAAGAAAACTACGTAAGAAACTAGCAGCATAATGCCAATGATTAGGCCATAGCGTAACTTCGCATAGCGCATTTCTTTAATTGCTAAAAACATATTCATCATCCTTTATTTACAATTTCATTAAGTACGGTATTCACTTTAAATGCTCAGTAACACTTTGTCACTAATTCTGCTTGCCAATTGCAAATTACTTAATATTTTCTTAATATTTATAAATACATGTGAAGTTCAATCTGCGCATAACACAAATGATTTCTAAAAATTTCCTGCAATTTATTTTCTGGTGTTTTGCCAACTTTAGTTTTACAACTATTCGAGTGTGAAATCTGACATGACGATATTTGTTGTAGAGCACTTTATTCTTGTCAAGATTTTATATTTTCTTATAGTCAAAAAAACAGATACCTGCTTTAAAAAATAGCAAAATTACTATTTTTAGCTGCAAATACCTGGTTTAATCTGAACTATTTTATTTTTGTTGAATACCCTGTTTAAGCCATTTAATCCGTAATTGGTAGACATCTACCAATTCTTTTTCACCCCAGTCATTTACAATAAAGGCAGTCAATACTTCCATCACTAAATCCATAATTAAAAATAACAATTCTTGACTTTCTGCTAGCGTATCCAAGCTAATATCGTTCTTGATCAAAAGCTCTTGCCATTGCAAAACCATCGCATTCTGACCGTTATTATGACTATTGCGCTTGGCAAAAATGGTAGGATTGGCTGTTAACAACTGGATTTGTTGCCATTCTTTTGCTGTTTTATCTACTCCTGCGATTTTTTTCAAATAGGTTTTAATCCCGGCAAACAAATCATCTGACATCGTATAAACAAAAGTCAAAATTTCCCGATGAACAGCAACTGAAGCTTTTTGCACCACATATTGGTGCGCATCTTCCAAATCATTAAAATATTTATAAAACGCTCCCCGTGACATCCCCATTTTTTCAACAATTTCAGATACTTTCACCTGAGAAATGTGACGGTTGTAAAAAGTTGCCAATAAAATCATTTCAATTTTTTCCTGTTTATCAACAGTTAAATTCAAAAAAGTAGCTTTTGGCATCTCATCCCCTCCGTTATTTACCTAACTCTCGACTTTTTTTGGTTGCGGCACTCACAGCTTTCATTGCTGCAGCACGTAGCCCTTCTGTCTCTAATACTTTTACGCCGGCAATTGTCGTTCCACCAGGTGAAGTGACGCGATCTTTTAAAACAGCTGGATGTTCTTTTGTTGCCACTACCATTTTTGCGGCACCAAGAACCGTTTGTGCTGCAAATTCATAAGCCGCTTCTCGCGGCATTCCCTCAAAAACGGCACCATCAGCTAACGCCTCAATAAACAGATAAACAAACGCCGGTCCGGAACCACTTAGCCCCGTTACAACATCCATCATTTTTTCAGGCACAGCCACGGCTTTGCCAAAACTACTAAAAATCGCCAAAGTTTGCGCTAATTCTTCCTCGGTAACGTTTTGATTGGCACAAACAGCTGACATCCCCTCACCAACTAAGGCCGGTGTGTTAGGCATCACCCGTAAAATTTTCTGGTCTTCTCCAAGATAATCAGCGATTGTCTCTATTGTAACTCCTGCAGCAATACAAATTACTAATTGCTCTTTTTTAATAACTTTGGCTACTTGCGGTAAAACTTTAGGTAAAACATCTGGCTTAACTGCGAAAATGATACTATCACTTTTTTTAATTAACGTATCAGCAGCTTGAAGTGTTCTCACACCAAAATCTTTATTGATTTTTTCTAGGGTAGGCGCATATGCATCATAGACAAAGATATCAGCTTTATCATATAGCTTTGCCTGTAATAGTCCCAAAAGCATCGCCTGCCCCATATTTCCCCCACCATAAAACCCAATTGTTCCCATTTCCTTCACCCTCTCTTTGCTTTAAGTTTGCTATATTTTTTCATAAAAAGCTACTGTCAGGTGAATTTTTATTTGCTATGTACATCATAAAAAACATCCTATAAAACACGATTAACTTAAAACTTCATTACCTAGTTTTAAGCTAATCGTGTTTAAAAGACGCCTTATGGATTATTTTTTTTTGAAATGCGCGGTGTCTTTCCAGCTTCAATTTCAATATGGTAGCTTTCTCCATTAAAAATAGTATTAAAAGCCAGACGTTGCCATGATTTTGGTAATTTGGGAGTGACTTGCAACTGGTTGTTTTTCACAGACAAACCACCAAATCCTTTTATAGCTGCTAGCCACGCCCCGCCGTTAGCAGCAGGATGGGTACCACCAATATAAATTGTTCCCGCATATTGTTTTGTCTCTCCAGTTAAGTCAACAGTGGCCGTTTTCATAAAATAAGGATAGGCCCAGTCTTGATTATCAAACTGGCAAGCAACTAAAGCATAGATACAAGCACTCAATGAAGATCCATGTTCGGTTCTTGGCTCGTAGTATTCCCAATTTTTTTGAATTTCACTTTTCGTGTAGTCTTCGCCAAATAGATGCAGCATAAAAATAACATCTGCCTGCTTAATAACCTGGGTATCTGCAGCAACACCATATGCGCCACCCCAATACTCTTTGTCATCTAGCAACCGCTTTCTTACTGCTGTAACCGAAACATCTTCTAAAGAAAAATAATTGTCAAATTGTTCGATTATTTCTGCATCATTTGGCTGTGGTACATAAATTTCATTATAAAATCGTTGAAATTTTTCTTTATCTATTTCCATTAATTCTGTTGCCGTTAAAATTTCAGCCAAATCTTCTGGCGCATTTTCAGCTAACATTTCCCATAAATCCAAAGCAATTTTCATTGTTTTTTGTGCAAGTTTATTGGTATAGGCATTATTGTAAACTCGTTCATGATATTCGTCTGGCCCGATTACATCAATTAATTCAAAGCGATTTTTTTCGACTTTATAATACGCATAAGAATAATAAAATTTGGCACATTCAAAAATAACTTGTGCACCACCTTTTAAAAGCAGTTCTAAATCCTTTGTATATTCATAGTATTGCCAAAAAGCATACGCAATATCACCAGAAATGTGAATTTGTTTATCCCGAAAATAAGTTCGCATTGGCCGCTTGGTAAACACATCGACCACATTGTAATCAGATGTTGCATCTTGACCTAATTCTTGACTTTCCCATGCGTAAAAAGCACCATTAAATCCGTACTCTTTTGCTTTAGCTAATGCGCCAGGAAGTGTATAAATGCGATACGATAAAATATTTTTAGCAACTTCTGGCAAAACATGCATAAAAAATGGGAGCATAAACATTTCAGTATCCCAAAAAATTGCACCCTTATAGGTTTGCCCAGATAAACCACGAGCTGGGATAGAAACCGGATCGGAATGTCTCGGTGCAATGGATAACAAGTGATAAAGACTATATCGAATTGCCTCTTGGGCTTTACTGTCGCCATCAATTTCTACATCCGCTTTTTCCCACAGACCTTTCCAAATCTGCGTATGTTCTTTTTTCAAACTAGCAAAGTCCATTGCAAAAGCCACATCTAATTCTTTTTTGGCAGCCTCTTTGGGATTTTGACAGTCATTAGCATTAAAAGTTGTTGCAAAAATATGAAAAGTTATCGGTTCAGGCGTTAGCGTGACCTCATAGTAGGCAAACTGCCCCTCTTTTTTTAAACAATTCAGTTTAGAAGCATTCACTGCTTGTGCTACTGTAATATTTTTGTGTTCCCTTTGCGTTTTGGCTGACAAAATAATCTGATCTGCTAAATCTTCTGTTTCAAAATTGATCAAATGTGGGCCATTAATATCCCAAACTGCTGTATCAATCCCAATTTTCACTTGTAATGTTATTGGCTTTTCAGCAGCTAGCGTTATCTCGTCTGCCATTAAATGCAGTCGCTTCATATGCAAAAAACGTTCAGCTTGAAGAGTGATCGTGTTTTCGTTATAAGAAAAAGCAGTTTTTCTTATATGCAAACCTTGTTGATAGTCTAATGTCTGCTGATGAAATGACGGTTTTAGCGTTAGTAAGCTGATTTCAGTTGCTTGGTCAAAAATCTTAAAAAATAGGCCATTTGGTGCATTTACTGGTTCACGCCATTTATCTCCGACTTGATCATACAAGCCTAAAATAGTATTTGCAGCTAATTGTTCAGCACCATACTCTTCCATTGTACCGCGATAGCCCATATAACCATTTGCCAAGAGAAACTTATTGCCATTTGAAACAATTTGGTTAGGATCATAACCTGCTCTAACTTGCCAAGACATCTAAGTTCCTCCTAATAGTTTCTTTTAATTTCATAGACTTCATCATTTAATGTAACAGCTTTATCATAGAGACTTAATGTGATATCAGGACCAGTAATTTTGGTTAATGAAACGAATTTTTGGCTTACTTTGACGGCAATCAATGCGTTTTTGTAGGTAAACTTAAATTCATAATCATGCCAATTTTCCGGAATAGTTGGATTTAACTGAAGTATTGGACCATCCGTTCTAACACCGCCAAAGCCATAAACGATATTCATCCAAGCTGCTGCAATAGAAGTTGTATGCAAACCTTCTCGTGTATTGCGATTATAATTATCCAAATCCATACGGGTTGCAAAACCAAAAAATTCGTATGCCGCCTCGTTTTTTCCCAATTCCGCTGCTAAGATAGAGTGGATTGAAGGTGACAATGACGACTCATGGATCGTTTTGGGTTCATAAAACTCATAGTTGACTTTCTTAGATTCAAAAGAAAAATCTTGATTATACAAAAATTGAAACATTAAAACATCCGGTTGTTTGATCATGTCATTACGATAAATGCGATCATAGGACCAATGATGATACAACGGAAAATCTTCAATTGGAATTTCTTGAATATCAAGATGTGGCAATTTGAAAAATCCATCATGCTGTTCAATCACGCCATCTTCTCTTATTAACATCAGTGTTTTATCTGCGCACAATTTCCATAACTCTTGTTCTTCTTGCGTCAATTGCAATTCACTGATTAACTCTATTTTTCTTTCAGGTTTTACTCTTGCAATCTCACTTAACGTTTGTAACGTATATTCAAATGTCTTTTTAGCCATGTAATTCGTATAACCATTATGATTTACCATCATTTGAAATTCATCCGGCCCCATCACACCAAAGAAGCCAAATTCTCCAGTTGGACTAAAATCACCCCGGCTAGCCAAAAAGCGACATATTTCAATTAACATTTCAATTCCATGACCGTATAAAAATTCTGTGTCGTCTGACAAATTCATATAATGAAAAATACCATAAGCGACGCCGGTACTTGGCTGAAACTGAAGACTGGCATGTTGCCACAGATCACTTGCTTCATGACCGTTTAATGTTGCAATCGGATAACAAGCCCCCTTACAATCCAATTCAGTTGCTCGCAGTCGTGCTTGGGACAATGTCTCATAGCGAAATTCTAATAAATTTTTTGCTGCATCTAAATTGTTCAACAAATAAAATGGTAAACAACAAGTTTCTGTATCCCAAAATGCCAATCCCCCATAGGATTCACCTGTTAAACCTTTTGCGCCAATATTGTTGGTTTTATTTTGTCCATGATACGTCTGTTGTAATTGAAAAATACAAAATCGAATCCCTTGTTGATTCAGTTCATCCCCATTAATGGTAATATCATATTTTTCCCAAACTTTCTTCCAATAGACTTTTTGATTAATCTTAGTTTGCTCATAGCTAATTTGTTGTTGTCTTTGACTGTCACGAATACCTTTTTGCCATAATTTTTCTGTCGCAATAGGAGTTTTGCTGACAATATTGTTCACGTGTTTTTCTACTTCAAAACAATTATCACGACTAAGTTTAACGTTAAACTTACGACCGATAAATTTATCCCTCGTCACGACTTCACTTGACAGGGATTGATTGTTTTTTAGATAAAAGCCACTAAAAACTTTTTGTTTGGTTGTTAGCGTTTCTCCTAGAATTCCAGTCGTTTCTCCAACTGTATCTTTTTTTATTTCTCGCCAAAAATTTTGTCCTTGTGAAACATGTTCACTATTAAAGTCAGCCCCTAATGTAAGCTCCAACTCTACGTTCTCGGCTTTAGTACATACAGAGATTTTTTGATAGCCCCATTGTGCTTGCTCCATATCCAAAAATCGTTCGAACTTAAAGAATACTTCTTTATCTGTTCCTGTTGTAATCTGGAAACTCCGAGTTAAAATACCACTACGTAAATCCAGTTCACGGTAATAATCCCTAACAGCAACACGATTTAAATCCAAACGTTGTCCATCAATGATAATTTCCGTCTTTAACCAGTCAACTGCATTTACCATAAAATGACTACGTTTAACAATTCCCTTATACTGTACCCGATTTTCTTCCGGACTATTTTCATAAATGCCATTAAAATAACTGCCGAGTAAAGTAGCGCCAGAAAAACCTTCTTCAAAATAACCTCTGACGCCCATATATTCATTTCCTAATGCAAAAATCGCCTCTGAAACTTCGCTCCGATTTTTATCGAATCCTTTTTCGGCAATCTTCCATAGATCTAATTGGTAATAAAGATCTGCCACTTTTGCCATTTCTTCACTTCCTATTTCTTATTTTTATGTTCATAAACGGTTTTTCGAATCACCAATTCGCTATTCAAATTGAATACTTCTGAATCTTTTTTTGTACCATCAATAACGGATACTAAAATTTCCATTGCCTTTTGTCCTTTGGCAAGCTGATCTAGTCTCACAGTTGTTAATGGTGGGTCATTTAAGGCCGCATATTTAATATCATCAAAACCAATAACAGAAATTTTTCGTTCATAAAAGATCTTATTTTCCTTAAGAAAATGAATCAACTGCATTGCCAAGTAATCCGCTGTAACCAAAATAGCTGTAAAAGATTCGCTAGTAGACAACAATAAATCAAAGTCTTCTTCTGTAAAAATTAATTTTTCATCAACATCGATACCATGCGCATTGAGTGCTGACATATAGCCAATGTAACGCTGTTGCACAACGCCAGATTGCGTCAAATCAAAATCATAAGATAAAAATGCAATTTGTTCGTGTCCTTTTTGGATCAAATATTCTGTTGGTTTGTAAGCTGCATTAAAATCATCTGTATTCAAAAAGTACCGATCAGGATATTCGTGCAAATTATTGTAGACGCGCTCGTCAATATGCGTATCAATAAATACAATGGGAACGCTGATGCTTTCATTAATCAACTCGAAGAATGCTTGATTGAAACCAACGGCGATTAAACCATCAAACTTCCAATTTTTTTGAATATCTTCAATATCTTGTTGAGAGGTAATATTATGAATCAACGTAAAAAAACCTTTTTCTTTTGCAACACGTTCAATACCTTCTAAAACTTCAGAAACAAAAGGATCTGTGAAATCTAGACGGGGACGTTCAGAAAAATACAACAAGCCGATTAAATGTGAAGATGACTGAACTAAAGCACGTGCATTCATATTAGGAGAATAGTCATACTTTTTAATAATTTGATTAATCAGCTCTTTTTTCTCATCTGAAACACGATTAGCCTTATTATTGATTACATTTGAAACAGTTGTCACGCTCACTCCTGCTTCTTCTGCAATTTTTTTTATGGTGATTTTCATGTTTCTTCGCCCTTTCTTTTTTCACTATCGCCTTTGGTTAGTTTCTATTTAATTGCACCGCTAGAAACACCGGCAATAAATCTTTTTTGAAAAACTATATAAATGACTACAACTGGAATAATCGAAATTGCGGTAGCAGCAAAAAGTCCGCCATAATCTGTACCATATTGGCCATTAAACAAGCGTAATCCAACTGATAAAAGTTGTTTTGATTCATCATTAATCATTAAATACGGCCATAGAAAATCTTCCCAGCTCCACAAGAATTGGAAAATTGCTAAACTGGCTATTGCATTTTGGGACATTGGTAAAATGATGCGATGAAAAATATAAAAATCACTTGCACCATCTACTCTTGCGGCTTCAATCAATTCGTCTGGAATTTGCGAAATCGCTTGACGGAACATAAAGATTCCAAATCCCGAAACCATTGATGGAATAATTAGCGCCTTATACGTATTCAGCCAGCCAAAGTCTACCATCATTTCGTATTTAGGAATAATAGTTACTGCCCATGGTAACATCATCGTACTTAAAACAACACCAAATAGTAAATTCTTTCCTTTAAAACGAAACTTCGCAAAAACAAACCCCATCAATGAACTAGTATAAATGATAATTACAGTTGTTAGTACTGATACAAACAAACTGTTTGCAAACATGCGCATAAAGTTAAATTTTTCTTGCACATCAATATAGTTCTGAAAAGTTGATGGCGTAGGAAATAACGAGCCAGTAATTTTTACAATCTCACTGTTTGGCGCAAAAGAAGAAACGAGCATCCAGATAAAAGGGATAATTGTCACCAAAGCCAATAACAACAAGACGACATTTAAAAGAATCGAACGGATATTTTTCATTGATTTTTCTTCCCTTCACCGGTGACTTTAAACATAATAATTGTTAAAATACCAATAATTACAAACAAGATAATCGCCATTGCAGAGGCCGAACCAAAGTTATACTTTACAAAAGCTTCATCATAAATCAAATAAGAAATAACATATGTCGAGGTCCCTGGTCCGCCGTCAGTCATGATCAAGATTTGGATGTAAGCTTGTAGATACGTAATTAGAGATGTAATTACAACAAACAAAGTCGTTGGTTTTAATAATGGGACAGTAATTTTCCAAAATGTTTGCCAAGAGGTGGCACCATCAATTTCAGCAGCTTCAAAAACATCTTCTGGCAACCCCATTAAGCCACCTAAAAAAAGCACGGTAGCATAGCCAAAGTCCTTCCAAATAGTCATAATAATAATCGCCGGTAACGCCCAGTGTGTATCTTTTAACCAATTAATATCAAGATGAAAAACCTTGTTAATCAGGCCAAATTGCGGATCAAACATCCACATCCAAACAAAAGAAACAGCTACTAATGGTGTGATGGTCGGCATATAAAATAGACCTTGAAACAATGTTTTAGCTTTGGTTAGTTTTGAGGAAATTAGCAATGCTAGTCCTAATCCTAGCACTACGCGGAATAAAACCGCAAAAAAAGTAAAAACAAATGTATTGGACATTGATTTCCAAAATAAATCACTGGTTAATACATCTTTGAAATTATCTAAACCAACAAAATCGTATTTATCGATCATTGGATTCCAATCATGTAAGCTTCCAGCAAATGCCTTGTAGATTGGGTAAACAAGAAAAATGGCAAAATAGATAATCAATAAAACGACCGCAACATTTTTCAGATTAAAAAAATTTCTTTTTTTATTAATAGCTTGCATTTACTTCACCCCTTTTTTACGTCTGCGTTAGCATATATAATTGAATAGTCATTTTTCCGCTAACTTTTTTAGAAAAAGGGTGTGTCAAATTTGTGACACACCCTACCTGACAACTTATTTTGCTTCGTCAATATGTGCGTAGCTATTTTCTAATGACGTAAAATCTGTATCCTTCATATCTTTTTCCATCTTTTCTTGTCCTGATTTTACGGCTGCATTCAAGTCTTTACCATTGAATAAAACATCTTCCATTGTTTGCGTTCCAGTACTTTCTACTGTAGCAGGGAATGGACCTGGCCAAATTAAACGCTCAACGCGAGGTGCAATAGCTTCTAAAACAGGATTTGCCATAATATCTTTATCGTTTGCTAATGATTTTTTTGTAGGGAACGATGCTAATGCTAAAGCACCTGTTTTGGAATATTCATCATTTGCTAAACAATATTTTAAGAAATCTTGTGCGACAGCTTGTTGTTCTTTGGCTTGATTTTTATTAATTCCTGGTGTGCTCTCCCCATTGAAACGATCATAGGCTAAAGGTGTATCTTCAGATGGTGTTGGTGTTGCGAAAACACCAAAATCCACATCTGGATAGTTGGTCTTTAATTCATTTAAATACCAACCCCATTTATAAACCATTGCAGATTGACCATTCCCAAAACTTTGTGAAGATTCTGCTCCAAAGTCTTTTGAACCTACGCCATCTTTTTCATATAGATCAATTAAAAATTGTAAATTTTCTTTTGTTACATCATTATCATAATTTACTTTTTTGCCATTATCTTTAAAGAGTAACTCTCCTTTTTGGTAATTTAAACCTTCGTAAATCGCACTATATGTTTCGCCGTTCCAGTTAAATCCAGCTTGCGTAATTTTACTACCATCTTTTTTGGTTAATTTTTTTGCAACTTCACGGAATTGGTCCCATGTTTTTGGAATATCTTTATCTGTTAAACCAGCATCTTGCCATAATTTTTTATTGTAATAAATATTGCCTGTGTTAATCATGCTATCGGTGTAATAAACTTTCCCGTCAATAATGTGAGGATCAACAGAAGTAAAATCTGCTGTTAAATCTGCTGTTTTAATGTCATAAGGTGCTAAATATGGAAACAACAAATCATGTTGTGAATTATGAATATTAAAAATTGCTGGTCCATTATCCCCTTTTAGCGCCAATGGTAATTTTGTCCAATAATCATCCCATGGATGGTTTACAACTTTAATAGTGACGTTCGGATAAATTTTTTCATAATCTTTTGCCATTGTGATGGCAGGATCACCTTCGTTCCAAGTCCAATACTCAATTTGGATTGGTTTACCATCATTGACTAGTTTATTGGGGTCAAATTTTACATGCTCCCCCAAAACTTCCATCCCTTTATCTTCTTTGGTGTCAGTTGTACCTTTTGCACTATCTTTGCTTGATGAACCACAGGCTGCCAAAGTGCCTACCATCAAAACTGTTGCTAGTGCTGTTAAAACTTTACTCATTTTCATGAAGTTCTCCTCCTTGTTAAGTTTAACGTTCAACTTCTCTTGTAGTTTAACGTTAAACTTAATTGTTGTCAACGCTTACATTATTATTTTTCAAATAAATAACAATTCATGCTCAAAATATCTATTGGCCAATTTATTAAAAGAAGAAAAAATCACAATTATTGCCTGCGAATATTTTGTACTTTTTCTTTTAAGCTAATACATTAAAAGTGAGTACCTCTGAAGGGGAGGCAACATCCCATGCCTGCAATTTATAATATACTCCCTCAACAACCCACTGATAAAATCCATTATCAATTACTATTACAACCTAAAAAAACAACCCATCCCTAAAAGGATAGGTTGTCATAGTCTTCAGTCTTACTAAACCGCTGATAAAGGGACGTTCCTAACAAAAGTATTCAACTACAGCCTGAAAAAGCCCGGAAACAAAGTAATCTTAAAATTGGTTTTTAATAATTTTTATCCGTTTATTCTTGAAGCTAGTGATGAAATGTCCTTTTTAAACTTCTTACTATCTTCTATTTCTTAGGAAAATGTGCTAGTTTAGCGTAGCCTTCCAATTCTTCTTCAATCCGTAAAAATTGATTGTATTTTTCCACTCGTTCACTGCGGGCCATAGAACCTGTTTTAATTTGTCCGGCATTCATTGCGACAGCAAAGTCAGCAATATAAGTATCACCAGTTTCTCCTGAACGATGGGAAATCATTGTATTGTAACCATTTTGGCGCGCCAATTTAATAGCTGTAATGGACTCAGAAACTGTGCCAATTTGGTTTAGTTTGATTAAAATTGCATTGGCGACGCCTTTATCAATGCCCTCTTTAAAAATAGTAGGGTTGGTAACAAAAATATCATCGCCAACTAGTTGAATGTTAGCCCCCATCGTATCCGTTTGTTTTTTAAACCCGTCCCAATCATGTTCGGAAAAACCATCTTCAATTGAAATAATAGCAGGGTATTTCGCTACTAATTCTTGGTAGTAGGTTAACATTTCGTCACTGGACATTTCTTTGCCTTCAAAGTTATATTTATGGGTATCCTCATTATAAAATTCGCTTGAAGCTGGATCTAGCGCAATCGCAATTTCTTCTTTTGGCATGTAACCAGCAGCTTTAATTGCTTCATACAATGTTTCGATAGCAGCTTCTGTACTACCTAGTTTTGGCGCAAAGCCGCCTTCATCCCCAACCGCTGTTTCAAGGCCTTTTTTAGCTAAAATTCCTTTTAGTGTGTGGTAGATATTGGCAATCTTTTCTACTCCATCACGGAAACTTGCTCTTTTAACTGGCGTAATCAAAAATTCTTGAACATCAATGCCCGAATCTGCATGGACACCACCATTAATTACGTTAAAAAATGGTTGTGGTAATTCTAAATCAACACCACCTAAATAACGATACAAAGGTTCCTTTTTGCTAGCGGCAGCGGCTCGACTAACCGCCATCGAAACACCTAAAATAGCGTTAGCACCCAACCGACTTTTATTGGCTGTGCCGTCTAAATCAATCATGATGTGATCAATTTTTTCTTGATCAAATGGACTCAACCCAACTAGTGCATCTTTGATTTCTGTGTTTACATTGTTCACTGCTTTTAAAACACCTTTGCCTTGCAGGCGATCACCGCCATCGCGCAATTCGACAGCCTCACGATCGCCAGTTGAAGCTCCTGATGGCACTTGTGCACGTCCTAATGTTGCATCAGATAAAATGACATCGACTTCGACGGTTGGGTTACCTCTTGAATCAAAAACTTCTCTTGCTTTAACATTTTCAATCACTACTGACATGATAATTCCTCCTTAGATTCTTTGGGTGGCAAAATTTGAAATGCAAAAAAACACCTGTTGTAAAAGTATTTGAAAACATCTCAAATAAACTCTTACAACAGGTGTCATCAGCCATTTCAGCACTTATAGGGAACACCATCCCTTTACGTGAAAATAATATCGCCATTTTCAAAAATTGTAAAACAAAAAGACTTTTGCTTTTAATTAGCCGTAAATTTCAAATTTTTCCGCTAAATAAATAAGATGAAATTTAAGTAACGGTTTAAACTGTTTCATAAATTTCATCTTATCACTAATGGTTACGCTAGACTTTTTTAATCTACGACTTGTTCATTTACATATTTGGCATATAAAGGATGCGTCATAATTAACTCACGGTGTGTCCCACTACCTGTGACTTCTCCATGTTCGATAAAGTAAATTTTATCTGCGTCAACAATCGTTGATAGGCGGTGCGCAATTACTAATGTTGTTCTTCCTGCCATTAACTGATCTAATGCTCGCTGTACTTTTTCTTCTGATTGGGAATCTAAACTTGCGGTAGCTTCGTCTAACATCAAGATATTCGGATTGCGTAAAAAGGCTCTGGCAATCGCAATTCGTTGCTTTTGTCCGCCGGATAATTTGACGCCCCGTTCGCCAATTTGCGTGTCCAATTGATCAGGAAAATCGCGAACAAACTGATCCGCATACGCTAATGACAAACCTTCCCACATTTTTTCATCTGTTAATAACTGATTTAAACCATATTGTAAATTGTCTCGAATACTACCGGCAAAAACCGCGCTATCTTGTGAGACATAGCCAATTTGTGAACGCCAATCTTTCAAAGACAAATCATTAATGTTTTGTCCGCCAATGGTAATGGTGCCCGATTTTGGTTCATAAAAACGTTCCAACAGACCAAAAATCGTTGACTTACCTCCGCCACTAGGTCCGGCAAATGCCACCACCGTATTAGGTTTAGCTTCAAAAGAAACATCTTGTAAAATCACTTTTGATTCATCGTAACTAAAAGATAAGTGATTTGCTTCAATCGTTTTACCTGTGACAGCGATATTAGTATCCACTGTAATTGTTTCCGTTGGCGTTTCTAAAATTGCTTGAATCCGTTCTGTTGCCCCCATTGCTTTTTGCACTTGAGAAAAGAAGGTAGCAAAGCTAGCAGCTGGTGTAATGATATTGAAGAGATACAATAAGAAAGCGACCAATTCACCACTCGTTAGTGTCCCTGCTTGCACCCGCACTGCGCCATAACCTAAAATACCAACAAATAAACCTAACATCGTCGTCATCATTACCGGTTGCAAAACAGCTTCAACTTTGGCATCTTTTAAACCCAGTTTAAAGATTTTATCAATATAGCGACCACCATTTTTAATTTCATAGCTTTCACCATTACTGGATTTAATTAAGCGAATCTCAGATATCTTCTCTGTCGTATCCGCATTAAAATCTGCTAACGCACCTTGCATTTGGCGCCCAATTTTCATCATCACTTTTCCAATTGGCATCATCACTAACATGACAATGGGCACAGATATAAACATTAGCGCCGCCATTTTCCAGTCCATGATAAATAAGATAATCACCGAGCCAACTAATTGAATAGCCCCCGTAATAAAATTAGGAAATTGGGTCGTTACCAAGTCCTTGATTACACTGGTATCGTTCACCAAACGAGAGCTACTTTCACCAGATTTATGGTCGTCATAATATGCGACAGGCAAATGTAACAAATGGTGCCATAATTTTTCTCGTAATGTTTTGACAGAGCTTTCCCCGACATAACGTAAAAAATAACCGCCAATTGCACCGAAACCTAAATATACGATAAACGCCAGCACCAAGACGGCAACCATTTTGCCATCGATTTTTGCTAATTCACTCGTATCTACTAATCCTTTTGTTAACTGTGGCACAACAAGACTCGCACCACTCGTGATTAAGCTTAGTAATAAACCAAAAGCAAAAAGTGCTTTTTTGGGGCTCACACTATTAATTAGTTTCAAAAAATCTTTAAATTTAAATGTTCCTTTAGCTTTTGGTAATTCATCCTCAAAAATTGCAGCTTCACGGCCGCCTCCACCTTGTGGCATTGTAAATTCCTCTTTTCTTCATTAAGCATCTGGCATTACGCACGTGTAAAGAAAAACCGCCTGTAACCTTTACAAACTTAAAATTTTTTGTAAAAAGCATCTGCCAGACTAAATCTTTTTAAACATGGTCATTTTAAAACGTCGTTAACGCTTTTAAAAATCTTTCCATTCATCTTGATCTTGTTGATCTTCTTTGCCGTGATTTGGCTTCATACCGCCAAATTTATTCTTCCAAAAATCAAACCAGGCCTCTTGTTGTTCTTTGGTTGCATGGGGGTGATTTTCGTGAAAATTACGACCACCATGACGGCTGCCACGCCCCCCTCTTGGTCCACCGCCAAAACCACCAAAGCCGCCAAAGCCGCCACGGAAATTACGCATTTGTTCTAAATCTTCAAATGACATTTCCCGCATTTTTTTCTGCATTTCCCGACGTAATTTGTTCATGTCCGCAGCATCCATTTCAGCCCATTCTTGCCCAAACTGTTCTTTAAAAACTTCCTGCATATTTTGAATAGCTGCGAGACGATCAAAAGGATCTACAAAGGCTTCGGCTTTTTGTTTCATGTCATCATTCCAGCCGTCTTTAATTTTTTGTAATAAATCTGCTAGTTCCGTCATTTCCTCTTCTGTCAAGCCATCAAAGAAATGTGCACTTTCACTTGTTTGTGCTGTCTGTGCCGATGCTTCTGCCTGCTTTTTGCCTACTTCGGTCAAAAATACTTTCTTAATACGTTTGTCCTGCTCATCTTCAATGCGTTTTATGGCGCCACTATTTTCTAATTTCTTCAATAATTCTGCCAGTGAACTAGGACTCAAACCCAAAATGTCTGCTAAATAGCCTTGGGTTAATCCGTCTTCCAAGCGCAATACTGCCAATACTCGCTGTTGCCCTGTTAATTTTTGTCTTTTACTCATAAACGCATTGCCAGCATCACTGATGAAACGAATTTGTTTTAATAATTGGTTACTAAATGTATTCATTAAAATTACCTCACTTTTATTACGGCACCGAATATTTCGGCACCGAACTTTATTACATTGGTGATTATATTTCGGTACCGAACAATTGTCAACACTTTTTTCTCAAAAAATTTCAAATCACTTTTTTCTAAAAAAAATCCATACTTTCTTTATAGTCAACAAAAAAACACCAACTTTTATTATCCATTTGGCGTGAATAATAAAATAGTTGGTGTCATTTCGCTAAAATGCGAAAGAATGATTCTAACGAATTGAAGTTGAACGTTAGCCTCACAAATGTATTATACCTGATTTTCATTACATTTGTCCTTAATAATCTATAGCAAGCTGTCACTTACAAGCTAAAAAATTGAATCCCAAACCAAGCTTTACGCTGTCACAAAAATTTTGACTAGCGATGATGCGAATCGAATTATCCCCAAAATTTCCAAATTCTTCTAGCTGCTTGTTTCGTCCTGAAGCTTTCCTTTTGAAACCTTTACTTTATAAGTAGCCCGATCCAAACAAAAAAGCCGCCCACTAACTTTGCTGGAAACGGCTTTTGTTTATAAGCAGACCTACAATTTAGAATAATGTTGCAATATAAAGTAAAATCGCCGAAGCAACTGCCAAAATACCGAAGGCTTTCAAACCCACTTTAAACCATTTTGAAAAGTTAATTTCTGCAATCGCTAATCCGGCTAACAACACGCCACCTGTTGGGGAAATAATGTTCATTAACCCATTGCCAAACTGATTACTTAAAACAATAACATCGCGATTTAGACCTAGTAAGTCACCTAATGGAGCCATTACTGGCATCGTTAAAGCAGCAGCCCCTGAAGATGATGGTACAAAGAATGTTACTAAAACTTGTGCACCTAACAAAATGGTCGAAAATAATGCCTTGGGTAGTCCCCCTAAAAGAGTGGCCAAACTATTTAAAATCGTATCGATAATCATACCATTTTCTAAGATTACCAAAACTCCCCGTGCTAAACCGATGATCACAGCAGCATAGGCGAAATCTGCACAGCCTTCTACAAAAGCCTCCGCGATCTTCTTTTGTCCAAATTTAGCGACAACACCAGCAAATAAGGCCAGCGCGACAAACAATGCCGAAATTTCCACCATGTACCATCCTTGGGCAATAATCCCCCAGATCATAACGCCTAAACCGCCGATAAATCCAGCCACAATCAACTTATCACCATTGGAAAATGGCTTGTCTTGCTCAAAATTTTGAAATTTACTTTTGACCAATTGATCGCTAGCATAAACGATTGAACTTTCAGGATTCGCTTTTACTTTACGGGCATAATTCATAGTGAAAATAATAGAAATTGCAGTTAAAATGACCCAACAAATGACGCGATAGCCTAATAATGGATTGCCATGTACACCTGCAACGCCTTGGGCAATCAAAACATTAAAAGGATTAATCGTTGATCCAACATAGCCCACTTGCGTTCCCAAAAATAAAATTAAAATTGCCGTCATCGAATCATAGCCTAATGAAAACATCAACGAAATAAATACTGCAAATAAAGGAATCGCCTCTTCACTCATGCCAAAAGTCGATCCGCCAAGACTAAATAAGATCATAGACAGCGGAATTACTAAAATTCCTTTATCCCCAAGAGAAGTTGCTAATGAAAACAAAGCACGGTCCACTGCTCCCGTTTTTAGAATAACCCCAAAAGCACCACCAACAACCAACACAAAAGCAACTACTTCAACCGCCGAAATAATTCCCGCAGCTGGCGCCTCTAAGATAGCACCAATTCCTTGACCATAGCCAGCCTTAGCGATTTGGTGATACGTTCCCGGAACAACTGTTGTTTTTTCTGCGCCGTTAATATTTTCAACAACTGTCTCAAATTGACCACTGGGAATAACCCAAGTTAAAATTGCAGCTGCGATAATCAAGCAAAAAATCAATGTATAGCTATGGGGAAAGGCAAATTTCTTTTTTGCTTTTGTTTCTGTTACTTCCATTTCTTTTCCTCCTTCAATTACAAAAATACGTATCAAGACGTTATGGTTTTGACTAAATTTTTTTAACTTTGGTAAACGACCTGCCCATCAATATAGGTGGCGACTACTTTTGCTTTAGTTAAAGCCATAATATCATGAGTCGTTAAATCTTGATCAAAGATTGCTAAATGTGCTTTTTGTCCTTTACATAAAGTACCACAGTCCAGCATACCATTTGCGGCAAAAGCATTTTGGGTAAACGTTTGCAGCAAGGTAAGACAATCTAGCCCTCTTTTTTCTTGCCAGCGTTTCTGTCCATGAGGAAACTTACGCCAAACACTGCGGATAATGGACTCTGGTAAGTCTGTCATGAAAAGTGGTAAATCAGTACCACTGGTAAGCAATACCTTTGCATCTTTTAAGGTGCCATAATTAAAGAAACGCTCAGCATATTTTTGTGGCAAAACATTTTCCATATAGCTTTTTTCATAACTATCATTTAGTCCCAATACTTGCGGATAGATTTCTGCTACAATCTTGTTATCTGCCATTTTCTGTGCAGTTTGCTTAGTGACCATTTCTAAATCACTGATAGAATTATAAACACCTTTAGGTAAACGCTTACCATTTCGAGCTAAAATTTCAGCAGCTTTTGCTGCCGCTTTATCGCCTTCTGTGGTTAAACAGCAAGGAATATTTTGACTATTGCACGCTTTCACTAAATTATAAATAGCAGTGTAATCAATCTGTGGCTGTATTTGCTCAGAAGAATAGTTTCCAAAGGTAGCACCTGTTTCATCTGCTACTACGCCATCTACCATAATTTTTGCACCGCCGAAAGTGATATTTTTTGCAAATTCAGCTTGCTGATATTGGATTAACTGCGCTATATTCAAGGGTTTTGCCACCGCTTGAATATAAAATCGTGTTTGAATTTTCCCTTGTGGACGTCTTTTAAAATAATCGGCATTGTCAAAAACAATTTCTTTTGTTGCGACCACGCCACGAGAAAGCAAGGCTCTTTCATACTTTTGATAAACACAAGCCAGCTCAGCTTCATTCCTTAATAACTCGTTAATCAACTTTTCAGCTGCCTCAGCACTGGTATCTGTTTCCTTAAAACCATAGCGCATTTTAGCAGCACGATTTAACCAACAATACGAACGATTTTTATCGATGCCACTAATTGCACCGGCATAATTTAGGTTATCTAAATCTTGTTGCGTTGGTTTTTCTGACCATTGTGTCAAGTCAAAGCCGTGAAAATAAATCGGCTCTCTTTGTTTTTTTGTTGCTGCGGTCTTGATCTTTTTTAAAGCAGCATCTTTATCTAAACACTGGCTTAAATCAAGACCTGCATTCATCCGCAAATAGCCGCTAAAAAAGACATGATTATCAAACAAGCCAGGCATCACAAAATAATCATCATATTCAAGTAGTTGGCGATTATTAGAAATTTCACCATATTCCCAGTTGAAAAATTTCGCGGTAATCTGGTCATCTTCTATCACAATGTGGCCTTTTTGAACGGGATGAATACCATCAAAAAGCAAATTGGTGCGAATAATTGTTTCCATGATTCCTCCTTCAGCAAATTGCTTGGCGGCAAATCAAATACTAAAAGTATAGGCATCACCTAAATAAAACTGCTTACCAAAATGAATTGGGCGCATATTTTGATCCTTCACTACTGTTTGCATGTAAAAAAACGGAGTCCCGATCGCAACGGCCATCGTCGTAGCGATAAAATCATCGGCAGAAACAATTTCTAATGTTGTTTCCCCTGGATTAATTGGTAAAATATCATGTTCTCTTAAAATAGCATATAACGAACCGGTTAAATCTTCTGTTTGTAAAAAAGAAAAACGTTCAAAATCAAAATAGTTATTTTCCAGTAGTAAAGGTACACCATTGCCTAGACGTTTTCTTTGGGTGTATAAAACTTTAGCCCCCACCGGTATTTCTAATTTTTCCGCTAGTTCTTGATTTGCGGCTAGTACTTCTTTTTTTAATAAAATACTCGTCGTCTTTAACTGACTACTTTTTCCGCTATCACTAAAACCGGTCACGTACTCAATTTTGCGTAATACTTTGTGACCGCTAATAAACGTTCCTTTGCCTTGTTTTTTTACCAAATAACCTTCTGCCACCAATTCTTCAATCGCTTTACGAACTGTAATCCGGCTGACACCATAATTTTCAATAAATTCTGGTTCTGTTGGGATGCGTTTGTTTTCAGTATATTCGCCGGTATTTATTTTTGTTTTGATTACTTCTTTTAATTGTTTATATAGTGGCAATTGTGCATTAGCATCAAGCATATTAGTCCCTCACTTAGTTTTTGATCAAAAAGATCTCTCCTCAAGTAGAGTACCAAATGCCCTTGTTTAACACAAGCCGCTAGTAGGCAACACCATAACCAAAAGAGCCTTCTATAAGGCAAGATTCTCCTGCAAAATTATTTCCTGCTTCCATGGCTTCTATAATGCCAGCCCCTTTTAAATAATGAATTAAAAAGGCCGTCAAAAATGAATCTCCTGCTGCCATTGTATCCACAGGTTCCTTTAAAATTGGTACAACTTCATAAAAATTTTGACCATCATAAGCAAAAGCAGACTTAGCGCCGCGAGTAACAATTAAAACTTCATTATTACCGGTAAAATGCTCATGCAAAAACTGTTTTGTATCCTCATCACTGCTGTCGCTCATGGAGAAAAAGCCGAAGTTTACTGCAGCGATCGCATTTTGAATTTCAGTTTCAGTAAAATCGTCAGAAAAATCATATGAAATTTTAGCTGGGACTGCTTTTAAAGCCGGTAACAAATGATTCACGTGGCTGTATAACCCCATATGAATTAAATCAAAACTTTTTAAATAGGCTTGATCTTCCTTGGTTAAAGTAAGCGGGTGCGTCCGCGTTACGCCACCTTCATTACTGCCTAAAAAAATACGATCTCCCGCTTTAATTTCCACACGTGCACAACCATTTTCGCCTTCAACTACACGAGAATGACTATTATCCAAACCAATTTCATCTACAACTTTTTTGACATGCTGCCCTTCTCTATCTGTTCCAAAGACCCCCATAAAACTGCTTTTTACTCCTAATTTTTGCGCAAATACGGCAAAATTCAGAGAATTCCCTCCTGGATACATCAGCTGATAGTTCACGTACTTATCAACAACATTGTCGCCTAATCCAAGAACCTTCATTGCAACTGCCCCTTTCTTTACAATTTATTTTTACATTTGCAAAAATAACAAATATATTTTATTTTTCAAGAGAAAGACAGTTACGAAGTTTTGGCAACTGTCTTTAAAAAAATATTTTAATAAGCAACTTTTCCCATATAGCGGCGCACGTCTAAATCATGCTGGCGCACGTTAGCTAACGCTAAGCGGTATTCAGCTAAAACGCTATAGAATAAAATTGGATTGAAAAATTCGTTAACTTCTTGTGCAATTAAATCCAACCCTAATTCTTTTGCATCGACATACTCGACATTTTTAGCATATGCTTGCAAGAAAGTTTTTGCCCGCTCATCTAGTGGTCGGCTGCGTCCTTCACTCATTAACATAATGTAATTGCGATCTTGATCTGTCACTTCAAAAGGTCCGTGGAAATATTCGCCTGAGTGGACAGCAGTTGAATCCAACCACTGCATCTCCATTAACGAACAAATTGAAAAACCATAAGCGTGACCATAACTAGGTCCACTGCCCATAATGTAGAACATCGTATCATTTTGATATTTATCAGCAAAAACTTTTACCCGCTCTTGTACTTGGTTAATTGCATTTTTTACGACGGTATCAATAATGCCCATACCTTCTTTAAATTTATCATAGTGAGCATACCCTTCTGTTTGCGCAACGAGTGAAACTGTTAAATCCAAAATAATCGCCATTGGATTGTTTTTCACTTCAGCATCTGCTCCCCAATCATATAAAAAACTGTAATTTGATACCGAAAATAAATCAGCTTCTTTATTATGAGTTAGCCCCACTGTTTGTGCGCCGCGACTTTGTGCCACGTTTCCAGCTGCAACGGTTTCTTTGGTATTACCACCATGGGAGCATAAAATGACAACCGAATTTTCATCTAAAGCTTTCGGTGGCACGTGACAAAACTCATTAGCAGTATACCAACCGGTAAAACATTTGCTTGATTCAGCTTTCATAAAGTACTCTGCCACATACATGTCAACTAAAGAACCCCCACAAGCAACAAAATAAATACCTGAAAGCTGCCCTTCATTTTTAGCCAAAATTTTCTCAACAGTTTTGGTTACGTCCATTTTTTGTCCTCCTAAATTTAAAAAAATTGTTTAAATAGCGTACCTGTTTTTACAGTAAATCATTTTTGTGTTTATAACGTTATATGACGTTTTGTATTTTTAGTGTAATCGATTTCTATTTATTGGTCAATAGTTTCTTAGAATTTTTTTGCTCTTGAACTTACAATCTAAGTGCACACGTAAAAAATGACTCATACCGAATTCCCAACTAGAAAAGTCTTATCTAAGAAAACTACTAGGAAGAATTCAATTATGAGTCACTATGTCATCTTACCATGTTCGCATAAAGAGAAGTTCTATTATCTTTACAACGACACTAGCGGTTAGCAAACACGCACAACACAGCGTAAAAATGTTTTTTACATGATCTCTAACCGTTTAAACCTTAGGGGATACAAGCCAAAGCAACCAACCAATAGGCTCCTAAATAAAACTTTAGGAGCCTATTTTTAATACTCATACCTACGGGATAAAAAAAAATCTCTTAAGGTACTAACAAAATTGGTTAATTACTTAAAAGAGTCTTCGTAAATTTCATACTATGAACATTGAATTTACTTGCTTAAAGCTTAGCAAGTAATTTTGAAAAGTTTGGAATAGAGGTTTTAGATTGTTTCTGGAACTTAAGCAAAGAATCAATCATAGCCTCAATTTCTCGAAAGTCACCTTCTTGCATTTTCATTATAGGAGTAGCAAATATAAGCTTCATGATACTGTAAGCTACTTTAGCGTTAGAAAATACAGTGCCAAGCATAGGTGGAGTGATCTTAACACCATTGTCTTTTAATATCTGAAAGGCTTCTTTATAACTTAATGAAGCTAAACGCATTAGCTCTTTTTTCTCTTTTTTATTACTAATACCAGCTTGAAGCTTGTCGAAGGTATTTAATACCGTAACCAAAGCAGCATGAGTTTTAAGCCAATCATCTAATTTTTTATCTATTTCCCATGCATAATTCGTATTAGAAAAAATAGCTTCAAGAATAGGTTTAAGCTTAGAGGTATTAACAGATGAATTGATCTTAAGCTTCCCTTTTTCAAACCTTAAGATTGTTATCAAGTCTTCTTTTCTAGTACCGCCTGTTGTTTGGAAACCAAAGGATACATTCTTATTACTTGTTGCAAGACTCATTAATTGGGTTTCAAGATATAAGGTATCCATTTGATTTCCTACAAATATGATATTTTCACTCATGTTGGTAGCTAAAACAGGTAACACACTCTCAAAATCACTATATTTCATAGTAACAAAAATGATGTCATAAAAATCATCTGCGTTAAGTTGTTCAACATACGTTAACGTATCAACTGTACGTTTCTTTTGTAATTGATGATAAAGAACTAAATTATCTGATCGCAATTGAGCTAATCTTTTATTACGAGCCAACATTACGACTTGGTTATGAGAGTTTTGAGCTAAACTATGTGCTAAGTAACTTCCTTGAATACCAGCACCATAAATCAATATTTTCATAATTAAACACCTCCATAATAGACACGTGTTGATTAATCAACATCTGAAAGTTATAGTAAGTTAAAGAAATATTCAAAGCAATCAACAGATTTAGAAATATGTTGATTACTCAACATAAAAGGATGAATGATTATGGATAGAAGGAAAAGGAAGACGCAAGCTAATATTGTCAATGCGTTTTATGAAGTTATCGCAAAAGAAAGCTTTGAACAACTCACAGTAAGCAAACTGTGTGAAGTAGCTGATATTAATAGAGGAACGTTCTATCTTAATTATCTGGACAAGTATGATTTACTTGAACAAGTAATTAAGGAAGAGATCAGAAGTTTAACTGAATTTTGTGCAGAACATGAAGAAAATGCAGATCACTTAACAAAAACCCTCGAATATATGTTAACTAAAAAAGACATGATTTCCTTATTACTAAAAGCAGATACTCAGGGTTTCTTTACTACTCAATTGAGAGATTTCTTACTGACAGAAAACTATTCTGTCTCAGAGGTGAACGCAATCTTTATCACCAATGGTTTGGTAGGCGTATTGACACACTTGCTTACAACCAACGAGCCTTCTGAAAAGATAATTTCAGACTTTACAAGATTTTTAAGGCAACATCAAAACTTTATTGAACTTACGAAATCATAAATACCAACTTAGACACAAACTACAGGAGCGTTAGCGACAAAAGCTAACGCTCTATTTGTTTACATTCACACAGACGGTTTAACACTTAAACCCTTCATGACTTTACATACACCTAAACATTTTTTGACAATTCCACAGATAAGATAAAATCCAACTCATTTATCCTACCATCACCTAAAAATGACTTAGAAACACCTAAGGAGATAAGTAGCTAGGACACCCCCAGAAAAATCTTAGTAATTGCTACATTCCCTGATAAAAAGTTAAGCAAACTAAAGCAATATTGTCAGAAGCATTCTTTAAGGAATCTTTTGTGCTTCTATCACCTTAGGTACTACTTGATGAGGTAGTAAGTTTTAGAACCCGAGGAACTAACAGCTAATTCAATCTATCGCTTAAAACAATTGCTTGTAAGAATTTTTCAACGAAAAAAGTAGCAATATCATGCCACGATTTGTTATTGAAGTACTATTTTTGATAACCTAAGTTAATCATCATCTTTTTTCACAAAACTAATCGCCGTCCAACCCATTTTATAGCCTGCATTCAAAAAAGCATTAATAGAATCTGTATGTGAAAATTCCGTTCTTGCCACCGGAATCTTCGTATTATTCGTCCCATGCCTAATTTCAGCTGTAAGCTTTTGAATTAACTTTGTCGCCAATCCTTGTTTACGATAATGTGGCAAAATATTCATACCAATTTCGTAACAGTATTTGCCATTTTCATTACAGCCGGCCATCCCGATAATTTCACCATTCATTTGATAGGCAACCCCTATTTTGTCAGGGTCTTCATCGCTATCGGCGAAACATTGATCAAAATTCTTTTGATTTTTAAATTGCTTAATATCTTCTTCATAAAAAATTTTTATGGCCTCATCTTCTTTATTGACTATTTTTTGAGGAAGTAAAAACGTGCCCCACTCATTTAAAGAATAACCATTTTCTGCTAAAATCGCTTGGAAAGTTTGAATATTTTGTAATTCAAAAAACCACTGATTGTTTTTGCCTTGATATTGTTTTTTTAATTGCGCCAGTAAAGGTGCGCTATTTGCCCGTACATAAAGTTTTCCTTGATAAATAAGCGCAACACCGGCAAATCTATGATAGGAAAACATTTCTTTTGTCGGTTGTCCATAACAAAAAACATCTGTAGTTAAGTCAGCTATAGAACAGCCAATATCAAGAGCAAATTGTTCTGTTATTGTATGCATATATTCTCCAATCGTAAAAATAATGTACAAAAAACATCCTATACTAGTATAAGCATAGGATGTTTAAAAATGACAATTAAGCTCTAAATTAACGTAAACGTTCTACGTCACGGGCAATCATTAATTCTTCGTCAGTTGGAATTAGTAATACTTTTACTTTTGATTCTGGTGTAGAGATGTCTAATTCTTCACCGCGAACTTTATTTTTCTCTGAATCAATTTCGCAACCAAACCAAGTCATGCCTTTAATAACTTCATTACGCACGTGCGCATCATTTTCACCGATACCCGCCGTGAAGACAATTGCATCAACGCCGTTCATTGTTGTTACGTAGCCGCCAATGTATTTGCGAATACGGTCAGTGAAGACATCATACGCAATTTTTACTTCTTCTTTATCATAGTTTGCTTCAAGATCACGCATGTCGCTGGAAAGACCTGTTAGACCAAGTAAACCAGATTTTTTATTTAAAATATCAACCATTTCTTCAATGTTGATGTTTAATTTATCCATTAAGTATGGTAAAACGGCTGGGTCAATATCACCAGAACGTGTTCCCATTGTTACACCAGCAAGTGGTGTGAAGCCCATTGAGGTATCGACAGATTTACCACCATCAACAGCTGTGATTGAAGCTCCATTACCTAAATGGCATGTAATAATTTTTAACTCTTCAATTGGTTTACCTAACATTTCAGCAGCACGTTCTGAAACATAGCGATGGCTAGTGCCGTGGAAGCCATATTTACGCACTTTGAAGTCATTATAGTATTCCATTGGCAAGCTATATAGATAGTTGTGTTTTGGCATTGACGCGTGGAATGAAGTATCAAAAACAGCAACACTGATAATTTCTGGTAAGATTTTTTTGAAAGCTTGAATTCCCATTAAGTTAGCTGGATTATGTAATGGTGCAAATTCAGCTAATGCTTGGATGTTTTCCATTACTTCATCGTCGATAACAACAGAATCTTTATATGTTTCGCCGCCGTGAACAACGCGATGACCAACACCGGTAATTTCGTCATAGTTGGCTAAAATTTCTAAATCAATTAATTTATCCAACAACATTTTAACAGCAACTTCATGGTCATGAATATCCACAACCTCATTGTATTTTTTATCTTCGCCGTATTTAATTGTGAAGATTGAATCTTTTAAGCCGATTCTTTCCACGATTCCTTTAGCGACAACACTTTCTTCTGGCATTTGATACAATTGCCATTTCAAACTTGAGCTTCCTGCATTGATTGCGATTGTTTTAGACATGTTACTCTCCTTCTAAATAATTAATTAGCTAACTTCCAGTCTTCAAATTGTTTAAAGAATTTAGCAATGACTTTTTCATCTGTTAGTGAAGCCAATTTTGCTAAAAAGACTTCCTTTTGACTTGCATTTTCACCATGATTTTGCACGATTAGAATGCTTTTACGTGATTGTTCGGAACGGAAAAGTTGGTCTGGCAATTGGATTAAACCTTGTAAAAAGACTTTTTCAGCCAACCACTTTTTGAAATATGTCGCTTGTTCAGACTCAAGTAAATTGCTTGGTACTAAAAACAAACCATAGCCCGCGTCTTTCACATAATTCATTGCTTGTTCCATCAATAAATGATGTGCGTATGAATGTCCTTGGGTGACACCGGTGATAAAATCTTGCACTTTTTGATCGTTAGGATAGTAGCCAATTGGTAAATCAGAAATTGCCGCATCAGTTGGATCTAATAATAAGTCTTGCAAGCTGTCTTGATGGAAAAGCTGCATATTCCCTTTAGTCCATTCTGCATCTGCCGCTGCGACCGCCAATAACGTATCGTCGATATCGACACCAACACCCTTTGCTTCATAACCAGCAATTTTTAAGTTTAACAGGGCTGTTAATAATAAATTCCCCATTCCGACTGCTGGATCAAAAATAGTTAAGCTTTGTTTTTTGTCAGAATAAAACTGCTCCAATAAATAAACAAACAAAAATCCTAACCCATCTGGTGTTAACTGATGATTGGCTTGCAACTTTTCTGTCTTACTACCTTTTAATAAAAGTAATTGGGATAACTTACGTAAATCTTCTCCTGCTAAAGGGATTTCCTTTAGCTCTGTGTACAATGCTTCGATTTTCCCAACAGTCTCAGCATTTGGTACACCATCTAAGATTCGTACAGTAAATCCATCCAATTGGTTTTCCACATTCTCGATGTATGCATCCAGAAATGAGGACCCCAAAGCATTTTGCAGCAGTTGGACTGCTTCAAGATTCAATGAAAAAGCTTTTTCGAATTGATCAGGAAACATATGACACCTTCTTTCTGGAGATTATAACACCTTTTGTACCTGTTTAATGATAGCCGATTCCTAAAAAATTATCAATCAAAAATTCATATTTTTGTTTGTGAAACAACGAACATATGGCTTTTTTGAGAAGGATACCAAAAAGCTGAGAAACACAAATGGTAAGGTTTTCTCAGCAACTGTTATATTCCTAATCCGAAACAGATTTTTTGTTATCTTTAAAACGTTGAGAAAGCTTTGTCAGCTCTGTTTTACTAACCAAAAAATGAAAACTTTGTTTATCCAACCGGATTGTAAGTTTCAGACTGTCCTTTTCTTTGGCAAATTCACACTTTCCTTGTGAAAAGTTCACGACGCCTTTTTTACGTTCTTCAATTGGTAGTGTGAAATAGTAAACGAAAAATAATTCTTGCATCGTTTTGGCGCGGTACAACCTTTCTGTTTTTATCGTACCTGTTACAGTAATAAAATGGTGTGTTAAAACCCCATAACTAACCAGGCTCAGCAATGCGACTAATAATAATGCGGAAAGTAAGACACTTGCTTTTGGTTTAGTTTTCCACCCATTTCCCATAACAAACCCTCCCAGATTGAAAGAATACTTTTAACGTCACACTTTTCGTAGTTAAATCTTTTGAAAACCGTAAATGGTAAACATCCATTAAAAGCGGTTGATGCCCTAACTTATCCACTTTTTTTCGAATCATGTTTTGCCCTTTTTCAATCGAGATTGCCTGCCCTTTTTGATCTTTACACTTTAAAATGGCCTCTGTACAAGAAATCATGCTAGTATTTTGTAGCTCATTTTCTAATTGCAACATAAACGTTGCAAACTCCTGCTCTTCTCTACTCATAATATGCTCTTTTAGGCGGATCGTTCGTAAGAAAAGCCCCGTAATCAACAATAAACATAAATTGAAAATTAATAATGCTATCAAACATTCTAAGAGGGTAAATGCTTTAATTTTCAAGTTGCACCTCCATTACCACACCGTCTGTCTCACAATAAAAATGATAAGCTTGCGGATTATAGCGAATATGGTAGCTTTGGTCATCATAAATTAGAGTCTGGGTAAGCTTGCCACCTTGTCGCAGGATAATTTTTGCCTCTTCATACATTATGCGGCTTTGTGTCAATCGTTCTTTGGCGTTGTTGCTTTGCGTTAGTAACTGCTGTTGTTGCTGGATTAAAATTAAGGCACAACCTGTTAAAATGGTAAGTGCCACCACAGCTTCCAGCAAAATAAAAGCTTTAGGTAATGGTTTTGACAAAACGGCCACTTCCCATCTGATACACGTATTCAATCCTTTGATTGCGATTTTCCCACTCGAAGGTTACAGTATCCATCCCAGAATAATTTCCCGTTGTTGCACTTATTGTGATACTATCTGGCATTTTATAAGACAACTCTGTCGGAATTTGTAAATCAGGATAGCTTTTATGTTCGGAAATTTTAAAATGCAGCAACTGTTCCTCCCGATTAATTTCAAGTGTCGTTCCGACTTGTTGGGCAATTGCAGTCTGTTGTAATAATAAAAAATTCTGCTCAAACTGCGCTAGAAATATTTCCACTTTCACTTTTTCTTCAGCCGGACGCAAAATTAACACCGGAATTAATAAAAAAGAAGTAATAACAACGAGTACGACTAAAGATTCTGCGAGAGTAAAGGCAGACATTTTCTTATGGCATAGGCTTTTTTGGACTATTTTCTTCAGCATGTCTTTCATAGATTTCCCACTGTTGTTTTGTGACATAATTTTTTTCTATTAAATCTTCTCCCGTAGGCTTTTTATCATAATTTAATTCATACAATTCAATTTGTGTCGCAACCGTCTTAACGATGGCCGCTTCACTTCCTTTTTGTGCTTCATCTTTTTGTTGTGATAAATTGGGTACAAAAAGCAGCAATAAAATACTAATAATAAATAACACAACTAACATTTCGATGATCGTGAATGCAGAAAAATTTCTGTCTCTTTTTGAAAATTTGAGTTTCTTAACTAGAAAGCGCACATTCTCTCTCTCCTCTCAGTTATATAGCTGGATGTTTCCATATAAAGGTAAAAACAAAGCACCATAAACACTAATAATCAAAACGGCAATGACCACAAAAACCAGCGGCTGGATCAGACTAATTGCTCTTTCAACTTTGCTATTTAACTTTTGCCCACACAATTTGCTATATAAAATAAGTTCGATGCCGAGTTTTCCTGTTGCCTGCCCTTGAAAAACAATCAGACTAAATTCCGGTGGTAAAAACGCGTATCCCTGCAATTTATCACTTAAGGACTCTCCTTTTTGCAAGGCATAATCCAGTTCAGTCGCCAATTGACTTAACAAAGAACTACTATCTGTCTTTTGCATAACGTAAATAATCTGGTTAATTTCTAATCCTTGTTGAAATAATTTTCCCCACTCCAAGGCAAAATAATTGGCGATAAAGAGGCGATAAAATTGTTTAACAACAGGTATTTGACTTAAAAAATTCGCCTGTGCTAAAGCGGAACTTTTTTTGAAGAACTGTTGAATAAGGCCATAGGCTAATACAAGTAGCAAAACAAAAATGAACAACACATACGGACTATAACGAAGAAATAAAATGCCCCAATGACGTTTGGATAACATGCCAGAAGCTAGCAATTGCGGTAATAAAAATTGATGCAAACTCACCATTACACCACTGACAAAAATGAGCAATAAAAAGGGATAACTTAAAACTTGTCGCAGGGCGCGTCTTTGCTTTGCAGCAAGTTGGAGTTGTTTTGCAATTTGTCCCAGTGTTTCAGCTAACAATCCCTGTTCTGCTGCTAATTGCACTTGGGCGATTTCGCTGGCGGTAAAGTCAAGTGTTTGGAAAACTTCACTTAATTGTGTTCCTGTTGCTAATTTGTCACGAAATGCGCCTATTTTTTCTGCGTTAAAACCGTGACTTCGCTGGATAACTTCAATAGCTTGCAGTAAAGTAAAGCCGCTTAGCAATAAATCGGCTAAAGTTTTTACAAAGCGCTGTTTTTCAGTTTTCTTGCTGGTAAATTTTTTCATCGATTCGCCCTTCTTCAACTAATCGCGCCAAATTTTGTTGCCAATTAGAAAATGGTAGTTCATGTTCAAACTGATAAGCCAATAAACTCGCAATTTTCCCCCTTTTATCAGGCAACAAGCGCTGATAAACAATACCACCTAAACAATAATCCAATTCATTTTCAATCGGCAGTAAATCCCGCAGACGACTTTTGGTCTCCATTAAATTAGCCGCATGAACTGTGGCAAAAACTTTGTGTCCGGTCAGTGCGGCTCGAATCGCCGCCTTGGCTGTTAAAGCGTCACGAATTTCACCAATGATGAGACAATCCGGACGATGTCGTAAAGCCAGTTGGATCAACTTATCATACGTTTGTCCAATCGCCTCATTCGTTTGTAATTGCAAAAAAGTGCTTTCTTCAATTTCTACGGGATCTTCAATCGTAATGACTTGACCACCATCTGATTTAGCGAGACGATACATTAATGTTGTCTTGCCCGAACCTGTCGGGCCACTGAATAAATACAAGCGTCTTTTTTGAATCATTGCACCTACAATTGCCAATTGTTCCGGTAAATAGAAATGTGCGACTTTGGCGATGGGCTGTAAAAAGCGCAGAACTAAACTTTCATTCCCTTGATAATTTCCCACAACGGAAAGACGCAAACGTTGCTCTCCCATTGCTGTTTCATAGGTGATAGCTCCTAGTTGCACTTTTCTTTTCTCTCCGACATCCATTTGACCTAAATATTTAAACCGGGCAATTAATTTTTCAGCACTATCTTTTGGGATGCTATCAAAATGAATACGTCTACTGCCTTGGCGAAATTGTATCTGCCATAGTTGGTTTTCTGGCGTAATATATAAGTCTTCCATTTTGTGCGTCATCCCATAGGTAATTAACGTTTCAGATAATTCGGTGACGTCCATCTACTTTCCTCCTCACAAAGAATTACGCCAAAAAAATAAATTTTTGTTTACCAGCAGGAACTTTTTTTATTGGCAAAATAAAACGCAACGTCGCCTTAAAAATTGCAGCTTTTCAGCAAGAAAAGCTGTAGGAAGCCTTCAGATCTAAGATATAACAAAAGCTATTCTTTCTTTATAAATAAAAAAAGCTGGGACAAAAGTCATTAACTTTTGTCCCAGCATTTAGCTGTTTAACGTTGTTTTTTAGTTTTATCTGCAAATCGGGCTTCCACACGATAAATGGGTTGACCTTTGGCGCTGAATTTTTCTTCGTATTCCGTCATAACATTGTCAGCAAACTCACTATTGTGTAAGTCTAACCAAACTTGTTTTAACGTCATACCATATTGCGAAAAACTAGCCAATGAATATTCAAATAATCCTTGATTATCGGTTTTAAAGTGAATCTCCCCTTTTGGTTTCAAAATGGCTTCATCCACTGCTAAAAAGTCTGGTGAAGTCAACCGGCGTTTAATATGCCGTTTTTTGGGCCAAGGATCAGAGAAATTCAAATAAATTTGATCGATTTCACTATCTGCAAAATATTCAGTTAAGGCTGAGCCGTCAACATGTAAAAGACGTAAATTTTTGACTTCTGTCGCCAATGCCTTATCCAAAGCATGGGAAACTACGCTTACTTGCATATCGATTCCGATATAATTAATATTAGGATTTTGCTGGGCCATCCCACTAATAAAACGCCCTTTTCCCATTCCAATTTCAATTTGAAGTGGTTTATTATTGCCAAACACTTCATGCCAGTTGCCTTTATGGGCTGTCGGCTCTGCAATCACGATTTCTGGATGTGCCGTAAGCATTTCTTCGGCACCATTTCTTTTTCTTACCCGCATGCTCATTTCCTTTCTTTTTCCTAACTAAATTTAAAACAACTCACAAAAAAAGAGCAAAGTCAAAAGCTTCCGCCTACGACATCGCTCTACTCACTAAAAATTCGTTTAATTTGAATAATGACTTCATTCATTGTTTCAAAATCACCACGAACGTAATATTTTTTGACTTCTTGTAACAACGACATCAAAGCATACCAGTATACTTTTTCCAAATTGGCGCCATTTGGCATCATACCATAACTCATTAACCAGCGACTCCAAGAAGATTTAGGTAAATAATGACCCAAAAACGTGCCGATATCCACTGCTGGATCACTAAAACAAATAGAATCCCAGTCTACCAAATATAAATAATTACGACAGACTAGCCAATTACGATGATTGACATCACCGTGAACCACCGCCACATCTTCTTTTGTGAATTCGGGTATATTATGCTTTAAATAATGCAAAACCAATTGTAAAAAACGATTTTCTGCAATCGGGTTTGCCAATGCACTCTCGTATTGTTCTAACATCATTTTCGGGGTTAAAACTTCACCGCCGATTTTTTGTAGCATCCGTTTTAAGGACTGGGAATGATGCAATTGATATAAGACATCCACAACATCGTTTCTTTTGCCGATTTCTTCAGCAGTTAAAATTGTTCCTTCCAACCATTCCTGAGCTGAAAAAGTATCGCCATTGCCGGTTCTTTTGGTCCAAATTAACCGCGGGGTAATCCCTTCTTTTGAAAGAGCAGCAAGCATTGGCGTTGTGTTGCGCTTCACAAAAACTTTATCGTTTTCCCGCGAGCCAACATACGCTTTTCCGGTATCGCCTTTAATGGGACTTAAATTCCATTCTTGGCCTAACTGAATATCCATCGCTCCGTCCTCCTTCAAAACAAAAGTACCCCCATTCTAGCGGTCTCACGCGCTATCGTCAAGCGCATATACGTTCCCCTGAAGTGCTTTTTAAGAGCTTTTTTATTTTAATGCCCGCTATTATGCCATCTTCTTTAAACGACGTGGGACATACCAATGGGTAAAGAAAAATACCATGAGAAAATATGCAGCGATTACTAAGAAACGCTCGTACCATAAAGATAGCGCCAAACTGGCACTAATTGCAAAAACAAAAGCCGCCAAACTTAATAACAGCAAGAGTAAAACTTGTAATGCTTTAGCCTTTTGTTGGCTAGAAACTGGATAAAGTTGGGTTAAAATCATATAGCGAAATTGATTGTATAACGGGATTAATTGAAAGCCAATCATATAAATAAACAAAATGCCTAAACCCAAACTAAAATAGACGTCTTGAACAAAATACAACAATAAACTTCCAATCACTACTAAACGGATAAAAAGACCGCTGTATTCTGAACCTCTGGCAAATCGTCTCGCATATAAATACAAATACGTATTTTTTTGCTGCGGTTTGATTTTTTGCAAAACACCATCTAAATACGCGCGGCGTTTAACTGTCGCTGTGATTTCTGGTACATCAGTAAAAAGATTGATAAATTGGTAAATGCGGTGAAGCCGGCTTTTCTCCATGCCAATCATTTTTTCCCAATCTAAATTCTCTTCGCTTTTTGCTAATAATTTGAAAATGCCCACCCAAGTGACAAACGCTAAAATTAAACCGATAAAAGGATTTAAAAAAATACCAGCTGCAAGACAAAGTACTGACAAAACCAGCCAAAGCAGTTCGACTTGTCTTAATTTTGATGGTGCTACTTGATAAATTTTCAGTGTGGCAATTTTTAATTGCGCAAGTTTTAACAACCACATCGTTCCTAACAGAATAAAAAAAGCGGGAAATGTAATGGCGGTAGTTGCCACTAAAAGTGGCATTAAAAAACCTAAAACTAATAGTTCTATAAAAAAAGGCAACAATAGAGAATAGTTAAAAGCTCCTTTAAAATACTCTTTCAATGCTCGTTCTTTGGGCAACAAAAAGACAATATCGGCTTCTTGCATTAAAGTTGCAAAACGTCCTAACGGCAAAATTGCGACTAAAATCAGTAATGCTACTCCTGCTGCCGGCCAAAAATTACGTGGCAGGGCTTTGACAAACTCGGAATAATAAAGCCCAACTCCCCCAAGTAAAAAGACACAAATTAAGACAAAATGATCATTAAAGACATAGCGTAGATATTTTTGCATATGGCGTTGATGTAATGCTAGACGCTTTTTAAACAACTCACGCATTTTTTATCACCTGCGCTTTAGTTAAATGCAAATAAATTTCATCTAAGTCGGCACCTTCTAAGCCAAATGTCGCCTGTAATTCAGCTAAGCTCCCTTGGGCGATGATTTCACCTTCGTGCAAGACAATAAAACGATCGCAATATTTTTCAGCTGTAGCCAAAATGTGAGTAGACATTAGGATAGCCGCACCATTTCTTTTCATTTGTTCCATCAATTCCAATAATGCGTTGATTGCCAATGGATCTAATCCTAAAAATGGTTCATCGATAATATAAAGGCTCGGTTCGATTAAAAAGGCACACAAAACCATCACCTTTTGTTTCATCCCCTTTGAAAATTTAGCCGGAAACCAATCCAACTTATTTTCTAAGCGAAATGTTTTTAACAAAGGTTCCGCTCGTTTGAAGGCTTCTTTTTGCGGTATGTCATAGGCCATCGCCGTCACTTCAATGTGTTCTTTTAAGGTCAATTCCTCATACAAAGAAGGTGTTTCTGGAATGTAGCCGATTTGTTTGCGATAATTTTCTGGGTCTTTTTTTAACGTTAAGTCATTTAAGGTGATACTGCCTTTTTGTGGTTGTAATAGTCCGATAATTTCTTTAATTGTCGTACTTTTACCGGCTCCATTTAACCCAATCAACCCGACTAATTCTCCTTCACCAATCGAAAAATTTAAATTTTTTAAAACAGGAAACTGACCATAGCCTCCTGTTAAATCTTTTACTATTAAACTCATTTTGATAAGCTCCTTTATCTCAGCTTTTAAAATTTAAATTGAACACAGTCTCATTATACCAAAAAACACCCTTTCTCTGAAAAAAACTGGCTGGTTGTGGTAAAGTAAGAATAACGAAATCCATCAAAAACTCACAGCAAAAAATTAGCGCTGTTAAAAATTAGAGAGGATGAAATTCATGGAAAATTGTATTTTTTGTAAAATCGCAGCAGGTGAAATTCCAAGCTATAAAGTTTACGAAGATGATGTCGTCTATGCCTTTTTAGATTTATCCCAAGTGACACAAGGACATACCTTAGTTATCCCGAAAAAACACGTCACCGATATTTTTGAATACGATGAAAAATTGGCCAGTGCCGTGTTTGCCCGCATTCCCAAAATTGCCCGCGCGCTAGAAGCGGCTTTTCCGGAGATGGAAGGTTTAAACATTTTAAACAACAATAAAGAGTTGGCTTATCAATCTGTTTTTCATTCTCATATCCATTTGATTCCCCGCTATGAAAAAACAGATGACTTCTCTGTTCATTTTGGTGATCATCAAGGTCTGCATAATGAAGCTGAATTAAAAGCCATTGCCACAGCAATTGCAAAGCAGGTGAAATAAATGTTAAAAAGTTTCCTTAAAGGCTTAGTCGTTGGTTCTGTTGCCGGCGGTGTGGGTACGTTACTCACGGTACCAAGAAGCGGCAATGAAACTCGGGCAAAATTAGCCCAAGAGCTAGATGTTGCCACCCAAACAACACTTGAGTTAAATAATAGCTTAACAAATTTCAAAAAAGCGCTGCAGACGACGCAACAAACAGCACAAGCGATTATCCCCGCTTTTACTGCCGGGTTAGAACAAGATATTACAGACTTCAAATTTCAAGCAGAGCCACGGATTGCCCAAATAAAAGACCAAGTCAAAACGTTAAGTGAACATGTCGATGTCTTAGCAGATCCTCCGCTACAAAATGCAGATACACCGGAACACTCTAAGGAAAACTAAAGAAAAGCGACCATTGTGTGAATTTTGTTTGAAACTTCCAGCCAGTGATTTTTTTTAAAAACAGAATGTGCTATAGTAATATTTGTGAAAATTAAATTGAAAATACAGGAGTGCTCGACTAAATGAAGAAAAAAATGTTATTAGCCGCTGTCAGCGCAATGGCTGTTTTATCCCTTGCTGCTTGTGGCTCTAAAGACCAAGACATCGCCACAATGAAAGGTTCAAAAATCACGGTTTCAGATTTTTACGATCAAGCAAAATATGATTCTAATAATCAACAAACAATCCGTAACATGATTATTTTAAAAGTTTTCGGTGACAAGTATGGCGACAAAGTGGACCAAAAAGCAATCGACAAGCAATACAATGAACAAGCAAAAGTTTATGGCGATTCATTTGAACAACAATTGGAACAATCTGGTTTCACTAAGAAAACTTTCAAAGAATATTTAACCCAACAAGCAGCTTTAGAAAAAGGGATCAAATCTCATGTTAAAGTTACTGATAAAGATTTAAAAACCGCTTGGGATTCTTTCCATCCAGAAGTTGATGCCCATATCATCGCTGCTGCTAGCGAAGACGAAGCGAAAAAATTAAAAGAAGAAGTAAGTAAAAAAGATGCTGACTTTGAAAAAATTGCCAAGAAGAGTTCAACTGATTCTGCTACCAAAGAAAAAGGTGGTAAAATCTCCTTTGATTCTCAAACAGCAAGTGTGCCAGCTGATGTGAAAACAGCTGCTTTCAAACTGAAAGACGGCGAAGTTTCTGCTGTTATCCCTGTGACTGACCAATCTACTATGATGACAAGCTATTACGTTGTCCGGATGGATAAAAATAAGGCCAAAGGCAATTCAATGGACCCTTACAAAAAAGAATTAAAAGAAATTGCGATCAATACCAAAGCATCTGACTCTACTTTCTCTGCTAAAGTAATCGGTCAAGAATTAAAAGATGCTAACGTAAAAGTAAAAGATGATGCCCTACAAAACATCTTAAGCGACTTTATTGAAGCTGCTGAAACAAAAGATACAAAATCAAGCTCAACGAAAGATTCAAAAGTTGACTCTTCTACTGAAGAATCAAAAACAGCTGAAAGTTCAACTGCTGAATCTAAATAATGTAGTAGCTAATAACACCTGCAACAGCTATAAACTATGCTGATTGCAACTAAACTTCACCATTCAAAAACCGCTAGGACAAAGTATTAACTTTTGTCCTAGCGGTTTTTTATAACGGTAAAAAAAATCTTTATTACAAGCTGTCAAATTTTCCCAACAGAAATCAGCTTACTTTTGTTGGCTTTTCCTACTTCACTTTTTTCTTCATCAACCAAGTTATCAGTCCATATAAAATGCTATTTCCCAGCATCAATATAGCAAATACTGGTATCATCGCCGAAGTTAAAAAGCCAATTTCTAGAATTTTATGAAATAGCATTGCTGCCACATAAATTCCGCCAATGGTAGTAATCGTTAAAAATAACCGTAATGGATTAAGCGGTAAGCAAGCTCTAATCACGGCTAGACAGCTGATACCAATTAATAAATAATACATTAATGTGGTGGTCTGCATCTGGGGCCAATTGGCTTGTTGCGCAAGTATTGCTACGGCCAAAACATTCACTACAACTAATAAGGCATTCGGTAAAGCAGATTTCAGTGCTGTAGGTAAAAATTTCCCGCTAACTTTTGTTTTGTTGCTTTCAAAAGATAAAAAGAAAGAAGGATAGCCTTCAATCGCCAAGTCAATCAAGGTGATTTGAATTGGGATAAAAGGAAAAGCACTGACACTGAATAAACAAATAATGGCTAGTAAGAAAGAATAAATCGTTTTGATAAAAAAGATACCGGAGACTTTGGTCACATTGTTTACAACCCGTCGTCCTTCAAACAAGACTTCTGGTAACGTGGTAAAGTCTGAATCGAGTAATACCAAATTGGAAATTTGGCGGGTCGCTGCATCCCCGTCAGCCATCGCAATACTGACATCCGCTTCACGCAAAGCCAACACATCATTGACACCATCGCCTGTCATCGCAACTGTTCCCCCGGCTTTTTTTAAAGCTTGAACCAAGAGTTTCTTTTGTTGTGGGGCAACGCGACCAAAAACCGTATATTTCAATGCTGCTTCTTTTACTTCCTCATCTGTTTTACAGGTCGTTAGATCAATATATTGTTCATAATGTGGTAATCCTGCTCGTTTGGCAATATTGGAAACAGTAATCGGATTATCACCAGAGATAACTTTTAACGCAACACCTTCTTGATCTAAATAAGCAAGGGTTTCTTCTGCTTTGTTGCGAATAATATCTTCAATTTCAATTACTGCGATTGCCTGCGGTTCTTCTTGGTCAGCTGCTACGGCAATCACTAAAACACGCAATCCTTGTTCTTGTGCGTGCAAAACTATAGGTGGAATATTTTCTTTTGCCAATACGCGTTCGGGCGCCCCCAAGTAGACTGTCCCAATCGTTGCCAAATCCATTTTGCTCCATTTTCGTTCAGAAGAAAAAGGGGTCACTTGGCTAGCAGCATAGGTAGTCGTTTCCGGAAAATAATCCCGTAGTGCTTGCATCGTCACATTACTATCTGTACTATTTTTTAAATAACTTCCAATAATTGCAAAAAGTTGTTCTGTGTACGCTTCTTGTACACTGTGTAATTTTAAAACCCGCATATCCCCTTTGGTAATCGTACCAGTCTTATCCAAACAAAGCGTATCCACATGAGCAAGGGTTTCAATTGCGTACATATCTTGAACCAAAATTCTCTTTTTCGCTAGTTTGGTAACCCCCGTGGTTAGCGCAATACTAATTAATAAAACCAGACCTTTGGGTAACATCCCCAACACAGCAGCAGCCGAGACAACCACAGCTTCTTTTGTACCACTAGAACGCAGGAAAAAGGCTTCTAAGAAAAGTAAAATACCAAAAGGGATAATGACAAAACTAGTGAATTTTGCAACTTGACGAATGGCCCGAATTAATTCTGAATTAAGTGGTTTATGATTTTTCGCTTCATTGGTTAATTTCACGGCATAATTATCTTTGCCTACATGGACAACTTGAGCGAATACTTCCCCACTAACTAAAAAACTCCCAGACAACAATGAGGCCCCCGCCTGCTTTGCAATTAGGTCTGATTCTCCGGTCAACATTGCTTCATTGACTTCAGCAAAGCCTGTGACAACTTGCATATCCGACGGAACTTGTTCGCCGGCACCTATTTTCACCAAATCATCCATTACCAATTCTGTAGAGTCTACCTTTACCTCTATCCCGTCACGCAGGACGCTAACCTGCTTTTTATTCACGATTGAAAGTTTTTGAACCAAATTACGGGCATGAATCTCTTGATAGATACCAATTGTGATATTGACCAAAATAATGACCAGATAAAACATATTGCTATATGCGCCCACTAAGAACAGGCAAATTCCAATCAATAAATTCAAAAAATTAAATAGGGTGACTAAATTATCGTAGAAGATAGCCCCCGTTGATTTGGTTGCACTTTCAGTAAAATTATTTTGCAATCCTTGTTCTTTTCGCTCCTGCACTGCAGCTAAGCTTAAACCACTTCTATTTTCCAAATTTAGCGTCTCCTTTTGAAAATCGTCTACAAAAAAAGATAACACAGGAAATTTTTATTTACTGAAATTCATTGAAATTTTCTAACTGCCTTATAAAAAGTTTAAGAAAAATGGACCAGCAAAAAAACGTGTCTCACTCTTTAGTGTTCGGACACTCCACGACAAAAAAGCCTAGTTTACCCCGATTAAAATTAACGACGTAAACTAAGCTATTGTTATTTTCATCACTTTAATTTAAGGATTACACATCTTTGGGTAGGTAAAAACTGCGATTGTCCATTCCAAAAATGCGATCAGAGTAATTTCCCGGTTGTGTTTGGCGCAAAGAAGTCAACATCATTTGCATGGAGGCATCTAAATTATCAATTTGATGTAAAATTTCTGCTTCCATAATGCGGGGACGAACAGGTGACCCATACTCTAATAAACCGTGATGGGCCAAGACCATGTGGCGTAAAACCACAATGTCTTCTTCATTTTCTTCAAATTTCAAAGCAATACAGGCTTTCGTAATTTCTTCATCCACCAACACCAAATGTCCAACCAAATTTCCCACGAGCGTGTATTCTGTTGACATTGGGCCCGACAACTCAATCACTTTTCCTAAGTCATGTAAAATGACGCCTGCGTATAATAAAGATGGGTTCAACTCTGGATATTCTTTAACGATGGCTTTGGCTAAGCGCAACATCGAAACCGTATGATAAGCTAGACCACCGGCAAAAGCATGGTGATTGCGTTTTGCTGCTGGATAGTCAAAAAATTCTTTTTGATATTTATTCAACAAAAAGCGGACGATTCGATTCCAATGGGGATTGATAATTTCAAATAAGGTCTGATTGATCTCTTCTTCCATCTCTTCTTTTTTAAGTGGTGCTCGCTCCATATATTGCGTTGGTTCGCTGGGTTCATCAGCGCGAGCAAGACGCAGATGGATGATCTTCACTTGAGGATTGCCATTGTACAATTCGCGTTTTCCTTGTAGTGCAACCACTTTTCCTGCTTCAAATTTATTAATTTCTTCTTCAGAAGCATCCCAAAATTTACCATCAATCGTTCCAGATGTATCTTGGAAAGTAAATGCAATAAATTTTTTACCGTTTTTGGCTAAACGCACATCGGCATTCTTAATTAACAAAAAGGCTTGAAATTCTTCATCCACGGCTAAATCTTTTAATTTTTTCATGGCAATCTCCTTTTACTTCTTTTTTCCTTATCACAATTTTTTTCTACTAACGCAACAAGACAATCTTTTGCTGTAGCTTCTCATAATAGCTTACCATTTCTACGTCAGAAGACAAACAAATCACTTGATAGTGCTGTGAAAACTCTTGTAATAATACTGCCAGCTGTTCTTTGCGAACACTATCATAATGCAACCAGCCATCATCGATGATTAACGGACATAGCACATTTGTCTGCAAAGCTAAATAACCAAAGCGTAATGCCATAATCACTTGATCTTTCGTACCAGTCGAAAGTTCGTAAACTTTCCAACTTTGATTTTTAGTTTTGACCGCTAATTCCCCTGCGATAAAATCCAAGGAAAAATAATTATCTTTTGTCAAAAGTTTTAAATATTCACTGCTTTTTTGTAATAGTTGTGGCAATTGTTTATCTGAAAGCTCCGTGGCCAAATCCCCTAATAAAGCTGCCATTAATTTATTTTTACTCCACTGTAAGGCAAGTTCATATACCTCACTATCTGCTTGAGCTAATCTTTGGCGCAACTCATCTAAGGTACCATCACTTTGCATTTGTTCCATCTTTAATTGTGCCTTTTGCAAGTTACGGCTAAGTTTGCGGTCTTCTAGTTGCAACTCTGCTAGTTTACTTTTGACAGCAGCTAGCGCCATTGCCAATTGACTAGCGGTAATTTTTTGGGGGAATAGTTTTGCTAGTCGCGTCGCTAATTCTTGTTTTCGGGCTAAATCCCCTGCTTTTTGATGCATTTGGGCAATCCATAGTGGAATTTCTGTTGGTTGACTAATTCCCACACTTTGCAACAAGCGCTGATTTTCTGTCAATAATTGATCGAGTTGCTGTTGTAATTGTTGGTTTTGCCGAATTAGTAGGGCAGCTGTCGGCTGTTCTTGTTGCAGCTTAACTTCTTGCATTTCATCGGTAAAATTTTGCAACAGCCGTAAACGCTGTAAAACATCTTGATTAGCTTGAGGCAACCATTTATCTAAAAATCGAAAACGTTGCAAAAAACTCCCATAGGCTTGATCTAATTGATCTAAACGTTGGTCAGCGGCCATTAGCGCTTCGTTTTTTATCAGATAATCTTTGGCAGCATTTTCCAACTGAACCAAAGCAGTTGGTAAATCTTCTGGGGATATAAGCTGGGGTAGCCTTTGTTGCAGTTGATACCAAAGTTCTTCTTGCTTAGCTATCAATTGCGTCACTGCTGTCTTCGTCTGATTTACTGGCTGCGCTTTGTTTTTTACTTTGGCTGTCTGATTGCTCTTTATTTTTTGATAATACTTATACGTAGCAAAAATTAGCGCGATTGACGCCATTGCCCATAAAATAAAACGTACATTTTTACTTAAAAGGCCACTAATCAAAAAAATTACAGCGACAATACCGCATATTATGGTGGTAAGTGGTGGTTTTACAGGCTGTTTTGACGTACTTTTGTTATCAATTGCAGCTTGCAGGTGGGCACTTTGCCAAAGTTCTTCTTGTTTTGTCTGGGTAATGTTTTCTGTTAGTTGCTGATAGTCTTGGGCTAAGTTTTTTATCAACTTAACCTTTTGCTGTGGATCTTCTCCTACCTGGAATTGGTACGTATCCTCTAATACCGTTACAGCTTCAATTAAGTCTTGTTGGACCTGGAGCTGATTTTGAAAATCATCAGTTAAACGTACCGCTGCAACTTGTTCTTGTAACAAACCTTTGATTTCACTTTCATGCTCGAGATAAAAGCGATAGCGATCGGTTAATCCTTGTGTTTCATTTAATGCAATTAAGGCTTGCTTTCCTTCGGCTAAACGTGTATTCAATTGATTATATTGATTGTAAAATTCTTGCAGTTTTTCTGGCTCTGCTCCTAAGTCATCGTTAGGATATTTTTTTTGCAAAAGTTGCCACTCTTCGTATTGCGGAAAGCTGTTTTCTTTTTCTTTTAGTGTTAAATATTCTTGCTGTGTTTGCTGTATTTTTTCAGCTAATTCCTGCTGCCGCAATTCATCTTGCTTTTTTTCAGCCAAAAGATCAGTAATGGCGGCTTCTTTTGTTTCTTGCTGATAAACGTGTTGGGCGATTTTCTCTTTTTCTTTTAGCGCCTTGTTTAAAGCTTGGCGCTGTCCTCTAACTTTGAATATTTTTTGTTCATTATCCTGGTATTCTTGCTGTTTACCTAACAACTTTTTGCTACCGGTAATTCCCAATGAAATTAAGGCATCATGAAGCGGCTTTTCTTGTAGGCGTTCTAATTGACTCAATTGTTCCTGCTGGAAAGTAAAGACATCTTCAAATAATTCACGATTTAAAGGTGCAATCAACTGATTTAACAGGTCATCGCTACCTGTTTGCTGGCCAAAATAAACTTTTGCTTTCCCACGGTTGACTTGTTTAAAGCGTTCGATTGTCACTTGTCCATGAATAGGTAGTACAATAACTAACCGTCCGCCATAACTCGTACCATCTAACGGTTCAAAATCTCGTTTCCGTCCTCTTTTAAGAGGGAAGCCAAACAACATTGCCATAATAAATTGATATAAGGTTGACTTGCCTGCTTCATTAGCACCATAAAACAACTGATTGCCCGCTGTAAAATCAATGGTTTTATTACGATATTTACCAAAACCGGTAATCTCCGCTCTTAGAAGTTGCATCAATCTTGCCCCCATTCAAATTGCTCGTTTAATTCGGCGGCTACTTGTTTTAAAACTTCTTGGCGAAATTCAGGATCTTCCAGCAGTAAAGTGGTATTTTTATTTATAGTAAGTTCGGTTAATACTTCTTTAAAAATCTCACCATGACTAAACTCTTGCAGTAATTGTGTTTTTAATAAATCACTAGCTGGTAGTGAAATCTTATGTTTTGTTTCTTGTAATTTTAAAGTATGGACAAAAATTTGTGCCGGCCATTGTTGATTTAATAAGTCTTGTAATTGCCCATTTGTAATCATTTCAGCGAAATTTTGTAAATGTTCACTGTCAGTCAGGACTAATTCTAACAATAACGCTGTTTTGGCTGATACTGGTGCCAATTGTTTGCTCAAATAATTTAAAACGGTCGCATTATTTTCACAACTGGCTAATGAAATTGTTCTTTTTTGCCACCGTAATGCAGCTACTGGTCGTTTACTTACGTTAATGTTACTTCCAGTTAACTCCAGCAAAAGAACATTGCCTAAATCAAGTTCTTTTTTTGTATGTCCTTGGGGAGTACCTGGATAAATCATTTCAGCACTTAATTGTGTTGGTTGATGGATATGCCCCAAGGCCCAATAATCATAATTTTTACTCTTCAACTCACTCACACTAAAGGGCGCAAAATTAGCATCCTGAACATCTCCGTGATAAATTCCAATGTGATAGTCTACTTCTAAATTCCGTAGCGGAAATTCTTGGGCCATTTTTTTTGTCAAATATTGCTGACGGTAGCTAAAACCAGATAACGCATATTTTTCACCATTTTTGGTAGTAGCAGTAATAGTTTTGACTGTTTCTGTTTCAAATAAGACAACATTATCTGGAAAAGCAAACCAGTAGCGATTTTCTTCATAATAATCATGATTACCAAAAATCAAATATACTGGAATCTCTGCTTGTGCTAACTTTTCAAATTGTTGCATCAACAACTGCTGATTTTTCAAAGAAGGATTCATTTGGTGAAAAGTATCGCCAGCAAAAATGACGAAGTCGACATTTTGCTCAATCGCTGTGGTGACGATATTTTTCAGTGTTTTTTCGTTGGCTTGATTTAACTTTTTTGAAAAATCTGCAGGCAGCTCTTTTGTTAAGCCTTCAAAAGTGCGATCAAAATGTAAATCAGCGACATGGATAAAGCGCATAATAACGCCTCCTTAATTCAATAATTTCACTTTAGCTTTATCATAAAAAGTAAGAAACGATTTTGAGCTTAACGGTTTGAAATTAAATTCAAAAAAGTTTTACATCAATAAAATTCAGTGGTAAAAAAAGACGCTAAATTCCTTTATATCATACCATTTATCACCTATTTCGTCATCACAAATACGAAAATTTGTTCGCCTTTTTTAAAAGAAAAATGCCGCCAAAAAAATTTGACTAAAACAATACGCGCTGTTTTGCAAACTGCCTGCAGCACAAAAATAAAAGTGGAATTTTAGAAAATTACTCCTCCAGTCTTCTAAAATTTTATCCTCATCAACAAAAAAACAAACAATCAAAAAGCGTAACAGCTAGGTTACGCTTTTTAAGATTGTTTGGTTATTTTTTTATTTCGTTTTCACAGCATCTTCTGCTAACAATAAACAGCCCGTAATGCCACTTTCATTTGGTAAACCCCAACGCACGATATATTCACTAACCGGTGGTGTTTCCACATATCCCGCTACTTGCTCCACAAAACTTTGGCGAATTTTCATCAACAAGTGATCTTGATTCATTACGCCCCCACCTAGAATAATCCGTTCTGGTGCTAAGGTTAGAACATAGCTCATTAATGCTTGGGCAATATAATACGCTTGAATTTCCCAAATCGGATGATCTTCTGGTAGATCTTGTCCTTTAATCCCTGTTCTTGCTTCTAGACTTGGGCCTGCAGCCAAACCTTCTAAGCAATCTTTGTGATACGGGCATTTTCCTTCATAGTCATCATCAGGATGACGTTTTACATGGATGTGTCCCATTTCGGGGTGATTAATTCCTGAGAAAATTTTGCCGTCAATTACGACGCCTCCGCCAATTCCTGTTCCCACTGTTAAATAAATACAGCTATTTTTATCTTGGGCCGCCCCTTTTTTTAACTCCCCATAGGCTGCTGCGTTTACATCGGTCGTCCAAACAAAGGGAATATCGTATTTTGCTTTCATTTGACCCAAGAAATCAAATTCAGACCAGCCAGGTTTTGGCGTTGCTAAAATATAGCCGTAATTATCTTTACTTTCGTTAATACCGATTGGTCCAAAAGAACCAATTCCCATAGCGCTAATTTCATACTGATCAAAAAAGGCAAACGTCCCTTGTAATGTTTCTTCTGGCGTAGTTGTAGGAATGCTCGTTTTTGCTATAATATTTTGTTTTTCATCGCTGACCGCACAAATAAATTTTGTCCCGCCTGCTTCAATACCGCCGTAATACATTTTACATCCTCCTAATTTTTGATGGCACAAATCTATCTTGTTGTACCAAATGGTTCTTTTCATCTGTGCTATCTTATTTTGCTAAAATTTTTCTGTAAAATTTGATATATCAATTTATAAAATGATTATACTTGGATATACCCAACATGTCTACGCTTTCAGAAATATTTTTTATTTATGTATGAACAAAAAAGAATATGCTATCATAGCAAATAGATATATCAAAAATCAGCTAAGACATGAGGTATCGATCGTGACGCAACCGTTATATCAAAAAATAAAAACAGACTTAAAAAATCAAATTATTAGTGGCCAGCGCCTTTCTGGTAGTAAATTACCTACTGAAAAAGAGCTTTCAGATAGTTATCACGTCAGTCGGATTACAGCAAAACGCGCCTTAACTGACTTGGAACAAGACGGTTTCATTACCCGCGTTCAAGGCAGCGGCAGTTTTGTCAAAGAATTTATCCCTAAAAATGCTCCCCGCAGAATTTTATTGGTTTTACCTTTAGAAGAAAGCACAGAGCTCTCCATTGCACCCTTGAGTGAAGGTGTGATGACTATTTTACAGGCAGAAAAAATCGATGTTCTGCTGACCAATTTCGATTTTTTAACACATCGCAACACACGTGATATTACAAGCGAGTTTGATGGTTTAATTTACTATGCGCGTAATGAAGAGGCTCATCTGGATCTACTCGTTGCGCTAGCTTTGCAAAATTTTCCTGTCATTATTTTAGATAAAAAAATACACGACTTACCTTTTCCTGCTGTTACTGCTGATAATGAAGTGGGGGGCTATCTAGCAACTAAGCATTTGCAACAATTAGGACATAAAAAAATCGCGTATTACTTTGGTGCGAAAAACCATCCTCAATCAACACGACAACGTTACTTTGGTTATTTGCGGGCATTATCAGAAGAGAAACAGACTTTTCATAGTCATTTAGAGGATACTTACCTAAGCGGGGAATCTTTAAGTGATTACTTACGCCAAAATAATGTGACAGCTCTCGTGTGTGAAAATGATCTTTTTGCCTTAAGAGCGATACAACAATTGCGCCAGCAAAATTGGCAAATTCCCGCTGAACTTTCTGTCACAGGCTTTGATGATACTCCTGCTGCCCGTTTTTTTGATCCAGCATTAACGACTATTTTGCAAGATTTTAAGAAAATTGGAAACACTGCGGCTAAATTGTTATTAAGCTGGTTGCAAGATGGCAAACAACCAAAGGACAGGAAGATTTCTGTAAAATTAATTCAGCGAAATTCAACAACAGCGCTAATAGGAGGAAATTATGAAAGTTGATTGGAGCAAGCAAGAAAAATCACTGTACTTTGCCAAAAAGCCAACGTTAGTCACTATCCCCTCACAACAATTCATTACGTTAAGCGGAGAAGGCAATCCCAACGACGCCTTATTTGCTGAAAAAATTGGCGCTCTTTTTCCCATTGCCTACAAAATTAAAATGGCAATAAAAAAAGGAGCGCTAAAAACGGCAATCGACTATCGCATTTATCCTTTAGAAGGTGTCTGGACAACTACGGATGGCTCACAAGGAAATAATTTGAATAAGGATGCTTTGAAATACAAAATTATGCTGCGTCAGCCAGAGCTCGTAACCAAAACGTTTTTCAATGAAATAAAAGCAGATCTAGTGGCAAAAAATAGTAATCCTTATTTTAGTGATGTGAAATGGGAAGTCTACGAGGAAGGTTCCGCCTTACAAATGGTCCATGTTGGTCCTTTTGATACCGAAATTAACACCTTCAATCAAATGGAGACTTTTATGGCTGAAAATGATTTGGCCAAAACTGTTCTGATGGAAGATTATTGGCATCGAGAAATCTATTTAAAAGATTTTCGCCGTACTCAACCGGAAAAACTGCAAACATTGTTGCGTTACAAAATTAGAAATTAATTTTTAATTTAATCACAAAAAAAAACGGATGTAGTTTATTAAGCCACATCCGTTTTTTTATTTTTTAGTTATATAATTCATGAACAGGGCCCATGATAATGCGGTTTAAGTCATTAACTACGGCACTAAAAGCTTGTTCTTTTTGCATTAATTCGTTAATTAAATCTTCTTTTTGTACTTTTTCAGCTAATTCTTGCGCTTTTTTAGCATCGTCTTCTGAAATTTCTTCACCAGACATCATTTTTTCATGCAAGCCTTGTTGTAACTGTTGAAATTCTTGGAATAACGCATGAGCTTCTTGGTTTTCTTTCAAGCGGTCAAAAGATGCTTTTAAGTCGCCAAATTGTTCTGATTCGCGAATTTCTCGTTCCAATTGATTTGCTGTGTCATAAATGTTCGCCATGATTTGTAACCTCGCTTTTATTTGATATGTTTTATTGTAACATAAAAAATTTAGTTGCCATTTAGTTTGCCCCAAATATCTTGAAAGACACGTTTTGCACCTTCTTTTACCTTCCCGCCAATTTCGCTCAAGCCATCTTTGGCTTTTTCTGCGAAGTCATCCACGGTCTTGCTCCAATCGCTATCACCACTTTGATCGCGATTTACCTCATCGGCTGCCACAACTTTGCCTTTTGTTTGATAGGCATCTGCTACGGCAAAACCAGATTCTTTAACGTGAGGTAAGATATTGGCGGCTTCGGCTTGAAAAATCTTACCGACAACATCGCCGCTGGTTCCTGATAAGTAATGTTCCTTACTGCTTTGTTCAAATCCCAACCATGTAGCAATTACAACATTGGGCGTATACCCTACAATCCATTGGTCATTGGCTTTACTTGAGTCAAAGTTGGTTTCTGTTGTTCCCGTTTTACCGGCCATTGTGTAACCCGGATTGGCTTGTGCTGCGGTCCCATTAGAAAATGTGCCCAATAACATACTGGTCATCTGATTGGCTGTCTCTTCAGAGATAACACGTTTACCTTTTGGCTTCGTGTTATCAACGATAACTGTCCCCTTGGAATCAACAATCTTCGTGATGACATGTGGTGTGTAAAGCTGCCCACCATTTGCAAAAACACCATAAGCTGCGGCCATTGTCATTGGCGATTCGCCTTTTTCTAATCCACCTAAGGCCACTCCGCCCCAGTACTTGTCTTTTTCTGATAAAGAAAGACCAAATTCTTGTGCCTTTTTATAGCCTTTATCAATCCCGATTTCGTGGAGCAACCAGACTGCAGGTGCATTTAAACTCCAAGCAACAGATTGATACATCGGTACTTCGCCAGAATACGTGCCGTCATAATTTTTTACATCGTAGAACTTTAATTTCTCATCTTTTAAGATACTATCTGGTTTATATCCCGCTTCTAGCGCCGGTGTGTAAACACTGATCGGCTTAATCGTCGAACCTGGTGAACGTCTCATTTGCGTGGCAAAACTAAAGCCGCGGAAAGTATGCTCGCCACGACGCCCAACTAATGCACGAATGCCACCCGTATTTGGATCCATTGAAACTGATCCAGATTGGGGCATCGCACCATCGGCGGCATTTTCTGGGAAATTATTGGCATTGTCATACACATTTTGCATTTGAATTTGTTGTTGTTGGTCTAATGTTGTATAAACTTTATAGCCTTTGGTTAAAATATCAGAATCATCAATATCATACTCGGCTTCCGCTTCATCTAAAACAGCGTCGATAAAGTAAGGATATTTATTGCCACCATCTTCGTTATCATACGCATCATATAAAGAATCGGCAATGTTGGTTTGTTCGACTTGTTTTTCTTGTTCTTTGGTAATCTTACCATTATCCACCATCACACCTAAAACAACGTTGCGGCGCTGATTAGCTAAATCGGGGTGGTCAATTGGATTATAAATATTGGGACCTTTTAACATTCCTGCTAGTGTTGCCGCTTCGCTTAACTCAACTTCACTTGCATTTACCCCAAAGTATTTTTTAGAAGCATCCTGTACACCCCAGACACCATTACCAAAATAAGCATTGTTTAAATACATGGTTATAATTTGATCTTTGGTATATTTCTTTTCAATCTCAATCGCTAAAAATAGCTCTTTTGCTTTTCGACTAAAGGTTTGATCCAACGTTAGATACGCATTTTTAGCTAACTGTTGGGTAATCGTGCTCCCGCCACCACCTGAAGTATTACGATTAATCACGGCTCTAACTGCAGCCCGGGCAATCCCTTTAATATCAAAACCGTGGTGGTGATAAAAATTACGGTCTTCTGTTGAAACCACCGCATTAATAATATTGGGAGAAATTTTATCGATTTCGACATAAGAGCCCTTGCCAGAACTCAATTTTCCAGCAGTATCCCCATCTTTATCGTAAATGACCGTTGTATTCTTTAAATCCGATTGTAGGCGATCAACATCTACTTGTTTGGATAAGTAAAATAAATAACTGCTGGTAACCAATACCGCCACCAAACCTAATAAGATGATAATTTTATTCACGTGATATTTCTTCCATACCCGTTTGCGCCATTGATGAAATTGCTGTAAATAAGGCTTAAGCCATTGCCAAAAAGACAATAACGCCCCTTTGATTTTTGTCCAAATTTCTTTTGCGTCCATAACAATCTCCACTCATTTAATTTGTGTCAGTTTAACAGGAAAGGTTCCACCTGACCTGCGTCTTTAGACTGAAAATAGCATATTTAACTAAATCTAGCACATTTTAGCAAAGAAAATGCAGTAATTCGTTACATTTTTCTTAAATATCTTTTAAAATAAAGCAGAGCTTAAGAAATATGAAAAGAGGACTACCATGGAATATGCAATAACACTACCGGTAAATCAAAAAGAGATGACCATTCGTGAGCTATTGGAAAAAGAATGGCTGGTTCCTAGAAAGGTACGCCATTTTTTGCGAGTGCGCAAAAATGTTCGTAAAAACGGTGCGCCGGTAATGTTCCATGAACACTGCCAAGCCGGCGATACCATTACCCTAACGATTGAAGAAGACGATTATACCTATCAAGAGGTTGCATTGGGGGATAAAAATAAGATTGTGGTTTTATACGAAGATGAACACTTGATTGTAGTGAATAAAGCTTATGGCGTTAAAACACATCCCAATCAGGCGCAAGAAACAGATACACTCTTAAATGATCTTGCAGCCTACTTAGCACCTAAAAAGCAACGTCCTTATGTTGTCCATCGCTTGGACAAAGAAACTAGCGGTGCAATTTTATTTGCTAAAAATCCTTTAGTATTACCAATTTTAGGTCGCCTATTGGAACAAAAAAATATTTATCGCCAGTATCAGGCCGTCGTTAGTGGCCATTTGGCCCACGCTGTAACCATTACAAAAAAAATCGGACGCGATCGTCATGATCGGCGCAAACGAATTATCGATGAAAGAAACGGGCAAACTGCCATTACCCACGTGACAGTTCACCACGCAGGCAGAAAAAGCCAAGTCTATTGTCAATTAGAAACCGGGCGCACCCATCAAATTCGGGTCCATTTAAAAAGCATCGGTCACCCTATTGTTGGTGACCCTCTGTATGGTACCCAAAAAGCCCCTCGCCTAATGCTACATGCCAGTCAAATGCATCTAGAACATCCTTTTTCGAAAGAAAAAATAGTTGTCACCGCCACCCCCGGCCTATGGGAATAAGAAAAGCGGAAGGCACTGGGCAGCTCTTTAGAGAAACAAAACAGCCCTCAAACTCCAGGAGTATTTCCCGTTAAAGTTTGAGGGCTGTCTAAATTTTCATATTATTAGGCACCAATTAATGGCGCAGGATCAACAAAACCATCCCACATACCTGTTGCAACACCAAAGTGTAAATGGACGCCGGTTGAATTACCCGTAGTACCCATGCCGCCAACTCGTTGGCCGACACTTACATTAGCCCCATTACTTACTTCAATAGTCGTTAAATGAAAATAATAGGTGTAATAGCCATTATCGTGTTTGATAATTACGTGATTGCCACAGCTAGCATCAAAGCCTGCTTCTACAACAACACCATCTCGCGCCGCCATAACTGTTTGACCAGTGGAACCTGTTAAATCAATACCATCGTGATGTTCATTCCCTCCACCTAAAGGCATTTGGCGCCAGCCAAAAGGACTGCTGACATTTAGACTTCCTACCAGAGGAGAAGCAAAACCTGTTTGCGCTACTTTTTCAGCTTGTTCTTCTTCAGCTTTAACTTTTGCCGCAAGTTTTTCAATTGTTGCCTTCTTTGTTGCAATCTCTTTTTCAAAATTGGCCTGTTCTTGTGCTAATTTTGTTGCCTTGGTCGCTAATTCTTGGTTCGTCTGCTCTAGTTGTGCCAATTTTCCTTGTAAAGCAGCAACTTCAATTCGTTGACTACTTTGTTCTTCTTTCAATTTTGTTACTTGTGCTTCAATTTGTTCTTTTCCTTGTAAGCCATTTAACAAATCAAGGGAAGAGCCTAAAAACGATGCCGCCACTTCTGCTTGTTGCGCTTCTTTTTTCGTTAACTGTTCTTTGACACCTGCCAGTTTTTCAATTTCTTTATCCAGCTGCCCTGTCAGTGTCGTTTTTGTTTCTTCGTTTATTTTAATTTGAGATTGTGCATCTTCTATTTGTGATTTAAAATCATTTATTTTTGTTTCACTTTGCGTCACATCTTCTTTTACTGTTGCTAATTTGTCGCTGTTTTCAGAAGCGAATGCTGTTGAAGAAAAGAATAAACTTCCTAGAAGTGAAATTGTTAAAATTGTTTTTTTGAGTTTCAATTAATGACCCCTTTTCGTTTTTTTGACTTGCTTAATTTAGCATGATTTTTCATGAAAAGGATAACAGCCAACTTACAGTTTTATTGCAATGGGCACACGTATTTGTAATGAATACGTTTTAATTTACAACGAGATTTCTAGATTTCAGCTAGATTACACAAAGTATAATTTTTTCATAAAAAGATTATCGATTTGCAAAGTATTCCTTTTTTTGACAACAAAAAAAGTGCCACTTCAAGAAGTGACACAAAAATTTCATTGCTTACTTTTTAACTTTTACTTAAGACCGCTAACTCTTCATCCGTCAACGGTCGATATTCTCCCAAGGACAAAGCTTTATCCAAACGAACACTGCCGATACGATCTCGTCTTAAATACACAACTTTTTTACCAACTGCTTGGACCATTCTTTTTACTTGATGAAACTTTCCTTCGTGAATAATTAGAGAGATTTCTGAAGTCTCGTTTTCTTCATCTACTTTTAAAATCGTCAGTTCTCCTGGTAAAGCCAACTCTCCTTTGTCTAACAATAAGCCTTTGGCAAAAGCTGTCACATCTGCTTGACTTACGATACCTTCAACTTTAGCAAAATATTCTTTTTCCACATGCTTTTTAGGTGCGAGGAGACGGTGAGCCAAATTGCCGTCATTGCTTAATAAAACAAATCCCTCTGTATCTTTATCCAGACGCCCAACTGGAAATAAATCCGGTCTAAAATCCGGCTTTTGCAAAAAATCCATGACCGTTTTATGTTGCGTATCTCTTGTAGCAGAAATAACCCCGGCTGGTTTATTTAACATATAATAGAAAAATTGTTGATACCCAATTTTTTCACCGTCAAAAAAAATTTCGTCTGTCTCAGGTTGCACTTGAAATTTGTCTTGTTTTACGGTTACTTGGTTAACCTGCACTAAGCCTTTTTTTATGTAGCTTTTCACTTCTTTGCGGCTGCCTAACTGCATATCTGCCAAAAATTTATCTAAACGCATGGCTCCTCCTTGTTATCCTATCTGACGATATTTTTATTATCTGCACTTGCAAACTTGCAACACACCTCTAAAAATAGAAATATCCACACTGCCTTCTGATTAACAATTCTACCAATTTATTATACAGTAAATACGAGGTGAGAAAATGAAAAGAAGCTTTTCCGTACAACTAACATGTATGTGTATGATTTTCAATAATCGCAATGAGATTTTAATACAAGACCGTAAGAAACCAGATTGGCCTGGTTGGACATTTCCCGGTGGTCATGTTGAAGCTGACGAATCGCTGACTACTGCTATCATCCGCGAAGTCAAAGAAGAAACCGGCCTTGTCATCACACCGCAGTTAATGGGCGTTGCAGAGTGGCTCAACAAAGCCGATGGCAGTCGCGAATTAGCTGGACTTTTTACCGCTAAGACTTCTTTTGAACCCACCATTATGGGAGAAGGGAAACTTTTTTGGCTGCCAGAAAATGAGCTTCCCACAAAGAAACTTGCAGGTACGCTAGCTGATTTATTGCCTATTTTTTATGGTACACAAACGCAATATTTTAAAGATAATACCCCAGAAAAATAAACAGCGTGATTGTAGTACGTTGTAAAAAATAAGACAGCCTATCTGAACTAATTGTTCAGACGGCTGTCTTAGCCATGCTATTTCATTACAATTACGCATTGATCCGTTTTACTTCTTGGCGGCGATTTAACAGGTAAACTATTACTAATAAAATCAAGCTTACTACAAAAATGAAGCCAATAAATTGCCAGCTATTTAAACCGTTTGCCCCTAATCCAATTACCAATTTAATAAAATCTATCACTGCCATTTTGGCAGCAGGTGATAATAACTGAAATAAAATGGAGCCTAAAATGACGATGCCCAAAGAAAGTGCACCAATTGCTAAGCGCAGATAACCATCAAAGCGATTTAAAAGTGCCCCAATCATCATTCCAATACTGGCGGCTAAAATAAGAAACACCCACAATAAAAACATTGATGGCCAAAAATTACCACCGGTAATCAACGTAATCAGTTGATATTGTAAGAAGAAATTTGGAATCAAGCCTCCATTAAATAACTCAAACAACATTTTCAAAACGATGCTTAGACCAAACGTCAAAATCAGACTCGAAACAAAATTTGCGACAAAAATATGCAGTCGTGAAGTTCCGCATTGAATAAAGAGTTTAAAATCATTGCCCACACTCGTAATAGATAAAATCATGATATAAATCATGGCTGGAGCTAATAAGTCTACGTGAACATTTGTAACCCCATCTATCAGTAACATCGGCATTAATGGAAAAATAACCGCAAATAAAAGAAAGAAACCAAGGTAAATCAACACCGAGCGCCATTGGACGGATAACTTGTATTGAATTGCTGTTTTTAATTTCATTTTACGCCACACCCTTTTTTGTTAATTGGACAAAATATGCTTGTAAATTAAGGGGAGCAACGGATACCCCTTGTGGAATATCTTTTGGTGCCGCACCTTCAATATAAACACTAAGCATCCCACCTAGCTCATCTTCACCAATAACCTTCAGATCACTTACCACCTGTGCCACGACTTCTTTTGGCCCTGTGATTACTTTACCTGCAGCTTGAATAGCTTCTGTTGTTGCTTCTCTTAGTACTTTTCCTTCATCGATAACAATGACCTCTTCTAACAAATTTGCGACTTCTTCAATTAAATGAGTAGAAATAACAAATGTACGGGGACGCTTAGCATAAGCTGTTAATAAATAATGATAAAATAAATCACGATGGTTTGCGTCTAGGCCCAAGACTGGTTCATCTAAAAAGATGTAATCTGCTGGCACACAAAGCGCCATAATTAATTTGGCAATGCTGCGATAACCCGTCGATAATTTTCGCAGGCTACTTTTTTGTTCCAAGCCAAATCCAGCTATCATTTCTTCTGCCAAAGCCCAATCAAAATCCCCATAAAAGTCAGCAGTTAATTGAAAGCATTTTTTTACTTTTAAGTTTCCGGGATATAAGTTATCTTCTGACATTAAATAAATTTGATTTAAAGCTGCTTCGTTATCTACAAGAAGGAGGCCATTTAACGTGATTGTTCCATTACTGGCAAAACTACGGTTAGCGATAATATTTAACAGCGTACTCTTCCCCGCACCATTACGCCCAAGTAAACCATATATTTTTTCGGATTGAATATTCCAATTAATCTGTTGCAGCGCTTTTTTATCTTTATACGTTTTGCTAACTTCTTTAATAACCAAACTCATGATTCATACCCTCTTTCAATTAGGTCTTTCAGCTGCTCTACTGTAATACCTAATTTCTTTGCTTCTGTAACAATTTGTAATACTTCATTCGTTAAAAAAAGTTCCCGCCGATACTCTCTAACTTTTTGTTGTGCACCTACTAAAACAAACATGCCAATTCCTCTTTTCTTTTCAATCAAACCCCGTTCAACTAACAAATTCATCCCTTTTAAAACGGTCGCAGGATTAATAGCGAAACTTTTTGATATTTCTGTTGTAGAGGGAATTTGTTCACCTTCTTTAAAGGAGCCGTTTAAAATTCCTTCTTCAATCTGTTCCGCAATTTGTTGAAACAAGGGCGTTGTACCGGAATAGTCAAATTCCATTCCTTTCACCTCAACTTCACATTAAACTTAACCAGTTAGTTACTTGTGTAACTAACTATATATCCAGTGATAAAAAAAGTCAACTAAAAAAAGCATCTCCACTGGAGGATGCTTTTTAAATAACTTAGAAAATGATAAAAGATATTGGCAACAATCAAAAGGAAAGTTTACAAAAGGGATTGTTTCCACCAAAGTTAGAACCTTTAGTAAAACAGTAAATTTTTAGCACCAGAATGAAAAAATGTTCTAAAAAGAACACCACCTTATTGCGGTGGAGTTAAAAAATCTTGCTGTAACTGGCGAATGAGGGATTCTGCAAATAGTTTCTTATTTTTTTCTTCCCATTTTTCAGGATAAATTAGCCGAATGGGTGCTGCTTCATTGTATATTTTTAATACGTGATAATCATTTGGATTAAAACAGCCATCACTTACCACGCCCAGGCACATTTGACTTTCTACTCCCGTTACAACCATCAAATCACCTTCAACGTGAATTACTTGTGCAAATTCGTTGGTGTCCTTTAAGACGTATTCAAAAATCACACTGGCTTTACGGTCAATTAGGACCGGCAATTTTTTCATTAAAGAAGCATCTTGCAATATTTTCTCATACGTTTGACAAGACGCTATTAACACCAGGCTTTCGCGTTTGATTGCTAAACTGGTAAAATCTGCTGGTACCATTCGATCGGCAATAATACCCATGTCTAATTTGCCTGCCCTTAGACGTTCTAATGTTTCATCACTTGTACCGTGAATTAAATCAAAACGAACTTGGGGATGATCAATTTGATAATTTACCACTTTGGTGACTACCATTTCTGCTAAATAACGTTCCAAACCACCAATTTTTATGACTGTTTGCCGAGATGCCGTCGCTTTTACTTGCTCTTTGAAATGGCCATACGCAATTAAGGCATGCTGGGCATAATTATATGTCAACTCCCCGATTTCAGTTAAGCCATATTGAACCTTTCCTTCGTTAAATAATGGAAAACCCACAGCTTGTTCCAGCTCGGCTACATGCTTACTGATTGTCGATTGACTGTACATTAATTTTTCAGCAGCCGCTTTAAATGAAGAATAATCGACTGCATATTTATATGAGCGTAAAATTTTCAAATTCAACATCCTTTAAACCTCCTAAAAAGGCAAGTCAACATTCCAAAATGGAAAGTTGGCCGCCTTTTTTTCTCGTTATTATTATAGCAGAAAGTAAGCGCTCTATGAAAAGACAATTCTGGCAATTCTTGGTTAACCGTTACGAATTTTTTTAGTACTTTTCCCTTTATTTATCCTTCGGCTGTATTCATTTGAAGTGCTAAAAATTTCAAGCTGATGAATTCTTACGCTTACTTTTACAAAAACTATTAAAAGGAGTCGTTTTTTTATGAAAAGAAAAATGCCATCATCTTACGCCATTTTATTTGGAATTATCTTTCTGATGGTTGTTTTAACGTGGCTTATACCAGCAGGTCAATACAATTTAAACGAAGCCAAACAGTTGATTCCGGGTACTTATCATCATGTTACACAAAACGAACAGGGGTTTTGGGATATTTTAAAAGCACCGGTCGTGGGTATGCTAGGTGACGACAAGACCTCTGCTGCGATGCCAGTGTCATTATTTATTTTAGTAATTGGTGGTTTTTTAGGCGTGGTGAATGCGACTGGTTCCCTAGATGCCGGGATTAGTTCCATTGTAAAGAAATATCACGGTAAAGAAAAACGCTTAATTATTGTCCTCATGATTCTTTTTTCACTCGGGGGTACGACTTTTGGCATGTCAGAAGAAACATTAGCTTTTTACCCTTTACTCTTGCCTGTTATGTACAGCATTGGCTTAGATAGTTTAGTCGCAGTAGGTGTCATTTTAATTGGCACAACAGTAGGTGTCTTAGCATCTACCGTTAATCCTTTTGCTACAGGGGTTGCTTCTCAAGCTGCGGGGATTTCACCTGGTCAAGGCATTATCTGGCGACTTGTTTTGTGGGTAATCTTAACTACCATCGCCATTATTTACGTCTATCGTTATGCGCAAAAAATTGAAAAAGATCCAAAAAAATCCCTCGTCTATAATCAGCGCAAAGCGGATTTAGCTAGTTTTAAACTCCAAGAGATCGACACGATGAATCAAAATCAAAAACATGTGATTGTCGCATTTATCGCAACCTTTCTTGTCATGATATTAGGCTTGATTCCTTGGCAGACAATCAATCAAAACTTTACTTTCTTTGCCAACTTGCGAGACAGCATAATCAAAATTCCTATTTTAGGTAAAATGATTGGCTCAGATTTCCCCGCTTTTGGCGACTGGTATTTTACTGAAATCACGATTTTATTTATTTTTATGGCAATTGTAATTGGCTACTTATATAAGATGAATGAAAGTACAATTGTGCAGCATTTTGTCACTGGTGCCAAAGACATGATTCAAGTTGCTTTAATTGTTGCAGTTGCCCGCGGGATTCAAGTCGTGATGAATGACGGAATGATTACAGCTACGATTTTACATTTTGGTGAAACGACATTAAGCAGCCTGCCGCCTGTTTTATTTACAATCTTGACTTATATTTTTTATATTCCAATGAGCTTTTTAATTTATTCTACTTCTGGTTTAGCCTCTGCCACAATGGGGATTATGAGCAACTTAGCAGACTTTGTTCACGTACCAAAAGATTTGATAATTACAGCTTTTCAGGCTGGCTCTGGTACCATGAACTTAGTTAGCCCGGCATCGGCTATTATGTTAGGTGTATTGGGCATTGCTCATATTGAATACGCTACTTGGTTAAAATTTACCGCAAAACTTTTAGGTATCATTTTTGTTGTTGTCTGCTTTGTTTTAACCATTGCTACCTTATTTAGTTAAAAAGAAAGGAGTCCTTTTTATGGACCAATTACAAAAATTATTTTTAGAAAAAATCTCCCTTAATGAACAAACTGCCTACGATTTAAATGATGATTTAGCAGCACATCCCGAAATATCGGGACAAGAATTCCGCTCGGTCAAAAAAATTATTGAAATTTTAAAGGCTAAAGAAATTGCCGTTACTGAAAATGTTGCCGGTTTACCTACGGCTTTTGTAGCCCATGTTATTCCCGGTGAAAAAACACAACCCAAAATTGGGATTTTAATGGAATATGACGCCCTACCCGACATTGGTCACGCCTGCGGTCATTGTGCTAGCGGTAGCTTGAGTCTCTTAGCCGCATTAACATTAAAAGAAATGGCACCTACTGTTTCTGCTACTATTGATTTAATTGGTACACCAAATGAAGAAGCGACTGGTGATAAAATCACGATGGCAAATGCCGGTGTTTTTGATGACTATGCTTTTGTGATGATGATCCATATGAACAGTGACCAAACCTGGCCTGCGTGTCGTTTCTTAGCTTTAAGTGAAATCAAAGCGACTTTTACCGGTCAAACAGCCCACGCGGCAGCTGCACCTTGGCAAGGAAAAAATGCCTTAAATGGCGCGATGCTAGCCTGTCACGCAATTGATATGGCCAGACAGCAAATGAAAGATGGCAGTCGCGTCTCTTATATCTTGCCCCAAGGTGGCACTGCCTCAAACGTCATTGTCGACAAAGCGGAATTAATCATCAATATGCGCCATGCCAATAAATATGATTTAGCCGAGAATTTTAGCAAAGTCATAAACTGTTTGGAAGGTGCTGCACAGGCTACGGAAACTTCTGTCACCTACGAAAAAACAGGTGAAGATTTTGATGATATGAATTTAAATGCCCCTGGAATTGCAGCTATTGATGAAATCATGACGGCCATTGAGCTACCTCATTGTGATGAACCCGCAGGAAATGCTACCGGCAGTTCTGATATTGGGAATGTCAGCTATATTTGTCCGGCTTTTCATCCTATGATGGCAATCTCTGATCACTGGTTTTCTTTACACACCAAAGAAGTTGCCACTATCATGCAAACTCCATCTAAAATTCATCCTGTAATTTTAGGTGGAGCAAAAGTTATCGGATTATTTATTCTCAAAACATTAAGCGATCAAAAATTGATGGAATCTATCCAAGCAGCTTTTCAAGCCTCTCTAAAAGACTAAGCCTGCCTTTACTGAATGCCTTTTAAAGATGCTTCATGATGCTTCAAGCTACTAAAAAAACTGCTCTACTTGCAAAAAGGGACTGTGAAAAAATATCACAGTCCCTTTTTCTTATTTGTCTATTTCTTACATATGCAGGCGTCGTCTGATTTTTTCCGCTGTCGTCCCTAATAATTTATCGGCTAAGCGCACCCGCAAGACCATAAAGACATAGCTGGCCCCACCAACAGCAGCAACCCCTAAAATCATCACAAATGATTGCAATTTGCTATCGGTATCTAAAACCAGCCCCATTAATTGACGCATGATAAATGCAATCACTGTCATAATCACTGTCATGATAAAAATCAAAACTGTCCGCCGGAAAGTTAAAATACGATTGAAGCGAGAAATTTTGTGCAATTTATACAAATTCAAACCACAGGTTACCCCAAAGCCAATCATAGTAGCTAAGAGTGGACCATAAACTTCAAAAACCATGATTAGTGGAATCTGTATGATAATTTTAATAACCAAGCCAATGACAAAATAGCCAATCGCCGCTAAGTTCTCATACATTCCCTGCAACATATTTGAAGTCATCATGTAAAGCCCTAAGAAAAGACCAGAAATACTTGCTTCAACTAAAACACTCGCACCTAAATGACTTGGGGCATAAAACAAAGTATTCAACGGATAGGCCAAAACAATCATCCCAAATGTTGCAGGAAACATAACAAATGCAAATAATTGCAAATTGTTACTAATTAATTTGGCTAGTCCTTTGTGATCCCCACGGGTTTTCGCCTCGGTAATTAAAGGCAAGCCAGCTAGTGCCATAGAAGTTGCCAGACCAATTACCACCATCGTTAATTTATCTGGATTGGCACTGAAAATGGAGAACAAAGAAGTCAGTTGATTTTGTGAGTATGCAGTAAAAGAGGACATCACCCGCACAAAAGTAACTTGGTCGACAAGTTTAAAAATCGTAATTCCTGATCCGATAATAATAAAAGGAATGGCTTCTTTAACTGTTTCAATCAGTAAATCTTTGGTATCCAAGTTGACATTGTTGGCACTGTGTTCAATTAAGTAATCCATCCGCACTCTATCTTTTCTAAGATAATAGACTAAGACTAAAATACTAATAATAGCTCCGATAAAAGCAGCAAAAGTTGATTGCGTTACGGCAGTTGTGTATTCTCCTTTGGCAACTTTCATAATGATGAAAGTTGCAAGTAGCATGTAAAATACGCGGGCGACTTGCTCTAAGACTTGGGAGATGGCAAAAGGCTTCATCTCATTTTGACCTTGGAAGTAGCCACGAATAACACTCATACAAGGAATAACTAAAATCGCAACACTTAAAGAACGAATTGTTGGGATCAGCTCTGCGCCACCACCGGAAATATCTGCTAGCCAAGGTGACATCAAATACATGGCCCCTGCTGCAATTAGACCAAAGACGGCCATAACCTGCAAGGCGCGATGTAACAATTTGCGACTGGTCGCGTATTCATTTAATGAATTGTAATAGGCTGTTTGTTTTCCGATTGCGGCTGGAATGCCGGCAGTAGAAAGCATCATGAACAAGGCATAAAAATTATACCCCATGTTAAACAACGCGTTGGCTTGGTTAGCATGCTCTCCCATCCAGTAATACCAAGGCATGATATAAATCGCCCCTAAAAGACGAGAACCGATATTGCCAATCGTTAGCCACGTGGAACCTTTGGCCATTTTTTCTTCAGTGGATAGTTCCTGTTGCGCCACGAATTTTTCACTCATTTATTTTCTCTACTTTCTATTGGTTTCAAGACATATGTTCTATTTTACTTACAAAAGTTCCCTCCGGCAATCTTTTTTGAGTAAATTTAATTGATTTGCAACACCTGGCAAAATATGTCATAAAACTGACTTTATTTCCTGTTGGTTGGTAGCAACTTTAATTAATGCTATAATACAACCGAAGTAAAATGTAAAGTGAGGCCTGTGCCATGACATTAACATTAGAAAAAATCAGCGCAATTTTGCTGAAAAATGATTTACTAAAAGAAATGATTACGCCGACTGGTTGGCATTTAACCTGCGTGGATTTACCAAAAAAAGAATTTAGTAGCGTAACTTACGACTCTCGTAAAGCAGATGCGAACAGTTTGTTTTTTTGTAAGGGACTTAATTTTAAAGTTGACTATTTAATCAGCGCACTAGCCAATGGTCTAGAAGTTTACGTGGCAGAAGCGCCTTTTGACGTCAGTGCAAAATGTGCCATCATTGTCACAGATATCAAAAAAGCGATGGCACTGTTAGGAGCGGCTTTTTACGACCATCCCGAAAAAGAATTAAAATTAGTCGCTTTTACTGGGACAAAAGGTAAAACAACAGCGGCTTATTTCACCCACGCGCTCTTGGCTAAAGCAACAGGAAATAAAACAGCTTTGTTGTCGACGATGAATACATCTTTAGATGGCAAAACTTATTTTAAATCCCATTTGACCACGCCAGAATCCCTAGATTTATACCAAATGATGCGCCAAGCTGTAACCAATAAAATGACCCATTTGGTGATGGAAGTTTCTTCGCAGGCCTATAAAACAGAGCGGGTTTTCGGTTTGACTTTTGACGTGGGTATCTTTTTAAATATCTCCCCTGACCACATTAGTCCGATTGAACATCCGACTTTTGACGATTATTTTTATTGCAAGCGGCAGCTCTTACGTCACTCGAAAAAGATGATTTTAAATTCTGGTAGTGACTATTTTGCACTGTTAAAAGAAAACTGTGAATTATTGCAAACACCATATATTTCCTACGGTCGCAAAAATGCAGACTATCTAGTCACTAGTGGCCAGAACAAGCACTTCACAGTTACTAGCAAAAATGACGAATTACAAATTGCTGCAGATTACAGTATTCAATTAGCCGGAGATTTCAACCAGGAAAATGCGACTGCGGCCCTTTTAGCTGCGGCGATTGTCGGTGCTGATGTGAAATCTGCAAAAGATGCCTTAGCTACTGCCCGCGTTCCAGGACGAATGGATCATTTATTCAATACAAACGGCGCCAGTGTTTATGTCGATTACGCCCATAATTATTTGAGCTTAAAAACTTTATTGGAATTTGCCCAAGCAGAACATCCCACAGGGCGTGTAATTGTCGTGCTAGGTAGTACTGGTGGCAAAGCAATTTCCCGCCGGGCCGACTTTGGTAAGGCATTATCAGAACATGGAGATGTCGTTATTTTAACAGCAGATGATCCCGCTTTTGAAGACCCACAAAAAATTGCCGAAGAAATTAACGCTCATATCACCAATGAAAAATTGGAAGTTCACTTTGAAATGGATCGCACCAAAGCTATTGCCGCCGCACTTGCCTTAAGTGATTCTGCTGATGCTGTGGTCATTGCCGGTAAAGGTGTCGATGAATATCAAAAAATCAACGGTGAAGATATGCCTTATGAAGGTGACTACTTCATTGCCCAGCGCTTAATTAAGGAAAACCACGTATAAAACATAAAGTACAACTTACTTTCTTAAATAAAAAAACTTATTCACAGCAAACGACAGTCTACTTTGAATAAGTTTTTTTATTTTTACAAAAAGACGCTCTAAACTTTGTCACGCTTACCAAGATGAGGTACCATTTAATTAGTACAGATAAATTAGGAGTGATTTTCTTGCAAAATTTAACGGTTCATCGCCCTACCTCTATTACGGAATTTCGCGGTTTGTTAGAAAAAGAAAGAGCTGAATTAAAAAAACACTACCCACAACCTTTAGAGTCTAAACAAGATGGCGTGGATATAATTCTTTTTGCTGGTCAAAGTAATATGGCGGGGCGTGGAAAAGCCCATTTGGCTCCCTATGTTAAAGAAGGCTACGAGTTTCGTCCGGTAAGTGCACCTAAAAAACTTTTTCATCTGCAAGAGCCCTTTGGAAAAACTGAAGACAACCCGACTGGGATTAATGATGAAAATAAAAAATCAGGCTCACTTGTTAGTAGTCTTGTAAATGCGTATTACGACTGTACCCGTCGCATTGTAGTGGGAATTTCTGCGTCTAAAGGCGGGAGTAGTATTTTAGAGTGGCAACCAAAAAGTCCTTATTGCACCGATATTTTAGAACGTTTACAACGTTGTGAAAATTTTTTGCACCAGCAAAATATCCCGATTAAAAGTCGCTTTTTAGTTTGGTGCCAAGGTGAAACCGATGGCGATCACGCCATGAGTAGCGCTGAATATAAAATGCGCTTTACCGCCTTGCAAAAGGCTCTATCTGAAGCGGGGGTAGAGGAAACTTTTCTAATTCAAATTGGCAATAAAAAAGATGAACCAAAAAAATATCAACAGATTATCTACGCCCAACGAGAACTTGCCCAAGAAAAACAAGTTGTTTTAATCGCCAATGCCTTTGAATGGATGGATAGACTAGATTTAATGAAAGACAATTATCATTACACTCAGACTGGCTATAATTTATGTGGCGATCAAGCAGGACTGAATTTAGCCGCTTATATTTTAAATAAGCCCACGCTTTAAGACGAGGTGAAAAAATGAAAATCGATGCATGCAAATCAAAAATTGTACAGTGGGATAAAAATTTTGGACTTTTACTCCCAGAAAAAATGTTGGATGCCGCTGGTTTTCCCGTTGACAGCGATCTTTTGGTAACATTAGAAAAAGACCTTAACGGTAAAACACGGATCATCATCACCGCACCAGATGATGCGATTATCAATTTACCGATCAAAGAAATGCAAGATTACAAACGCAGCTTTGATGCCCGCAATTAAAATTTTCCCCATAAAAAAGCACAAACAAGATGAATATCCTAAGCACTAACACTTAGATCGTTAAATTCAGACTTATCTGTGCTTTTTTACTGCCACAAGTTAGCTTAAATTTTCCGGCTGTCCTAAATCATAAATCAGCTAATCGGCTGGCGTAACCTCTGACAGCTCGCGGACAAATTCCCATGTTTGCCCGCCATCATTGGAACGATACAAGCAGGCGTACATATGCCCTGTCTTTTTGGTCAGATAAAATTTAGCTTCTAAAGTCGTGCTCGTAAGTTCTGTCACTTCATTAGGTGGCTGGAAAATATCTAAGCCGCCTAATAAATATTGCTCTTCTACATTGATCACGGCCTCATGATACGAACGTCCAGCATTTTTTGTGTAATAAATATTTTCCCGCGTAGCAATAAAACCAATATCCCCATTAATAAAACTAACATTTTGAACCGGTGCATTCACCGTTTCGCTGCTTGCCTCATACCAATCTTCTCCATGATTATGGGTAATAAAAAGCGTCACCTCTTCAGCAGAAGTGGCGCCAATTTTAGAAATTACCACTATTCCACTACCATTTTCAAAAAATTGTACTTTTCGATAACGCAAGCCACTCACTTTTTCTCCGATCTGTCTTTTCTGCCAGGAATTACCATTATCATTTGAAATTAGTAAATATAAATTGAGATAGTCCCCAGCTTCAGTGGTATAAAGATACCAAGAAAAATCTTTCCCGATTTGATACGTGTCCTCCATAAAATAACCAAAAGGAATTTCACCACTGGTTAATAAGTAACTCCCGCCTCGTAGCCAATCTGCTTTTAAAGGTACGAATTGCCAATGTGCTCCTTGATCTGTCGTTTGAAACAGTTGATGGGTTTTAACATCGAGATAAAGTTCATTTTTTTGACTCGCAATTTTATCAGGAGCTGCACCTTGTTGCTTTAATAGCCCTGTTATCGGACTGTCTTTTACTACCTCGGTCTTTAAATCAGCTGGTGCTGCTGTATTATTTTGCAGGCTGCTGGTTACCTGTGCGACATAAAACCATAGTCCCCCCACTATCAAAAATACCATTCCTATCGCAATCGCTAACTTTCCAGCTGGTTTTTTATGGGATAGTTTTCCTGATCGCACATGTCCTTGCCTACTATCAACAGCTAGCAGAAAAATTCTTCCTCTAGTTAAGCCCCAGCCCAGATCCTCCACACCAATCATGAGCTTATCGCCATTGAAACGTTGGGCTAAAAGAACGCAGTCACTTTTTGCTAGTCTAATTTCTTTTTTCGTCTTTAAAAAGTATTCATCCACATCCTCAATTACCGCAGGAAAACCCGCCGATCTTCTAACACGTTTTTCCAACCAATTTTGAAAATCGCTTTTGATGACAAAATAACTAATCAAAATGAATAACATCATTATCAGACATAGGCTGAGTAAAACTCCGCCGCATAAATTAGAAAAACGATGTAACCAAATTATTTTTTGTATTGCTGCAGTTGACATCACATGCTTTTGCAAATAGTGATACACCACCGTACCAAGACCAAAGAAAAAACTGGTCACCAGGAATGCTAGACCACCAAAAAAAAGAAAAAATTGTTTTTTTGACTGTTGTAAAATGGCTAAGATAATTTCTTTGCCGCTTAATAAATCAATAATTAAAAGTTCCTGATCCATATTCTACTCCAATTAAATTTTCTTTATTATGCAAGAAAATAACAAAAAAAATAGTGCCTTACAAAATTTTTAAATTAGAAGTAGGCCAAATTGAAAAAAATTATCAGCTCTTTAAACAAAAACAGCGGATACTAAAATTATCTTATTTTCCGCTGCCAAACTATTCTTTTATTTTTGTAATTTTTTTGACTTCTTTTGTTGCCTAAAAAATATATGTAAAAAATCATTTGAGAGACAGCGAATACTAACAAGCCGACATAGGAAAAACGGTCGCCAATTTTGTCAGTTGGACTTGGCTGTGAGATAAAACTAAATTGAATATAAACGATAAAAAAACTACAAAATAGCCCCACTGCAAGTCCCTTTAAATTAGGCTCTTCGCCAAAAAAGTAGGCTTTTTGTAAAAATTGATACCATAGCGCAACTGTAAAACTAAGAAAAAAATTGAGATAGAACATATTGAGTGAATCAGAAAAAAGATATTCAAAAAAGCCACTACTAATAGCCGTTAGTACCGCTAAAACCCAAAACGCTACACCTAAGCTTTGCCAAAAAACTAATTTTTCTCTTTCATCTCGCTGATAACGTCGTACGTTCATTTTTTCACCTACTCACTTTTTTTGATTTAAGCGAAAGATTTCTTCTACTGGTCGCTTAAAAAATAAGCAATTCGTAGCGTCAATTCAACGCTGGGAACATAACTTCCCGCTTCAATTGCTGCTATTGTTTGATGGGAAATCAACAATTTATCCGCCAATTCTACTTGGGTAAGACCACCGTCTTTTCGTACTTGCGCCAAGCGATTTACTAATTTCCAACCCATGATAATTGCTCCTCCTTACTTAATTTTTTCAAGTATAGCGCTTACGATTATGCTTCACAAGCTAAAAAAACTAGGGACAACTCACTTGCCCCTAGTCTAGTATTTTCCTATTTGTTTTGTTCAACTTATAAAGCAGCAAATTCCAATTCTTCATTCAAGGCTTTTACCAAAAATGGTAAATCACTTAAACGATCAATGACGTAATCTGCGCCATCTTCGTAATATTTTTGTGTTACTGCTTCTCGCAGTGATTCTTTTTCTTCAAAAGACAATTTTGAAAAAGCTGCTGCAGTTAATTGTGAAGCTGAACTGCCTTCAATGACACCAACGGAAATCACACCAGCATTTTTACCTTCTTTAATATCCGAAGTAGTGTCGCCAACTTTAATTACCCGTTTTAAATCATTAATTCCCATTAATTTTACATTGCGAAAAATCATGTCTGGCGCAGGCCGCCCCACCCCGTTAACGTCATCTGGTGTCACTAAAAAATCAGGTTCATAGCCATTTTGTTTTGCCCCTTTGGCAACTATTCTCATCATGTCTTTGGTATACCCTGTTGTACTGCCAATTTTAATATTATTTTTGCGTAACCAATGAACCGTTTTTAGTAAACCTTCTTTTGGCGTCGTGTATTGTGCCAAAGACGAAAATAATACTTTTTCAAAATCAGCATACAGCTTTTTTACATCTGCTTGGTTTGCTTTACGCTCATAAAGTTCTTGCCATTTTACTTTGACGTGAGGCAAAGCTAGCAAAGTTTTAATATGGTCGATTTTTAATAAGCCCATTGGTTCTCGAATTTCTCTTTCAGTCAAATGAATTCCCGCCTTGGCAAAAGCTGTATCAAAAGCCGCTACCGGTGCCAAACAGCCATCATCGACTGTCGTACCTGCCCAATCAAAAATTACACCGCAAATCATAGTGCCACCGCTCCTTTCACATTGCTTTTTACTAAGTATTCTTCTGCTAGCTGAAGAACTTTCATCATGTCAGAGGGATAAACCTCGCCAATATTGCCGATCCTAAAGCAATCAATCTCACTAATCTTACCAGGATAAATCGCATAGCCGTTTTCCTTTAAATATTCGTAAAAATCTGCAAAAGAAAATTCTGGAAAAGGATAGTGAAATGTCGTGATAAAGGGTCCTTGATTTTCTATTGCAATCAATGGCGCAAAGCCTAATTTTTCCATCCCAGTTCTAATAATGTGATTATTTTGGGCATAACGGTTATAGCGGGCTGCAATACCGCCTTCTTGTACCAGTTCTTTTAGCGCCTGTTGAAAGGCTAAAACCGTATGGGTTGGGGAAGTAAAACGCCATTTTCCATCATGATCCATAACTTGGTGCTGATCAAAAATATCCAAACTTAAAGTACGCGCTTTACCACAACTTAATGCCAATTGATCCCGACGACAAATAATAAAGCCAAAACCTGGGACGCCTTGAATACATTTGTTCGCACTTGAAACAAGAAAATCAATGCCAATTTCTGCCATTGGAATTTCAATACCACCAAAACTAGACATCGCATCCACAATAAAGGTAGCTTGATGTGCTTTTACCACTTTTGCGACACTTTCAATATCATTTACAATACCTGAAGTTGTTTCAGAATGTACCATTGCTACAAAATTAATGGCAGAATCAGCTTCTAAAATAGTCGCAATTTCTGTTGCATCGGGTATTTTGGTCTCTGCTACTTCGTAATACAGATGGTTCAGGCCATAACGAGCAGCAGTTTGTTGCATCCGCGCGCCATATGCACCATTGCCACAGATTAAAATTTTGTCTTTTTCCCCTACAATTGAGCTTAAAACGGCTTCAACTGCAAAGCTACCTGATCCCTGCATTAAAATCGTCGTATATTCTGTTTCTGAAACATGGGCTAATGCCAGTAATTGCTGGCGAATGTGCTGGGTGATGATTTTATAATCATCATCCCAGGTACAATGATCTACTAACATTGCCTCTTTAACGGTTTCCGTTGTCGTTAACGGTCCAGGTGTTAATAATTTATATTCCATTTTATTCCACCATCCCTTGATGTTTTGCTAATAATTCTGGTGTTAATTTTTCGCTGTAAACTTTTTGATCTTTGGCAATTTCCAATCCATCAGTTTTCTCTTCTTCATACAAAGCACTCGGGTAATAGGTGATGATTTCTTTGCGTCCTGTTGTTAAAATGATGTCTACCATTTTTTGTAAATCTGCCATTTTTTCCTTACTTTGTCCCTTGTTTAAAATGCCAATCGATTCGGTTAAATTGTATGTGCCTTCACTAGGTTCGACATAGTCGATTGGATCTTTCGCTTTTTTAGCCGCCACTGCTTGGTGACGCAAACCGTACCCTATTGCGACTTCTCCTACTTTGACTTTCTTTAACGGGCCAGATCCAGAAGCTTCGATATGATCTCCGGCATTTTCATAAATCTTGGCTAAAATAGCTTTGGCTTCATCTTCACCATACGTATCAATTAAACCTTGGAATAACAACCACGCTGTTGAAGATTGCTTAATGTCAGAAATCGATAGCTGCCCCGCATACTCTGGTTTCGCTAAATCTTTCAAGCTTTTCGGTGGATTAATCCCCGCTTCTTTCAACGCTTTTGTATTATAAAAAACGACTCCTTCTTGAACTGTTAGAGGTAATGTGTAACCTGTTGTAACTTGGAGCGGTTTAACACCGACATCTAATTTTTCTAAAAACTTGTTTTTTTCCTCCGCACTATCCAAATAAAAGGTACTCATGGTAACAATATCGGCCTCTAAATTTTTCCCTTCGGCTAAGAGTTTGCCCCCTAATTCAGACGTCCCTAAACTTTGGACAAGGTATTTACCTTTAAAGCCATTTTCATCTAAAGCTTTTTCCATTGCTTTTACCGGTTCTTCATCGGCATTGGTATAAATAATTGCTTTGTCATCTTTTGTCTTTTCCGCACCGGAACCGCTTTTGCAACCGGCTAAAGAAATTAACCCTAAACTTAACATTCCAACCACCATAAACTTCATTACTTTTTTCATTCATTTGCTCCTTGCAATAATTTTTATTTTATAGGCTGCCGGCTAAAAACATGCTGCCTTTACAACTCACTTTTAGCTAGTAGTGAATCGCAATTACTATGTGCTATTTAGAAGAAAATTTTTGCATTTCTCTTTTAAATAAAATTTGAGGAAAGTGAAACTGTTTTTGATTAAGGGTAACCTCTTTTTTCTTCCCCCAATATTTTTTAGTTAACTTAATTGCAAATAACGCGACACAATTAATTGCTAAAATCAATAAGGATAAAATGAAAATATCTACAAAACGCCCAAAGTGCTGTAACTCTTTAATTTTTGTAGTCATCAGACTGGTTCGCGCAGAAACTAAGAAAATCAAACCGCTAATTGTTACCATACTATTGGTGAAATAATAGCTCATCATCTCTAAAATCGTCCCCCGAGAATTAGGAATTATAATGCGCCATACTAAATCAATCCAACGATCTCCCATAATTTGCGAAGTTTTTTCCCAACTATGATCCATTTTTTGAAAGCTTTCTTTTGCCATTTGATAGGGCGTGGCAAAAAAGTGAATAATATTGGCGATCACTAAAATACTTAGCGTATTGTGTAGCGTTGTTCCACTAAAAGCCAACAAGAACATGACCCCTAAAACCATCCCCGGAAAACTATTGGTTAAGGTTGCAAATAAATCAATGCCTTTAGCTGCAATACTATTTTGACGGCTAAAGGAAGTAACAATTCCAGCTAAATAGGCAATACTCATCCCCACCACCGCTGAAATCAGACTGACAATTAACGAATTACTTAATGTATTACTTAATAAATCATCAGCAAAAAATGCACGAAAGTTCTCTGTGGTGAAAATCATTTCGTAAGGCCAGGCTGTGACAAAGGGAATAATAAACATAACTGAAAACATGGCCAACAAACTGCCGCCGACTAGGACAAACAATAAACCCAAAAAGCTGTCGCGGGCTAGATTGGCTACCACTGGTACCTTACGGCGTTGTTTAAAGGACTGCTGTAATTTTTGCAACTGACGAATCAGTAAAACACTGAATAATGATGGTATCAACATGGATAATGCGACAAGTGAGCCTTTTTGAAAATCTGGAATAGAACCGGTAAACCCTTCATAGAGTAACGTCGTAATAAACACTTTGCGTCCACCTACCGCCGTTGGAATCCCAAAGTCGGTAAACGCCATGAAAAATGTTTGACAAAAACTGATCCCAATTAATTTTTGCATCGGGCGTAAAACATTTTGTAATACACTGGTTATTGGGCTATCCCCCAATAAGCGCGAAACGACTAAATATTGTTGGTCCAAATAATCCATGCCGTTATAAAGGAGCAAATAGGCAGTTGGCAACGTATAAATAAAATAGCCCAAAATGACGCCACTAGAACCATATAAATCAAAAAGTTCAAAGCCTAAGATTCTAGTCCAAAGCCCTTGTTTACCAAAACAATAAAGTAAGACAAAGCCATAAGTAATCGTTGGTAATAACATTGGCAAACGAAAGAGCAAATCGCTAAACTGACGTATAAGTTGAAAAAGTCGTGAAAAATGCATCCCATAAGCCAAAAGCCATGCGGTAATTGTTGCAAGCGCCGCAGCAATGCCGGCGTGTATCACACTGTTGAAAAAGCCTGCTAGCCAACCACTTTGCCATAAAATACGAACTGCCCCTTGAAGTGGTTGACCTTCAAAGAGTCCAGCTGTAATTAAAGTAATAACTGGGATAATAAAGAAGATGATAATTCCGCCAATTAATAGCCACTGTACCAAATCTGTAATTTTTATTGCTTTCATAGCTGTGCCACCTGGTGGGTACCTTGAAATAGGGCAAAGATATTTTGAATATTACGATATTTCGTTTCCAATTGCGCCACTACAAAATCCTGGATAAACGGACTGCCCGCTTCAGCGATAATTTCTGCCGGTGCAGCAAATTTTGCGACCCGACCATTTTCTAAGACCATCACTTTATCTGACAATGTCAAAGCCTCTTCTGGATCATGGGTCACGATGATAGTGGTTAACTGCAATGTTTTAGCGATCATTTGAATTTTTTCTTTAATCGATTCTTTGATGACACCATCTAATGCACTTAAAGGCTCATCTAGCAATAAAATTTCTGGTTTCATTACCAATGTTCTTCCCAAGGCTACGCGTTGTTTTTGCCCACCAGATAAAGCCCTGATTGGTTTATCCAAATGTTTTTCTAAATCGAGTAGTTGAATTAATTCCGCTACTTCTTCTTTTGTAGAAAGACTAGGTTTTCTTTTCAAACCATAAAGTAGATTTTCTCTTGCAGTTAAATGAGGAAACAGACCATAATCTTGAAAGACAATATTAAAGCCGCGTTTTTCCATTGGCACGTTGGTGATATCTTGCCCTTTGTATACCAAACGCCCACTGTTGGGTTTTTCTAAACCTAAAATCATATTTAATAAAGTAGTTTTGCCAGAACCAGAGCGACCGAGAATGGAAACAATTTCCCCCGGTTTAATCACTAAATCAATATCGGTCAAAATCGTCTGTGCACCAAAACTTTTATTTACTTGTTGAATTTCTAACATTTCTCTGCCCCTTTTCTTTTGACTGAAATTTTCGAAAAAACTATCAATTCCGCTTCACTGACTTCAGTATAGAGGCAAAATGTTAATGACTTGACACCTTTAAGTAAAAGATTGGTAAAGCCTGTATATTTTATGTAAATAGTCACTAGGATAAGAAAAGCGTTTCGAACTCGTTTAGCTTTTGAGCATTAAGACAGAATTTCAATAAATTGCCCTACAAATTTCTTGAAATTTTGACTTAAGGCCGATAAAGCTAGTTCGTGAAGCTAGACAATTAGAAAAGCGTTTCGAACTCGTTTAGCTTTTCTTGCGAAAAACTTATCCTTTCCTTCCAGATAAAAAGGGATTCAGTGTAAAAGCCCTAACGGCTATCCACTGAATCCTTTTTTAACAATAAGCAGAAAGATTGCTTCTACCTGTGTTTTTTCATTTTTTTAATTGGCAACAATATTCACTAATTTATTTGGTACGACAATCACTTTGCGAACTGTTTTGCCGGCAATATGTTCTTTAATCGCATTATCTGCCAATGCAGTTTTTTCTAATTCATCTTTTGAAAGATCGCGGGCAACTTGGACTTTGCTGCGAACTTTACCATTCACTTGGAAGACAACTTCAATTTCATCTTCAACCAATTGCGCTTCATCATAAGTTGGCCAAGCTACATAAGAAATACCGCCTTCGTTGCCTAAAATCGCCCAAAGTTCTTCTGCGATATGGGGGGCGATTGGTGCTAATAATTGCACAAAGCCTTCAATATACGCATAGGAAAGTGCTTCTGTTTTGTATGCTTCATTGATAAAGACCATCAATTGTGAAATTGCGGTGTTAAAGTGCATCTGTTCGTAATCTTCGGTTACTTTTTTTACCGTTTGATGGTAAACTTTAGTCAATTTACCATCGTTAAAGGTCGTAATGCGATCGCGCATTTTTCCTTCTTCGTCTACGATTAAACGCCAAACGCGTTCTAAGAATTTGCGGCTACCTTCTAGCCCATTTTCACTCCAGGCAATCGACGCATCAAGTGGCCCCATAAACATTTCATACATCCGCAATGTATCTGCACCGTATTTTTCCACCACGTCATCTGGGTTTACCACATTACCACGGGATTTGGACATCTTTTCATTATTGCCCCCAAGAATCATACCTTGGTTAAATAGTTTTTGATACGGTTCTTTTGTTGGCACCACACCGATATCATACAAGAATTTATGCCAGAAGCGAGCATACAATAAGTGCAAGACCGCGTGTTCAGCTCCACCGATATAAATATCTACTGGTAACCAGCGTTCCAATTTATCATAGTCTGCTAAAGCTGTTTTGTTGTGAGGATCGATATAACGCAAATGATACCAAGAACTACCTGCCCATTGTGGCATTGTATTGGTTTCACGGCGACCTTTTTTACCCGTTTTCTCATCAACGACATTAATCCAATCTTCGATATTGGCTAGTGGTGATTCACCGGTACCACTTGGTTTAATATTATCTGTAACAGGTAAACGCAACGGTAATTCTTCTTCTGAAAGAGCTGTTGTTGTTCCATCTTCCCAGTGGATAATTGGAATTGGTTCACCCCAATAACGTTGACGAGAGAATAACCAGTCCCGCAAACGGTAGCTGACTTCTTTTTTACCAACGCCGTTTTCTTCAAGCCACGCGTTCATTTTTTCAATGGCTTCTTCTTTGTTTAAACCGTCTAAAAAGTCAGAGTTGATATGTTTGCCGTCACCTGTATAGGCTTCTTTTTTTACATCGCCGCCAGCTAAAACTGGAATAATATCCAGGCCAAATGTTTGTGCAAATTCATAGTCCCGTTCGTCGTGAGCAGGTACTGCCATAATGGCGCCTGTCCCATAAGTCGCCAACACATAATCTGCGATCCAAATTGGAATTTGTTTGCCGTTAACTGGATTAATGGCGTAAGCTCCTGTGAAGACCCCTGTTTTTTCTTTTGCTAAGTCTGTGCGCGCTAATTCTGATTTTTTTGCTGCTTGCTCAATGTAAGCTGCTACTGCTTCTTTTTGTTCTGGCGTAGTGATTTTTTCAACTAAATCAAGTTCTGGTGCTAAAACAGCATAGGTCGCACCAAACAATGTATCTGGTCTGGTAGTGAACACAGTGAAATCTTCATTGCTATCAGCAACTTTAAAGGTAACATTTGCTCCCACTGAGCGACCAATCCAGTTGCGTTGCATTTCTTTAATACTTTCTGGCCAGTCAACCAAGTCAAGGTCGTCTAAGAGACGATCGGCATAGGCGGTAATTTTCAACATCCATTGACGCATTGGACGTCTGATGACATCGTAGCCGCCACGTTCACTCTTCCCATCAATAACTTCTTCATTGGAAATTACTGTCCCTAATTCTGGAACCCAGTTAACCGCAACTTCAGCTTCATAGGCCAAGCCTTTTTCATATAATTTGGTAAAAATCCATTGCGTCCATTTGTAGTATTCTGGATCAGTCGTATTAATTTCACGATTCCAGTCATAACTAAAACCTAATGAATTAATCTGACGTTTGAAAGTTTCAATATTTTTCTTTGTAAATTCAGCTGGGTCATTGCCTGTGTCTAAAGCATATTGTTCCGCCGGCAAACCAAAAGCATCCCACCCCATTGGATGTAATACGCTAAATCCTTGTGAACGTTTCATTCGTGATAAAATATCCGTTGCTGTATAACCTTCTGGATGGCCTACATGTAGCCCTTGACCAGATGGGTATGGAAACATATCCAAAGCATAAAATTTGGGTTGATCTGTCTTGTCATGGGTATTAAACGTATTGTTTTTAGCCCAATATTTTTGCCATTTTTTTTCGATTTGCTTATGATCGTACACTGCTAAATCCTCCTAAAAATTAATTGACTGGCAATCAGTCGTATAAAAAAAGTCCTATAAAAAGCTATGCTTTTTATAGGACGTAATCTACGTGGTACCACCTAATTTTGCTCATCAAAAAAGATAAGCCTCAAACGTTGTAACGATCGTCACCGTAACAGCCTACTTATTTCAACTGCTAACGCTAAAAGGCGAGTTCAAAAGAGTTCGTACACATTTCCACCAACCATGTGCTCTCTAAAACGATTTGCTTTTTACTATTCCTTCTCACAGCGAAGTTTTCTACTTGTTAGTTATACTAACAAAGAATATACCAAAATTCAATTATTATTTTACTTTTAGCGTTTGACCAGGATAAATGAAATTGTTTTGAATTTTGTTTAACTGAATCAATTTATCCATCGTAATACCAAACTTATCGGCAATTCCCCAAACAGAGTCACCACTTTGTACTTGATAGGTTTTGCTGTTGTTTTGGCTGCTAGAATTTTGTGCTTGAACGCCTTGTACGCTGCCTTTTTTCACAATAACTTTTTGGCCTGGGTAAATAAAATCATTTTTGATATTATTCCATTGACGGAATTGATCCATTGAAATTTTATATTTGTTCGCTACAGCCCAAACCGAATCTCCACTTTGAATGGTGTAGTATTGATTTTGACCGCTATTGCCCGTATTACTTGTATTTGTATTGTTATTTGGCTTAGCTGCTGTCGTATTTTGGGCGGGTTTATTATTTGTTGTACTAGCAGAACCATTTTTCACCACTAGGCGTTGCCCCGGGTAAATAAAGTTATTCTTGATATTATTCCAGCTCACTAATGTATTCATACTAATACCATATTTATTTGAGATACCCCAAACTGAATCTCCGCTTTGAACAGTGTAATAAGTTTTCCCGCTACTATTATTTGTATTGGCTGGTTTATTGGTACTTGGCTTATTGGTATTTTGTGCCGGCTTACTTGGTGTGTTATTTGTCGTAGTAGAACCGCTAGTACCTTTTTTCACCACTAGACGTTGGCCGGGATAAATGAAATTGTTTTTGATATTATTCCAGCTCACTAAACTGCTCATACTAATATTGTACTTATTTGAGATGCCCCAAACTGAATCTCCGCTTTGAACAGTATAGTATTGTGTAGCACTAGAACTTGTTGTATTTCCACTTGGTTTATTATTGTTTTGTGTCGGTTTACTTGGTGTTTCATTTGTTGTAGTAGAACCGCTAGTACCTTTTTTCACCACTAGGCGTTGGCCAGGATAAATAAAATTGTTTTTGATATTATTCCAGCTAATCAAATTATTCATACTAATGCCATATTTGTTCGCGATGCCCCACACAGAGTCGCCACTTTGTACCGTATAATACTGGCTTACGCTTGAAGAAGAACCACTGGAACTGTTGTTATTAGTCGAACCAGAACCACCACTCCAAGCCCCTCCGCCAGCATTACCGCTAGCTGGTGTATCATAGCGAGTCAGTCCGTAACTTTCAATTACACTATTTAATGCTGAAGCATAGTTTGGTGCAGTAGCGTAACGTCCAGTTAACCAAGCCGTTGCATCTCTGTAAGAGCTGGTATTACTCTTCCAAGCACCACGATAATAATATTGACCGCCGATATAAACATTGCGTAATGTTGCAGCATTATCTGCAAAAGATTCTTTATAGGAAGGATAATCCCGGAAAGGTTCTTTCATGGTCACCCATTTCCCATTTAAATATTCTAAGGTGTTCATATAGACAGTTTTACCATTGTAACTGCCTTTAATACCAAATAAGTTATAGTAAGGTGCGCGGGATAAACTACTTGTTCCCCAACCACTTTCAACAATTGCTTGGGCAATCATGACAGAAGCATATAAGTCGTTTGCTGCCGCTACAGGTTGTGCATGAGCTGCCAATTCTGTAATCAATGCAGTGGAATTACTACGACTAGAAGTTTGGCTTAAGTCTCTTGAAATTTGTGCTTGGTTGTTGCTTGTTGCTTCTGCTGTCACCGGTTTTGCCAAAGGTGCCACTACAGAGCAAGCAGTTAAAGTTGTGCCCACGATTGCCGCGCTTTTTTTAGCATCGCGGTAAAACTTAATTTGTTTTTCTTCTTTACGTCGTTCTTTACGAGAAACAAGTTGGGTCAAGTTGCTCGCCTCCTTTTTTAAGCTTTTCTTAACTTTAAGTATACAGGCTAATGTTTTTTATTAAAAGTTTTAAACGATTATTTCGGCAATTTGTTAAATTGCTGTAACATTATCTTTATTTAGTTATTTTTATTACTAACATTATTTATTTTATCAAGCTTTATCTGCTTAATTATTGAGAAATTAAGTTATTAAAAAACAGCAAAATATTGCAAAACGATTACATAAGTTCTGCTTTGTAAAATATTTTTATATTATTTAATAAAAATGTGAAAAAGTGATATTTTCGACTTTTTTTAACCTTATCTTAATATCAGAAAAAATTTGTACCAATAAAAGAAAGGGACAACTTCTCATGCTATAATAATTCCATTGTCAAATAATTACTTACATTTACTAAAGGAGAATTTATGAAACATAAACTTTATTACCAATTTGCTGGTAGTTGTTCCTTATTACTGTTTGTCTTTTTAGGTTATGTGGTGAAATTTTACCGCCAATGGTTAACAGGCTTTGATAATTTTGTTACCAGCATCCTTCGTAGTGGATATCCCACTTGGAATAGTTTTTTTATTTGGATTACAAAATTTGCTAACCCTGCCACGATTGTCATTTTGGCACTGGCCTTTTTATTTTTATTTTATCGCGGAAAGTATTACGCAGAAGCGCTGTGGCTCTTTATAAATGTCGGCTTAGTGTCAGGGATTGTAAATCCGCTGATTAAGCTTGTCTTCCAACGTGAACGTCCTACATTAGAGCATTTAGTGTCTGAACATAGTTTTAGTTTTCCCAGTGGACATGCTTGTGCCAGCATGATTTTATATGGTACTTTGATTTTCATTTTGCCAGGTTTACTGAAAAACAAGCAAATTTTACTCGGACTACAAATTCTGCTTGGCATTTTAATTGTTCTTATTGGTACTAGCCGTATTTATCTCGGTGTTCATTTTCCAAGTGATATTATTGGTGGCTATAGCCTTGCTCTGGGCTGGCTCTGCCTAACATATCCTTACTTTAGCGAAAAACGCTTTGTCTGGCGTTTTAAAAACCAACAGAAATAATGAGGGAATAGCAAATGACTTTTTTATATAGTGAAGATACCAACAAACGTTATCATTCATGGAATTATGCTTTACGCCAAGAATTTGGTGGTAAAATTTTCAAAGTACCTGTCGATGGTGGTTTTGATTGTCCGAATCGCGATGGTACCGTTGCGCGAGGCGGCTGCACTTTTTGCAGTGTTTCTGGTTCTGGAGACATGATTGTTGCACCAGAAGATCCCCTACCCCTTCAGTTTCATAAAGAAATTGATATGATGCACCAAAAATGGCCCCATGTCGACCAATATATTGTTTATTTTCAAAATTTCACGAATACCCATGCCCCTTTAGCGGTCATTAAAGAGCGTTTTGAACAAGTGGTTAATTTACCCGGGGTAGTCGGACTTTCTGTGGGGACTCGCCCAGATTGCTTGCCTGAAGACGTGGTAGAATATTTAGCTGAGCTAAACGAACGTTTGTATCTATGGGTTGAATTAGGCTTACAGACGACTTATGAACAAACAAGTAAAATTATTAATCGCGCTCACGATTATCCAACTTATGTTGATGCCGTGGCTCGCTTGCGCAAACACAATATAAATGTCTGTACACATTTAATTAATGGCTTACCTGGGGAAACACCGGAAATGATGGTGGAAAATGTTCGGCGTACCTTACTGGACAGTGATATTCAAGGTATTAAATTACATTTATTGCATCTGATGCGCAACACCCGCATGTTACGAGATTACCATGAAGGCCGCTTGCAACTGATGAGCCGCAAAAGCTATGTCACGGTTATTTGTGATCAATTGGAATTAATTCCGCCTGAGGTGATCATCCACCGCTTAACCGGCGATGCCCCGTGGGATTCTTTGATTGGGCCGATGTGGAGTTTAAAAAAATGGGAAGTCTTAAATGCCATTGACGAAGAAATGCGTCGGCGCAATACGTATCAAGGAAGTAAAAATGTCTTGCTGGAGGCAAAAATTCATGCTTAAAACGGCCATGCATTATAGCCACGAACTTTTAAGTGAAGTTGTAACTATTGGTGATCATGTCGTCGACGCCACTATGGGCAATGGTCACGACACGCTTTTTTTAGCTAAATTAGTAGGCGTAGGTGGTAGAGTTGATGCTTTTGATATTCAAAAGGCTGCCCTTTTAGCTACAAAAGAAAAATTAGCTGCCCATCCTGAGGGCGTGGCTGTCAATTTACATTTAACCGGTCACGAGAATGTTGCCGATTACTTGCAAGGTGAAAAAATTAAAGCCGCTATTTTTAATCTGGGCTATTTGCCACAAAGTGATAAACAGATTATCACTTTACCGCAGACAACAAAGAAATCATTAGATGCGCTTTTGGCCCATTTACAACCAAAAGGACGTATTATCATCGTCTGTTATTACGGTCATCCTGGTGGTAGAGAAGAATTAGAAACAATTCAAGCCTATTGCAGTGATTTGCCACAAAAACAATACAACGTCTTAGCCTATCAATTTATCAATCAAAAAAATCAGCCACCATTATTATTTTGCATTGAAGCCAAGTAATAGTGAACACTAGCTCGAATAAAAACACGCGGATTTGGATGGTTCTCATAAAGAGCACAATCATCCAAATCCGCGTGTTTTTTAATTAAAAGGTAATTTTAGTCATGATAAATCAAATGCTGAAATGAAGTAGCTTGGTTTGCCAAATGATTTGTCACCACTTCATTTAAAACAGGTGGTCGTAAATCCAATTTTTTAGAGGCCAAATCTAGCCAAGAAAGTGTAATAGTCTTTTCTATACCACTGATAATTGGCAATGTTTGACTATCCGTAACAGTTTGCAAGTGATATAAAAAAAGCACTTGATGATAATCATCGCCTTCATAGACAAAAAAGTTTTCAATGACTGCCATGAGATCTTTTGTTTTTACGTCTAAACCACTTTCTTCTTTCAACTCACGAATAACAGCTGCTTGGGAAGATTCCCCCGTTTTTACTGCTCCACCTGGTAAGGTTTGTGTCCCATCGTCCTCTGTTGAAACTAAAATATGGCCTTTTTGAATTAAAATTCCGCTTGACCGTACATCAAAACGATCTGTGGCAATCTTGGTTCTGATATCTGTCTTGGTATACATGTTGTTCTCCTTTATAAAACAAACAGCTTTTTACTAGTTAAATCTCAACAGGCAACCATTGCAAAACTTTTTGAATCCATTCATCCCAAAAATCCCACGTATGCGCTCCTGGTCCTTCTTCATAGGTAATGAAAAAACCAGCTGCTTGCGCTTTTTGAACAAAGTATTGGTTACTTTGATACAAAAAGTCCTCTGTCCCGCAGCAAACAAATAGTTTAGGTGCGACTTCTGGTGCCACTGTAGTTAAAAGGTGAATCGGATCGTTTTCAGAGCCCTTCATTTTTTCAACGGGTCCAAAAACGCCTTCCCAATAGGCTTGGCTACCTGATTGTAATAACACTTCAGGATCGCTAGCCAAAGCTAAAGCACCAGAAAGGCTAGCAACAGCGGCAAATTTATCCGGACAACGCAAACCTAATTTAATCACACCATAGCCTCCCATTGAAAGACCAGCCGCAAATGTTTTTTCTTTCTTGGTTGTTAGTTGTGGAAATAATTCATGTAAAATATCTGGTAATTCTTCTGAAATAAAAGTCCAATACTGCATGCCATAACGGGTATCTGTATAAAATCCTAGTTCCGTCGTAGGCATCACCACTGCGATCTCACTTTCCCGTACATAGCGTTCGATACTGCTGCGGCGCATCCACGCTGTCTCATTCCCGCCCATACCGTGTAACAGATATAAAACCGGCACATCGTCTTTTTTGTCTCGCGTTAACCGTGCGCTACTTTGCGGTAAAATTAAATTCAATCCTACGTCTAAATTTAAAACACTTGAATAAATATTTGCTTGTATAAATGCCAACTTTTGCCACCTCGACTTTTCAATGTCTCGTTTTCCAAAATGATAACGTCTGGCTGTCCTTGGAGAGGCTTGGGATAAATTTCTAAAGCAATTTAATAAAATTACATCCTCTTATCTGGCAGACAAACGCCCCGCTAAAATTCTTCTTCATTACATTGTATCAGACTTTTTCAAAAATAGGGTCAAAACCAAAGCCGCAACAATTAAAATAGCCCCCGCCAAATAGACACCATGTAAACTAGCAAAAAGAATCCCCCGCAATGTTTCCCGTAAACCCGATGCCAAAAGTTTTGCTGTCTGAGGATTTACCAATTGATTCATGACATCATTTTTATTTGCCACTGTCACACTTTGCAACTTAGCTGCAGTAATCCCATTTAATAAGATACCAAAAACAGAGACCATAATCGTTTGGCCAATCGTCCGCGCTAACGTATTAAAAGAAGTGGCTACCCCCATCTGTTCCGGCAAAACGCTACTTTGCGCACTAACCGTACAGGTCACCGTCACCGCCCCCAAACCAATACCGAGAATGGTTGAGATAGCAAAAAACCAAAGCCAATTTGTGTGTTGGGGCACCACGACCAAACAAACCGCCCCAAAAAGCGTTATGATTATTCCTCGAAGCAACACCCGTTTAACCGCAATCGTTGCCATCCAACGTCCTGCCAAAAACGAACCCACTAACCACAATAACGACAATGGTGCCAAAACAAGTCCGCCAATTCCAGCCGAAAGTCCCAGCACACCTTGCATCCACATCGGAATATAAACATCTACCCCAATTAAAAAGCCACTAGCTAGCGCTGCTACTAAGTTCACCACCACAAATAAAGGCTGTGTGAATAAGTGTAACGAGATAACGGGATCTTCTGCGCGCTTTTCTGCATAAACAAACAAAATCCCTGCTGCAACTGCTACAATTGCTAAAACAATAACTTTAACAGATAAACCTTCATCACCTAAAAACTGGAAAGCTAACAATAGTGCTAATAACAGACCCATTAAAGATAGACTACCAAAAATATCCATCTTCTTTTGCTGATACCTTACTTTTTCTTCTACCAAATAAAGCCAAATTAAAATAATCAAAATAATTCCAATTGGTACATTAATAAAGAAAATCCAGTGCCAACCGATGGTATCTACGATAATGCCACCAGCTAATGGACCGACTACCGAGGCAATTCCCCAGGCAGTACTGTTTAACCCCAGCACCTTCGCACGTTTTTCTTTATCATACAAATCACCAATAATCGTCAATGCTACTGGCATCATCGCGCCAGCTCCCATTCCTTGAATGGCTCTGGAAATAATCAACGTCAGCATAGTATTAGATAGACCACAAAGCGCCGAACCAATAATAAATAGTACGGTTCCTAAAATGAAAATTGGTTTACGACCGATTTTATCAGCTAATTTCCCATAAATCGGTGTTAACATGGCATTGGTTAATAAATAGATTGAAAAGACCCAGTTCATAATTTCAATGCCGTGTAATGAGCCGACGATTGTTGGCATAGCCGTCGTTACGATTGTTCCTTCCACCGCTGTCATAAATGTTGCCACAAAAACAGCAACCGTAACTAGCGTAACATTTGTTTCTTTTTTCATTTTTAACCTCCTCAACTAAACTTAAACTCTCTTTTTACAACAACTAGCAAAAAATTGCATTTAAATTTTCGTATCTCTTTTTTAAAAGCTATTTTCCTCAAAGAAAAGCCGCTATCACCTAAGCAATAGCGGCCAAAAAAATCAAGTAAACAATCAGTATTATGCGTTCACACTAGCTAGCAATGCGTCTACTTTATCCGTGTGTTCCCATGGTAAATCAACATCAGTCCGACCAAAATGGCCATAAGCTGCTGTCTGACGATAAATCGGACGACGCAAGTCCAACATCTCAATAATGCCAGCTGGACGTAAATCAAAGTTTTCACGAATTGCTTCAATTAATTTTTCATCACTGACAGTACCAGTTCCAAAAGTATTAATTGAAATCGAAACAGGTTGTGCTACACCGATTGCGTAAGCCAATTGTACTTCAACTTTGCTAGCAAGTTTAGCCGCCACAATATTTTTTGCAATATAACGAGCAGCATAACTAGCCGAACGGTCAACTTTAGTAGCATCTTTACCAGAAAAAGCACCGCCACCATGACGGGCATATCCCCCGTAAGTATCTACAATAATTTTACGACCTGTTAACCCGGCATCTCCTTGTGGCCCACCAATTACAAAGCGTCCTGTAGGATTGATAAAGTATTTTGTATCTTCATCTAATAATTCACTTGGGATAACTGGTTCAATAACTTTTTTAATCACATCTTTACGGATTGTCGCGTTGTCAGCAGCATCATCGTGCTGTGTGCTAATTACGACTGTATCGATTCGTTTAGCTTTACCAGCTTCATCATATTCTACCGTCACTTGCGACTTTGCATCAGGACGTAAATATTTAAGTTCACCATTTTTACGTAGCTCTGCTAAACGACGAACTAATTTATGACTTAATGAAATTGGCAATGGCATTAATTCTGGTGTTTCATCACAAGCAAAACCAAACATTAAACCTTGGTCGCCTGCTCCAATCTCATCAATCATCGCATCTTTATTATCGCGACTTTCCAAAGCGGCATCTACGCCTTGTGCAATATCAGGTGATTGTTCATCAATTGCTACTAAAACAGCAACTGTATCCCCATCAAAGCCAAATTTAGCGCGCGTATAGCCGATATCTTTAATCGTATTTCGAACGATTTTTTGAATATCTACATAAGCCGATGTCGAAATTTCACCAAACACTAAAACTAAACCCGTTGTTACTGAAGTTTCACATGCTACACGAGCAGTTGGATCCTTCGCTAAAATTGCATCCAAGATTGCATCACTGATTTGATCAGCCACCTTATCTGGATGTCCTTCAGAAACAGATTCTGAAGTAAATAAATGTCTTTCTGTCATGATGATTCCCCCTAATAATATTCGGTTACAAGGCATCTTCGCAGTGCGAATCCTCTCGGGAACTTGCAACGTTTGTAGTATAGCAGATTTAATCAGATAAAGCTCGCTTATTTTATTATATTTCCTAATAAAACAAAAAAAAGAAGATACACGACGTATCTTCTCATGATCCGTACGGGATTCGAACCCGTGTTACCGCCGTGAAAGGGCGGTGTCTTAACCGCTTGACCAACGGACCAATCATTAATGGGCCTAAATGGACTCGAACCATCGACCTCACGCTTATCAGGCGTGCGCTCTAACCAGCTGAGCTATAGGCCCATATAAAACTAAACAACTTTTTCAATGAAATACATTAAAAAAGAGATGGCGCGGGACAGAATCGAACTGCCGACACATGGAGCTTCAATCCATTGCTCTACCAACTGAGCTACCGAGCCAAAACGGTCCCGACGGGACTCGAACCCGCGATCTCCTGCGTGACAGGCAGGCGTGATAACCACTACACTACGGGACCAGGGTTTAGTTTTATAATTGCGGGAGCAGGATTTGAACCTACGACCTTCGGGTTATGAGCCCGACGAGCTACCAGACTGCTCCATCCCGCGATAATATAAGTTTTACTAACTCTCTACATAAATATAGAATTGTAGCAAAGGAGGATAAGGGATTCGAACCCTTGCACGGTTTTACCCGCCTGACGGTTTTCAAGACCGTTCCCTTCAGCCGGACTTGGGTAATCCTCCAAAAAAAAAAAAATGACCCGTACGGGATTCGAACCCGTGTTACCGCCGTGAAAGGGCGGTGTCTTAACCACTTGACCAACGGGCCAGCTAGAACGGAGAAGGAGGGATTTGAACCCTCGCGCCGGTTTCCCGACCTACACCCTTAGCAGGGGCGCCTCTTCAGCCACTTGAGTACTTCCCCAAAAACCAAAAATGTTTTGATTTTGTAATGGGCCTAAATGGACTCGAACCATCGACCTCACGCTTATCAGGCGTGCGCTCTAACCAGCTGAGCTATAGGCCCATATTTAAAAACTAAAAGCGGGTGACGAGAATCGAACTCGCGACAACAGCTTGGAAGGCTGTGGTTTTACCACTAAACTACACCCGCATGGCGGTCCCGACGGGACTCGAACCCGCGATCTCCTGCGTGACAGGCAGGCGTGATAACCACTACACTACGGGACCAGGATTTAGTTTTTAAAATTGCGGGAGCAGGATTTGAACCTACGACCTTCGGGTTATGAGCCCGACGAGCTACCAGACTGCTCCATCCCGCGATAATATAAGTTTTACTAACTCTCTACATAAATATAGAATTGTAGCAAAGGAGGATAAGGGATTCGAACCCTTGCACGGTTTTACCCGCCTGACGGTTTTCAAGACCGTTCCCTTCAGCCGGACTTGGGTAATCCTCCAAAAAAATCAAATCTACAATGCCACGGATGGACCTTGTAGGACTCGAACCTACGACCGGACGGTTATGAGCCGTCTGCTCTAACCAACTGAGCTAAAGGTCCAGGCTCTAAAAAATCGCGGCGGAGGGGATCGAACCCCCGACCTCCCGGGTATGAACCGGACGCTCTAGCCAGCTGAGCTACACCGCGAATAATCACTTTATTATTACTATTAAAATGATATGGAGCCTAGCGGGATCGAACCGCTGACCTCCTGCGTGCAAAGCAGGCGCTCTCCCAGCTGAGCTAAGGCCCCTTGTTTCTTTTAAATCGGGAAGACAGGATTCGAACCTGCGACCCCTTGGTCCCAAACCAAGTGCTCTACCAAGCTGAGCTACTTCCCGTTAAATTATTACTACGCGCCCAAGAGGAGTCGAACCCCTAACCTTTTGATCCGTAGTCAAACACTCTATCCAGTTGAGCTATGGGCGCATCTTTCTAATGCCGAGGACCGGAATCGAACCGGTACGGTGATCACTCACCGCAGGATTTTAAGTCCTGTGCGTCTGCCAGTTCCGCCACCCCGGCTTTTTTACTTTTTAAAGTAAAGCGGAAAACGGGGTTCGAACCCGCGACCCCCACCTTGGCAAGGTGGTGCTCTACCACTGAGCTATTTCCGCATGGTTTTGATGCCGGCTAAAGGACTTGAACCCTCGACCCTCTGATTACAAATCAGATGCTCTACCAACTGAGCTAAGCCGGCCTTTTATGCGGGTGAAGGGACTTGAACCCCCACGCCGTAAGGCGCCAGATCCTAAATCTGGTGCGTCTGCCAATTCCGCCACACCCGCATATTTCTTATGAGCCGTACAGGGCTCGAACCTGTGACCCTCTGATTAAAAGTCAGATGCTCTACCAACTGAGCTAACGGCTCATATGGGGGTTAACGGGTTCGAACCGCTGACCCTCTGCTTGTAAGGCAGATGCTCTCCCAGCTGAGCTAAACCCCCATAAGTTCGCGTGGCGACGTCCTACTCTCACAAAGGGAAACCCTTCACTACAATCGGCGCTAAGAAGCTTAACTTCTGTGTTCGGCATGGTTACAGGTGTATCCTTCTCGCTATCGCCACCACACTATTTAATTAAGTGAATTTCATTCACTCAAAACTGGATCTTGAAGTTTTTCAAAACTCTTCCGAGTTTTCTTTTACTTTGGTTAAGTCCTCGATCGATTAGTATCAGTCCGCTCCATACATCACTGTACTTCCACTCCTGACCTATCTACCTGATCTTCTCTCAGGGATCTTACTTTCTTTAAGAAATGGGAAATCTCATCTTGAGGTGGGCTTCACACTTAGATGCTTTCAGCGTTTATCCCTTCCCTACATAGCTACCCAGCGATGCCTCTGGCGAGACAACTGGTACACCAGCGGTAAGTCCATCCCGGTCCTCTCGTACTAAGGACAGCTCCTCTCAAATTTCCAACGCCCGCGACGGATAGGGACCGAACTGTCTCACGACGTTCTGAACCCAGCTCGCGTGCCGCTTTAATGGGCGAACAGCCCAACCCTTGGGACCGACTACAGCCCCAGGATGCGACGAGCCGACATCGAGGTGCCAAACCTCCCCGTCGATGTGGACTCTTGGGGGAGATAAGCCTGTTATCCCCAGGGTAGCTTTTATCCGTTGAGCGATGGCCCTTCCATGCGGAACCACCGGATCACTAAGCCCGACTTTCGTCCCTGCTCGACTTGTAAGTCTCGCAGTCAAGCTCCCTTCTGCCTTTACACTCTGCGAATGATTTCCAACCATTCTGAGGGAACCTTTGGGCGCCTCCGTTACCTTTTAGGAGGCGACCGCCCCAGTCAAACTGCCCATCTGACACTGTCTCCCACCACGATTAGTGGTGCGGGTTAGAGTGGCCATAACACAAGGGTAGTATCCCACCATTGCCTCCTTCGAAACTAGCGTCCCGATCTCTACGGCTCCTACCTATCCTGTACATGTGGTACAGACACTCAATATCAAACTACAGTAAAGCTCCATGGGGTCTTTCCGTCCTGTCGCGGGTAACCTGCATCTTCACAGGTACTAAAATTTCACCGAGTCTCTCGTTGAGACAGTGCCCAAATCGTTACGCCTTTCGTGCGGGTCGGAACTTACCCGACAAGGAATTTCGCTACCTTAGGACCGTTATAGTTACGGCCGCCGTTTACTGGGGCTTCAATTCGTACCTTCGCTTACGCTAAGCACTCCTCTTAACCTTCCAGCACCGGGCAGGCGTCAGCCCCTATACTTCATCTTTCGATTTTGCAGAGACCTGTGTTTTTGATAAACAGTCGCTTGGGCCTATTCACTGCGGCTGACCTTGCGGTCAGCACCCCTTCTCCCGAAGTTACGGGGTCATTTTGCCGAGTTCCTTAACGAGAGTTCTCTCGCTCACCTTAGGATTCTCTCCTCGACTACCTGTGTCGGTTTGCGGTACGGGCCGTTGTCTTCTCACTAGAAGCTTTTCTCGGCAGTGTGACATCAGAAGCTTCGGTACTATTATTTCCCTCCTCATCACAGCTTGTCCTTATAGAAATAAGCATTTGACTCATCTCAAGACTTACTGCTTGAACAGACATATCCATCAGTCTGCACTTCTTAGCCTCCTGCGTCCCTCCATTGCTCAAACAAATACAACGGGTACAGGAATATCAACCTGTTGTCCATCGCCTACGCCTATCGGCCTCGGCTTAGGTCCCGACTAACCCTGGGCGGACGAGCCTTCCCCAGGAAACCTTAGTCATTCGGTGGACAGGATTCTCACCTGTCTTTCGCTACTCATACCGGCATTCTCACTTCTAAGCGCTCCAGCAGTCCTCACGATCTACCTTCAACGCCCTTAGAACGCTCTCCTACCAATACACCTTCGGTGTACTCCACAGCTTCGGTAGTATGTTTAGCCCCGGTACATTTTCGGCGCAGGGTCACTCGACTAGTGAGCTATTACGCACTCTTTAAATGGTGGCTGCTTCTGAGCCAACATCCTAGTTGTCTGTGCAACCCCACATCCTTTTCCACTTAACATACATTTTGGGACCTTAGCTGGTGGTCTGGGCTGTTTCCCTTTCGACTATGGATCTTATCACTCACAGTCTGACTGCCGAATATAAATGAATGGCATTCGGAGTTTATCTGAATTCGGTAACCCGAGATGGGCCCCTAGTCCAAACAGTGCTCTACCTCCATCATTCTTAACTTCGACGCTAGCCCTAAAGCTATTTCGGAGAGAACCAGCTATCTCCAAGTTCGTTTGGAATTTCTCCGCTACCCACACCTCATCCCCGCACTTTTCAACGTACGTGGGTTCGGTCCTCCAGTGCGTTTTACCGCACCTTCAACCTGGACATGGGTAGATCACATGGTTTCGGGTCTACGACTACATACTCATTCGCCCTATTCAGACTCGCTTTCGCTACGGCTCCGTCTCTTCAACTTAACCTCGCATGCAATCGTAACTCGCCGGTTCATTCTACAAAAGGCACGCTATCACCCATTAACGGGCTCTAACTTGTTGTAGGCACACGGTTTCAGGATCTATTTCACTCCCCTTCCGGGGTGCTTTTCACCTTTCCCTCACGGTACTGGTTCACTATCGGTCACTAGGGAGTATTTAGCCTTGGGAGATGGTCCTCCCGGATTCCGACGGAATTCCTCGTGTTCCGCCGTACTCAGGATCCTCCTAGGTGCCTTCCAAATTTCGCCTACGGGGTTTTTACCCTCTTTGACTGACTTTTCCAAGTCATTCGACTATCTGAAAGAACTACCATATTGGAGTCCTACAACCCCAAGATGCAAGCATCTTGGTTTGGGCTGTTCCCTTTTCGCTCGCCGCTACTTGGGGAATCGATTTTTCTTTCTCTTCCTGCAGGTACTTAGATGTTTCAGTTCTCTGCGTCTACCTCGTATACGCTATGTATTCACGTATACGTAACATCCTATAAAAGATGTTGGGTTCCCCCATTCGGAAATCTCTGGATCATAGCTTACTTACAGCTCCCCAAAGCATATCGGTGTTAGTCCCGTCCTTCATCGGCTCCTAGTGCCAAGGCATCCACCGTGCGCCCTTATTCACTTAACCTTATAAGACCTTACGGTCTGGTTTTGAGCAGTTCTTCTAGCGATAGAAGCTTACTCAAGAAAATAAGCAATTGAACTTATTAAAAAACTCATTCAACGCGGTGTTCTCGGTTTGTTTTGATTTTTTCTTCAAGTATCCAGTTTTCAATGAACAAAACCATGACAACCAATGTTGTCAATGGAGCCTAGCGGGATCGAACCGCTGACCTCCTGCGTGCAAAGCAGGCGCTCTCCCAGCTGAGCTAAGGCCCCATAGTGCTTTTAAATTGAGAGTAAACCTCTCAAAACTGAACAAAGACAAGTTACAAACTGTGTAGTTTCCGTAATATTCCTTAGAAAGGAGGTGATCCAGCCGCACCTTCCGATACGGCTACCTTGTTACGACTTCACCCCAATCATCTATCCCACCTTAGGCGGCTGGCTCCATAAAGGTTACCTCACCGACTTCGGGTGTTACAAACTCTCGTGGTGTGACGGGCGGTGTGTACAAGGCCCGGGAACGTATTCACCGCGGCGTGCTGATCCGCGATTACTAGCGATTCCGGCTTCATGTAGGCGAGTTGCAGCCTACAATCCGAACTGAGAGAAGCTTTAAGAGATTAGCTTAGCCTCGCGACTTCGCAACTCGTTGTACTTCCCATTGTAGCACGTGTGTAGCCCAGGTCATAAGGGGCATGATGATTTGACGTCATCCCCACCTTCCTCCGGTTTGTCACCGGCAGTCTCGCTAGAGTGCCCAACTAAATGATGGCAACTAACAATAAGGGTTGCGCTCGTTGCGGGACTTAACCCAACATCTCACGACACGAGCTGACGACAACCATGCACCACCTGTCACTTTGCCCCCGAAGGGGAAGCTCTATCTCTAGAGTGGTCAAAGGATGTCAAGACCTGGTAAGGTTCTTCGCGTTGCTTCGAATTAAACCACATGCTCCACCGCTTGTGCGGGCCCCCGTCAATTCCTTTGAGTTTCAACCTTGCGGTCGTACTCCCCAGGCGGAGTGCTTAATGCGTTTGCTGCAGCACTGAAGGGCGGAAACCCTCCAACACTTAGCACTCATCGTTTACGGCGTGGACTACCAGGGTATCTAATCCTGTTTGCTCCCCACGCTTTCGAGCCTCAGCGTCAGTTACAGACCAGAGAGCCGCCTTCGCCACTGGTGTTCCTCCATATATCTACGCATTTCACCGCTACACATGGAATTCCACTCTCCTCTTCTGCACTCAAGTCTCCCAGTTTCCAATGACCCTCCCCGGTTGAGCCGGGGGCTTTCACATCAGACTTAAGAAACCGCCTGCGCTCGCTTTACGCCCAATAAATCCGGACAACGCTTGCCACCTACGTATTACCGCGGCTGCTGGCACGTAGTTAGCCGTGGCTTTCTGGTTAGATACCGTCAAGGGATGAACATTTTACTCTCATCCTTGTTCTTCTCTAACAACAGAGTTTTACGATCCGAAAACCTTCTTCACTCACGCGGCGTTGCTCGGTCAGACTTTCGTCCATTGCCGAAGATTCCCTACTGCTGCCTCCCGTAGGAGTCTGGGCCGTGTCTCAGTCCCAGTGTGGCCGATCACCCTCTCAGGTCGGCTATGCATCGTGGCCTTGGTGAGCCGTTACCTCACCAACTAGCTAATGCACCGCGGGTCCATCCTCAAGTGACGCAAAAGCGCCTTTCAAATACTAAACATGTGTTTGGTATTGTTATGCGGTATTAGCACCTGTTTCCAAGTGTTATCCCCCGCTTGAGGGTAGGTTACCCACGTGTTACTCACCCGTTCGCCACTCCTCTTTTTCCGGTGGAGCAAGCTCCGGTGGAAAAAGAAGCGTTCGACTTGCATGTATTAGGCACGCCGCCAGCGTTCGTCCTGAGCCAGGATCAAACTCTCATAAAAAGTGTTTGAACAGTCATAGACTGTTAAGCTCAAATAAAAATTAACTTTGCTAGCTATTGCTTGCATGTTGTTTGCTTCTATAAAAGAAGCGCCCTACACATTGGTTCGTTTGCTTGCTTTGTTCAGTTTTCAAAGGTCTACTTGCGAAGTTAAATGTATTTATCTAACTTGCAATTGGTTGCTTTTTGAAATGTTTCAGCAACTCTTATATCTTATCAGCTGACTTAATTCCTGTCAACTGTTTTTTTCAAAAAGTTTTAAAAACTTTTTGAAATGATATTTCAGAAGTTCGCCGCTCATCAAGCAACTCCGTTAGTTTAGCAAGTAGTTAGCTTGCTGTCAACAAGTTTTTTTGTTTTTTTCAAAACTTTTTTCTTGTGACTTTTGAAAATAGCCAAGTCGCTAACGGACAAGTAATAATATACCAACTAAATCGTATCAGGTCAACGATTTTATCTATATTTTTTTGTTTTTTTGTATACCCGATTAATATAAAGTTGCTACATCATAATCATTCGTGAATAAAGCTTTTTCAGTTTTATTATTCACTTGTTTTTCGCTGGTAAATCATAAAAAAAGAGTTCTTGAAAACCAATTTGAAACTGGTTTTCAAGAACTCTTAGAAATTCTAGCGCATTGTTGGGAATAATAATACGTCACGAATTGATTGTGCGTCTGTTAAAAGCATAACTAAACGATCAATCCCGATACCTAAACCACCGGTTGGCGGCATACCATATTCCAAAGCTTCTAGGAAGTCTTCGTCAACGCCATGAGCTTCATCATCACCAGCTTCACGTTGTTTTTCTTGATCTTCAAAGCGAGCGCGTTGGTCGATTGGATCATTTAATTCAGTAAAAGCATTCGCAAACTCACGGCCAACGATGAACAATTCAAAACGATCTGTAAAGCGGCCGTCTTCTGGATTTTTCTTCGCTAATGGTGAAACTTCTACTGGATGGCCATAAATGAAAGTAGGTTGAATCAAGGTATCTTCTACAAACGTTTCAAAGAATTCATTAATGATATGTCCAACTTCCATAGCATCTGTAATTTCAACATTGTGTTCTTTAGCTAAAGCACGTGCATCTTCTAAAGACATTTTTTGCCAGAAATCAACACCGGTTTGTTCTTTAATAGCATCTAACATATGGACACGTTTGAACTCAGTGTCTAAGTCAACTGCTTTACCGTCATAAGTAAGTTTACCTGTACCTAAAACTTTTTGTGCAGCATTCCGAATGATGCCTTCTGTTAAATCCATTACGTCACGATAATCGGTGTAGGCCGTGTACACTTCAATCATAGTAAATTCAGGGTTATGGGTTGTATCAATCCCTTCATTACGGAAGACACGACCGATTTCATAAACTTTTTCCATTCCACCAACGATCAAACGTTTTAAGTGTAATTCCAATGCGATACGCAAATACAAGTCCATATCTAATGCATTGTGATGTGTGATAAAAGGACGTGCAGCAGCACCACCAGCTTGGTTATGCAAGACTGGAGTTTCCACTTCCAAATAACCCAAACCATCTAAGTAACGACGAATTTCACTGATGATTTGACTACGTTTTGTAAAACGTTCAAAACTTTCCCTGTTTGCTACCAAATCCAAATAGCGCTGACGGTAACGTTGCTCTACGTTGGTCAAGCCATGATATTTGTCTGGTAACGGGCGCAATGCTTTTGATAATAAAATAAACTCACGCGCTTTGATTGAAACTTCACCCGTGTTAGTTTTCATAATTTGACCTACGACACCATAAAAATCGCCAAGATCTGCATGTTTAAATAATTCGTAGGCTTCTTCTCCTACTTCATCTTTACGCACATAGATTTGGACTTGGCCTTCACGGTCTTGTAAATGGGCAAAGCCTGCTTTACCTTTACCGCGCTTTGTCATCATACGACCTGCTACGCTAGCAGATAGGTTCATTTCACTTAATTCTTCTTTAGTCCGTTGATCAAACATTTCATGTAATTCTGCGGAATTGTGAGTGCGTTCGAAACGTTTTCCGAAAGGATCGATTCCATTTTCTTGCAGTGCTTCCATCTTCTGGCGACGCACCAGCATTTGATCGTTCAATTCTTCTTGTGTCTGTTGCTGTTGTTCCTCAGTCACGCGTTTTCCTCCTTGTTTTTTAGTTGAAGTAGTGGTTTATCCATTACAAGTTAAATTTTGTAACCCAAAAAAATTGCCAACTACTATAACTCTCTAGTCTATTCTTCCTTATAATGCCAATGAAACCAAAAAAAAGCAAGCCGAAAATCAGCTTCGGCTTGAAAAAAAGCTTAGATTAATGTGCGCTGTGGGCCAATTGCGCACCTTGTATTTTGGCGACAAAATCATCTAAAATTGCGACAATTGTTGCTTGATCTTCTGCTTGATTAACAGCTACTTTTGTTTTAGCTGCTCGCGGAATCCCTTTTAAGTAATAGGATGCATGTTGGCGAAATTCTCTTGCCGCTACCATCTCACCTTTTAAGTCAACTAAACGTTGCAAATGAACTTTAGCAGTTTGAATTTTTTCAGCTGGAGTTGGTTCGTCAATGAGCTCACCTGTAGCTAAATAGCGTTCGGTACGGTGAATCATCCACGGATTACCCAATGCTGCTCTACCAATCATCACACCATCAACACCGACTTCATCTAGCATTCTTTTAGCATCTTGCGGTGTTTTCACGTCACCATTACCCATAAAAGGAATACTAATGTTCTTTTTAACTTCTTTTAAAATATCCCAGTTAGCTTTTCCTTCATACATCTGTACCCGTGTGCGACCGTGCATTGCGATTGCTGACGCCCCGCCAGCTTCGGCAGCTTTCGCATTTTCAACAGCAAAAACATGTTGATCGTCCCAGCCAATTCGCATTTTGACGGTAACTGGGATATCCACTGCGCTTGTTACTGCTGCTACCATTTCATGGACCTTGTTGGGATCTAGTAACCACTTCGCACCAGCTTCGGCTTTAATAACTTTGTTAACCGGACACCCCATGTTGATGTCAATGATATCTGCTTGGGTGTTTTCAGCAACAAACTTCGCAGCTTCAACTAAAGAATCTTTATTGCCACCAAAAATTTGAACGCTTAAAGGATGTTCGTTTTCATCAATGTAAAGCATTTCTAATGTCTTTTTGTTACGAAAATGAATTCCTTGGTCACTAATCATTTCACAGACTACTAAGCCTGCACCAAATTCTTTGACCGTTACTCGAAATGCGGCATTGGTAATCCCCGCCATCGGCGCCACGACAACCCGATTAGGAATTTCCACGTTGCCGATTTTCCATGTTTGATTAGTCATTTTTTACTGCCTCCTGCATTAAAGCTTCCAAGTCTTTTTCCGTGTATTCATATTTATTACCACAAAACGCACAAACTGCTTCAGCGCCATGGTCTTCATCAATCATCGCTTTAATTTCATCAGGTCCTAAAGCAATAATTGCTTCAGCAAACTTGTCCTTAGAACAATCACACTTAAATTGGACGGATTTTTCTTCTAGGATCATTAAATCAGTGTCAGGTAATAACGCATCTAAAATTTCTTCTGGTTTTTTCCCAGCATCTAATAAATCAGAAACCCGTGGCATATTGGCTAAGTTGGTTTCAATAGCTGTAATGATTTCATCTGTAGCTCCCGGCATCATTTGCAGCATAAAACCGCCAGCAGTTTTAATACTATCGTCCGTATCCACTAAGACACTCAAACCGACAGCAGAAGGAATTTGCTCTGAAACAGCTAAGTAATAGGTGAAGTCTTCTCCCAATTCACCAGAAACAAGCGGCGTTTGACCAGAAAATGGTTCTTTTAATCCCAAGTCTTTAATAACGGTGAACATCCCTTTTGTCCCGACTGCCCCCCGTACATCAATTTTGCCAGCTTCGTTAAGGGGTAAACTTAAGTGCGGATTTTTAATGTAGCCCTTTACATCGCCATAACCATTACTATCCACCACAATCGCCCCAGCAGGACCATCTCCTTCTACTTTAACCGTTAATTTATCGTCACCTTTTAAAGTAGCCCCTAATAATAAACTTCCTACTAAGGTACGACCTAATGCAGCCGAAGACGTGTTCCATGTATCGTGACGTTTTTGGGCTTCTGTCACTGTTTTCGTAGCATCTACTGCATATGCTCGGACTAAACCGCCATAAGCCAATGCTTTAATTAAATAATCACTCATGATTTTGCTCCTTTGTCGTTTAATAATTGCGTGGCAAGTTGAAAGATAAATTCCACTTGCTGACAGTCCAACCTGCAACTGACTTGGCATTCATTTCTGAATCATACAAGGAAGTTGCATTTTTTTCAACTTTATCAGATTGAATTAAGAAAAAGTATGAAAAAAATCCCTGTACTTTTTCACTCTTGTCATCACCTTGCAAAAAACACCTGAAGGAATCCTTCAAGCCTAAGCCATAAAACTAAAATTTCGATACATCGCTGCTTAGACGCAATAAAATTTTTGCTTCTTGGCGATTAAGCGAGTTTGCAAAACCAGACATCGTTATAACGCCTGCTGCAATGTTTTTACTGGTGAAAAAAACTTATATTTTCTTATCTGCCAAAAAAGAGACCTCTTGCCATAAGAAGCCTCTTTCACCGCCACTAGCTTAACTACTTGCAGAAGATGCCGCTGCATTGTCATCTCCTTTGACACAATCAATTGCTACGACTAAAGCAACGATTAGTTTTTCATAACGTTCATCAAAAACTGTCACTTCATACGTATCTCCCCATGAAACCCAGCGTTTATTGATAACTGCAATTTGCAGACCGTCTTTTACAACTTCAAAGTCCATATCCCACCAATTTCCCTGCACACTAATTCCGTCTGCTTCAATATGGTAACGCGCTTTAAATAAAGTCAATTCCTTTTTAATCACAATGGCCGCCTCATCATCAATCATAACTGTAAACTGAGGCAAAAGCGCTAAAACTTTTTTGGTAATTTCACCGATAACGTGATCATTGCGATCAAAAATCGTGAACTGCTTTGGAATTTTCAAAAAACTACCTTGAACATGATATAAAGGTTCTTGGTCGGCATCGGTCACGTTAAATTTCTCACCAATACTAAACACTTTTTGTTTGATATAAAGCTTTCTCACACAGACTCCTCATTTCTTTATTTAATATAAATTCGCTTCATTATATGAAAAAAGACGCAATAGTAAAAACTATCACGTCTTATGAAACATAAGATTATGCATCTTTGTCTGTTTCATCTTTTTCTTGTTTCAATTCATCTTGAACTTCTTTTGTTTCTTGTTCTGGATGGAACTCTGCTTCTTTTGCTTCAGCATCGAAGTAGTCTTTTGCTTCTTCAAAATCTTGTTTTTCTTCAGCTTGTTTTTGCGCATCTTTTTCTTCTAATGCGCGTTTAGCTTCTTCAAAGGTTTGTGCTTTTTCAGAAGGATACTCTTCTGTTTCTGTTCCTGCTGGCATTTTACCTTCTTCAAACAAGGATTTAATGGCTTTAGCATCCAATGTTTCATGCTCTAATAATTTTTCAGCAATCAACTTATGCTGCGCCCGGTGCGCTTCAATAATTTCATGCGCTTTTTGGTGCGCTTCATTTAGGATACGACGTACTTCTTGGTCAATTTCATAGGCTACTTGTTCAGAGTAAGCTTTTGTTTGACCATAATCACGACCGACAAAGACTTGGTGATTGCCTTCATATTGAACCGGACCTAATTTATCACTCATTCCGTATTCAGTTACCATACTGCGGGCAAGACCTGTCGCTTGTTCAAAGTCATTAGATGCTCCTGTGGATTTCACACCAAAAATTATTTCTTCAGCAGTCCGTCCACCTAAAAGCCCAACGATTTGTTCAAACATATCATCTTTGGTCATTAACATTTGATCTTCTTTTGGTAAAGCAATCATATAACCGCCAGCACGACCCCGTGGGATAATCGTTACTTTATGGACAATACGAGCACGAGATAGAACTAAACCAACAATCGTATGTCCGGCTTCGTGGTAAGCCACCATTTCTCTTTCCCGTTTGCTGATTACTTTGTCTTTTTTCGCAGGACCGGCAATAACGCGATCTTCTGCTTCATCGATATCAGAAGCATCGATTTTCTTCTTATTCCGACGAGCAGCTACTAAAGCAGCTTCGTTCAAGACGTTTTCTAAATCAGCACCGGCAAAACCAGGCGTTTGTTGGGCAATAACTTTCAAATCAACATCGTCAGCTAACGGCTTGTTCCGGGCATGAACACGTAAAATTGCTTCACGACCTTTAACGTCAGGACGACCAACTAAAATTTGACGGTCAAAACGACCTGGACGTAATAACGCTGGGTCTAATACGTCAGAACGGTTTGTTGCAGCGATAACGATAACGCCTTCGTTGCCATCAAAACCATCCATTTCAACGAGTAATTGGTTCAAGGTTTGTTCACGTTCATCGTGACCGCCTCCCATACCCGCGCCACGTTGGCGACCAACAGCATCGATTTCATCAATAAAGATAATCGCAGGTGCATTTTTCTTCGCAGTTTCAAACAAGTCTCTTACCCGAGATGCTCCGACACCGACGAACATTTCAACGAAGTCAGAACCTGAAATAGAATAAAACGGTACGCCAGCTTCGCCTGCTACGGCTTTAGCAAGTAATGTTTTACCAGTTCCGGGAGGTCCTTCTAATAACACACCAGCAGGAATTCTTGCGCCTAATTCAACAAAGCGGCGTGGATCTTTTAAGAATTCAACTACTTCGACTAGTTCTTGTTTTTCTTCTTCGGCACCGGCAACGTCAGAGAAACGAACCCGATTGGCTTTTTTGTCAGCTTCTTTGGCTTTTGATTTGCCAAAGTTCATAACACGGCCGCCACCACCACCGCCGCCACCTTGTTGTCCCATCATCATGTAAAAGAAGAAAATGATGATCACAAGTGGTAAGAAGGTCATTAGAAGAGAAATCCAAAGACCACTATTGGACTCTTCTTTAATTACTGTTTTCACGTCTTCTTGATCCGCTAGTGCAGTAACTTCTTTCAATGTATTATCGTTTGGTAAAATCGTTGTGGCAAAGTGCGTTGACTCGCTGCTTGTTTCGCCCCAAACGGTTAACCCATTATTGTTTTCTACTTTTTGTTTGTCCTTGTATTCCCCGGTAATTTTATAAACACCATTCACCGGCTGTACATTAAATGACTTCACTTTACCGTCAGATAGTTGTTGGCGGAAAGTAGAGTACTCGATATCTGGCGATTGTTGGCTGTTATTTCCAAATAAGAAATAAACCACCGTAATCATGGCCAAAAGCACGAGTACATAGTATAAGGTATTTTTTAACATACCATTATTACCTTTTTTGTTCATGCTTGCCCTCCTTAATTAATCGAAAGTCTTTTTTTTGAAAAATCGTTATTTTAAAACAACTCTTTTCCGTTTAAAAAAGGTCCTTCAAATATTGTTTGTGTGATTTTTATCAATCCTGACCATTTTATTGTATCACAAGTCATTTCATTTAGCGGATTAATTTGATTCGTAAACGCTAGGTTTTAAAACGCCTACATAGGGTAGGTTGCGGTATTGTTCGATATAGTCTAAGCCATAGCCTACGACGAATTCATTTGGCACATCAAAACCAACATAATCCGCTTCAATATCTACTACGCGGCCTTCAGGTTTATCTAATAATGTTACGATTTTGACTGAATTGGCTTTGCGGTATTTAAATAAATCGACTAAATAAGCCAACGTCCGGCCACTATCAATAATATCTTCTACTATTAATAGATCCCGGCCTTCAACATTTGTATCTAAATCTTTTAAAATTTTAACCTCACCAGAAGATACAGTAGCGTTGCCATAACTTGAAACATCCATAAAGTCTAATTCCAAATAGCAGTCCATTTCCCGGCAAATATCCGCCATAAAATTAATTGAACCTTTTAAAACACCGATCACAAGGGGATTTTTATCCTTGTATTCTGCTGCTAATTCTTCCCCTAGTTCCTTACAGCGGGCGTTGATTTCTTCTCGTGATACAAGCACTTTTTCAATATCTTTTGCTAACATGTCTGTCTCCTTATTTTACTATCACCAATGGATAGATTATTGGTATTTATAAAGCAGTCTGTAGTGTATTTTATCAGTTTCTACAGCAATACTCAAATAAGAAAAGGCAATTGGTAGCACTGCCAAGACTTGATTGTTCGTATCTGTCACAACCCACGTTTTTTCCCGTCTATCATTGGGAATTTTTTTATCAATTAAAATGCGGCTAACCTTTTTGCGTAAGCTTTCTTTTAGTTGAATGCGATCCCCATCCACTCTTTTTCGAATAATCACCTCATTGGGGAAGTTTAATGCTAAAGGTTGACTGATTTCTGACCAAAGTTTGACTTTTTCGGGAAGATTAACATTTTCATCTACAGAAACAATAGCTAGCCATTCATTTTCAGACAAAAAGCCACTATCGCCTAATTTAAAATGAAAAGTTTGCGCCTTATTAGCAGTTGGCTTTTTGCCAATCGTCAGTTCATCATACATTTTTAAAACTTGCCACGTTGCTGCAATATCCAGTTGCCATTGGGCTTTGTCTGATTTCAGAAGCGCCAAAATGCGTTGCAAGTTTTCTTCAGTAATGGTCACCTCACAACTGCGTTTTAGTTTTTGAGCCAAATACTGCAAGGTAAAATAACGTTCTCTTATTGGTAAGGTCAAAAAGGCACTAACCTTAAAACTTAAACTCTGCTCTATTTGCGTCACATTTGCGCTAACCCAAGCTGCCATTTTGTCTTCAATAATTTCTTCTGCCCAAATCAATTGTTGGGATAATTGCTGAAAATGCGCTAAAATTTGGGGATTTTCTGCTTTTAAAAGCGGCGTTATCTGTTGACGAATTCGATTTCGCTGCACATCTAAATAGTAGTTGCTTTCATCTTCAAAATACGGCAACGCTTCTTTTTTAGCATAATCATAAATCTCTTCTTTGCTGTAGGGTAAAAGGGGACGAATTAATTTGCCGCCAGCAAAAGCTTGGCGCGCTTTAATTCCCATTGCATTTTTCAATTGGCCGTCTCGAATCATTTTCATCAGCATGGTTTCCAGTTGATCATCTGCATGGTGAGCAGTCATCAATGTGTCAAAGTAATAATCATGCATCAGTTCAGTAAAAAAAGCATAGCGAAACCTTCGTGCCGCTTCTTCTACCCCGGCATGAGGAACGTCCTCCCATTTTCGTTCATAAAAGGAAATGGCGTGTTCCTTACAATACTGAGCCAAATTCTGCGCTTCTTTGGCTGAACTTGGTCTTAGTTGATGATTAATATGGGCAACTCCGATGGAAAAATCATATTTTAGACTCATTTTTGCCATTAAACGTAGCAACACAAAAGAATCTGCTCCACCAGAAACCGCTAATAATATTCGACTGCCTTGTTGCCAAAAGGCTTGTTTATTCCCCAACTGTTCAAATTCTCGTTCCATCTTTCTCCTTCTTTAGGCACCAACACTTTTATCGCTGGTTGCGTCTTTTGCTGTTACTTTCTATTTTACACGATTGCGGCAAAATAAGAAGTAACAGTATCTAGCAAAAAAAGAAAAGTAACGCATTCCTTTCATCGATTAAAGTGCCTTAAAATCAGAATTGTAATATTTTTCTAGTCAATTTTTCACTATGCTTGTGGATTAGAAATCTTTTACTCGTGACTTATTGTATGATCTGCAATATATTGGATGGAAACAACACCTACCGGTTGGTAATTATAGGAGTAGATAAATGGAAATAGGAAATTTATTAAAAGAAAAAAGAATAGCCCGCAAATTGACACAAGAACAGCTAGCTGAGCAAATTTTTGTCTCAACAAAAACGATCTCAAATTGGGAAAACAATAAAACCACTCCAGATATTGATAGCCTGATTCTTTTAGCCAAACTTTTTCATTTATCACTTGATAATCTATTATTGGAGGGATCAAATGTGGTAGAAAACATTAAGAAAATCGAGGCAACAAAGATAGCGGAGAAATACTTTCTTATTAGTTGGGTAACAAATATTATTTTCGGTCTAACTTTTGTTACGCAAAATTTTTTTGGTAAATTATCTTTATTTGCTATGGTTTGCTTGTCTTTAGGTATGCTTTTAAACATGCTGGTATTGTTTTATTTTACAAAGCAATTGGCAACTACTAACACCACAGCTTGGCAATTTTTCAAAAATAGTCACCCTATTATTAGTGTAGGCATGTTGTTATCCCTTATCCTTTTATCTGCCTTAATAATTGCTTTCCTATTATTCTAGCCTGATAAAAAATGATCAATTGAGCTAAGAAAAAAACTGTACCGCAATAATTTTGCGGTACAGTTTTTTTAGCTGCGACGGCCGCCACGGCCACCACGTTTGCCTTCTGTATTACGACGAAGTGAAGATAGGCGATCATCACTGTCTTTTAAAAATGAACTCATCAATGAATCGAAGTCTTCTTTTTTATTAGCACTTACGCTAGGTCCTTTAGAAAATGGTTTCTTAGGAGCTGGACGACGACTTGGTTCTTTTTTGAATTCTTTTTTCTCTGCTTGTGGTTTATCTACTGCTTTGCGAATGGATAACCCAATTTTGCCGTCATCACCAACAGATGTTACCAACACTGTTACCTCATCTCCGACTTTTAAAACGTCGTTGATGTCTTTGACAAAGCCATCTGATACTTCACTGATATGCACCAAACCAGTTTTACGGTTACCCAGATCAATAAAAGCACCAAAATTTGTAATCCCCGACACTTTTCCTTGCAGCTTAGCTCCTACTTCGATTGACATAAAAGATTTGTTCCTCCTAGTTTAAACCTGAAATTTATATTTACTACTCTTCAGCAGTAGATGACCCATTCGTCCGATCAATGGCTTTTTCCACTTTTGCGTCTTCTTGTTTATTGCTTTGATTATTCCCAGCGATAGGATAAACTTTTTCACCGTCTTTAGAATAATAAAAACGGCTGCGGGCAAGTTTTGCCACATAGTCTTCATCCTTTAGCAAAGCGACTTCTTTTTTCAATTGGTCGACATTGTTTGTTACTACCTTATTATCTGCCAGAGCTTCTTGTCTTATCGCTTCTAATTTCACCAAACGTTGATGATCTGAAAAAAGTTGGAAACCGACAAAAGCAAAAACCAAAAAGGTAATGACTAAAAGTAACGTTAAACGACGACGTTTAAAAACAACCTTCCGATGTTGTTCTTGATATTTGGCAATTTGTTTTTTGACATATTCATTGTCAAGTTGTTCAACATTTTGATTGCGGCCATTTATCACGTCTGTCACGTCCTTTCCTTACCTTGCGCAAATTGGATAATCCAAAATTAATTATAGCAACTTAAAGTAGGCTTGTCTAATGAATTTCTAGACATTTTCGTTTCTTATTTCGCTAATAATTTCATACATTTGAGCAGCATCCTCTTTTTTGGTGGACTCATGTAATTTTAAGACTTTAATTTCTAAGGTCTTATTTCCAAAACCAATTTTGACCTGGTCGCCAACTTTAACCGTACTAGAAGATTTGGCCAGCTTGCCATTTACTTGGATGCGACCTTTATCCGCTACTTCTTTTGCGACAGAACGCCGCTTGATGATCCGTGAAATTTTTAAAAATTTGTCTAAACGCATCTTTTTCCCTCGTTTTCTTTATTTAGATTTTTTTAAACGTAATAATTTTTTACCAAAAGGCAACATTAGCCATTCTCTTAGTGTCAACAAATCAAAGCGTATCGCAGCTTTTAAAAAGGCGTAAACCCCTACTGCAACCGCTAAAATAGTCACTACAAGTGCTCCAAAACGCGTTTGGAATCCGCCAAAAAGAGCCACTAAAAAATAAAATAGCACCACAGCTCCACTCATAACTAATAAGCTGCTTATCATTTTTTTTAGAAAGAAACGCTCACGCCAAAAACGATTAATCACTTGATCTTCAGCTTGAATGAGACGCCACAAAGTCGCCACTAAACCCAATATCGTCCCCACGCTGGCCCCTAACGTTCCCATTGTGGCGGTCAAAATTAATGTCGTGACAAATTTCACCACTAAGCCTATAATCGCCGCTTTTAAAGCCGGTCGAAAATGATTTTGACTTTGGGCGACTGCTTGATAAGCTTGAATGACTGCCATTAAAAAGACAGAAAAAACAAAAACTTGTAAGACGTCGTTACCGGCCTGATCTTTAAAGAGAGCATAGTTTAAAGAAGGCATGACCAGCGCCAACCCAAAAGAAGCAGCCAGTGAAATACTCGTTGTCAGGCGCAAATAAATTTTGGCTGAACTTTGAAACAACTTATGATTCCGGGCAACTAGATATTTCGTTAAGGCTGGTAAAAAAGTAGAACTTAAGGCAGCAGCCACTACCAAACCTAATTGTACCATGGGCTGTCCCCTATCATATACTCCTTTAGCAATTTGTGCGTTCGTTTGATTAAAACCAAAATTTTGTAACTCATTGGCAATGACAAAAGAATCAATTAATTGAAACAAAATCAAAAAACCCGTGTAAATCGACAGCAAACCGCCTTCAACCACAAAGCGCCGCACTAATTTCTTATCAATTTTACCAAAATGAAAATCCTTTAGTAAATTCAAACTGACGCCACTGATTTTCTTTTGATAATAAACGAGCAATACCACAGCCCACAGTCCGCCAAAAACAGCGCCACTCATAGAAAGCGTACCGGTTTCATAGACATCTAAAATGCCAGCTTGAAACATAAGCGCTGCCGCAATAATGACACCGACGCGAACAAATTGTTCCACCACTTGAGAAACTGCGCTGGGAACCATTTGCAGTTGCCCTTGAAAGTTACCACGATAAAAAGCAAGAAAAGGCATCAATAAAAAGGTGAAAGATACAATCATAATTAACGGGGTTAACAGCTCATTGCCCATTAAAAGTGCAATAATACCAGCACCAAAAAAAGTCACTCCCCACAAGATTAGCCCGCAGTAAAATACGACTGGAATTAATTTTTGAATGGCATTTTTTTGTTCTTTGACACCATTTATTTCTGCGATATATTTGGAGATAAATTGGGGCAGTCCCGATAGCGCTAAGGTCATCGCCAAACCATAAATAGGATATACTTGCTGGTACACGTAAAAACCCTTGTCTCCCACCAAGTTTTGTAAGGGAACGCGATAAATCGCACTTAATACTTTGGCAATAAAAGAAGCGGCAGTTAGCACAAAGGCGCCTTGCATCATTTTTTGCATTTGACTTACTTTTTCTTTGGCATTTTCTGCCTTCATCTTCTCACCTCTTGCTTTTTGCTCTTTTAGTGTGCCTCAATTTGCTATGAAAGAACATCTGATCTGCATTTCTTTACTTAAAATAAAGTAATTTTAAACTTTGCTAAGTTATTTCGTTTCAGGTACAATCGCGCGCTTATATTTTTCTTCTCGTAACGCTTTAATAAATTCTTGAATTTCATGAAGCCAGACAGCCTGCGTCATTTTTTGCCCAATGGTTAATGTAATCGTCATTTTGTCGTTACTTACAGCCATTGCAGCTTTCATTTTGGTCACAGACAACGCTTCGAATAATTGTTCGACTGTATACGTTTTTGTACCAACTTTACTTAATGTTACTTTAATTTGTTGATTAATCTTGCGAATACTTTCCAATAAAGCGCGATCGCCGTCCATTTTAATTTGACCAATCGTCAATAAATGGGCAACTTCATCCGGGTATTCTCCAAAACGATCCAACAAATCATCTTGCAATTCATCCAATTGCTCTTCGTTTTCTAATTCACGAATCCGTTTATATACTTCAATTTTTTGGCGTTCGTCAGTAATATACGTACCCGGCAAGTAAGCGTCAATCCCCAAGTCAATTTCCACTGAAGTTTTTTGGCTTTGAATATTTTTACCTTGCTTGCGGGCAACAGCTTCTTCTAACATTTGCGAATACATATCAAAACCAACCGCATCAATAAAGCCGTGCTGCTGGGCACCTAATAAATTACCCGCGCCTCGAATCGATAAATCTCGCATTGCAATTTTAAAACCAGAGCCTAGTTCAGTAAAATCTTTGATCGCTTGGAGTCGCTTTTCACTTACTTCATTTAAAATCTTTTGTGGTTCATACATGAAATACGCATAAGCTACCCGATTACTCCGACCAACGCGCCCTCTTAATTGGTACAAAGTAGATAAACCCATGTAATCGGCATTTTCTACAAACAACGTATTGACGTTTGGAATATCCACTCCTGTTTCAATAATCGTCGTGGTGACTAAAATATCATATTGCCCTTCAATAAAGTCTAACAACGTGTTTTCCAATTGAATTTCTGTCATTTGACCATGGGCGTAACCAATCCGGGCTTCTGGGACTAAAGCTTGCAATTCATCGACTTTTTTTTCAATCGTTTCCACTCGATTGTACAAATAAAAAATTTGACCATCTCGGGCTAGTTCTCTGTGAATCGCTTCTCGAATTGCGCCAGGATTTTTTTCCATCACGTAGGTTTGAATAGGATAACGATTTTCCGGTGGTGTTTCAATGACCGATAAATCCCGTACCCCTAACATGGACATGTGCAACGTGCGGGGAATCGGTGTCGCCGTTAAGGTCAAAACATCCACTTGAGAACGTAATTGTTTCAAACGTTCTTTGTGCTTCACACCAAAACGTTGTTCCTCATCAATGACCAATAATCCTAGATCAGAAAATTTCACATCTTGAGACAATAAGCGGTGCGTTCCTACTACAATATCCACTTGCCCGGTGCGAATTTGTTCCAGTGTCTCAGCTTGTTGTTTTTTCGTTCTAAAACGACTAAGCAAACCAATATTGACTGGAAAACCCTCAAAACGATCAAGCATCGTTTCATAATGTTGTTGCGCTAAAATCGTGGTAGGGACTAAAAAGGCAACCTGTTTACTTTCTTTAATAGACTTAAAGGCAGCCCGTAGCGCTACTTCGGTCTTCCCAAACCCAACATCCCCCACCAGCAGGCGATCCATCGGTTTTGCTTTTTCCATATCTCGCTTAATTTCAGCAGCGCTGCGAAGCTGGTCATCTGTTTCCGTATATGGAAAAGCATCTTCAAATTGTTTTTGATACGCATCATCTGGTGCAAAGGCAAAGCCTTTTTCTGCTTCTCTTTTTGCGTATAAGGCAATTAAATCATCGGCAATATCTTCAATTTTACCGGAGACTTTTCGTTTTGTTTTACTCCATTCACTACCACCTAATTTATTAATTTTAGGGGTCTTGGACTCTGAAGCAACATATTTTTGAATCAAGTTTAATTGCGTAACGGGAATAAAGAGCTTATCGTCGTTTTGATATAAAATCGTGATGTAATCTTGATGAACGCCATCGACTTCCAAGGTCTCCATGCCGATATATTTCCCAATCCCATGATTAGCATGAACAACATAGTCCCCTGGTTTTAACTCGTTATAGCTTTTTAATCGTTCGGCATTGGTAATTGTTTGACGCCGCGCGCGTTTTCGTTTTACTTTTTGAAAAATCTCTTTTTCTGTCACAACGACTAAACGATCTTGCGGCATTTCAAAACCGCTTTGCAAGCTACCGACCACGATTTGACTGCGACCGGTAATTAATTTATCCCCTTTGGCCACCGGTGCATAAATTTCATGATCACGGAAATTATGATCCAACTTTTGTGCTCTTTCTTCATCTGCTACTAAAAATAAAACCGTCTGCTGCTGTTTTTCCCAGCGTTCTAACTCGGCTTTTAATAGACCCATTTGGCTGAAAAACTGTTGCATCGGCCGATATTGAAAATTCCAAATCGCGCCAAAACGTAAATTCCCCATCCCTTTTTGAAATAATGCAAAAAAGCTAGTCGTAAATGTTTCCTTTTGGAAGAACTGGTGCACGTCTACGCCAAATTTTTGTTCATTAAAGACGCGCAGCTCACTAATTTTTTGAACCTGCCATTCCCCTTCTTCTCGCTCAATTTCACGATTGGTTTCCATGATGCGGGGATAATCATCTACCATTAAAAGCGTGTCTTTTGCAAAGTAATCCACAATCGTCGTTGGCTGCTCATAAAGAAAATCAAGATAAAAATTGACATTTTCTCCTGGCTCGCCCTTCAACCACTCATTTTGCAGTTGACCAAAATATTCACTTAAAAACTCTTGATCTGTTTTTTCTCTGGTGACTGCTAAACGTTTTTCCAAAGCTATTTTTAAATTTTTGGCACCTGTTTTGAGCTCAAGGTCAGTAAAAACCAGCTCACTGGTTGGACTGATCAAAACATGGTCTACATTCCCTAAAGAACGTTGTGTTTCCACGTCAAAATAGCGCATGGAATCAATTTCAACATCAAATAATTCCACCCGCACCGGATATTCTGCATGTAAAGGATAAATGTCTATGATGCTACCACGAATACTGAATTCGCCGGGTTTAGCAATCATACTTTCCCGCTGATACCCCATTAAAACCAGCTGCGCTGGTAAAGTTGTTAAATCTAACTCATCACCAATTTGCCAATGCAATTGATAGTCACGCCACGTCTTAGGCGTAGGCAAGTGCTTTCGCAACGCCGCCACTGGCATAACATAAATTCCCAATTCATTTTGGGAAATAGCATTTAATGTTTGCACCCGTTCTGCTTTTGCTTCTGGTGAGGCAAAAGCCATTTCTGCTGATAGGACTTCATCCACTGGAAAGGCAAAAACAGCATCTGTTACATTACGCAAATCTTCAACTAATTGATTGGTATAATACAAATTCGGCGTAATGACTAAAATTGATTTTTGCAATTTTTTTAATGTACTGACCAGCGCCAGTGTTTTGGCCGAACCTGAAAGGCCAGTTAACAATTGCCGTTTACTCTTTTGGGCTAACTGTTCTTGCCATTGGCCAATCTGCGGTACCTTATCAAACAAACCAAGCAAATCCATATTTTTACCTCCTAAATTAAGATGTTTTAAATAACCGCTTTGCTAGCGAGCAATAAGATAAAGAGGCTTTAAGTGACGGTTTCGGTCACTAAAGACGCTTTTTTTATTGTCGAGCTGGCAGGTTGTTTAAAACTCGATTTCATTAAGATGTTTTAGCGGCTCGTTCAGAAAATGAGCGACAAGACAAATAAATTTTAATGATGCTTTTTATCATTCAACTTTATTTGCTTGTTGTCGATTTTTCTAGCTGCTAAAACTCGATTTCATTAAGATGTTCAAAATGATTGGGGGATAGTGAGCAGTAAGGCAAAGTGGCGTGAATGACTTTTTTTGTCATTTGCGACACTTTTCTTATTGCCGAGCTATCAAATCAATTTGAACTCGATTATAAGATGTTTTAAATAACCGCTTTGCTAGCGAGCAATAAGATAAAGAGGCTTTAAGTGACGGTTTCGGTCACTAAAGACGCTTTTTTTATTGCTCGCTAGCTACTCAGTTAATCTTGTTTTTATTAATTAAATTTATTCATCGTATTAATAAAATCATTTGTTTTAAAATATTCTTCTAAAGCAGCGACACCATGGTCGATACTGGTTTCAATCAATGGTAAATCATCTTGTGAAAAAGGACTTAGTACATGATTGACAACTGTCATATTTTGAGGCGGTCTACCAATGCCGATTTTAATTCGATCAAAAGTTTGGCTGCCTTTTAAATGTGTTATAATGCTCTTAATTCCATTATGGCCACCAGATGCGCCTTTTTGCCGTAAACGAATTTTCCCTACCGCTAAATCCAAGTCATCATATACTACCACTAACTCTTCGGGTAAAACACCCAAATACGTCATCAAAGGTCCCACAGCTCTACCAGAATCATTCATAAAAGTTTGGGGTTTAATTAAAATAATTTTTTCACCATCAAGAAAAAGCTCTCCTTGTTCAGCTTCAAAGTTGTTGCGTTTAAACGTAACGTTGTACTTTTGGGCTAAACGATCAATTGTCATAAAGCCGACATTATGTTTTGTTTTTGCATATTTCAACCCAGGATTTCCCAAGCCAACGATCATCTTCATTATTATTCCTCATTTCACTTTAACTAAAACACGCCAAAAGGCCAGGCGACAAATTATCCCCTAGTCTAGTTTTGCAATCAAGTTAGCTACGCTCACTATTTCGTTAATTGCACATTAATTAAAAAATTTTATTAACTGTATTGTTTTAGTATTATAACACAAACTTACAGATTAGCTAAAAGTTGCAAGCGCTCTTTAGCTTTTTTTAGAGATATTCCCACTAAAATCCATTGTTCAAACTAAAACAAACTTTTGTAATAATGTAAGTGCTCACAAAAAGAAACAGCTGATAAAACTGTATTATATCGAGGCATATCGCATGACAAAAGATAACTGAAATGATAGGATTGCTTGTGAAGGAAATAATCTGAGAAGGGATGAAACAAACATGACAGATGGAAAAAAGAGTGCTTTCTTAAAAGACCACCAAAAAGTTATCTTAGTAGGTGACGGAGCTGTTGGTTCTAGTTATGCTTTTGCACTTGTAACTCAAAATATCGCCCAAGAAGTTGGGATCGTCGATATTAACGTCAAAAAAACTGAAGGCGACGCATTAGATTTAACTGATGCCCTAGCTTGGACTTCTCCTAAGAAAATTTACTCAGCTACTTACGCAGACGCACATGATGCCGATTTAGTTGTTATTACTGCTGGTGCACCTCAAAAACCAGGTGAAACTCGCTTAGACTTAGTTCATAAAAACTTAAAAATTAACCGCGACGTTGTAACTCAAATCGTGGCTTCTGGCTTTAACGGCATTTTCTTGGTTGCCGCTAACCCAGTTGATATTCTAACTTACTCAACATGGAAATTCTCAGGTTTTCCAAAAGAACGCGTTATCGGTTCAGGTACTTCCTTAGATTCTGCTCGTTTCCGCCAAAAAATTGCGGAATTAGTTAAAGTAGATGCCCGCAACGTCCATGCCTATATTTTAGGCGAACACGGCGATTCAGAATTTCCAGTTTGGTCACACGCTAACGTTGCCGGCTTACAAATTTACGAATGGATTAAAAACAATCCTGACGTCGATGAAGAAGCTATGGTTAACTTGTTCTTTAGTGTTCGTGATGCAGCCTACACGATCATCGATAAAAAAGGCGCAACTTTCTATGGTATCGCAACGGCCTTGGCACGAATTACCCGCGCTATTTTAAATGATGAAAATGCAGTCTTCCCATTATCTGTTTACTTGGAAGGTCAATACGGCTTAAACGATATTTATATCGGTGCACCTGCTGTCATCAATGCGCAAGGAATTCAACAAGTTATTGAAATTCCATTGACTGACTCAGAACAAGACCGTATGAACGCTTCTGCTTCACAATTAAAAGATATTGTAGATGAAGCATTCAAAAAATTAGAAGCCGAAGACGCTGCTAAATAAGCTTAAATAATTTAATCTAATTAAAAAAACCTGCCCGCATTTTTGTTGGCAGGCTTTTTTGATGAAAAATTTCAAAATAAGGTTCCTTAATCATTTCATTAAAGGTAGACTTAATGAAAACAGCAGTTTTAAATTTTTTATTGTCTTTTAAGCATAATCTTCGCTTTTTTCACAATCTGTGCTATGATATTCTCGATATAATTTTATTATAAAACTAAACGCTTTAAGGAGATATCTGATGACTAGAGCTTCTCGCCACAAAAAACATACTAAAGTGATTCTTGCTATTTTTTTAGCCTTGTTCGTTATTGCCGGGGGCGCATATGCCGCGCGGAGCTTTCATTATAGCGATCATTTTTTACCCAATACAAAAATCAATGAAACAAGCATTGCAAATTTGACGGTCAAAGAAGCCAACGCGAAACTAAAAGGGGCCGCCGATGAGCAAACCTTTGATATTAAAGATAATGGCACAAATTGGCAGTCGATAAAAAAAGTTGACTTAGGTTTAAAAACCGACTACACCAAAGATTTGGAAAAAATCAAAGATGCCCAAAATCGTTGGAAATGGGGCGTGGCGTATGTCTTTGCTGAAAGTGACGATAAATTAGACGGCGTGGCAGTCAACGAAGATCAACTTACCAGTGCGATTAAAAAAATTGAAAATGAATTAAATGAATTTAATAAAAATCGTACAAAAACAAAAGATGCTACTTTAACAAAAGGTCCTGGCGGTTTTACAGTGACTCCTGAGGTCGAAGGAAATTCCGTTAATGTTGCAGCTGTCGTGGCTGACGTCAAAAAAGCAGTCAGCAGTAATAAAGACAGCTTGGAGTTAACCAACTATACTGAAAAGCCAAAAGTTACCGCCAATGATGCAAATTTAAAAGAAGAATTAAATGCTTTAAATAAAGTTGCCCAAATTCAAGCAAATTATTCCATTAATGGTGACCAATTCCAAATTCCAACAACCACTATCATGGACTGGTTGGAATATAAAGATGGTAAAGTTACCTTAAATAAAGACAAAGTAACGGGCTATGTAACCGAACTAGGTCAACAATATAATACAAGTAGTAATCCCACAAACTTCAAAAGCACACTGCGGGGTGATGTGACAGTTCCAGATGGCACTTTAAGTTGGACTATCCAAACAGATCAAGAAGTACCCGCACTAATGGAACAAATTATGAAGGGTGAAAACTTTACGCGCTCACCAATTGTAAAAGGCAGTGGCACAGCTGACAAACCTTTAGTCGGCAATACGTATATTGAAGTAGACTTACAAAACCAACATATGTGGTATTACAAAGATGGTGCGGTTGCACTGGAAACCGATATTGTTTCGGGTAAACCAAAATCACCAACACCACCTGGCGTATTCTATGTTTGGGAAAAATCTCGCAACGAAACACTCCGAGGCAAAAATGACGACGGAACAAAATATGCTAGTCCAGTAGATTACTGGATGCCTATTGATTGGACTGGTGTTGGTATTCACGATTCAGACTGGCAACCAGCCTATGGTGGCGATCTTTGGAAAACACGTGGGTCCCACGGCTGTATCAACACACCACCAGACGTAATGGCAAAATTATTCAACATGGTTTCAACTGGTACACCGGTTCTAGTTTTTTAATTGCTAAAATCGTCGTGCTAAAATGATGTCTAATAAAGATTATGCAAAAAGACTGTGACAGATTTTTGTCGCAGTCTTTTTTTATGCATAAAATAAGCCCAGCTTAGAAAAAATTTCTAAGCTAGGCTTATTTCATTTTTGATGATAAATGGTAATGCCAAGTACGCCAAATAGCAATAAGGATACCAACCAAATTGCTTTTCCAGCAAAAAGATGGGCAGACAGCGTACTTAAAATTGCCCCTAAACAAAAGGCAAAAATAATCGTGGCCGTATATTTGATTTTAAAACTGGCAGTTGGATCTTTTTTGAAAAAATGTTGGTACGTATAATCTGCAATTGAGCGCAAATTTCCAGTCGTCATTGTCGTAGCATAAGGCAAGCCTGCTAAACGCCGATATGTAGCAAACTGAATGGCTGCAAAAAATGACAACGAAGAATTGATCAATAAATTATGACCAGAATCAGAAAAAATCCCGACACAAAAAATCCCCACCGCCTCAATGGCGACTGCAACATTTTGCCAAACAAAGCGCTCATGTTCAAAGCGAAATTTCAACACGTCAGTAAAAAAGATGCCCAACAAAAAGATACAAATGGGAAATACATACCGAATGATGTGGTCAAAATTACCTTGCGCCAAATTTAAGCCCAGTAAAATGACATTACCAGATTGCATACTAGCGAAAACTTCACCGTGAAATAAATACGTATAAGCATCTAAAAAACCGCCCGCCATAGCCAGCATGACTCCGACCGGTAAGCTTTCATGAATGGCAATCCGTTCGTCGAGAAATTTAAACTTGGGTAATTGCATGCTTAATTTTCCATACTGGTAAAGACTTCTGCAACATCGTCATCGTCTTCTAATTTGTCTACAAGTTGTTCCAATTTAGCTTTTTGTTCATCATCTAAAACAATCGTGGTTTGTGGTACCATGGTCAATTCAGCTTGCGCCAAAGTAAAACCATCTTTTTCTAACTGATCTCTAACTGCGGTAAAATCTTCTGCTGCCGTATAAATTTCAAAAACTTCAGGAGCAGCAATCAAGTCTTCTGCACCTGCCTCTAAAACATCTTCAAACATCGTATCTTCATCTACAGCAAGGCCTTCACGCTCAATGGCTATATACCCTTTTCGCTCAAATAAATAATTAACAGAACCTGTTTCCCCTAAATTACCGCCATTACGCGTAAAAGCTACGCGGACATTTGTGGCAGTGCGATTGCGATTGTCTGTTAAGGCATGAACTAAAATTGCTACCCCACCAGGACCATAACCTTCATAGGTTACTTCATCATAATTTGCCTCATCGGCAGAACTAGTTGCTTTTTTAATGGCCCGATCAACATTATCATTTGGCATATTGGCAGCTTTGGCCTTATCTACCACTAAGCGTAATGCTGGGTTCATCGCCACGTCACCACCACCAGATTTTGCTGCCATATAAATTTCCCGGGATAATTTTTGAAAAATTTTACCGCGTTTTGCATCTTGCGCATTTTTGCGACCTTGAATATTGTTCCACTTTGAATGTCCTGACATCTAAACTCCTCCTCGTTACACTTTTACCTAAACTTTTAGGCTCACCTCTTTATTGTAGCCCTTTATCCACATTTTTCAAATCAAAGACCATATCAAAAAATAAGTTAGAACAAAATGATGACGAGAACCTTATTTTTAAGTAAAAACCGCTGACATTTTTTGCCACAGGTCTTATCTAGCTATGAAAGTCTTTTTTTAGTAGCCAAAAGATAAAGCAAGATGATGAATATCGCTGTTAGTGCCCCTGACATATCTAAAAGTACGTCTTGAAAAAGCGGCGTTCTATCCCCTGTTAACATTTGATGAAATTCATCCAAAGCAGCATAACCGGTGGCACTTAAGAGACCAAAGAAGCCACCCCACCAGAAATTTTTTTGACGGTAATATAAGGCCAATGTCAAGCTTGCGCCTAAAATAAAGTAGGTTATAAAATGTGCTCCTTTACGAATAAAAAACTCTACAAAGGAAAAATAGCCTTTAGCCGCAATGCTGACTTCACTGCCGGCATAGTTAAAAGCAATCTGACTTAGGGGCTTTTTTAAGGGCTCATTTTTTAAAAGTGTTTCCAAAAAACCGATTTGTGATTGTTGGTGGTACGTTTGCGAAGAACTGATAAATAAAATCACCATCATGAAAATGGCAATGCCTAAATACACGTATGGATTTTTAAAATTTCGTTTCATATGACGCCTCCAATTCAGTTTCTAATTTTACCACAAACGAGTAATTGTTATCTTCCTTTATAGTTATAGACTTATTTAATTTTCTAATACCAGGTCATTATTTTAGGATTGGTTTCAATATAATTGTAAAATTCAAAGCTCTCAGAAGTTTCTGAATACTTTTGTTGTGCTATACTAAAAAGGATTAAATTAATAGAAAGAAGTGTTGTAGATGTACGCATTAACATGGGATTTAGACAGTATTTTCCCTGGTGGTAGTCAATCAAAGGAACTGACTGGCCGGATGGAACTCTTAGAAGAGCAATTAAAAGACTATCAAAGCAAGGTCAAAAATTTTGAGGTAAAAGATCGTGATATTACCGCAAATTTAGCAGCTCTATTAAACTTACGAGAAAAGATTGCCAACGGTTTTTCTCAATGCAGTTCATTTTTAAACGCACTAATGTCTGCTGATGTAACCGATGTGGATGCCAAAATCCGTTATGGCAAATTAACTTCACTCTCCCCAATCTTTCAATTAAGTGAAACGATCTTAGCGAAAAAATTCACTGAAATTTCAGATCAAGATTGGTCTGACCTCCTAACAAGCGATGCGTTAAAAACTGTTGCCTTTCGTTTAAGCGAAATTCGGCGTGATGGTAATGAATTGTTATCTGAAGAAGCTGAAAATATTATCAATACGTTATCTTTGGATGGCTTGAACGCTTGGAGTCAGCACTACGATACACTAGTTGCAACCATTGAGATCCCTTTTACCGATGAAGCAGGCAACATCCAAAAACTATCTGCCGGTCAAGCTTTCAATAAAATGATGGGAGATCCTGATAAAAAGGTGCGGGCTGCTTTATTTGCCACCTGGGAAAATGTTTGGCGCGAAAAAGCCGATTTATTTGCCGATACGTTAAATCATTTGGATGGTTTTCGTTTATCCACTTACAAATTACATGGCACAACCGATTATTTAAAACAACCGTTGGAATACAATCGGATGTCAAAAGCCACACTTGATGCGATGTGGGGAACTATTCAAAAAAATAAGCAACCAATCGTAGACTTTCTAACGAGAAAAGCACAATTATTCGGTAAAGAGAAGATGGAATGGCAAGATCAAGATGCTCCGATTATTTTGGACGGTATGACAGAACGCACTTTCACTTATGACGAAGCGGCTGCTTTTATCTTAGATAACTTCCGCAAATTCAGTCCAAAAATGGCAGATTTTGCCCAAATGGCTTTTGAAAAAAGCTGGATTGAAGCAGAAGATCGTCCCGGCAAACGTCCTGGTGGCTATTGTACCGAATTACCAGAAACACAAGAGTCACGCATTTTCATGACCTATAGCAATTCTATTAACGAAGTGGCCACATTAGCCCATGAATTAGGACATGCTTTTCACAGCAGTGTTTTATGGGATATTCCCCGCTTGAATCAAGATTATGCCATGAACGTTGCCGAAACTGCTAGTACGTTTGCAGAACTAATCGTCGCTGACGCAACGTTAAAAGGCGCAACAACCAAAGCAGAAAAAATCAATTTATTAGATGCAAAAATGCAAAATGCGATTGCGATGTTTATGAACATTCATGCCCGCTTTATTTTTGAAAATGATTTTTACACTGCCCGCCAACAGGGTCTAGTGGCACCAGAAAAAATTACAGAAATGATGGTAGCTGCCCAAAAAGAAGCTTATGCCGATGGTTTAGCAAAATATCATCCTCATTTCTGGGCAGCAAAATTACATTTCTTTATTGATGATGTGCCATTTTATAACTTCCCATATACATTTGGCTACTTGTTTAGTATGGGAATTTATGCCCAAGCTATGAAAAGTGATGGTAATTTTGAAGATCAATACATTGCTTTATTACGAGATACTGCTGCTATGACAACAGAAGATTTGGCCCAAAAACATTTAAATGTTGATTTAACTAAACCAGATTTCTGGCAAGCAGGAATCGATATGGTGCTACATGATATCAACGACTTCATGACACTAACAGAAGAATATGTAAAATAAGGATTTTAAAACCTGGCAGGGCAGTGACGTGTTTTGGTCACTGTCCTTTTTTGCAACGATAATTTATTAGTAGCTCGATCAAAACAAAAAAGAAATTCTGATTTAGTCGCAGTGAAAGTCTGCAAACGACCAACTTTCTTTTGAAAACTACCTTATAAAAGAGCACAAAAAAAAGCAGACCTTCAATCGCGTCTGCTTTAGAAATTTATTTTGTTAAATCGATTTTTTGACCAATCGTATACATGATAATCCCGCCAATAGTCATAGACAGTAACTCGCCAATGGCAATATATCCCCAATTAATCCAAAATGGCATTTTGTATAAAATAGTTAGTTGCCCGGCAACAGTAAACATCGAAAAGGCAAATAACACAGCGCAAATCGCAATTTTAATCCGCATATCCGTAAAACTCGCACAAATTTTACGGCAAATAACTAACACAAAAAAAGTACAGACACTTCCGATTGAAACATCAAGGATCCCATTGGGGGAAGCGATGTTGGCAATAGCACAACCGATGGTCACAGACCACACATAGCGCTTGTTGTACAAGGCTAAAAAGTTGAACATTTCTGCTACGCGCAATTGGACTTGGCCAAAACTAAAAGGAGCTAAAAAAACCGTAACCACCACATATAGCGCCGCAACAACGGCCATTTTGGCAACTTCATCTGTCTTCCAGTGAACTGAACCTAACTTTTTGATTTGATTATCCATTGACTCTCTCCTTTGCAAGGTTATCCACCTTGGTAATAAACTGCACCCAAAGGATTGAAGTGGTGCAGTGGGATTTACTCCCTGTCTTTAACTATAGCAAAGACCCTGAACAAAAAAAAGCTTCTTTTTATATTGGTTATTAAACTGTCTTCACTTTAATAACCAACCGCCATCAATTGGGACAATATTGCCTTGCAGATAGCGCGCTTTGCTACTAGCTAAAAACAAGGTTAAATCCGCTACTTCTTCAGGTTGCGCCCACCGTTTAACTGGCGTTTCCTCTGCTACCCAAGCAGCCATTTTACCATCACCAGCAAAGTCAGCGGCATTCATTGATGTCTTTATTGCTCCTGGTGCAATCCCTACCACGTGAATTTTTTTGGCATAATCTAATGCCAATTGCTTCGTAAATCCAGCAATAGCATGCTTACTAACGGTATAACTAATCCCACCACCGCCTGCGACAAGGCTGGCAATTGAACACATATTAATAACCGTTCCCTCAGCTTTAATCAAAGCGGGTAAAGCGGATTTGGTAATGTAGTAGATGCTATTTAAATTTGTCGCAAGAATGTCTTGCCATAAATTATCATCGGTTTCTAAAAGCGGTTTGTAGTTATCCAATTTCCCAGCGGTATTTAATAAAATATCAATTTGATTGAAGCAGGTTATGCAAGCGGCAACTGCATTGAGACAATCTTCTTTTTTTGATACATCCGCGATATAACCAACAAAGTTCTCCCCATAATCTGCAAAATTTTGGCTAAAGTCTTCCTGCACATCTACACCAAAGACTTTAGCACCGGCAGCTAAAAAAGCTTTAGCTTGTGCCTGACCAATCCCAGAAGCGACCCCCGTTACGAAAACCACCTGATTTAAAAACGCGCTGTTATCATCCTCACTCATGGACAATTTCCCAATCATCTGCCAGAATGTCACAAACCGTTGGAGCAAAGCTCGAAAATCCTTCATCAGCAGTTTTAATTAAAAAGTAAGGCGTAACAGGGGAATTATCATACACTTCTCCATTTACTAAGGTTACGTAAAGTTCAAAACCGCTCCAGCCTTTACGAATAATTTTTTCTCCTTTTTTTAAGTGGGGTAAAATTTCTTCAAATGTCATTTGTTTTCTTCTCCTTATCTAAAGCGAGTAGCAAATAGAAAATACCTATCTGTACGAGTTGCAAATTTATATTTACTTTAGCACGCTTTTTACTGATTGACTACACTAAAAAACACGATCTCCAAATGAAGACCGTGTCAGAATTTCATTTATTACATGCGAACCGCAAATTGTGGTGCAAAGTAAGAAACAGAACTGATTGAAACAGATTGACCAGGTTGTGGTGCGTGAATATATTGTCCGCCACCCATTGCAATTGCAACGTGATGTGAGCTACCTGGTGAACCCCAGAAGTATAAATCACCTGGTTGTGCTTGACTTACAGGAATAATAGTACCAGCAGATTCTTGCGCTACTGTGTAAGTACCAATGTTACGGCCAGCTGCGTGTAAGTAAACGTAGCCAACAAAACCGGAACAGTCAAAACCTGAAGGATCTTTACCACCCCAAACATAAGGGACGCCGATAAATTGTTGTGCGTAACCAATCACACCGCCACCTGAAGGCGCTGGGATTTCTGGTTTTGGAATTTCTGGTTTAGGTGTTTCTGCAGCAGAACTACCACCATTATTATTATTGTTTGATGATTCAGTATTGCTATTGTTATTCGTACTTGATGAACCAGTTGAGCTTGAAGATGTGTTGGAATTGCTTGCTGAACCAGTTGAAGAACCATTACTTGCTGATGAGCTAGCTGAACTAGATTCTTCTGTTGTTGCGCTTTGCGCTACAGCATCTTGCGCTGCTTGTTCTTGTGCTTGTTTACGTGCAGCTTCCGCTTGTTTTTCTTGTTCGCGAATGCGCGCTTGTTCTGCTTCTGCTTCTTGTTTTTCTTTTTGCAAGCCAGCTTTTTGGCCTTCAGCAGTATTTTGTTGCAAAGCAAGGTCTGCTTTCATTGCATTTAGATCTGCTTGTTTGCCTTGAACGTCTGCTTTTTGAGTTTCAAGTTCGGCTTGGTTTGCTTGGATTTGGGCTAATTTTTTGTCGTTTTCAGCTTTTTTATCTTCAACGGCTTTTTTATCAGCTTTTTGTTGTTTTACTAAATCGTTGTTCGCTTTAACAATTGTTGTCATTGCTTGAACACGACCGATAGCATCTGTTAGAGAATCAGATTCTACAACTGCATCGATAAAGTTCGTGCTTTGGCCATTCACTTGGACGTCACGGGCTTGCTTTTTAATCGCTTCTTCCCGTTTTGCAATCCGAACTTTCAAGTCTGCAATTTCTTTTTGTAATTTTTGTGTGTCTTTATTTAATTTAACTTGGTCGTTAACCAAAGCTTCGGCTTTAGCTGTAATGGCTGCAACTTCGCTTTCAAGTGTATCGATTTGTGCTTGGGCGCTAGCTTGTTGCCCTTTTAAATCGTTGATTACTTTATCTTGATTTTCAATTTTTTGATCGATAGTATCTGCCGCGGCTACACTGGGAGCTGCAACTGCTGTAAGTGTTAATGAGCAAACTAACAATGCTGATAACAAACTCTTCTTCACTCTTCATTCCTCCGACTGGCTTACTTTGAATTTTTTCTTAATTATTCGGGAATTTTTTTAGACCTTTCCCGACGACATGAAAATTGTACCACAGCCATATGACATTAAGATAAACGAAATGTTACAAAAATGTTTCAAATGCACTTTTTTATATGACAAAGTTGTAAGCATAAAAAAACCTTCAAAAATTATTCGATAACAAATAATTTTTTGAAGGGAAAAATAAAAATTATGAATAAAAGCATATTGATTAACAAGGTCGGGCCTAAAAAACGACTGATAAAAAACGTATCACTTACATCAGCAAGTTTAAATAGCATTTGAATGCTCAGTGTCACCAGTTCAAATAAAGTAACAAAAATAATCATGCCAAAAAACATCGTGAAAACGTTACGATACAGCGTATCCGCTAAGGCATACATCAACCAGACACTCAATGGCAAAGCCACCATGTAAATACCTAATACGCCGACATAATACATATCAAACAACATTCCCAATACTACTGAGGTAATTAACATGTAGCGTTTTGATAAAACCATGCAGCCACACATAAGTCCAAGGAGCAATAAATGCGCATTGGCAATGTAATAATTACGACTCCAATTTTCCAACAAGCGGGTAAACTGACCATCCAACAGCATTAAAATGAAAAAAGTTGGAGCCGCATAGTATTTCACAGTATCTTTTTTTACCATTAGTCACTGTCACCTACCGCTCTTTTTACGACCGTGACAACAGACATATCGTATAAGTCCGCATAAGGTTTCACATAAACTTGCTTGTCTAGACCGTAATCGTCCGACTTAAATTCAACGACTGTTCCAACTGGTAAATCCGCCGGAGAATTTCCGCCTAAACCTGAAGTTTGGACCACATCGCCAGCTTTTAATTTTTTCTCGCCGGTCAGTTGATTGACAATCATCGTCCCTGTTTTTTCATCATAATTTCGCAGTAGACCAAAAGTTTCGCCGTCTTTGCCGGAAATTCGAACAGGAAAATGATTGGAATTTTGATTCGCAGAAGTAAGTAATTCGACTTTTGCAGAAGCTAAGTTCACTTCAACAATCCGACCCACGAGACCTTTTTGTGACATAACTGCCATATTGACTTTCAAGCCGTCTTTTGACCCCTTATCAATGACCAGCATATCCTGCCAAGCATCTGGTGAGCGGGTAATGACGTTAGCCGAAACCTTTTCAAAATCTGTCAACGTCTCATTTAACTTCAATTCAGATTGTAGTTTCTTTATTTCTCGTTCTTGATTTTTAGTTTTTTGTGCCAATTCATCATAAGAATCGATTTTATTTTTTAACCGTTCATTTTCACTATAAGTCACAAATAAATTGTGCACATTACTAAAAGTATTTTCAACAAATTTAACTGGCGCACTAATAACGCGGTCAACAATTGCGACACTATCATTTGCAACAGACTGACCCAAGTTTGTTTTTTCGCTATTGGCTCTTCTGGCTGCCGTAATACTTATCACAGAAACCACCACGATGACTAAAATCAGCGTAATGATAATATTTTTATTCGGATTAAATTTCTTCACAAATACACCCCTCAAGAAAAAAGCCGGCACGGTTGCGTGCGACTGATAGTAATGATTTTACCACTAAAGTCTTTTAAACAAAAGGCAGGTATAGACTCTTAAGAGATTTTTTGTAAAATAATCATCTTCTTTACACAAATTGGATAAATTAAAACTTAACGACTGTAATTGTATACCGTCAAGTGCGATTTTTATCCAGTAGAAAAAATGAACGAGCTAGGCCTATGTAAAAAAAATAAGCCGGCCCTAAAAATTGCTACGCGCATTTTAGGTATCCGACTTATTCCCATGAAAACACCTTGCAAACCTTGTGTAACACCCCTTTTAATAAGAGCGTTTTTTAAAGTTACAACGTGCAGCTTTCACTTTTACTAACAACTAACCAGCTAGCACCACTAGAGAACTAGCCTGGTCTTCAAGTAAGAAACTGTTACAAAAAATTACTTCAAACAGCTTTTTTACTTAGTTTCTTTTTAGCTAAAGCTAAATTAGGTTTTACTAATCCCGACTTTGAATGACTGCTACAATGCCGCTGGCAAAACTGATTTCAGCTTCTTGGCCGATAAATTCATTGCTGGCATATGACGTTGGCTGTAATACTTCTACCTGATCTAATGTGTATTTGCTTTTTGTCAACGTAAGTTTTGAAACAGGTGTTAAACAACAGTAAGCTAAATATTTTAGCCCCGGAATTTTTTTTACGCGATGTTTTCCCGCTGGCAAATAACTTAAGCAGTTTTTATTATCACGAATCGTAATTTGCTGCATAAAGGGTGTAAAGCGCGGTTCTACACCTAGCCAAATATTAGCCAATAAATGATCAAGACGGCCACCCGTTGCGCCGATTAACGTCACCTGGGCTAAAGGATATTTTGCAAAAATTGAAGCTAAGGCCAGTTGGGTATCGGTGTCATCTTTTTCAGCAATCGCCGATAGGATTTCCTGTGCTTTTTGTCCCACTAGGTCATGCTCTTTTTTACTTAAGGAATCAAAATCTCCTACTGCTAAAGCCACTTCTTTATTTTCTTCCAATAAAAAAAGTGCCCCGCGATCAATCCCGACAAATAAATCAAAGGGCTTGGCCATAATATCTGCTGGCCAAAGTTTAGGATCCCCACCTGCCACTAGTAAAATATTCATTTGGCCAAAGCTTCTTTCAAAGCGGCAATTCGTTTTTCTATATCGGGAGCATTGTAAATATAAGAACCGGCCACAAAAACATCTGCGCCAGCCGCTTTACAAATTTCTGCTGTTTCAGGCACAATTCCGCCATCTACTTCAATTTCGTAGTGATAGCCGAATTTTTCTTTTAAAGCTTTCAATTCTTTAACTTTTTCAACTGCTTCACTAATAAAGGCTTGGCCGCCAAAACCAGGATTTACAGTCATCACCAATACTAAATCAGCCATCTGCAATACGTGTTGAATGGCCACAACCGGAGTGCCCGGATTGATGGTTACCCCTGCTTTAACATTCTCATTTTTTATCATTTGCAACGCCCGATGAATATGCGGTGTTGCTTCTACGTGAACATTAATGATGTCTGCTCCTGCTTTAGCAAAGTCTAAGATATAATTTTCCGGATTTTCAATCATTAAATGACAGTCCAAAGGTAATTTCGTTACCGGACGAATCGCTGCAACGACAGCAGGGCCAATTGTAATATTTGGAACAAAGTGCCCGTCCATTACATCAACGTGAATGTAATCAACACCTGCTTTTTCAACGCGTTGAATATCTCTTGCTAAATTGGCAAAATCTGCACTTAAAATCGATGGTGCAATTTTCATAAAAACTCCTCCTGACAATTTTCAAATAAAAGGTTATTTATTTTTCTTATAGATTGGACGCCGTTTTTCAATCTCTGCTAAAAATTGCAAATAATTATCATAACGTACTGATGCAATTTCGCCTTGTTCTACGCGATGTTTGACTTCACAGCCGGGTTCATTGACATGCTGGCACTCGCGAAACTTACAAAAAGGGGCCGCAGCGACAAATTCTGGAAACATCCGAGGCAACTCATAGGCGGTAATATCTTGAAATTCCAATGAACTAAACCCAGGCGTATCTGCAACAAGACCGCCGTCGATTGGCAGTAATTCGACATGGCGCGTTGTATGTTTTCCCCGCCCCAAATAGTCCGAAATAGCAGCCGTAGCTAATTTTAAATCTGGTCGGATTTTATTTAATAAAGTCGATTTACCGGCACCTGATTGGCCCATGAAAACACTTAGTTTGTCTTTAAATAACTTTTTCAAGGCGGCTATATTTACTTTCTCATTTTCTGAGGCAATGACTTTATAGCCGATTTTTTCGTAAACCGCTTTAACATGCGCAAGCTGCTGTGTATCTTGCAATAAGTCTAACTTACTTAAATAAATGACCGGCTCAATCTCTTTGTATTCTAAATTGACCAAGAATCGATCTAATAAGTTATAAGAAAAAGCCGGTTCCACCATACTGATGACGACAATTCCCAAATCAACATTGGCTACTGGGGGACGCACTAATTCATTTTTACGTGGCAACAAATCCAAAATATAACCATCAGTTAAATTACTACTTTCAAATTCAACCCAATCTCCAACCAAGGGCGTCAATTTACGCTTACGAAAATTTCCCCGTCCTCTTGTTTGATACGTGGTATCTTCTGCTACTACATAATAAAAGCCACTTAAAGCTTTTCTGATTTGACCTTTCACCCATTGTCCTCCTATAAAGTTCAAGACTATACTTCCATATTTTACCATAGTTTTGCTTTTACTTTCGTTTGAAAAATTTCTTTTGGTTTTTCTGAACATTGCTTATCTGTTACTAAAAATTGAACCTTAATAAAAACTGACTGTAACTAAACGGCCTGGTAAAACCAGTTTATTTTTCTTTTTTATGGTGTACAAAACAGGCCTGTGATAAAAATTATCACAGGCCTGTTTTTTGCTTTATTTACGAATAATTGGGTTGTCTGAATGCACTACCCAGCTTTTTTGTTTTGACTTTGGATAAAACTGGATTGCTTTTTGTCGCCAGCCTTTAACGCCAACTTTTAGCGATAAGGTGTTATCTGGACTGATTTCTTTTAAGGTGTACATAGCTCCTGGTAAATCTTGAAACGTCACCATTCCATCGGCGTTAGCCGTAGCTTTTAAGGTATCCCCATTGCGAATCACCGGTGCCTTGCCTTTTTTATTAAATAAAATATAGTGGGCTGTCGCAATTTTTTCTCCGGTATCGTCTTCTCTGACAAAGGTCAAATCAAAACGGCGCCGTTTTAAAATAAATGCCTTAACCGCACGATACAATAAATAAAGCATCAGTAATACTAACAAAATTGTGCCGGCAATAATCAAAACATTTTTTTGTTCCCGCGCAGTATTCCCTTTTTCTACGGCCTTTTCCAATTTCTTAGTATAGGGCACGCGATGTCCGGTAACTAATAAACGGTGGGAATTAATCATATATGGCGTACAGGTAATCAACGTCGCTAGATCTTGTCCTGCTTCAATTTTCAAGGTGCTTGTTTCAGAAGGAAGCACCACTTCGATTTTATTGACTTCATAGGCCAATTTCTTTCCATAGACAGTTAACACAAATTGATCGCCCTTTTTTACTTTTTCTAAGTCTGTGAATAAAATTCTATCCGGCAAACCACTGTGGGCTGAAATAATCGTATGGGTATTTGCTCCTCCGGTGGGAAAAGATGTCCCTTGTAAAACGGTCGCGCCCCGATTTAAAAGAAAGTGATTGGTGGTATCAAACAATGGAATATCCACTTCAATTTTAGGAATGGCAATTCTACCAATCAAATGTTTTTGATAATATGCTTCGTCTTGCTTGTCGCTAATCTCTTCTGCGAAAGGATCATTTCCTGGTGCGAACCCGCCCTTTGTTAATGCTTCGTTTTCTTTACGCTTTTTTTCCAATTCATCTTGCTTTGTCGCCAAATCTTTTTGAACTTGTTCCAATCGTTTTTCATCTAAAAAGTCATTTAACGCATTAATATAAAATGGATATAAAGCAATTAAGGATCCGATTGCAAACATTAAAATTATCATGATACTGCCAATGAGCCGTTTTACACTACCTTTAGGCGCTTTTTTCTTCATGATTTGCTCCTTTGCCAATTCATTTGATAGTTGCGTTGTCTATTTTTACCAACTTTTTCCAACAGTCCTTTTTTCGTTTTTAGCTTAAAACGACTGTCTTTCACACGACCAATTTTTGCTTTCAAATAGGGTTTATCGGTATCTTCCCAAACAATCCGATAAATATTTCCCGGAATTTGCTTAAACAAGACTTGCCCATTTTTATCACTTGTAACGGCTTTAGGAAAATCACCTAGCGCACTTTCCAATTGCCGACTGCGATAATCTAGTAAACGAAAAGTTTTGCCTGCAACAGGCTGCTTATTTCCGTCAACGACTTGAAAAACTAAATCGTAACGATGTTTACGACTAGCAATCAGCACGAATTTTCGCCAAACCCAATACAAGAAAACTCCTAATGTTAAGACAATGATCCCAATGTATTCAACCAGACGTCGCTTATGATATTCCTTTGCCTTTTGAATTTGTTTTGTCATTTCTTCTTCATAGGGAATACGACTTCCTGTGACTAATAAGCGATGAGAATTGATCATATACGGGGTACAAGTAACCAGCGTTACCAAATCTTGATTTGGCACAACTTTCAACGTATCTAACTCATTTGGTAATACTGTTTCAATTTTTGTCACCTGATAAGCGAGTTTCTCGTTTAAAATTTCCAAATAAAATTTATCACCTTTTTTTAACTTATCTACATCCGTAAAGATCATTTTATCGGGCAGTCCCGTGTGACCTGTAATGACCGAATGTGTGCTTTTACCCCCAATTGGAAATGAACTGCCTTGTAAAATTGTTGCGCCTTTATCCAGTAATACATCATTGGTCGTGTCAAAAACAGGTAGACTAACATTGATTTTGGGAATGTAAATTGCTCCGACTGTGTGCTTGGCAAAATAGGCTCTTCCTGGCGAAGAATTGTCGCCTACACTCTCTTCAAAGGGATCTTCTACTACCCCCATGCCTGGAATACTCGTGCCTTGTTGCGCCATTTTAGCATTTTCTGCCGCTTTTTTTCTTTTTATCGCGGCGGCTTCTTTTTCATTTTTTTCCTGTAATTCTTTTTGATACGCTTCAATCCGCTGCTGATCAATATAATTGTTTAAAGAATCTACTACAAAAGGATACGAAAAAACACCTGCTCCGACTAAAAACAAAATAACCATCGTAAATTTCAGAGCTAAATTAATTTTTTCATCTTTGGACATTTTGTTTTTATTAGCCTTTTTTTTACTCATCTTTTCTGCTCCCTTTGTTATTTTTGTCCACGATTCGAATTGGTGTTTTCCCACAAACATAATAGATATCCGCGATATTTCGAATTGCAAAAATTGATGCTACTCCAACTGTGAAGAACTCGCGATTATGGCGATTTTCAGCTCTCGTGGCCGCAATCGGATGATTTAAAATTTCAATCATAACTTGATTGTTTTGGCTACCACCCTTTAATTTCACAAATGAGCGATCCTCCCCATTTACAAACCCGCCTAAATAATCCAAGTTGGTGTTGTCCCCATTGATTAAAACACTGCCAGTGTTGACAATGGACAACGTTATGGCACTCGCCATTTCTTGATAGCCTGCTGGTGCGCGTAACTCTTTTATCTGATAAATACCTGTCGGTAAGTCCTTCACCACAAATTGGGCTAATTCTGGTGATGCGACACCAGGGAGGTTATGGGAAATTTCTCCGGTTTGATTTGCCAAATGCATCCGCCCGCCAGTTAACGTATCTCCTTCATTATCTTTATAAATTATGGTCACATCAAAAGGCTTTAATTCGTTATAAATGATTACATCAATCACTTCATTGCGGCCGGTCAACAAAAACTTATCCGCATTAATTGTGTCTATCTCAGCTGGATTAAAGGGAACTTTAAAATAATAGGGTTTTTCATTTAACAAAAATCCCGCAACTTTTATTTCATTAATTCGATATTCTCCCGCTGTTAAATCGTCTACTTTGGCAATTCCATGCTCGTTTGTCTTAATTTCAGTCGTAACGGTTTGCCAACCGCTTAATGTTTTTTTCTCCAAGCGCAATTGCGAATTTTTAATTGGTGTGGCCGGCCCTTTAACCAAATTAGCAATGTTCAACGTATAACTCGTCTGCTTTTGGGCTTTATTCGGATTATGCAGTCCCAATTCTCGCTGCACTTCTAGTGTTTCTTGTTCAGCTGCACTTACTCTTGTTTTACTACTAACCGCTTGACTGTCCCCTACTACTTTAGCCTTGTAACGAATGTAAAGAGGAAAATCAACTTTGCGATTCACATCGATGCGAAAGCCATTTTGATAGTTATCATCGGCATTTAGCCGAACATCAAACAAGCGTTCCTCATTGTTGACTTTTTTTCCGGGAAAATATTCTCCTTCAATAATTGTCGGATGAGACACTTCAATACTGGTTAAATCAATGACTTGATTTTCCACTGGGGCACCTTCAATTACTAGCTGCTCTAAGCTATCCCCTTGAGCATTTACCAATATATCCCAGGTAACGGTATTGTCTTTTGCGTCATAAAAACCTTCATTACAAAACAGGCGATCTCTTTTTAACAAATATTCTGCTTCACTCTTTTGAAATTTTCGCCCGCCATATTCAAATGAAAAATCGCCAACGAAACTGTAACTTCCACTAGCTGTCTCTTGGTTTAAATCCGCACTTTGATCAAAGGTCGAAGAAACTTCTATCGCTAAGCCACAACACCCCAAGTCTTCATCTAAAATTATTTCTACTTCTTTGTAAAAAGTTTCCCCGCCTTGGGTTATGGGCTCTTTTTTTACAATATGATACTGCGATTTAGCTAATAAGGTTTTATTAGCATTGGCATAAATTCCTTTTGACTTGGCATTTTCATCTGGAATTAATTGATACACACGAATTTGGTTTAAATCTTTTTCGGTGAAGTAATGATACTCACTTTGATTTGCCTTGATTACCCGCTCTTTGTCTAAGGAAATGGTGTAGCTTTGCTCTTTTTTCAAATCGTAACGGCGGGTATTCGCAAAATAAATCCAGTCAATCTTACTACGACTTTCATTGTAGACTGCTTGGCTATCCATATTTTGTAAAAAACGCTCATCACTAATCGTGGAGATTCCGGTTGTTTTCACACTATGATTGGCTTGTGTTAGGGCAGCGTCAAGATACATATTATTTTTTTTCGCCGGCATCGCTTCAATATCGGCAATACCACCTGTCCTTGTTTGCAAATAGACCGTAATTTTTTGGGTTGCGGCCTTTACTTTTTCTGGCACGATAATCTGTAATCCCGCCCTCTTGCCTTCCCACGCACCCGTTGCGGAAGTCAGCTCTTTTTTATTGCTAACCTGCAACGTGTATTCGTCATCTTTTAAATAACGAGTAACACCGGCCGCATTGGTTGCTGTTACCACAACGCCTTTTTCATTTGTTAATCTTTCAATCTCAGCTGAGTCATAGGTCTTAGGCACATCGCCTTTTTTAAAATAAAAATTTTGGCCACGCTGTTCCAAGGTTAAGGCTAATTCGACCGGACCTTTTGCACGAATCGTCTTGGCTTCTACTTCCCACAACATCGTATTGTGCCAGCCACTAAAAGCGACTGGATTAACGGCGATTGCCATTTTTTTCTCACTAGTGGCCTCAGCTGCTAACCCTGTATTACTAAAAACTTTAGCCACGACTTTTTGTGCGTCTTTTTCTGTCGAGTTATAACAAATATAATACCGGCCATCGGTTAATTTTGCTTTTGGATCATTTTTCACAAAATCAAAAAAAGTAATTGTCACAGTCTGATCGTCAACTTTATCCACAGAATACAGGCGCTCATCTAATTTGCGGCCTTTAATTCCATCTTCATCAAAAATTTTAATCGAGTCGCTATCCAACTTCCCTGCATTCACCGTTAATGTGATTGTTTCAGTTCCTGGTGTGCCTGTGGTTGTCATTTTCCCGGTGCTTTGCGCATTTCGATAATAAGCAGCCCGCCATTCAAATGATTCTTCAGATTGACTATCATTTACTAAATGCAGCCGATGCTCAGGTACTGCCAATGTTTTTTCACTCACTGCACTGCCTGCATTTTTAGAAGTCCCACTGACCCGATTTACCACATTTCGAGCTGCATGCATTTTACGCGTTACCGTTGTCGTCTTAATAACCAATTTAACAGCAACTTCTTCAACAAATTCGACTTGCGAGCGATTGGTTTTTTCATCTACGTGAACTAATTCATAGCGGGGAACGGCAACTTTTTGTCCACTTTCGTCGTAAGCCGTAATATCAAACAGCGGCAGCTGTTTTTGCTTGAGGACTTCCTTTAACTTTTCGTTGGTAAAGAAAAAATCAAAGCCGTCGCCGCTACTGGTTTCATCATCTTTATAAGGCGGTGTTATGTCATCGCTTGTTAACGTCATACTATTAATTTTGGCATATTTTCCAGCCACTTTTTTTGGTGTAACAGTCGTCTCCCATACGATGGGCACGCCACCAAGTTGGGTATCATACACCAATGTCTGGTTTGGCGATGTTGTTTCTTCAATTTTAAAACTCAACTGTGTTGTTTTAATTTCTTGCTCTTTTTTAGCCGTAGCCGTTTGTGCCAATAATAAATTTGCATGACCACTATCATCTTCTAATTCAATGCCAGTTTCTAACACCAAAGGTAAAATTAAATCATCGATAAAAAATGCATTTTGATTTAAGGTTACTTCCCAAATGTGTTCCTGACTGTCCATTTTGGCAGACTTAATTTTATAATAGCCGTAATTAACGTCCTTATTCTCCAAGCGAATCGGCTGTGCCGTACTAGCTTGTTCTGGCAGTTTAAACCGTTTATCAATCCCAAATTGGAACGTGTAACTAAGTTGTAGTTCCTTACCTCTAGCAGCAGTCTGATTTTCTGCTTGCCCGATTGCCTGAGCGACAGCTGGATTGGCTATAAACTTTTTAATATCAATGATCTGCTCTAAATGCAGCTCGGTTCCTTCGTCAATGACAACATCTGGCACTGTGTTGTAATCTTGCCAGCTGCCGTTAGCAAAAACTTTTAATACACTTTCTGAAATAGGAGAAACTTTTTTGTTTTTTGGTAACAATGCATCCAGTGAGATGATTTCAATTTTATCAACTGGTGCAGCTTCCATCTCCAAAACTTTTCCCGCACTATGAAAATTGATTTCTTGTAATTGGCCATTATTGGCATTCAACCGCTGTCCCAGCAGGCGAATTCCTAAACGATAAGTCGGCTTTGCAACTCTAATTTGCGTCCGAAAAACCATTTGATAGGTGGTTTTTTCCTTGACTTTATTTGCTGTCTTTTCAACCACGCCGATTTCTTTGGCACTATTGGTCGTACGACTAAACTTTTTTTCTGGAAATCGGGTGTTAGTGGCGGCCACTAAATTGTCATCCACATCCACCACTTGGATTCCCAATTTTGTTTCATCTTGAATCGCATTTTTGGTAAATTCAATTTGCCAATAAATACTATTTTCTTTTTGGTTAACCGTGTACTTGTAAGAAATGTCAACTTCTTCGGTGGCAATAAAACGCTTGTCCTGATATTGATAAATTTCATCTGCTTTGGCATTCACCCCAGCTAAGATAAATATATAAGGCACGAGTAATAGCATAACGGTAAACAATGATAAGTATTTGCCCTTCTTCATTAGCCTGTTCCTTTCTGCCTAAACAAAATTTCAACAATTTACTTTGAAATCACTTATATTAAAAATTAGTTTTATAGTCTAATTTTATCAAAAACTTATCTTTTAATCAAAATATAATATTACACAATTCAAATCGTATTTATCGTGCACTAAAGTATTTCAAACAGTTAAATAACAGGATTATTAATGAAATTTTCGGATTAGAATATGCTATATTTTTTTATTTCAAAATAATCTTGCGATTATTTTTATCAGTTGTCTTAAAAATAAAATGATTTACAACGCAAAAGAGTTGATTAGGCAAAATGCTAATCAACTCTTTTCTCATTTTTACTTCACTTGTTTGTTACGATACCAGTAATAGCCGCCAATTAGACCACCCATTAGCAAAATAACTAGCGCCAATTGCATGAATTTTACGATTCCACTTCCCCCAGTAGAAGGCAGGTCCCCTACATCTAGTTCATTATGAACCAAGAAGTACATTTTCTCACTTTCACCATAATTCACGGTAAACGTATTGTTTATTGGCTTACTTTTCGCGTCCAAATAGCGAACGTGATACCCAGTTGTCGTTTCGACAAGTTGATATTCTTTACCATCTGCTAAAATTTTTGTCCAATCGGTAATGGTATTTCTTGCTGGTGTTGTATCAGTGAAGCGAATTTTTGTTTTAATATCTTTTGCAGAAATACTGACACTACCATAAGCGACTGGTTTATTTGTGTCCAAAGCTTGAATTTCAAATTCAAATTCTTTACCACCATTAGGAAGCGGCACATTACCTGTGAGTTTTTTCTCAGCTTCAAACTCAAAAATGTCTTCTTTGGTATTCTCTGCTGTAAAATTAATCGTAATATCTTCATTATACTGAGCCGGAACATCAAAAGAATTCCCTTGGGATTCATCAGAGTTGCCGCGGATAGTATAAACAACTTTATACCCTTCACTATTTGTTTCCACAATATAATAGCTACCCTCACCTAACAGCGCTGTCCATTGATCTTTAGTCGTAATTTCAGCATTATTATTGTTAGGGTCTGTGAAAACGATTGGAGCAGGATTATTTTTCTCAGAGACAATAGCTTCTCCATTTGCGATTATAGGATCGGTTGTTGCTTGTTTATTACCATCTTGTTTGCGTAATTCAAAGTTGAAAGTTTTGCTTTCTTCTAAATTTTCTCCTGTTACCTTTTTACTACCTGTCAAATTAATTTTTGGTAGTTCTTTATCTTTGCTGTTTTTGACGACAAGCCCAATATTATTAACAGCCCCAGCAACGAATTTGATTTCATCCGTAGCAACATCATTCACATTGTAACTGGCGTTATAACCTTGTTTTTCCGTTTCAACAATCACATATGTCTTGTCTGGATTCACAATTGCAAACCAATCATTACCACTGATGCTAATTTGATAGTTTTCATCCTTATAAAATTTAATAGTCGCTGTTTTTTCACCTTTTTTGACTTCTGCTTTACCAAAGGCCAAGATACTATCTGTCAATTTTTCTTTGATTTCAAATTTAAAGGTTTTATCTGCTGCAACTGCTTCTGAAACTTCTTTTTTGCCTTTGATGGTAAATTCATCTTCATAATTTGTTACTAAAAAGTTGATATGAACGGCCTTATCTTTGGCAAAATTAGCAGTAAATTTATTATTCCCTTCACCGCCGTAACCTGAATATTTCACATTGTAACCATGAGTTGAAGTTTCCACTAATTGATAATTTGCGCCATCTTCAAGTATTTTTCCCCAGTCGCTATCGCCAATTTCATTTTTTTCGCTATCACGATCACCTGCTGAAGGGTAAAACTTGATAACTTTTTCAGTGTTGCTTCCGTCATTTTTGGTGTAAGTTACTTTACCGTAAGCAGCTGTGGTAGTTGCTTTACCCTCCACAATTTTTTGAACTTCAAACAAGAAATTCGTTTCTTTGTCGACAGTATCTTTTAATAATTTTTTAGCGCCGAACTTAAACTCCGCTTGTGCTTTTACATTGTAGACAGGGTGATAGGTTGTGGTAGTCGCTGTACCAGGCGTAACCTTAAAATAAATTTTATCCGTATAAGCCGGATAAGACTGCCCATTTTTATCTTTTGGTGGGGTAATCTCAACAAAGTAATATTGATACCCTTGTGAAAGACCGCTAACTGTTAGGCGCCCCTGCGCATCCGTCTTATATGGCTGACCGTCTGGATTTATTTTGACATGTTTATCTTGCTCAATTACATATAAGTCAAATTCCGCCCCGCCCAGATATTCATCTTCAACAGGATCTTGTTTAATAATCGTCACACTACCCTTAGGTTTATAATCCCATTTATGGGTTTCTGTTCCTCCATTCCACTCTGAGAAAATCAAATTTCCTTCAACTGTTGTACTCGCTTTGCCTGTGGCACCCGGGGCAACGATAGCGCCTTGGATAATTGCACCAATATTAATGTTTTCTTTATATAAAGCGTCACTACCTGCTGAATAGAAATTATACAGCACAGGGCTTTTTGTAAAGACAGAATGCTCTCCTGTATTAATCTTTTGACCATCAGAATCTTGGAGCTCGATTTCTTGTTTATAATTAAAATTTTTGGTACCTGCCGGAATTTCCACATTAAAGTAGACGTTGCGCACTTTCCCCGAGTGATCGGGCTCTAATCCTTTAATGGTTAATTTACGTTGAACCTCATGGGCACTTGGCGCGATTTTAATCACGATAGACTCCATATTGTCGTAGGGTGCTTTGGTTAAATCAATCTTTTGTTCATGAATCTGATTATTATTATCCGTAAAGAAAGCTTTATCAACAACAATGTCTGGCTCCCAAGTGGCAATATCTCTATTTAGATTTTCTAAATAAGCAAATTCCTCCTCAAAATTGATGTAAGGTATAGAACTTTCCCGCTCAAAACTTATATTACCGCTAAAATCAACCTTCCTATTATTTAAATATATTTCATTTGCATTCTTACGATAAGAAATACCTGACCCCAGTACAAATTTAGCCGGTGCTTGTGGCGAAGATTTGTTAATACCATTAAAGCCATCTCCCAGCTCTCCGGCATAAAAAAGTTCATTTGCCGAACCCGCTCCCGTATTCGTTCTTACATTAGCGATTGGAGCGGCGAAATTTCCATTCAAATGTTGACCTAAATCAATTTTTTTTGCAAAGACATGGAACAAGCCCGCTGCTCGTAACGTTGTCAATCGTGCGGAGGGTTCATCATCATAAACCGTCTTAGCATAGGACAATCCATCTGCTGATGTTGGAGAATTTTCTGCTCCTATTTGTCTTGTAGAAGTCGTTTGTGAGCTGTTGCTACCAGCACCTCCACTTGCTTGAGACTCTTCTGCTGTCACGACTTGTTTATCTAACAGTTGCGTTTCTTTTTTAGCTTCATCCACTAACCAGACAGATATTTTCATCTGCTTTGTATCTGTTCCAAATTCTGCAGTGAAATTACTCGTTGGGTTAGCGTTTTTCTCTTCGCGATAATTTCCTTTATCTTCTGTCACGTTATCCTTTGAAATATTGGCTTTGTTATTCGGATTTAAAATTTGGTATCTGATTTTATATTTTTGATTTTCTGAAAAAGCTTTAGTAAAAGTAACTTGCCAGTCTGCTTTTGCGCCATTATCTTTTAGCGTATTCGTATAGCTGACTTTTAGTCCTTTAATCTGAATCAGAGTTTGTTTATCATTAGCATTTCTTAAATCAGTCAAATCCAATTCATCTTTTTTCGGCACAAAAATTAGTTCTTTTTTTGCTTGCTCTTTTTCACTAAGCAAAGGATTTTCTACAACTTGTCCCGAAGATTGCGCCGTTTCATTTTCACCTGTTGCCGCAGGTGTTTCTGCTACTAAACGCGTTGCTAAATAGTAACGTTTCCCCGCTGTAATAGGGATTTTGAACGTTCCTTCTTCTTTCAATTGTTGTTCAGAGTACCAACCTTCTGGTGTTTTACCAAAATCAGTGGCCGCTTCTAAGTCAATACTTTTATTTTCCTCATCGGCTACTAAAAAATGGAGGCGTAAAGTTTCATCTGGTTGATGCGGCCGTTTTTGATACTTGATTTGAATATACGGCCCCGTTTCATTTTCTTGCAGTGTTTGCGTCAACAAAAGATTATCATTTTTGATCACGTCTTCTGTTTCATCATTACTGGCAGATGTTTTCCAGATAGACGATGCCGACAACAATCCTTCAAGAAACGGTGATAGCATTAATACTATGATTAATAATGCAGTAATTTTCTTTTTCATCATTCATAACTCCTTTTAATAAATCGTTTTACTTAGCAGAAAAAAACAAGCGTTATTCATGATGAAATGAAAAAAGGCAGTAGATTTAACAAATTTCTTCGTCTCACTGTATGCCTCATTACGTTCAACTATCTTATTTTATCGCTGAAATCAAAACGAGATTACTTAACCTGAAATATTCTTTTTACTATTTTTATAACCATACTAGCTCACTAAATTTTGTTATCTTCTTTTTTTTTGCGCCACAAGAAAATTACACCAATAAGAATAATTAATCCAATCACTGAAAATGCAGCTTTTCCTTCATTTGTTCGCGGTAACATTCGGCGGGTTGTAGCTTTAACTGTCGCAACTAACTGCCCAAGTGTTTGTGGTAAACGTAGTCTGTTTGAAGTTTCTTGCTGGGAGTGAACTGCTTCATTTTGCGTATTGTAGACACGCGGCATTTGCTTTTGTTGCGCAGCTTCCGGCACAATACCCGTGATAAGTTCTTCCATTTTTTGGCCGTTAATCGTTACCGCTTCTTCCCAAGTTGCTGGAATGACGACCTCTACTTTTCTCGCTTCCGCGGTAATTTCATAGCCGTTTGCTGCCTGAACTTCTTCAAAATAAAAAGTTCCTGAAGGTAAAAAGCGTTCACCGGTATTAACTAAGCCCGTTTCATCTGAAATAAATTTGTTTACCCGTTCATCATTTAAGGGGTCTTCAGATTCTACCCATTTATTTTTCAGATCCGTTGTGGGGCTCATGTCCAAATAAAGCCGTTTCCCACTTTCTTCCCGATATAAAACAAATGTTGCTCCTGCTAGCGCACCTAGATTTTCACCGCTTCGGTTTTGACCAAATTTATAAAAGTATGGATCACGAACATAGCCGACATTTTTGGGATACAGATGGATTTCTGTTAACTCTTCATTATTTGCCATCACAGGTAATGTCACCAAAATCGGTTTAGCAAATTTTTCCAAGTCAACATTTAATTCTTTTGTTTCAGATACCGCTGTTTCCACAATTAAATAGGCTTTAAAGGTATCACCTTCTTTACGTGGCAAATTCGTAAAACGTGCTATTCCCGCTTGCTTTGAAGCGGGATTATCTTTTGTGATCACATCATTTTTGGTTACTATTGTCTTACTGTTGGCAATGCTAATTTGTGGTAATTGCGCATTTTCAGCAATCTTAATGGCATTACTTCTTGTCATGCGAGAAAAGACTTGTACGATATCTCTTGCATCCTGAATCTCACTGTCGTGGTAATACTTTTTAAAGGTTGCTACATCCACTAATTTTGTCGCATCCCATATTTTATACTGGGCGCCGTTTAGCGGAACTGAATTTTCTAATAATGTATTATCTTGACTTTGACCGTCTTCCTTTTCTTTATCGATAGGAAGTCCGTCATTATCATAAAACCAAGAATCCAAATTTTCATTAGCTCGCCAACGCACATCCCGAAAAATTCGTTTATGTAAGACGATATCGATCGCCTCACCCGCTGCGTCAGCTGATTTTCCAGCAAAAAAAGCTGAACATAAACCGACCATAAATAATGGTAGTAATAAAAATATTATTTTTTTCATATAACCCCTCCACTTAACCATCTACTTATAAATAAGTTTAAGCAATGGAGTGTGCCTCTATTGTACACACTCTGATTGATTTTCTCACTTTACTCATACTTTTCTTTTCTTCAAAAAAAGAATAAAAACGATCGTTATTTAACTTTGCAGAATTAGCGATCTAATTTGAAAAAAGTTCCTTTCCTCCATTATTTAATCTTTTTACTTAGCAAATTTATTAAAAACATAAAGATTATTTGTTAAAATTGATTTAGATGTAATGATTCTCCAACCAAAAAGCTTTTACAATCTTCAAATAAATCACTTAAATAAGAATATCATCTAATCTTTTTTTAATCAACAAACAACTCACCTAGTTTAAAGCAAGCTATAAACGCCATTTTAAAAGCTTTCCTAAATAACAAAATAACAAATCCATATATAAATATTTTAATTTTAACAATATCATGATAAAATAAAAATTAGATAAGTATTCTTTAAGGAGGTGGAATAATGTTACTAAGCCCATTAATTTTAGATGACGCCGCCAGACAGAAAATCAGCGTGATGGAGTTTTTTTCAGATAAGGAAGCAGGCACTTACTCGATAAATTATCTTTGCTCTGAACTAAATTTGTCCTATACAACCTTAAGCACCCTGACACAAGAAATTCATGAGAATTTATTAGAACTTGCAGGGAAGCCTTTTTTAACTGCTAACGGTAAAATATTATGGCACCCGGCAGATTATCATCACAACGAATACATTCAATATCTCGTTCGGACTTCTATTCCGTATAATTTCATCTTGTATTCCTTAATTAAACCTGAGGCAACTTTTGAAAATTTTTGTGAAGATTTTTACTTGAGTCAATCAACGATTTTACGGAAATTACGTCCTTTGAAAAAGTATTTAAATTCTTTTAGAATTCGCCTACTAGCTTCTAAAATGAAGATTGACGGAAATGAAGCGATGCTACGGATGTTTTATACCACCTATTTGTGGGCGGGAAATTTAGGAAAAGATATCCATCAGAGTGAATTCAATTTTTGCGATGAACGTAAGATTATGCGGGAACTTCATTTTGATAAAGCGAATTTCATGCACCCGCGGGAAATATTTCTGCGCCTTTGCGTTAATCGTTTGCGGGCAGAACAAGGTTACAAACTGGAGTTACCTAAATTTCAAACGTTGCCTTTTAGTGAGTTCTTGCCATCGTTGACAACTTATTGTGAAAAATTCATCACCGATCCACAGCAGGCATACTTACAAGGTCGTTTTATTTCCTACATGTTGTATTTCACGCCTTTTTATATCAACATCAACGACTTTCGAATCAAAGAACTTAACGAATATTACGAAGAACTAAAGGAAGCGGGAAATAGTTTAATCGACTTAATTGAAGAGTATGAGCAATACTTCTTTACCGAATTGGTCCCTGAAACAACGCCTGATTATGAAGAGTCCTTTCTATTACATATCAACTTATTCGTAACCTTAATGAATTATGTCATTCATCAAGGTGATTCTCCTTTAATTATGGATATTACGCGTCATGAACATGCCCATGAACATGATGCCTATCTTGAATTATTAAAGCGAAATGGTGATTTTTTCCGTCGCATCTGCCGTCGTAAAAACTTTGCCTGGCTTGCGGATTGTTGTGATGATTTAGTAGAAGATATGACCTATAATATTTTGCCGACCTTCAAAAACTGTTACGACAACCAAACACTAAATGTCGGTATTTTAACAATTCCTGATTACTTTATTATGCAAACCGTCAAAGAAGTTTTAAATCAGTTTGGTTTTGTTCAAGTTTATTTTACGAACTTTGATGATCCTAATATTGATTTTTTCATCAGTACCTTTGACGTTCTTTTACCTGATAATTTAGCAAAACCAAATTTCATTGTTGAATTAATCGAAGATAGCAGTTATGAAAAAGAACTTTTTGCCCAACTTTGACACGCTTATCGTCAAAAAACATTACAGCAATCTAAGCTGCAAAGAAAAAACTGTCAGCAACTGTCTTCTTTAAACGGTGAATGCGACAAAGCAATGTTTAAAGATATCGATGCTGCCAATTAAAGCAATAAAAGCCAAACCTGATCGAGTGATTTCGGTCAGGTTTGGCTTTTATTTAAGGTTACTTATTTATTTGGTTTTATCTTTATAAAATTTACGTATGGAAAATCCAAACAACAGCAGTAAAAATAGTACAATCAACATAATTTCAAAAATTAATTCGCCTTTTTTAAACTTTTCAGGCAACTGCTTTGCAGCCAAGGCTACGTTATCCAGACTAAAACCTTGGACTCTATTTTTTGCCCGTTGAACGTGTAGCACTTTAGGCGTCGCCTTTTGTAATACAATTTCTGGTACTTTACCATCTCGCATTTCGCAAATTCCTACGCCATTAACAGTGGCTGGGAAAAAATCCCCTTTTAAATCCGTCCAGGACGTTGGAATGAAGACTTCGACATCGCTGATTTGCACATTTTTATCAAAACCTGGAACTGCTTTAATTTCTTGAAAATAATAAGTTCCTGGTGGTAAGTTGCGATGATTCGTAGTAATTAATCCTTCTTCATCGGATACAAAGTGTTCTAGGCGCTTATCATTTCTAGGTTGCTCAGAAAATGTCCAGGAATACCACGTATCACTGCCATCATTTTTTTCCAAATAAAGTCTTTTCGCTTCATCATTAAGTTTATACAACACATACTCCACACCAGCTAAAGGCATTTCACCTGTGCCCCTCATTTTACCATAATTGAAAAAATAAGGGTGTCGCGAATAGTATACTGTTTCCAAATACAAATCTACTTCGTTTTCAGGATATTCTTTGGGATCAAAGACGGTAGGAACCACACTTTGCTCTTGCACCCCGTTAATTTCTGAATTCGGCTCTGCTTTGACTTCTAAGATTAAATACAAGCGGTCTTTTGCTTGCTGTCGGGGAAGATTCACGGTCGCAACGCCAGCTTGTTTTGTCTTTTTGTCATAAGTCGTTTGTGCTTTTGCAACAATCTTATATTTTTTGGCTGCCTCAAAAACATCGCGACGTGTCGCATCTTTCCAATCTGCTAAAACAATTTTTTTAGGTTTTGCTTTTGCATCGAGGGGTTGGGTTAAATCATAAATGATAAAGTTAGCCCCATCTTGTGGCAATGTTTGACTAAGAAAGGCTCTCTTTTCATCTGCTACCTTCAAATCATAGGTTATCTTATTTTCAATATCGGGAAAAATGCGCTTATGCAGACGCAATGTAATTTCTTCTGTTGCAAAGGTTGGCCTTGCTACTGCAAAACAACCGATAAAAATAACAATCGTAAAAACAAGTAGTTCAATCTGGCGTTTCATCTTCTCACCACCTAATATTAAAATATCCTCATTTAAAGTATAGCATATTTTTAAGCAACGTCCATTTCGGCACAAAATTTTTTCAAAAAGTAAACAAGAATCGATTAGCTGCCCATTCGTAATTGAAATAAAAAAGCGCGTGCTTTATAACAAATAAAAAGCACCAAAAAACGCGAGAAAATTTCTATCAATTAGCTTTTTCGTATCAAAACTTTTTTACAAAAAAACTAGGACAAAAGCAAATGGGCTTTGTCCTAGTTTTTCATCTTCTTTTAAATGAGTGATTAATTAAGGTACTTCAATATCGCCAGCTCCACTAACAGCTTGGCTGTTTTCATGACCGTTGTCTCTTTGGAAATAAAAAGTAGCACTTTCACCTTTTTTGACCGTGACATCAATCGCTTCTTTATGGGTATCATTTGGTGCTAAGGTAAAGTCAGCGACTTGCTTTTTCGTACCATTAGCATCCGTTAAAAAGACCTTCACTTGTTGATTTTTGGAGTCGTTTCCTTTGTAACTTGCCGATAAGTTCACTTTAAACGTCTCTGGCGCATCACTTTTATCTGGTCCTTTTGAGAGAATCACTTTGACTGTATCGCCAATTTTTACCGTCTGCCCCGCCCCCGGTTCAGTTCTAATAACCTGATCTTTGGCAATAGTATCCGAAAATTCTTCAGCTTTCTCATAGTCCAAGCCATAATCTTTCAACGTATTTTTGGCCTCTACATCAGACTTGCCGGCTAAGTCAGGTAACGTAATTTTGTCTGTCCCAAGGCTTACTGTCAGTATAATCTGGGTTTTATCTGGAATAGCTTCTTGACCATCTTTGGGTGTTTGGGCGATAACTTGATTTGCAGGTGCTGTATCGCTGTAAGTTTCTTCTTTTTTAATTTGGGCTTCCTTAATCCCTTTTTCCATCAAATCATTTACAGCTTCGTTGTACGTGTAACCACTATAATCGATCAATGCTACCGGTTTAACACCACGGCTAACTGTTAAAACAACTTTTTGAGATTCTGGTGAAACTTTTTCTCCCTCAGTTGGGTTTTGGGAAATAATTTTGCCTTCTAGAACCGTATCACTGTACTCATCTTTACGGCTAATATTACTTTCTTGGAAGCCAAGATTTTTTAACATCCGTAAAGCATCATCGTAGTTTTCTTCTGTAACATCTTTCATATCGATTTTTTCTTGGCCAATACTTTCGTAAATCGTGATCTCTGTTTTTTCTTTGACGACATTGCCAATTGCCGGATCTGTTTTTACTACTCGATCGGCTTCCACCGTTTCACTGGGGATTTTTTCTACCTTGCCAGGTTTTAAACCGACTTGTTGCAGTTTTTCTTTTGCTGCGGCTACCGTCATCTCACTAACATCTGGCACAGTTACTTCACTTTTACCACCAGAAAAGAAGGCATAAGCTAAGCCGCCACATAATAAAACAAATAAAAGTATCGGAACTAGCCACCATTTACGTTTTTTCTTTGGTTTCTTTACTTGAGCATCCTCTTGTGGTTGTGATTTTTCTTGGGGTGGCGTTTGGGTAATTAATTCTTCTGGAATCGGCGTTAGTGCTTTCGTTGCATCATCCATTGCATGAGGTTGCCACCTTGGTTCATTTAAACGCTCCGGATTTAAGACTGTCGCCAAGTCTTCTCGCATTTCATCTGCAGTTTTATAGCGATCGGCAGGATTTTTAGCCGTTGCATGTAAAACGACATTTTCTAATGATTGTGGCAAGTTATGATCAAATGTCCGAATTGCAGGCATTTCTTCTTGAAAATGTTTTAAAGCAATCGTTACGGCTGACTCTCCGTCAAAAGGCACCCGGCCGGTTAACATTTCATATAAAATAATTCCAATAGCGTAAATGTCTGACTGGTTGGTCGCCATGCTGCCACGAGCTTGCTCTGGTGATAAATAATGAACAGAGCCTAGCATTGTATTGGTTTGGGTAATCGACGTTTCCGTTAAAGCAATGGCAATTCCAAAGTCAGCAATTTTCACCACACCGTCTTCATTAATCAAAATATTTTGCGGTTTTAAATCCCGATGAATAATGCGATGTTGATGGGCCAGCGCAATGGCACTTAAAATTTGCTGCATAATCTCAACAACAGTGAGATAGGGAATAGGATAATTTTTTTTGATATATTGTTTCAAATCCATCCCTTTAACGTATTCCATCACTAAATACTGCATCCCGTCTTCTTCTCCCACATCGTAAACTGTCACGATATTCGGGTGAACAAGTTCTGTTGACGCTAGCGCTTCTCTTTGAAAGCGGCGAATCGCATCTTGATCGTTTTGGAAGTCAAAGCGTAAAATTTTAATCGCCACTTCGCGATCCAAAATCAAATCTTGGGCTAAAAAGACATTCGCCATACCACCGCTACCGATATTACCAATTATTAAATAGCGGCCACTTAGTTTTTTACCAATTTCAATCATGAGCACTGCCCCCAATTTCGATTAGTAAAACGGTAATATTATCCGCACCACCGGCGTCATTGGCCCCAGAAATTAATTTGGCCACTTTTTCATCCAGTGTAATGGGTTCATCAATAATCCATTTAATAACATCATCTGCTAGCATATTGGTTAAGCCATCTGAAGCAAGTAACAGATAATCGCCAGCTTTGTAAAAATGACTGGCAATATCTACTTCCACTGATCCTGGCATCCCGACAGAGCGGGTCAACACATTACGTCTAGGATGCGTTGCTGCCATTTCCTTTGTGATTTCACCAGAGCGCACCAACTCATTTACTAAAGAGTGATCTTCTGTCAGTTGGGTAATTTCGTGGTCCCGGACTAAATACATGCGGCTATCGCCAACATGTGCTAGTGCGAATTCCTCTTCAAAAACCGCCACACAAACAATTGTAGTCCCCATACCCTGCAGCTCTATTTTTTCTTGGCCTAAATTATAAACAGCTTCATTAGCATTTTGAATTGCCGCAACAAACCATGAACAAGCTTTTTCTGGCGAAGTGAGGGTAGTTTCTTGCCATTTTTCCCCCATACCTTCCACCGCCATTTTACTCGCCACATCTCCGGCTTGGTGTCCCCCCATGCCATCAGCTAAAATGGCTAAAGTAATACCGGCTTTATTTTTAAAAATAGCTACATAATCTTGATTGCTATTACGCTTTTTGCCTACATCCGTTTGAAAACTAATCTGCATCTTGCCACCTCATTTTTCCTTTTTCAGACAACTAATGAAAAAACCGTCTGTCATAAAGTCCTGTGGATATAACGTCAACATTTCATCTACTAGTTTACTTGTGATACGTTCATTTGCAACTACAGGTACCAATTTAAATTCAGGATGAGCTTGTAAAAAGCGTGCAACAACTTCTTGGTTTTCTTCTTTTAAAATGGTACACGTACTGTAAACCAGCAAGCCCCCAGGTTTTAATGTTTGCGCTACACTATTTAAAATTTCACCTTGAATAATCGGCAGGCGTTCAAAATCACTCGCTTGTTTTTGATATTTGATATCTGGTTTTCTACGCATTAAACCTAAACCAGAACAAGGTGCATCCACTAAAATACGATCAAAAGTTCCTGCTTCAAATTCTTCATGAGCTTCTCTGGCGTCTAATTGTTGTGTCGTAACAACATCTTCTACGCGTAAACGGGCAGCATTTTCTTTAATGAGTTTCACTTTTTGGCTGTGAATATCTAATGCCGTCACTTTTCCTCCGGCTGTGGCATCAAGAAATGTTGCAATATGCGTTGTTTTTCCCCCAGGAGCAGCACACGCGTCTAAAACTTTCATCGCCGGTTCTATTTGCAAAGCTGGCGCAACGAGCATTGAACTTTCATCTTGTACGGTTAGTGCACCGTAATGAAAAAGTTGACTCCCCGCCAAAAAGCCCTTTTTAGCAACAATACCATAAGGAGATACGATGCTTTCTTCTGCTTTTATTCCATCTTCTGCTAAAGTCGCAATGGCTTCTGCGCGCGTAATACTACTAAGGTCCACCCGGGCAGAAACATGACTAACTTCAAATAACGATAAGCCTAATTTACGAGTATTTTCTTCACCAATTTGTTGGACAAATCTTTCAGTCAACCACATCGGCATACTAATTTCTGTGGCTAATCGTTCTAAAGGATCCTCTATTGCGGCAATCTCTGGTACACCACGACGTTGCACGTTGCGTAAAACGCCGTTAACAAATTTGCCAATTCCAACATTTCCTCGCACTTTGGCAATTTCAGTGGCTTCATTTAAAATGGCGTGATCTGGCACTTTGTCTAAATAAAGTAATTGAAAAAGTGATAGGCGTAATAATAAACGCACCCACGTATCAACTTTTTTAGCCCCTTTTAAAAAGGGGGACAAATAGTAATCTAATAGAAGTTGTCGGGAGATTGTCCCGTAAACAAGGCCGGTTAAAAGACGAGCATCTTTATCTGAAAGCTTCCCTTTTAAAATGGCATCATTGATTAACAAATTTGAATAAGCGCCGCCTTTTTCAACGCGTTCTAACGCATGCAATGCCACAAAACGCACTGATTTTTTCATGGATTTGGGAATTTTATTACTCACCTAATTTTTCTCCTTGCGCTACTTTTTGACCAACGCCATTTAAAAAGGCTTTGATATCTTGTTTACCTTTACCGGCAGGTTGCAGTTCATTCAGGGCTAAAACTGTGTTCTTGCCACAAGCTACCCACAATTGGTTTTTATCTTTTTTAATAATCGTACCTGGAACTTCTTGGGTCGTTTCCACTAGCGGTGTCACGTTCCAAATTTTCCACCGGACACCTTCATAAGTCGTAAAGGCAATCGGCCAAGGACGTAAGCCGCGAACTTGGTTATCAATGGCAACAGCTGTCTTTTGCCAGTCAATTTCTTCTTGTTGGCGACTAATATTCGGTGAAAAAGTCACTTCATCTTCTTTTTGTGGGATTTTCGTCACATTACCTTTAATCAATTCCGGCAATGTTGCCAAAAGCAATTCTCTGCCTAATAAGCTTAATTTTTCAAACATCGTTCCCACATCATCTGTTTTTGTAATTGGGATTTCCGCCTGATTATAAATTGCACCAGCATCCATTTTTTTGATCATTTCCATAATCGTTACGCCAGTTTTGTCATCTCCATTCATAATGGCATAATGAACAGGCGCACCGCCACGATATTTTGGCAACAAGGAAGCATGAACATTAATTGCACCAAGTCGCGGAATTTGCAATAATTTTTCCGGTAAAAATTGACCAAAGGCAGCTGTCACAATTAAATCTGGTGCCAATTCGGCAATTTTAGCCATCTCAGGTGAACCACTAATTTTTTCTGGTTGTAAAACTAACAGGTCATGTTTTAAAGCTGCGGCTTTCACTGGCGGCGGTGTAATGACGTGCTTACGCCCTACTGGACGATCTGGTTGTGTGACAACTGCCTGCACGTCATACCCTGCCGCTAATAGACCTTCTAAAATCGGTACAGAAAAAGCCGGTGTTCCCATAAAAACAATTTTAGTCATCCTCATGCTCCTCCATATAGGTTTCTAAATCTTCTTCTTTAATGTAATCAATCACTTTATCGGTAAACAAAATACCGTGAAGGTGGTCAATCTCATGTTGGATTGCCCGTGAAAGATATCCGTCTGCTTCTACCTCCAGCTCATCGCCTTCGCGATCATAAAAACGAACTGTAATAAGGTCGTATCGCTTGACGGTACCATAGACATGGGGAATACTCAAACAGCCTTCCACATCAATTGTACTACCCTTTTTTGAAATAATTTTAGGATTGATCATTTCAAAACGTTCTTCTTCATCCAACTCGACAATCGCAACTTGCAGATTTTTGCCAACCTGTGGTGCGGCGATGCCAATTCCATCATGAGCCAGCATTGTTTCATGCATTTTATCAATCATCATGACTAATTCATCGGTAATTTCGGTTACTTCTTTATTTTCTTGCCGTAAGCGGCGATCTGGATCTAATAAAATTGGATAAGGCATATTTACTCCTAACTTTTCTGGTAGCATTTTTTTACAAAGTCTGCTACGAACACTCGCAACTAAATAAAATTCAAAGGTTCATTATCAATTGAAACGTAGAGTCCTTTTTTCTGATCTATTTGACTCTCGTCTAAAATTTGTTCTAAGAGCGGTTTTAAAGCTGGCTCGTTTTTGTATTTAATAATAATTTGATAATAATAGCGGTTTTTAATCCGCATAATGGCACTAGGTGTTGGCCCTAGCAATAACGCGTTGGGACTAAGGGCTGCTTGTAATTGTCGCGCCAATTGAAAACTTTTTTGTGCTGCTTGTACTTCTGTTTCGTGACTCACCGTTAATTTCACGGTGAAATAATAAGGGGGGTACCCCGCTTGATGCCGCATACGCATCTCTTGTTGGTAAAAACGCTCGTAGTCTTGGGCTTTAGCTAAAGAAATGGCGTAGTGTTCTGGATTGAAGGTTTGAATCACAACTTCGCCAGCCTTTTGCGCACGACCAGCGCGACCACTAACTTGCGTCAAGAGCTGAAAGGTTCGTTCACTGGAACGAAAATCTGGCAAGTTTAGGGCTGTATCTGCGTTCAACACACCCACTAGAGTGATGTCTGGAAAATCCAAACCCTTGGCAATCATTTGGGTTCCTAATAAAATATCCGCTTTTTTCTCGCCAAAAGCAGTCAAAATTTTTTCATGGGCGCCTTTTTTACGGGTTGTATCAACATCCATCCGTAAAATTCGCGCTTCTGGTAATAATTCTTGCAGTTCTGCTTCCACTTTTTGTGTCCCTGTACCGTAATAACTAATTTTTTTACTACCGCACTCCGGACATTTATGGGGAATAGCTTCTTCATGACCACAATAATGGCAACGCATCGTTTTCGTATCCATGTGTAAGGTCAATGAAATATCACAGTTCGGACAATCAAGGACATAACCACAATCGCGGCACATCATAAAAGAAGAATAACCTCTGCGATTTAACAATAAAACAATCTGCTCATTTTTTGCCAAACGATCTTGCATCTTTTCTTGCAATGTTAAAGAAAAAGAAGTCATATTGCCTTTGCTGTATTCGTCTTTTAAATCAACGATCTCAATTGTAGGCAAGTTAGCATTGGGATTAGCTCGTTTTTGTAATGGCAACAACGTATAGACTTTTTTTTGTGCACGAGCTCGGGATTCCAAAGAAGGCGTTGCGCTTCCTAAAATGACCGGACACTTGTGATAACGACTGCGCCAAATGGCCAAATCACGGGCGTGGTAGCGGGGGGCTTCTTCTTGTTTATAGGTTGCTTCATGCTCTTCATCGACAATGATTAAGCCGATATTTTCTAGTGGGGCAAAAATGGCCGAACGAGCACCAACGACAACTTGTGCCTCACCTCGTTCAATTTTGCGCCACTCATCATAGCGCTCTCCTTGGGATAGACCACTGTGTAAGACTGCCACCGCATCCCCTAAGCGACTTTTAAAACGCTCCACCATTTGCGGTGTTAACGCAATTTCTGGTACTAACATCATCGCGGTCTTGTCGTCTTTTAAAACCTGCTGGATAGCTTGCAAATACACTTCGGTTTTGCCACTGCCGGTAATTCCTTCTAATAAGAAAGTCTCAGCTTGTTTTTTTTTATAAGCAGCTAAAATTTTTGCGACCGCCATTTCTTGTTCCTCATTTAAGACAAAATTAGTAGTCGTTTCAAACTCATGCTCAGCAAAAGGATCGCGATACGTTTCTGTTTCAAAGAGTTCTAGCCAACCATCTTTTGCCCCTTGATTCAAATGAGCAGTCGTTAGACCTAACGCCGTAAAATATTTTACTGGCAGTTCTTCTTTTTGTGCAGCTAGAATTTCTAAAAGCTGGGCTTTTCGCAAAGACCCCTTACGCAGCGTGGGGAATATTTCCTCAGCTTTTTTTGCATCAACTAATGCCTTCACCATCCGGACAGTTTTCACGCGATTTTTATTATGGACTTCATAACGAATATCCACAATGCCCGCTTGTCGAAATTTCATTAATTTAGGTAAGTGCCCATTTTTTTGCGCTTCGTCGTAATCAATTTCACCACTTGCTGGAAAATAGTGGGCCGCTTCACTTTTTTTATCCACTAAAAGAATCGTTTTTTTGTATTCTGCCTTCATCACACTCGGCAGCATTGTCTGTAAACAAGTGATTTTAAAGGCATAGGTTGTTTCTTTCATATAATCAGCCAAGGCCAATAATTCTGTATTCAAAACCGGCGCAATATCTAATAGGCGAACAATTGGCTTAAGCCGTTCATCTAAAGTTTTCGTTTCACTTATATCCACCACAAACCCTTGGATATGACGATTGCCATTACCAAAAGGGACTTCAACACGCATCCCTTTTTTTACCACCGGTTGTAAATCAGCCGGAATTAAATATGTAAACGGCTGATCTGTTTGCATCGTTGGTACATCCACGATGACTTCTGCTAGAGGATACATGTCACTTCCCCTCCTTCTCCGCTATATTCTACTAAAAATAGGAAAGTTTGTCTGTTAATAAAGGAAAATTTAGAAATTGCCATTAAACCACATAAGAAAAGCTTTGTAAACTCGCTTAGCGCTTAGCTAAGGCCGTGTACACTTTAGTTGAATGGTAATTGCCAAAAAATGTGGCACGCTGTATGAATACAACATGCCACATCTTTTGTCTATATAAGTCTATAAGTTTTGTTCTTCACGAATACGAGCTTCTAATTCTTGTTGTTCTCGTTTTTGTACCGCTTGGTTTTCTTCTTGTTCCATTTTCAAACGTGCTCGTTTTACTTCTGGATGAGGATCGTTAACCAATGTTTCCGCATCAATTTCTTCTAGCGCACGGCCAACGTTTTTAACAGATTCAAATTGATCCAACGTTGGTTTAGCCCCTGCATCTAATTCATGGGCGCGTTTAGCTGATAAAATTACTAATGAATATTTTGAGTTTACTCGATCTAATAATGAGTCGATAGATGGGCGTAGCATCATTTTGACTACATCTCCTTTAACATTTTAATGTATTTGCCGATCACGCGATCGACTCTAAAGTGTTCGCTGGCAATAATTTCTTTGATTCGCTCTACTGCAAGGAGCACTTCATCATTTACAACGGCATAATCATAAAGTGCCATCATTTCAATTTCTTCTCTGGCAACTTTCATCCGCTCTTCAATCACTTCAGCGGCATCTGTTCCGCGACCAACAATGCGGGATTTTAATTCATGTAAATCCGGCGGTGTCAGGAAGATAAAAACGCCATCTGGCACTTTTTCTTTCACTTGGCGGGCTCCTTGGACCTCAATTTCAAGAAATACATCTTTGCCTTCATCTAATGTTTTTTCAACATAAGAAAGTGGGGTGCCGTAGTAGTTGCCGACATATTCCGCATACTCTAGCATTTGCCCAGCTTCGATTAATTCTTCAAATTCTTCCCGGGTACGAAAATAATAATCGACCCCATCAACTTCTCCTTCTCGCATTGCACGGGTAGTCATGGAAATGGAATATTGAAAGTCATTATCATCACTTTCAAAAATTGCCTTTCGCACAGTCCCCTTACCAACACCTGAAGGCCCTGATAATACAATTAATAAGCCTCGCTCTGACATACTGACGTCCTTTCACTTCTTGTTTGCTGGTCAACTTTTACTTTACGCAAATTTTAACAGTGATTCTATTATAGACGCAAACGTCCAAAATTGCTACCTTTGAATAAAAAGTGCTGTTTTTTGTTTCAAACAGCTTTTTTATTAAAAAAAGCTTATTTTGAGTAAAAAAACTTGGCAAATTTCCTTAGCTTTTGTGCCATCAGGGGCTGATTTTTGAAAACTCGTTATTTTCCTTATCCTTTAAAAATAATTTAAAATCCCATATTGGATAATGTATTAACAATCGTCGTAAACTCATCTTTACGTTTTTGATTTGTATCGATTGGATCAGCGACTTCTTCAACATCCGTTCGCGTAATAAATTTTCGTTCCAAAATGACATTCGTTTCATTTACCATCAAAAATAATTGTTCAGGTGTAACTTTGACACAAGCATCTTGCCATGCTTCAAAAGGCGCTTGTTCAGAAGGCACCCCTCGTTTTATGACAGCGCGACCGGAAACTTCATGGAAAGTAATATCATAATATTTCATTTTAATTCATCCTTTCTAAACCAATTTTTTTATTTAACTTATTTTGGTATCACATACTGTTATTCAATATTTTGCACCTGTTCACGAATTTTTTCCACGATTGTTTTCATTTGTACGACAAATTCCTTAATTTCAATTGCCGAACTTTTGGAGCCAATGGTATTGATTTCACGATTCATTTCTTGAATAAGAAAATCTAATTCTCTTCCTACGGCCTCTTCTTTTTGTAAAATAGCAGCAAATTTTTGCAAATGAATCGCCAAGCGATCCAATTCTTCATGGATGTCCCCACGTTCAATTAATAACGCCATCTCGGTTAATAACCGTTCTTGATCGACTTGATTTCCAAGATATTCTTGCAATTTTTGCTCGAAACGTGTTTTAAAGGTCTCTTCGAAGGTTTTATTAAATTGTTTTAACAGTTCCAATTGTCCTGAAAGTGCCTGTGCGTTTTCTGTTAAAATCGCTAAAATGGCTGCTCCTTCTTGTTGACGGCTAGTATTTAATGCCTCAGTCGCTTGACTTACGGCTGCCACCACGAAGGATTCTAATTGCGTATTATCTGCTTTATCTTGCTTTACCTCCACATAATCAGGCAGCGTTATGACTTGCTCTAAAATTCTGGCCACCGATACTTGCGGTTCTCCATAACGAGCAGCAGCTTCTCTTTGCAATTCATTCACCAGTTTGTCTACAAGCGGCCAATGAATCATCACCTCTTTATTGGTATCACCCAGTTCATTAATGGTGACAAAGACCTCTACTCGCCCTCTTTGGACCGATTTTTTCACGGTTTGGCGAATACTATTTTCCAATTCATTAATTTGTTTGGGGTTGCGAATTTGCAAATCTAAAAAGCGATGATTGACACTTTTTATTTCGACTTCCACTTGGTAAGCTGAACTTTCTACGCTGGCTTTACCAAAACCTGTCATACTCTTCATATTTTTTTGGCTCCTACTCCATCGATTTTAACGCTTGTTGTAAAGCTGAAAATTCTTCATTACTTAAGGTGATACCTTTTCCCATTTTTTCATGATCTGGACCCCAGTCCCGCAAATCAAATTTAGGCGCTCGCCCGTTCCAGCTCACAATATTTAATTCTTTGCGCCAGCCTTTATCGTTTTCAGATAAAACGGCAATTTCTTCTAAAATTTCATATGAAAATTCTTGTGCCATTTGTCTTCCTCCCAGTATCTCTTCTTTATTATAATACGTAATTTCCTAACAAACTATTTCCTTTCACGATAAATCCCGCTAGTTTCCTTCTCACTAGCGATAGCTTCGTTACCTTTCATTTTAATAGCGCAATGAGGCAGCCTTACTCCTGATAATCAGCAAATCGCTAAGAAATCTGCTGCATCACCTCTTTTACAAAGCTTCTGGATACTCACAAAACACGTACTTGCTAAATTCAGCGGTAACAATGCTGACGGCTAAATTTTCCAGTAAAGTTTGTGGGAAATTAAACGGGTATTCTTTTAATTGTAAAAAAGATAAAAACAACCGGGAATCTGACCATGCAACTAATCGTTCTCGGTATAAATGCAGCCACTCTGCTACAGATAAGGTGGCGTTAAATTCCCCCATTTGGCCTGCACAAGCCTGTTTTACTTGGGTTATAAAAAACTCTTGTTGATAAATTTCATCTGGCAAGACATTTAACCAAACGCCACTAAGTTCTGCTATGGCTAAGCCGGCAGTTTCAAAGGAAACTTTTTTCCCATAGGCATTTTTTAACTTACGCCAAAAATAAGGCGCTTTAATAATTTGCCATAGTGGATGCTGTTGCTTTCGTAATTGCTTGCAAAATTGCTGCCATAATCCATTGAAATCTTCTTTTACAAAAGTATACCAAAAACCGGTATACCGCTGAAAATATTTCAGCGTCTCCAAATAGCCTAGCCGTAAATTGTACTTGGAACGCTGCGGATCAAAAACCAAAAAACTCCCTAATGTCCAAGGTGAAGATAACGGAATTGTAGCCACATTTGATGGGGGTTGATAATTTTTAGTGAAACCAGGACCTTTTACGTCGACTACAATGCATTCTGTTGCCCCCTTTGCCACAGCAACATCAACAGGCACATTATTACGATACCCCCCGTCGATATAAAAATCCCCCGCAATCTCAGTAGCTTTCATCGCCGGATAAAAAGACGCAGAGGCGCCTAACCACTGGAGCGCTGTTTTTAATTGTTCTTTTTTAAAGTGATACACATGCTCACTAAAATCTGACAGTCGTGTGGTACAAACATATAACTGCTTTTTACTTTGTAACATTTTCTTTCCATCAAAAATTTTTTGCATTAACCGACTTAACGGTTCCGTACTCGCACCATTTTCCCGCAAAGCAGTAAAGGTAAGGGAACGAACTTGGCGCAATAATAAATTTAAGGCGTGAGTATCTGCTGTGGCCGCGGGGAATTGCAATACTTGATCGGTACTTAAACTTTCCCAAAGTTGGCTAGCTGCCTTTAAGTCATTTAATAAAATCAAACCGCCATTTAACGCGCCCACAGAAGTTCCTGTTACAATGGAAAAATTAATTTTTAGCTCTTGTAATGCCCGCCACACGCCAATTTGATAGGCCCCTCTGGCTCCACCACCGCCTAAAACTAGCGCCGTTTGATACTGACAGCGGCGGCTAAAGACTCCTTTTTCTACGTGAAAATCATTAGCTATCAGCCAGTTTAAAACTTCGGTCGAAATTCTTTTAGGATCAAGTTCAAAGCGTAGGCCTGAAAAAAAATTCATGCGACAAAAATTGTCTACTAGTTGCAACAATCCTTTGCGACTACCACTTTGCTCGCTGTCCCATAAAAAATTGGTCAAATCAAAAAAATTATCCGCTGCCAACTTACCAGTTAAATAAACAGTCAGATCTTTTTTCCTTAACTGCCAGACGGTTTCCGATTTTACTTTTTTCTTCATATCTGCTCTAGCTGCGCTATTACTGGCAAAAAAGAAGAAGAGTTGACAACTACGTTTGAAAACGGGTTGGTAGTCAATAAAATCAGAGGGATATAGTTTTATCGTCTGCATTATTTCACCTCTTTTACTTAAATATGCTGCAAAATTTACGAAACCTGCTTATTTTTAGTATAACAAAAGTTAACCCAACTGCCTCTTGCTATGAATCTCATGTCTGAAAATAGAAAAAAGGTCACATCTCTTTACTTGGCTTTCATAAAAAAACCAACAAAGACTTGCGACCTGTTTTATATTTAATAAGTTTTTGATTTCAAAGCAAAGGCATCCCGCATTTCTTTTGTTGCCTCTTTCACTGGTGTTACTTCTTTTAATTCACCTTGCACAATCGTTCGTGTTATCCCTTCAATTTCCCCACAAGTAATTAAGGTGACGAGTTTTTTCCCCTTAATGACATCTAAATATTGGACTTCTGTCGGTTGTACTCGGACAATGATTTTTGTTTCATAGGTGTAAATATTTTTTAAATCCGTTAAATAAATGGTATCACCTTTTTTCACTTTCTCTAATGGTGTGAATAATAAATCTGGCTCATAGGCGCGATGAGAAGCTAACGCATAGTTGCCTTCCCCCATTTTTTGATTGGGTTCTAAAGTTCCCGCTCCCCACAACAAGGCTTCATTTGCTAACCCTTTAAAGATTGGTAGATTAATGCCAACTTTAGGGACCGCAACCCCACCAATTGTTGGTAAATTACGATTAGTAAATTGTGCTTTAAAGACTGCCTGACTGCTAGAAGGTACCACCGCATCAAAATCAAAGGAAGCTGGTTTATTTTGATTTTTTTCAATTTCTGCCGCCGTGACTTCAGATACGGCATATTTTTCACCGTTTTTCTCAATTAGAAAGTTTTTAATTTGATTGTTAAAAGTTAAACCCAATCCCACTAAAAGTAATAATAATAACAACAAATTAATCAGCCAATTTTTTAGGCGCGACTTTTTTTTCATGTTATTTTTCTCCTTGATTTCGTAATTTTTTCTACCACTTTCACTTACTACATCCCATTTGGTTTTACTGACCAAATATTTTCGTGTTAAATTTTTTATTTGTTACTGTCATTTTAGCATATTTAGCTCGTGTTTTATACTTTGCCCTTCTTTTCAATAAACCTACCATAAAAATTTGAAAATCCAACTTGAACACAGCGCAAAATTATTACAATTGGTTTGAAATAATTGCAAAAACGTGTTCTTGTTGTAACATAATCTTAAAAGAAAAGATACAAGCATTTTCTCACTGTTTATTGTAAAATAACTTAAAGTGATATAAAGGAGGAGTGGGCAAAATGCCAGAAATGGTCTATGTACATATTGATACAACGAGTAATGCCATTTTGGCCCGCGGAATCACACCGGCGGATTTTGTTCATGGCATTGTGCATTATCCTAGTAATTTACTTTTATTAGATCCTTCCTCAAACTACGGTGAATTTGAAGCACATACCGGTATGAAGATTATTCGAGGCAACGAAAGTGTTGATCGCTTTTTTGACGAAGTACGCAAAGGGCGCATTACCGAAGATTTAAAGTGGATTGATTTTAGCGATGCAGCCATGCTAAAAGAATTAACGCCGCTAGAAATTTCTGAGCTGTTATATTTTGGCCACATGAAAACGCATCTTCATTCACCGTTTTTTTATAAGTTGCAAAACAATTTTGTCTTCTTTGATTTAAAAGATGGCCTAACGCGAATTTACTATCGCTATTTAGACGAATTTTATCGTATTTTAGCTGACAAAATTACCCGCGTTGCATTAGGAAAATTAAATGATCGTCGCAGTTTTTTCAGAAAAGCAACCCCTGTGGAAAAACTTGATTTAAATCTTTTAAAAGAAATGAAGGGACTCTTTCAAGAAGGAGTTATCTTCTGTCTAAAAAGCAGTGAAGTCGTTAATAAAGAATTTCACATTCCGATTTATTTAGTTGAAGAAAGCGGCTTACGCCAAAGCGTCACTTTCGGCTATGATAAACCAGAAATGCTGGTGGCTACTTTAATTTACAGTAAAGCAGAACGAAATTGGTACTTAAAACATGAAGACAACGATTTATTGTTAATGCCAAATTAAACCACCCACACCATTGACTGCAAAAACCAATTTGGTACTTACGTTACAACAGATCTGCTAGTTATCGCCAGATCTTTCAGCAATCACTAAATATTTTACTGATAATACCTTTATTAAAATAAGGCCTGCGACAAATCTTTTGCCACAAGCCTTATTTTTTATTTTGATTTCGCCGCTGAAATGAAATGGCTGCGTTTTGGAATAAACAGTTGTGGTGCTACTTTCACCAAAATACCTAACACCACCGCCACATAAATCGCATTTGCCAAAGCTGAAGCACCATTTAAGATAAAGGAATACAAGTAAGGGTTCATCCCTTCTGGTGCGTAGGCGCCCCAAACGAAAACACCTGCCCAAAAATGCCAAAACCAACGGGCAAAGGCAGCCACTACGCCCCCTAAAACAACATATAAGACCGCGGTATTACGCCGGTGTTCCACTGCTGTCTGGATTTTTTTAGCAAAAATTCCGCCAAAACCACCAAATGCAAAAGCAAAGGGATATTCAAAAATTATTTGTGGTACTGAAACAAAATTTTTCATTGCTGTCCCAATGACAATGCTTAACAGCCCCCAAACAAAACCAGCTGTTAGTCCTGGTATAAGGCCCCGCCGGTAGGAGTATAAAACAAGTGGTACCATCCCCAATGATAGATCAAAGGCCGAATTTGCAGTTTGAATCGGAATAAAAGATAGCGCCATTGCCGCTGCAGCAATTACCGTTCCTTCCACCCATACTTGTAATTCTAGTCTTTTTGCCATAAAAAAATCCTCCTTTAAGAACCGTCACGCAAAGTTTACGACCGGCAAAAACGCCGCAAACTTCTATTCGGGACAAAGGAGAAGTAGCACTTCAAACTTGTCACAATTCCTACGCTCGAATGATCGATACAGGTACGAAGGGTTTAGTAGACTTACAATCTCAGCCAAACGGCTCCCCTTTGTGAACGAATTCTATTTTGTTTTTTTACGTACTCAGCATAGCATATTTTATGTTATTTGTGGAAAGAACAGCTTAAAGCTGTCATGCTAGTAAGATCTACTAAAAATTAACTGCCGCTTTACCGCGTATAATATTCTCCGGTTGCAGGTATCACCACAACTTCTTGTACCATTTTGCCGTTAATTTGTTTACCCACAGTAAAGACGAAGGTTTCTTGGTTATCCACAGTTTTTTCTTCCCCTGTTAATTCATCTTCTTTTAAAGAATAGACTTTTTCCACAGCTTTACTTGCTGCTTTGATTGTTTTCACAGGCTCGGTGAAAATCTGAGTGCTGGCAAATCCATAGGGTGTCATTCGTTGACCATAATTACTTGCATCTTTTAATGCTTGTGCTGTTTTTTCTTTATCATAGCTGACAGTAGCTGTAGTATACGGCAGACCCGATTCATTGAGCGTCACTTGCCACTGCCCTTTTTTAATTTGCGTAATGGTAATGGCAGCTTGTTCATAAGTCGTCCAGTTGCGGCCACTTAATTTTACAGTTTGAGGATTGATTTGTTCAAATTTCCCATTTCCAATAATGCTATTGCCCTGTGCATCGGCTAATAAAACATTATTTTGCGTCGGTGCAGTGGGATTTAAGGCATCTTTTATTTGCATCAAATTAAAGTTCATTTGAAATGCTACAGTTTGATTATCTTTTTTTTGGGCTTTACCGCTGAAAACTTTGTGAACCAAATCATCTTGTGAAAAAGCTAGTGGGTCCTCTTTTGTTTGGCTTGTTGCTGTCGTGATCTCCGTCTTATTTTTATCTGCTTGTTCTATGCTTGCTTGTTGTTGGGCAATGCTTGTAATCGTGTTTTTGGCTTCATCTACTTTTTGACAGCCGCCTAGTCCTAGTGCCAAAAAAAGGAAACCAAAAAATTTTATATACCTGTTCATAAATGCTCCTTATGCTTTTTATTTAATTTTAGCATAAGTTCTTTTCCACGTTTAATTTTTACCCACAACACAATCAGACAGGCCGCAAAAACTGTTTGCAACTTTTAAAACAGCAGCGCTAACGTTGCTAAACTAACAAATAGAAAAACAATTCGATCGTTAAAATAAGAAAAGCCAAAGGAATCCATTTGAGAAATTTATACTTACTTTATAAAAAAACTCCTACCAAAATGGCAGGAGTCAAATGTTGCTTTATTTGGTTGGTTGTTTTGTTTCAAACAACGGACTAACGGGTTTATTTTCGTGAATACGTTTGATTGCTTCTCCCATTAAAGGACCTACAGAGATTTCATCAATTTTTTCAATCCGACGATCTTCAGGCAAGTTAATGGAATCTGTTACGACACAACGTTCAATCGCTGAATCTTGAATTCTTTGCATTGCCGGGCCAGATAATACTGGGTGGGTACATGATGCATAAACACTTTTTGCCCCTGCTTCTTTTAAAGCATTGGCTGCAAGAGTAATCGTGCCTGCAGTGTCGATCATATCATCAATTAACACACATACTTTACCTTCCACATGCCCAATAATGTTCATAACTTCAGCCACGTTTGCTTTTGGACGACGTTTGTCGATGATAGCAATTGGTGCTTTTAAAAATTCAGCCAATTTACGCGCCCGTGTTACGCCACCGTGGTCAGGAGAAACGACAACAACATCATCCCCTGAAATTCCTTTTTCTAAGAAATAATTGGCAATTAATGGTGCGCCCATTAAGTGATCCACTGGAATATCAAAGAATCCTTGGATTTGAGCCGCATGTAAATCCAAAGTTAAGACGCGGTTTGCACCTGCTTTTTCAATCATGTTTGCAACTAATTTTGCAGTAATTGGTTCTCTTGAACGTGCCTTTCTATCTTGACGGGCATACCCGTAATAAGGCATTACCACGTTAATTGTTTTGGCACTTGCTCGTTTCAAGGCATCAATCATAATTAGTAATTCCATCAAATTGTCATTAACAGGACTTGATGTGGACTGAATTACATAAACATGAGCACCCCGAATACTTTCTTCAATGTTGACTTGAATTTCGCCATCACTAAATTGGTTTACTGAGCATTTTCCTAATTCGACACCGACCGCCTCCGCGATTTTTTCCGCCAAAGGACGATTTGAATTCAAGGCAAAAATCTTCAATCTTGGATCGAAATAATGATTTGACATGAGAACCTCCGCTTTCTTCTGCAATTAAAACTACTTTTGTCTGGTCTTCCTAGTAAATAGTAGTCATTTTTGCCTAATAAATCAAGTAGGAAAGTGTTTTCAAAGTGAATTCCATGAGAAAGACTGGGCAAATTCCCACAGCCCGCCAAAAAAAGTACGGGATTTCTGAAAATTCTTCCTTAAATTTCTTGAAATGTTGACTTATTGTCACAGCAAGTTACTTCGCAATGCTAGACAGTTTGAAAAGCTGAACAAATCGGTCACCTCTGAGACATAAGATCAAAATTTGCTAAAATGGCTTTTTCATTTTCGTAAATTTTTACTTATGGCTGAAGGGGTGATTTGTGAAGCTAGACAGTTTGAAAAGCTGAACAAATCGGTCACCTCTGAGACATAAGATCAAAATTTGCTAAAATGGCTTTTTCATTTTCGTAAATTTTTACTTATGGCTGAAGGGGTGATTTGTAAAGCTAGACAGTTTGAAAGGCTGAACAAATCGGTCACCTCTGAGACATAAGATCAAAATTTGCTAAAATGGCTTTTCCATTTTCGTAAATTTTTACTTATGGCTGAAGAGGTGATTTGTGAAGCTAGACAGTTCGAAAGGCTTTTCGAGCTCGTTTTACTCGCCAACAATAAGAATGAAAAAATTCGCAATATGCCGACTTTATAAAAGTAGGTATACTCCGAATTTTTTTAGCACTGGTTAATTACTGCTGCTTTTTATTTATGGTAGGGTAATTTTTTTGCATAATTTTCTTTGTTAACTTGTCGTGCTCTAGCAATTCCCATCGCATCTTTTGGCACGTCTTGATTAATCGTTGAACCCGCTGCGATAAAGGCACCATCCCCTACAGTAATTGGCGCAACCAAATTAGAAGCCGAGCCAATAAAGGCGTTGTCCCCCACATTGGTATGGTGTTTGTTTTTACCGTCATAGTTGACAAAAACAACGCCACAACCTACGTTAATTTCTTTGCCTAAAGTTGCGTCGCCCACATAGGTTAAATGACCAACTTTTGTCCCTTCACCTACTTTGGCATTTTTCACTTCGACAAAGTTGCCAATATGAGCAGTTTCTTTAATTTCAGCTTTTGGCCGTAAGTGGGCAAATGGACCGATATCCACATGGTTGTGTACAATGCTTTCTTCAATACAAGAAGACTTCACAATCACGTGATCGCCAATTTTGCTATCCACAATTTCAGAACCAGCTGTAATAAGACATTCACTGCCAATAACTGTTTGACCTTTTAGATAAACGCCAGGTTCAATCACTGTTTCAGCTCCGATTTTAACACCGGCATCGATATAAGTTGCCTCAGGATTAATGAAGCTGACTCCATTTAGCATGTGTTGGTGATTAATGCGATTGCGCATGATCCGATTCGCTTGGGCTAACGCCACACGATCGTTAACGCCCAGTGATTCATCGAAATCTTCTGTTTGATAGGCCGCCACAATTTTGCCTTCTGATTTCAAAATTTCAATAATATCTGTTAAGTAATATTCTCCTTGCGCATTATCGGTGTTTAATTTACTTAATGCATCAAAAAGTAATTCATTATCAAAACAATAAGTGCCAGTGTTAATTTCTTTTACCCGTACTTCTTCCGGGGAGGCATCTTTTTGTTCCACAATTTTTTCCACAATACCAACGTGATCGCGAATAATACGACCGTAACCGGTTGGGTTTGGCGCTTGCGCTGTTAAAATCGTCGCACTGGCATTTTTCCCTTGATGGTATTCAAATAAATTATTCAACGTCGCCGTTGTTAAAAGTGGTGTATCGCCACTAATTACCAAGGTTGTGCCTTTTTTACCTTCCAAAAATTGCGCTGCTTGCATCACCGCATGACCGGTACCAAGTTGTTCTGCTTGTAAGGCATATTCACTGCGATCGCCTAATTGTTCCTTCACCATTTCAGCGCCATGACCAACAATTGTGATAATTTCTTTTGGTTTAGTTTCTTCCACCCGGTTAATAATGTGTTCCACCATTGGTTTTCCACAAACTGGATGTAAAACTTTATATAATTTTGATTTCATGCGCGTGCCTTTGCCCGCCGCTAGAATAATCCCGTAACGCTCTGTCATGTGTTTCCCTCATTTCAAGTTTTTAACTTCCATTTTAGTTTATCCCAATCACCGTCTCATTTCAAGCAAATCAAGGAAAAGCGAGATAGACCAATTTAAAATAGCTGCTTTACGCTGATAAAGGGAAATAACAAAGTTTTCCCCACTGTCCACAAAATATCGTCAAATTTTATTGGACTGTCAAAAAGTTATCCACTGTGGAAAAGTAATTTTGATTTATCTTTATTTTTCTGTGCAAAAAGCCCCTTGCCACTGTTTTTGACAAGGGGTTTTTCAAATACTTTTTAATAGTCAAACTGACGGTAATAGCGACGGATTTCTAGTGGGTGGCAATTTAATTTTTCCACATGTGCATCAATTCGTTGTGTCACGCAGTGCATCAATAAAAATGATAATACGCGACCGCGATATTTTTCGCTGATTCCTTCAACTGCGTAATCTTTTGAATCAATGAAGGTATAGTTTGCACAAATACGTGGTAATAAGTTTTTCACTCGCTCTGCCAATGGTCGTTGTTCATCTTCACCTAAGAAAAGGGTCACAGGTGTCGTTTCATCCACAATCTCTAAAGTACCGTGTAAAAATTCTGCGGCGTGGATTGATTTTGAACGCAACCAGCTTTGTTCTTCCCAATAACACATTGCATAAGAATAGACTGCTCCCCATTGGTTACCTGCCCCAATGAAGTAATGCATTGCATCATGACGATGTTTTTCAGCAAACTCTAAGCCAAAAGCATCTGCTTGTTTTTCCGCTTCAACTAATCCTTTTGCTAGACTAGCATCCAGTTCTTTATAATATGCTTCATAATCGTTAAATTCACCATTATTTTTCATCAGCCGATCTGCTACCATAAAGAATTTAATTTGTTCTGTACCCGGTGCTGGATAAGTGATTACATGATCGCATTTTTTTGCTAATGGGCTATCTGCAGTATCGATAAAGCCAATCAAGGTTGCGCCTACTTCTTTAATTTCATCAACTGCTTTGACTACTTCTTGGGTAGTTCCGGTCACAGAAGATAAAATGACGACTGAATCTTTGGTTAAACGTTTATTGCCCGTTGTGTAATATTCTGCCGCATGTTGCACGTATGCGGGTAAATTACTTTTACCATTTATATATGTCACTGCCTGCATTGCAGAAGCATACGTTCCGCCAATGCCTAAATAATACAAATTATCAAAACCCTTTTCCCACACGTTATCCACAATTTTTTCTACTTCTGGTCGTAATGCTAATGCACCTTGAATATCATCAATTTGTTTTTGTTCGTTGAATTTTAACATTTTTTCCACCTCTGTCATTTACTTTTATACTTTACTTTTTAATACGCGATCAAAATCATCGAAAATTCGTTGACTTAAATTAATTCCTTTAGCTGTTGCAATTTTATAAGCCAAAATTTGGAATGGAATTACAAGCGCTAAACATGAAACAAGTTCATCACATTCTATTTCCAGCCCTAATTTTTCTGGAGCTTTTGTTGTTTGTGTTGTGATCGTTAACGTTTTCCCAACATATGGCGCCATATAGGACTTCAAAGCGTGTGAACGGGCTTCATTGACACTTTTTGTTTCAATAAAGAATAATATATGCTCACTATCTGCTTCTAAATAAGGGCCATGCATATAGGCTTCTAGTTCAAAGCCTTGTGAAGGTTTACGAACTGTTTCAGTAAATTTTGTTTCAAATTCTTTTGCTGTGCCCCAATTTGGCCCATAACCAATCGCAACAAAACGCGTTCCTAACTTAAAGATGTCTTCATGCAACGTAAAGAAATCATTTGTTTTTGCAATCACAGCCGGAATGGCCGTGATAACTTTGTCCAACTCGTCGCAATAAAAATCAGCTTGTTTTGGTGTCAATGTCCCTTTATTGTGACCAATTGTTAACCCTAGCAAGAATAACTGCAAGACAGTTGTCACATAACCTTTCGTGACAAAACCAACTTTTTCAATCCCCATTTCAAGATCAATAACCTCATCGACCGCTCCTGCAATTGGGCTCGTGATGTCACTGGTTAGCGCTAAAGTAAACAAACCTTCTTTTTTTAATTTAGCGATTGCATCGATGGTTGAGGCACTCTTGCCACTTTGCGAAACTGCTAAAACAGCATCGACTGCAGCACTCACGCGGCCATAGTGATTAAAATTATACGGTTCTTCTATAGTGACAGAGATATTAGCAAACTTTTCTAGTGTGACTTTGGCAGCCAGACAGGCATTGTAAGAAGAGCCCGTCGCCAAGATCAAAAGATTGTTGATTTTTTTAAAACCTGAAACTTTTTTTAGCGTAAATTTATCTAAAATATTTTTTAACGTTACTTCTTCTTCGTTGATATAATCCAACATCGTTTCCATTTGCTAGCCTCCTAGAAAATTCCAACTAAGGAACCTAAAATCCCCACTACAGCTAACCCTAACAAAATGGTCAAAGGTTTTACTTCTTTTTTCAGCAGGTAAAAAACAGCTCCAAATACACCAAGGCATAAAATTTTCGGTACAATATCATCAAAAATACTTTGGACAGTAACTGCATTTTCACCTGAACCAATTTTCATTGGCAAATTGATATCGATCATGGTGGCAGTCATCCCGCCAACGACCATCAACCCGATAATCGAAGCACCTAAAGTTAAGCTTTCCATCATGCCATTTGCTTGAATTTTCTTCAAAAAGCCCGTCCCTAGTTTATAACCCCAGCTCGTCGCAAGATAGCGAAATAAGATATGGGGAATATTGAAAATTAACAAAAACAAGATTGGTCCTAAAATATTTCCTTGTAAAGCCAGTGATGTTCCGACACCAGTAGCAATCAAACGTAGCGTGCCCCAGAAAAATGAATCCCCAATCCCTGCTAAAGGTCCCATCAAAGACGTTTTAATACTATCGATCGCAGAAGTATCAAATTCAGGATCATTCACATTTTCTTCTTCCATCGCAGCATTAATCCCTAAAATTAGGGTCACAATATGTGGCGTCGTATTGAAAAATTCCAAGTGACGTTTTAAGGCATCTGCCATTTGTTCTTTTGTTTGATATAGTTTTTTCAAAATCGGAATCATCGCATAGGCATAGGCCATGTTCATTTGGCGTTCATAGTTCCAGGAAAATTCCATTTGAAATGAGCGCCAAAATACTTTACTTAGATCTTTTTTTGTAATTTTTAATTCAGTATTAGAAGTCTTCGTCATCGTCAACTACCTCCCCAGTCGTGGCTTGAACTTGTGGACCTTGGTTATTGCGAACATTCATAATATTAACTACAACAACTGCGACAATTGCACCAAAAATGGCAATTCCTGTAACCGGAATTTCTAAATACGCCGCCAATGCAAAGCCCAAGAAGAAATACGGTGCTACTTTTTTGTTAATCAATAAGCGTGCCAACATTGCAAAACCTAGTGCAGGAATTAAACCAGTGGCAACCGCTAAACCGTGTTGTACGAATTCTGGAATCATCGCAAGTAAATTGCCAATCGTTTTACTTCCTACCATAAAGGAAATCATGACGATTAATCCTAGCATCAACGATAAACCAAACCCGGCCAATAAATGCATCCGTTCCACGCCTTTGTAATTTCCATCAGCAGCGAAATCATCAGCTTTGTGGTTCATAATCGGAATCAAAAGTCCCAAGTAGATATTTTTCAAAATCAAAGTCAAAGTGGCAATTGGTAAGCCAAGTAATAGTGCCGTTTCTGTACCAGCACCTGCTGTAATTGCAAAAGCTGTTCCTAAAATACCGCCAGTTACAACGTCTGGTGGAATTGAAGCGCCTACAGAAAATGAGCCAATAAATGCTAATTCAAGTGTTGCCCCCATAATAACGCCGGTTTTCACATCACCTAATACAATCCCGGTAAATAGTCCTGTCACAATCGGACGTGACAAAAGGGAAGTCCCCAATGCGTATTCTGATTGTGCAATAAACGCGACAATGCCTAGTAAAATTGCTTGTACAATCATTTCTTCACTACCTTTCTTTTACAAAACCTCAGTAACATTCACCTTTTTATCATTTGGTACTTGGCGAATTTCGACTTCAACACCTTTATCCACCAATTTTTTCAAAAGCTCTTCTTCTGCCGGCAACACATTTACAGCTTTGCCGATACTGCGGGTACCATCTTTTACTTTTGTCCCCCCAAGATTAATTTTAGTGATTTCGGGATAGGCTTCTGCTAGTTTGTAAGCATCCCCGACTGATTCCACTACAATAAATAGTTTGTATTTATCCGTTACGCCACTTTTTAATGCCGCGATAGAATCTTCAATATTTTTAATTACTAATTTCACACCTTGTGGCTTGGCTAATTTAATTGTTGTTTTACGTACTTCATTGTTGGGTACATCGTCGTTGGCAATTAAAATGCAGTCCGCACCTAAGCTTTGGGTCCAGGAAAATGCGACTTGTCCGTGTAATAGACGGTGATCGACACGAGTTAAAATAATCATAGTTTTTCTCTCCTTATTAAAAATCTTCTTCTGCAATAGTGGTGCTATAAGTTAAATTACAAAACTGAATGGCTTCTTTTGAACTGTTCAACACCGTAGCAATTGTCTCTTTTAAGTCAGGTGCAAACGTAAACTGCGTGGCAAACTCAATTAGAAACGGCAAATTCATACCCGCTACTAAGTAAAAATGCTCTTTGTTGATGTAACGTAAAAATTCATTATTGACACTACCGCCAAATAAATCTGTCACCACCACCACTTCGGCATCTTCATTTTGCTGCATTAATGCATCCACAGCTTTTGTTAAATCGAAGTCTTCTGTTATGTAACAATCCAATGTTTGAATATTAGCGTTTTTACCACAGATCAATTCCAACGAGCTCAAAATACCCGAAGCAAATTTTCCATGGGAAGCTAAAATCATCTTTCTTTCCATTTCCTTCACCTCATTTCCTACACCAAAATAAAAGCAAGTTGCGTGCCAACTTTAGTGGCAAACAACTTGCTTTGGTTAAAAATCTTCATCTAATGGTGTATTATCAATGTTTTGGTAAAGAATGTCATAAATATAAGCAATCTCTGAATCGGGAATTTTGACACTGTAATCGTTTTCTATGACACTAAAAGCATTTTTGATTTGCGACAAGGCCAACTTTTGACACTGATATAAATCTTCGTAACCTGCATACGTATCAATGGGAATATTGCGAATCAAACGCTCAATCAAACAACTAACATGAACATACAATGCCAGTTTTTTAGCATTACTGATGACAAGACCGCTATAGGCTTCTAACTCTCGCATAAAGACTTCAATTTCCCCCATGACTTTTTCTGTATCTAAAATCGTAACCGAATCAATCACTTTTTCCAGTGAAAAATTACGAATAACATTGGTATTGAAGGTCGCATTTTCCGCTGGCGTTAAACACGTACTTAACCATGCGGATAAAAGTTGATTTTCATCACCAGAAATCAATTCTTCTAAGGATAAATAAGGCATGCCAGAAATACCTGGATCAGCTGTGCCGATGATGCCCAAAACATCGTACATAGAAAAAATCGTTTCATTTTGTTTTTGCTCTTTTAACACATCGTATTCATAAGGAAAGATCTTCAGCGCCACTGAAGCTGGTAAACTTTTTTCTAACAATTGACTAATTTGTGTTGCTGTCCCAATTCCTGTCTGACAGGTGGTGATTAAAGCCTTCATTTTATTTTCGGCTGGATAAATAATCTCCCAATCCAATTGGGCCTGCGCCGCTGCTTTTTCAATCATTTCCTGTAAAGGCAAAGATTTTTGCAAGTTCTCACCAATCGCAATGGCCAATGGTGTTGTCACATTATTCATAATAACCACAGGTGCTGTAATTTGTTTTGGGAAAAATTGATAAATCTCTTTTAAAGACCCCATATCCACCAAAATGACCAAGCCATTGGAAACATCATGATTTTCACTATAATCTAGAATTTCCTCGGCGATCTGTTTTGGGGTAACGTCCAGTGGCATATCAAAGGAAGCAAAAATATCTTTGCCCAACAAGCGGTTGGCAACATTGGCAATACTACTAGCTGTCGCATAACCATGGGCTACGATAATCCCTCTTGGAATTCCCAATTCTTTTTGCCAGTCGGCACGATTCAAATAGATCGTTAGTAAAATACAGTCCATCTCTGAAATTTCTAAATCCAATTTGGGCTGACATAATTCTAACAGGCGTTTGACGTACTGATAACTAGCTGCATATTCACTGGCGATCTGCTGTTCCAATTCTTTAATTAAGCCTAAGACATTGGTATCTTCTGGATACCATTTTCCTGCGCCTCTTTGAAATAAATAGTAGCTAATCGCGTAAACAGCATTGCCGTTAAATTTGATTTGATACGCACTTTCCATTTGCTTAAACGTATCTCGAATGTACTGGGTCAAATAGATCAACAGCTCCTGCTTTTGCTGGCGATCGGTTTCAAATAACAAAAAATCAAATAAGTTTTCTACTTCTTGCTTTAATTGCTCTTCACACTTTGATAGTTGCTGTTGTTTGGAAAATTCGGTAATCATGCGCTCGAATGTGGTGATGACCCTTTGTTGTTGCGGATGATTTTTTTCCAATAATTGGGGAATCGTCGTATTTTCCGTAATTAAGGTGTCTTTTTGTAGAACACTTTGTAAATTTCCTGTCGTTGGTACTAATAATTTTTCCGGCAGTTGATAAATGCTTACGTCAATGTCGGCTGCATTTTTTTGTTCAGCAAAAGCCTTGGCGACCGTTACTTTCACCGTATTTTTCAACTCGCCAATGTTTCCTTTAAAGCTGCTTGCGGTTAAGAGGGTTAGAACTTGCCCACTGACTTTTAGCGGACGTTTAATTTTACGCACCTCACTTAGTAAAAACGAATACACCAGTTCCAATCGTTCGTTGCGACTGCGGGCATTAATGGGAGGAAGCGTCACTTGGATGGGAATTCGTCGCATAAAAGTGGTTAAAAAACTACTTTCCAAATCTTCGGTAGTGGCAAAAAATAGGCGTGTCTTCACTTTAATTGCTTGATTCGTCGCCCCCATGGGATAAATAATTCCTTGATCCAAATACGTAAACAGCTTTTCTTGCCCTTCGGCATTAAGACGGTGGACTTCATCTAAAAACAAAATCCCCCCATCTGCAGCCTCAAAAGCGCCAACTTTATCACTTTCAGCTCCTGTATATGCACCTTTTACATGGCCAAATAAATTACTGGTTAAAAGTTCGGGATTGTTAGCGTATTGGGCACAATTTAACGTAATCAATGGCGCATCTTCTTTAATCAGTTCATTTTCCAAACAGTATTTATGAATTAATCGGACCAAAAAACTCTTACCCGTCCCACTTTCACCGGTGATTAACGTTGGTAAACCGTTATCTGGGTAATACAGCGCCGTTTTGATTTGTTCTACTGCACGACGCAAACTCTTGTCGTGACCAATAAATAGGGAGAATAAATCTTTTTGCTGTTCAAATAAGGGTTGCTCTTTTAAAATTTCTTCGCTACTTTGATAGAAATTATCCCGCAACAAGAAAAACTCTTTTTCAAAAGCTTCTTTATGAAAGTAATAAACCGGGCGAGAATTGATTTTCACCAGTAAGCCTGTTTCATTTAATTGATTGAGATAGTGACTAATGGTATTACGTTTCACGTCAAAAAATTCAGCTAATTTTTGCGCGGTAAAAACTTCACTTAAATGGTGAAGATCAATAAAAGCCGTTTGATTTTCTAAATATGTCAATAATTCTTCTTTCATCGTTATCCTCACTTAGTATTTACTATTTTGTTGTTAAAAACGTTTCCAGTTTTAGCCATACTGTAGCACAAAAAATGGTGGGAAATTAACCGGCTCCCACCATTTTTTAGTGAATATTAATAAAACGATATATAATGTTATGAGAACTTATTCCTTCGCTAAAAATTCCACTAGCACATCATAAACATCTTTACATTTAATCTCATTTAAAACTTCATGCTTCATACCGGGCATTTCAATACTCTGCACATTTTTATAGCCGATTTTATTTAAAGTCGCAACCGTATCTGCCAAGCCTTTTTTACCACCTGTGATTTTAACATCCTCTGAACCTACCACACTTAGTATGGGCAGCTGCGGATTCTGACACGTATAAGCAGCGTATTTTTTTAATTGGTAATCTCCCTCCCAGATCGTCAGTAAACTTCTAACTGGGTAGATTGGAATCATTTTTTTATCCTGCTGACAACGCAGATTATTAGCCGGATTGTTGCTAAGCCAATCGTGTTCGACTCCCATATTTCCAGAAAGCCAATTTAGTAATTTATTTTGTTTTTGCTTATCATTAAAGCGTAAAAACAACTTGCCGGCCGCAATTCCTAAGAAAACTACGGGTACATAATTTGCCGTACCGGTTAAGACTACTTTTTCTAAACGCTGATCATTTTTCTGCAAATAATTGCGGGCAATAATCGAACCAAAAGAGTGCCCAAATAATGAAAGTGGTAAATTTGGATACTTCGTTTGGATAAAATCGCTGATAATAACTTGATCTTCTACTAACTGTGAGAAACTTTCCATTACGCCAAAAGGATCAGCCGCAGATACTGACTCTCCGTGACCTCGATTGTCAGACAAAACAACCACAAAATCATGGGCTTGTAAAAATTCAGCAAATGGCAGATAACGTTCTTTATACTCTAGTGCGCCATGAATAATTTGAACAATTGCTTTGGGCTTTGTGGGACTTAAAACAAGTAAATCTAATTTTGTCCCATTATCCGTATTAATTTTATATGTATCCACTTTCTAGCCTCACTTTTTGCATTTTAAATTCATCTCCACTATACAAATAAAGCGCTCTTTTGCCAACCAGCAAATTGTTAATTTTGTCAGTTGACAGGTCAAAATACTTCAATTATATCTTTTATTCAGGCAAAAAAAGAGCCAGAACAAAATTTGTCCTGACTCCTTTCATAAAGGATATGCTTAAAATATGCGTTATTCTTTTTTACGTATTGCTTAAAAAACCATTTTTTCTTGCGCCGTCACATTTAAGCTGTAAAATAATTTCCCGGTACAACAGAAATTGTTTTGGTTTTCGTATCGACATCTTCTACATAAAGTAAAGAAGTGTAGTCTTTAATTGCTTTGATGCCTTTAAATTTAGTTTCAGCAAAAACGGTTACGCCAACGAGCTCACATTCGAATTCTTCAATCAAACTCTTCATACCGTTGACTGTACCGCCGCCTTTCATGAAATCGTCCACCACTAAAACGCGAGAACCACGCTTTAAACTGCGTTTTGATAATTCCATTTTTTCGATGCGCTCAGAAGAACCGGAAACGTAATTCACACTAACGGTTGAGCCTTCGGTAATTTTTGAATCCCGTCGCACAATTACAAAGGGTACATTCAAATAAGAAGATACGGCTTGGGCAATTGGCACACCTTTTGTTGCTACTGTCATAACAGCATCAATTTTTTGTCCCAAATATTTTGAAGCGATAATTCTTCCCACTTGGCGCAATAATTCTGGTTCTCCTAATAAATCAGATAAATAAACATAGCCACCCGGTAGTAGTCGATCTTGTTCAGACAAGCGCTCTGCCAAGTCAGTAATATATTTTCTCGCATCTTCGTAAGGAATTTCTGGCACGAATAATACGCCGCCGGCAGCGCCAGGAATGGTATCTAAAATCCCGGTTCCCCGCTCTTTAAATGTTTTTTTAACGATCGCTAAGTCTTCACTAATGGAAGATTTAGCCGATTCGTAACGTTTCGCAAAAAAAGTTAATGGAATCAACTCGTGAGGATGTTCCAATAAATAATGCGTCATATCGATTAATCGTTCACTACGACGTACTTTCACACTGTTCACTCTCCTGATAAATTTCTCGCCTTATTATAAGGGCTTATTACAAAAAAAGCGAGCATTAACTGAAAAAAATGCAAAATAGTTCGTAAAACGTGAACGCTTTCTTAATCATTATTGTAAATAGTGCGGTAAATATCTAACGATTGAAAATAAAAAGGGCGCACAACATTTGCCAGTTCTAAAAAATAAGCAGGGAATTTTTGTAAGTTGTTCACTGAAAAATTTTTATCTTTTTTCTAAAATTTCAAAAAGAGGAATCAGAAAGTCCACCGCCATCTGATTCCTCTTTTTACAAATTTATAACACAGCCATTTTTATTGTGAAACTTTTTTATTTTTAGCGCGCTGGACTGCGACAAAAAGGCGTTTTATGATGTTCACAACTAAAAACAAACCGATAAAAACTAACGTGATGGTAGCCCCAGGTGGGGTATCTAAGTAAAACGAACTCGTCAAACCACTCAACATTCCGAAAAGACCAACAAAAGTTGCAATCCAAATAACGATATCAAAACTTTTTCCTAAACGCATTGAAATCGCTGCTGGCAAGACCATAATCGCAGAAATAAGCAAGGCGCCGGCAATCGGAATCATAACTGCAATCGCCACACCGGTTAAAACATTAAATGCCATCGACATCAAATGGACTGGCAATCCATCCACATGGGCGGTATCCTCATCAAAAGTTAAAACATACATTGGGCGTTTAAACAGTGCAAACAATACCCGCACGATAACAAATAAAACGCCTAAGAAAATCACTTGACCGCTAGTAATCGTCACAATTGAACCAAACAGGTAAGACTGAATACTGGTGGCAGAGTTCCCTCCGGACAAATTCATTAAAACTAGCGCCAGCGCTAACCCACCCGCCATTAAAATCGCAATCGAAATTTCCGAATACGTGCGGTAAATCGACCGTAAATACTCCAAAATAACTGCCGCTACCACAACCACCAACATCGTAGTTAAATTCGGATTTAAATTTAAGAAAAAGCCAAGTGCAACACCGGCTAAAGAAACATGAGACAAGGTATCTGCCATTAGTGATTGGCGACGAATCACTAAAAAGACCCCTAACATCGGTGCAATGCCCGCAATAAAAATAGCTGCCAAAATCGCCCGCTGCATAAATTCATAATTTAGTAAGCTCAAAAATAAAATCTCCTTTTTGTTAACATCCACACGTTTATTTTCACTAAAACAATTTGAGTCTAAGAAAAAAGCTGTGTTAACGATCAATATGAAAACAACGCCACGGTGAATCTTCTTTACGCACGAGGCGGATTTGACGATCGGCATATTGCTTAATATCTTCATGATCATGGGTAATCATTAAAATTGCTTTATCATGCTGATGGGCACTGTGGCGTAATAGACGGTAAAATTCATTACGAGACTGTTCATCCATTCCCGTTGTTGGCTCATCTAAAATAAATAGATCCGGATCCGTTGCAAAAATTCGCGCTAAACTAATACGCTGCTTTTGTCCCCCGGACAACTCGCCAATTTTTTTATGGCGCATTTCCCACATTCCTACAGCCTCTAATGCTTTTTGCACATGTTCGTGATCTTTTTTAGTCAAGGTCTTAAACCAGCGTCCCCGCGGATAACGTCCAGAACGCACCAGCTCTTCCACTGTACTAGGAAATCCTGCATTAAAAGAAGCTACTTGCTGCGGAATATAACCAATACTAATTTTCTCACCAGCTGCATTTTCTTTGGCTAATGTCACGGTGCCTTTACTGGGCTTCAAAAGTCCCAACGTCGCTTTAATTAAAGTTGATTTGGCCGCGCCATTTTCACCAGTCAAAATGACAAATTCCCCATCCTCAACATGATACGAAATATCTTCCAAAACAGGTTCATCATCGTAATAAAACGTTAAATCTTTAACATCAATATAGCGCAAAGCTGCGCCTCCTCTTCTTTTAAAATCAAGTTACTAAATAGACAGAAAAGTTGAACAAACTTGAAAACTCGCTAGCAATAAGACGAAAAGTTGATAAATTGTTCTGCAAATTTCTCAAGTTTTTGGCTTATTGCCGCTGTGAGTTAGTTTGTTACACTGGATCAAGAAAAGTTGAACAAACTTGAAAACTCGCTAGCAGTAAGACGAAAAGTTGATAAATTGTTCTGCAAATTTCTCAAGTTTTTGGCTTATTGTCGAAGAGAGTTAGTTTGTTACACTGGATCAAGAAAAGTTGAACAAACTCGAAAACTCGCAAGTAGTAAGACGAAATTGATACGCATTTTACAATACCTTACTTAATGCTTTCTTGCAAAGCCTGCAAATTTTGCTGCATGACAGTAAGATACGTTTCTCCGTCATCCATTTGTTTTTGTGTCAAACTTTCCAATGGATTTAAGACAGCCATCTTCACACCTGTTTCTTTGGCTAATGTTTCTGCCACTTTTGAATTAGCATTTTCTTCAAAGTAAATAACTTTTGTGCCATGATCTTCCACAAAATGTTTTAATTGCGCTAAACGACTTGGCGAAGGCTCTTGATCGGGGGAAATTCCCGAAATAGACTCTTGCGTTAGGCCGTATTGGTTGGCTAAATAGCCAAAGGCCGCATGTTGAACCACAAATGTTTTATTTTTTGCGTTTGCAAAGGCTGTCTTATATTCTTGATCTAGCTCATTTAGTTTTGCAATGTAAGTGTTGGCATTTTTTTCAAACTGCGCTTTTTTAGCCGGATATTTTTCCGACAATTCTTTTTGGATTTCCTTCACTTCTTTTACTGCCATTACTGGATCTGTCCAAACATGGGGATCTTTTGAATGGGCATGGTCTTCCTCGTGATCGTGCTCGTCACTGTCAGAATCATGAGTATCGCTGTCAGAATCATGATGGGCGTGATCGTGACCGTCACTTGTCGCTTCCAATAAGTCAATCTCATCGGCAGCTTCAATCATCTTTGTCTTTTTGTCATCGATATTATCTGCGATTTTATCCACCCATGTTTCCATCTCTTCACTGTTGTAGACAAAAGCGTCTGCCTCAGAAATTTTTGCAATATCTTTAGCACTTGGCTCATAGTCGTGGGGTTCTGTGCCCGCCGGAATTAAAAGCTCTACACTACCTTCATCGCCAACTACTTCTTTGGTAAATTCATACATAGGATAAAAAGTTACGATTGCTTTAATTTTGCCGTCGTTATTTTTGCCATTATTGGCATTGCTATCACCACAAGCACTTAGTAAAACCACGCTTAGTAAAACACCAAGGCCTAGTAAATATTTCTTCATTAAATTGTGCCTCCTAAATTTATCACGTTGAAATCAAATCGTAATTTTCCGATTTGCCACGACAATTAATTTAACAGACAAAAAATAACCCGTCAAGATAAAACGTATAAGTTACGATTTAAACGATAAATCTCCCTCTAAACCGTAACAAAGGACTTTTCATTCATATGACCCTTGAAAAATGTATGGGCTTTTTCCGATAAAATAATAATTTGTTACCTTAACTCGATTTTTTCTATCCCTCTTTTCCTAAATTTTTGCTATATAAAAAACTTGCCACTTTTGTGACAAGTTTTCGCTCACTTAATGTTACTGTGCTATTGTTTCAACCGGCAAGTTCATGCCTTTCCAACCTTCCATCGCCCCAGCAAGTTCATAGGCTTCAAAACCATTGGATAATAAAATTAATAGTGCTTCTTTTCCCAGTGTTGTGCCGCCGGTCCAATCATAAACAACGTAAATTTTATTTTTATCCAATGTTTCCAAATGATTTGCTAAATCTTTAGCTGGTAGAGCAATTGCCCCTTTTATTTGATCTTTTTTGACCGCTGCTGGTGCATTGCGAACATCAAGGACAACGTAAGGGGAATCTTCTTTTCCTAATGTATCTAAAATTTTAAAGTGATTGATATATAAACTTAGATAGGTTTTTAATAAATCGATTTTTTCTGCTGTGTTGTTATTCATGATAAAGTCTCCATTTCATCAACTAATTTTTTTGTGCCTAATTGAACCTTATTTAATAGGTATAAAAATTGTTCTAACTCTTCAGAAGAGAGCTCTGAAAATAAAATTTCCACTGCTTTAAAATTTGCCGGCAAAAATTTTTCAACGATTTTATTTCCCTTCGGCAGCAACTTGATTGCCACCGCACGCTTATCATTTAGCTGCTCTTGTTTTCTGATCCAATTATCTGAATTCATTTTATTCAACATCTTTGTGACAGTAGCGCGAGAAGCGCCCAACTTATCGGCAATTTCTGACGGTAACAATTGCTGGTTTTCCGCCTGCTTCAAAAACATTAAAATAATAAACTTAGATTCAGATAAGTCGTATTTTGCAAGTAACTTATCGTAGTTCTTTTGCATTTCGCGATACGTCCATTGTAACGTAATAAACCCACGGGCTACCTTGGGACTCGTTAAACCAGGATACTTTCCTAGCGTCGCCTTAAAACGTTGCACATCGGGGCGATCTTTAAATGTAAATTTTTCCATTTTAAATGTCCTCTTTCAAATGATTAGCCGGCTAACTACATGAACTATAAACCGCTTTTCATTTTTTGGCAACTAAAACAAACCAAAAGAGTAAACTTCATCCTTTGATTTGTTGATTTAATTTGCGTGCCACAAAAATTATATGATTTCATAAAAAATTCCACTGCATCAAAAACGCCGACACAATGGAATTTCTTTTATTTTGCTCGCCAGTAGCTACTACCATCTTGCGTGCGGTGCATAAAGCCATACTCGATTAAGTAACGCCGAACCGTGGCAAAATCAGCGACATATTGTTTTAAAATATCATTTAAGCTGGATTCATGATAATTCTTGTCCCATTCAAAGTGGGTCACGATGTCGGCTAATAAGATAAGTTTCCGTTTTTCTTTGGCTGGAAAAGTTTTAATGTAGCCCGATGCATCGCGATAAGTTGTCAAAACTTTTTCTTGTTCTTCAGGCGTAATATTGTAGCGATCATCCAACATTTTTGCATTTTGATGGGGCAAAATGACATCTGGTTGCGCCAATAACGTCATGATACTAAGAAATACTTGGGACTGTTTTTGCTTTTCCTTCAATTTAAAACGATGGTTGCGGACTGTTGAATCTGTCACGCCTAAGCGCTGTGCAATAAATTTGTCTTCCACATTTTGTGCAAATAACATCAAAATTTCCTGCTGTGTCTCACTAAGTCCAGTTGTCTCTTTGGGTAATTGTAATAAAGCCGCTAAGGGGCCTTGATGGGCATCCATTACATGAACTTCCATGTATTTTTCGGCAGTCAAAAATTTTTTTCCATAGGGATACACACAACCAATTTCAGCAGTCGTTTCACAATATAGGCATTGGTACTCTTTGTGCCGGCTAAAGCCTCGTAGATACTCTTGAATTACTACATCTTCCACTTTGTTCACCTCAACAAAAATTATATTTATTTGTAAATATACTAACATTTTTTATTTTCGTTTGCAAACAAACTAAAAACCGACTGTCGTCACAGCTTATTCATTTCCTAAAAAGGAAAAAATTTTACGATATAATAAATCAGCTAAAAAAAAGAAAACTTGCAAAGAAAGTGAGCTATCTTCACTAACTATGCAAGTTTTCTCTATTTTTTTACCAGCCACCGGAGGCTCCGCCGCCACCAGAAGAACCCCCGCCAAAAGAACCCCAAGAGCCGCCGCTACCACCACTAGAAGAGTTATGATTAGCAGAATTGTAATTAGAAGACAAATAACTATACGTCAAAACTTGACCATAGCCACCATATAACGTATCGCCAATTAAAACACGCCCCATGCCCATTTTCTTAGCATTGGGTTGTTTTAACAGTCTTCCTTGAATGACAGACCGCTTGACACCACTCACTGTGGCAGCGACAAACAATCCACTCAACATCACATAGTACAATTCGGTTTGTTTCAAGGTCGTGTTGGCACTTTTTTCATCGGTGAACATTTGCGGCAACTGATTGCTCGTTTCTTGATATTTTTGGTAAATCCCTTTTAAATAGCGACGTCCGTTAATTAAACTAATAATAAACACAATCGCCACCAAAATCATCACCACAAAGAAAATCCGCAGTCCCCAATAAAATAAATTAAGTCTACTTTTTTGCACCTTTACTTGTGCAATTTGTGAGTCCACTAAGGCTGTTTTGGTATTCATTAAGTTAAAGACTTCTCCTACAACTTGATTGATCGCTTTGCTGTAGTTTTCGTCTTTAAACCAGTCGACGACATCATCGTCATTAATAATATCGTCTGCTGTCGCATCTGGAATTAAACCTTCCAAACCATACCCGACTTCCAGACGAAATTTTCGATCTTCTAAAGCAATCAGATATAAAACCCCATTGTTTTGCGTTTTGTCCCCAATTCCCAGCTGATTAAAAATCTTATTTGCATAAGATTCAATATCTTCGCCACCGGGTAGCTCTTTTACCGTCACGACTTCTAGTTGCGCACCTTGGGTACTTGCCGCTAATTGCTTATTCAAGTTGTAAATTTTCTTCTTTGTCGCAGCATCGATAATCTTGGCATTATCTGAGACAAAAATGTTATTTTTGTTAATTGTAATTTTGCTGTTGCTGTCTTTAATTGCAACTTGATAATTATCCGCTTGACTTGGATAATCTTCCAACTGCGCCAGATTGTCTTTTAATACTTCATCAAAAGATTTTTGTGGCGGTTCAATCTTACCGGACAAAATATCTTCTCGTTGCGTTTGCAAATCATTTAATTGTGTATCATAATGTTGTTTTTTTTCAACAAAAGTATGGTTGTCTAAAATAGAGCCAACTAATCCGATACCAAAAAGCAACGCGACAATAAAGAAGACCATCCCCATGATACGGTTACGTTTCATGACATCTTGGTAGAAATGACGAATTTTTTGATCCGTTTTAGCAGTTAAACTGGTTGGGCTTTGCTTGTTCATCTGCCCCACCACCTTTACTCAAAATTTACATCTGGAACTTTTTCAGCACCAGCGTCAGCTTTAAAGTTAGCTTTCTTTTCAAAACCGAGCATTTTCGCTACGATATTTTTAGGAAAGCGAACTAAATTTTGATTGTAACTTTGAACTTCTGTAATGTAGTTACGGCGTTCCACAGCAATGCGATTTTCGGTTCCTTCTAGTTGTGTCATTAAGGTTTTTACATTTTCGTTCGATGCTAATTGTGGATAGCTTTCTTTAATTACACTAACCATTGTCCCGACACTTTGATCGATTTTATTGTCAGCTGCAACTTTTTCTTCTGGTGTTGAAGCCTGATTGTATTCTTTTCTGGCTTGTGTAATCGCAGTGAAAATTTCCGTTTCATGCTTCATACTCCCCTTGACGCTGTTCACCAAATTGGGAATTAAATCTGCTCTACGCTGCATCATGTTTTCTACTTGTGACCACTTTGCATCGACACTGTTTTCAGCACTCGCCAAACTATTGTAGGTGGCAATAAAATAGCCTACAATCCCGATTACAATAATACCAATTACACCAATAACTGTTAAAGTACTTTTCTTCATTTCATTTCCTCTTTTCCTCCACTTAAAAGTGCGGTTCCCATCCGCCAGTGGCTTTAGCTTATTGTACCATTAAGGCTACCACCTACCTCATACTTAAGTCTGATTTTTATCACTTTACAATAATATTATAAGAAAAGCTGAGAGCTAGTACGTGAAGCTAGACAGCTAGAAAAGCCGAGGAAACTCCTTTACCTGCTAGCAAAGGAGAAATTTCAATAAATTGTTTTCCAAATTTCTTGAAATTTTGTCTTATTGTTACAGCGAGTTAGTTTCAAAGGCTAGACAGCTAGAAAATCTGAGGGTACGGTGAAGAGAAAAACTAAAATCATATGCAAATTATTAAACCAGAAAAAATTCTAAAAAAATTCTAAAAAAATAAAAATCATCACCTAATAGGCGATGACGTTTATTTTAGCTACTTTTAGTTTCCTTGGTAATGAATAACATCAATAACATCTAAATTTTAAAAGAACTATTCACACACAATATCCAGCAACGACACATATTGCTGACCACCGTGCATATCACGTTCATTGCGACTGCCTTCAACCGGAACTCGCGGTAAGCTTATTTTGGCAACGTGAATATCTTTTAGACAATAGATTTCTAAATCTTCTGGTTTCACTTGAAAGGATCTTGCAATCAATTTTCGTTCTCTTTCAAATGCGGTGACGATTTTTTCTGTATCCGCCACGTTATCGCAAAAAGCATCAATCGTAAGCCAAAATGGACCTGCGTTCTTACTTCGAATATATTTTACAATTTCTTCAACTGTTTTCATCTTAGTCCTCCACCTTTCTTCATTAAATCGTCGCGTAGGCAATGCGGCACAATTCATTCGGATCATCTAGTGACACTGTATGGTACAGTTTGAACTCGTAGATAGCTCCGCGTTCCATTTCCGCCGGTGAAAAAATAAAGCCAAAAGAAGGCATTTGTTTTCCTTCAAACATATTATAGTGAAGTAATAGTGGGTTAAATGCTTTGGCAATCTGCGTCGCCAATTCCTGCGTCGCTGCTGTCACTGTTAACATCATCAAAATTTCGTTTGGCACATAATTTTCCGGTACAGCCATTCCGGAAACACCGTTGTATCCGTAAGGCCGTAACCAGAAATCATAACTATCTTTTGAAATGCCAGCTTTCTCTAGTTTTTCTACCCCAGCTTTTTCTACTGCGTCAATCCATTGCATCGGTTCCTTCATAATTTTACGATCGCGAATACCTGCCATACTTACGGTTTGAAAACCAGCTACACCAGATCCTTCCAATTTCATCGTATAGGGAAGATATTCAATTGTTGTACCTTCAACCCGTACGGCTGTTTCTGAAAGTGCAGAATATTTAGCATCTTTCGTATCAATTCGAATGCCCGGTTCTGTCAGTTGGACAGGATTAGCATTTTCATAAAGTAAATGGGCCGATACTGAATAAGGAGAAACGGTACTTCCTGGCTGAACGGCACGAATGGTAAAGCCTTTATCATCGACCTCCATAAAAACGCCACCCTGTAATCCAGCACTAGTACATACGCCGCCACATTCTACTGTTTTCGCGGCATGCCAACAAGCCGCAGGATCGCAGCCTTTTAGTAGTGGATACGCAGCAATCACAGCCGTATCCGTTGAACGCCCGCCAATAATAATATCTGCGCCATTTTTAAAGGCTTCTTCATATGGTTCTGAACCTAGTAAAGCCACAATCGTATCACACTCATCAAAAGTTTCTTCCGTGATAGCGGGGGCACCATGAAGTGCTTGAATTTGACCAGTACGATATTTTTGTTTGATGATTTCGCGGTCTTGTTGGGAATAAATTTTAGCAATTTTTTTGTGAATACCAGCTTCTTTACATATCTCAACAATCAGCTCATAAACGGTGTCCACGCCTTCGTCAGACCCACAAGTACCAGCTGTCCCAATTGTCATGGGGATTTTTAGCTTGTCTGCCCCTAACACCATCCGTTTTAAATCACGTTTCACATCTTTAATAGCATACTTGCCATGACCAGATCCTAAATAGTACGGTCCAGAATCAGTAGAACCCGCATCACTTGAAATAATATCTGGTTTCAGCAAAAGCCCCGCTTCAAAAGCCTCCTCTGTACAGTTCAAACCCACCGCTCCGTATGGAACAAAGACTTTCACACTCTCCATTGTTAATCCCTCCAAAATCAGCTGATAATTTTTAGCCCATTACAGCTGGCCTACTTTTTTTACTTTACTTTATTATAGGTAGCGCATACAATAATGTAAAATTCTTATTTTTGTATTATTTTATAACTTTAATGTTATGAACATGCTGCTTGCAACTTCCTTACTGCTTTCAGATAGGAGAAATATTATGATTAACGAAAAGCAAATTCACTATTTAATGACGGTGGCAGAAGAACACAGTATCACAGCCGCCGCCAAAAAACTCTTTATTTCACAGCCTGCTCTTAGCCGCTTTATCCTAGATATAGAACGCACCCTTGGCACCTCTCTTTTCATCCGCAATCGCGGCAATCTCCATCTCAGTAAAGCTGGCGAGATTTACTTAAGGGGCTGTCAAGATGTACAGCAGATTTTTCAATCTGTTACAAAAGAAATCGCGGAATTAACCCATAGTCACACTGGCAAAATCACACTTGGGGTTACATCCTTGACCGGCGAATTCGTTTTTCCCGCCATTTTAGACGCATTTGAACAAGCATTCCCCCATGTTGAATTAACCTTGAAAGAAGAACGAATGAGCGTTTTGTATGACTTGGTAAAAAAAGGAGACGTAGATATGGCACTGGTTTATCAAAACTATGATTCCGCCTTAAACTATCATTTTATTTACGAAAACCCAATCTATATCCAAGTTCCCCTACCTTTGCAACAAAAAATGAAATGAGAAATACAATTGAAACTTTCGCCTTAATTTCAGCAGCTTCTTTGGCCAACCAGCCGATGATCTTACTGAAAAAAGGACGTGAACTGCGTGAAATCGCCGATCGCTTTTTTGAAACCTTCCAGCTTGTACCAAACAAAATCTTAGAGACTGAAAATATTCACCTCGCAAGTAATCTGGTCAGTTTAGGCAAAGGGTTCACCTTTGTTCCAGCCATCTTTTTACGCGATAGTTTTCCCAATAAAGACAACAACTTTTATGTTCAAATCACCGACTATCCACTAAAGCGCGAACTGTACTGTTGCCACCGAAAAAATGCTTATTTAACCGAAGCTGAGCAATTTTTGATACGAAAGTTGCCTGAAATTTTGGCATAAGGTATGGTATGTAGCCTGACAACAAAAAGGCACCTTCTCGTAATGAGAAAGTGCCTTTTTGATTGTGAAGAAAATGAAGCGGTGCTCTTTTTCTACAAAATTCCTTTTGTATACTGCAGCGCTGAGGGTGTATATTTGCAACAATTTCAGGAATGCTCGTTTAAAAAGTGGTGAAGCTTTATTAACTTAATGTCCGAACTAAATAGACCTCGTCACAAAAACCCTTTAGTGCATTATAAACTCGCTGCGCACGGGAATGTTTTTGACACAGGGCAAAGCAAGTCGGGCCACTACCGCTCATTAAGGCCACGTCCGCTCCGTATTTTACCATTCGATCTTTGATTTGTTGAATAACAGGATGGCGTTCAATCGTAATATCTTCCAAACTATTCCCCATGTTGGCAATCATCTGTTCATAATCATTTTCTGCAATCGCCGCCTTCAAAGCTGCAATATTCGGATGATGAATTTTATCTACATCTACTTTAGGAAAAACCGTCCGCGTAGAAACACTGATGCGTGGTTTGACTAAGACTACCCAACAAGGAGGCATCGGTTTAATCGGTGCAACAATTTCACCTTTTCCGCCGACAAAAGAAGTTGTACCATACAGGCAATAGGGAACATCCGTCCCAATTTTAACGCCAATTTCAATCAGCTCGTCAGTTGAAAGGCCCAAGTTCCAAAGTCGATTCATCCCTCTAAGCGCAGCCGCAGTGTCACTACTCCCACCACCTAGTCCCGCTGCTACCGGAATTTGTTTTTGAATCGCAATTTTAACGCCCTTTTCTACACCATAGCGTTCTTTTAATAATTGTGCGGCTTGATAAACATTATTCCGTTTATCAACTGGTAAAAAGGCTTTATTGGTTTCAATGATGATCTGATCTTCTGGCAATTCTTCTATTGTCAGCCGATCTGCTAAATCAACACTCGCCATGACCATCTCCAATTCATGATAGCCATCTTCTCGTTTGTACAAAACGTCCAAGCCTAAATTGATTTTTGCAGGTGCTTTTTCAATGATCTCCATCTTTCCACCTACCTTTCTCTTTTTGGCAATTTACGCAAAAACTGCCACAATCGTTGTGTATTCTATCATAGCAGAAGATAATTGTATAGTTTAAGAAAAAACCTTTGAAAACACTATTTTAATGATATTTTTCCTTTTTACGATAAATTGATAATACTATTCAAAATATTTGAAGAAAAATGAAGTTGGACCTACAATGTAAGTAGCAAAAGAAAGGTGTGATAAAAAATGGCAGACTTATTTCCCCGTAGCTTTTCGGATGGTGAAGAAATGATTGGCCGCTTAATGAATAATTTCTGGCAAGATCGTTCCTTGGCTACTGATATTAAAGAATTTGACAGTTATTATGAAGTGAAAGCAGATCTTCCTGGCATAAAAAAAGAGGACATCAAAGTCACTTACGCAAACGATACGTTGACAATTCGTGCCAAACACACCGCTAATAGTGAAGAAAAAGATGATGACGGTCATTATTTACGTCGCGAACGTACCAGCAGTACTTATGAACGTAGCTTTGCGATGAAAGATATCGATGAAGAAAACATCAAAGCTTCCTTTGAAAACGGTGTATTAACCTTGGAATTACCAAAAAAAGTTGTCAAAGAAATTCACGGTAAAGATATTCCAATCCAGTAAGTCAGTTCACTACATTTAAAAATTTTTAGCCCCGCAACTTTGTAATTTCGTTGCGGGGCTTTTTGATAAAAAAAATGAGCAGAAAAAATCTGCTCATCCTCCCTAGATTGAAATTAGCCTACACTGTATTGTTTAATTTCTGTGTTAACCAAATTGAAATCTAAAAAATCCTTCATGCTTTTTCCGTAAAAATAATTGTCCACCACGCGACTAACTGCATTATGACAGATGAGAAGAACATCTTCTTTAGCTGCTTCTAATTCAATTAAAAGTGGATAAATCCTACCCGCAACATCTAAAACAGATTCACCATTAGGAAATGGCAGTGACAATTCTACTCTAACTTTTTGAAATTCTACATTTGCAATAGCCTGACCATCATAAATACCAAAATCCATTTCAGTCAACCTTTTATCTGTTATTATAGGCAGCTTTAACTTTTCATTTACAACTTTTGCCGTATCTTGGGCTCGGCTTAAGGGCGAGACAATAATCTTATTAAGATTAATTTTTTCATCCACTATTTTTTGTGCTAAATTTTCTGCCTGTTGGTACCCTACTGGCGTCAATGGAACATCTGCACGACCGCAAATTCTCTTTTCTACATTCCATTGTGTTTGACCATGACGTGCAAGATAAATCATAATTTAGTACTCCTTAGTCTTTTTGCTGGAGATTTCGACTGTTTCTTCTTTGGATTAGATGTTACTTTTTCCTCCGGCATTTCACCAATCACTAATTTATTTTCCAAGCCATTTTGACTTAAAAATTTTTCAATTGATTTTAAATCTTGACTAAACAAGGTAGAAAAGTGGGAATTCTTTCCTTTGTAAAACGTGACAAAAGTTTCACCTAAACGGCTATCTTCTAACTGAATTGCTTCAAATTGTTGATAATCACCTGTGAGAATACCAAATTTGATTAAGCGCTTTTGTGTCAATCCTTCTCTTAATAAACCGATTGAAGCAATCATAATAGCAAAAATGCCCAGTTTGATTTGATCAGCTAATTGTTGTGGCCAAAAGATAATTAAAACACTGACTGCCAAGGTTAACATTAAGCCGACTTTGATAAAATTACGTTTTGCTAAAATGACTACTTCTTTTTGATCTCTAATTTGAATGAAAAGAAGTATCACCAAAAAAGCTCCGATAACAATGGCTTCAGCCATTTCAATCAACTACCTTTCCTATTAAACCTAAGATAAAACTATTTTGCTACTCATGACTACCATTCCGCTATGGTACCATCATAGTTTTTCCATTGTGGATTCGTCCAAACTAAACCTTCTTGTGCAATTTCTTTGATTTTATCTTCATCCATAATTAAACCCAAGCCAGGTTTATCCGGCAAATCAACGAAACCATCCTTATATTGGAAAACCTCTTTATTTTTGACAAAATCTAATAAGTCAAACCCTTTATTGTAGTGAATACCCAGACTTTGTTCTTGAATGAAAACATTCGGTGTGCAGGCATCTACTTGCAATGTTGCCGCTAATGCTACCGGTCCATATGGTGCATGAGGTGCAACGGCCATGTCATAAGCTTCCGCCATAGCAGCAATTTTCCGTGTTTCTAAAATCCCGCCACACAAAGCAACGTCTGGCTGAATAATATCAATAGCACCTTGCTTGAAAATATTCTTAAATTGCCAACGCGTATACAATCGTTCGCCCGTTGCTAATGGTACGGCAACTGAATTAGCGACTTCTTTGAAATGTTCTTCATTTTCTGGTAACACAACTTCTTCTAGGAACATTGGATGATAAGGTTCTAAAGTTCTTGCCAACACCTTAGCCATCGGTTTGTGAACCCGACCGTGGAAATCAACACCAATCGCCATCTTATCCCCAAATCTTTCACGAATAGATGCCACGCGTTCAACGACCTCATCAACTTTTTCATAAGAATCAATGTAGTGTAACTCTTCTGTTGCGTTCATTTTTACCGCAGTAAAGCCGCGATCAAACCGATCTTGCGCCTGTTCCACAACCTCGCTAGGGCGATCGCCGCCAATCCATGAATAGACTTTTATTTTATCTCTGGCAGCGCCGCCTAACAATTCATAGACAGGAACATTGAAAGCTTTCCCTTTAATATCCCATAATGCCATTTCTAATCCAGAAATAATCGTGCCATTAATTGGGCCACCACGGAAAAAGGAACGGTGCATTTCTTGAAATAATCGTTCAATTTCAAAAGGATTACGGCCAATCAAGCGATTTCCAATTTCGTAAGCACCTGCTACGACAGTTTCTGTTTTGGTACCAGAAATCATTTCCCCCCAACCATCAATTCCCTCATCTGTCGAAACTTTTACAAAAATCCAACGTGGTTTCACTTTGTATACGGTAATATTTGATATTTTCACAGTATCTTCGCTCCTTTATTCAGACTGTTAATTTCTAACAGTCTGAATAGCATGAATTTTTTTGAAATTTTACTCATCTTATTCTGTAACAGGCTCTTCTGTTTCTTTATTGATGTGTTTTACTTTATCAAAATAATACCAAGCTGCGGCAAATACGATAAGTAAAATCGGAATACCAATAAGTGGTTGGTAAGAAAATGCTAAGAATACTAAATAGCTTTGAATCATTGAGGTTGCAGCAAATGATGAAATTAGCATCGAACTTGAACCTAGATCAATGCCTACTTGTTTTGCAATCGCCGTTAAAATTGGAGAAGTTGCAGTGCCGCACCACAGCAATGACGCTGTTACAACTAGCCCAATCACGATATTTTTCAATAAGTTGCCTCGTGTTAAAGCAACAACCATCGCTACGCGAAAAGGCACTACTGCTAAATCAGCAAACGGCAATACGCGATTTCCAGGTAACACTAAAGCCATTGCAATTGTTAATGGAATAATGATCAATGCCGTCGTAATAACGTCGGGATTGCCGACAACTACTGCAGCATCCAAACCAATAAATAAGCGACGGCCTTTGAATTTTTCTTGTGACCATTTTTGTGCTGCATCAGAAATTGGCATTAAGCCTTCCATAAATAGCGCTGTCATTTTTGGAATTAAAACCAAAACTGCCGACATACTAACACCTAATTGCAGTACAGCTTTAATGTCATATCCAGCTAGAAAACCAATCACTAAGCCGATAACCAAGCCCATAATCATTGAATCACCAAAAAATCCCAAGTATTTTTGTGCGTCTTTAATAGTGAATTTTGATTTGCGGAAAAAAGGAATTTTATCCAACAGCCAATTTAGTGGCCATGCAATTACAAGTGAAGACAATGCCGACACGGTTGGTAAAGATACTCCTGGTATCCCAAAGAAATCTTCTACTAACGGCTGTGACCAGTCAGACATTTTAAAGGTAATAACTGCCATTACAACAGATGCGCCCACGCCAAGAAATACATTTTTTGTTACGAAGTACACCATAACCCCAACAATTGCCATGTGATGATAATTCCAAATATCGACATCTAATGTTTGAGTCTTTTTCAAGATCAATAACACAATATTAACGATTAAAATTGCAAAAATTAAAACGGCAATAATAGGAGATGCCCACGTTACCGCGGCAATTGATCCCCACCCGACATCTAAAGCATCTAGTTTTACACCTGTTCGTTCTACCATCGCTTTTGCAGCTGGTCCAACATTGGTGGTCATAAAGTCTAAAATCAATTTGATACCTGCAAAACCAATTGCTAGCGTCAACCCCGACTTAAATGCTCGGGTAATTTTCAACCCAAAAATCAATCCAATAATTGTAATAATTACCGGCAACATTACGGTTGGACCAGCGTCAATGAAGAAATTAAATACACTCATAATAATATTCATGTTAGTCTTCTACCTCCGATTTATTGATTAGTCTTGTAGTTTTGCTAAGATTTCTTCCATCGTTTTATCTGCGCCAATTCCCGTTAAGATTGGCATGCCTTTAACCACAGGAACATCTCCTGTTTGCCCATCAAATTGACCTGTCGTTACTAACAAATCGTAGCCTTGAACTTTTCCAGGCACTTCCATTAGTTTTGTCTGTGTCGTTTCAACCTGTACACCATGTTCCGTTAAATAATCTTTGACCTTTGAAGCGACTACTGTTGACGTTGCAATTCCATTTCCACAAGCTACTAAAATTCTTTTCATAATAAATTCCTCCAATTTATTTTTTTAATTAATTGCTGTTTTTACTAGTTTTAATAACTCTTGATCATTACGAGCATTGACCATTTCTTGTCTTAATGGTTCATCTTGAATTAAACCCACAATTTTTTGTAACATCTCTACTTGACCATGGGGCTCGCCAATCGCCATCATGATAATAATTTGAACAGGTAGTGTCGCTGCATTTTCTTCCATATTGTGAAATTCAATTGGTTCTTTTAATGTTGCAATAGCTAAGGTTGTTTTTTCTACCAACTCATAATTCGCATGCGGAATTGCCACAGCTGGTTGGGTTGAAGGCAATCCAGTTGGATATTCCTTTTCTCTTTCCTTAATTGCTACAATATATTTTTCTTTTACATAACCTTTTTCAAATAATTGCTCTGCTAAATAACCCAAAGCATCATCTGCATCCTTTACGTCAAGATCACGAAAGACTAATTCTTCATGAAGATATACTTCCATCTGTTTTCCTCCTCAAAACTCACCTGAAAATTTATTATTTTATCCTTTCCAATAATAATTGCAGCGATTTTGCTAAATTGGGGATATTTAACTCTTTTAAATCTTCTTTGTTAAACATGCCCGAACCAAGCCCTAAATAACTGGCCTGATTTTCAAAAAATGCTCTTGCATTATCTGTACTCACTCCGCCGACACCCATCAATGGTAATTTTCCCAAAGGTGCTTGAACATCTTTAAAGAAACGCGGAGTCACAACCGCTGCCGGAAAAACTTTAACAATGTCAGCACCATTCTTAAACATCTCATCAATTTCAGAAGGCGTCATTGCCGCTGGAACTGCCAAGATATTTTTTTCATTAGCAAACGCTAACATTTCTTTTGTAAACACATGTGGTCCCAAAAGGAATTTTGCACCTGCTGCATAGGCTGCTTTAGCATCTTCAATTGTTCGAACAGTTCCAGCACCAATCTTTATTTTGTCACCAAATTGGGCGTTTAACCGTTTAATATTTTCCAATGCATTTTCTGTATTCAAGGTCATCTCTACGGCATAATCTTTTTCAAAACCGTTCATTGCTTTTAAAATCGCCTCGGCTTGTTCAAAAGAATAACCTCGCATAATAATAGTCAATTTGGGATACTCTTCTAATTTCATTTTTTCTCCTTTCAATTACTTCGTTACGTATGTTGTCGGATTAATTGGTAACTCGTGACTTCGTCGGATTGTTTCAATTTTTGAATCAATTCATCATTTTCACTAATGGCCGCAATTTGATTAATTGCACGCAGATGTCTTGTTAAATCATAAAAAGCAAGTGGCATAACCAAAGACACTTGATGCCCGCCAGGAAATTCTATTGGTTCTGGACTAATCAACAAACTTACACCATCTCTTAAAACACCATGATCTGTGGTTGTGTGAGGAATACAGGTTTGACTTCCAAGATAACCAGAGTAATTTACATCCTTAATTTGACGGATACAATCCTCATAAAATCGCTCATCAATAATGCGACTTTCCAGTAAAGGCTGACACGCGATTTTCACTGCATCTTGCCATATAACTGGCTGATTTATAACGGTGATAAAATTAGGCTTCAAATAATGTGTTAAAGCTGGTAACACTTTATGGTTTTCTAAAGACGTATTGTTATTCGCTTGCAATAGAAAATATTGCAATTCTTCTTTTAGATTACGTAGACTGCTAATTTTGGCATGTTTTTGAATAATTCCAATTAGCTCATCCACTGCCTGATCCATCTGATCAATTCCCAAATCGCTTAGTACACGATAACGTAAACTAATCTGCTCTTTATACGACATAATCGGATCAACAATGAATTGGACTAAATTAGTTTTTAACGGTGTCGTGGTAAAAACCAAATCATAATCTTCTTCAAAATGATAAAAATCTCTAACAGAAAATGAAGCTAGAAAATGGATCTCTGGAAACAACTGTTTTAAACTTTCTCGCATCAACTTTGAAACCATTACACCATTCGTACAAACAACAACAGCTCTGGGTTTTTGCTTTTGATGTTTGCTGTGACTTGTTAACTGGAAGCCAAAATAGTAAGACAATAAGTTTAGTTCATCCTCAGGAAAGGCTTTGCCCAACCATTTTTCAATCGGTGTAATCAGTTCTTTCATCAATTCCACTAAAATCCCATGATTACTATCTTGGATTAAATTTTCTAACGAATATACACCTAGACTCAAGTTATATCGAATCCTGAAACAGGCAGGTCGTAAATGATTCAAAATTCTCCGTTCAAAACTTTCTCTGTCTTCTATCACAATTAATGTCTGATTTTGAAATATTTCTACCATTTGGTGAATGAGACGTCGTAGTTGTAAGTCGGAATCAAAATCTTGCGTTGTTTTTTTCTCAAAAATATTGGAAGTTAAAAATAATAATGTTAGCCACTCCAAGTATTTTTGATTTAACTGCCAACTTGTTTCACTCACTAATATTTGTAGCAACTTGAATTCAGGAGTTTGGCTGACGCGTTCTTGTAAAAAGTCTGAATTACTTTTTTCTCGTAAACCACGACTAATTAAAAAGCGCGCTGCCGATTGCAAGTAGTCTACCGATTCGTCTGAGTAACTCAAGTGCAGCATTTGTTCCATACCATGAATAAGATGGATAATTTCTTCTTCGCTAACATTTGTTGCTAAAAAATCACGCACCTTGTCCTCTTGAAAAATAGGATGCTGGTGAACCATATCAGACATTAGTTGCAAAAGGCGGTGTTCTGACCCCTTTAAACTGTATCCATTTATTCGATCGTAAACTAACTCCAACTCATATTTGGATGCCAACCATTCTGACTTCTTTAAATCTTCAATAATTGTACTTTTACTAACATCTAACAAATCTATAAAATGATCCAATCCAACATAGCCAGTATCTGTTACTAAAAGCATTAAGATCAAAGCGGCCCGATCACTTTCAGATAAACCATCAGCGATGCTATAAAAATTCTGCTTATTTTCTTCAACTGTCAGCATTTGAATAACTTCTAATGGAATTTCAAAATCTCCACTATGGTTTCGTTTAATCTTTGGAATTTTTTTCAATTCCAATTCACTATTAAAAGTATTGATAGCATAGTTAATTTGACGCTTAGTTAAACTTAACTTTGTTGTTAAATCATTCATTTTTAACTCAGGATTGCGAATCAATAAAGAAAGAATTTTCCGGATACGTTCATTCATTTGTATTACCTCCTGGCACTTTTCATTATAAAATCTTTTCAAGTCACTTTGTTCACGCTTTCATATCAGAATTTGTCACACATTAAATTATCTCTTGTCACGCCTTAATAATAACTTTAACCATCGGACGAAAAAGTAAGGTAGAAGAATTATTCTTCTACCTTACCAGATTTTATGATTAGTTGATTTTTAATTAAAAAAATAAGCCCAACACCATAACAGTGCGGGCTTATATTATTTACTAAATATCCTACTCCATTACCTCAACTTCACCAATTTTAGTTTGTTGGGCAATCTCACCGGTTTTATTTAAGGTGAAGCCGGCGATTTTTTCAGTGTTGGTAAAGGCAACGACGACGTCTGTTTTTTTACCTGCCGCTAATACTTCCTCTAAATTCATAAGTGATAATAATGTATCCGGCGTAACGGTATCGCCAACTTTAACTAACACCTCAAATGGTGCGCCTTTCAATTCCACAGTGTCTAAGCCCATGTGAACTAAAACTTCAGCACCTCCTGGCGTTTTAATGCCAATTGCGTGTTTTGTTTCAAAAATACTCATGACTTTACCATGCACTGGCGCATAAATTTCTTGTGCCTTAGGTTTAACGGCAAAACCGTCACCCATCATTTTTTGCGAAAAGACTGGATCTGATACCTGACCGATAGCGATAACTTCCCCTTCTACCGGAGCAAAAATATCTTCTTTTGTCACAACTCCCGGAGCGTTATCTGAAACACTGGCTCCTTCAGCTGGATGAGTCACGCTAACAGCTGCTCCGCCAGCAGTTGCCATAGCAAAGCCGCTTTCGTCTAATTGTGGTTCCAATTTATTCAAAACTTTAACCTTACGGAAGACAAAGGTCATTACAAAAGTAATTACCATTGTAACCAGCATGGAAATAAATACCATTGGATAATTTTCAATCTTAAAGGACAAGAAGCCTGGTAGACCGCCGACCCCAATTCCCAAAGCACGAGTATTGGTAATGGTAATCAACATGCCTCCAATTGCAGAACCCACCATGGCAGCTACAAATGGATAGACATACTTCAAGTTAATCCCAAACATTGCCGGTTCTGTTACCCCAAGGTAAGCAGAAATAGTTGCCGGGACAGAAATTTGTTCTTCTTTTTTGTTGCCGCGATGTTGGAAGTAAACAGCTAATACTGCTGTACCTTGCGCAATATTGGATAACATAATCATTGGCCATAAGTTTGTTGATCCAAAATCAGCTACTAATTGTGAATCGATGGCTAATGTGGTGTGGTGCAGCCCGGTAATAACCAACGGCGCATACAAACCACCAAAGACTAAACTGAACAACCAGCTGAAAGATGAAGATAGACCAGCGTTTACAACGTAAGAGATTCCTGAACCAATCTGCCAGCCAATTGGGCCTAAAATCATATGTGCAGCCAAAATTGTTGGTAATAATGAAAACAGCGGTACAAAAATCATCGAAACTGCTTCTGGAATGTGTTTTCTAAAGAAGCGTTCCAAGTAAACCAACATGAAACCAGCCAACATTGCTGGAATCACTTGCGCTTGATACCCGATTTTTTCAATGGTGAAAAAACCAAAATCCCACGTCCAATTTTTAGCGATATCAGCAGCACTCGTACCATTTACAGCATAAGCATTTAATAATTGCGGAGAAACTAATGTAATCCCTAAAACAATCCCTAAAATTTGTGTTGTTCCCATTTTACGCGTAATTGACCATGTGATACCCACAGGTAAGAAGTGGAAAATTGCTTCACAAGGCAGCCACAAGAAACCATTAACACCATTCCAAAAAACAGATGATTGTGTAATCGTTTGACCACCCAGCATCTCTAGGGGCACACCTTCTAAAAAGTTACGGAAACCTAGCATCAAACCACCAACGATAATGGCCGGTAATAATGGCGTAAATATTTCTGCCAAAACGCCAATTAAGCGTTGTGCAATGTTTTGATTTTGTTTAGCCGCAGCTTTACTAGCCTCTTTTGAAACGCCTTCAATTCCTGATACTGCTGAAAAATCATTGTAAAAATCTGGCACTTCATTGCCGATGATAACTTGAAATTGTCCAGCGTTTGTAAATGTGCCTTTGACACTCGACAAATCTTCAATGGCCGGTACATTTGCTTTACTATCATCATTTAAAACAAAGCGCATCCGTGTAACACAGTGGGTAACTGCAGCGATATTTTCTTTACCGCCTAATTCTTTCAACAATTGCTCAGCATCTTGTTGGAATTTTCCCATTGTTAAAACCCCTTTCATTTTTAAAACTTGTATATATAAGTTCATCAACTAAAGCAATCATACCTTGCATACCATTTTTTTGCAAGCGTTTTATTAACAAAAAACGTAATTTTCTCATTTTAAAAAATTACTTACCTTATATAAAGCGTGAAATTATCACACTTTAAAATAGCAATTTTTTCAATTTCAAATTCCACTGTTATTATCATTATATTTTAAATTTACTTTTAACAGTTGAAATCGTTATCAACTTGTCTTATAATTAAGCTACATGTATAGACAAGTATCAGAGAGGAGCATTTTATGAAGCTGGCAGAAATAAATACACACAAAAAGAATTGGCAAGTGACTTTACCAACAGAAACACTGACTGTAACAGGAACTGTCAACGAAAAAGCGCAGCAATTAGTCGCTATCCTGACTGACACAGCAATAAATGGTGGAATGATCACAGGAGATGAGGTCATACTAGATCAACCTGATGGCATTTTCGAACTAAGTCAGTGGTTAACAGAAAAACTAAATTTACCTTTTGTTTTAGCAACAGATAATTTTACTAAAGCTGCCGAAGACTTAAAATGGCAAGTGACTTATCACGGCTATCGTCCAGGAAAAGACGAATATTCGGTTGAATCACTTTTAACGGTCGGCAATGGATTTATGGGATTGCGGGGAACCATGCCGGAAATGGAAATTAGCGATGACCACTACCCTGCTACTTATTTAGCCAGCCTATATAACACTGCAGCTTCGATCGTGGCAGATCAGACAATTTATAACGAAGATTTTGTAAATGCACCCAACTTGCAGAAAATTTACTTGATTGTTGACGATGAAAAAATTGCTTTTGAAAAAGATCAAATCAAAAAATTAACGCGAACATTGCATATGAAAACCGGTCTATTTACCGCTAATGCCATCGTGACCACAAAGTCTGGTAAAGATATTGCCATCAAAGTCAAAAAAATCGCCAACATGGAACATACAGCGCAATACAGCATCCATTATGCTTTTATGCCGCTAAACTTTTCTGGTACTGTCACGGTCGTAACAGAAGCAGATGGCGACGTCTATAACTACAATGTCGCCCGTTACCGCAGTTTAACCAAAGACCATTTGGATATTACGGGACTTCACGCAACAGGCAAAAAAGCCCTCTTAGTGGCTAAAACAAAAGCTTCTGAGATTACAGTCACCAAGTATTCTGAACTTTTCAGTGATACCCTTGATTTAACGCAATTGGAAAATACGCAGACAGATAAAGTGATCCGTCAAAAAATTACCTTTTCTGCTGCCAAAAATACTTGGTACAGCTTAGACAAAACCGTAAGTGTGGCCCAACGCCGTAAAGAAGAGTCCCCTTTTGAAATTGATCTGAATACAATTACGCTACCTGATTTTAAAACCAGTGCAGCGCAATCAGCTATCGCTTGGCAAATTTTGTGGGACAAAGCAGCCATTACAGTCAGCGGGGATTTAATGAGCCAAAAATTATTAAATCTCCACACGTATCACCTGCTCTGTTCCGCGTCACCTAATGGAAATAAAGGCTTAGATGCTTCAATTACCGCACGGGGATTACACGGAGAAGCTTATCGCGGTCATATTTTTTGGGATGAATTATTTATTTTACCGTTTTATATTATTCATTTTCCAAAAACAGCGCGAGAAATTCTGTTATACCGTTACCGTCGGTTAAAAGCAGCTAAAATCGATGCCAAAAAAGCGGGCTATAAAGGGGCCATGTTCCCATGGCAGTCTGGTTTAGAGGGTACTGAACAATCACAAGAACTACACTTGAATCCGATCAGCGGCAAATGGAAAGAAGATCACAGTCGCCTGCAACGTCACGTTTCTTTAGCTATTGCTTATAATATTTGGCAGTACTTTAATAACGCTCAAGACGAAGATTTTATGAAGCAATACGGTTTAGAATTGATGCTAGAAATTGCTCACTTCTGGGAAAGTGCTGCAATTTGGGATGAAAAACTAGAACGCTACTCCATTGATCATGTCATGGGACCTGACGAGTTTCACGAAAGCTATCCCAATTCTGAAAAAGGCGGTCTAAAAAACAACGCCTATACGAATATGATGGTCGTTTGGCTGTTTGAAGAAATTGCACGACTACAAGAAGTTTTGCCAACCGACTTTGCGGCAACTGTCGAAAAATCCGGCATCTCGGCTGAAACATTGCACCGAATGAAAGATATTAAAAATAAATTGGCCTTGGAAATTAACGAAGACGGGATTATTGCCCAATTTGAAGGCTACTTTAATTTAAAGGATTTAGATTGGGATTATTACCAAGAAAAATATGGCAATGTTTACCGCATGGATCGCATTTTAAACGCAGAAGGCCATTCTGCTGACGAATACAAAGTGGCTAAGCAAGCTGACAGTTTGATGATTTTCTATAACTTTCCGCAACAAAAAGTGGATGAAATCTTACAAGACTTAAACTATGACTTGCCAGCTGATTACGTAACGAAGAATCTGGCTTATTATTTAGCACGAACTTCCCATGGTTCCACTTTATCTCGTGTCGTGCACGCACAGCTTGCGGCAATGGTTGATGACCAAGATTTGGCTTGGCAACTGTATAAAGAGGCACTTTATTCTGATTATCGCGATATTCAAGGTGGTACAACTGCCGAAGGAATTCACGCAGGTGTGATGGCGGCCACACTTTATATTCCATTAACTACTTTTGCTGGTTTGGATATTCGTCAAGAAGTCTTGAACTTAACACCAAACTTGCCAAAAGCTTGGGAATCCCTTTCCTATAAATTAAAAATTCGCGGTGTCCACTTTGCTATTGCCTTAACCCACAGAAAAATTATTATTACAGCTGACGAGACAATTACAATTAAAGTTTGCGGCAAACCTGTTACACTAGAGGCAGGCGTGAAAACAGCGGTTTCATATTAAATAATCGTAGCTGTAGGTCATAAAACTAAAAACGGGATTTAGCCTGCAGCTTTTTACAAACAAAAAAAGGAAATGAGGAAAGTTTTTATGAAAAAAGGTTTTATCTTTGATTTGGATGGCGTTATTACAGACACAGCAAAATATCACTTTATTGCTTGGCGCGATTTAGGTGCTGAAATTGGAGTGGGCGTTGATTTAAAATTCAATGAACAGTTAAAAGGAATCAGCCGGATGGACTCTTTGGACCGCATTTTGGCCCATGGTGGCAAAGAAAACGACTTTACAATGGATCAAAAAGAAGCATTAGCCGCTAAGAAAAATACTCATTATGTTGAACTATTGCAATCTTTAACGCCACAAGACCTATTACCAGGTGTCAAAGAATTTTTAGACGCTGCCAATGCCAAACAAATTCCCTGTGCCATTGCTTCTGCTTCCAAGAACGCACCTTTTATTTTAGAAAAATTAGGAGTGAAAGATCAATTTGCCGGTATCGTTGATCCAGCAACTTTACACAAAGGTAAACCTGATCCAGAAATTTTCATTAAAGCAGCTGAACTTTTAAATATTAAACCAGAAGAAGCAGTCGGCTTTGAAGATGCTCAAGCTGGTATTGACGGAATTAAAGCTTGTGGTATGTACGCCGTGGGTGTTTTATCCGGTGAACCTTTACACGGCGCTGACTTGACTTGCCATGAATTAACCGAACTTAACATCGATGAGCTCTTACAAAAATAATGGGTGCCTATCAGCGCTGATAATTTTAGCACTTCATGAAAATATACGCCAAATCAGATAGATTTTGCGAAAGTAAGTTGCTTTTTACACAAATGCTTTTTACAATGAGGACTGGGAGGGGACGTAATGAATAAATTTCGGGAGATTTTTTTAGACTTGGAACAAAAGATTCTAAATGGTGAATATCCCCCACAATCATTGTTACCAAGTGAAAATCAACTGATTAAGGTATACAATGTCTCACGGGAAACTGTCCGCAAAGCACTAAATTTATTAAAAGATGCTGGTTATATTCAAAAAAAACAAGGAAAAGGTTCAATCGTCTTAGACATTAACCGCTTTGACTTTCCTATTTCTGGTCTAACCAGTTTTAAAGAGCTACAAGAAGCGCAACACATTCCAAATGAAACCAAAGTTGTGGAACTAAAAAAAGTTGCCGTCTCTCCTAGCCTTAGTCAAAAAACTGACTGGCCGGTCGCAAGCGAAGCTTGGAAGCTCGTGCGACAAAGAAAAATCGACGGTGAAGTTGCGATTTTGGATCGAGACTATTTAGCCATGACTATTATTCCAGAACTACCAGTTAAAAAAGCCGAAGACTCGCTTTATGGTTATTTAGAAAATGACTTGGGGCTTGTAATCGCCTATGCACAAAAGGAGATTACCGTAGAACCTGTCGACAAAGAAATCCGCGAACTGATGGAATTATCCATGGAAGAACAGCATGCGGTCTTTGTTCGCAGCTTAGTATTTTTGGAAGATACCCGTTGCTTTGAGTACACTGAATCCATCCACAAACTAGATAAATTTCGCTTCTTGGAATTCGCCCGGCGCCGAAAAGCTTAGTGAAATTAAAGAATCGCAATAACTTCTAATAGCTGAGTTATTGCGATTCTTTCTTTATAATCTATGAAGAAGTTCCCCTATCTTTTTTTCTAATATCTAACTACTTAATACTTCTGTTAATTTCCGCGAAATCTTACTTTCATAATATTTTACATCCAAATCAAGTACTACTGAACAATTCCGTTGCTTATTGAATTCCATTCTTTCACAATCCATGACTATCCGTCCCAGTTGATCCTCTTCTAGTAGTACTTTAAGTTTCAGTGGCACCTTATATATTCTAGAATTATCTAAAGCGATTGCTACTGCTAAAGGATCATGCAAGGCACATCCAGCCGCTTCACTGTTAACAAATTCGTGTGCAGAAATATAATAATCAACAAGGTGGTAAAATAACTGTTGATTGCGAGTTCCAAATTTCCAATCAGAGACATCATCTCGGGTTAGGAGGGTCCGTAATGAAACATCTAATCCAACTAATAGGAGTGGAATATTACTATCCAAGATTTTTTTCGCAGCATGAGCATCATGAAAAAAATTTGCCTCAGCCACCCTACTTACATTTCCTTGAACAACTAAAGCTCCACCCATTATCACTAATTCCTTAATCCCCTCAATCGCAACAGAATCTATGTCTAATGCTTTGGATATGTTCGTTAGTGGACCAGTTGCAATAACTGTCAAATTATCGCCATACTTTCGTGCTGAATTAATAATAAACTCTGCCGCCGATTGCGTATTATCTTGTCGAACTATCTCACCTAAAGAAATATCTGCTACACCATTGCTACCATGAAAAATTTTACTGCCCCTTTTTTGTATATAGTGATCTTCAGCAATCGCACAATCACTACCTTTAAATACTGGAATCGAACTTAGCTCCAACATTTCTAATATATTTACGGTATTCATTGTTGCAGACTCTAAACTTGTATTACCAAAAACAGTAGTTATACCCAGGATGTCTTTTTTCACTTCGCTAATTAAGTAGGCCAATGCCAATGCATCATCAATTCCTGTATCAATATCTAAAATATACTTCATAAGCTCCACCTTATCCCACTATCATTAATCCCAGCTGAGCCAATATTACTCGACCAACATAGCTACCTATAAATACAAAACTTGCTACAATAATATATTTCCAAGAATTTTTACCTAAATCTCCCAGACTATTAGCAACAGAAATACCAGCAAATGCTAAGACTGGTGTAGTAATTGCAAGAAAATCCACTTTTCCAATTATTTCAATAAAAAAATCAGAACCCAGACAAAACACCAACGAAATAATTGATACCCATCCTAACACTGGAAATTCTGCTAATATTTTTATTTTAGTCTTCTTCATCGCCTGGGCAAAAATCATTCCTAAAAAAGCAAACGACACTAGGACCAATACGCCAATAATAGTATCTAAATTTACTGGTAAAGATTCTGGATTCTTCATAAACTTTATTTGCTGTGTAAAGAGTATTAATCCCGCTCCTAAAAGGAGGATCTTTAGATTGCTTAGTTGTGATTTACATATCTCATTCATTGTTGACACCTCCAAGAGGAATATTTATCGCGTTTTCCTTAGTTAATAAATTGAATATAACGTTCATTAATGGAATTGATAAAAATACCATTATATATGTGCCCATAAAACTTGTAATTAGTTGACTAGCAGCTGCATAAGAAAAAATGGTTTCAGCGTGATTTGGATATAACGGTATTAGAGAACTTGATGCAGCAGTCATCATACTTGCTGAACCTAATCCCGTTCCAATCGCTAATGCACGGTAATCAAAGCCAAGAATATTAATAACCGGTGGAATAAAACTAAAAATAATTGAACCAAACAGCGTGCCAACTAAATAAATGGATAAAACACCTCGACCTTCGGGGCTGTTCAAACTAAACTTTTCTGAAATATAAGCTAATTCCCCTTCGCGACCAATTCCCAGTGTTGCACCGATTGATTCTCTTTTTAGTCCCAACAATAACGCAATTGGTAATCCTAATAGAACCGTTCCGATATTTCCTATTGCCTGAAGAATAAAGACCCAGCCCAACTGGAAAATTTCATTTAATTTTGGCGCAACATCTGCACCATAGCGTGCCATCAACGGTAGCATAATGAAAATCATATTAGTTCCAGCAAATTCTATATTTCCTGTTGTATAAATTTTTTGCAAAAGACCTCGACGAAGCAATTTTGTTCCTAAAATCATCGTTAACAAAACAGCAAATGCTAGTGGCAATATGCTGACATGAAATGATCCTACCGCGAAACTTTTCACTCCTATGAATTCAGCAACGACAATAATACAAAGAACGTAAATTAGAAAACTTATTTTTTCTTTCATCAAATATCCTCCCCATCACTGATATATTTCCATTAAAACATGCTCTTTTCCATAGTATTGCAATACATTTCCAATCTCTTGAAATCCTAGATTTTCATAAAAAATTTTTTTATCTAATTGACTGCACAAAATAACTTTGTTGATTCCCTTTAAATGAAAATACTTCATACTAAATTTTATTAGTTCTTTCCCAAATCCTTTTTTTCTAAAATTAGGTGAAATGCACACGCGCTCTATTTGCATCGTTTTAGAATTTATTTTCTTTCCACGACAGCATCCTATCAAAACATTCTCAAGCAATACTATAAAATGAATGGCGACAGAATCTTGTCGGTCACATACGTCAAAATCTTTTAGACCTTGTTCATTTAAGAATATCTGATTTCTTATTTTAACTATTTCATCCCAATATTCAGTAGTTTGGTCATATTTCAATACTAAATATTCTATTATTCTTCCTCCTTATCAATAGATAATTTAATACACTAAATTCTCAAGAATATTAAAGCGTTTTCACCGGTTGCTTTTATACTAGCTATATTTCGAATTAAAGTAAATATTACATTTATAGTATTCGAACCTATTTCTTTCCAATTTTAGAAGTCTTAAAAGCAAAATAATAAAAAAAAAACGCTAAATGTTGATTTATCAACATTTAGCGTTTTTCCTACTCTTCTAAAATTACTTCTTCTACCAGTGTTGACCCTTTGTTTTTGCCGCGACCAATTAGTCGCAGGAGTTGGGCTGAAGCCAAATAAAAACTGCTCCCTTTCAGATAAGCAAAATAACAGCCTTCCCAGCGGGTCACGTATTTTTGTTTGCCACTGAAATTATCTTGGAAGTTATAAATTGCATTGCCATAATTGTAAATGATGTTCATAATCCGTTCTTCAAAAAAAGCAAACGGACCTTCTCCCACCTTAGCCAGTGGCGCCATGCCCAAATCGACTTTTTTAAAGCCTGCTTTTTCCCAACTATCTAACATCCCTAAGACTAAAAAATTAGCTAATTCTTTGGGAGCATCTGATTTAATCCGTAATAAGTCATAAGAAACCCACTCAGTCGAAATAGCCTGCTCTGTGATAAAGCCCACCAGTTGATTTTCATTGTTGCGCACAACTGCAACGGGACTGTTTAGAATGTAGCTTTCATCAAAACGACCATTGCCAAAGTATTTTTCTCCTTTACCATCTAACCAGTCTTGCGAAACAGCAGCTAATTGTGATAAAATCTCAGCCGGCAGTGTTTCATATTTTTTAAACGTATAACCTTGCACACTTAATTTGCGATAAACTTCTTGTTGCAAATAATCTTCTTGGTGGTCTAGATAGACGGTACCGGTCTCACCAATTTTGGCAAATTGAAAACCCAGATCGTGTAACTGGACGACATATTTTTCACTGATTTTGTAAAACGCCAGTTGATAGCCCAGTTTATCGGCTGCTTTCATAAAAGAAAGCGTTGCTGTCTGCCAGAGTGTTTCATCTCCTATTGGATTTCCTAAAACAAAACAGCGATTGCTTTTTATCTGATAGCCAAAAACAACACGATCTTGACCGTTGACTTGATAGTAATAATAACGATAACCTGCTAATTCTAGGCGGTGACTAGATTTGGTCCCACCGTAGCGGGTCAGTAGTTTTTCAAAACGACTCCGGTCAAAATTCTCACCCAAATGCGCAGGACCACGACTTAAATACTGTTGCAAAGACAACAACGTCAAAGCGCCAACCGCTAAGCCGACCATGCCAGAGATCCATACATCATCAGAAGGAAATAAAACAAACTGTCCACCCATTAAGTTGGTATTCCACCACTGGCCGCTGTGGAACCCGGCAATTGCGTAAGCAATTAATAACGTTCCAAATAAAGCGACATCAAAAATAATCGCACCCCAAGAATAGACAAATTTTTCCCGGTAAAATTCTTTACGAGATAACCATACTGCCAGTAAAATCAAACAATAAACAATGATTAGGCGTAGTGACTGGGTCCGAGATATCGTATTTACAATCCCAAAAACTAAGACAAATAAAGTTGGAACATAGGCTTTTTTCACTTTGCCATATAGACCACGAGCGAGCCCTAATAAAACAAAACCAATTAGTAAATTCAAGGTTTGGTCTAAAAAGTTAAATGAAAATGGCAATAAAAACTCAAAAATTTGGCTAAGATTTGATAAATTGGTCACCGTCGAAAGCAGTACCATCATAATACCGGCAAAATATACTGCCACTACGACAATTAAATGAGCAATTCGCTGTAAAATAAGGCGTGGTAAGTTATCAAAAAAGCGATTGAATTTCACCCCTGTTTGGGAAATAAATAAAATCAGACCACTTAAAAAGGGAATCAAATAATAAAAAAGACGGTAATACAATAACCAGACTACCGTTTGATTTTGAGATAAGCCCACTTGCCCCATTCCTAGAATCATCAAGACATCAAAGGTTCCCATGCCTCCTGGAACCATCGTCAGCATCCCGATTAATGTAGCAATTAAAAACATCGGATAAACTTGTTCAAAGGAAACCTGCAACTGCATAAGATAACCTATTCCTAAAAAGACCGCCAAAGCTCCTCCCCACTGACAAAAAGAAGTGATTGCCAGTTGAATCACCCGATTAGGAAAAAGATCTGCAAACAGTTTTTTACGTCGCAAATACGTTAATGTGAATAGTGCCGGTGCATATAAACTGCCGCCTACCAGCCAAATCCAATAATGACGGAAGTGACTAGCATTGTGGAGGAGGAAAATGTCGATTAATAACCATAACGCCCAAAGGGATAAACCGCTAAACATAAAGAAGGCGACTTTTGAAACAGTTGCTAAAACTTTTTTACGATCAAAACCTTTCCCGTAAAAATTACTCCGCAGACTGGCCCCTACAATCCCCCCAAAACCTGCTAAATTATTGATAGTATTGGTGGTCCACGCTGCAATAAACCAACTGCCGCGAGGCATCTTGGCTCTGCCTGATTTTTCTAATACAGAAATTGTTACCCAGTCATAACCAAGCATCGGCAAAACGCCGATAAATCCCATCAATGCCATTAAAATCAGTGTACTAGTATCTTGCTTGCCCATTGTTTGGGCCACTTGTGCCCAACTCATGCCGTGGGCAATATTGGCCACTTGATTGGCAACGAAAATTAAAATCGAGCCAAAGAAAATCAGGCGCAACAAGAGACTGTGGTTTTTTATTACACCCACGAATCCCTTTAGTTTCTCTTTCATGAAGTTTTCTCCTATCTCAAGTGCTAAACACACTTTTATTGCTATCATTTGCTTGTTGTCACTAAAATGAACGCTGTTTTATTCCCAATGTTTTCAACTTCTGATTTTAACTTATGTAGTTAGTTTTATGGTAGCCTAAATGGCGTTTTTTTACCAACTATGTTACTACATTTAGAAAATAAGAATACTTGCGGCAAAAAAGGCGCGAATTCCCGCGAAATCGACTATCTTTTCTTTTCGTAAGCAAGTAAACTATTAGAGAAACGTCATACAAATTTTATTTTCAGGAGGGCATTATGACCAAGTCTCGCTTAGAAAAAATGAAAGAAAAACAAGCCGCACAAAAACGTCACCTTATCTTAGTGATGAGTCTGCTTTTTCTCGCACTTGTTGGCTGCATCTTTTTAAAAGCGTTTACAGGAAAATCCGCAGCCAAAAATAGCCAGGAAACAGCACAAGTAAAACAAGCTGTACATAGTAAACAAAAGACTCCAAAGCAAAACACAACAAAACCTGATACTACAATCAAAAAAGCTGTGATTACAGCCAGTGGTGATATGTTATACCATGATATCTTGTACCGCAGTGCTTATGATGGCAATAAGTATGATCTGGCTAATGATTACGCGCAAATTTCACCATTACTGAAAAAAGCAGATCTTTCTTTGGGAGATTTCGAAGGGACAATCAATCCAAAGCGCGAACTAACTGGCTATCCCATTTTCAATGCACCACAAGCAGTAGCCGACAGCATAAAAAAAGCGGGCTTTGATGTTGTCGACTTGGCCCACAATCATATCTTAGACACTGGCTTAGAAGGCTTACATTCAACTGTTGCTGCCTTTCAAAAAAATGGGATGGAAACAATCGGAGTAAAAACCAAGACAACCAAAGATATTCTAGTCAAAGAAATAAACGGCATTAAAATTGCTTTATTGGCTTATGCCTATGGCTTTAATGGCATCGAAGCCAGTTTAACCAAAGAAGAATATGACAGTCATTTAAAAGATTTAAATATGGAGAAAGTCGCGGCTGATTTGAAAAAAGCAGAAAAAATTGCCGATATTACGATCGTCATGCCCCAAGACGGCGTGGAATACGCTTTAGAACCAAATGAAGAACAACGAACAAAATACCGCCAAATGGTCGATTTAGGGGCAGATATTATCTTTGGCGGGCATCCCCACGTTGCAGAACCGACAGAGACAATAAAAAAAGATGGCGATAAAAAGTTCATTATTTATTCCATGGGTAACTTGATTTCAGACCAACGCTACGAATCCTTACAAAATTACTGGACCGAACGAGGCGTAGTCATGGAAGTCGCTATCAAAAAAGAAAAAGATAAAACTGTCATTGAAAAAGTCACAGCTCACCCAACTTGGGTAGACAAAGAACCCATTGCCGGCCGTACCTATCAGCATCCCGAGTACGGTACCGTCCAATCCCAAGACTACCAAGTCTTTTTAGCCGAAAATTATCTGCCCGGAGGCAAATACGCCCATACCGTCTCCCAAACAAAACGCCAACGAATCGAAACCGCCTACCACGAAATGAATGAACTATTAAAAATCAACTGGGAATAATAAAAGCTAGACAAACTTGGGGAGCTTTTGAGTAATAAGACGGGATCTTGATAAATTGCTCCTCAAATTTCTCAAGATTTTGCCTTATTACCATAAAGCTAGTTTGAATAGCTAGACAACTATAAAAGCTAGACAAACTTGGGTAGCCGGCAAAAAATAAGAGCAGGATTTTTGAAAATTGTTCCTCAAATTTTTGAAAATTTTGCCTTATTTCTTAGAAGGCTAGTTTGAATAGCTGGACAATAATAAAAGCTAGACAAATTTGGGCAGCTTTTGAGTAATAAGACGGGATCTTGATAAATTGCTCTTCAAATTTCTCAAGATTTTGCCTTATTGCCGATAAAGCTAGTTTGGGTAGCTAGACAACTATAAAAGCTAGACAAACTTGGGCAGCCGGCAAAAAATAAGAGCAGGATTTTTGAAAATTGTTCCTCAAATTTTTGAAAATTTTGCCTTATTTCTTAGCAGGCTAGTTTGAGTAGCTAGACAAAAAAGGTAAAGAAGATTCTATCGCTAAAAAAACATCTTCTCTAATCAATAGCACTTGTTTATCTCAAAGGTATCTGAGATAAACAAAATGATTAGTGAAGATGTTTTTTAATTATTGTGCAACATCAGAAAGAGTCCAAATTAGAGTGCCTTGATAAGTTCCCGCACGAATTAATTCTCCTTCTCCTAAATACAACGTCGTATCTGGAGAAACGGTGTATTCTATTTTTCCAGTTGCAGTTTGATCGCTTTCCGCAATTAGAATTGATTTTTCAGCATTGGCTAACTTTAACGCAGCTGGAGGTATATATACGTCCTTCATGTAACTTTGGTTTAATAGAAAACGTGCATCTTCTGTTGTATTCATTTTAATTTTTAAGACAATTGGAATATTTGTAGCTAATTGGTAAGATTCTAACGGTTTAACAGCATTACCATTACTATCTTTCACTAAATGAAAATTATCCATGGCTAATTTTAACTGCCAAGATCGCTTAGGATTTGTTCTCTCAATAGTAACCTTGGGCTGATTCGTCGTTAATGGTAATGGCAATAAATCATTTCCTTTTGCAATTTGTGCCACTGTTGCTTCCTTATTTGAAAAATTCAAATCTGGAACAGTAACTAAAGCCAATTTATCTTCCAAAATCGTAAAAGTCAGAACTACTTCATCGGCATAATTTTTCCCGTTCTTTGCTGTAAGAGTAATTGAATACGCTCCAGGAGAAAGTTTTTTTGTATCCTCTTTTGTCAATAACTCTTCAACTGGAATTCCTTTTCTTACATCAGATAAGTTATGAACCGAAGAATCATTAATATACTGCCCACTTTTCATCAACTCTTTCGCACTATTCTTTAACTCATAGTTTAAAGTAAGTGTCGTAGAATTATCATCTTGCAAAGTTGCTGGAAATTTTAACTCCTCGCCAGGAAAGATAGGTTTTAGGTCTTTTGAAGTAACACCAATGATAGGTTTGCTACTGTTTTTTATCGTATAAACGGGTTTATCATCTTCTACGATGGTCACGCCTTTAGCTGTATTCCCATCGACAGTCGAATTTTCTTGTACTGACACATCACTACTAACAACACCAACAGTAAGCGGTGTGATAACACGTATTTCATCAAATATTGGCGCGTTTTTTACTAGGTCGCCGCTATCTTTCAAGTTAAGTGAAAGTTGATTTCCTTTTGTGTCAATCGAAACTTTTTTGTCGTTTCCGACCTTAGTACCATTAAGATAGTATTGAACTGTTGCTTCTGAACCAGTTAAGTTTAAGTTAGAATTCTTTGTTTGTGTGAGTAGTAATTGACGCCAATCGAATTTACTATTTGCCCCATCATACTTGATACTCGTAGTATAGTTTACTTGATTACCAGAATATGTGACCCCTGATTTTGTGATATCTACACCTCTTGTAACATCCACAACGGACTCCGTTATATTGGCTGAAACTAGGCCAGGTATGTTCTCAAAAGTCATAACATTGCGGGCACTAGAACCTCCCGTAGAACCGGTAAAACCCCAATGAACCTTCGAGTTAGAACCAGTTAAGCCAAATCTTTTAACATAGTCATCTATAAAGATAGTTTTTTTCACAACGTCTGTAGTCATAGGTTGAACAGAATCACCAGCTGCGACACGATCATTGAATGTATATGTGAGGTTACCACTTTTACTACCATTACTTGGTTGCCAAGAAAGACTAAAATGGTGCCATTTTCCATCGGCTACATTTCCCATACTTAAACTCACCGCATCATTATGAACTAATGCTACTTTATTCTGAGGAAGTAAAATATATGAGGCTGGATTACTTGGATAATTCCACGCTACATGAGGAACTCCCGGGGTATTCTTATCAAGAGTATCTCCATTAGAATATGTATCCAACTCAATGGCAAGACTATTTGGAATGGCACCTTTAGCTGCATCTGCAGTTGAAGTAACATTCTGGTCAAATCCCCAAACACCTAATCGTGATCCCCCATAATTCTTTTGATCCATAAATGCACTACTCCCCGCAGAAGCATTGTGCATTACAAAAGCCATCCCATCAGCTGGATTTGTCTTTTTGGAAATATTAAGCCACATCGATGAGGTAAACGGTTTGCTTAAATCTAATCGGTATTCCGGATTAGACCAAATTGCTCCTTTTTGATTTCCTTTGTCTGCCGTTATCATAATTGCAGAATCCAATTGATCATTGGGTGAATACAATACTTGACTGTCTAAGCCACTTACCTTGGTAAACACACCTTCCATCGGCGTATAAAGATCAACTCCTCCGTTAGTAGGTAAGCTCAGCGTAGGATTTAATGTATTTACCGCAATCGAACCTGAACTAGCAGCTTCAACGTATCTATTACCCAATACCAAAGATGCACTAATTAAACTTAAAATCACTATCCGCCAATACTTTTTCATTGCTATTCACCTCACAGGTTACAAAAAACCACTAGCTACTAACTAATTAACGGTATCTGACAATTTCCAATTTAAAGTACCTTGATAAGTTCCAACTTTTGTCGGATTTGTATCTATTTCAAGAAATGATTTTTTACTATCAACATCAACATTATATGTCTTAGTGCCAGAGCCAGAAAGAGTTGAACTTGGTTCTGTTGAATTTGGGTCTGCTGTTCTTAACTTGCCTCCCTCTGACAAACTTAAATTAAGCCTTCCACCTATGCTATCGCTATTACTATTGCTTAACTTGAAATTATTATCTTCCAAACTTAAGGTCAAATTCCACTTACCATCAGCTCGCGTATCCGTAATTTGGATAATTCCTTCATTGGTACCATTTGACGCTGCTGGGCTGTCGGACACTTGGAATCCTTCTAAACCTAGTTGTATTGTGCCAGAGCCTAGTTTAATTGTCCCAAAGTTAAGATTTGGAATTTTTGAAAGAGTTAGAGCTCCCATTATTTGTTTTTGTATCACTAGTCTTGTCACAGCGGCAATTGCATTATTATTATCATAGGTGTAGCGAATATAGTACACTGCATCAGGCTCTTTTGTGTCAATTTCTGACTTCGTAATTGGAAGATTATCTTTATCAAAATAAGTTACTTGTATCTTACTTAATTCTTTAGAAAAAGAACTTTGTTCGTTCGGATTGTTCGTATCTCGTTGATAAGTTATACCATTATGCGTTGTAATAGCTTCTATAAATTGTTTTTCATTCGATAAAAATTTATTAATATCCGAATTCAAAGGGACATCAACACTACTTTGCGCTTTGATACGTGCTTTTTCGATGGAACTTGCATCACCAAAACCAAATTTCAAAAAAATTCCTCCATCTAAAGACTGGTTGGTGGTGATACTTGCTTTTGGGGCGATAATTTTTCCCTTAAAGGCCACATTATTAGTAATTGTTTCAGCAGTTGGAAAGTTCCAGATTACATTTGCCCCATTCAGGTTATAGCCACCTTGAATATCTACCGTACCGTTTGTATCATGTACATTCACAATAACTGTATCATCTGATGAAAAACCATTGAAATCTATGTTAGTAAGTTTGTTATTTGATACCTTCATATCATATACATAGGTTTTAGGTTGATCAGCTAGCTCATATTTTGAATTTTTTACAACCGTAGTTCCAGAATAGTCTTGCTGTATTCCCAATCCATCTAAATAAGTTGACTGATTTAATATTGCTTGTAAGAAGTCAGGTATAGTCAATTCTTTTTCTCGTAACTTATCGCTAAAGCTTTTCACTTTAGAATCTGTCTCTGAACCTAAACCCGTGATAGCACCTGTTCCTGTTGGACGCGGACGATCATACGTTACTTGGTTTTGCAATGAATAATCAGAGTACACACCTTTATCTTTACTAACACCATCAAAACTTAATGTATTATTTTCAACATATAATGGACCATTAATAATAGCACCATAATCAGATTTACTTGACTCTTTAATTGAAACGCCGGTGTTTTTTACGTTTAAACCTCCACTTATAATCGCAACGGAGCCAGTAAATGGATAATTGACAATTTGTGCCCCATCAAGTGAAAAAATATCATACGTATTTAGCCAATCTTGAATCTCAGCTACATTTTGGAATTGATTTTCACTAAATCGTTTTGTTCGATCGAGAAAGTCTGTACTTAAATCCTGTGTAGCTGCTTTTGTGAGTGCCTTTTTGACACTGGCTGTCTTTTTTTCTGTTTTAACAGAATTATCAGTTGAACTTGCTGAAGATTCTATTGAAGATGATTCTGTCTTTTCTTCTGTAGAGCTTACGGACTCACTTTGTTTGACGGCGTCTTTTATCGTGCTGTCTGTTGTTTTAGTCGTGTTTGCTTGTGGCGAAATTTCACTAACTGCTGTATTTGAAGTGGTCGTATCAGGTGCTGATTCCAACACACTACTATTGGTGGACTCGGTCACTTCAGCAAATACAGTTAGTGGACTACCGATTAATAAACTGGCAATTAGAATGCCAGAGACTATTTTTTTCAAAAGTATTCCCTCCAACTTTATGCGTACTCATCTGTCTGCTCTTTTTGGCGCTTTTTGAAAAGCAACAAGAGCAAGATGGTAAACACAACCACTTCAATTCCAATCACAATGAGAGAAAATAGCTCTTGTGATCCGAATTGTGGAATCAACCCTTGGCGGTCATGGGGGGCAATCCCAATTAAATAGTTCTCATGACCATCTGGGACTACAATCGGTGCTGTCGGCCGATAGCCATTATCGACAATCGTTACTTGCGCCGTACTTGTTTCACTGGCGACAACAGGAAAAGATAGTACCAGATTAAAGGTTACAATCAAAAGTGATGAAAAAAGCACGAGACCTATTTTTAAAATTGAAAATTTTCTATTCTGTTTTAGTATCATCCTCATCTTCTTTCCTTTTTTTCCGACCCAAAATAAAGGCCAAAATTACGAGTATTAGAAGTAAGAGTACCGCAATCAAAATATAGAGCCATAGATAGTTTTTCTCTGGTAGTCCGACAGCTTCTTCATTAATTTTTTGCAAGCCTTTATCAGCAATCGTAAAATCTTGTTCAAACTTCCATTCTTTCTTGCCAGAAGTTGCAACTAAACTTAAATGGTAATCGCCAGCTTCAATCGGTTGATTTTTCCAATCAATTGCAAAATCATAATTGGAATTTGGTGACATTTCTTGTTTATCCTTTTTCGTAGCTTTATAAACTTTGTCGCTACCTTTTTGATAAACCTTAGCATCAACGGTCATCTCGCCAAAAGCTTGGGGCTTAATATTTTGCAAATTAGCAAAGACAGCAGTTCTGCTATTATCCAATCCCGGCTTAATTGCATTTAATTTCAATTCAGGTTCAATTGTCTTTTTCAAATCTTCCCGCAACGCCACACCTAAAACCAAGGCATAACGATTATCAATTTGAATATTGCCACTGCTTTGTGTTTTATTCTCATCATCACGCAAAGCATAAAATCCACCCAATATCATGCCGTCAAAGGCTTGTTTAGGAGTAGTCATGGTAAAGGTCACATCTTTAACCTCTTTTGCTTTTAACGTGATATCTTGCGGTTTTGAAAAAAGCTCTGGAATTGTATATTTGGCACTATCGTCTTTAGGATACTTATATTGCGAGTATTCAATCACACCATTACGGTTCGTAAAAGCCGGATTAGGTGAGACATTCAACTTAATCGCCTTATCTTCTAAATTTGTAAATTTAATCGTTAAATTTTGTTTTGTATCAGGCTTCACATGAAGATCAAAATATGTGCTCGTTCCCACTTGATTATCAGGGATTGCAGCTTCCATCGTAAAACCCGCCCCACCTTCTGCATAAACTGAAGACGGTAGAATAGTTACTGCTAGTATTGCCAGCAGTCCTAACAGTAGAAATTTACTTTTTTTCATTGTCAACATCCTTTGTAATCTGTCAGGGACACCCTGCGTTTTCATTTTATGATAAAAGGTACATTTTTACAAAAACCCGAACGCCGAGACGTTCGGGTTTTTATATATTTTACTAAAATCTAAAATTTTAGATTATTCGTTACTATTAGCAGGAGCAGGAGCAATAGTATTTCCTAATGTCCATGTAATATCAGCTTGGTATGTGGCAGCTTTGATTTTTGGATCTTGAGGGATTGTTAGGGTAGAAGATGTATCAGCAATAAAGTTATTTTCGCCGCCACCTTCACTTTTATCTCCATTAGCTTTTAAAACACCATCAGCGGAACCTTGTTTCAAATCAACAACAGCTGGCGTAACAGAATTTGTCTTCGTAGCATCACTTGGACTTGACTTAACAACTAAGTGAAGAACAACACCATTTAGGCTGTCATTTAGTCTGCCTAAATTATCGCTAGTATCATCTGAATTACTACCTTTAATTTTTGCTTCAAAATTTCCCAATTTCGCAGTTAAATTCCATCCAGAATTAACGCCACGAAAATCAGATACTTTTAGTTTAAGATCTGAATTCCCATCGTTAGCAGTCACATCCTTGGAAGTAACGTTGTTGCCACCACTTGTTACTTCTCCGTTAACTAATGGTAATGTAACCCCTTCTGTAGCAATTTTTTTAACGTTTGTTGTCCCAAAATTCAAATCTGGAACTTCATCTAGCGTTAATTTACCAGTATCACCAGCTTCAACTTTAAACTCAGCTGTTGATTTACCACTTGCAGACCCATCAGTAGCGTCAGCTGGCAAAGTTGTTGCGTCAGCAAATACAACGCCACTACCACCAGCAAGAGCTAATAATGCCATACTTGATACAGTTAAACCTTTAAGAATATTTTTCAATTTTATTTCCCCCTTATTTTAAGCGACTAACAACAATTTATGAAAAGAGCGTTAACCGTCGCTCGTTTTCCTTTTTTTAGCTTGGCGTATTGCCAAGAAGATAACACCAATTAAAAGCAATCCCAATAGAGCAATAATCAACAGCAACAAAAGATGATTATCACGATAAGCAACTTTTGCTGCGTCATTTACTTTTTTTGCATCAGCTTTGGTAATTGTGAAGTGCTGATCTAACTTTATTTGCTGCTGGCTACTTTTAATTGTGCCTGTGAGATGATAGCTTCCAGCAGAGATAGCCATCCCTTGTAATGAGATACCTTTTTCAAAAGTACTAAAAGGTGCTAACAGCACTTGAGCTTGCTGAGCCTGCCAAGTCTTCTTGATAAGACCAAAGAAGCTTTCTTGGGTAAGCTTAAGATCAAAGGTCAAATTCTCCTCCAAAACACCGACATCATTCACAAAACGTACACCAACAGCTGGCATACCAGTAATGTTTTTTGCGACAAGTTGATTGACAGAAACATTAGCATGATTGATCTTTTCCTTGCTGCCCAAAACGGTTACAGGCAACAACGCTGCTTCTTGATTATCTTCTGTTAGGCGAATTCCCCCTAGAAGATGACCAGAAAATTGTGTAGGTATTTTGATTTGTGTCGCTATTTCTAGTGTTTGACCGGCAGCAATGGTGATACTTTGTTTTTGAACTACAGCTGCGAATTTAAAAGGTGCTGTTTTAACAGGGAGTGTTTTGTCCTGATATACAAGCTTTCCCTCAGAGTCTGTCACCGGATCGACACCGGTTAAGATCAATGCTTTCTTATTACCGGAAAAATTAGTGACAGAAAGTTTTAACTGATGCACGTTACTATCTGCAGGGATCTCTAATTTTTGACTAACCACGCGACGTGAATCTAACGACAATGGCGTAAGTGTTACATCTCCACTAGCAGCGGCTGCTTGCAAGTTAAAACTAAAAAAAAAACGGAATCAATAGTAATACTGCTATGTAAAGTTTCTTTTTCAGCATCCTACCTCCCCCTTATTAAAATTCTCAGCAACCACAATTATATTTATTTTTTTTTACAATTCAAATTAACTTCTTCCTTATTTTTATTGAAATAGCTTGTAAATACATGTAGGATAACGGCTGTGCAATTTTCTTCAAATAATCCTAGTTTTTATGCACATAAAAAATATACGCAAAAAAAATTATTGTTATACTGAAGATAGTATTTTTTTACTATAAAAACATTATTCTAGTGTGATAATGTCCGAGTGGAGTTGGCTATTATTTTGAAAAAGCGGTTTTTTTCAGTTATTTTTATCCTTTTGAGCGTGGGGGGAGCTTTTTTTCTCTTTTCAAATTATGCTTTGGCAGCTGGTGCGGATTACAGTGTGACTCCGATACTCCCTTCAAATCAGATCGGTAAGGTGAGCTACTTTGATATTCTTGTTTCCCCGCAAAAAGTCTACCAACTGGATCTGTATTTTGAAAATTTGACTACAACAAAAAAAAACTTGGCAGTAGCAGTCAATCCTGCTCATACGAATCAAAACGGGGCTTTAGAATATACTGACAAAAGTCATAAACTTCTTAATAACTTAAATGTAGCGGAATTAATCAACGGGCCGAAAACTGTAACACTTTCTCCTAATGAAGCGAAAGTTGTTTCCTATCAACTACATATGCCACCAAAAAAATTTAACGGTATCCTAATCGGAGCCTTTCAAATTCAAAGTGTTGACAATTTTGAAGAAGATAATAAATCTGGATTAAACAATAAGTTTGCCTATGAAATAGGTTTAGCTGTTCGAGAAGAAAAGCAAGAACCCAAAGCAGAAGTTTCTTTTGATAATTTACGCATCAAAAATCACCAGCTCGTCATTGACATCACCAATAATTCAGACGGTCGCTTATCTCAAGCGGACTTTACTGGCTCTTTAACAGGCAATATGGAAGATAAATTTTCTAACCATAAATTAAGTATCGTGGCTCGTGACAAGGCAACCTTAACATTACCTTTTTCAAAGAATTTAAAAGCCGGCACCTATCAGCTTAATTTGAAAATTCCTTCTATTAATTACAGCTTCAAAAAAGACTTTAAGCTTCAAGGACAAACCAAACTCTCCGTCAGTGAGACTACTCGTCCTTGGATCTTTGTCGTAATTGCTTTTGCTTTATTGGTTATTATAGGAGCTGGACTTTATTTACGTCGTAAAAGGAGGGCTAAGGAGAATGTTTGAAGAATTACTATTTGAAACAGGCACACAAATCAAGCTAGAGATTTTCCGTAGCCTAAGCAAACGCGCTCCTGGTCAATATACGTATCAAGAAATTAGTGAAGCGACGCAACTGACTTATAGTCAGTTAACAAAAGGATTATTGGAAATTGAGGAAGAATTGACACAAGCTAACTATTTAACCCAACCGCTGATCCGCCCTAATATCGGCGTCGTTACCACTGAAATGACTATTTCTACAGATCAATATTTGGAGTTTCTTTTAAAAGAAAGTCTGCCCTATCATTTTTTGCTGGCCACTTTGTTAGAACCTGAACTCGGGTTAGAAAATTTTTGTCAACGCCATTTTATAAGCCGCTCTACTTTATCACGTAAAATGCGCAAAATGACTATTTTTTTGAAGGAGTACGGCATTCAAATTAGTTATCATGATTTTGCTTTAACTGGCCGCGAAGACAAGATCCGCCTATTTTATTACTACCTTATTTATCTGTGCCACCACAATCTCAGCTGGCCTTTTACAATTTCGCAAGTGGAAGCTGCACTACAAGTTGAAAAGTTTGCTAAATTTTTTCCACAAAACGGTCGCTATGTCAGCCGTTTGATGCTTACCATCTTTGGTGGGGTCTGTATAACGCGCATCCAACAGCACAAGTTAATGCCTGCTGATGCTCGGGTAGATTTTATTTTTGAGGCAAATCCTCATTATGACTTAAATAAACTTAACAATGAATATGGCTTAAAAAAATATCAATCCCAAGCTGAGGCACGCTTTATTTATTTTATTTGTAATTTTTTCCCATTTTATGAGATGCCAGAAGACCCTGCCATCACAGCTAGCTTGAAGACCTTTCAAACTGTGGCAAATCCGGTGGGGAAATTTGGCGATCGAATCGTTTGTTTTGTTGCTGAAACACTGCAATTAGACTTATCAAGGGAACTGACGAATCTATTACGCGCTAATTTATATAATAGTTTACTAGCCTTCTATATTTTTTCTGGTCCTTTTCCAAATCTAATTAGTTTTTTAATCCCAAAAGGAAATCATAAATTAATCGAAAATGAATTTCAAAATGATATTTACCTTTTTTTATTGAAATTAACGAATGAACCTGAATTCCAAGTATTTCAAAAGTCAGCCCTGCCCTTAGCAAAAATGATTCGGGAAAGCCTACTTCCATTAATATTGCGTTCTAACACTCATACCCGTCTCCGGGTTGCGATTGCGTCTGAGCCAAACTATTTATTAACATTTAATTTATTGAATTTTTTAAAGGAATTAAGCTTTGTTGATGTGGCTTATTTTCAAGAAGGGAAAAGCTATGATTTGATCATATCTACATTAGCTACCTTACCAACTGATAAGCCTATTTATTATTGGCAGCATGGATTCGGTACCCGAAACCTTAATAATCTTTATCAGAGATTATTACAGCAATTTATGCAGAAAAACGGCATCTGAATTTTATCAAAAAAATAAAGTGACGGCTCGGGGGATGAGTCGTCACTTTATTTTGGGGAAATTTTACTGTCTTTTATTTTTTCGTTTGAACACCATTATTAAGATTAAAAATAGAAGTAACGCAGCCAAAACACCAATTACAGCATATACCCATAACGGTAACTTAGTGTTATTTACCTGATCAATTGTAACCTTGTTGATTTCACTAGCTTCTTGTCTAGTAATTGTAAAATCCTCATCAAAGTTCCAAACGTTTTTTAAAGCATCTGATACAGTTAAATGTAATGTGTACACGCCTGCTTCCAATGGTTTTCCATCCCAATCAATAGCGAAATCATATATTGAATTGGGAGCGAGTGACATATCGGTGTTATAGTCTATTTTTTTTATAGTCTTATTGTCGTCTTTTGATACTACTGTCCCTTCGTATTTCAAGTGTCCCATTGCTTCTGCTACCGGATTTTTTAACTTGGCAACTATACTAGTCTTTTCAAAAGACACAGCTGGTTTGACGGATACTAGTTCTAAATTTCTTTTTACTATCGAATCAGATTCAGTCAAATTAAGACCTATAACATAGCTATACTGATTCTTAATAGTTTCTTTTTTATTAGCACCTAATTTTGTAACTTGAATACCACCCAGCACTTGTCCGTTAAATTTTTTTACCGGAATACTTAATGTGAGGGTAACAATTTCTGCTTTACGTGGCGCAACTTGTATCTTGGTGGGATAATCCACAATATCTTTTAATTTAAATGGAACCGACTTATCTAAAGAAACATCTTTTAATGCATAATCGATAAACCCATTTTTATTCGTATATGCTTGATTTACGCTTACTTCGTATTGACCCTCGGATTCTGAAGTATTATTTACCACTATTTGAATTTTTTGCGTTGTTCCAGGCTTTACTCGTAAATCAAAGTAACTTTGCGTTTTATCTACTTGATTTGCCGGAATAACTGCTTGAATATCAAAACCAACGTTATTATCAGCAGCAGCCCATGCGGTCTGTACAAACGATATTCCGATTACAATAGTCAATATAGTACTTAGCAAATAGACAATACGTTTCATGTGTTTATCCCCCAACTTAGATTACTAGTTTTGTTTTAACTTGGTGTTACTGTATTAAATAATTGATAACTGATGGTGCCATTGATTGTATCTCCCGCTTTTAGTATCCCGTTAGGGTCGTTAAAGATAATCGAGATACTGTTAACGGACTTAGTTTTTGTTCCCGCAACACCGTCAGTTTCCGTAGAATCAAAGACAATACCTTTTGAACCGGTTGCTGCGATTTCCGTATTATTCACTTGAAAATTGCTGACAGTAAAGTCATCACTCCCTAAAGTTAGTTTATTTCCAACCACACTAGCTTTTACTTGCCAATTTCTATTTGTACGATCATTAAAGACAACAATATTCTTATCTGATCCATTTCCATTCCCGATTGTTCCAGAAGATATCGTATACTGGTTGTTTGAAACTGAAGAAGTAAATTTGTAAGCTGTCGGAACTTTATTCAACACCAAATGTGATTGACTTGGGTCAACTGGGTTGGTAGGATCTTCTGGTAATAGTGGATCTGTGTTTGGATTTTTAGGATCTGTCGCATCTGTGATTTTAACCTCAGTCGGAGTCTGATCTTCACCATTTACAGCTGCATGCACTGGAAGTGCTAGTGTGAGAGCGGAAAGCAACGTTACTGCACTTAATGTAATTACTTTGATTTTTTTCATTATTAATTCCTCCGTAAATATTAATTTTGTTGTGGTACGTTTTGTAAGGTAATTATTTGGACTGCTTCATATTTACCAGCATTTATGTCGGCTGGAATGGTTAAATAAATATCTTGTTTAGGTATTACAAATTCATATATCGAATCTTCGCTCGTGTTACTTTGAAATTCAAACAACTCATATTTGTCTGTACCTGTCTTTATTTTCAAATTACGAATTTTTACTCTACCTTTAGTAGTTTTCGCCAACAAATATCCACTTCTAAAATGCAGTGTGGCATAAAAGCTACTCGAGTCCGACCCATAAAAATCACTTAATTGATAATACACTTGCCAAGGCGTTTTTTTAGTAACTCTTTTATCAATAATCTGAATAGTTAAATCTTGTGTAGCTTGGTAGCTACTTTGTTTTGATGAAACGCGATGCGTGCCAAAATTTAACGTTTGAACTTTTCCTAACATTAATTCATTGTCTTTAATTTCAACTTCGATAGTTGTATTGTTATTTGTAAATTCATTGGCATAGACCAACTGAACATGAAATACACAACCCATAAAAAGAAATATTGTCAAAATGATAATCTTATTTTTCATCTTTTATTCCCTTCCTTCTTTTAAAAAAAATAAAGAAAGAAATAAGCGAAAATAACGTACCCACAAAAGAGATCAAGAAACTCCGTATTTCATTTGTTTGTGGATAATAAGCTAAGTTTGTGACATTTCTGCCCTTCTTTTTTTCATTTGCATGCTGTTGTGTTCTCGGAGCACCTCTTTCGCTTAAATTTTTATCTAATGTTCTCTTTTTGGTCTCTTTATAAAGTGGATCCACCTGTTCTTTAGTATCTGTTAGTACAATGTCTACCTTTTTTTGATCAGCTTGCCCACTACTTTCTTGCGCATAGCTTTTTGTCTCTGTAACTACCAACAGTATCAATGTCCACATCAAAGCAATAACCGCAAGCATTTTTTTCATTTTTATCACCTCTATTTCGCAACGTACGTGTTAACTAGGCTCCATTTAACTGTTGGTGACGTTCCTTCTTGACTAGTATAATCTCCTAGTGAGATACCTGTTTCACTGGTTAATAAAATCCCTTCATTTTCATCAAAAGATTTAACTGTTGTAACTGTGTAACCATTAGTCATTTGTTGGTTATTATTTTCTCCTTTCATAATTAGCGTATTTGTATCTGATAGTTTTTTATCATTAAATATTAGCTCCATCTTATTGACTTTAGTAGCAGTCGCATATAGATCCCATCGATTTTGCTTTTCTGGCAACCTTTTATCCGTAACTTTAATTTCTAAAACATTTCCTTTATCTCGATAAAAAATTGTTCCTGGTAGCGAAATAATACGATTTGTCCATTTCAATGTATCCGAACCATCTTTAGTTGTAATATTGAAGTCTAAAGTTTCTTTTACATAGGTGACATTGAGTACCAAAGGTTCTACTGACACCAATACCTCATTACCATTTATTACTACATATGCTTCAATGTTTAATTCGTTTACACCCTCTTCAATTAACGGGCCGTTAGCCCCAGTCAACGGTATAGTGGCTTCTGTATATCCGGCTTGCACATTAAAGGCTACTTTTTCATCTTTCTTAGGGTTTCGAATATAGAATTTGATCTTATTTATCTCGCCCTGATTTTCAACCTTGCTATAAAAATCTAATTTGGGTAACAAGTCTAGAGAAATTACTGTCTTATTTAAAGTTTTAAGTGTTAAGTCTGGACTAAACCCCATTTGAACCGTTGTTGACGAAACTAGCTCTGCTTTTTTCTCTATACTCGTAGCTTTGGTCCCATATTCATTTTCATAAGTGGCACTAGCAAAAATTTGTTTTTTTGATCCATCTGTCCCTACTTGCTCTTTGGTTAAATACAAAGAAAAACTTCCAGTACCATCCGTTTTAACTTCTGCAATTGTTGGTCCTTTGGCACTTAGTTTAAAGTCAACGTTTGTTCTTTCATTTGTAGAAACATCACCCGATACAATATAACCTTGTTTGTCATTGCCCACTAAATTCAAATTATTAATTACTGGAGTAATAATTTTTGAGTAATAAATTGTTGGTTGTTCTCGCAATACTTTAATTAATTTGTAGTTGTCGGCTTCATCTTGGATTCCTTCATAGGGGTTATATTCACCTCTAGAATTATCCATAATTACCTTACTATCTAGCGTTGTTCTAAATTTTTTATCACTATTTTTTGTAGCCAACTCCCAGCCAGGAATCAAAGGATAATCAATAGTGAACTCTTTGTCATCTATATTCGCGAACCGTGTCCAAGGTACTGGGGAAGGAAAAATACCAGCCGGATTTTCAATGGTATCAATAATTTTTTTTGATTCATAATCTATTTTAAATTCATTTTCTTGTCCTTTAATGCCAGCAACATTAAAGAAAATCGCAACGGTTTTATCTTTTACACTTTTTTTCAACCCATCTAAGTATGCAAGTCCACTCAATTGGATTTCTTTACCATCAATTGTTCCTTTTAAAAATTCAAGGGTGTTCTGGTTATTTGAAATTCTTCCCGTTTTATCAGATGTTTGTTTATAGTCAAAGCCGTTTACTCTATAGTTATTGACACTATCAATCCCCATTGGTCCAGCAATTGCAAAAACGGGACTTATCATTTTTTTGCTTTGTTCAACAAAAGAAATTTTCCCGGCTTCAAAAGATTCATTAGCATTTTCAACTTCATTGTTGTACCCATACATATAGGCATTTTTGACTACATCTACTAATGTATTTCTTAAAGAAGTTAAATCATTAGTTGTAAATTGCTGTGTATTTGTTGACCAATTATAGAGTGTCCCTTTATCAAATTCTTGTTTATCAGTGACAACTAAAACTTTTTCATCTGGTGTTTTTGTTAGCTCAGAAACATTGCCATCTAGCTGTTGATGAGATTTTAAATCGGCAGCAATCATCCCTTCTTTCATATATGGTAGTCCAGCTTTAAAGAGCCAAACTCTAACCGTTTGATAATCTACAACTTCTATTTTTTCTCCCGAAGATGGCACAATAAAATAAAACTTTTGTGATTCATCCAATTTTTCGGGATTTTGAGCTGGATTTTCTTTGTAATCTTGAATCGCTTTTTCAAGCGCATCATATTCAGCTTGGTAAATGCCATAGAAAACTTCGCGTGCAGCTTGACCGCCTTCAGACATAATACGATTTTTCCCATTTGCCTCTGCTTTAAACTCAGAAATAGTAGTATTCAAGTAATTAAAAAACTCTGCTGCTGTCATTTTTTTATTTTGAATTACACTTTGAATCGCAATACTTTTCAAATTTTTAATATACTTATTTGTTAGATCGAACCCTACATCTTTAGCTAAAAATAATGTTTCTCCTTTTTTGTAAGATCCATTTAAATTTTTTCCTCCATTAACTATTTTCGTACCTGAAAGAAGATTTCGGATACTGTCCGCTTCTCCCGTTAGAGCAGCATTTATCAGCGCACTTTTAATTGGATCTCGAATACCAATATAAACAGAATTGGCTACTGTACTATTGATGGCATCAGAAAATCCCAAATATCCTAAAATATCAGAAAGCGATCTACCACCGATTACCATTGCACCAGCAAGTGTATTATTATCTTCTAGAAAAACACCGCCTTCTCCTCCGATAGCTCTGGGATCTTCTAAAACTTGCTTGATTAATTTGTTCTGAACAGTCGGAATAATTAAGCCCACCATAACTAATAAGCTTCTTACAGTTCTATTAACAGCGTCTTTTGTTGCATCGCTAACACCATTACTTGGAGTATATATAAAAACACTAGTTCCATTTTGATCAAGAGGTGCTTGTGTGTAATTACTCCAAAGTTCTTGGAGTGCGGTTAATAAGTTGACTAAATTCCCACCAAAGCCTGAACTATCAGCACTTGGCGGACGATATGCAGCGTTATTTGCAACTGCGTCTTGGTCAATTTTTGCTTGTGCAGTAATATGTTTCAAAAATGTATTTAGCTCGTTCTTAAAATCAGTCATTGCTGCCAAATAGCCTTTTTGAAAATCTTCACCCCAAACATTACCTATATTTTGATAATTTGGATTCAAATTAATTCCAGTATGAAAAAAAACGTACTTTTGAGCTGATTTATCTAAATAAACATTATCAGTTCCCCACATACTTGGGTTTTGAACCCGACTATATGCGTTTTTCATTACCTCGATTAAGTCTTGAACATCAGAGACTTTTTCAATCTTTTCCCTATCCATCAACTTAGCAACTAAAGCCAAGTTTCCAGTGTAGATTGTTTGAAACAGAATACTTATATTTTTATCTGCCTGTAAACTCATATCATCATTAAAAAATTGATACCCTACTTTATAGGCAGTAGATTTATTACCCTCATCTGCTAATTTTGCGGTAATTTCAATTGGAATATCTATATCTAATTCATTTAGAACTTTTTTGGCATACTGAGGGGTATCGCCACTAGGTAAATTGATTGTTAGTTTTCCTTCGTGATAGATAATTTCTGCTTTTGGTAATAACGACTGCAATTTTTTTAAAATTTTTGGTGGCAAGCCCTCACTAGTTTCCTCTTTGAACTCATGTTTAGGTTTATTATTACTTTCATTTATCTCAGTTACTTTTTGAGCTTGTGTTTTCTGATTATTTTTATTTGTTGTAGTTGGTTGCGAAGCTTTAGTTGTATCAGGACTTACTGCTACACTCTCATCACTTTCAATTGCGTTCTTAGATTCTTGACTTTCAGAAAATGAACTTCTCGCAGTCGTCTCCTTTGTTTGTAAACGATAGTTGTCTTCTTCTGTCTTTTCACTAGGACTTTCTTGTGCATAGCTTATATTCGTAGCTGTTGTCAAAAAGAAGGGAGAAAGAATTACAGCACTGCCAAAGATAATAAAGATTTTTTTCATATAAACTTTAGCTTTTTTTCTCATGACAATTCCCCTTTTCATCATTGGTCTACACGCATATAATAAAGCCTTACCATTTTTAATTCCTGTCAAAAATCCACGCCGTCCAGAACATTTGTCAAAGTTTTCATTTTTATTCTAAAATATGAGTAAAAAAACCATTATATTTATTTTTCGAACTAATAATTTACATTTCCCAGCAATCCCTTTAAAAAAAATAAAATTGGTATATACAAAAAGAGCTTTTATGTAATCACATAAAAGCTCTTTTTGTAAAGATTTATTCATTATTATTTACTAAGGCTTGTAAAGCTAGCTGTTGTATATAATGTAACGGATTAGAAAATAAAGGATTAAAAAAAGCTTCCATTTGACTTAAAGTAAGAGCAGTTTCATTTTTTTGAATAGCGTTAGCAAGCAAATTGATTAATTCTAAGCGAGGAAATTTACTTACATATTGTGCACCAATCAATTTTAAGCCTTTTTTTTCAAAAATAAGTTTTAGCACTGGATTTTTCGAAAACTCATTTTCTAATCCGTAGTCTTTAAAATTATCCGCTACTGCAATCACCTCTTTACCATAGTAAGGAGCCTCCTCTTGTGTTAAGCCGGTTCGTGCAAGATAGTAAGACCCTAAACGCGTTACACTAGTTTTTTGCGTTGACTGTAATTTTATCTTATTTCTATACACAATATTTTCTGCTGCTACGATTCCAGTACGAATAGCATTATTTACCAACGGCATATAAATTGAAATTTCTGTACCTTGTAATGGCACACTAATCAAATCTCCAACGGCATAAATATTTTGATACTTGGTTTGCAAAAATTCATTAACTACGACTGTTCCATCAAGATTAAACTCAAGAAAATCTTCGACCAGTGTTGTATTTGGACGTGCATTAACTGCCACAACTACAGCATCATTGTGAATTTTCCCCTCTGAAAGAAGTGTCTGTGTAACTTTTCCATTCTCACCTTCAAAGGCTAACGCAGATGTATTCATATGTAATTTAATATCTTTTGGCAACTGATTTATTACCTCATGAACCATCTCTTTATCAAAATAGCGAAATAGTATACTATCCATTTGTTCCACTAAGTGAATCTTTTTGTTTTTACCACTTAACGCATAAGCTAACTCCATTCCGATGTAACCCGTACCGATGATAGTTATTTCCTTACTTTTAGCAAAAACTTTGAGTGCTTCTTTTGATTCTTGAACATTTTTATAAGTTAGTATATTTTCTAGCTCACTGCCTGAAATATCCAAATAGAATTGACTCGATCCCATCGCTAGAACTAAAAAATCATAATTAAAATTCTCATTTGTTTTCCCGCTATACGTATAGAAAATCTGTTTTTCTTTAGGAAGAATACTAGTAACCTCAGCTTGGCGAATTAATACAATTCCATGATTTAATAAATCACGAGGTGTAACAGAATGACTTTGAGTTAAATCGTCAATCTTTTTTGTTAAAACAAAATTAATTCCACTGGAAATAAAGCCAATATCTTGTGTCTTTTCCAAAATAATAACATCCATTGTCGGACAAAGTTGCTTTAACGTTAATGCAGTTTGAATACCACTGTGAGAAGCCCCAATAATTACTGTACGCATCACACTTTAACTCCTTGCTTTTCTATTTTTTCTAAATGTAAATCTTTTATGATTCTTCGAAGATAGCGCATCTCTTGTGGTGTCAATACTTCTGAAAAAACATATGTGGAAGTTCCATATTTTTCTTTATTGACATCTGAATTGCTTAACACTAAATCATAGTTTCCATCTTCCATATATGGTTCACATACGACCAAAGGTGCTTGCTTTACTAAATCCATCGTAACTTCATAACTTAATTCTTTCAGTAAGTCATCACCATAATAGTCAAAACCAATTAGAAAACGAGGAGTACCTACCTTATCAACATAAGACAGTACACATAATAGTCTAAAAATTAACGCTTCATTTTTTACAACTTTACTTTGCTTCATAATAGTGCGGGGACGCTTTTGTATATCTTGATAAATCGTCTGTAAAATATAATATAATTTATCAACATAGACATCAAAAGGCAAGGAAACTAGCTCTTGTCCTATATCTTGCAACTTTTCGTTATCGAAATAAACTGAAAAACCGGTAAAAAATAGTTCAGTATAAATAATATTTATAAATGAATATCGTATTTTTACTTGTGATTCCTCTGTCAAACTATTTCGGTCAAAAATAGCATAAAGATAACTTTCAAGCTTTGTTATAGTAGGTTCGATTTTGGGACTAATATCTAAGAAAACATCATTGAAAAACGGTGCTTTTAGCGGTGTGATAAATTGACTAATTAAAAACAGATACACAAATAAAACTTCTTCATTTTGAAATGGTAATGCCAGTCGCGACAGAAAGCGGAAGAAAATATTTTTTGTTTGTTGGTAACTTTCCTTTTCACGTACAACAATTAAATAATAATCTACAACGCGACTTGGCTGCTTCTCGGCATGATTAATTCTTTTTATTGTAATCTTTAACCACAAGAATAATTTTTGATAGTCAAAAAAACTGAAAGTCATCTTCGATTGATTTTCTATGATTGCTATCAAATTTTTAATTGTCAAATCATCATTTTCTTCCACAATGTAAGTTAATGGCATAAAATACCAAAAAAGGTTAAAGAAAAAATAACGAATTTGCAGTTCATCACCCTTTAAAGTGCCATTTATTATTTTCAAATCGAATTCTGCTAAGACATTGTTGATTTCCCTTATTCGTCTATAATATGTAGACTCGCTTAAATATAAGTCTTCTATTATTAAAAAATATCTAGTTTTCCATCTTGATATAAATGTGTGAGTATTTTGTAATTGACCGCCTCTTTTAAATAGCAATAGTATAAATCGCTTACATTAAAAGATAAAGGTAACAGTAGGGCAATAAGATCATCTTCTGTCTTGTTCAGAGATACATCGGGAAATGTCGCCTTCAAGCGAGCTATTAGACTTTCTATTCTCTCAGAAAATCTTCCTCGAGATAAATTGAGTCTTTTTCTAATTTCAGTTGCTTGATGTTTCATATTTTTTTTCATCAACTCGTTGAATATTTTAAGTTCCACTTGATCATTTTTATCTAATAACGAATAGATATCCATATTAATCCTCCGAAAAATCTGACTATTATATGTTAAATATAGCATATCAATCCATTCATTCGTATTAATATACTAATTCAATTATATAAGTAAGTATGCTAACTAAAGTATACACTTTAGAAATTGTCTTTCAGACTTTTCTCAAAAGATTTACCCAGTCCATAAAAATATCAAAAAAATAAAAAGCATTGAGAGTTTCTCGCTCCCACCTAACTCAAAAACACCCCGCTGACTAAATTCAGCGGGGTGTTCGATTTCAAAATTATTTGGCGTAGTCTGTGGCGCGGGTTTCCCGAATCACAGTTACTTTGATATGGCCTGGATAGTCCAGTTCGTCTTCAATTTTTTTGCGGATGTCTCGCACTAAGCGAACCGCTTCTAAGTCTGAGATTTCTTCTGGTTTAACCATTACCCGTACTTCGCGACCAGCTTGGACAGCGAAGCTTGATTCTACACCAGAAAAACTATTGGAGATATTCTCTAAGTTTTCCAACCGTTTGATGTAGTTCTCTAATGATTCACTGCGGGCACCTGGGCGAGCAGCAGATAGTGCATCTGCGGCCGCAACTAAGACGGAGATAACTGACGTTGCTTCTGTATCGCCATGGTGTGATGCAATGGCGTTAATCACAACTGGGTTTTCTTTGTACTTAGCGGCTAATTCCGCACCGATTTCCACGTGAGAGCCTTCGATTTCATGATCTAGCGCTTTACCGATATCGTGAAGGAGACCTGCTCGTTTAGCAAGTTGTACATCTTCACCTAGTTCAGCGGCTAAGATACCAGATAATTTGGCAACTTCAATGGAGTGGTTCAAGACATTTTGACCATAACTTGTACGGAAATGTAAGCGTCCTAAGATCTTAATTAAATCAGGATGCAAGGTGTGGGCGCCAACTTCAAATGCGGCTTCTTCCCCGTATTCACGGATGCGTTCATCCATTTCTTTACGAGATTTCTCCACCATTTCTTCAATACGAGCTGGATGGATACGACCATCTTGGATTAGTTTTTCCAATGTCATGCGGGCAATTTCCCGTCTGATTGGATCAAACCCTGACAATACCACTGCTTCTGGTGTGTCATCGATAATCAAATCAATCCCTGTCAAAGTCTCTAAGGTACGAATGTTGCGGCCTTCACGACCGATGATTCGTCCTTTCATTTCATCGTTTGGCAATGAAACAACAGAGACTGTCATCTCGGAAACTTGATCTGCAGCACAGCGTTGGATGGCTAGGGACAATAAGTTCTTGGCTTTTCTGTCCGCTTCTTCCTTGGCTCTTTGCTCAGACTCTTTCACCATTAAGGTCAGTTCATGATTCAACTCTTCTTCTGTTGATTTCATGATGATCTCTTTGGCTTCATCACGGGACAAAGCAGCGATTTTTTCAAGCTCTTGCTGTTGTCCTTCGATTAATTTTTCGACTTCATTTTCTCGCTCGTCAATTAATTGCTGTTTCGCACTAAGTTTTGTTTCTTTTTCTTCCAGTGAGTTTTCGCGTTTTTCAATTGAGTCGTCTTTGCGATCAAGCAGCTGCTCTCTTTGGAGCAAGCGATTTTCTTGGGTTTTTAATTCAAGTTTGCTTTCCTTCAACTCACTTTCAATTTCTGCACGATACTTCTGATTTTCTTCCTTAGCTTCTAACAAGGCTTCTTTTTTTAGAGTTTCCGCTTCTTTTTGCGCACTGGTCAAAATCCCTTGAGCAGAACTTTGCGCCCCTGCGATCTCTTTTTCGTGACGAGATTTAGCAACGAATAGCCCTAATAAAACACCGACAATTAAACCGATGATAGCGAGGAGAATATACATTAAAGTCAATAGATCCACCTCCGTACTATCTTATTCAATTATTGTTCGTAGTTTTTTGATAAACTTTAATCTGAAATTATCAATATGCCTACATGCATATGTGTTTTAGACACAACTTTATTCTAATGTTTGTCGTAAGGGCTGTCAACTTATAAAAGTTAAAAGTACTTCTTATAAAGGAGCGTTATTTTTCTTCTAATTTTATTGAAAAAATTGCAGGGAAGTAACAAATTTATTTCGTTTTTTTATTTGTAAAACTCACCTGGGCAAAGCGGATAAAAATGAGGGGTCTTCACCAAAATAAGCGTAAAATTTTCAGAAACTATCAAGAGTTGACTGTAACTTTTGGAAAAATTTTAGCCTATTTAATTGTGCTTTTTTATCGCTAGTATAAAAAGTCCTGCCAACCAATAGGTTACCCGCATTTTTAATAGGTTGTGTTTGTATCCTAGGTGCCATAGTTTCAAGATACCCGCGCTTTTTATTTTTGCCAGTGCTCAAAAAGTGTGTGATAGTGCGCTTTAATCCGAGTTAGCTGACTGACTTTTTCATTTAAGGCTGCTTGTAAGTAAAAGACGGCATCAATTACCTCAGCTACCGTCTGAGCATTGGGATCATCGGCCCAAATCGCCAAGGCGACAGCGGGTGTTTGGGCTAAATATTTTGCGGCAACAAGTTGATCGTTGGCAAATAAGTCCAATGTAAAGCCTTGTTGAATTTTTTCATAGGTCGGATAGCTGTATCCTGCCATCTCCCCTAAAACATAATAAAAATAATTATCATTATGGTTCACAACTTGATATCCCGCTTCAAAAAATGTCTCCACTGGCGCCATATTTTTATTCCAACGGGTCCAATAGGAAATCTGACAATTTTTAGAAAGGGTCAATTGTTCTTGCCGATTCAAGCGATAAAAACCATCATTCCAAACGCGAACGACAAAGCCTAAGTCACTGATTTTTGCGACTAAATTATTCACATAGTCAGTAAAGATCTCAATTCCGCTCGCCTTTGGACCAAACTTTTCTAAAGCAGCTTTTTGCAAGGTCGGATATACTTCCACTTGGTCAAAATCAATGAATTCATCCGCGCCAATATGAAAATAATGGCTTTGTTTAAAAAGTGTCGCGTATTCTTGATAAATTTCAAAGACGAAATCTACCGCAGCCGGATTTAAAATATCGAGCGCCCGCACATCCGCCACTAGTTTTCCTGCTACGGATTTTTTTAACCGCCAATCCGGATAAGTTTCTAACACCTGCTCTAAGTGTCCAGGACTGTCAATATCTGGAATTACTTCAATATAAAAGTTTTGACAATACGCAATCAGCTCTTTTACTTCTGCTTGGGTTAAGTGTTGTTTTGAAACAATTTCCGGATGTTTTTTTGACTCGATCCGAAAGCCTTCATTTTCTGAAAAGTGCAATTGTAAGTGCGTAAAATTAAACAAGGCCATGCTGCGTACCAGACGCTTTAATTCTTTTAAGGGATAGAACTTGCGGCCAATATCAATCATTAAACAGCGTTCTTTCATTTGTGGTAACTGTATACGCCACTCTTCGTTAAAAAGTTCATGTAAAACCAACTGAACTGCGCCATAAAACAGTCCCGCCTCGTTTTTTGCTAAAAGTTGGGAATGTTCATTTTCCTCATAAGTAAACTCCTGCATTAAAGAAGGCACTAGTACCAGTTCAATTTTACGTGTAGTTTCTGATGAAAATTCATAGCCGCATGCTTTGAATAATTGCGCCACTTGTTCTGCGACTTGTGCTGCTTTAGGTGTGGCTGTTTGAAAGCCAATTAAAATTTCGGTCATTTTATTAACTCCTTTTTTTCAAAACAAAATACCCGTAGCTTAAGCTGACGTATTCCAACTGCCGACAAGGCTGTATTTGGGATTAGGCATGCTAAGCTCGGGTATCTTTATTTACTTGCCGTAAAGTCTACTTTTTTAAAATTCTACTGTGCGAATTTCGTAAGGTTGTAATGTATCTTCATAGTCTTTTAAAGGTTCTTCTAATAGATTTAAGGTCTTAATTGGCGCCTGATCATCTTTTTTTAGTACCAAAGCATCTTTGTCGCCACTTAAGTTATACCCTCTTAGAATTAACGCCTGGTCGTCTTTACGACGTTTTAAGGCAGTTGGTTCAAATTTTTCACCCGTAATTTTTACAAAAACATCTTGTGGGGCCAGTTTGCCGGGGTGGATATCTGTTTGTTTCACGCTCAGTGGGACTTGCGCGCTATGAGCTCGTTTGTAGCTGTCAAAACGCGTTTCTTTTTCACCGTGAAGTTCAACGCCGTAATTAAACGTATGCTCGCCCAGACACTGTGCTTCTGGTGTTGGGAAATATCCCCAGTCCCCTAATTCGCCGACACAACGTAATAGAGTTAACGCAATGGTATCATTGACGATTTCATATTCGTTTAAACCATAGTTAGATACCGTTAAGCCAAAGTCATCCGCATGCAAATTGACAAATGCGTGTTGATGTTGCGGATTCGTTGGATTTTCCCAGTGTTTGGAAACTTGGTTTGGTCGAACCACGGTTTCATAAATACTGTCTGCTTCATGCGTGGCCACGTCTAAAGTTGTTGGGAACAACGCCCGTAAGCGATGGTCTTTGGCTTGGTTATTGACTGTTGTCGCAAATTCCACCATTTTACTATTTTTATTTAAAGTGATTTCCGTTACGATCGGATAAGCAATTGTTTCTTTACTGCGACTTGCGTCACGGAAGCGGAAGTCCACGACTTTCTTTTGTTCCAAATCCAGTAGATCTTCAGCGGACTTCGGAATTTCCATTTCATGAGTTAAGCGTACTTTAGCCACTAAGCCATTGTCTTCTAACACTTCAACTTGATGGGGGAAGAACGCTGATAAGATCGCGTGATCACCTTTAGGTTGTTTAAAGATATATTCATTGGCAATATCTCCCACATCTTCAAAAACAAGTAATTTGTTTAATGTTTTCCCGGTTTCCTTGTTGGTGACACTTAAGCTACCATCTGATGTTATTTCAGCTTTAATAAAATTATTTTCCAAAATGCGGCCATGCTTAGCGACTAAAGAATTCGAAAGCTCTTTTGCCTCTCCTACCACTAAAGCAAAGCTATCCCAGGCATAACCTGCCATTGCGGCAACGTCGATTGTTACGGTTACGTATTTTTCCATGTAAGGAATACGGAAACGATCCTTTGGTAAGTCGTAATCAAAACGAATTTGTTCTTCACTAATTACTGCTGGCACCACTTTGCCATTTTGATCGATAACATAATAACTTTGCGCATCCTCTGCAGCTAGCTTGTCATAGCCCTCAGAAGGATAAAGCTCTGCAAAAGTTACCCGTTTTACTTCAATATCAACTTGGGCGACACCACTTTTTTTAGTGCCGGCCGTATTGAAGATGACAAATGGAAAACTATCTGCTGGAAATTTTGACGTGTCAATGGCTGCTGTTAGCTGCGCGCACGCTTCATCAGCCAAGTACTTGCCGACTTCATTGGCTTTTTCAAAACGCGGCATCATTTCCCGATGGACTTCATCGACAGAACAGCCGCAAATGCTGTCATGGGGATGATTTTGCATCAATGTTTTCCAAGCGTAATCCAATTCATCAAAAGGATATTCGCCAGAAACTTCATACGCCATCGCCGCCAGTGGTTCGGTTATATTTTCTAATTGGCGACTAACGCGCGTATTCCATTGTTTTAAATATACGCGCGCCGAAGCTGTATTAGCTAAGGTAAACCAGCCGTCTGTTTCTTGTGAGGTCAATTCGCCATTTACATCACCTAAATCTGCTGGCAAGTCATTTTGAACCGCTGCTAAATAATCGGTAAAGTTAGAATGAACAAACTCATAATCGGGGTATAGTTCGTTGGCTAATTTGATTGCTTTGGCGACATCTTTTTGAACAGGTTGATGGTCAACGCCGTTCATCATTAACAGATGATTGGTAGAGGCAAATTTTTCAGCATCCGCTAATTTTTGATCCCAAAAAGCGCGGGCCGCTTTTTCTTCAGCGGGAATTTCATTGCCGTTTGAATACCAGTTAGCAAATAATAACCCAAAAATATCCGTACCATCTGGACCAATCCAATTCATTTCAGAATATTGCGAAGTGTAATTGTCATCGGCTAAAACTTGATTGTCAAAGCCGATTGGTTTCACACCGCGACCAAAAGCCGCTGCTTGTAAATTGGCTTGCTTCATCATTTGTGGGGTTTGTCCCATATTGCCAAAAGTATCTGGGAAATAACCCAACATAACCGGTGTGCCCCATTTTTTACTGTCTTCCATGCCAATCAGCATATTGCGCACATTTGACTCTGAACTAGTTAAAAAGTCATCTTGTAAAATATAAAAAGGTCCAATTCGTAGTTTGCCAGCGTCAATCGCCTTTTGAATGGCTTCACGTTTTTCTGGACGAACTTGAAGATAGTCATCTAAAATAATCGTTTGGCCGTCCAAGTGGAAGCTGTTAAAATCTGGATCTTTTTCAAACAATTCCAATAAGTCATCCATCAAAGTAACAAGGCGCATATGGTGTTGTTCATAGGCCATGTACCATTCGCGATCCCAATGACTGTGGGAAATAATATATACTTTTTTCTTCATGTTTGTCGTCTCCTAAATAAATCTTGTGGCAACCGCTACATTATAACTTGCCCCAAGCTGTTATTATTTTTTCACTTGAATATCAAAGTAGTCCATAACCAACTCACAAAACATCATGTTAGCCCAAGAAAACCACTCTCTTGTATATTGGTTGGGATCATCCACATCAAACCCTTCGTGCATTAAATGCGTTCCCGCATCTGTTGCCACCAATTGATTTAAAATGCGCTCTTTTTCTTTTTTATCAGCCGTTGTCATCCCTTCCATTGCCATCGCAATCGGCCAAACATAATTTTCTGGTGTGTGGGAAGAGCCGATACCTTTAGCAAATTTACCTTCGTAAAAATAAGGATTTTCTTTGCTTAATAAGGTTTTGCGGGTTGCCAAATATTGGGTGTCATCCATCTTGCCATAGCCTAGATAAGGCGCTGAAATTAAGTTAGGCACATTGCTGTCATCTTGAATTGTCCCATTGCCTTTGCCGTCAACTTCATAGGCAAAAATCGTTTCTCCTGCCTTATTAGTTGTACGCCCGTGTTCTTTAATACCTGCTTCGATTTCAACTTTCAATCGGTGAGCGCTTGCTACAATCTCTTCATCTTTTAAAACGTTACTAAAAATCTCTTCTAAATAACCTAAAATAACGACGGCAAACATGTTGGACGGTACCAAGTAGCCATATTTACATGCATCGTCACTTGGGCGAAAACCAGACCAGGTCATCCCAGTTGGCACAACTTCTGCCCCTTTACCCTCACGGACTAACGTATCTTCCAAGCGATCGGTATCCCGGACAAAAGTATAAGGTGATGCGCTGTGGTTTTGCTCAGTAGTAAAGACGGTCAAAATCTTTTTAACCCCTGTAATGAAATCTTCGTTAAATTGATCAGCTCGCCCAGTGTTTTTATAAAGTAAGTAAGCCAATTGGACTGGATAGCATAAGGAATCGATTTCATATTTTCGCTCCCAAATCCACGGGTTCATTTCTGTGTGATCACTTTGATGACCGGCACCATTTGCTTCTTCGTTAAAAGCATTGGCATAAGGATCGATATTAATATAGTAAAATTGTTTTTTGACTAAGCCAGAAATCATCGCCGCTAAATCTTCGTCTTCTTTGGCAACGACAAGATACGGGCGTACTTGGGCGGTTGAATCCCGCAACCACATGGCTGGAATATCACCTGTTAATAGAAAAGTCGTGCCGTCTTCGTGACGTTTTACTGTTGTTAATAAAGTATTGGCAAAAGCTGCGTTAAAGTTTTCTGCCCAGTCGGCATGTTCACTCCCGCATTTTGCTGTAATATCATCCATAAATTGTTGTACTGATTTTGGTATATCTTTATAAGTCATTTCCCTCGTCGCCTCCGCTAAATGATATATCTTTAATTCTTGTTTGATTATATAGCACTTTAACTTCGATGTCTACGCTTTCAAAAAAGTTTTTTTATTTATTTACAGCAGCAAAATATGTGATAAACTACTGTATATGATATACCAATTGAAGGAGAAAAAAATGGAACCTTTATATTTAAAAATATTACGGGACTTACAAGCCGATATTACCAGTGGCTTATTAGCTGCCGGCGATCAATTACCCACTGAAAAAGAACTTTCTGAAAAATACAGCGTTAGCCGCATCACTTCAAAGCGGGCACTAAATGAATTGGAACAAAAAGGCTTGATTGAACGTACTCGCGGCAAGGGTAGTTTTGTAACGGGTAAATTAAAAACTACGGCTGCGACAAATCGCGTATTGATTTTATTGCCTTTTACCGACGATGTCGCCATTGGAAACTTATCTGGCAGTGTTTTACCTGTGATGCAACATGCACAGCATGAATTGATGATTGCCACTTATGACTTTTTAAATACTCACACTCCCCAAGATATTAAAGCCGAGTTTGATGGGTTGATTTATTACACCGAAGATGAAAATCAACATTTGGATCTATTGTTTGAATTATCTTTTGCGGACTTTCCCATCGTACTTTTAGATAAAGAGGTGCCTGATCTAAGTTTGCCTTCTTTTTTATCTGATAACTTAGCCGGGGGCAAAAAAGCCTGTGATTATCTTGTCAAAGCCGGGCACAAACGCATTGCGTATTTATTTGGCGACCGTCATCATCCCCAATCGACGCGCCAACGTTATTTAGGCTATATCCAAAGTTTGATGGAACATCAAATTGATTTTCATACTTCTTTTGAAGAAGATACAACCAGCGAAGACCACTTATTACGCTACGTGAAGCAAAATCAAATTACTGCTTTTGTTTGCGAAAATGATATCACCGCCATTCAAGCCATGCGAACATTGCGCCAGGCTGGTCTAGCCATCCCACAAGATATTTCCGTTGTGGGCTTTGATAATATTCAAGCAGCAGCACTCGTTGATCCACCCCTCACCACCATTTCGCAAAACTTTAAAGCCATCGGTGAAACTGCCGGTGAAGCTTTATTAAGTTGGATAAAAACTGGTCAAAAACCAAACAGTCAAAAAATTCCCGTCACTTTATTTGTGCGGGAATCAACAAAGGAGATTAAATCATGATTGAAACAATCGACACACGCCACGGTACTGCAAATCAACACAGCTTTTCAAATGGAAACTGCCTGCCTTACACCGGCGTACCTTTTGGGATGAACTATTTTGCAGCCCAAACAAATGACGCCCATGGCAGCTGGTGGTTCCACCCTGAAGATCACACCTTCCAAGGTTATCGCATCACACATCAACCAAGTCCGTGGATGGGAGATTTCTCCCACGTTCTTTTTACGCCAATTAGTGGTGAATTATCTGATATTTCGTTATTCCATGCGCAAAGCTCTTATCGGCCTAAAGAAGCTATTTTCCGCCCTTATGAACTTTCAATTCGGCAATTACGTTACAACATCTCCTCCACTGTAATTCCCAGCATGTATGGCGGTATTCTGGCAGTAAACTATGAAAAAGACCAAAATGGCTTAATGTTAACATTGCCTGGCGCAAAAGAGATCACCCAGATTAGCGACCATGAATTACACGTCAGTGTCGTGAATTTTTCTGGTGCAGAAGACGATGACTTCACGTTTTATCTGTCTTTGCATTTTGAAAACCCAATTCACAATTTGAAACAAGTAGATGGGGAAAAAACTTTTGTATTGTTAGATTTTGGTAACGTGAAAAAGCAAACGCTTCATTTAGGCACCTCATTTATCAGCTTTTCCCAAGCCAACTTAAATCGCACCCGGGAACAAGCTATGAGCGTAGCTGATTTTCGTAGCGCCAGTCAAAGTGCTTGGGAAGACTATTTTGACCGCGTTCAAGTAGAACATACAAATTCTGAACATACGAAAACTTTTTATCACAATTTGTATCGTATTTTCTTATTCCCGCAAACTTTTTATGAACTAAATGAAAATGGCGAAAAAATTCATTACGATACGTATAATAAAGCCGTAAAACCAGGAATTTTATACACCAACAACGGTTTTTGGGACACATATAAAACGGTCTATCCATTTTATTCTCTTGTTGCCAAGGAAAAATACGAAGAGATGCTGGAAGGCTTTTTAACGAGTTATGAAGAAACCGGCTTTTTACCAAAATGGTTATCACCAGACGAGCGGGGCTTAATGCCGGGCACCTTAATTGACGCTGTCGTAGCCGATGCTGCTGTCAAAGGTATCCGCAAAGATTTAATGCCCCGTCTTTTAGAAGCTATGAAAAAAGGCGCTACTGTTCAAAGTGACAAATCAAATTATGGCCGCCAAGGAACATTAGACTATCTCAAATACGGCTATGTCCCAAGCAACTATCACGAATCCGTCAACCATACATTAGACTATGCCTATAGCGATTTTTGTATCAGCCAAGTGGCCAAAACTCTAGGCGATGACAAAACAGCGACGTACTATAGCCAGCAAGCGTTAAATTACCAAAATATTTTTGATGAAAAAACTGGCTTTATGCGGGCAAAAGATACTAACGGTGATTTTTGCGCAGATTTTTCTTCGATTCGTTGGGGCAAAGATTATGCCGAAGGGAGCACCTGGCAAAGTAGTTTTGCTGTCTACCAAGATTTCCAAGGATTGATTAACCAAATGGGTGGCAGAAAAGCCTTTATGGAAAAATTAATTGAACTTTGCAACCAAGCACCCGATTTTGATGTCAAAGGCTATGGTTTTGAAATTCATGAGATGAGTGAAATGGCCGCCATTGAGTTTGGCCAATTGGCGATTTCCAATCAACCTAGTTTCCATTATCCGTACCTCTTTAGCTATCTTGGCAAACCAGAAATGGCGCAGCCGTTAATTAAGAGCTTGCTGACAGAATGCTTTACTGCAGCTGTTGATGGTTACCCTGGTGACGAGGATAACGGCAGCATGGCGGGTTGGTATATCTTTAACTCCTTAGGCTTTTATCCTGTTAGTCCGGGAACTGGCGAATACGTCATTGGTATGCCACTGGTGAAAAAAGCTACTTTGAAATTATCCAGTGGGAACACCCTGACAATTAATGCTACACCAAATCATCCGCAACAGCTATTTGTCCAAGAGACAACACGAAATCAAAATCTACAAGAAAAATTATTCTTCACCCATGAGGAATTAGCAGCCGGCGGAAATATCGACTTTAAGCTGGGAATTGTTCCAAATCCAAAAGAACATACCCCAGACAAACTGCCTTTTTCCTTAAGTGCTGCTAAATAGTTTAGCTTTTCTATTATTGGTAATAAGAGGTTGGCATTAAAATAAGATCACCTGCTACTTTATTTCCAACTTAAAAAATCGCAAAAAGCCGTCTTTTGAAATTGCACCAAAACTAGTGTATTTCAAAATTGGACGGCTTTTTGCGACCTGTTGTAAGCAGATGCTGACATAAGATTAAAGTTGCTTGTTTTTATAAATATAGACAATACTCCAAAATAAAGGGAGCTATTATTGAACTCTTTTTTCATATAGAGAAAAGACAAATGCGCAAGACGCTATGGACAAAACGGCGAACTATTTTGCAACCTTATGTATGAAATTTTGACTTTTACTTCAATCCGTCAGCACAAATGACACGCTAAAATAAAAGTCCGTTTATTTTTATTTCCGCTAAAAAAATGAATCAGCTTTATTTGCATTCCCCTTTTGCATTGCTGATTTAAAACCCTACTTTTTCATTTTTAATTAGAACACTTCGACTTCCCATGGTGAATTAGGATACATCGCGGTCACTCCTCTTTTAAGCTACAATTCATTTCGCTTTTTCTTACTGCTCTAGTATAATCACTTTTTTCGGGCTATAATATCTTTGTACAAAAATGCGTCACAGAAGAGCAGATATGGACCAAGCACACTTAATCAAAAAATTACGCACCGAAAGAGGCTATACGCAAAAGCAACTTTGCGAAGGAATTAGTTCCCGCACGACGCTTTCTTCCTTTGAAAATCGCGGAACTGAGCTTTCAAGCGGCATTTTGTTTCAATATTTAGACCGGATGAATTTGCGAGTCGAGGAATACCAGCTGCTTTTAGAGGACCAGGAAATTTCTGCTAAAAGGCGATTGGCCGATCAATTTGTCAAAGAATACTATACCGGCGCTTTCACTCCCAGCTTACAAGCAGAGATTTGGCAAGCTTATTTAGAAAGTCACGATTTCTATTTTTATATTTTGTGGTTTGAAACAAAAACGATTTTAGCTTATAAAAATAATCACTTTGACGCTAAAAAATATGAAGCAGAAATTACTAAAATTTGTGACTATTTATTTAAAGTGGAAGTTTGGCAACACTTTGAGCTGACGACGTTTATGAATTTAATGTTCGCTTTTTCAGATGAAATGATTTTAGCTCTTTTTGACAGCTCCAAAGAAACCTTGACTAAAAATGCCACCAACCCTTACTACACTTCCCTGATGACGACTTTTTTTATTAATGGCATTATCCTTGGTTTCCAACGAAAAAATGATCACATTTTAGTACAATTTTTATCCGGCTTACAGGCTGTCGCAAAAAAACCAAAATACATGTACGCCAAAATGATGGCCACTTATTTTGAAAAACTACTGCAAGCCCGCAATGCAAAAAAAGCGGCAACAGTCGATTTTACTGAATTTTACGCTGGACTAAACGTATTTGGTATGAGTGAAAAAGCCCAAGAATTACAAGAATTTTATGAAGAAATCATCGGAGAAAACAGCTAAAAAAAAGGCCAATCAAGTCATTAAATGTACTTGATTGGACTTTTTAGCCTTGTAAAACTTCAAAATTGGCAGCTGCACCAATTAAATTGGCATCATTTTTAAATTTGCAAGCAACAACTTCTGGCATGATACTTTCAACGCCTTCTGCTTTTAGTAAATCAAAAATACGCCCTTTAATATTTTCAATCACGTCTGATCTAACCGAGATACCGCCGCCAATGATAATAATTTCCGGATCAATAGAAACTTGCATGTCATATAAAGAAAGAGCCAATGCATCATACATTTGGGCTAGATAGTTTTGCGCCATTTCATCCCCATTATCTGCTAATTCAAACAACATGCGACCATCTACTTGACGACCTATCGCTTCAGAAAATTCCCGCGCTTTGTTTACCGCCGTACCAATCGGACTTAAAATACTTTTACCAAAAGGTTTCATTAAGCCAAATTCGCCACCAAACAAATGACTGCCCTTATAAATTTTTCGATTGATAAAAATTGAACCACCAATCCCGGTTCCAATCACGACAAATACTGCATTTTGCGCCTTTGTCCCAGCTCCTAATTCAATTTCACTAATACCAGCACAATTGGCATCATTTTCAATTGTCACGGGCACACCAAACGCTGCTTCCAATTGATCAAAAATCGGTCGATTGTGTAAATATTCCACTGCGCTAATACCGTCAATTCGGCGTTTTGCTACATTCACAGCCCCTGGCGAACTAATTGCTACCCCGTCAATTGCCCCAATTGTTGCAATAACTTCTTTCATTTCTGCTACCATTTCAGAAAACGTAGCCGGCGTTTTAAAACTTCCTTGATTGAATAACGCCTTTTCTTTCCACGTTCCATACTTCACAGCAGAACCACCAATATCAAAAACCGCAAGTACCATAATAATATCCTTACCTCCTATTTAAGATGTTTTAGCAGCTCGTTTAGAAAATGAGCAACAAGGCAAACAAACGTGAATGATGCTTTTTGTCATTTGCGATTGTTTTCTTGTTGTCGATTTTTCTAGCTGCTAAAACTCGTTTTGTTAGATGTTTAAAACAACCGGTTTGCTAGCGAGCGGTAAGGCAAAATAGATGCAATGATGTTCTTTATCATTGAAACTATTTTTCTTACTGCCGAGCTGGCAGGTTGTTTAAAACTCGTTTCGATAGATGTTTAAAATGATTGGGCTGATAGTGAGCAATAAGATAATGAGGCTGAGTGACGCATTTTGTCACTTAAGACACTTTTCTTATTGCCGAACTATCAAATCATTTAAAACTCGTTTTTTAGATGTTTTAGCGGCTCGTTTAGAAAATGAGCAACAAGGCAAAAGCTCCGCTTTGCTTCGCATACAGTTCAACTAAATAGATACCATTAAGTTGAACTTGCATCTGTGTAACCATTATTTTGACTGACTTCTTTAAACCACAGGCCGCTTTTTTTCAAGCTGCGTTTGTAGTGATCTTCTAAATCAACGCGGTAAAAACCGTAGCGGTTGCGATAGCCGTTTAGCCATGACCAGCAGTCGATAAATGTCCAGGTATGGTAGCCAAAGCAGTTGCTACCTGCTTCAATGCCTTTGTGCAAATAATTTAAATGTTCCACCATAAATTCAATGCGGTAGTCATCTTGGATCATGCCCTTTTCATCCATGAAACGTTCTTCGTCGGCGACACCCATTCCATTTTCAGAGACAAACCACGTCAAATTGTTGTATTCGTTTTTCATCATCATAGCCACGTCATACAAAGCTTCTGGGTAAATTTCCCAACCGCGATACGGATTAATTCGTTTTTCTGGCCAGTCGTAAGGTTCGTATAAATCTTCTGGCATTTTAGCTGGCACGGCAGGATTTTCCGGTGCTTTCACGCGATGAGGATGGTAATAATTCAGCCCGATAAAATCAACCGTATTTTGCAGCAGTTCTTTATCATGTTCTTTGGTTTTTGGTGTCAATTGATTTTCAGCCAATAAATCAATCAGCTCTTGCGGAACTTTACCATGAACTGCTGGATCTAAGAAACTTTTCGTGTTTAATAAATCAGAAGCCACACCTGCTTTTTGATCTGCATAATCTGTGCTGCGGGTATAAGTTGGCGTAATGTTTAAAATAATCCCAATTTTTCCGGTTGGCAAAACTGCTCGAAATTCTTTTACTGCGGCCGCGTGAGCCAAAAGCGTATGATACCCGACTTGAACAGCTTTTTTGAAATCAACGATTGCCGGATAGTGGTAGCCGTATAAATACCCCATCTCCACATGGACGATCGGTTCGTTGAAGGTTGTCCAATCTGTCACCAAATCACCAAATAATTCAAAGGCAGTTTTAGCATAAAAGGCAAAAGCAGCCACAGATTCGCGCGCTTCCCAGCCGCCTTTTTCCATTAACCACATTGGCATATCAAAGTGGAACAAATTGATAATGGGTGCCACCCCATTTTCTTTGATTTTTTTGAAATAGTCCCGGTAAAATGCAACTGCTTCTTCGTTCACAGTTTTCCCATCAGGCAATAAGCGGGCCCAAGCGATCGATGTCCGGTAAGAATTCAACCCGATTTCTTGCATCCGTTTACAATCTTCAGCATACATTTCATATAGATTAGAAGTATTTTTTGGGCCTTGGGCATTATTAAATTTTTCTGGTGAAGTTTCATACCAATAATCCCACGTTGTTTTTGATTTTCCATTTTCTAAACTATGGCCTTCTGTCTGGGGTGCACTAGTCGCCGCCCCCCATAAGAAACCTTTTGGAAATTGTTTTGTTGTCATATTCTTTTCCCCCTTATTTTGCTTGGTGCAAGCAGCAAATGAAACAATTTCTTTCATCTGCTGCGACTTTACTTAACTTTGTAAATCAGAATAATCACCGTGATAGGCTTCCCGAAATTCTTTTGGTGTAATCCCATTTAACTTTTTAAACATTTTTGAAAAATAGTTGGTATTGTTATAGCCAATCTCATCGGCGATCTCATTAATATTTAGATTACTATGCAGCAGTAATTGTTGCGCGCGTTTAATGCGAATTTGATTTAAGTATTGGGAAAAACTATTGTGCATTTCTTTTTTAAATACTTGACCGAGATACACTGCGTTTAAATGCAGTTCGTCGGCGACTAATTTTAAAGTTAAATCTTGCCGATAATTATTTTGTACAATCTCAATTACTCTTTGTGTCATTTCGGAAAATTGTTTTTCCAGCGGTTGGCGATCTGCCATTTGTAAAACGTCTTCTAACAACGCTTTCAGCTGGTAGACAGTATGGCTATGACGGATTTTTTCAATTGTGGCTTCATAAATATCTTTGGTTGCGGTTGGATATTGCCGGGAAATATCGGTAAAGAGTAAAAAAGCAATGTAACGCGCGTTTTCTGGCTGCAATTGGCGTGCCACTGCATCGTCAAAAATAGCATCCAATTCCTGTTGAATGGTTTTTTGATCGCCAATCATTAATGATTTATTGAAAGCTAAAAAGGAAAATTCCCCTTCCCCTAATTCATCTGCCAAATCCACCGGCGATGTGGGCAACAAATCCGGATAAAAATTATTTAACTCTTCCATCTGCAAGACTTTTTCATAGCTTTCGTATAAATTTTCCCATTCTTTGATGGTTTCGCCAACAAATATTTTCAATAAGCCGGGATACTGTCTTTTTAAATAGGCCAAAAAAGGCAATACTTTCTCAGATGACCCGGTGAAAATCAACGTAATCTGCTGATGTTGTTGCGGTCCGCCAGCAATCAACAAGGGCTGTCCACTTTTTTTGGCTTCTTTTGCAATTTCTAACAAAATAGCGGAATCACTTAAAATTTTGATCACCGTAAACGGGCCAGCTGGATTTGTCTGAAAGTGGTCCATTAATTCAAAAAAGTCCGATTCATTTAACTCATCGTTTAACCAGCGGCTCAAGCTATTTTCCAACACCAGCTGCTCTTGTTCTTGGCGATGTGCGGCTTCATCTAATTCTTCTTTGATTTTTTTGACTATGGCTAATAGTTCCTCTTGGTCCACCGGCTTTACCAAATAATCTTTGACCCCCAGCCGAATACCTTCTTTAACATATTCAAATTCTTGATAACCTGATAAAAAAATTGCTGCAAACTTATCCCCACGTTTATAAGCAGCATCAATCATCGCAATACCGGTCATTTCCGGCATGGTAATGTCGCTTATGACCAAATCTACCGACTCGTTTTTCAAATAAGCCAGTGCCTCTAAGCCGGTCCGGGCAGTTTTTGCGACTTCAAAACCCAAATCACCCCAAGGCAAAATTTGTTTTAAGCCTTCTAAAATCATATATTCATCATCAACTAACATTACTTTATACAAAATTATGCCCTCCTTTGATTTTAATCGTCAGAGTGGTGCCTTTACCCAATTGGGAAGCTACTGTCATACTAAAGCCTACGCCAAACGTATTTTGCAGGCGTGCATAGACATTATGCAGACCAATTGAGTTTTGCGCTTCATTTTCTGTTTGTTTCAACTTGTCTCTAACTTCTGATAAGCGCTCTGGGGTCATCCCTTTGCCATTATCAATAACAGAAATCACGATAGCATCCGCGTCAAAATTGGCCTTCACGCTAATCGCGTTGTCATTTCTCGTATAATCAATTCCGTGGACAAAATAATTTTCAATTAGCGGTTGAATTGTGAATTTAGGAATAATCAAATTTTCCAACTCCGGTGTAATGACAAAATTATAGGCCACGCGATCTGGGTAACGCATTTGGTACAAATAAACATATTTCTCACAAAAAGAAAGTTCTTTTTTTAGCGTCGTTGTTTTTTCTTGGGTCGTGTTATTGCGCAAAAGTGCAGAAAAAGCATAGACGACATCCGCCAATTCCTTTTGCTGCTTACTTAAAGCGTACATGCGAATATATTCCAGCGTATTGTACAAAAAGTGAGGATTAATTTGTGACTGTAAGGCCTGCATATGGGCATCTCTTTGCTTGATTTCCAGCTCGTAATTATCGCGGATATATTGATCCAGACTTGCGATCATAAAGTTGATGGCTTCAGATAAGTCGTACAATTCATCTTGGACTTTATTGACGTCAATGCGCTCTTGCAAGTTTCCTTCTGCTACGCTATGGGTGATGCCCACAATGGTTTCAATTTGTTGAAAATAACGTTTAAAGGTTCGATTCAAGGTGATTAACAAAATCGCCGCCAACCCACTGCCTACCAAAATAGCAATTGCAAAGGTTCGGAGATTTTTTTGCCACAAAACCTGTTTGCTGGCTAATAAAACATACGAAAGATCCCGACTCGTTTTCTTTTGTAGGACATAGTATTTATCTGTGATTTTTTTAGGCAATGGTTGTTTATTTTCAATAGCATACACCAACTTTTGATACGCTTTATTGCTAAGCTGGTTGTGGGTCGTAAACATCGGATTATTCGCATTATCAAAGATATAGGCATCCATGCCATCTTCCACCATCGAATTTTCCAACATTCCCAGCACTGCCGCCCGAGAAAAGACCGCTGAAATCTCGCCAACCATTTGAGAACCATATTGATCTACAATCGGACGCGTAATCACAAAGCCGCTTTTCGCAGGCATCTTGCCCTGTAGCTTGCGACCATTATGATTGTAACTATCCGCCATTAAATAGTCTTTTGAACCATCTAAGGTGACATAAAGTTGATCCAAGTCGTTAAAGGCATTAAAAAAACCATTGATGGTCTCTGAAATACGTGTATCCCGCTGATACGCTTGCCAGGAATCTTGCGTGTATTCAAAATAATCTGCCGCAGATAAATTCAAATACTGCCGCACATTATCAATGGCCGCATTGGAACCAGCTAATTCCATATAAATAAAACTCAGCGTATCATTGTTGTCTTCCACTGAATTCATAATTCGATTTTCCAATCCCGCTAAATCACTCGTCATTTTGCGGTAATTGCTATCGGCCGTATAAACGCACAAAGCAGCCACCGTCAGCAGGATAACTCCCACCAACAGAAGGCTGTAAATTTGCATCAAGCGATTCATTAAATAGTTTCTTTTGTAAAAGCGTGCTAAAAATTTAGCCATGTCTCGCCAGCTTTCCTGCCACCATAAAGCGATTATCCTTGGTAGCAAAACCGCTCCAGACGGCAATTAACGAAAACGTAGCAAAAAGGAATAACCCTTTGAAAAACCAGGTCAAAACAAAGATCGAAACTAAGCCAAAGAGTACTTTCAAAAAAGCGCCAAAGTTTAAAAAGACACTGATAAAGGCTAATTTAAACAAATTGAAATGGGAAATCTCATACTTGGTTTCATATTGGGTCACATAAAGGTATAACACGGCAATTAACAACAACACAAAGGCTAAGATAAAATCAATAACCAGCCATAACAAGCCTTGAATTTGCGCTGACAAATACAAATTGTACCCTAAGAAAAAGCTGATGCCTGCAAAAATCAAAAAATGAACATTGCTGCGTTTAAAATTGGCTTTCCAATGGGTCATAAAGCGTTTGAAGGTGACTTGTTGATAATCAATACCGTGTTCCATCAATAAATCCGTCATGGTTTGAAAAGCTGGGCCTGCACCAAAAATCACGCCACCCATCAAGGTAAACAACACAAAATATAAGTTTAATTTAATAATCATCCAGACTACATAAAATAGTCGCTGAATCCCACTACTTACCATCTAAAAAACTCCTTTATAAAATACTGTGAAAAATCTGTCGACTTAAAAGTTCAGTTATTTTGATACTTACAGCTGAAAAAACAATTCCTTCTTCTCTCAGCTTTAACCACCAAATTTTACCACATTTCCCTTAAGAGAAAAGCCAGTGGTAGCAAATAATTACCACCACTGACGATTTCTAAAGGAGAATACGTTTCAATTAATTATTTATTGTCTTTGACAAATTGATCCAATTGTTTTTGCATATCTTTTTGGGCATCGTCCCAACCAGCTTTTTTAAGTTCTGAAACTAATTCTGGAACTGTTTTTTCAGGATCGATTGAACCAGTATTTAAGTTGGCTTTGTAACGATTCATTACATTCATGATGCTAGATAATTGTGTTTTGAAATTATCTGTTTTGGCATTGAAACCTAAAATTGGAGAAGTTTGTGCTTTTTCAATGCTTTCATCTCTTTGTTTGATTTGATCGTCGGTAATTGTATCTTGAGTGTATAAGATCATGTTGTTACCAGTGTTCCAAGCCGCCATGTGTTCATTTGGTTTGTAACCATCTAGTAATTTCAATTTATCGTCGCCAACTTTTTCCCAAGCTTTGCCTTCAACACCATAAACTAAACCATTTAATAATTCAGGATCCGTGTTTAACAAGTTCAAGAATTCAACAGCTTTTTCTTTATTTTTTGAAGTATTTGAAACAACAAAGTTTGCCATTTGTGCTTGGCTAGTTGTTTTCAATTGGCTTGTTAACGGACGAGAAGTTAAATCTTGTTGGGCTGCATTACGTAAAATTGTATCGCCGTAATCCATTGGCCCTTGTGTTTCTTCACGCATGAACCAAGTGTTTCCTTCTAATGGGAAACCAGTTGTGTTGGTTGCAGCATCCGTTGGAATCAAACCTTCTTTGTACCATTCATGCAATGTTTTTAAGTTGTTTTGGAATTCTTTATCTTCGTATTGGTTGATGATTTTTGGTGCGCCATCTGTATCTAAACGAACTGCAAAAGGATAATCTTTTCCTAATGGGAAGTCTAGATTAGAAGAAGCATTAAAACTTTGACCAATTGCAAAAGCAGCAATATTTGGTTCTTTTTCATGGAATTGTTTTAAAACTTCGGTCGCTGATTGATAAGAACCGTCAACTTTTGAAATATCCAAGTTGTATTTTTTCACGTATTGATCGTTGAAAGTTAATACTTGTTGTGCCCAAGCATTCCCGTAAACTGGGATAGCGTATAATTTACCATCAACTTCATTTCCCTTTTTGTACATTTCAGGCAGTTGATCCATGTAATCTTTGGCATATTTTTGTGATAATTCAGTCAAGTCAGCAAAAGCACCTTTTTGTGCGTTTGCCACATATTGGTAAGCAAAGGCAATATCATAGCTTTCACCAGAGTTGATGATGGTTGGCATTTTCTTATCCCAGTCACCCCAACCGATATATTGTAAATCAATGGTTACACCAATTTTTTCTTTAATGCGTTTGTTGGCGATTTTCATTAATTCATCGTAATTTTCAGGTTTGTCCCCTACTTGATACATTAATAATGTTTTTGAGTCGCCGCTTGCTTCTGAGTCTTTTGAAGCTTCTTTTTGGTTGCCACAAGCTGCTAACCCTGCTGTCATTAATGCCAATGCACTAACACCTAGCACTTTTTTCCACGTTTTCATTACTTCTCCTCCACTCTTTTATTCTTTCACTCCGCCGATTGTCAATCCGCCGACAAAATATTTTTGGAAAAACGGATATGTCAATGCGATCGGTAATGTTGAAACCACAACGATTGCCATGCGGGCTGATTCAGACGGTAACGCAGCAAGTCCACCTTGGATTTGCGCACCCATCCCAGCATTTTTGGCTAGAAAATCCAAGTTGCTTTGGATTTTCATCAATAAATATTGCAATGGTACCAAGTTGTCATTTTGAATATAAAGCAATGCATTAAACCAGTCGTTCCAATAACCTAATGCGGCAAACAAACTGATCGTGGCAATCCCTGGTACTGCTAAAGGTAAAACAATTTTCGTAAAAATCCGTAGTTCTGTAGCACCGTCAATCCGAGCCGACTCAATAATACTATCTGGTACTGTTTTAATAAAGAAGGTTCGCATCACTAAAATATTAAACGGCCCCAATGCCATTGGCAAAATCAACGCCCAAATTGTATCTTTCAAATAAAGCATATTGCTGACGATTAAATAAGTTGCTACCATCCCTGGGGTAAATAACATTGTAACTAAGGCAAAAAGAGTAAAGAAGCGACGGAATGGGAAGTTAGAACGAGAAATTACATACGCATAAAGCGATGTCATCGTCGCATTCACCACAGTTCCTAACACCGTTACAAAAATCGTTACGCCAAAAGCACGGAAGATTTTTCCACTCATTTTACCGGCAAAGATATAAGAATAAGCAGCCGTTGAAAATTCTTTGGGCCAAAAACGATAACCCAACTCCGCTAATGAATGTTCCTCTGTCAAAGAAATCATCACCACAAAGATAAATGGTAGTACACACGAAATCGCAAATAATGCAATGACGATATTGAAGATAATGTTAACAGTGGGACTAAAGGAACGAATTTCCACTTTTGAGACTTTTTCTTTTTTACGCATGTGTCGCTCCTCCTTAGAATAATGCTGAATCTGGTTCGATCCGACGAACCACGAAGTTTGTTCCTAATAATAAAATCGCCCCAACAACGGATTGGTATAAACTAGCAGCAGAAGACATCCCGATATCACCAGTTGCCGTTAAGCCGTTATAAATATACGTATCTAAAACAGACGTCACTTGATACAAGGCCCCATTATTACGTGGCAAGTTGTAGAACATCCCAAAGTCTGCTCTAAAAATCCCCCCGATGTTTAAAATCAATAAGACCATCATCATTGGCACGATTTGCGGAATCGTGACGTTTTTAATTTGTTGCCATTTTGAAGCACCGTCTACCATTGCCGCTTCATAATATGTTGGGTCAATCCCCATGACAGAAGCATAATAGATGATACTGTTGTAACCTAAGCTCTTCCAAACGTTCATCACAACAAAAATCAGCGGCCACCAAGTTGGATCGGTATACCAGTTAATCGGATTTTTACCGTTATTGGTTAACCATAAGTTGAAGATCCCTTTGTCTGGGCTTAAGAAGGCATATACAAAGTAACCGATTACAACCCAAGATAAAAAGTAAGGTAAAAGTGACATCGTATGATAAACTTTCACCAATTTTTTGTTGCGTAATTCACTCATAATAATTGCAAAAGCAATCGCAAAGAATAAGTTAAAGGCTAAGAAAACGACATTATAGGCAATTGTATTGCGGGTAATTAACCAAGCATCCTTTGAAGCAAATAAGAATTTGAAATTATCAAAGCCTACCCACTTACTCGTCATCAAGCTATCAATAAAACCATTTGGCGAAATGTGGAAATCTTTAAAAGCCACCACATTGGCAAATACTGGTATATAAAAGAAGAAGATAAACCAGACAAATCCTGGTAACGCCATTAAAATCAAAGCTTTATAGCGCCACACATTTTGCCAAAAGCTCGCTTTTTTCTTTTTCTTCATCTTTAAACCTCCTTATATTTTTCTGCATCACGGCCTTTTTAATCTTACGGGCCTTCCTGACGTAGTAATAATACCGCTTTCAAAACAAAGAGGTAAGGAACAAACTTTAGATAAAATGCAACAAATTTTAGAAATGGTATATCTTTTTTCATATTTTGTTCACATTTAAAATATGCTAGGAACCTTAACTGCAGACCTGTTTTTATTTTAAGATAACAAAACTTATCCTTAAATTTACTTTGTCTACTATTAAAGATATATTCTTTTGAACCGCACTTACAGCTAAGAGATAACAATTATTATTTCCAGTATTTTTACCGCTGGTGTATAATAACAGCTGTTTTAGAAATAAAGTGACGTTTGGAGTTAAGAAAATGAAGAAAACAAAAATAGTGTTTGCAAGCTTAGCGCTTTTAGCAGCTTTAAGCATTGGCAGCCTTTCAACACAAGCAAAAACAATCGCAGCTACGCAGGATAGTTCAGATACGACAATGCCAACCTCTACTGAAAATAGTAGTCAAACTGCTGCCCTGTCTGAGTCTGTTTCAACTAGTAAAAATAGCGCTGCAATTTCCACAGAGCAAACTACCACCACTACCACCAATCAAGTTACACCAAATTCAATCAGTAAAGAACAAGTTATGCCCCAAGTAAAAACAGCGGCTAAAATTAAAAGTACCCCACAACAAGTGACTCCTGTAAAAGCTGCTAGTCAAAAACCAGCAGTCGCTAGTCCGGTTAAAGCTAAAGGGGCAAATTTTTACGTTCAAATTACCAATAAAAATTATGCTATCTGGTCAAACTTTTCTTGGCAACAGCGCGCTGTTAGTTCCCGTTATTATATGAAATTACTTCACGTAAAGGTCATCTACACCCATCAAAATGGCGCGAACTATTATTCTTTATACAATAATCAAGACAAATGGGTGGGCTATTTAAATGCCGCGGCAACTAAAACAACTCCCATTCAAGGTAGTTGGCACAAAATGCAAAAATATGTCACCATTTCCCAACCGACTTGGACTATTTGGAATAATTTTGCTGGCAAAGCAAAATACAAAGCTGCAACATTAAGTGATCGGGTAGTTAAAGTGACCGGCTATTACACTCACTTTAATGGCGCCACTTATTATTCTCTTTATGATAATAACAACAAATGGCTTGGCTATTTGAATGCTGGTGGGGTAAAAGAAGTCGCTGCCCAAGGTTATTATCACAACTTTAACAAATACGTTAAAATTACGAAAAATTGGTCGGTCTGGCGAAATTTTAATTGGCAATTCAAAAGCTCTGCCACAAGCATTGCCAACCAACCCATTTTAGCCAAGGGCTATTATAAACATTTTAACGGCGCTACTTATTACTCCCTTTACAATCAAAAAGGAACCTGGTTGGGCTATATTAATAGTGGTGCTACAGCAATTAGTGCTGCACCAAAACCAAATAAAACGATTTTGTTAGGTGTGCCTTTTATTAGCCAAGGCAATACGATGTTATGTGAAGGCACTTCACTTTTACAAGCCCTCCATTACAAAAAAATTGCAACCAATCAAAATTTGATGACCTTCGTTAAATCGATGCCTTTATCACCAAATAATAATCCCAATAACGGCTTTTCTGGTGAATGGCGCCATAACGTCAACGGAACTTACCAAGGAATGAATCCAGGTCCTGTCGTTAAATGGGGCAATCAAAACGGTGGCAAACTCACAAATATTTCCGGTGCTACTATTCAAACTTTAAAAGGTGAAATAGCTAAGGGCAATCCTGTTGTAACCTGGGTTACCTATGCTTTTGCACCAGCAGAACACAAACGCATGTTTTGGGGCGATGCCATTTGGAATCGTCATGTCGTAACGTTAGACGGTTATAAAGATGGCTTTTATCACGTGGTCGATCCTGTTTTTGGCCCCGGTTGGATTGCTGGAAAATCTTTTGAAACAGCCTATAATGTTTCCCGGCTTGCTGTTTTGGTGAGATAGGACAAAAAATCCCCGCGAAAAAATTTTCGCGGGGATTTTGTCCTGTTTAAATTAATCTAAAGGTAATTCTTCTTGTGCTTCTTCAACAGTTACTTCACTACCATCTCCGATGCCATATGCTTCTCTGACACGCGTTGAGATTTCAGCTTTCATTTCAGGATGTTCTTTCATGTAGTTTTTGGCATTATCACGACCTTGGCCGATACGATCGCCCTTGTAAGAATACCAAGCACCGCTTTTATCAACGATATCTTGTTCTACCGCCATATCTAAAAGCTCTCCTTCTTGCGAGATACCTTGACCATACATTAAGTCGACTTCAGCTATTTTAAAAGGTGGTGCTACTTTGTTTTTAACAACTTTGATTTTCGTCCGGTTCCCAATAATATCTGTCCCAGATTTTAATTGTTCTGCACGACGAACTTCTAAACGAATCGTTGCGTAGAATTTCAACGCCCGTCCACCTGGTGTTGTTTCGGGGTTACCAAACATAATGCCGACTTTTTCACGAATTTGGTTAATAAAGACTGCGATTGTTTTGGTTTTATTAATGGAGCCTGAAAGTTTGCGCAATGCTTGTGACATCAAACGCGCTTGCAAACCAACGTGGGCATCCCCCATTTCACCATCAATTTCTGCCCGGGGTACTAAAGCTGCCACCGAGTCGATAACAACAATGTCAATGGCACCACTGGAAACCAAAGCATCCGCAATTTCCAATCCTTGTTCCCCTGTATCTGGTTGTGACAATAGTAACTCGTCAATATTAACGCCTAATTTTTGTGCATACAATGGATCTAACGCATGCTCTGCATCGATAAAAGCAGCTGTCCCGCCATTTTTTTGCACTTCCGCAATCGCGTGTAGCGCAACGGTTGTTTTACCAGAACTTTCAGGACCGTAAATTTCAACAATTCGCCCACGAGGATAACCGCCAACACCTAAGGCTACATCTAAAGCTAGCGAACCACTTGGAATAGTGGAAACTTGTTGATCTGCCTTTTCTCCTAATTTCATCACGGCGCCTTTACCGTAGTTTTTTTCAATTTTCTTTAACGCAGCATCTAAGGCTGCTTTGCGATCGTCTGCCAAATGAATTCCCTCCATTATCTTGTCATCTATTTACCAAAAGCTTCATCTTTTGAAGCGAAACTTGTAACCAAACATAAAAACTTGTGCAACTGCTAAGGAAAAACAACTCCTTATCACAGCTTTAATAATAGCCTTTCTAAATTAAAAAAGCAAGAAAAAGCGAACGTATTTTCGCATGTTAAAAGATATTAATCTTTTGTTCGCTTTTGGCAAATTATTTACAAAACTGCACGCCGCAATAAATCTAAGCCCGCCATAACTGCACTATGACGTACATAGGCGCGATCACGGGTGAAGTGATACAAGTGGGCCGTAACCTCTGTTTCACTTGCCAAACCAATCCAAACTGTTCCAGCTGGCTGACCTTCCAGCTCATCTGGTCCTGCCACACCAGTAAAACTTAATGCGTAGTCCGCACCAATAATTTTTCGGGCATTTTTAGCCATTGCTTTGGCGCAGGCTTCACTGACCACACCATACTCTTGCAATAGCGCTGCATCAATTTGCAAGAGTTTTTCTTTTTGCTCTTTTGCATAAGTTACAAAACCACCAGCAAAAACTTTCGAAGCGCCGCTGATATTGGCGAGGGTTGCTTGGAATTGTCCTGCCGTTAGACTTTCCGCTGCTGTTATACTGCAATTTTTTTCCTGCAATAATTTTACGACCACTGCTTCCAATGAATTTTCTTCACCGTAGCCGTAAAAGTATTCCCCCACCTCCTTTTTGATTGCAGCTTCTGTTTCATCTAATAATTTCATGCCCATTGCTTTATCAGGTGCCTTAACTGTCAGTCGCAGCGTAACTTCATTAGGTTTGGCATAAGGCGCAATCGTAGGGTTTGTTTGTTTTTCAATTAAATCAGCTAACTGGCTCACCAATTTAGATTCCCCAATGCCGTAAAATCGCAATACCCGCGAAATCAGTTGGTCTGTTTGAGGAAATTTTTCTTCTAAAAGCGGTTTAGCGTGGTGTAAAAACATCGGACGCAATTCTGAAGGTGGGCCGGGCAAAAGTAAAAAGGCTGTCGTTGCACTTTGATAAAAAATGCCAATGGCAAGACCCGTTTCATTTGGTAGGGCAATTCCCTCTTCAAAAATGAGTACCTGTCTTAAATTATTCGGTGTCATTTCCCGTTTGGCTTTCGTAAAAAAAGCATCTAATTCTTTGCGACCAGCGTAATCTTCGACTAAGTTTTGACCAACGTGTTTTGCGACCACGTCTTTTGTTAAATCATCAGTCGTCGGCCCCAAACCACCACATAACACCACAAGATCACTGCGCTCATCTGCTATCTGCAGCAAGTTTTCTAAACGGGCAGGATTATCCCCTACCACGCTATGATAATAGACCTCAATTCCCAGGTCCGCCAATTCTTCTGAGATAAAAGTCGCGTTCGTATTAACGACTTGGCCTAATAGAATTTCTGTTCCCACTGCAATGATTTCTGCTTTCATACTAGCTCCTCACTTTCATATACGCATTTTGTAAAAAAAACAATGAGGTCCTGCAAAATAAATTTCATTTTACAGCACCTCATTTCTTAGCTGGGGTTATGAAGTAAAAAAATCCCCACTTGTTTTATTTAACTATAAAAATTCCACATGAATAAATCGCTTCACAGCAAGTTTACAAAGCTTTTCTTCATGTCTGGCTTTTCAAACTAGCTTTATCGGCCTTAAGCTGAGCAAGCTCCAAAAGCCTTGATTTTTACATCGAGCCTTTAAAGACCGCGGTATTTTTAGCAAAATAATCAACACCTGAGTAAATCGTGAAGATCAGGCAGGCATAAAGTAAAATTTGATCAACAGGTAGCCCGATTAAGTTAAAGGGCATATTGTTTAAAAATAGGAAAATAATCGCAAGCATTTGAGTAGCTGTTTTTACTTTGCCTGGCCATGCGGCAGCCATCACTTCGCCGCCTTCGACTAATAATAAACGCAATCCTGTTACTGCTAATTCACGGCAGACAATAATTGCGACAACCCAACCAGGAGCTTTGTTCAAGTCAACCAACAAGATAAAAGCTGTCATAACGAGCATTTTGTCTGCTAGTGGATCCGCAAATTTACCAAAGTTTGTAACTAAGCCGCGAGCACGGGCGATATGACCGTCTAGCCAGTCGGTAAAACTTGCGATAGCAAAAATAATTGCTGCGACTAAATGGGTAATGGGTAGTTCAGTTGTTCCGAGTACTAGCGTGCCAAAATTAAAAGGCAGTACCAAAATCAAAATAAAAAGTGGAATCATACAGATTCGAATAACCGTCAACTTATTGGGTAAATTCAATTGAAAAAATCTCCTTTTCTACTTAAAACCGTCTATTCAGCCGTTTGATAATTAATTGCCAATGTTACATTTTTCCGTAAAGCCGGAATATTAGGATCTGTATAATTCAAGTCTTTGCCATTGGCTTTGATACTTAAGTTGCCACTTGCACCTAAAACGATGGTCGCATTGGTCACAGCTTCAGGTAAAGTCGTTGACTGTGTTTCTCCTGCTTGCAATGTATATTGGTAAACATAGCCATTATTAACTAATACCCCAATCCAACAAGGACCATTGGCATTGCCAACAAAATCCAATTTAATTGGACCTTTGGCATCACTCAAACTAAAAACAGCTTCTGTTTGCGTATTGCTATCTAGTTTTACCGCCATTTCTTTTTCTTTTTTCTCAGATTCTTTCGTGGATTCTGCTGGTTTTGATTCTGATTCTTTGGTGGAAGATTCAGCTACTTTACTCGTGGTAGTTGTTGCTTGATCCACTACTACTGAAGAATTGTCCGCAATCATTGGCGTTTGATTATTGCGATCTTGCCACGTCATGTAAAATACAATCACGACGATAACCAACGCAACCAACCCAAAGAAAATGACCGGTAACAACCGCATAACCGGGTTGCCGGTTTTTTCTTCTACGTGCAACGATTTTCTAGAGCCTTGGATGGTTTCTGGCTGCGGCCGTTTTGGCGGTGGCGGCGTTAGCGTTTCTTTGCCTGCTAACACGGCGACTAATTTGTCTCCATCTTCTCCGACTGCCTGGGCATACTGCTTCACAAAAGCCCGCACGTAAAAAGAACCCGGCAACAGATCTAATTCGCCGCTTTCGATTGCCTCTAAATAGCGTTTTTGAATTTTGGTAATTTGTTGTAATTCATCCAGTGAAATATTTTTATTTAAACGGGCTTGCCGTAATCTTGTGCCGATCGTTGTTGCTTCATTTGCCACTTACACATTCTCTCCAGTCTTTAATGCAGCCAGCCTCCTGTCACAGGAATTGTCGCACCGGTAATATATTGCGCATCTTGTTGAAATAAAAAGGCTACAGCTGCCGCGATTTCCTTAACGTATGCTAGTCTTCCTAGCGGGATTTCTTCTATTAATTGTTTTAATTCAGTTGCTGTGAAATCTTCATTCATCTTCGTAGCAACAGCTCCTGGTGCAATGCAATTAACCGTACAGCCATTAGCGGCCACTTCTTTTGCATAGGCGTTGACAAAACTTTGCTGCCCGCCTTTAACCGCACTGTAAACAGTTTCTAGGCTGCTACCATTTAAACCATAAACAGAGCCGACAAAAACAATTCTTGCTTGGCTAGAACGCCGCAATTTTTCCTCCAAGCCCTGCAAAATCAGCAGCGGTGTCTCCAAATGCAGCTGCCACAGACGCCGCATGTCTTGTTGTGTATGTTCACCAAGCAGACCATATTTGGTAAAACCGGCGGCAAAAACAATGCCATCCACTTGAAACAAACCCGCCAAAAATGACGGAATATCGGGGGTTTCTAGCATATCTAAGCATACCATAAAAAAATCTTGCTGGGGATAGGTTTCCTTTAACTCGCTAACAAATTTTAATACTTTTTCTTCATTGCGATGATAGTGACAATATAACGACCAGCCGTCTTTGGCTAAAGCGCGACAAATCGCTTCACCAATATCGCCGCTAGCCCCCATTACAAGTGCACTTTTCATGCTTACTCCCCCTTAGGATACATGAAAAATTCACTCATAGCGTCTGCATTTATTAACCGCTGGCCACAAGTATAAATATCTTCTAAGGTTATCGACTGAATAATTTGGGGCAAATCAAACAACGTCAATTCACCAAATAAATTTTGGTTGAATTGATTGGCAATATATTCTAAGGAATTCAAAGACTGGAAGAATTTCCCTAGCATCCGTTTTTTCAATAAAGATAAGTTGGCTTCGTTAATTTCTTCATCCTCACCGTAATCGAGTAAGATTTCTTTTACGGCTTTGGTAAGTTCAGCCGGCTTGTCACTGTCGCCGCCAAAATCAGCAAAGCAAAAGGTGCGATCCAAATTAAACTCATAACCAAACGTATCATCAATAACCCCTTCATCATACAGGCGCAAATAATTTTTAGAAGTGGTACCTAAAAGCAGCTGCCACAACAAGCTAGCGGCTGTTTTGAAACGTAATAATTCCTTGTTGTCTGTCGGAAGATCAGCCGTCAACATTTTAATTCCCAAAATGCCTTTAGCTCGCGCCACAGGCATTTCTAAGCGATCGACTTTTTTAATGTCTGTTAGCGTTTCGGCGGGAAATTCGCGTTTTATCGGTTGTGGGGTTGCAAATTTTTTGCCCGCTTGATTTTCTTTAATCAGCGTCATCATATTATCTGGATCAATGTTACCCACCACAAATAATTTCATGTTGCTAGGATGGTAAAAAGTGTTGTAGCAGGTGTATAAATCTTCAGCTGTAATTTCAGCAATACTTTCCACCGTTCCGGCAATATCAATGTGTAGGGGATGCTCTGGATATAAGTTGTTTATAATGCCAAAAAATTGCCGCCAATTCGGATCATCTTGATACATTTGAATTTCTTGACCGATAATTCCCTTTTCCTTATTCACACTTTCAGCTGTGAAATATGGGGCTTGCACAAAATCCAGTAAAGTCGTCACGTTTAAATCGATATTATCCGTTGCTGAAAACAAGTAACTGGTTTTCGTAAAGCTGGTAAAGGCATTGGCTGATGCGCCTTGTTTGCCAAAATCTTGAAAAACATCTCCTGTTTCTTTTTCAAACATTTTATGTTCCAAAAAGTGCGCAATTCCATCTGGCACAGTAATAAATTCTTCTTCCCCTAGTGGAATAAAGCGATTGTCAATGGAGCCATAATCGGTTGTAAATAACCCATAAGTTTTATGAAACCCGGGTTTTGGCAGTAAGTAGACCGTTAAGCCATTGGGTAAAATTTCGCTGTATAAGGTTTCGTTTACCATTTCGTACACTTTTTTCATTATGAGGCGCTCCTTTCCAAGCAGTAAATGGCTTTTAATTCTACTGATAACGCCATTTTCTTCACTGCGTCGATCGTTACTGCGTCAACACCTTTAAGAAAGGCTTCCTCAGATGTTTTCGTCTGTGGTAGCCACAAGTCTAAATACGCATTTTCAATCAAGGCTTGGGGATTATCTAAAGACAATAAAAACTGATTTTTTAACATCGCTTTGGTTTGTGCCAACTCTTCGGTAGAAACTTCCCCTTTTCTTAAACTCTCCAACTGCTCGTTAATCAAACGCAACACAGCTTCTCTTTTTTCTTGGTCGATACCTGTCTGCACTTTTAACATGCCGCGAAAAGAATCAAAAGAAGAAGAGGCATAATAGGCCAAACTTTCTTTTTCCCTTACATTCATAAAGAGCTTGGAATGAGGAAAACCGCCAAATAGGCCATTGAAAACAAGTAAAGCAAAACGGTCGGCATCGCCGTAATAGGTATCCATTTGATAGGCTAAATTTAATTTAGCCTGTACCACTTGGTCGTATTCCACTTGCTCATTAATAATATTGCTGTGATTTTGCGCAAAGAATATTTCTGGTTTCACCCGCTCACCTTTTTCAAAAGGTAATTGCGCCAAAATTTCACTAACCGGTTTGGCTTCAACGTCGCCAATAACAAAAATATCAATGTGATCTTCTGCCATCATTTTTTGATAGACAGCTACCAATTCTTTGGCCGTTAAACCTTCTGTTGTCGCCACAGTACCAAAACTTGGTACCTTTTGATCGGCAGAATTTTGGAAAAACAATTCCTGTAGGCGTAAAGAGGCAAAAGTCTGCTTATCTTCTTTCATGCTCTTCAAATAGGCGATCAAATTTTCTTTTTCAGTCGTAAAGGTCTTTTCATCAAAGGCCCCGTCTTTTACATTAGGGGCAAATAAAATCTCTTGCAAAAAGGCGACAGCTTGTGCAAATAAATCTTCTTCACCTACATAGCTTCCATTGACGATGGACATCCCAACGTTGACTTGGTGGATATTGCCTTTTTTAGCAACACTAACGCCAAAGCCTGCCCCGTAAAGTTCTGCTAAACGGGTACTTAACTCATTTTGAGTGGGGTAATTCAAACTATTTGTTTCTAATAAACTCGTTAATAACGTGCGTGCCGCCGCCGTTTTTTCACTGTGGCGGGCCGAAAAACGGATTAAAATCCGCGTTGTCTTATATTTCTTGGTGGGTATTACTTCAAGGTTGATACCACGGCCTAATTCAACTGACATATACATGCTCCTCATCAAATAATTTCAACTTCTCAAAGAAAAGTTGTCGCTACAATAAATTTTATTGCACTTCATATGCGTTTTATGCAAAAATTTGGGCACTCTTAGCGCTCCTAGTAGAGTTTGAATCTTACCGCCGCTTTATCAGAAAATCTTTGCAAATTGCCTTTAGAAAAGCTGGTAAAATTACAATTTCTCGTGAAGAATTTCGCGCCCTTTTTGGCTATAAAGAAAAGGCGCGATAAAATTCTTATTTTTAAAGCTAAATCCTGTCGTTATGTGTACTCGCCACTCGTTTTCATTTTAAAACAACATCACTTTAATTATAGCATAGCCCTGTAGTTAAGATTGATTTTACGCCTGTTTGCGATTTTGTTTCATATTATTTCAAATATTTAAAAATCTTCGTTATACTGTTTTTAGCAATCCGCATTTTAATGCAGATTTTTCATGATAGCTGAAGGTTTTTCACTTTCATTTTCAATGCGGGAAATAAAAGAAAGGAGCAAAAAAAATGATTAAAGAATTTAAAGAGTTTTTAATGCGGGGTAGCGTCTTAGACCTAGCCGTTGGGGTTGTTATCGGGGGTGCTTTTACGAGCATCGTCAATCAAGTGGTGGAAGGTTTGATCACACCTTTAATTGGACTTATCGTGTCATTGTTCACTAAAAAAGGCGATTTAGATTCCGCCATGAACGTTTTGGACGTTAAAATTAACGGTGTCAAATTTGAATTTGGCAATGTCGTAAGTGCTATTATCACCTTTATCATCACTGGTTTTGTACTATTCATCATCGTAAAATTCGCCAACCGCGCGAAAGATTTACGCAAAAAAGAAGAAGTCGAAGAAGAACCAGAAATTACAGCTGAAGACTACTTAAAAGATATTCGCGATTTGTTGGAAGCACAAAGTGGACCTGCCACAAAAAAAGCACGGGAAGATTTGAATAATTCAGAATACTAAAAAAGACTCTGGGATAAACGTCAATTGACTTTTGTCCCAGAGCCTTTTTGCGATACAGATACAGAAATTACTGCACTAAAAGACATGTGCTAACTTGTATTTTCAGCTTCTTTTTTGCTAATTATATTTTTTACGCTAAATACAGCGACTGACTTCCCATTATTTGGTAGGTCTTGATAAAGCGGGCTTTTTCCACCTGCCGATCTTTGTGGCCATAAGGATCATTAACATAGACCCAATCTTGGCTAATCCCTGTAATCACGACGGCATGGCATAATGTCACTACGTTAATTGTGCCATGTTGCGTTTGCCACGTTTTTATTTCACCTTTAGCTGGCAGTCTAAAGTCTGTTGTTGTTTCCACCCAGACAGGTGTCCCCTGCTTAACTAAAGACTCAATTTCAGCAAAATCCAAATTACGGCTTGCATGAACAGCAACATCAGATTGCACCACCTGTTGTGCTACTTGGGCCACCGGTTCAACCCCAACGCCCATCGCCTCTAATCCTCCATTGATGTTCCCAACAAATCCATCTTGTGGATCGCCATGAAGCGTGTCGTTGACCCAAACGGGAACATAAGTTAATTTTTCTGCTAACTTATTTTTTGTAGTTTGATAGCCATAATAGTTTAACAGCATCGATAGTGCCGTAATTTCACAGCCATTTCCGAGCTTTTTTTCTTCATTTTGATTTTCCAGGGGCACTTGAATTGTTACGGTTTGTTGGTTTAAGACCGGCTGCATTTTAGCATAGACTGTTGAAATGCCCAATAAAGATGCACCTAAGACAAGAACACCAAAGAAGATGCGTTTGATTTTCATCATCTCACCTACTATTCATCTAGCAAAACCCACGTAAAGGCAGAATTATTCAAGTCCATACTTCCTGTTCCTGTTAAGTTGAATTGTAAAAATTCTGCTTTTTTAGCTGGGTTAATCACGATATAGCCAATGGTTACTTTTTTCATTTCATGGGCAGCTAAATTTCCGATATTGTAATAGCTTTTCCCTTCGCCATGTTCACTAATAAAAACAGGTTCCCCATCGTGATCAAAAGGTTGTAAATAAGTCGCCTCGTCAAACTGATAACCTGCTTTTACTTTGTTCATTAATTGTAATTGTGGCGCAAAATACAAGTCCTTCACTTTTTTTGCAGTTTGATTGGTGATGGTGATGGTCATTTCGCGATACTGCGGTTGAATTTTTTGTTTGGCTAGTAGTTGATCGATCGTCTTGACGCCATCACCACGTTGATAACTACTGCCTTCATAGGTACCTAGATTGCCAGCTTTATCAATTAGACCGGCTTTGGCAAATTCTTCTACCTGCCCGATATATGCACGTTTGGCGTAATCTGGGAGTTGTTTTTGGGACGCATTTTCTTTTACTTGGATTTTCAAAGCGTCTTTTTTATCACCAAAACTTGCTTGAAAGGCTTCATTTTCATGGTAAATTGTTTTTTGATTTTCCTGAAGTGGCGTATAACTTTCTTTTGCTTTGTCCTCATTTTGATTTAGTGGTGTAACGGGTGTTGCTTTTTGGGCTGTCACCTTTTCCAAGCGCAAACCCGCAATGATTTTTTCTTGCTGCACTTTATTTACAGTATGATCAAACATAATCTGCAAAATGCGGTTTTCTTCTGGTAGCATCAAATAAGAAACCGTATCATAAGAGCTGCCATTTCCCTGTCTTTTCACTGTATATACATCATGTTGCCCACTGGTTGACTTTACCATGTCTACTGCGTTAGGGACTGTTAGTTTTTGATTTTTTTCCGGTTTAATAAGCGCTAGCGAAAACCCACCATCTCGAGTTTCTTTTCGCCAATATTTCATATTCTGAGTTTGGGGAATCGCCGTAAGTTCTTTTGGAACATAGGTTGCGTCAACACGATAATACGCTGTGTCCTCTGCTTCATTTTGTACAAATAGTGTCGTTAAAAAGCCATCTTTTTTGGTCGTGACTTCCCATATTTTATTGGCCGCAAAAGCGCTCGTTGGAATTAGAATTGCTGCTGCGGCAATTCCCATTAAGATTTTTTTATAGCGTTTGTTTTTATTCGTTGGCCGCTGCTTTTTCTTTATATTACGAATAATTTTTTCTTGCTTGATGTCATCAAAGGGCATCCCCGTATCTTGCAATAATTTAGTCAATTGCGCATCGTCTAAATGGGACAAGGGGTTATTCTCGTATTTTTTAGTCATTTATTGCACCTTCTTTAAGTAATTTGTCCATTACAATTTGAATTTTCTTTTTCCCGCGATATAAACGCCGATTTACCTCATCAACACTCAACTGTAACCTTTCACTGATAAATGCCGGCTTCCATTCTAAAAAGAAACGTTGAAAGCAAATGGTTCGGGTCGGTTCGCTTAATGTTTCAATCGCTTGAAAAAAAGCCCGCCAAATAGCATCGTCTGCCTGCTCTTTTTCAGGGATTGTCTCAAGTAAAAAAGCATCATCGGTCTCCACTATTTTTTGTTGTGCTTTCAATCGATTCAAGGCCATGCTTTTTGTCATTAATGCTAAATAATTTTTCAGCGAACCTTTCTTTTCATCATATTTTTCTGGCTGATTCCAAAAACGTAAAAAGACGTCACTCACTAATTCTTCTAAATCTTCTGCTGAACCTTGTTTGCCGATAATCGACCAACCCACCGCCCATAATAATTTCGAATATTCTTTGATCAGTCGATTAAAGGCCACTTCGTCACGAAGTGTAATAGCTGCAGCTATTTCTTTATCCTTCAAGTTATCTCCTCCACTTCACACATATATACAGCAAAAAATGTAAAAATCCTCCCTTAAAATTAATTTTCTAAAAAAAGATAAAAGAATTCACTTTTCTAATGCCTTTTTTTGGCTTCTTTTACTTAAGGCTGCTCTTTTTACATTCTTGATTTGTACGATATATTTCTAGTCCTGATAGTACAAAAAAAGCTCTTACACCAACTTATAATAGTTGGTGTAAGAGACTCTTTAAAGTGCTTCTTGCTGCATATCGATATGGGGAATATCGTCTTCTAAATAGATTTCAGAAATGGCTTTAAAACCAAAGCTGGCATAAAAATCTTGCAGGTAAGCTTGAGCGCCAATGACAATTTTTTTACCTGGAAATCTTTCTTTGATAACAGCAAGCGTCTTGGCAACAACTTTCTTTCCTAAGCCTGTGCCACGGAAATTTTTGTTCACGAGCACCCGGCCAAAATGCACCGCTTTTGCTTCTTCATAAATTCGGGTATACGCCGCAATTTGTCCATCTTCTGTGACAAAGTACGTGTGTAGTGCCACTTCATCGGTTTCATCAATTTCTTGATAGGGACAATTCTGCTCTACGACAAAAACTGCGACCCGCTCTTTTGCCACTTGATAAAACTCTTTGGTCGTTAATTCAGCAAAACTCTTTACAATATATTCCATTTCTACCTCCTCAGGTTGAACGATAAATATGTGGTAAATTCTAGCTAAATATTAAAAAAATACGAAAGCCCAGCTGAGCCTTCGTAATTTTTTATATTGCATCACCTAAAAATTCGATTTCGACAGTGCGAGTTAAAACATCGGAATAACTGTAGGAAACTCGTTCGAAAGAATTTTCTTCTGGATCTAAATCGACTACGAAGACAGAAGGGTATGTTTCTGTAAGAATCCCTTTGCGTTCGGTTTGACGTTTACGACCAGTTTGAGCCACCAGCATAATTTCACTGCCAATGCGACATTCTAAATCTTTTTTGATAGAAGCTAAAGTTGTTGGCATCGCGTTCACCTCGCTTGCCATCTTATCACATTTTTCTGAAAATTTCAAGTTTATCATAATTTTTTTGTCGTTTCAATACTGAATTTCACGTTATTTTTTTCCTTTTTAAAAGGTTCTATTTTCAAAAAAATTTCAAGAGCTCATTTTCATTTCCTTGCGGATTTTCCGGCGCGCCCGTTCTAAGGCACACCCAATTTTTTGCTGACTCATGGCACGTTGATAGGCATAATATTCCACCTGTTCTCCTTTTAAGTAAGCCTGCAATACATCCGCTTCCAACCTTGATAATAAGCAAAAAGCCACCCGCAGCTTCTCTTCTAATAATAGTTGTTCTTCGGCGAAAACGACACTTTGATTATGGGCCACTAAAAAGTCTGCCCCTTCCTTTGCTATCTTTTCTTCTAAAGAGATGGCTTCTACCATTCCCTTTCTTTTATAGGCACCTTGTTTTCGCAACTCGCTTTTTATTTTATTTTCAAAGTTGTTTCTAAAAAAGGTACCAAAAGAAACACCACGACACGTTTCATAACAAGATAAAGAATAAAAAAAACTGATACGCCCTTCTTGTAACCAATCATCGTAATCAAAATCTCGCAAATAATAGCGTCCCATCACTTTATAAATAACCGGTCGATAATCAAAAAAGAGCTTTTCAAAAACTTCCATGTGTCTCAAAACTACTTGGGGGTTAAAATCTGTTCTCATCATTTTAATGCCTCCTCCCAAATTCTCTTGCTTTTTGACTGTACCACGAAAAAAAGCCCGACCAGTTTCATCCGGCGGGCTAATCTAGGGTTGGGGAATTTTTAATTCTTTTTGCTTAATTCTTGTAACTTTTGTTGCAACTCGGAAAGTTGCAGATCATTCCAAGGCGAATTGCGGCGAAAATTACTAAATTTCAAATCTTCTTGGTGTTCTGAAATCAATTTGTTGGTTTTGTGGACTGCTTTGTACAACTCACGAGCAGAAGTCCGTAACGCACCTTGGGAGAATACCACCCACTGCTCAGCCAAATCACTCGTAGCTACTGTGACTTGGGTTAAGGCATTATTTAACTCGCCGGCAACCCGCTCAATATAACTATCGGCTGTTTCCCCTTCTTCAGTGAAAATTACTTGCAGTTGATATTTCGTATAGCGTTGGGTAATACCGGGTACAAATTGGGCATCAAAAACGACAATGATTTCTAAGCCCTCATATTTGGCATAATTTGACAACAAATTCAGCAGTGTTTCTCTTGCGTCTTCTAATTTCTCGGCTTTTTTTAGTGAAACCAATTCTGGCCAAGCACCAATCATGTTATAGCCATCGACAATTAATAGTTGTTTTTTCACCCTATTCACCTGCCCGTTGGCTGAAGGCTTGATACATCAAAAGGCCACTGGCTACGCTGGCATTTAAACTTTGAACGTGTCCGACCATAGGAATGGTCAGCAGTTCATCCACTGATTTCATCAAACCGGCACTCATCCCTTTGCCTTCATTGCCGATGATCAAACCAATTTTCCCTTTGGCATTCCACTTGCGATAATCTGTGCCTTCCATGGCGGTACCAAAAATCCAAAAGCCAGCATCTTTTAACTGCTGAACAGCTTGACTTAAATTGGTCACGCGGGCAATTGGCATATGTTCTACTGCTCCTGTTGATGTCTTCACCACAATCGGCGTAATTCCCACGGCGCGATGTTTAGGAATAATGACTCCATCAACGCCGGCAGCGTCGGCAGTACGTAAAATCGAACCAAAATTATGAGGATCTTCTAGATTATCCAAAATCAGATAAAAAGGATTTTCTTTCGTTGTTGTTTCCAGCAACTCAGCTAAGGAGAGATATTCATAAGGTGTAATCGCCAACACCATTCCTTGGTGAACCCCGCTGTCACTCATGGTATCTAATTTATTTTTAGGCACCCATTTAACCGGGACTGCTTGTTCGGTGGCCAAAGTTTTTAAGCCTTCGATTTTATCCCCACGAGCATCTTCTGCTAAAAATAATTTGTTACCGCGGCCAGCTTTTAAAGCTTCCACTACCGCATGATGACCAAAGACAAAATTTTCATTAACCTCGGTTTCTTGACTGTTGTTTGCATCGCTGAGTTTTTTATCTGCTTTAAAATTAGCTGACTTTTTGTGACGGAAATTTCCTTTGTCGTCAAAGTTTTTTCCACGTCTATTTTTATCTTTTGTGCCATAACTTGCGCGGCTTTGATTTCTTTGCAGCTTGTCATCTCGCTTATTTGCCATTTGTTTCACCTACTTTCTTGATACACCAGTCTATCAGCTCTTCTAAGCGTTCTTTTTTATTTAGCAAATGAAGATAACCCATCAACGCTTCAAAGCCCGTCGCGATGCGATACGTGGTAACATCGGCGTTTTTGGCACTGGTATGACTTTTACTATTGCGACCACGGCGATAGAACAATTCTTCCTCTTCTGTTAAAATTTTGGCAGCTAACATTTCGTTCATTAAAAAAGCTTGCGCCTTGGCTGAAACGTAGTGGGTTGCTTGTTTGTGTAATTGATTAGGACGACTTTGACCTGTAGACACTAAATAATCACGAATATAAACTTCGTAAATCGCATCTCCCACATAAGCTAGTGCCAAACCATTTAATTGTGTGTAATCTCTCATGCTTCTCGTCTCCAACGGGTACCTTGCGCGGTATCTTCTAGAATAATCCCTTGTTCTTTTAATTGATCGCGAATTTCATCACTGCGGGCAAAATCTTTATTTTGACGCGCTTCAATTCGTTTGGCAATCAATTTTTCGATTTCTTCGTCTAATAATTCATTACTGATAAAATGAATCCCAAAGACTGCCAACCACGCTTGGAATTTTTCAATCGCAGCCTGTAAAACAACTTGTGAAACGTCACTTTGCTCGGCATAGGTGTTTAGCCATTTTGCTAATTCATAAACGACTGTGATACCGTTAGCAGCATTAAAGTCATCATCCATCTCAGTGACAAACCGCTTTTCCAACTCTTGTAACTCCGCTAATTTCACGTCATCATCTGCTAAGGTGTCTTGTGCTGCTTTAAGACGGAAATTCGCATTTTCACTTGCTGTTTTTAGGCGTTGCAAATTATTAGCGGCATCTTTTAAAGTTTGCTCACTGTAGCGAATCGGGCGGCGGTATTGCGTTGTCGCCATAAAGAAACGCAAAACTTGGGGCTCAACTTTTTGAATCAAATCATGAACAGTTACAAAATTCCCTAGTGACTTACTCATTTTTTCATCATCTTCACCAATTGTCACATAACCGTTATGCATCCAATAATTTGCAAAGGTATGGCCTGTTTTTGCTTCACTTTGCGCAATCTCATTTTCATGGTGCGGAAATTCCAAATCTTGGCCACCACCGTGAATATCAATGGTATCACCCAAGTGTTTGGTGGCCATGACAGAGCATTCAATATGCCAGCCCGGACGTCCAGCTCCCCATGGTGAATCCCAAGAAATCTCTGCTGGCTTCGCACTTTTCCATAAAGCAAAATCTAATGGATCTTCTTTAATATTTTGTTCGGTGCCCGTTCGTTGGCTCGCCCCTACTTCTAATTCATCAATTGATTGATCACTTAACTTGCCGTAATTTTCAAATTTACGGGTGCGATAATACACATCGCCACCTGCTTCGTAGGCGTAGCCTTTTTCTATTAAGACGCTAATAAAATCAACGATGTCAACAATATGATCCATTACCCGCGGATGTAGCGTTGCCGGCTTAACATTTAAAGCATTGGTATCTTCTTCAAAAGCGTGAATAAAACGCTCCGCCACTGCTGGTGCTGTTACTCCAAGTTCTTTCGCCGCGCGAATAATTTTATCATCAACGTCTGTAAAATTAGACACATAATTCACCTGAAAGCCGCGGTATTCAAAGTAACGACGAATTGTGTCAAAAGCAATCGTACTTCTAGCATTGCCGATATGAATATAATTGTAAACCGTTGGCCCGCAGACATACATACGAACCTTATCTGCTTCAATTGGTTTAAATATCTCTTTTTCCCGCGTCATTGTATTGTAAATCTTTATCATATTTCAACCTTCTTTCCTGCAATTCGAACAACTTTGGCCGGGACTCCGACCGCTGTTGCTTCATCTGGAATGTCTTTTAAAACGACGGCACCAGCACCGATCTTTGCATTTTGACCAATTGTCACCGGGCCTAAAATTTGAGCATTGGCGGAAATCATCGCGCCAGTTTTTACCGTGGGGTGTCTTTTTCCACCATGTTTACCTGTACCACCTAAAGTGACACCATGAAACAATACCACATCATCGCCAACTTCTGCTGTTTCACCAATCACCACGCCCATACCATGATCAATGAAAACACCCTGACCGATTTTAGCGCCTGGATGAATCTCAATCCCCGTTAAAAAACGCTGAAATTGAGAACTTAGCCGTGCCCATAAAAACAGCTTGTGATTGTACAAAAAATGTTCAAAGCGATGCCAAAACAGCGCATGTATCCCAGGATATGTCAAAATAATTTCCAATGTGTGTCGGGCCGCCGGATCATTTTCCTTGGCCGCTTGAATCGCACGTCTCCCCCACCCCATCATGTTCCCTCCTAATTAAGATGTTCAAAATGATTGGGCTGATAGTGAGCAATAAGATAAAGGGGCTAAAGTGACGTATTTTGTCACTTAAGACACTTTTCTTATTGCCGAACTATCAAATCATTTTGAACTCGTTTTTTAGATGTTTTAGCAGCTCGTTTAGAAAATGAGCAACAAGGCAAACAAACGTGAATGATGCTTTTTGTCATTTGCGATTGTTTTCTTGTTGTCGATTTTTCTAGCTGCTAAAACTCGACTTGTAAGATGTTTAAAACAACTGGTTTGCTAGCGAGCAGTAAGGCAAAATAGATGCAATGATGCTTTTTATCATTGAAACTATTTTTCTTACTGCCGAGCTGGCAGGTTGTTTAAAACTCGATTTGCTAGATATTTTAGCAGCTCGTTTAGAAAATGAGCCAACTGAAATTTTTATACTTTTCTTATCGTAAAAAAAGCGCCCTTTAAATAAGTTTCCTTACTTAAAAGACGCTTTTGGCGTGGTTCCACTTTCATTTGAACAAAGAAATACCTACACTTTGTTCCTCATCGGTGGGTAACGTCCACAAAACGGCTTAAAGCTTGCTCCCAGGTGCATTTCCTGCCTCATTTCAGCTACTTTCCACCAGTTGTAGCCTCTCTTTAGAAAATTCCGCAGTACTTCGTCTGATCAACGCATTATTATTCAACTGAAACGAGCACTTTCCTGCCTGGGATTAACTAGTTGCATCCCGCAGGCTAAAAGTTTATTTTATAAAACTTGTTGTAAATGTGCTAGCGCTTTTTTTCTACCTAAAAGTTCAACAGTATCTGGTAATTCTGGACCATGTGTTTGACCAGAAACAGCAACTCGGATTGGCATAAATAGATTTTTACCTTTTACACCAGTTTCTTTTTGTACTTCTTTAATTGCTGCTTTGACACTTGGTGCATCCACAGTAGCCATTGCTTCAAGTTTTGCTTTAAAGGCTGTCAGTACTTGTGGTACTGTTTCTCCTGCTAAAACTTCTTTTGCAGCATCGTCTAAAACAGGGTGTTCTATAAAGAACAATTCAGACAATTCAACGATTTGCGCAGCATAACTCATTTGTGGTTGATACAAGGCTACGATTTTTTTCACTCGTTCCATGTCTTCAGCAGATAAATCTTCTGCTATACGTTCAGCTTTTTTAAGGTAAGGTAGGCACATATCTGTTAAAACGTCTAAGTCCATTGCTTTAATGTAGTGGTTGTTGACCCATTCTAATTTTTTGGCATCAAAAGCTGCTGGCGATTTGCTCAAACGATTTGGATCAAACATTTTAATTAATTCGTCTTGGCTAAAAATTTCATCTTCGCCTACTGGTGACCAACCTAATAAAGCAATAAAGTTAAACATAGCTTCTGGCAAGTAGCCTAATTCACGGTATTGTTCGATAAATTGTAGAATCGATTCGTCCCGTTTGCTTAATTTTTTACCAGTTTCAGAATTAATAATTAAGGTCATATGGCCAAATTCTGGTGCTTTCCAGCCAAATGCTTCATAAATCATTAATTGTTTTGGTGTGTTGGCGATATGATCATCCCCCCGTAAAACGTGGGTGATTTTCATCAAATGATCATCCACAGCAACGGCAAAGTTGTAAGTTGGCATGCCATCACGTTTTTGAATAACAAAGTCGCCGCCGACATTATCCGATTCAAAAGTGATTTCACCTTTCACCATATCGTGAAATTGATATTCAGTATTTTTTGGTACGCGGAAACGAATAACTGGTTTTAAACCTTCTGCTTCTTTTTTTGCTTGTTCTTCTGGCGTTAAGTTTGCACATTTACCAGAGTAGTGAGGCATCTCGCCACGAGCACGTTGCGCTTCTCTTTCTTCTTCTAATTCTTCAGGGGTACAGTAACATTTATACGCCCGGTTTGAAGCAAGTAATTGATCAATTAGCGGTTGGTAAATATCGGCTCTTTCTGATTGACGATAAGGGCCGTATTCCCCCGGATTTGCTGGAGATTCATCCCAGTTCATTCCCAACCATTTTAAATTATCCAATTGGCTTTTTTCGCCGTCTGCAATGTTACGCTTTGTATCGGTATCTTCAATGCGGATAATGAAGTCTCCACCATTATGGCGGGCAAATAAATAGTTGAATAGCGCTGTTCTGGCATTACCAATGTGTAAGTGTCCAGTTGGGCTTGGTGCGTAACGCACGCGGATTTTAGTCATCTAATCGCTTCCTTCGAGTTATTTTCAAGTAGGGTAACAGCCAGCGCCGCAATCGCTTCATTGCGACCAACAGGCCCTAATTGTTCCATTGTTGTGGCTTTAATACTAAGCTGATTTTCTTCTAACTGACAAATTTCACAAAGCACTTGCCGCATTTGGGAAATAGAGTCCGCAAGTTTCGGCTGTTCAGCTAGAATTGTACAATCAATATTGTGAATAGTAAAGCCAAGCGACCACGCTTTTTGCAAAACTATCGTCAATAGTTTGGTGGAAGCGGCATTTTTTACTGTAGGATCACTAGCAGGAAACATCTGACCGATATCGCCTAAACCTGTCGCTCCTAAAAGTGCGTCAATAATCGCATGGGTCAAACAATCCCCATCGGTCACCCCAGCTAAACCGAGCTTTTGCGGGTGGGTGATTTGGATGCCACCTAAAATTAACGGCCGTCCTTTCACCAAGGGATGTAAATCATAGCCTTGCCCAATTCTAAGCATTTTTGCGGCCTTTATTCCGATTTTTTTGATTGCCATTTTGACTGTTTTGATTTTGATTGCCATTATTTGTCGGATTGTTATTTGTATTAGCTGCAACTTCTGCCGCGTCTGCATTTTCTGGCTTCACGTCATCAATACCACGACCAGAATGTGCCGGTTTAGCAAAAATCATGCGACCAGCGGCCGTTTGTAAGGCACTGGTTACCACGACTTTGATTCGTTCATTCATATAGTGCTGGCCATCTTCTACGACAACCATCGTACCGTCATCTAAATACGCAACCCCTTGTTGGCGCTCAGTGCCGGCTTTAACTAACAAGACATCCATTGTTTCCCCAGGAATAACGACTGGTTTAACCGCATTAGCCAACGCATTGATATTTAAAACCGGAACATTTTGAAACTCAGCGACTTTGTTTAAGTTGTAATCATTTGTGACTACGACCCCATCCAAAAGTTTAGCTAGTTTAATCAGTTTGCTGTCAACTTCTTGAATATCTTCAAAGTCACCATCATACATCTCAACTGAAATATCTTCTTCTTTTTGTAAAGCATTCAAAATATCCAAGCCGCGGCGTCCCCGCACCCGTTTTAGACTATCACCAGAGTCGGCAATATATTGCAATTCGTATAAAACAAAATTAGGAATTAAAAGTGTCCCTTCTAAAAAGCCGGTTTTGGCAATGTCGTAAATGCGACCGTCGATAATGACACTTGTATCCAAAATCTTATAGCGATGAAAAGTATCGCCTGCTTTACGTTCTAAAATTTGTTGTTGGGTTTCTTCCGTTTTCTTGGATTTCGGTGTGAAAATTTTCTTCCACTCGTCAATTCGTGTTACCCCCACTTGAAAACCAAAATAGCCCAGTAAAATCATCACGAAAAACGGCAAGAAACTCGTCACAAAAGGAATGTTCAAATTGTACAAAGGAATTGAAATAATCATCCCAATCATCAAGCCGATAATCGTCCCAATCGCACCAAAAAGCAGATAGGTTAGACTAATTTCACTTAATTTTTTCTCAATATAAGACAAGCCAGCAGAAATATAACGCTCCAATACCAACGCGAATAAAAAGAAAATAATTGCGCCAATCAAAATGTTGGTAAAGGGATTGTTTAGCCACTGATTGCCGGTCATTCCGATCGTATCCCACGCCATGGGTAAAAATGAAGCTCCCAAGCTTGCGCCAGCTACGACCATTAATAAGATAATGATCCGTCGTTGCATAACAAAACTCCTCCGATTTTTTTGCTACTGAATTAGAAAAGATAAAAAGATGAAAAAGCGATCTCATCTGCTTACCTTTTCAAAATCAGTGCGACTTTCTTAACTTGCAGCCAGAAAGAAGAATATAACAATTTTTAACTAAAAACTTTTTTTAATGTTTCTGCCAGTGTTGCAACACCGACAACTTGAATACCTTTTGGTGCATCCCAACCGCTTAAATTATTTTTAGGCAAGTAAACTTTGGTAAAGCCCAGCTTTTGTACTTCTTTGACCCGCTGTTCAATATTGGATACCCGTCTAATTTCACCGGTTAAACCAATCTCACCAATAAAACATTCCGTTGGGCTGGTGCCTTTTTCCTTGTAGCTAGATGCAATTGCTACTGCAACAGCCAAATCAATGGCTGGTTCATTTAATTTCACACCACCGGCGGCTTTCAAGTAGGCATCTTGATTTTGCAACAATAGTCCGGCGCGTTTTTCTAAAACAGCCATGATTAAGGAAACGCGATTGAAATCCAGTCCGGTAGTGGTGCGCTTGGCATTGCCAAACATCGTCGGTGTGACCAGTGCTTGAATTTCAACTAAAATTGGACGACTGCCTTCCATCGCTACCACAATCGCAGAACCTGTGGCGCCCGCCAAACGCTCCTCCAAGAAAACTTGGGAAGGATTGGCCACTTCATGCAAGCCATCTTCATGCATTTCAAAAATACCAATTTCATTGGTGGAACCAAAACGATTTTTTACGGCCCGCAAAATGCGGAACGTGTGATGCTTTTCGCCTTCAAAATACAAAACGGTATCCACCATATGCTCTAACATTCTGGGCCCGGCAATGGAGCCTTCTTTTGTCACGTGACCAACAATAAAAATAGCAATACCATTGGACTTAGCGATTTTTAACAATTCAGCCGTTGTTTCCCGCACTTGCGAAACACTTCCGGCCACACTGGTCACGTCGGGCTGTGTCATAGTTTGAATCGAGTCGATGATGACATAATCTGGGGCTAAATTTTCAATCGCGCGGGAAATTTCGTGCATATCTGTTTCCGCGTACAAATAAAATTCGGTGTTAATGGAGCCCAAACGTTCGGCCCGCATTTTTATTTGCTCGGCACTTTCTTCACCGGAAACATATAACACTTTGCCACCTGATTCTGCCAACTGCTGCGAAACTTGCAAGAGCAACGTTGATTTCCCAATACCGGGGTCCCCGCCGATTAACACCATCGAGCCCGGTACCACACCGCCACCTAAAACACGGTTTAATTCTGCTAATTTCGTTTTAACCCGCGGTTCTTTTTTCGGAATAACATCGGCAATTTTCGTAGGTTTCGTTTTCTCACCAGTTAAACTGGTACGCACGCGGCGATCTGTTGTATCTTGGATGACCACTTCCACCATTGAATTCCAACTACCGCAATTGGGACATTTCCCGAGATATTTTGGTGAGATATAGCCGCAATGTTGACATTCAAATTGGACTTTTGGCTTTTTAGCCACAATCATCCCTCCATTTTATTTTAGCATACCAGAGGCATTCCCCCTGTACTAAACGTGTCTTTTTACTTATTTGATGAACCAAAACCACCCGTACGCACAGCTGCAGTGTCATCTTGGTCAGCTTTTAGAAATGGCAAGAAAATCCCCTGCCCAATTCGCTCGCCTTTTTTAATCACGACATCCGCTAGACCAAAGTTAGTGAATTGAAACATAATATGCCCTTCATTATCAGGATTATCATAGTAATCACTATCAATAACCCCGACACCATTGGTTAAAACCAAAAAGCGTTTTAACGGATTGCTAGAACGATTAGCCAACTGTAAAAATTCTTCTTGTCCCATGTAAGCCTTAATTCCGGTCGGAACTAAAATAGGCTTCAAAAATTTGCCGCCATCTTTAGCAGCTTTCAAAGCTTTTAGCCCGCTTACTAAACCTTCGTGCCAAATACTTGGAATAACAACATCTTGGGCCGCTTCAAAATCATAACCTGCCGCATGATTGGTTGCCCGCTTTGGCAAGGAAATATCTTGATCTAAAAAATGTGAAACTACTTCAAAACCTCGTGTACGCAAATGAGTACCTCCTAAAATTGCAATCAAATGAAAAATAATTTTTTAATCTTTACAAGGATCTGTGACATTAATATAATTACAGCCCTTATTTACGGATAAACAGTGGTCCAGAAATAGCTTTTTTGGCAACAAGAGGAAATTTCACAAAAATTTGTGAAACAATTTTTGAAAAATCCCCATCTTGGTTTAAAAACTGAACACTTCTGTCCCAACCTCTTGCAAATCTGCTTATTTTACATAACGTTATTTTAGCATAATTAGCGCATTTTTTTATGAATTCAAAACAATAATACGAAAAATTTCGCAAATTCCATATAATCTTCAAAAATCAGTCCTTAAACTTATTTCTTTCTTATTTTTCATCTGTAAAAATTCGTTTTTTAAGATCGTAAAATTTAGCTTTTATCCCGAGAGAAAAAAACAAAAACGACCCATAAAGACGATCGTTTTAGGAAAACAACAGGTGAAATTTTTAACAAAACCAAGTACAATGAATAAAAACTAGCGGTAAATTAGGATTTTAAATCAAACTTACGTCTACTTGCAATTGGTTGTTGCTAAAATAAGAGCGCAACGCAGACGCATCAAAAATTTTTTCCTACACTGCCTTTACCTACAACTTCACAAGGAGTCATGATATGGAACGTGAATTTTTAAAAACCGCTCAGCGGATTGTCATTAAAATCGGTACCAGCTCCCTGATTTATCCCAACGGCAATATTAATTTAGCTGGCATTGATCAATTGGCTTTTGTTTTAACGGACTTAAAAAATAGAGACAAAGAAGTCGTCTTGGTTTCTTCTGGCGCAATCGGCGTGGGGATGAATAAGCTTCACCTAAAAGAACGCCCCGCCACAATTCCAGAACAACAGGCCGCAGCCGCGGTGGGGCAAGCAGAATTGATGAACATTTACAATCAGCGTTTTTTGACCTACAGCCAGCAGACCGCCCAAGTGTTACTAACCCGAGACATTGTCGAATTTCCCGAAAGTCGCAAAAATGTGGTCAACACCTTGGAACAGCTCTTAAAAATGGGGATTATTCCCATCATCAACGAAAACGATACTGTCGCTATTGATGAATTGGATCATCAAACCAAATTTGGTGATAACGACCAGCTTTCAGCCATTGTAACCCAGCTTGTTAAAGGGGACTTATTGGTGATGCTGTCTGATATTGACGGATTTTATTCTGGCAACCCTGCAAAAAATAAAAACGCGATTTTATTTCATACCATCCACGAAATAACACCGGAAATTTGGGATTTCGCTGGTGATAAGGGCTCGAAATTCGGCACTGGCGGTATGATCAGTAAATTAAATGCTGCAAAGCGAATTTTAGCCACTGACAGTGCCATGGTTTTGGCTAACGGCCAGAAACCACAAGTTATTTTCGATATTTTAGCCGGCAAGCAAATCGGCACGCTTTTTTGCCGGGCCTAACCTTTATTGGCTAACTAAAATATCCTGCTAATAACACTACCTTTGCGACTTTCTTTTTACTAGAACTTAAGCTTTCAAGTAAACTTGCTCGCATTTTGCATAAAAGGTTCTATAATAATGGCAACCGAGTAAACAGTTTGACTATCTACGTGACAAAAAATAAAAAGGCATGCTGTAAAAACGCTAAAAGGAGGAAAAACATGTTTGATTTAACCGTTTTAGGGCAACAGGCTAAAAAAAGTTCCCGGCAATTGGCACTCATGTCCACAACACGCAAAAATGAATTATTGGAATTAATGGCACAAGCGCTTTTGGCTAATAAAACAGATATTTTAGCTGCCAATCAAAAAGACTTGGACAACGCAAGTGATAACGGTATCTCAGCTGTGATGCAAGATCGCTTGCGCTTAACTAGCCAGCGTATTGAGGAAATGGCGAGCGGCATCCGCCAAGTTATTTCATTGGCTGATCCAATTGGTGAAGTGGAAAAAATGTGGAAAAACACGGATGGTTTGATGATTGGGCGTCAAAAAGTGCCTTTAGGGGTCATCGGCATCATTTACGAATCACGGCCAAATGTGACCACCGATGCAGCGAGTTTGTGTTTTAAAACCGGCAACGCTGTGATTTTACGTGGTGGCAAAGAAGCCTTTTATTCCAACCAGATTTTAGTAGCTGTGTTACAAAACGCCTTAAAAAGTGCTGGCGTTGATGAAAATGCAGTACAATTTGTCTCTGACACAAGCCATGATGTCGCCAACCAAATGATGCGGCTAACCGAATACTTAGATGTTTTAATTCCTCGTGGCGGCGCAGGCCTCATTCGCCGCGTCAAAGAAACAGCAACAGTACCCGTAATCGAAACTGGCACTGGAAACAATCATATCTACGTGGATAAAGATGCGCAATTGGAAATGGCGATAAAAATTACCGACAACGCCAAAACACAACGTCCTTCTGTTTGTAACGCTGCTGAAACCTTACTAATTCACCAGGACGTTGCCGCCGAATTTTTGCCAAAAATTGCGGCCAAATTAGCAGAACACAACGTTGAGTTACACGCTGATAAAAGAGCAATCGCCTATTTACCACAAGCCGTTGCGGCCAAAGAAGAAGACTGGTCAACAGAATATTTGGACTACATTATGGCTGTTAAAGTCGTGGATTCCATCGATGAAGCCATTGATCATATTAATCGCTACAATACCAAACACTCAGAAGCAATTATCACGGATAATTACTTCGCTAGCCAAAAATTCTTAAACGAAGTAGACGCAGCCGCAGTTTATGTGAATGCTTCAACCCGCTTTACCGATGGTTTTGTCTTTGGCTTTGGTGCTGAAATTGGCATTTCCACCCAAAAACTACACGCCCGCGGGCCAATGGGCTTAGAAGAGTTAACCTCTACCAAATACATCATCTACGGCGATGGCCAAATCCGGGAATAAGAAAAGCAAGACAAACGCGTTTAGTCCGCAAGTATTAAGGCAGAATCTGAATAAATCGCTTATCAGATTTCTTCAGATTTTGACTTAATACCGCAGAGGACTAGTTTGTATTGCTAGACATAAAAAAGCTTTTTAAACGCGCTTAACTGCCAAGCATTAAGATGAAATTCCAATAAATTGTTCTTCAAATTTCTTGGGATTTTAACTTAATGCCGTAGGGAGTTCGTTTAAAAAACTAGATTAAAAAAGTAAGACAAACGCGTTTAGTCCGCAAAAATTAAGTTTAATCCTGTGATTTTCAACAAAAAACACGAAAAAATTGTACTATCCTTCAAAAAGTGAGCTTTAAAGGCTGCTTTTTGCGGGTATGATACAAATTTTTCGTGTTTTTTAATTTTTAAATTCAAGCTTAAACCTTTTGCAACAAGCTACGAATGGCTGCAATTTTTTTTGCATCCAATTTTTTTAAGCGCAAGCAACTTTTACCCATGTTGCTTTTTTTAAAGACATCCTCATATTTGGGTAATAAGGGTTCCCCCGCTTCTTTAGGGAATAAATACAAATTTACCGTCTTTTCATACTGTTTTAAAGAAACTTTAGGTACGCCATCAGCATTTAGCGGAAATAGCCAGCCCAAACCAGTAAACTTGCCCACGGTGTATGTTTTACCTTTTTCTTGCAATTCTTCTTCAATAATTTGAATTAATTTTTGATATAACGCATCCATTTCAGCAGCCCTTTTCTATTTGACCCAACTAACCCTTTAAGCCAATATTATTTAGCCAGAGTATAACGTATCTGTCTTGTTTCCCCGAATTCTTTGCCTTGGTGGGGTAAAATTTAGTTTTTACGTTGCCGCCAAATTGCTAATAATGCCAGAATGCTGCCTAAGCCAAAAGCAAAAATATTACGCAAGCTTTTGCCCGTAAATTTACTGCCTGCTCTTTGATTTAGGTTCGGTTCAACGTGGGGGGATAAAACCGGTGGCGTCTTAAGTGTCGGATTAGTAGTATTCTCTACTGTATTGTTCAACACTGTAGCTTGTGGTAGCACTTGTGTGGTTGGGATAACAAAATTCCCACCAATATTCAATGCGAAAAGCACTAAAAAACTCGTTAACAATTTACTCATGCTACCACCCCTTTCACTTTTAAATTCATCTTCATTTATTGTAGCAAAAAGATTAGATTTTTTCTAATCTTAAATTCATTTGTTAGCTGTCAAAATTTTAAATAAAATAAAAAATATTGATTTAATCGCAAACAAAATGAAATTCAGCAATAAATTTCTTTAATCAGATTTTAAAAATAATACCGATTTCTTTTCTAATTTTCGTAATCGCAGGCAAAAGAGGTTACAATTGTTTCATGTGAAACATTGTCTCTTAAACGTAACAAATTCTTACTAACAAGCATAAGAAAGGAAATAAAATGACATATTCTGTGAGTGAAGGTCTATTTGTGATTTTTATTACTTTAGTGGGAATGGGATTTTTACTGGGACTGACCTGGAAAGTTCCCTTTCAAAAAATAGACTACTTTTTATTAGCTGTCACAATTATCTGCTATGTATTCGATACGATTTGGTGGTGGTTTGACCTCCATTTTAAATGGAGTGATTGGTATTTTACATTTCACGGTCACAGGGAACAGGTAACGATTTTCTTTATTGTCGCCGCGATTAGTTTTTGTTCTTTAATTGTGCTTCGTTTAAAAAAAATGAAAAAAATCTGAATAAAAAAACCGGCGTGTTGACTATTGAAGTAGACAGATACGCCGGACTATTTATTTTAATGTTCTGGTGCTGTTGCTTGTGAATGCATGGCTTTTAAGCCTGGTAACGTCAGCATCACGGCTAAACTAAGCAAATAGATGACCGACAAGAAAACAATCACGGTCACCAAGGAATAGTGATCCATCAAAAAGCCAATTACAACCGATGAAAAACCACCAATTGCCCGCCCAACGTTCATGATGAAATTATTGGCTGTCGCCCGAATCGTGGTCGGATATAAGCTACTGATAATCGCACCATAACCGCCGTACATGCCATTAATGAAGTAGCCGACAATTACCGCCGCTGCTAGTAGCGTCCATTTATCGTGGGCTAAAACAATTAAAAAGACGGAAGCAGACGAGCAAATCAAAAATACGCCATAGGCTAAACGCGGCCCTAATTTATCCATCACCGTGCCAAAGGTCATCATCCCCAGACACATGCCTAAAATTGTACTAATCATCCACAAAGAAGAACCAGAAACAGACAAGTGCAGCTGCTTTTGCATAATAGAAGGCAGCCAGTTCATTAAACCAAAATAACCAGCAATTTGTACTGTGACCATTAAACTTAAACCAACTGTTTGCCAGGCTGTTGCTTTGTCAGCAAAAAGAAGTGAGAATTTTCCTGCGCTTTTATCTTTGTGACTCGCCGCAAATGATTCTGGTTCTTTTAGCCCTTTGCGAATATCCAAAACCAAAAGAACAGGGATAACCCCAATCACGTATAGCATTTTCCAACCTAGCAGTGGAATGATAAGAGAAGCTAAAACGGCGGCCAAAATAGCCCCTACTTGCGCGCCAATTGCAGCTGTTGAGGTTGCGCGTCCCAGATGTTTCTTTGAAAAAGTCTCTGAAATAAGTGACATACAAGCGCCGTATTCACCACCGGCACCAATGCCAGCAATAAAACGGAAAAGATAAACGAGATAAATATTTGAAGCAAAAAACATTAATACCGAAGCTAACGAAAAAATAATAACGGTTTGCGAGAAAACTTTAACGCGACCAAATTTGTCGGCTAAAATACCGAAAATAATACCCCCTACTAACATACCAAGATTGGTAATCGTAGAGATAAAGCCAGCTTGGGTGCCTGTGATGCCAAAAGTTGTAATCATAGTCGACAAGGAGAAGGATAAAAACATGATATCCATGTTTTCTAGAGCAATCCCCGCTGAGGTAGAAACCAATACTTTTCGTTGATATTTTGACATAAAAAACACCTTTCTTAAATCCGACGCTGACATTTAGCGTTTATTTACGACAGTAGAAGGAATTTTGGGCAAAAAAAATTTGTGGCGTTTTACCGCTGCCAATTTTTTTCACATCAGTATTTTTCTACCGCGCCATAAACGACTGAAGGTGCGTGGGATTTTTAAAAGATTTTACCCTTATTTGGCAGAAAAACAAGGCTCTTCTGACATTTCCATGTTAGGTTTCATTTCTTAAAGTAAATCAGTTTACGTCATTATCCTAGAAAACTTTCAGAAAATTACCCTTAATTACACATAGCAAAAATCTCATTAAACTTTTTTTCTTCTAATAAAAAAACAAGTGATTTTCTTCTTTGTTTGTGAAGATCTATACAATGATTTCCCTGCGGTATTTACTTCTCTTTGCTCTACCTTGACGCAGCATTTTTTTCTCCGTATGCTTAAAAAAGGAGGTGGGGAAAATGTATTCGATGTTAAAAAAGATTATTACTGAAAAGGACTTGCACCGCCAAATTCGGCTATTGGAGCAGTTACTCCAGCAGCCGCAAGTCACTGCTAAAAAATTGGCACAGCACATTGACACGACTGAGCGAACTGTTTTTGCCGATTTACAAATCATGCGGGAAAATTTACCGGCCAATTGGCAAATTGAAACAGATAGTGCAGGCATCGCCTTAAAACCTCAAAAAGACGCCTTAACAAATGAGCTGTGGGAAGTTTTCTTGCCTCATTCCATTAGTGTGCAATTCATTAAAGCACTGTTGTTTCAGCCTGATTTAGCCGTCAAACCTTTTTTGCGCCAGACCGGTGTCTCCTATGAAACGCTAAAACGTCATACGCGTAAAGTAAACACCGCTTTAAAGGATTATCACTTACAAATTAAATTGACTAGTACACAGGCCACTTTTCTGGGAGCAGAAAGTAGTATTCGCCTTTTTTATCACCGTCTCTTAGTCCCTTTTACCCATAATAATTATTTCTTTGTCGATTATGCTGTCCACGAAAGTCATTATTTTGATTTTTTAAATCACGTTTCAAAAGCCCAGATCAAGGCTGAAACAGAAGAAATTTTTGGTGTTTGCTGGTTTTTCATTAACACAATTCGCAATAAAGCGGGCTGTGCCATTAATCAAATTTCTTTTCAAACCGATCCCTTATTTTCCCTTTATATACCCTTGTTAAAAGATCTTTATCAAAAAGAAGGGGTCTATTTGCAACAAAATGAATTATTTTTTGCTTTTTTCTGCTTTTTGGAAAGCTGGAATTATAACAATACCTTTGGTGTGAAGCTAAAGAAAACATTGCAAGAAAACTACGCGAATTTAAGAACAACTATAAAAGAATTCGTGCAGCAATTAGCCTTAAAATTACAAGAACCATCCCTAAAAGATACTTTATTAGCAGAAAACTTGCTACTATTGCTTCTAAAATATGACGAATCCCCTGAATTATCCGCTCAGTTTGAATCAGATTATCAAAAAGCACTGCCAAAACAAATAACAGCAACTACTAATTTGTACCAAGAAAATTTAGCTTTGCTACACCAACACACAAATGGATTGCCCGCAAAAAAAGAACCGGCCTACCTGCTTCATTTAATGGCTCTTTTGCAACAACAGGCTCTTTTTTCACTGGATAAAAAAACGCAAACGCTTTATTTTCTTTTCCAAAGTGAGCCGGCTTGGAAAACCTTTGTGGAACAAGAACTCAATGACTATTTAGGCAAGCGTATTATTTTAAAAACCATTGAAGTAACAGATTTAAAGATCTTAAACTTTGGGATTAAAGATTTGATTGTTTCTAACTTTCCTTTAGATAAAGCGCCACTGCCGGTTTTTTATATCTCAACTACCCCAACCAAAAATGAGCTCCGCCAATTAGCCGAGCTCACTTATGAAAGTTATTTATAGTTAGCTTACGTCTTGAACAGCGAAACTTTTAACCCAGCGCCTGGTCAGCCACTTTTCTACTTCAACAATCCCAAATAAAACAGCGACGTTGGTTAAGACGAGTAATTGTTGGGTTAAATTCAAGCTGGTTGTACCGATTAAATTCTGCGCAAATGGCGCAAAGACCACGGTTGTTTGCAGCACCAACAAGAGGGCTAGCGAAATAAACAACGCTTTATTTTGCAGCATACTTTTATTAATGGCCGGATTTAACAATTCGCGGCAATTTAACATATATACCGCCTGTGACATGACAATTGTTTGTAATAAAATCGTCTGCTGTAATGCGGTCCCTTCAAATTGCAAAGCAATAAAGTAGGCTGGCAGGACGATCACGCAGGAAACATACACAATTCGAAACAGACTGTAACCATTTAAGATACCTTCATTTGCTGCTCGCGGCGGACGATTCATCGTGTCTTTGCTGGCTTTTTCAAAACCTAATGCATACGAAAGGGTGATGGTTGTCACCATATTGACCCATAAAATCTGTACGGGTGTCAGCGGTAACGGCTGATTTAATAATAAAGCAATGACGACGATCAACCCTTGTGATAAGGCCGATGGTAAGAAAAAGTTGATGGTTTTTTTCAAGTTATCAAAAATACGGCGTCCTTCTTTTACTGCTTTGGCAATCGTATGGAAATTATCATCTGCTAAAACCATATCCGCGGCCTGCTTTGTGACTTCACTTCCTTTGATCCCCATTGCAATTCCAATATCCGCTTTTTTTAAGGCTGGCGCGTCATTCACCCCGTCACCGGTCATCCCCACAACTTCACCATTATTTTGTAACGCCGTGACAATACGCAACTTGTGATTAGGCGTAGTGCGGGCAAAAACATCCACTTTTGTCACGACTTGAGCCAATTGCTTATCGGTTAATTGATCAATCTCAATTCCTTCTAAAACTTGATCCGTATGTTTTAGCCCAATTTCTTTTCCTATCGCTTGAGCGGTATCTTTGTGATCACCGGTAATCATTTTCACTGTAATTTTTGCTGCTTGGGTTTCTTTTACAGCGCGAATGGCACTTTCTTTTGGCGGATCGATGATCCCAGCAATGCCAACAAAATCAAGCTTCGTTAAAACCTCGTGGGTCAATTCTATTTGGGCATCTATTTTTTTAGCCGCAAAGGCCAAGACCCGTTGCCCTTTTTTTGCCAGTTTGGATGCCTTTTTTTGCCACGCGGTTACATCTGCTTGCGGTAACTGTGCTTTAGCCAGTAAAACTTCTGGTGCGCCTTTTACAAAGACGATATTTTCTGTTGCCGAAAACGGATGTAATGTTGCCATATATTTGTAGCTAGAACTAAAGGGTAATTTGCCAATTTGCTTTTTCAAAGTCAAATTTTCAGCCGCCACATACTGCAACAAAGCCAATTCAGTAGGATTCCCTTTTAATTGTGCGACCGCTTGATCGTCTTGTAATTTCAAATCTTGACAGTTATTCATAATCTCCATGAGTAAAGATTCATCATTGCTGCTGGTTTTGACTACAGTCATTTCATTTTTGGTTAACGTTCCGGTTTTATCTGAACAAATCACCGTCATAGATCCTAATGTTTCGACTGAAGGCATGCTTTTGATGATCGCATTTTCTTCGGCCATCTCTTTTACCCCTAAAGATAAAATCATCGTCAAAACTGCCGGTAATCCTTCTGGAATCATGGCAACAATTAAAGCAATCATAGCAGAAAACAATATGTTCATTTCTATACCGTATAGAAATGTCGTAAAGAATACTAGAAATAAAATCAACACCATGATGCCGCGGAAAATTTGCTTATTTAGCTGATGCATTTTTCGAACGAGCGGTGTCGTGGTACCTGTAACAGACTGCAACGCCTGATTAATTTTGCCAATTTCTGTGTCATTGCCGGTTGCAACCGCAACTGCCAATGCCGATCCTGCTTGCACCAACGTCCCAGAAAAGACCATGTTCTTTTGATCACCCGCCATTACTTCTTGGGAAATTGCGTCTTCATTTTTTTCTACTGCTTCAGATTCACCGGTTAAAATCGCTTCTTCTACTACGAGCTCGTGGACTTCCACTAAGCGTAAGTCCGCAGGTACCACATCCCCTGCTTTTAAATAGACGATATCTCCGGGCACAATGGAAGTTGTTGCGATCGTTTCTTTTTGTCCGTCAATCAAAACTACTGCCTCTTGACTCATCATCTGCTTTAAGCCATCCAAAGATTCTTCGGCTTTGCGCTCTTGCCAGTAGCCGACAAAACCATTTACCACTACGACAAGTAAAATAATGCTGCCTTCAACATAGTCGCCGGTCACAAATTTTAAAATTGCCGCAAAGAGCAAGACGAGCATCAGTAAATCCGTAAAATGTTTTAAAACCTTTTGCCAAGGTTTTACCTGCTTACTTTCTGCAATTTTGTTTTCACCATATTTTGCTAGCTGCTGTTGGCGATTTTTTGTTAAACCAGCAGGGGTACTGTTAAATTTTTGTAAAACTTGTTGGGTCGTTAATTGATACCATTTCATTGGCATATCCTCCTAATAAATATTTTAAGCACTTGCTAATGGCAAGTTCTAGCCGACTGCCTTTTATGATGCCCTTTCTTTTTAGGCAAGTTCATCGTAGTTGTGCCAAGTAAAACTCACTTTTTTTGCTGCTTTATTTGTTGATACCCTTATTATAGGGAGAAAAAAATTTTTAAACCGCCGATAATTTCAGTGGCAACTGAAAAAAATGTGCCGCAGCCTTTGCTGAAAGTTAGCTTAAAAAAATGATCCCAAACAAAAAAAGACCTGCGCCATGTTGGTCACAGATCTTAAAAAAAAACAGTTTAGTATACTTGCTACTTTGCTCCAACTTTTCAGGTTAATCTTGCAAGACAATCAACTTTCGCCGTCGGTACATTTGCCTTAATAAATAGACGCCAACCACTAAACCAACAGGAAAAATAATGCCACCTAAAATACCAAACCGCAGTTGATTGTCCGCCGCCGCAGAAACAAAGCCCACTACCGTTGGCCCGATGGAACAGCCCAGATCTCCCGCCAAAGCTAAATAGGCAAATAAAGCTGTGCCGCCATTTGGAATCGTTCTGGCCGTCAAACTAAACGTGCCCGGCCACATAATGCCCACTGCCAAACCACTTAATGCACAACCCAAAAAGCCAAAAGGCGCACTGGTGGAAAGACCGATTAACAAATACGATGCCACACATAAAATACCACTGATCGTCATAAAACGCTGCAACGCTAATTTATGACCATATTTCCCATAAAAAATACGGGATAGTCCCATCATAAAAGCAAATAATAAAGGGCCAGCTAAATCTCCCACCACTTTTGAAACGTGCAACCCTTTTTCAGCAAAAGTTGAGGCCCATTGACTAACCGACTGCTCACTTGCACCAGCACAAACCATCAAACCAAGAAATAACCAGAAGCTTTTCAACTTGAATAATGCTTTAATACTGAGCCCCGCGCCTTCTGCTACTAAAGGACGAAGCGGTACTTTGGTAAAAAACAACGCATTACAAAAAGGCAAAATTGCCCATATCACAGCCAAATAAGGCCAGTTTTCAATCCCTAAAAAGGCAATGAAAAAAGTGGAAAGTCCCACGACGCCAACAACACCCCAGCAATAAAAGGAATGCAGTAAACTCATGGTTTTCTCTTTATGGTCTGTTGGACAGGCTTCTACAATTGGACTCACTAGTACTTCTAATAAGCCGCCCCCAATCGCATACAAACTCACCGCAGCCAACAGCGCGATAAAAGGTGTGGCAAAAATTATTGGAAAAAGCGCCAATCCCACTAACCCCGCACCAGCAAAAAGATGTGCTGCCACGATGGAAATGCGATAGCCAATTTTATCCACAAAAAAGATTGCCGCAAAATCTATGATTAATTGCAATAAGAAATTGAAGGTTACCAAAAGCGTAATTTGGGTTAAGGGAATATGAAACTGTGTTTGAAAAGTTAAAAATAATAATGGGGCAAAATTATTGACGACCGCTTGCACGATGTAAGCCAAAAAACAGGCGTAAATCGTTTGTTGATAATTTTTCATTTGATCTCCTAGACAAAAGTTCCCACGACGCGTGAACTTTATTTTTTTAAAATCGCTTACTTTGACTGTAGCACAGCTTTCAGCAATGCAAAAGACTTTCTTAGCTTTTGTAAAAATCCTGTCAGCTCTTATTTGCCAGCGCTTGTAAAATTATCCTCATGGCATCAGCCATAATATTGTGACTAATAAAAAACGCAACAAAAGATTCGCTAGCTTCGCTAAAAATTTGCAACGTTTTGATTTACCGCAAAGTAAAAGCATGTACACATTTTCAACAGCGTCTTTAAGGATGCAAGCGTTAAGTTTGAAAATTTTCTGAAATGGCAGTATGATAACAGTGGAATTTCGTTATCAACTTAGTTGCCTTTCGTAAGCAAACAAAAGAAAGGAGAATGAATATGACATTCTATAACACACAAGTACCTTATCGGGTAACTTTAGACACCAAGTTGAACTTGTTTATCGTTTTTGACCAACGCAACAGTAACCACTTTGCTACCGGTGTAACGATTGAACAAGCGGTTCAAGAATTACAAAAATCTGCATAAGGAGTTCAAATCCCATGGAAGATTCCAGTTATTCTTAAAAAGCAGCTGCAAATTTATGTGCAGGTGCTTTTTTGTTGTCTAAAATTTTAAATTTGCTAAGTTCCCTTTGGAAAAAAGCCGACTCGATAATAAAGCAGGCTACCTTTCAAACAAGCAGACTAAGGGTGAAATTTTATCTTTTTAAGTCTCAAAAAGCTCTAGGTTATCAGCTGAGACATAAAGATAATCCCAACTACTAATCCAGAGCCTTTTTATTTGTCTTGTCGCTATTTTTATTTTTCTAAAGGCTTCACTTCAAATTCTGTTTTTTCCAAATTGAAAAGCCCGGTAGAGATCTCGTTGACTTGAGCAAATAAAGCCGTTAGATCGCAGTTTTTTTTATCGAAAGTTTTCTTTTCTTTCTGAGTTTGAAAGGTGATTTTTCGCGGTGTTTCTTTGACCGCAATTTTCCTATCGCCTTTTTGATAAATTAGGATATCGTCAAAATCATCCTCTACATAGCTTTGCCGCCACTGGTTTTTTTGCGCCAACGCCATCATTAAAGAAGCCATGTCCAATTCTTCTAACGAGGTGATCGTGCCATCTTCAAAAGTTAAATCATACGTCGCCATGGTAAAAGGCTGACAAGCATTACAGCCTCCTTGGGTATAAAACTCTTCGCTGGTGATTACTGCTTTCATGTGCATTACTCCTTTTTTACTGATACAGATAATTTTGTTTTATTATACCGCCCTTTATTTTTTTTGAATAGCAGATTTTTTCGTTTGCTTACACGCTAAAAAAACAATCCGCTTTTAGTCGTAAAATCAGTTTTTAAACTAATTTTACGACTAAAAGACGGATCTTGCTTAGATATGTGGCTTAGTTTTGCGCAACAAAAACTTTCATACGCTCTAGCGCTTCTGCTAAAATTCCTCTTGGTGTGCCGATATTTAAGCGGACAAAATTTTCACCGTCACTGGCATAATTGGTTCCCGGTTCAATAATGACACCCCCGCTTTTTGCCAATGGTTCGACAATCTCTAAGGCAGTTTTGCCGGTTTTGGAAATATCAATCCACGGCAAGTATGAAGCACTCATTTCCATTAATTCCCAGCCCGGCAAATTTTCAGCAATAAAAGCTTTGGTGTAGCGGTAGTTTTCGCGAATGTAGTCCGTCATAGCTTCCAGCCAATCTTCACATTCATTGTAGGCGGTAATGATTCCTACAACCCCGAATAAATTCGGCGAAGTAATGGAATTCATTTCCAAACGATGACGAAATACCTGCCGCAATTTTTCATTTGGAATAATGGAATAAGAAGTTTTCAAACCGCCTAAGTTAAAACCTTTGTTAGGAGATGTCAACACGATCAGATTATCGTGGTATTCTTTTGGCAGCTGCAAAGCCGAAACAAATTTTCCAGTTAAAATAATTTCTGAATGCACTTCATCACTGACAAAAATTGTGCCGTATTGGCGACATAATTTGGCCACTTTTTCAATTTCTTCTATGTGCCACACGCGACCAGACGGGTTATGGGGGGAACAAAATAAGAAAACCCGTGGTCGTTTGGTGCGTAATTGTTCTTCTAATAAAGTGTAATCAATTTCATATTGCCCATTGACGATTTTAAGCGTGTTGCCCACCACATTAATCCCGTTATGCTCTGCGGCATAACGAAATGGATCGTAAACAGGTGTGTTCATGATCACCGCCTCATTGGGCTGGCAAAAAGCTTGATACAAATAATGAATGGTCGAAACAGTCCCATAAGATAAGGTAATCCATTCTTTTTTAACTTGATTATTGTGGCGGCGTTTATGCCAATTAATGACCGCCTCATAAAATTCATCGTAAGCATAGGTGTAGCCGTATGCACCATTTTGTGCAATTTTCATAAAGGCTGCATTAATTTCTGGCGCTGCCGGAAAATCCATATCCGCAATCCACATCGGAATGCAGTCTTTTGGCGTACCAGGATATTTACTTTGAATAATTTTTTGATCCCATTTTCTCGCATGGTCAATGGTGCGATCTGCCATTTGGTCAAATTGATAGTCAACTTTCATCATGCTGGGCTCACCATAATTTCTTCAATCCCGTTTTTCACCGTCTGTACTTGGGCACCAATAACCACTTGAACATTGTGATCATCTAATTCTACGATTGCCAAAGCACCCGCTTTTTTCAAGGTTGCTTTATCCATCAAGCTCTTATCTTTTAATTGCAGGCGTAAACGCGTAACACAATTATCCAAGCTGGTAACATTGGCACTGCCACCTAGAGCGTCCAAAATAATACCTGGATCGTAAATCCCATTGCCTTTTGTAAATGTTTTGGGTTTTGCTGTGACACCATCTGCCAATGTAACTTCCTCTTCTTTTTCCCGTCCAGGTGTTTCTAAATTGTGTTTCAAAATGTACCAACGGAAAACAAAGAAGTAAACAGCAAACCAGATGATCCCTACTGGAATCAACAAGTACCATTTTGTTTCATTGCCTTGCATGATCCCAAAAATCAACCAATCTAAAATCCCGCCGTCGGTGTTGCCGATATTTACACCGATTAGACTCATTACCATCAACGCTGCCCCAGACATAACGGAGTGGAATAAATACAATCCTGGTGCTAAGAATAAGAACAAGAATTCAGTTGGTTCTGAAATTCCGGTAACAACCGCCACTAAAACTGCTGAAATTAAAATGCCCTTAATGCCCGGACGATTTTTCTTATAAGCAGTTAAATAAATCGCTAAACAAATGGCAGGTAAACCAAACATAAAGGTTGGCATGAAACCTTGTGAAAGAAAAGCAGTCGCTTGGTGAGATATCGCTTCTCCTGCGTTTAATTGGGCATAAAAAATATTCAATGCCCCTGAAATTGGCTTGCCGTCAACAACTTGAGTCCCGCCAGCTTCTGTGAAACGAACCAATGCAAGTAAAATATGATGCATCCCAAAAGGTTTTAATAATAATACGCCTAACCCATATAAGAACGGCCCGAAAATACCCGCACCTTGAATCCCATTACCCAATGCTTCAATGCCCGATTGCAATACTGGCCAAGTAAAAGGTACCACTAAGCCAACCAAGCCCAAAACTAAAACGCTAACAATTGGAATAAAGCGAATACCGCCAAAGAAAGAAAAGGCATCTGGTAAGCGAATATCTTGGAATTTTTCTTGCAATAGATAGACGATTAGACCAACAATAATCCCACCTAAAACGCCCATTTCAATACTTTGAATACCTAAGACCATGTTTTGGCCGGCAATTTTCATACTAGCGGCATCTGCTAATTCACCGCGATAATTCAACAAAAAGTTAATGGATAAATTCATGGCCACATAACCGGCAAAAGCTGAAATGGCGCCTACACCTTTATTGCGTTTGCACATTCCAAAGGGAATTGCCATGGCAAACATAACTGGCAAATAAGTAAAACCAAAGCCACCAACTGTATTCATAAAACTAAAAATAAATTGAATAATATCATTGCCTAAAAAAGGTAATTTTTCAATCATTGCCTCTGAAGTTACCGAACTGCCTAACCCGACTAAAATCCCCATAAAAGCTAGTGTTGAAACGGGGAACATGAAGGTTTTCCCCAACTCTTGTAAAAAGCTTAAAACTTTCGTCCTAAGTGATCGTGATACTGTCGCTGCGTTGCTCATTTTCTTTCCTCCTAATTTTGATTGCTCACTTTTTCAAATTTTTTAAAACAGCTTTTCCACTTTTTTACTTACTCAAAATTGGCATGCAACAATAAAAGTAACCGCTTTAAAAAGTGAAATATAAAAAGACCTAGTCAGAAGGTAGCCTAAAGACAGCAGTCGTCACTGCGCTTTAGAAACCCTTCTGACTAGATCTTGCCTACCGAATAGTAACACTCTAGTTTTGAAGAATGCGATTAATATGAATGGTCAAAAAGACCTTTTCTTCTTTTGGTACTTTGTGGTTAAAAAACGTCTCCAAATATTTGGCGATTTTTTCAGCCCCGGCATAAGCCTGGGGAAAATCATTAATGACTTGATCAAAATAACCGAAATCATCTACTTTTGCCTGCTGCTGCATTCCAAATTCCCGTAATAAGAAATATTTCAGATGCGTCACCAAGCGATGATAATTAATACTGTCGTGCTTGAAATCTTGTTGATAGGTTTCATTTAGAATTGCGATCAAATCACGAATTATTTTGTTAAAATCTTGCTCGGAGTGCGTCTTGTCTGCCTGCCAGCGAGCGTTAATGATATGCAGCGCAATAAAACCCGCTTCATCTGCTTGTAAATTAACTTGGGCCCTTTCATTCAAAAGCAAAACTGCCCACGCCCCTAACCGATATTCCGCTGGATAAAACATCTGTACTTCATGAAGTACCGCGTTAGGCAGATATACACCTGTCTTGGCACGTTCAATAGCGAAACTGATGTGATCTGCTAACGAAAGATAAATTAGATCATTTAGCGGATAATCCAATTGTTCTTTGAAATATTCAATAATCTCAAAAGCCAGACTTGACTCTTCATAACTGATCTTTTCAAATAGTTTTTGGAATTTCTCGTCGATTTGGTTCGTATTGGCAACAAATTTCCGCTCAACTTTTAACGGATCAACTTCATCACCACTTTTTTTGCCGAAAGAAAGGCCATTGCCAATCACAATTGCTTCATGATCGTCATCTAAGACGATTGCCGCACTATTGTTCAGTACTTTAATAACTTTCATGACGGTCCCTTTCTGTTCTGCATGCTCAATTTAACAGAATTTGAAAACGGTGTCAACATCTTTTTGATAACTGTACTGGTACAGTTATTTCGTTACCACCGTTCCAATTTCAGTTGCAAAATTTGGATCTCCTGTTATTTTTAATTCAATTGACTTGATGGCATCCATGTTAGTAAAAATCACCATCACATCATTTTCTTTTTCTTTTTCAGCTAAAAGAGGCAAATTAATCGTCGCTAATTTTGTTTCTGGTGTAACGCTTTGGCCTTCTTTTACGAAAATTTCAAACGGGGCGCCATTTAACTCTACTGTGTCAATGCCAATGTGAATTAGGACATCTAAACCATTTTTAGTGGTGATCCCAAGAGCGTGTTTTGTCGGAAAAACACTTGATACTGTCCCATTTACTGGTGAATATAATACCCCTGATTTTGGCGTTACCGCAAAACCGTCCCCCATCATTTTTTCTGAAAATACTGGATCACTAACCTGTGCTAATTCTTTTAAAGTACCATTAATTGGATTATAAATTGTTTCACTTTTTTTCTTTTTATTGAAGAACATTTCAATTCCCTACTTTCCTAAAAAGTTTGTAACAAGTATAGTATGCGGTTTCAGATTATGCAAGATAAAAATGGTCCATGTTTTTTAATTTTGATTGCTAGAACATGATTTATTGGGTTGAAATAATAAAAATAACGCATATAAGAATACGTGCTCCTATTTTTTTCGTCCTTTACCTCTATTTTCTACTCACCCCATGAAAAATAACATGTATCTTCATTCAAATGACAATTGCGACATTTGTAACCACTAATTGCAAGGTGTATATTTTTAGTATTCCTTAAAAGATGGGAGTAAATTTTTGTGAAGAAGAAATTTATTGCACTGCTTTTGCTGATCATTGGCGCGATTACTCTTGGCATTGCCGTGCAACACTATAGTGGACTTTTATATCAAGCGCCTATTTTAAAAGTGAAGGACGTTCAAAAACAAGATAATCAGCTTACGATCTCTGGCCGTTTAGTCAATCATCACCAGGAAAATATCACAATTAAAGTGGATACCAATGCCGTTTCTGCCCTTACAATTGATTTCAAACAAGGGCAACAGCTTTTACTTAATCACAACAAAGAAGAAATAATTACAGAAAAACAAGACGGGATCGTTGTCTGTCTTTTATTGATTTTTTTGGGCTTTGTTTTGATTTTAGGAGAAGTCGCCGGCATGAGGGCACTCTTAGGGCTATTACTGAACTTGGCATTGCTTTTTGCCTTACTAAAATTAGATACCTCGTTTTTACAGATACCAACATTAGGCTTGATGTTTATTTACGGTGTCTGCTCCATTATCATTACCTTTTTGGCCAATTACGGCATCAAGGCTTTTCGCAGTGATTTAATCATCACAACTTGCGGCATTGTCTTGGGGGGCTTTTTGATTTGTTTTCTAGCTTTAAAGGCTTTTGAGAACAACGGCATCCGCTTTGAGGAGATGCAATTTTTAACGCGTCCTTATTTAGGTGTTTTTTATGGAAGCTTATTTGTTGGTGGGATTGGCGCAGCTGTTGATATGGTGGTGACATTGGTGTCGTCATTAAAAGAACTTATCTATCAACAACCCACCATCACCCAAAAAGAATTGTTACGCTCTGGACAGCGCATTGCCCAAGATGTCACATCTTCGATGATTAATGTTTTATTATTTGCATATTTGAGCGGTTCAATTCCCATGCTGGTTTTCTATTTAAAAAATGGCTGGCCATTTGTCGCGACGTTACAGCTTCATTTATCCCTGGAATTATTGCGCGCTTTTTGTGGTGCCTTTACCATCTTGCTTTCCATTCCCGCAAGTCTTTTATGTGTTATTTTTGAAAGGAGGCGCAAAGCGTGAATGTTTTACTTTTTCTCTTTTTTATTCTTTGTCTCTTAAGTTTTTTGATTTTAGGAAAACCCGCTTTTTACTTAATTACCGGTATTTTTATGACATTATGTCTATTTTTAGTGGCTATTTATTTAATCAGTCGCAACTTTGCTGTTCTGCCGATTTTTCTTGTCGTTTTGCTAGCATTGACGGGAATTATTTTATTTTATACGAATGGTTTTAATCCAAAGACCAAGCTCGCTTTTTTCTGCTCGGTCATAACATTTACGTTGATGATTTTACTGATTCCACTCTTAACAAAAAGCATTGCCATTGCTGGTTTCACGCCTGAAGAAATCGACGAACTGGCGACGATGAACTTTGCTGTCCCCATTTCATATCAAGCTCTCACGGCAGTTTTAATTATTATGAGTATGGCTGGTGCTGTGATCGATGCGAGCATGGCGGTGGCAAGCTCACTTTACGAGTTACGCTATCAAGGGCAGCTTTTATCTGCCACTGCGCTTTTTCAATCAAGCATGAAAGTTGTTAAAGAAATTTTAGGTTCCAGTATTCATACCCTCTTCTTTGCTTTTGTCGCCAATAACCTCGCTTTAATTTTTTGGTTTAGTGATTTGCACTATTCTTTTGAAACACTCATTAACGCCAAAGCTTTTGTAGCAGAACTTGCGATTAGTATTTTAGCTGGAATTATGACAGTGGCCACACTACCTTTCACTGCTTATTTTGGCGCAAAATTTTTTACCCGCTAACCGCAGCAGCGTCAAATAAAAAAGTAGGAAACGCCGATAGCACCGCTTTTCCCACTTTTTAACCAGCTTGTCAAAAATTGAAATCAAACTTAAACCAAAGCTTTTTCCAATGATCGACAAGGTACACCATCCTCATAATAAATATCCGAACAAATCTTGTAGCCTAACTTTTGATAAAAACCAACCGCCGTCTGTTCGGCATGCACCAAAGAATGAATATAGCCATTTTTCATCCCATAAGCTTCGATTGCTTTCATGATCTTGGCTCCTAAATTTTGTTTGCGATACGCTTTTAAAGTAGCGATCCGCGTAGGACGAATCGTTTTTTCATCTTCAATAACAATTCGACCGGTTGCGACTGGCAAGTTTTCATCGTAGACAACCGCATAAACACGTTCCGGCGTATCGAGATTGTCAAACTCTTCTGCTAACGGAATATTTCGTTCCAAAACAAAGACTTCCATGCGGATAAAACAACTTGCCGCCCGTTGAAAGTTTTCATTGCCAAGCTTTAGTTCCATGAAAAAACCTACTTTCTTTTTGTAATTTTTTTCGCTTAGCTTTAGCATAACAAAAAAAACCCCGAAGCAAAAATTTAACTCCTTTTTACTAAAGTAAACGCAGCACTAAGATTTTCCGCACATAGTCTGAGGAAAATATCGGACTTTTGGCCGATTAAAACAACCGTTATCCTTGCTATGATAAACCCATAGAAAAAAGAGAGACGCTAGCTACTTACAAACAGGAAAAGTTGGTTTTAGAATCACTTTTGGCAGCTGACGCAAGCTTTTAAATAAATGGAGGAGTTATTATGGAAAATAATTCAATGTTAATGCGCATTTTGATGTTTATTGGTTTCCTTTTTGTCGCAGGGATCATTTTGAATTTAGTGTTGGGGATTGCAGGTTCATTAATTGCATTGGTCTTTCGTTTTGGGATTCCTTTATTAATTGCAATTGTGATCGTCCGCTTTTTAACCGGCACTTCTACAAAACGCAACAACCGCCGCTATTATTAAGAAAAGCTTTTCGCGCTCGGTCAACTCTCAAGCAATAAAGCGGAATTTCAATAAATTGCTCTTCAAATTTCTTGAAATTTCTGCTTATTGTCGCCGAGAGTTAGCGCAGAAAGCTGGACACTAAGAAAAGCGGAACAAACTACGCTTAGCTCTCAAAAAATAAGAATGAGATTTTCAGAAATTGTTCCTCAAATTTTTGAAAATTTCGACTTATTTCTTGGAGAGCTAGTTTGTGAAGCTAGACATAAGAAAAGCTTTACGAACTCGTTTAGCTTCTGAGCATTAAGATGGAATTTCAATAAATTGTTCTTCAAATTTTTTGAAATTTCTGCTTAAGGCCGAAAGGAGCTAGTTCGAAAAGTCAGCTTGTGCTAATAAATTAAAGCAATATTTTTTCACAAGAAAAAATATTACTCCCTTTAAAAAAGAGTGCCTCAAAATTAGGCTTTAACCTAGTTTTGAGGCACTCTTTTTTTAAGAATTAAATTTTTAGCCTAGTGCTACATCTAAAATCATCATGATCATAAAGCCTAACATGGTACCAAACACCGCAAAATGGCGATGGCTGGAGCTTTCTTGTTGTGCTTCTGGGATGAGTTCTTCTACCACGACATAAATCATTGCACCAGCTGCAAAAGCTAAAGCATAAGGTAAAATGGCGGTCATTCTTGAAACTAAAATTGCGCCAATGACGCCGGCAATTGGTTCGACGATTCCTGATGCTTGTCCGTAAATAAATGCTTTTGTCCGACTAAGGCCTTCTTGCCGTAACGGAATTGACACTGCTGCGCCTTCTGGAAAGTTTTGGATCCCAATTCCCAAAGCAACGGATATGGCAGCTAAGACTGCAGCTGTTGGATTATCAGCACTGGCCGCTGCGCCAAATGCCACACCTACAGCTAATCCTTCTGGAATATTGTGAAGCGTAATTGAAAAGACCAATAAAATAGTCCGTTTTAAATGCGTTGGCAATCCTTCTTGCTCATGATCTGGCCCAAAGTGCATATGGGGAATCGTCTTGTCGGCTATGTATAAAAATAAACCTCCTGCCCCAAAACCAATCGCTACAACTAACCAAGGAAATTGCGAGCCGTTTTCTTCTGCTCGTGCAATTGCCGGATCAAGTAATGACCAAAAACTGGCCGCAATCATTACCCCAGAGGCAAATCCGAGCATCAAATTTAAAACATCCTTTTTGATTTCCTTAAAGAAAAAAACCAACGCCGCCCCAAGTGCTGTCATAAAATAAGTAAAGGCCGTTCCCGTTAAGGCTTGTTGCCAGGGCTGCAGTTGTAAAATCCAATTCAGCACAAAAAAACCTCCCGTTCTTTTTATTTAACTGTAGCATAAAAAGAACAGGAGAGCGACTATTTTACTATTCATCTAAACTGCTTACTCTTAGCGAAATGCCACCAAAATATGCGTGATACCCCACATCATAAAGTAAAAACCAACTAGAAAACTTAACGTTAAAGCAGAAGAAACCGGATTAAATAATAACATGAAACCAACGATGACTCCCAAAATATTAACAATTAGCGAAAACCAGAAATAGCCGTTGTTCAGTTTTCTGGCAGCCTCTAAACCAAATAAACCAAAAATCGAATCCACGATAAACCAAATCGCAAATACAAACGGTAATGCCAAAATGCTGGCTTGCATATTCCACAACAAGAAAATTCCGATTAAAATATCTAATACCCCAACCAAAATGGGCATTTTTGCTTTATAACCAGTTAAATCTTTAAACCGGTTCCGCAAGAATATTTCAAAAATCCCTTTCAAAATTGCCAATACACCAAAGACAATGACAATTGCAACGAGATTGCCAACAGGATCACGAAAAGACATTAATGACACAATAATAAATAAAATACCTAAGATCAAAGAACCCCAGTCAAAACTTCTTTTTTCCATTACAATTCACCTTCCTTTTTTAATGTCCAGATGTAGCGCCACACTAAAAATTGCGGCACCATATCGCTTATCTACATTAATAATGTTACGCTTGTGATTGGAAACGGTCAAAAGTTAAGCTTTTTTTGCAGGGAATTGATTTTGAGTAAAAATAGGCACAGGCTAGCTATTTTTTAGTTTTACGTTGTATTTTTTGCTTTTTATCCCATTTTCCCCACCTATTTCCTAATAAAAACTTTGAATTTAACAGGAAATGTCCAGATATGGTTGCAACTTCCCATCAGCGCCTATATAATGCTATAAGATTGCATATATATCTGACATATATAGTAGGAAAATTAAAAACATCAGCGACCCCTTTAAATTTTTAGGTAATTCTTTACCTGAATCCAAAATTTAAAGTTATGCGGCCGCATCTTTTTTTGCCCGCTCAATTTTTGGGGAATAGAATCGATTAGGAGGATTATTTTATGATTACAGTTAGTGACGTAAGTTTGCATTTTTCAGACCGCAAACTTTTTGATGATGTGAATATTAAATTTACGCCGGGGAACTGCTACGGCTTAATTGGTGCAAATGGTGCCGGCAAATCAACTTTCTTAAAAGTTTTATCTGGTGAGTTGCAACCATCCACCGGGAATGTCTCCCTTGGTCCAGACGAACGGATGGCTGTTTTACGCCAAAATCACTTTGACTTTGAAGAATATACAGTGATTGAAACAGTTATTATGGGGCATAAACGCTTATATGATGTAATGAAAGAAAAAGATGCCATTTACATGAAAGAAGATTTTAGCGATGAAGATGGTATCAAAGCGGCTGAATTAGAAGGAGAATTTGCTGAATTAAACGGTTGGGAAGCCGAACCAGAAGCAGCTGTTTTACTACAAGGGTTAAACATCGCTGAAGATTTGCATCACTTGCAAATGAAAGAATTAACAGCCGGTCAAAAAGTTAAAGTTTTACTAGCACAAGCACTATTTGGTAAACCTGACGTGCTTTTACTAGACGAACCAACCAACGGACTTGATATTCAGTCGATCAATTGGCTAGAAGAATTTTTGATCAACTTTGAAAATACGGTCATTGTCGTTTCCCATGACCGCCACTTCTTAAACAAAGTCTGCACCCACATGGCCGACCTAGACTTTGGCAAAATTCAACTTTACGTCGGAAACTACGATTTTTGGTTGGAGTCAAGTCAATTGGCAACGAAATTACAAGCGCAACAAAATGCGAAAAAAGAAGAACAAATCAAAGAATTGCAAGACTTTATCGCCCGTTTTTCTGCCAACGCTTCAAAATCAAAACAAGCGACTTCACGGAAAAAAATGTTGGATAAAATTACTTTGGATGATATTAAACCCTCAAGCCGCCGCTACCCATTTGTCGGTTTCAAGCCAGAACGAGAAATCGGTAACGACCTATTGCAAGTTGATAATGTCAGCGTCACAATCGATGGCAAAAAAATCTTGGATAATATCAGCTTCACACTAAACAAAGATGACAAAGTTGCTTTTGTTGCTAATAATGACATTGTCACAACAACGTTATTCAAAGTTATCATGGGTGAAATCACACCGGATACAGGTAGCGTTCGTTGGGGTGTAACTACAACACAATCTTATTTGCCAAAAGACAGCAGCAGTGAATTTGCTAGCAACTTAACAATTTTGGACTGGTTGCGTCAATACGCTTCAAAAGAAGAAGACGACAATACTTTCTTACGGAGTTTCTTAGGCCGGATGTTATTTTCTGGTGATGAAGTTTTAAAACCTGTCAATGTTTTATCCGGTGGGGAAAAAGTACGTTGCATGCTTTCTAAATTGATGCTTTCTAAATCTAACGTTTTGGTTTTAGATGATCCAACCAACCACTTAGACTTGGAATCAATCACCGCATTAAATGATGGCTTAATGGCCTTTACGGGTTCATTATTATTTGCCTCTCATGACCACCAGTTTATCCAAACATTAGCAAACCGCATCATTGCGATTTCTGATAAAGGTGTTGTGGATCGTTCTGAGACAACTTACGATGAATTCTTAGAAAATCCGGATGTCAAAACTCGAATGGCGGAGATTTTTGCTTAAATCGCCCTTAGCCTTTATCCTTGTCTTACAGTCAAAAAAAGCTGCGAAACCTAAATAAGTAGGTTTCACAGCTTTTTTTAATGGGCCATCATCTCTTGGGCAATGGCATGGGAAGTGAGATTATCTGGGTAATACGTCGGCCAGTTGTGCATTTCTTCAAATAAACTGGCTTGGCTTTTTCCACCAAAGAAAATATGATAATGGACTGCTTTTTCAGGTGCAATATTGTGATCGCTAAATTGCACATATTTAAAACGACCAGCATCTCCTTTTGCTTCAAATAAAAAGCGCACGCCCCGATTACCTTTTTCATAATTTAAAATCTTGTATCCTTTGGCCACATATTCATACTTGTGATGTTTTCCGTCTACCACAAAATCGATCGTATTATCGGTAATGTCAATTTTTTCTACATCGGTTTTGTAGCCGGTGTCGTAATATTTTTTGTATTCTGTGGCAGTCATATCTTGATTTAATTTTGCTTTGTAATCAAAGACTTGATCTAGCTCGCCTGCTTGTAGTAATGGATAAACGGACTGCCACTTACCGGTGTAGTCACTTAATTTAGGCTCCTTGACTGCGCTGTCGGCAAAATAACCATTGGCAACAGTTTTCACCTCCGCCTTGTGAGATTCTTCTGGTTTCACGTCTTTGCCGGCAATATTCGCCGTTTTTTCCAACGCTTGCAAATTCTCTTTCATCACGGAAATGTAATCTTCACCAGCAGCGATTTTCTCTTTGGTCAAGCTTTCCAATGGATTTAGCACTGCTAGCTTAACATTTGCTTCATTTGCCAGTGTTTTGGCAATTTTATCGCTGGCATTTTCTTCAAAATAAATGTAGCGAATGTCGTTAGCTTTCACATACTCCTTCAACTCACCCAAGCGACTCGCAGAAGGTTCTTCTTCTGGGGAAAGCCCGGCAATTGGTACTTGTGTCAACCCATAATCTAAAGCTAAATAGCCAAACGCCGCATGTTGTGTGACAAAACTTTTTTGTTTTGCGTCTTTTAAACTATCGCTGTATTCTTGATCCAACTGGGTTAATTTCGCTAAATATTTTTCCGCATTCGTTTCAAAAACTTTGGCTTTTTGCGGATAAAGTTTAGCCAGTTGCTCTTTAATACTCGTTACTTCCTTCATTGCCCGATGAGGTGAAACCCAAGTATGAGGATCTAATTCATGATGATGTCCTTCTTTTGCATGATCGTGATCGTGTTCTTCTTCGCCACCAGGCAAAAGAATCATGTTTTGGGTACCTTCTATCACATTGGGCTTATCTTTGGCAAAACTTTTTTTCGCTTTAGGTACCCAAGTTTCCATATTTTCATTGTGATAGACGAATACATCTGCATCATGAATTGCCGCCATATCTTTGGCGGACGGTTCATAGTCATGTGGTTCAGAACCCGCCGGAATCATCAATTTGACGTTGGCCTCATCGCCTACAATATTTTTCGTAAAATCATAGATTGGATAAAAAGTTGTAACGATTTCCAATTTATCTTTTTTAGTTTCAGCTGTCTTTTCTGCACTTTTGGCATTTGTCCCACAAGCAGCCAGCATTCCTAGTACAACCATACTTACTATACCAATTCCCAATTTCTTCATGCTTCAAATCCTTTCTATTCTCTAACCTCTCTGATAACTTTTTGCTGCCATTACGATTTACCTTTATCAAAACGAAATAATTACGATTTACTCCAATAACAATAGCAACACTTTTTTCTTCTGTCAATAAAAAATAACATAAAATTTTATTCAAATGATTATACATTCATCTAAATGACCTTTATAGTCTGATTTCAAACGAGATGAAAATATATTTGATAACAAAAAACAGATGAAAAATCTATCACCGCTAAATATTTTAAAAATTTAGAATAGCCTTGCATTTGTTTTGATTGAGGAGTACCCTGTGAAAAAGGGAGTGAAAAGAAAATGAAAGAAATAAAATGGTTTAGCGGCGGTAGCGAACGTGCAGAAGTCGCCTTAAGTGACATTTCGACAATTTTAGGTTTGATCCCCGCCGACACAAACACTGCGCCATTGCGCCAGCTGCTTTTTGATTACGCACAAGAAATTAACGAAGGTGTGACAGCCGTCCCCTATATCTTAAGCCGCATGGCAGTTTCTGTATCTAATTGTATAACTAAAAATAAAATTACACTTTCCCAAGAAGCCTCCGACCAGATCAAAAAACTACTCAGCCTAGCAGAAATTCGCTACGGGTATTAAGAAAAGCTGAAGGTGCCGGCTAGCACATTGGAAAAATATCGGAAACTTATGTTCTGATGCTCTTCATCAGAATTAAGTTTTTGAATTTTTCCCAAAGTGTTGGCACATGAAGCTAGACAATTAGAAAAGCTGATGCACTCGGTCAGCTTTTGAGCATTATGACGGGATTTCAATAAATTGTTTCTCAAATTTCTTGAAATTTCGGCTTAATGCCGATAAAGCTAGTGCGTGAAGCTAGACAATTAGAAAAGCTTGATGCGCTCGGTCAGTTCTCCAGCAATAAGACGAAAGCTTGATAAATTGTTCCTCAAATTTCTCAAGCTTTTGACTTATTGTCGCCGAGAGTTTGTGCAGAAAGCTAGACACCTAGAAAAGCTTTATGCGCTCGGTCAGCTCTCCAGCAATAAGACGAAAGCTTGATAAATTGTTCTTCAAATTTCTCAAGATTTTGACTTATTGTCGCCGAGAGTTTGTGCAGAAAGCTAGACATGAAGAAAAGCTGAAGGTGCCGGTTAGCACATTGGAATAATATCGGAAACTTATGTTCTGATGCTCTTCATCAGAATTAAGTTTTTGAATTTTTCCCAAAGTGTTGGCACATGAAGCTAGACAATTAGAAAAGCTTGATGCACTCGTTTAGCTTTTGAGCATTATGACGGGATTTCAATAAATTGTTTCTCAAATTTCTTGAAATTTCGGCTTAATGCCGATAAAGCTAGTGCAGAAAGCTGGACATGAAAGAAAAGCTGAAGGTGCCGGCTAGCACATTGGAAAAATATCGGAAACTTATGTTCTGATGCTCTTCATCAGAATTAAGTTTTTGAATTTTTCCCAAAGTGTTGGCACATGAAGCTAGACAATTAGAAAAGCTTTATGCACTCGGTCAGCTTTTGAGCATTATGACGGGATTTCAATAAATTGTTCCTCAAATTTCTTGAAATTTCGGCTTAATGCCGATAAAGCTAGTGCAGAAAGCTAGGCACCTAGAAAAGCTTGATGCACTCGTATAACTCACCAACTTTAAGACAGATCAAAAAATGTAATGAACTACATGACAAAAAAACAGCTCTTTTCAGTAAGGTTACGTGATTGCCACTAACCCACTGAAAAAGAGCTGTTTTTATTTTTTTCGTTTAAAAGAAAGAGCGACAAGTAGTGCTGGTATCCCCACGGGTACCAGGGCCCGCAAGAACTGGTGATTGCCACTAACCCAAGGCCTGACGGTAATTAATAATGTGATAAAAACACAACTATCTACAATAAAAGCAGACGACTTTACATAACTTTTCACTTTTTGTTTGATCATTTTATTTTCTACCCTTTGCCAATATCACTAATTTTGGCATTCATCATAAAGATTGTCGTTATGCCAAATAAAATGCCCGCACCACAGGAAATAATTAGCTCAAACGGTGAAATTATATACGCCAGAAAACCATCTCCAGCTACCCATGAAAAAACAGCTTGTAAAAGATGAATCGTAATCCCAAAATAAATTGCAGATTGGATTCCTTTTTTGCGATTGTATTTACGAACGCTCGCAACATTGGCGCTGGTTACTTCGTTTTCCGTCAGCAAAGCACTTTTACTAGCCTTCATAATATAGATGCCGACACCATAAACAACAGTTAAAATATTACAAGCAAGCAGTGCATACAGCGCATTTTCCGGATGATTTAGACCAAACATTAGTGCAATCAGCGAAGAAAATAAAAGATAACTATACAATCCAATGAACGCATTATTTCCAATGCGATTTGCTTCATTGCGTTTATATTCATCCAGCGTACCTTCGATGCCAAAAAAGTGCTTTACTACATCATCCCGCGTTATTTTCATCATTATCCCTCCAAAACAGTGTATTTAAATCTGATTCTAATGCCCAGGCAATCCTCAAGCATAAATCAAGCGTAGGATTATATTTATCATTTTCAATCATATTGATTGTTTGGCGTGCCACTCCGACTTGATTGGCTAAGTCCAATTGTGAAAGCTGCATATTTTTACGGTATATTTTTACTTGATTCACGGCGTTCCTCTTTCGTGTCATATATATATGACTTATTAGCAATAATTATAAACTTATCTTTTGTAACGTCAAGTATATTTGACATTTTAATTTAAAATGTCCGAATTTTTTACAAAAAAAGATTTGCACAGTGAGCAATTATACTGTGCAAATCTTCTTCATCATGGTTTAAAACCAGGCCAAACAATTATTCTGTAACTGAAATAGGGACGATTTCAAATTTGGTTACATCTACTAAACCAATGTCGGTGATCTTTAAGTTAGGAATGACAGCCAGTGACATAAAGCTTAAGGTCATAATCGGGTCAACTTTTGGCGAGATGCCTAATTTTTCATGAGCCAATTGGTTGATTGCTTCTTCTTGACGGGCAACTTCCTCGCCAGTCAGCTCACTCATTAAACCTGCAATTGGCAATGCCATACTCCCGATTACTTTGCCAGCTTCGACTAAGACAACGCCACCTTCTTGAATCTTTAGGGCTTTAACTGCCACTTCCATATCTGTGTCATTTGTGCCAGCGACAATTAAATTGTGGGAATCATGGGCGATTGAAATGCCAATTGCTCCTTTTTTCAACCCGTAATCTTTCAACAAGCCGACAAAAACATTGCCAGTATTTTTGTGCCGTTCAATCACAGCCAGTTTCACCACATCTTCTGTTGGCTGATACACAAATTCGCCATTGTCAGCTCGTTTCACGGTTACAATCGCTTCATTTGTCAGCGCCTCTTGGGGAATCACTTCAATCGCCCGCGCACGATCACTGGTTAAGGGCAGTTGTAATTGTTCTTTTTTAAATTTCGCGATATGAACACTAGATTGAACCGTTTTAGTTGCAACCCGTTTTACTTCTGGAAGATAGGTGTTATTTTCAGCAACGCGTTCTCCTTTTATATAGGTCGCTTCAATAACTGGCGCCTGTAAATCTGAAAAGATGACCAAATCTCCCCGCAAACCTGGCGCAATGGCACCGCGATCGGATAATTGACAGCATTGTGCAGCATTAATTGTCGCCATTTGAATGGCACGAATTGGCGTGATCCCTTCTTCTATACAAATGCGAATGCTATTGTCCAAATGTCCTTTTGCCAAAATATCTTTGGCCTGTAAATCATCGGCAACTAAAACACAACGCTGGTAATTCGTATCCGTCACTCCTTTTAAAAGGGTACGTAAATTCTGCGTGACAGTCCCTTCCCGTAGTAAAACATACATGCCACGAGCAATGCGGTCTTTTAGTTCAGCCACTGTTGAACATTCGTGATCGTTTTTTATCCCAGCTGCGATATAAGCGTTTAGCGCTTTACCAGTTACCATTGGCGCGTGTCCGTCCACTTGCAGACCGTATTTTTTAGCTGCTAATAATTTATCTAAAACAGTAGTATCAGCCGCAATTACTCCTGGAAAATTCATAAACTCGGCTAAACCGGTTACTGTTTTTTCTTCAAAGGAAGCCAGCATATCTGCGGCTGTAATGACGGCACCGGAATTTTCCATATTGGTTGCCGGCACACAAGAAGGCATGTTGTAACGAATATCCAAAGCCGTTTTTTTGGCGGCAGCCACCATGTAATCCAACCCTGCTAAACCCAGCACATTGACGATTTCATGGGGATCTGCTAGCACTGTGGTTGTGCCGTGGGGTACCAATAAACGCCCGAATTCCTCTGGTGTGACATAAGCTGATTCTACGTGAATGTGGGCATCAATAAAACCTGGCGCGACAAATTTGCCGGCTAAATCAACTGTCTTAATTCCTTCATAATCAGCGCCAATTCCTGCAATCAAGCCATCAACAAGTGCAATGTCTCCTGTCATAATTTCTGCTTGATACACATCAATTATTTGAGCATTTTTCAATACTAAATCAGCCGGTATTCTTCCTGCAGCAGTGTCAATCAGTCGTTTTAGTGCCTCTTTGTTCATAAATTCGCTCCTTTATCGGTCTTGGTGACAACAATTTTTTTAAATATTGTTTTAAAGTATAACACGTTACCAGCGAAATTAGTTATGTGATTTTGGCCATCTTTGCTGCATTTTAAGGGCTAAAGCTACCAGGGGTAAATATAAAAACACCAGTGAAACCCGTTGGATAATTCCTTTATAACTAAAGGCAAAAAGCTGGGATAAGCCATTGGCCCCTGCACTTAGCAGTGCACCTAAAAAAATCAGGCCACAAATTTTGGCAAAGGTGGCATTGATTGGCTTAAAAATTCGCGCTAACAATAACGGTGCTGCCAGCATGCCCAAAATTCCCGCTCCTGAGCCAAGACCATGAATCATTGTCGCTAAAGTAAGACCGCTCGTTGTATGATCGATGGAAAAAACGCCAGTAAAAATACAATCACCAATTGCAAAGGCGGCAATACTAAGCAGTAACCAGAAAATTTCGCGCCGTTTGTCTTGGAAGATCGGGGCAGCAAAATATAATTTAATCGCCGGTAATGAAACTAACAATAAACTGCCCGTTAAAATTGAACCGTGTTCAAAATAACTTTTAACTGGACTCGTCACGCTGCCCAAATCACTAACAACTTGGTGCACTTGACTAAATTGTGACCACATCCCACCTAAGAGATAGGGCATTCCGCCATCACAGAGGACAAATAAAAGCAGTAAGATCCAGCCATAGTTGCGATAAAATTTCATGTACTGTGCTCCTTTTTAGACAAAATTACAAAAAAACTCTAGCCTGTTTTGTCAGACTAAAGTTTTATTCGTTATACTTTTTCGTTCCGATTTTTTCCAAAGGTAAAAATTGCCACACAGCCCAAACCGGTATGGGCTGAAATTGTCGGCCCCAGCGGCAGACATGCGATATCTTCAATGCTTACGTCTTCGACAATGGTTGCAAGCACTGTTTCAGCCGCAGCAGCATCCCCCGAATACGCGATATAAACAATTTGATTTTCCCGTGAAGTCAGATTATTCAGTGTTTCAGTTACAATTTTTTGCAACGATTTATTCCGGCCGCGCACTTTATCAACGTTTTGCAATTTTCCATTTTCATCCACATGAATAATTGGTTTCACCTTTAATAAACCGCCTAAAGCCGCTTCTGATTTTGAAATCCGGCCCCCGCGTTCCAAATGCTTTAAATCATCCACAGTTACCCAAGATTGCAGCAACATTTTATGCTCTTCCACCCACGCGATGACTTCAGCAAAAGTTTTACCAGCATCTTGTTGTTTTTTTGCACCTAACACCAATAAACCTTGCCCTAAGCTCGCCGCCAAGGTATCCACTACGGCAATTTGGGCATCCGGATAATCTTCTTTTAAAACATCCACCGCTTGAAGGGCGCTGTAATATGAGCCGCTCATTCCCGATGAAAAAGACAAATAAATAACAGGAGTGTCGGATTTTGCATAGGGTTCAAAGAACTCTAAATAACGCCCCACATTAATTTGCGAAGTCGTTGGCATTTGTTTATCTTTCAAGGCTTGATAGAAAAAATCAACATCAAATGTCTTCCCTAAGTCATCTTCATACTCTTTGCCATTAATTTCTACCAACATCGGCAAAAATGCAATACCAGCTTCATCCAAAAATTGAAACGGAATATCACAACAAGAATCCGTTACGATTTGAAACATGGCTTAACCCCCTAAATGTTCTCTTTAAAACTTCACAAATATTTTGTGACAAAAAAGTTTAAAAAAGTTTTTAAACTAGCTACTTTGTTATTTTACCATATTGCCACTACCTTTGAAAATTTTAAAAGAAAGCATCTTTTAAAATAACAAATTTTCTTATTATGTACGATTGAATTTCACAAAGTAGTGAGATCTTCATGAATAAAAGGCGTAAAAAATGCAACTTTTCTATTTATTAAAATCGTGATTTTTATTGTCTAAGACACACCCTTGATTAAAAATGAAGGGAAAAAAGATTTAGCTTTAAGAACCAAGTAGGTAATATCCCCTCTGTCAAAATAATTGCTGTCCCCCACAGCAATTACTTGAATAATGCGCAAATAGTCTTCCATATTTTGGGTATGATTTACTTATTGCTAGAAAAATTTCGTATATTCAAAAGAAGGTGTGACAAGACTTTTGTCACACCTTCTTTTTCTATTTCTACTTCTACTTAATAATACTGCAAATCACTACCAACAGATGGATATGCCATGATGATATTTTGTAATTGTTCTTTTTTGATACCGAGATTGATGACGAGTGTCATCAGATTGATCCATTCGTCGGCTTTTTGATTTAATGTAGCCGCACCGACAATTTCACCGCTGTCTTTTGCGTAAATAATTTTAGCCAAGGCAACCGGATCATTGGTACGAAAATAATTGTACCACTTACTCATGTCAAACCATTCCGTTTTGTACAAATCAGGTTTATTTTCAGCCTCTTCACTGGTTACACCAACTTGTGCTAATGTCGGCAGGGTAAAGACAGCTGTTGGTACTTGTGGATAGGCAATATCCACACTTGTTTTTCCTAACAACAATTGGCTTAAATAGCGCCCTTCAAAACCTGCCACCGGGGTCATTTTCGGTTCTTTTTTGGCAATGCAGTCTCCCATCGCAAAAATATTGGGCTGGCTTGTTTTTAGTTGTCCATCCACTACAATGCCGCGACGGCTCGCTTCAATGCCCAACTCTTCTAGGCCTAAGTTTTCCACGTTGGCTATTCTGCCGGTGGCGCAAATGACAGCACTGGTTTGATACGTGGCTTTGTCGGTGGTGACTGTCAAAATTTTGGCATCATTTTTTTCTACACGTTGAATGTTTTCATTAAAAATAAACTGAATTCCGCTTTTTTCTAACGCTGTCACGAGCTGTTTGGCTAAGTCTTGGTCAAAGCCCCGCAGTGGTGTGGCGTTGTGATGCAAAATTGTCACTTTGGCGCCACAGGCATTGGCAATTGCCGCTAATTCAAAGCTGATATAACCAGCCCCAAGAAAAATCATTTCCGCTGGTAAATGAGGCAAGGCTAGAAAATCAGTGCTGGTTAAAAAGTGCTCTTTACCGGGAATATCCAACAGATACGCCCGTTGTCCAGTAGCCAAAACGATTTGTTCAGCAGTAAAATGCTGCGTCTTAGAAACAAGTGCTTGCGTGTCTGTCTCGATTGTATGCTCTTTTTGCTCAGTTACGGCGATTTCACTTTGAGATACTAGTGTTGCTCGTCCGTGAAAATGCTTGATGCCACTGGCGTCAAAGCCTGCAATTCTTTCTTTAGAAACAGGATCTGTGTATGTTTTTTTATAGGCCATCAAATCTTCCCAAACAACTTTAGGTACAGCTTGTTCAGAAAAGCCCTTGCCAACAAATTGGGCAACGCGACTACGGGCTTCTTCGACTGCAAATAAAATTTTCTTTGGATCACAGCCTGCATTCGGACACGTTCCACCAAAAAGGTTTTCCTCTATTACTGCCACCGTTTTTCCTGCTGCCTTTAAATCATAGGCTAGCGATAAACACGCCGGCCCGGCTCCGATAATTGCTACATCATAATGTTCCATCTTGTCACCCTCCACTAATTTTTAATGATTGTCCCAAACCTGCTAACGCCTACTTAGGCATCTTATTGTGCTTTTTGTCAGGTTAACCCTTTAAGGATTAGCCGCTAAAAAACTGAGGATATCCGCGGGGGTAATTATTTTATCCTCTGCCACCCGTACATTATTTTTTGCTAACAGCGGTAAACTTGCCTGCACAGTTTCCCCCAGTGCCACAATCGGATAAGTAGCTTTTTCATCTTTTGTATAAAAGCCCTCTTTTACAACAACTTCTAATTTTGTCTGTAGCGGTTGACCCACTGCTTTTATCCCTTTAAAGAATTCGGCGACAAATTCATTGGCCGGATTAGCCGCAATTTCTGCCGGGGTATCACATTGAATCAGCTTTCCTTCTTTCATCACTGCAATGCGATCGCCTAGTTTTATGGCTTCTTTCATATCGTGGGTGACAAAAACAATCGTGTTTTGCAAATCTTTGTGTAGTGTTAAAACGAGATTTTGCAATTGCTCTCTTGAAATCGGATCAAGGGCGCTAAATGGTTCATCCATCAATATAACATCTGGTTTAGCGGCTAACGCGCGCAGTATCCCCACTCGTTGCTGCTCGCCTCCAGATAATTCCCCCGGCATACGCTTGGCGTAAACTTCTGGGTCCAATTCTACGGCTTTTAGTAATTCAAAGGCCCGTTCTTTACGCTTTTCTTTACTCCAGCCTAACATTTCAGGAATAACTTCAATATTTTCTAAAACCGTCATCGTGGGAAAAAGCGCAATCTGCTGCAACACATAGCCGATTTGCCAGCGTAATTTTTGTGTATCGTAGTCTTTAATTTTTTTATCTTTAAAATAAATATCCCCGCTAGTAGGCACATGTAAGGCATTGATCATTTTTAAAGAAGTCGTTTTGCCACTGCCAGAAGAACCTACTAAGACAAAAATTTCACCGGTTTTAATCTGAAAAGTAACATCTTCTAATGCTGTACTGTCATCAAATTTTTTCCCCACATGGTCAAAAACAACTAAATCGCTCATTTTCCCTCGCCCCCTAAAAGTCCATTTTGCACTAAATAATCCTTGGCGACTTTTGCTGGTTTTTGCCCTTCAACATTTACAGCGTAATTCATGGCCACCATCTCAGCTTCGGTAATTTTTCCTTTTAGGCGATTCAAACTTTTCACAATTTCAGGATGCTTTTGAGCAAAATCTTGCCGCATTAAAGGTGCACCTTGATAAGGTGGGAAAAGATGCGCGTCATCTTGTAGGGTCATTAAATCATATTGCTTAATTTCACTATCGGTTGAATAGGCGTCGATGACATTCACATCGCCGTTATTAATGGCCGTATACCGTAAAGCCGGCTCCATCTGACTAACCTTTAACTGCAATTGATACACATCTTTCAAGCCTTTATTGCCATCATTACGATCGTTAAATTCTAACGTAAATCCAGCGTGAACCTGATTTTCGATTTTTTTCAAATCGCTAATTGTTTTTAAATCATGTTCTTTTGCAAAAGACTTTTTCACAGCCAAAGCGTAAGTATTTTCATAAGCCATTGGCGCTAAAAATTCTAGCTTCGCTTGTTTAGCCAATAAATTTTTGGCCAAGGTATAGGTTTTTTCCGCCGAATGCTTGCCGGTATCTTTTTTTGGTACTTGAACCAACGATTCCAAAACTGTTCCGGTGAATTCAGGGTAAATGTCGATTTGATCATTTTTTAAAGCGCTGAATAAGAAGGTCGTTTTACCAAAATTAGGCTTTAATTCCACCTGCACGTCACTATTTTCTTCAATTAATTCTTTGTACATATTAATTAAAATTTCCGGCTCTGCCCCTAATTTTCCGGCAATCGTCACTTTTTCAGGTTGAAAGAGCGCTGATTGGGACAAGCCAATACCGCCGATTACCAAAAATAGCGCTGCTAAGCTTGTAATAATCACCCGCGGCCGCACTTTTTGTAACAGCCGAATAGCCGTACTAAAAATAATGGCCAATAAAGCAGAACTCACAGCGCCAATAATAATTAAACTCGTATCATTGCGGTCAATTCCCAATAAAATAAAAGTCCCCAGACCGCCGGCGCCAATTAACGCCGCCAGTGTTGCCGTTCCGATAATTAAAACTAACGCCGTACGAATTCCAGAAATAATCACCGGTAAAGCAATCGGCAGCTCCACTTTGCGCAACTTGCGAAACCGACTCATCCCAAAAGCGTCCGCTGCCTCTTCTAATGAAGGATCAATTTCACTTAAACCGATGTAAGTACTTTGAAAAATCGGCAAGAGGGCATAAATCACCAGTGCAATAATCGCCGGCACTGTCCCGATCCCCACTAAAGGAATCAATAGTCCTAAGAGAGCCAACGACGGAATTGTTTGTAAGACTCCGGTAATTTGCAACATAATTTCTGCTAACTTCTTATATTTAACCAACCAAATCGCTAGCGGTATCGCAATTACCATCGCAAATAATAAGGCGACTAGCGAAATGCTAATATGCTCAACTAGCGCTGAAACCAATTCGCCTTTTCGCTCTATCAACGTTTGCCGTAACGCTTCCATATTTTCCCACCTTCCTGCCACTAAAAATAAAAAAATTTTTAGCCAACAGCTTTTTTCATACTTTTATTGTAGCTTAGGGGGGAAAATAACTCGAAAGATACGCATGGCAAAACAGCTAATTATCTTTAACCTACTGAACTATAATTTTTGTACATTCCTATATCTTTGGAATCACTTTTACGCTCCTCTTACTATCAAAACTTATCCCGATGGTGTAGTATTACGTTGCAGGAATCAAGAAAGAAAGTAGGCAACTATCATGGAAAACAAACCAACTTTAATCAAACAATTTTCCCATACCGACTTAGACGGCGTGGGGTCCGCTTTATTATTACAAGCCATTTTACAAGAACAAAAAGGTTACGTGGCAGAAAATTATTTGCCCGTGGGTTACTCTGAACCTGGTGCTGACGGGACGATTGATAAACACGTGTTAAACTTTATCCAAACAAATGAAGACCCCGTAACAGAGCTTTACATTACCGATATTTGTCCTTCTGACGATGTGATCGCGCAATTAGCGGCCTATTGTGCTGAAAATAAAATTAGCTGGCATATTTTCGATCACCACATCACTTCTGTCCACGTTAATGAAAACTATCCTAAAAATGCTTCTATTATTGTGGCAGACGAGGCGACAAATTTAAAACATTCTGCGACTAGTGTGTTATTTAAAGTCTTAGTTGGCAAAATGCCCACCGAACTATTTCAAGATGAAGTATGGCAGCGTTTGGCAAATGTTGCTGATATTATTCGCTGCTATGACTGCTGGGATTGGCAGTTAAATCCCAATGCCGCTTACAAAGAATCTGCTGCTGAATTCAACAATCTTTTTTACTTTTACAGTTGGGACAAACGCATTGAACTAATGGGCAGTGTGATGTCCGCAGGTCTTAGCTTGCTTTTTGATTACAGCGAAATCATCGCAGCTCTAAAGGAAAAAGAAGCTGATTATGTCCGCAGCAAATCACTAAAAGCGCAATTTGGCGTCCTAGACGGCAAAACTTTTGCCTACACTTTTGGGGAACAATACACTTCTGTTTTAGGCAATGCTTTGGCTCGTTTAGAACATCCGGAAACAAAAAAAGAAGTTGATTTTAGTTTGGTCCTAAACGGTAAAGGTGTCTCTTTACGTACCAATAACGACGATATCGACTTATCTGTCCTTGCTGCACGTTATTTTAACGGCGGCGGCCACAAGCGTGCTTCCGGCGGTGCCTTTGCCGAAATTCAATATTTTATTTCCGATAGTGAAAATCCTGCCGCTCCATTGAACTTATTTTTGGATGTAAAACGTTAATTTAATCCGTCAAAAAAGACGCCCTTTCAAACTATAGCGCTCGAAAAAGTTAGACTTTTTGCGGTCGCTATCAGAAAGGAGCGTCTTTTTTTAGACGTTGTAGTGCTTTTAAGGTTAGGTTAGGTTAGCTTTACTAACTAAATTTTTTTCGCAAATTATCGGGAAATATTTTTGTTACAGCTATTTTTTGCACTTATAAATTAAAACGCTAAAGTTCTACTGCAAAAATAGTGCCTACTTCCGCGTATCCTTGCTTTTCATAATAGGAATTGACATCACTCATGACATAGACTGCCACTTGTGGATAATCCCGCTTGATCTGCTGCATCAAAGCGCGCCCATAGCTTTTCCCGCGATAATTTTTGTCCACCAGTAAATCATAAATATAAATGCCAAACCCATCATCATTACGACAGCGACAATACCCGCATAACTCTTCTTCATATAATACGTAGGTGATGGAATGTGCCAGTGCTTTTTGATACTGTTCTTTTTTAGTATCATAATATTCTGCCCATTCGACACCTTCTTGTTCAATTAGTGCAAAGAGGGCTTTTTCATCTGCTTGTGTGTATTTTTTTATTATCATTAAATGCTCCTTTAAACGTATTATCCTGCCATTTTTTATTCCACCACAATCTGCCAGCCGTTATATAAATTGATTAAGAGTACCACTACAATCAAGCTTTGAAAAACGAGAGTGACTTTTTTGGCAGAAAGGATATTACTTAATTGACTCCCTAAAACTCCCCCTAAAATAGCAGCAGGAATCACATAAAAAAGCATACTCAAATCAAAGCGCCCAAAACCAGTGGCAAAAGCAATCGTGACAAGTTTTGCCAATTGGGAAAAGAAGATTGTCGTAATCGAGTATAGGGTTGCTTGTTTGATTGGCATGGAAAATAGCAGCATCAGTAACGACACATTGATTGGGCCGCCGCCAATTCCTAATAAACTAGCCAAAAAACCCAGCACTAAACCAGCTATGACATACCATTTTCCTTCTTTTAAACGGTAATGTTTCCAGTCAAAACAAGAGTACAATAAAGCAAAAATCAGCGTGACAAGCGTCAGCGCAATTTGAATTAATTTAACCGAAGACTCCTCTGCAAAAAGTGCGAGTAACAACTCAAAAGCCAAGTTGCCTAAAATCCCCCCCACGATGGAACCTGCTGCCACATAACCCGCTAGATGAAAATTTATCTCACTTCCTTTTTTCACCTGCCGCCAAGTAGAAACAAAGCTCATAACAAAAATTGCCACTGTCGCATAAAAAGAAATTGTTGCCACCGAATGAGCCCCAATTAAATCTAAAATTGGTTTGATCAAAACGCCGCCGCCCATACCAGAAACCGCACCTATCGTATTGGCTAAAACAATCACCACAAAATAAATAATCCCAATCAGCATAAAAAAATCCTTTCTTTAAACCTAGCTCGTGCGTCAAACAAAATGTGTGAAACTACACGTTTAATACATAATATAATTTTAAAAACGCCTCACTAAAATTGTACAAAAGAATGAGAAAAATGACTATGTAAATGCTAAAGCCAACTAGAGATATTTTTTATTGCACTGTAAACTTGTAAAACTTTCTTATTGCTTTGCGTTCCTTTTTATCCAAAAAAAAGCTTTAAGACAAAATTTACGTTTGCTTTTGTCTTAAAGCTTTCCTAAATATATCGTGTTAAGAATAAACAGCTTGTTCTACCTGTTTATTCTTAAAAAAATCTCTTACTTGTGCCACAAAATAAAGAGAACCTGTAATAAACAAAGTATCTGCTGGAGTCATTTTTGTTATTATTTCTTGTATTGCGCGTTGCCAATCTGGATAATAAGTTATCTGCTTATCTCCGTGGTTAAAACTACTACCCATCTTTAATGCATTGGGATACGCAAAGGTCGTCAATGCCAGCTCTGCCTGTGAGATAGATTGAATCTCATTTAGCATCTCCTTAATATTTTTTGTTGTAAGTGCCGAAAACAAAATGTATTTTTTTCCGTACTGGAACTCTTCGTTAACCGTTTTGACAAATTGCTTTACAGCGTGGGGATTATGGGCCCCATCAATAATAATATTCGGCGTTGTACTAATTCGTTCCATCCGCCCCGGCCATAGCGCGTGATCTAGCCCTTTTATAATCGTTTTTTTATTTACAAATCTTCCTTGTTGCTGACAATATAACAAGAATAGTTGAATTGCAACAGCGGCATTTTCCACCTGATATTTTCCTAATAACGGAACTCTCAAGTTAGTAAAATAGTAATCTTCATTTTGAAAATGAAAGTTTTCGCCTTGTAAGTTATCACTTGAAACATACTGAACTTGATAAGACTTTCCTTGTCTAAATAAATCAGCTTTTTGTCTAAGAGAAGTTTGGTAGATTACTTGCAGGGGACCAGAAGCAATATTTCCCGTTACAATGGGGACACCTCGTTTTATAATACCCGCTTTTTGCTTGGCAATCGCTTCTTCTGTCTCCCCTAAAATATCAGTATGATCTAAGCCGATTGTAGTAATAGCCGTCAAAATTGGCGTAAAAACATTTGTACTATCCATTAAACCCCCAATGCCCACTTCAAAAATTGCGACATCCACACGCTCTTTGAAGTAATCAAAAGCCATCGCCGTCAAAATTTCAAATTCTGTTATTCCCTGGTAAGAAGGACAGCCATCCATCTGTTCTATATACGGTCGGAATTTATTGGCTAACTTAACAAAATCATCCGCTGATATTGCTTGTCCATTAATTGAAATTCTTTCGTAAAAGCTTTCAATATACGGTGACGTGAAAGTCCCGACTTTAATGTCTTGTGTTTCTAATAGACAGCGTAAATACGTAACCGTAGAACCTTTCCCATTTGTTCCAGCAATGTGAATTCCTATGACATTTTTTTCAGGATTGCCACTTAAATTCAGCAATTCCTTAATTCGTATCAGTCCTGGGCGTGAACCAAATTTTTTACGAGAATGAATCCATTCTATCGCTTCTTCTCCAGTTTCAAACATTAAAAATCATCTCCACATCTGATAAACAACCTTAAAATTGCGCTTATACCATACTTTTTGCGAAACGTTTAAAAGGAAGTGCATTTCCAAAAAATACAATTAATCCCGTTTGGACAGGTAGCATAATAACCGCTTTAAGCAAACGTATCCCCCAAAGTTTAGCATCCGTTAAAGGTATACCATACATCATAGATAACCAAATCGGTGTTAAGCACAAGCTAATTAATAATGTATTGCACAACACACATAAAAAAGCATTTTTAACTGTAATGGGCTTTTTATAAAAAAAGGAACCATATATTAAACCCGCAATAAAAGAATTCAAGGTAAAACCAATAAAAAAAGGGGCCTTTCCTAGTATCGTATTACCAATAATATCTGCAATTGAAGCACCTACAGCTGTCCAAAAAGGACCAAATAAACTTGCCATGACAACTTCAGGAATAAAATCAAAGGTAATTTTTAACAGTTGTGTTTCAAAACCGAGTATTTGCGACAATACTACCATTAGACCAATTAATAACCCCATTATTGCAATAAAATGTGCATCTATTTTCTTCTTTATCATTTTCCGTGCATCTCCTTAAATAGAGCTGCTACATAATTTATTCATGCAGCGAATGCGAAGATAGAATCGTGAATACGCTTCTTCGTCCAAAAGGCAACATCCCATCCTTTTGACACTTAACGCTCTATCTCCTACTCTGTTTTTTTCTTTTTTATCTGCGTCAAAATAGCCGTCTTTTCTACCATTAAAGACCTTTTTTGCGCTATTATTTGTATCTGCTCAAACTGTTCTTGCCTGATAAGAAGTGTTTCACCTTTTTGTAATAAAATTTCTTGCTTTTTACTCCGAGCAATCAGTCTCACCTTAATATCTTGGAGAGCAGATAAAATATTTTCTCCCTCGATAATCAAATCCTGCGCTGCACCATTTTGCAATAGCGTTACCCAAACATGATTATTCTTCTTAAAAATCACATTAAAATCTTGGCATTTACCTAGACTCTTCATCGCGACATCTCCGTCAAAGCGATAAGGTACAAAAGGTGCAAGTTCTATAACGTTATTTTTTTGCTGCAACGAAATAGGTTTGTCTAAAGACAGAATAATTCGCTCATACCCGGTAAAATTTGAAAAATTAGATGGTGAGTCCGTAACAGTCGCTGTTGAAATACGATAATCAAAATCTCGTTGTGCCAAGCTACTTGCTGCCGGCGCAATTAAAATTTCGGTAGTAACGCCCCCTGCCCATTTCGTCGTAAAATAATCTTTTTTTAACTTCTTTTCTAACACTTTGAAACTACCTCCAACAGCTTACACAATGTCCAATTCTTCAAACTGACTAAGAATTTTAATATCTTGGGCTACACTGACAAATGCCCGGTTATCTACTTCTTTCATAATCTGATCCAAAATTTCCATTTCATAAGTCGTAATAACTAAAATCAAAATTGTTTGTGTTTCTTGATTATAGGCGCCTAATGCATGAGGGATGATGGTAATCCCACGGCTGAGTTTCTTTTGCAAGGCTGGAATTACTTCATTTGGTTTTTGCGTGATAATTGTCACTTGGACTTTTTTATGCTTCACATAAACTAAATCTGTCACTTTCCCGCTTACAAAAATTGATAGTACACTATAAAAAGCATACGGCCAGCCAAATAAGTAGCCAGCAATTAAGACGATAATGCCATTTATAATAATAGAAATAACACCAATGCTGCGACCGGTTATTTGCCGAATGGTAATAATAAGTGCATCCATACCACCCGTTGAAAGCCCATATTTTAAAGCCAACCCTAATGAAAAACCATTAATAGCGCCACCAAATATTGCACAAATAATAGGATCTGTTGTCAATGTCGTGCTTGGAACAATGTGAATAGCAAAGGAAGCCACCGTTACACAAATAATCGTATACAACACAAATTTTCGATTGATTTTAAACCAAGCAAGAATAAACATGGGGACATTCAATAAATAGTAGATAATAGAAATAGGCAAAGCAATGTGACGGCTCGAAAATATAGTTGCTAGAATTTGAGCAATCCCAGTTAGCCCGCCTGCATAAATATTCCCTGGCTGCCAAAAAATATTTAGCGCCAAGGAATATAAGAAGGCATAAATAAGGATAACTGTTAATTTTGTCACCATTTCTTGCCAGACTTCTTTTCTTTTGAAATGTGTCATGACTTACTTAACATCCTTTTTTATGAGGTGAACGATCTTATCACTGATGCAATATTGCAAATCAATTTAGAAAAACTGATTTAATTAAACTGCAAATCTAATACAACATTTTTTTCAACTTCTTTTAAGAAATCTCCAGCCTCTAAAACGGTTGTTGCTTTATTCAATTCATCATACATTTCAATATCTTTATCATGTTCGATAAAAGATACATTACGTCTAAAAGCATCATAGGCTACTTGGGTTCCTTTACCCAATCCATGCTGATAACCTTTAATATCCAACGCTTGGCAAGCTGCCATAATCTCAGTCGCTACCACACGACGTGAGTTTTTCACTATTTCTAATGCTGTTCGTGCAGCTGTTGTCCCCATGCTGACAAAGTCTTCTTGATTTTCACAAGATGGAATTGAGTCTACACTTGCCGGATGCGCCAATATTTTATTTTCAGAAACTAATGAAGCACATGCATATTGTGTAATCATAAAGCCAGAATTTAAACCTGGATATTTTACTAGAAAAGATGGTAATTTACTTAACTGTCGATTGACTAGCCGCTCAACCCGTCTTTCTGAAACATTTCCAATTTCAGCTGCTGCAATTCCTAAGAAATCAAATGGTTGTGCTAGTGGCTCCCCATGGAAATTCCCACCTGAAATTACTTCACCACTACGCGTAATAATTGGATTGTCGGTCACAGAATTAATTTCAATTTCTACTTTTTCTTTCACATAGGCAATCGAGTCTTTACTAGCACCGTGAATTTGTGGCATGCAACGCAAAGTATATGGATCTTGCACATGATCTGGCGTTGCCTCTGTGATATATTGACTATCTTCAATCAAACGGCGAATATTACGGGCCGTCGCTAGTTGTCCGCTTTGAGGACGAATTGTATGCAAATCTTCTTCAAATGGACTAGAAATCCCATCATGAACCTCTAAAGAAAGTGCGCCGGCAATATCTGAGAGTTTCAATAATTCAATAGCATCATAAGTTGCTAAAGCACCGACTGCATTCAACACGGTCGTACCGTTAATAAACGCTAGGCCTTCTTTAGCACTTAGTTGAATAATTTGTAAACCTGCTTTTTCCATTGCTTCTTTACCAGGGTATAAAACTCCTTCGTAGTATGCTTTTCCCAGACCTAATAATGGTAAAACCATATGAGCCAATGGTGCCAAATCGCCAGAAGCTCCCAATGAACCTTTTTCTGGGATATGCGGATGTACTCCGGCATTTAACATAGCCAGCAGACTTTCAACTGTACTTAAACGAATGCCAGAATAACCTTTGATTAAGGAGTTAACCCGAATTAACATGATGGCGCGTACAATATCTTCAGAAAATGGTTCACCATAACCAGAAGAGTGAGTCCGAATCAAATTTTCTTGTAGCTGCACTGTATCTTCTTTAGAGATGCTGACATTACATAATGACCCAAAGCCTGTATTGACCCCATAGACAACCCGTCTTTCTTCTACTATTTTGTCAACGATTTTACGGGATGCAATAACCGCTTCTTTGGCACTTTCTGCGATTTCACAACGCACGTGGTGACGGGCTACTGCTACAACATCTTCTAAGGTTAAACTAGCTCCATCCAAAATAATTACAGCTGATCTATCAAAATCTTGTTTTTGATCTTTAACTAAGGTTTTCATAATTTTCCCTCACTTTTTAATCTCTCTCATTCGCAATACAGCTTATAAGAGACAAACTTAATTCGCTTGTTTCATTTTATTTTTGTTCAAAATGACATATAAAATACTTGCCACAATTACACCGATAACACCGGCAACCAAGTTGATTGGATTTGCAGCTGCTACCATCCAAATACTAACAATAATCGAAATAATTGGTATGACTGGGCCAAATGGTAACTTGAAGGCTGGGACATTTTCCATATCTTTTTTTCTTAACCAAATAACTGCCAATGCAGTGGGAATGTATTGGAAGAATCGAAAAACAACTGATAATTCTGCTAGCTGTTCAAAAGATCCACTCAATAAAAAGGCAATTGTTAACAATCCAGAAAAGATAATGGCAATAATCGGCGCATTCTTTTTATTTTTTTTCGCAATAACTTTTGGTAAAAGACCTTCATCTGCAATGGAAGCACCATAACGAGGTATCATCAACGAATCCCCCATATTTAACCCTGCTATGGAAATTAAAGCTCCAATAGAGATGATCCACTTACCCGCAGGACCAATCATTTTAACAAAGGCATCTTGAACGGGTGCATTACTTTGTAAAATACCTGTTCCAAGCATGGCAATGGTGCCAGCGATAATCATGAAATAAAGTAGTGACACGATACTAATGGAACCAATAATAGCTTTGGGTACATTCTTTTTAGCATTTCGCATTTCACCAGCAACGACTGGTAAGGCTTCAAACCCGATAAAAGCATAAAAGACTGTAAGTGATGTTGAAGCCATCGCTTTTGATAACGTTAAGTCTGGGTTTAGTTGTAAAAATGGTGTAAAGTTGCCCCCATTAATACCGCTTTTAATAAAGAAAATTGCAATCAGTGTAAAGGCAATAATCGGAATCAATTTTGCGATGGTAATTACAATTGTAAAAATTTTTGAAGTTTTAATACCCATGCTGTTAATAACGGATAAGAAAATAACCAAACAAATACTAATTAGTGTATTTTTCCCCTCTAAAGCAGGAAAAGTTTGAATCAATAACTTAGCAAAACCCGCTGCCATGGCAGCCCAAGCGATAATTGTAACAAACCAACCTAAAACTCCTACGTTAAACCCGATAAAATCACCAAAGGCGGTTTTTGAATACTGAAAAGCGCCGCCGTTTTTATTAAAATAACCAGCAACTTCGGCAAAGCAAACCGCTAACATCAAAACTAAAACAGCATCTAACAGCATGGCCACTAAAGAAGCCGGGCCTAAATCTTGATAGATCGTTCGGGGTAATAGGAAAATTCCTGAACCAATAACAGCATTAATGCCGTATAAGGTTGCGCCTCCCAAACTAAATTTGGCGTTCTCGTTTTCTGCCAGTTCTGCCGAATCAATGTCTTTGACATCTGATACCTCTGGGATTTCCACATCTTTTTGCATAATATTCACCTCTTATTTTGTATTTTTTAAAAGCGCTTTCAATATTTTGGAAATTGAACTACTTTCTAAAAGATAATTTGATATAGGGAGATTTTTTATCTCCCTATATCTTTTTAATCCATTAAAATAGACCAGTAATATTTCCTTTTTCATCAACATCAATTCGTTCAGCCGCAGGAGATTTTGGTAACCCTGGCATTGTCATAACCGCACCCGTAAGCGCGACGATGAAACCCGCGCCGGCAGATACTTTTAAATTTCGGATTGTTACTGTAAAGTCTGTTGGCGCTCCCAACAACGTTGCATCATCAGAAAATGAGTACTGTGTCTTTGCCATACAAATGGGATAATTCCCAAAACCAAGACGTTCTAACTCTTTTAGTTCTTTTTTTGCGCTTGGTGTTAAGTCTACCTTCTTACCACCATAAACTTTCTGAACAATTTTATTTAATTTTTCTTCAATTGAATCGTCTAAATCATAAACATAGCCAAAGTTGTTGGGTTCTTCGGCCAAAGCAACAACTTTTTCAGCCAACTCCTTACCACCAGCACTCCCTTTGCCCCATACATCAGATAAAACGACTGCAACACCTAATTTTTCACATGCTTCTTCAACCGCCGCGACTTCTTCTAATGTATCTGTTGGAAATTTATTAATTGCTACAACTGTTGGCATGCCATAAACTTCTGTAATATTTTCTAAATGCTTAGCCAAATTCGGGATACCTGCAATAACCGCCGCGACATTTTCTGTTCCCAATTCACTTTTTTTAACGCCGCCGTGCATTTTCAAAGCACGAATTGTGGCTACCAATACGACTGCATCTGGCTTTAAGTTGGCCAAGCGACATTTAATGTCAATGAATTTTTCTGCTCCAAGATCAGCTCCAAAACCCGCTTCTGTTACAGCGTAATCAGCATATTTTAGTGCTAATTTTGTCGCCAATACGCTATTACACCCATGAGCGATATTGGCAAAGGGGCCGCCATGGATGAAAGCTGGTGCGTGTTCCAAAGTTTGAACAATATTCGGTTGAATCGCATCTTTTAATAATGCGGTCAATGCGCCCTCTGCTTTTAAATCCCCGGCTGTAATCGGCTCACCTTCAAAATTATAAGCAACAATAATATTGCGTAGTTTATTTTTCAAATCAGTTATATCATTGGCTAAGCATAAAATTGCCATAATTTCAGAAGCCACTGTAATATCATAACCATCTTCCCGTGGAACACCGTTGACACGTCCTTGCAGACCATTAACGATGTGCCGTAATTGCCTGTCATTCATATCGACAACTCGTTTCCACGTAATCTTACGAGAATCAATCTGCAAGACATTGCCTTGATGAATATGATTATCTAATAACGCCGCTAATAAATTATTTGCCGCACCAATAGCATGAAAATCTCCTGTAAAATGTAAGTTAATATCCTCCATTGGGACAACTTGTGCATAGCCACCACCAGCTGCACCACCTTTTACGCCAAAAACTGGCCCTAATGAAGGCTCACGTAGCGCAATGACAGCTTTTTTCCCAATTGCTGTGAGGGCATCTACTAAGCCAACTGACGTCGTAGTTTTACCTTCTCCAGCCGGTGTTGGTGTAATAGCCGTGACCAAAATCAATTTCCCGTTATCTTTACCGTCTAAATCTTTAATATTATTAATTTTGGCTTTATATTTGCCATACAAAGATAAATCTTCTTTGTTAATTCCAATAGATTCTGCAATCTCTTCGATTGGTTTCATTGTGACTGAATTTGCAATCTCGATATCTGATAAGACCATGTAGCAAACTTCCTTTCTTCAAACAAAATTTAAACCGTTAAATGATTTCAATAATTTTTTGATAAATGTCATCAGCGATTTTATTTCCTTGTTTTACTAGTTTTTCCCCATTTTTTCGGTATTTTAAGACAAAAGCATCATCTTCAATGCTTGAAAGATTAATCAAAACATTTAACCAAGCCCCTTGGAGTGCTGCTTTCAAATTTAGTGCAGCAACGCCTAGATCACTTGCAGCATTGCTATTGGATTTACCAATAGCTCCTTGTGTAAGTTCTAAGGCTGTAACAATTTTTTCCATCAGATTAAACGGTGTAACTGCGGCTCCTTGCAAAGCTTTTTGGAGTGCTCTGCGGCGCTCTTTTTTTTCTTCTTCACTACTTTTTGGCATTTCAAAAACGGCTGAAACTTGATTGAAGGCCGCAGTATCTTCATCAATAGAGACGAGTAATTCCGCTTGCAAATCAGCTGCTTTTTGTTGTAAATTTTTCATTTCAGTTTCAAAATCAGCATATTTCTTCTTACCAATCGTCAGTTCTGCCACCATTTTTGTTAGTGCAATTCCTTGGGCAGCCGCTAAAGCAGAAGCAGAGCCACCTCCGGGAGCTGGTGCATCAGAACCAAGGACGTTAACAAATTCTTTTAACTGCATATCAACGAGTTTCATAATAATCCTCCTAATTCAACAAATGGTTCTCTAAAACTTGTTTGTCATAATCAAATTCTTCAATTTGCAAATAGTACTCCGCACAGTCGATCAACGCTTTTGCTGGTGTCAAACCAATAACTTCACTTCCGATAATCGAAACGCCGTAACGTTTGGCCTCAAACCGAATCGTTTCAAAAGCACGGTATAACGGTGTTCCTTCAAAGTTCACCATATTCATAGAAACTTGCGCAATATTGCGTCCTTCCAGCATAACTCCGATTCCTTTACAATATTTCCAACCACCAGAAGAACCGCGCACAATTTTTGCAATCTTATTGGCAATTTCAATATTATCGGTGTCTAGGTTAACGTTAAAAGCAACCAGCGGCATTCTTGCCCCTACGGCAGTAACTCCAGCAGTAGGATGGATTTTACGTTCTCCAAAATCAGGTGCCCATTGCTCTTCTAATAATTTTTCTGGCATCTTTTCAAATTGTCCTTTACGAACCTTAGCCAAATTTTTTCGTTCTGGAGTTGTCGCAGAATCTTCATACAAGAAAATAGGAATTTGCAATTCATCATTAATTCGTTTGGCAACATTTTTTGAAATAGTAATACATTCAGCCATGGTGACATCTTTAATTGGGACAAAAGGTACAACATCAGTTGCTCCCATCCGTGGATGTTCGCCATGGTGTTTTGTCATATCAATATTTTCACTGGCATATTTTACCAATTGAAAAGCAACTTCTTGAATCCCGTCTTCATCGCCAACTAAAGTAAAGACGCTTCGGTTATGAGAAGAGTCAGAAGAATAATCCAATAACGTAACCCCTTTTACATTTTTAGCGATCTTAACTAAGCCCTCAATTATAGTTTGGTTTCTCCCTTCACTAAAGTTTGGAATACACTCGATTAATTTTGCCATCGTAAAACACTCCTTCTTAAATTTGAACTTGGTTTCGTTCAGTTTTTATTTTGTTACTTTACTCTTTCATGCATTTTTTTACACATGTTATTTTTCTTAGCAGATATTCTTAACATGCGCTCCTTTGTTACCGCTTCCATCAGCCAAAATCAGCTTATCATTCTTTCAAAACGGTTGCAAATGCCGTTAAAATCAGCTTTTTATAATTTTTTCATAAAACCTACAACTGTTTTTTTAAGTAAAAATCGATAATCAATCTATTGATTTTATTTGTCATTTTTTTCATTTGACCTTTTTTTGACTATATTTTTTAAAATAAAATTACCTTGTTAGAAAACCTGTACCAAAACAGATAGAAAACAAGATAATATTTTGGATTATAGCTAATGATTTCTGCGTTTTAAAAAATCGCTCTTTATAAACCAAGAGGACATTATGCCAATGGGTTAAATCCTCTTTAAAAAAATGATGGGAAATAAAAATTGAATATTTAAATAAGAAATCATTTTTGACGTTTAATAGTCGAAGTGTTTCGTTTTTTATAAATAAAGATTAAAAAAACTAATTATTCTCCTGAAATTTTTTCTATTTATAACAGAATTTATCAAAAAAAGAGGTGCTAAATTTGCAAAAACTTGCTTTATTAATTGACTTTGGGAGTACTTACACAAAACTAACACTAGTTAATCCGATTGAGGCAGTAATTGTAGCGACATTAAAACTGCCTACTAGTAGCCAAGAAGGGCTTTATCTGTGCTATAAAAAAGGGAAGGAAAAGTTACTTAATAAAATAGGGGAAAAAAATCAACTACCTGTAGAAGAATACTTTTGTTCATCTGCTTGGGGAGGATTCAAAATGGTGGCGATTGGTTTAACAGAAAGCCTAACTACCGAAGCCGCAAAAAGAGCCGCATTAGGTGCAGGTAGCCGGATTTTAAAAACATATTGTTACCGTCTGACTTTAGATCAAATCACTGAAATTTATCAGCTAAAGCCCGATGTTATCTTGCTAACTGGGGGATGCAACGGGGGTAATCTGGAAATCATCTGTTATAATGCGTGCTTACTTGCACAATTACCTTCAGATATTGCAATTATCGTAGCCGGAAATGAAGCTGCCACTGCTCAACTTAGTGCTACTTTCAAAAACAGGGCAAATGTCTTCTATACTGAAAACGTTATGCCCCAAATAAATATGTTAAATCCTGACCCTGTACGTAAAATTGTACAAAAGGTTTTTTTGAAAAAAATTATTCATTCAAAAGGGCTGAACCAGGTTGCTCCTTATAGTAATAAACCTGTTATTCCAACACCGACAGCCGTTTTAACTGCTGCAAAACTATTGAAGGAAGGAACAAAAACCTGTTCAGGACTAGGAGATTTAATAATCGTAGATATTGGTGGTGCAACAACAGATGTCCATTCAGTCGGTTCTGGTCTCTTTCAATCTGACGATGTATTTTTTGAAGGCTTAGCTGAACCATATTTAAAAAGAACTGTCGAAGGTGATCTTGGGATGCGCTCTTCAGCTGAAAGTTTGTTGGAACAGCTTTTAAGCAGCTCTGAAATAAAAGAAGATTTGCTGCCTGAAAATATATCTGCTTTAAAATCGGCTTGCCACTATCGCTGTACTCATCCAACCTTTGTTCCAAAAACAAAAATAGAAATTGATTTTGATCAATTTCTTGCTGAGGCTAGTATGACATTTGCCTTAAAGCGGCACGCGGGTGTGAAAAGAGCAGTTCAAACACCAACGCGGACGCTGTATTATCAAAAAGGAAAAAATCTTCAACATTTCAACACCATTATTGCCACTGGTGGTGTTGTCGTTCACAGTCAACACCCTGAAGAAATCGTAAAAAATGAGCTTTTGCCAGTAGATGATGCATTGCTACCGATCAATCCAAAAAGGTATGTTGACCAAGATTATCTTTTATCGGCAATGGGGCTTTTAAGTCAAAAATATCCGGAAGCGGCGCTGACTATCTTAAAAAAAAGTTTACGCCGCCTTTGATCCTGCCTGATAAAGTAAAAAGCCGCGCAATATTGCGTGGCTTTTTACTTAGTTCATCTTCAAATGAAAAGTTTCGTTTAATACTTGTAACTCATACCGATCACGATATTGACTGAGATTTTCTACAGCTTTAGTCACATAATAGGATAGATCCTCAGTTACTAAATCACCTAATTGCGAATTTTCAATCTGATTTGCCAAACATTTTTCTTTAATCAGTGCTTTGCTAAAATAGACAAGCCCACTATCGCGAGGATTGGCTAATTGATTTTGATAGCTAATGGTTTTTTTTATATAAAAAGCTACCTTTTCATAATCTTGCTTAAATAAATAAATCAGTGACAAATAAGCATTTAGCTGGACACGTTTCCAAAGAGATGCGGTAACTTCAAATAATTCATTTGCTTTTAAAAAATAGGTTTCCGCTTGGTCGTAGTCTTTTTTTGCATAAAGGGTGATTCCCATATCCACATAAAAAATAGCTAAGCTTGTCATAAGATTATTATCTTTGCAAAGATTGATGGCTTTTTGTTGTAGTTTAATTGATTGCTGGTAATTTGACCGTAAGCGCTGAATCTCTGCTAAATAATCGTAGGCTGCAGCAATATTGCTGTTGTATTTTTCATCAAAGCGATTGGCTATATTAAAAATCGTAATGGACTCTTGAAACAGCGATTCTGCTTGATCCAAATCCCCAATCATCAAATGATATAATCCCTTCAAGCGTAATAAAATCCCGATAGATTCATTGTTGTTCGCACTGATCGCAACGTCCATTGCCAAATCAATATAATGCGCCATATCCGTAGCATTGTCTGTTTGAATATAGTAATAAATCATCTGACGATACCCGCGCAATAGGTAAGTTGTAAGATGAAAATCTTTAGCTTTCACGATAACACGCTGAATATTTTCCAAGCCCTGGTTGTAATCACCGCAATTAATCAAGTAACGTCCTTCCAAATAGAGAAATTTTACTAACAACAATTGATAGGTACTATCTTCTGCATATTGTCCTTCAATTTCTTTTAATCTCGTTCCAATTTCTTTAAACTTTTCCAATTCGCTTGGTTCTGCTTTTCTAACTGTCTCTTGCGATGACAAATGTTCCTGATGATAAATCGGAAATAGTTCATGCTGGATTCTTAAAAAGGCTTGATGATGCGACAATTCATAATCTAAAGATTTTAGCTCTTGATGGGCATGGCGATAATGATACCCGATCGCCGCTAGTAGTTCACTATCCTCTGTAACCTCATTTAATTTTTGTTCCAATAAAATTGCGATTTTTTCATGAATAACTCGTAATTTCATTGCGGACTGCTGCGCATAAATATATTGTTTCATTTTTTTATGATTGAAGCTAAAACATACTTCATCAAGATAAACATTTTCTTTGACCAATCCCTGCTTGTTTAAATTATCCAAGGCGGTATATATCTCAATTTTTTTGGCATCAGCTAGTTGCGTTAAAAGGCTCATTGGCGCAACTTTTTGAAAAAATGAAATAAAGTCGACCAATTCAGATTCCAGTGCAGTCAAATTTACAAATTGTAAGCTTAACTCATCATTCATTTTTGGTGTCAATACTTCTAACGTGTTGCTTTCTTGTAATTGTTTCAAGTATTCATTGATATATAAAGGAATTCCTTCTGACTCTCTTGCAATAAAATCTAGCGTTGTCGTTTGAAACGAATAATCAGGAAGTTGTTTTTCACAAAAAGCCCGTACTTCAAAGTCTTTAAATGGTGATAAATCTAAGGTAATGATCTTTTCGTAATGCCGGACACTGGCAATAAAATCGTATATTTCTTTGCGGTAGCCCGTCTGCAAGGTCATAATAAAAATAATATCAGAATGAGGATTGTGCAGAAGTACACTCGTCAATAATTTGATGCTCCCATGATCCATCCATTGGAGATTTTCAATAAAAATAATAAGGGGTCTTTTTTTCCCTAGCTGTTGCAAGGCTTCTGAAATGCTTTGTGCCAAAAAATTAAGTTCAGCTGGGGCGACGTTTTCTGACATAGATTGTGCTTTTAACTCTTTAAAAAAAGGAAATTGTCGACTAAATGTTTGTTCCCATTGATCGATCTCAGCCAAATTATCTTTTTGCAATAAAAGCATCAGTTGCTGTAATAATTCTCGCCAAGGTCGTAAAAAATGTTTTTGCTCTGCTTTATAACAAGTCACTTTGAGACATTCGTATGAATATTGAATATTTTCTAAAACTAGCTGACATAAAGCTGATTTGCCAACGCCTAAATCACCTTTAACCAAAACTGATTGAAATGGTTTCTTTTGTTTTAAATTTGCTAAGTTTAACTCCAAGCGTTCAACCTCGTTGGCACGATCATAAAAATGATACGCTCTTTTTTTTCGTAAATCGCCATGTTTCTGGTTGGCAATTTTCAATGTTTCTTGATATAACTGCTTTGTTTCTTCTCCTGGTTCAATCCCCAATTCAACTTTTAAAATTTCCGCTAATTCGTAATATGTTTCAATTGCTTTACCATTTCGATGGTTCTCGATATAAAAACGCATCAGCAATTGATAATTACGTTCGTCAAATTCATCAATCGCAATTAATTTACGAATATTCTTTTCCACATCGGCTACAGCATGAAACGAAATATCTTCTGCTACTTTTTGATAACAACATTCAATAAATTGGTGTTCATACAAGTTACGCATTTTTGCTAACCAAGCATCAAACAAATCCGAGTCTTTCAAATAGAAGCCCTTTAAAAATTCATCACGATATTCTTCTAGATGCGTATAAGCATCTTCTTCAAAACGATAAGTATCACTTTCAACTGTCACATCACAATTAAAGGTCAAAATTGTTTTATTTGGCGAAACAATAAATTCGCCGCCCATCGCACGATTGGCTTGATAAATTGTATTGCGTAAATTTTTTTTTGCACTTTTTTCATCTTTACTAGGCCATAAAATACCCGCAATCTCATCCCGACTAATTCGCTTATTAATGACCATGTAATAAAGTAATGCATTGATCTTCGAAAATGAAAAAATTTTTGTTTCCCCATCTACTTTAATAGATGGCGTACCTAATAATTCAAAAGATAATATATGTGGCATCGTTGTACCTTCTTTCAACCATTATTGCCGCCAATTCTTCATCCTTATTCTAAAGGAAGCATCCAAATAAAGATACCGCTTTCAAAAGCAAAAAGTACAGACTAGTAAAAAACTCTCAAATTCTATAGCTAGAATTTGAGAGGATAAGAAACAAAATGCTTTTTACTGGTTATTTTATCATAATGCACTGATTAAATTTCCAGCTTTATATACATCTGTCACTAAATTTGTGGCAAAAAAGTATAATGGATAATCAATATTTTGTGCATCAAAAATAGCAATATCAGCTGCTTTTCCCTTATCAAAGCTCCCAATAGTTTCTGCTCGACAAATAGAATACGCTGCATTAATTGTTACGGCATTAAATACTTGAATGGGTGTTAACTTCTGCATAAAACAGCCCAATTGCATAATAAATTGTAAATTTGCGGTGGGACAACTGCCTGGATTACTATCTGTTGTCAAAGTAATCGCCATCCCATTTTCAATCATTTTTTTTGCTGGTGCATACGTATCTTCCATAAGACTAAATGTTGTCGCTGGTAATAAATTACCGATAACGTGGGCTTCACTTAATTTTTTAATGCCTTCATCTGTGATCATCATCAGATGTTCCGCACTAACCGCACCTAATTGTGCTGCTACGTCTACCCCGCCAATGGAAGCAATCTCGTCAGCATGTATGCGTAATTTAAAACCCATTTCTTTTGCTGCGTGTAATAATTTATAGGACTCTGCTGCTGTAAATACACCTTTTTCACAAAAAATATCACAAAACTCGGCTAAATTTTCTGATTTTACTTTTGGCAACATTTCTGTAATCACGAAATCAATAAATTCACCTGAACGGTTTTTATATTCTTCGGGAATAGCATGCGCCCCCATAAATGTCGAAACTACATCGACAACATGATTCTTATTCAACTCTTTTGCGACTTTTAGTTGCTTTTCTTCTGTCTCCCAATTTAAGCCATAACCACTTTTCGCTTCTACTGTTGTCACACCATGAGCTAACATTTTATCAAGTAGAGCAGATGACTTATCGTAAAGCTCATTAAAAGAAGATTTTCTTGTTGCTCTCACCGTGCTTAGAATTCCACCGCCCTGCGCTAAAATATCCAAATAAGGGACGCCATTTAATTTTTGTGAAAATTCATGTTCACGACTACCGCCATAAACCAAATGCGTATGACAATCAATTAAGCCTGGTGTAGCTAATTTACCTGTATAATCAACAATCTCGGTATCATAATTAATTAGATCACTATCTGGCTCTCCTTGATCAACAGCTAAAATTTTGCCATCTTTAATCGCAATATAACCATCTTCAATGATTACCGCCTTACTCATTTCCTCGCCTCGCAAAGGAACTCCGTTATCAATAGGACAAAAAATTTGACTAAAATTTTTAAGAATTTTATCTGCTTTCATAATTTTACTCCTTCATATCATTTTCGTACCTCTAGTATAAAAAAATATAGTCAAATAGGAGTCAAACCAGACTTCCCTTTTGTCAAAAAAATTTTTTTAAAAATTTTTAAGCGATAGACGCTTCGTTGACACCGCTTACATATACTAAAAGGCGTAAAAGCTTTGAAATCATTTCATTCATTCACAAACAATTAGAAACATGAAGGAGGAAATACCAATGATTGACTTAAAAGACATCGAACAAGCGATGACGGTAAAATTAGATGACTTTTTACCAGAGAAAACTATTTTTCAAGAGGGAATTCGGCGAGCACCCGACCGCGGGTTTCGCTTAACGAAGGAACAAACTGAGCTTGCATTGAAAAATGCCCTGCGTTATGTCCATCCAAAATACCATGAAGTTGTGATTCCTGAATTTCTGGAAGAATTAAAAACACGGGGACGGATTTATGGTTATCGTTGGTACCCCAAAGAACGGATTTACGGAAAGCCTATTGATGAATACCAAGGAAATTGCACGGCTGCAAAAGCAATGCAAGTTATGATTGATAACAATTTGGACTTTTCAGTTGCTCTTTATCCTTATGAATTAGTCACATATGGCGAAACTGGACAAGTTTGTTCCAACTGGATGCAATATAATCTAATAAAAAAATACCTTGAAATTATGACAGACGAACAAACTTTAGTAGTGGAATCTGGCCACCCACTAGGTCTTTTCAAATCTAAAAAGGATGCGCCTCGCGTAATTATCACAAATGGTTTGTTGGTAGGAGAATATGATAATATCGACGATTGGGAAATCGCCGAAGAAATGGGTGTAACCAACTATGGACAAATGACAGCAGGCGGCTGGATGTATATTGGACCACAAGGGATTGTACACGGCACTTTTAATACACTTTTAAATGCTGGACGCTTAAAATTGGGAATTGCCGACGATGGTGATCTAGCAGGAAAATTATTTATTTCTTCTGGTCTTGGGGGCATGTCCGGTGCACAAGGGAAGGCCGGAGAAATTGCCAATGCGGTGGCAATCATTGCAGAAGTTGACCGTTCACGTATTGATACTCGTTTAGAACAGGGTTGGATTTCTAATCTTGCTACTACGCCGGCAGAAGCTGTAAAAATTGCGTCAGAGTATCTTGCCAGAAAAGAAAAAACATCAATTGCTTATCATGGAAATATCGTGGACTTGTTAGAATATATTGCGCAACATGATATCCATGTTGATTTATTATCTGACCAAACTTCTTGCCATAATGTCTATAATGGCGGTTATTGTCCCGCCGGAATTACATTTGAAGAAAGAACAGAACTACTCGCAAAAGACAGCTCGAAATTCCATCAACTCGTAGATGAAACGCTAAAACGACACTATCATGTCATTGAATCACTTGTTGCCAAAGGAACTTATTTCTTTGACTATGGCAATTCATTTATGAAGGCTATTTATGATTCCGGTATTAAAGAGATTTCTAAAAACGGCGTGGATGATAAAGACGGTTTTATTTGGCCTTCTTATGTAGAAGATATCATGGGCCCGATGTTGTTTGATTATGGCTATGGCCCCTTCCGTTGGGTTTGCTTGAGTGGCAACCATGAAGACTTAGTGGCAACCGATCATGCCGCGATGGAAGTTATTGATCCTAATCGTCGCTATCAAGATCGCGATAACTACAACTGGATTCGTGATGCGGAAAAAAATCAACTTGTTGTTGGCACGCAAGCACGCATTTTATATCAAGATTGCATGGGTAGAGTAAATATCGCACTAAAATTCAATGAATTGGTTCGAGAAGGAAAAATTGGCCCAGTTATGCTTGGGCGTGATCACCACGACGTTTCCGGAACAGATTCACCATTCCGAGAAACATCCAATATAAAAGATGGCAGCAATGTTTGTGCCGATATGGCAACACAGTGTTATGCAGGCAACGCTGCTCGTGGAATGTCATTAATTGCGCTTCATAACGGCGGTGGTGTTGGCATCGGAAAATCAATCAACGGTGGGTTTGGCCTTGTATTAGACGGTTCAAAATTAGTAGATGATATTATTAAATCTGCTATCGCTTGGGATACAATGGGCGGTGTAGCACGTCGTAGTTGGGCACGAAATGATCACGCCATTGAAACATCGATTGAATATAACAAAATGAATAAAGGTACTGATCATATCACAATTCCTTACCTAGCTAATCAAAGTATGATTGACACCGCAATCAATACGCTTTTTAAATAATAAAATGTAAGACTTTTGCTTTAGGAGATGTTGGTGAGGTCACCAACATCTTTTTTTAAAGCACAGATTGAAAGGATGTAAATTCATGTATGCACCAGAGGAAATCATGGAAATTGCTATTCAAAATGGGATAAAAAAAATCCATAAAACTGTACAGGCAAAGTGCATTTTAGGCTTTATTGGTGGAGCAATGATTTCTTTAGGCTATCTTGCCTATATTAGAATATCAGCCCCTATTCCCACAGAGTTTACTGGACTGGGAACCCTTTTAGGCGCATCTGTTTTTCCGATTGGTTTAATTGTCATTTTACTCGCTGGAGGAGAACTAATTACTGGTAATATGATGGCTGTATCCATTGCTTTTTACGATAAAAAAATTTCACTCCAAAATCTTTTATCCAACTGGCTTGTCATTACTTTTTGGAACATTATCGGTGGACTTTTTGTTGCTTACTTTTTTGGACATTTTATTGGGTTAACCAGCAGCGGTATTTACCAAGAACATGTACGAACGATTGCACAACACAAGATTCATGCTACTTTTATGCAATCATTAGTTTCTGGTATTGGTTGCAACTGGTTTGTAGGCATAGCACTGTGGTTATGCTATGGGGCAAAAGACGCAGCAGGAAAAATAGTTGCAATCTGGTTTCCCGTTATGATCTTTGTTGCCATCGGTTTTCAACATAGCGTGGCAAATTGTTTTATTATTCCAGCTGCTATTTTTGAAGGCGGTGCAACTTGGAAAGATTTTATCCTGAACTTTTTGCCGGTCTATTTAGGTAACATTTTGGGCGGCGCGCTGTTTGTTTCAGGATTTTACTACCTTAGCTATCGGGGAAAAAAATAAATTTTTCGTCTAAGAAAAAAAGCTCTGTCTCACATAAAGTGAAACAGAGCTTTTACTTTCTACCTTAAATTTGTGCCCAAACACTTTCTAAAATATTGGTTTGGTTACGGTCTGGTCCGACAGAGAATGTTGAGATGCGGACGCCGACTAATTCAGAAATACGGCGCACATAATTGCGGGCATTTTCTGGTAATTCGCTTAAATCTTTGCAGGCTGTAATATCTTCTGACCAACCTGGTAATTCTTCATAAACAGGTTTACAACGATTTAATTCTTTTAAGCTGGCTGGATAGTGGTAAATTAATTCGCCGTCTAATTCGTAGGCCGTACAAATTTTAACCGTTTCAAGACCACTTAAAACATCAATGGAGTTTAGTGATAGATTGGTAATCCCTGAAACCCGTTTGCTGTGGCGCATCACGACAGAGTCAAACCAGCCAACCCGTCTCGGACGTCCTGTTGTTGTACCATATTCACGACCAACTTCGCGAATTTGTTCACCAGTTTCATCAAATAATTCAGTTGGAAACGGGCCGTCTCCCACACGAGAAGTGTAGGCTTTGCAGACACCGACAACTTTATTAATTTTTGAAGGACCAACGCCAGAACCAATTGTCACACCGCCGGCAACTGGATTTGATGAAGTTACAAATGGGTATGTGCCTTGATCGATATCCAACATAACCCCTTGTGCCCCTTCAAATAAAACGCGTTTTCCTGCATCTAGAGCATCGTTTAAAATAACTGAAGTATCTGTCACATATTTTTTAATTTCTTGACCATAGGCGTAATATTCTTCAAAAATATCATCAAAGTTCATTGCGTCACTGTCAAACATTTTGGTAAATTGACGATTTTTATCTTCTAAATTGATACGTAAACGCTCTTCAAAGATTTCTTTATCAAGTAAATCAGCAATTCGAATCCCAACCCGCGCTGCTTTATCCATGTAAGCTGGGCCGATTCCTTTAATGGTCGTGCCGATTTTGTTATCCCCTTTTGCATCTTCTTGCAATTGATCTAATTTAATATGGTAAGGCAAAATAACATGGGCGCGATCTGAAATACGTAAATTATCAGTAGCAACACCGTGTTCTTTTAAATAAGCCAGTTCTTGCACCAATGATTTCGGGTTCACTACGACGCCGTTACCGATCACGCTGATTTTTTCCCGGTAAAAAATACCTGAGGGAATTAAATGTAATTTATATGTCACACCATCAAATTTGATCGTGTGTCCCGCATTATCGCCGCCTTGGTAACGTGCGATAACTTCTGCATTTTCACTTAAAAAGTCAGTGATCTTTCCTTTTCCTTCGTCGCCCCATTGTGTCCCCACAACTACTACTGATGACATACGAACACCTCATTTTCTTTTATTCAATCCTGAACTATTGTATCAGGTTAACTGGAATTATTCAACTTATTCTCGAATAATGATTTTAATTTATTCTTCAAACGAGCCAAAACACGAACATTAAACAACGTAGTCAAAATTTCAGCACTTTTATTTTGCTCCACTTGCACACGAGTTTTTTGATTTATTTTAAGACAGCTGACAAGAGCATAGCCCAGCTGACGAATTTTTGTAATGTAACGTTTAGAAAATAATACCCAATTTTTAGCAGCAAAAAATCGCTTTAAGTCATAGAAAAATTTCAGCTGCCAAAGACTCCATTCTTCTTTTGTATAAATTTCTGCAAGTTCGCGGGCAAAACAAGCAGCGGGAAATTCGGGCGTTTGTGCAAGGTATTCCCGTATTTGAAAACATTTCAACAACTGTAAGTAAATCCTTTCATCAAATTCTTCCCCTTGATAGTAGGTTTTGATGCGTTTGGTTAGAGTTTTTGCTGTTAAGCCAAAGACTTGTTTAGCTGAAAATGGGCAATACATCGCATTGCTCCTTTCTTTTTTGAATATTATTTGCGACCTACAGTTGGACTTGCAATCAGCTTTTTGAACTTGGGATAAAAGTGTTCAGCTTCAAAAAAAGCTAAAATTTTGTGAACATCGTTCCTCAAATTTTTGTGAAATTTCGACTTATTTATAAAAACGCTCCTTGTGTCACAACCTTTATCCGTGAATAGCAACTGAGTTAAATGAATATCCCGCTCCTATTCATCTAGGCTCCAGCTGCCAAACACAGCAAAAAATTTTGCCTTTCACTTTAACAACGAAAAAAAGCAGCCCCTTGTCAAAAGAAAATCAGACTTGCGACTGATTTTTGTGAAATTAAGTTTTTTTACTTCATCTGTCGTAGTAAACATGCTATTATTATTACGACAGATGAAGTAATTATAAAAGGCGGTGACACTATGATTTCAAGCGATGGGATTCGCGGTTACAACGATGCGATTATTTTAACCATTTTGGCAGAAGGTGATTCTTACGGTTATGCGATTTCAAAAGAAATTAGAGAACGCACCGACGAAATCTATGTCATCAAAGAAACCACGCTTTACTCCGCATTTACGCGTTTGGGGAAACTTGGCTTTATTACTTCTTATCCCGGTGAGGTGACCCACGGGAAAAAACGTACCTACTATGCCATCACCGCTGCCGGTAAAAGTGCTTTGACAGAAAAGATCGCCGAATGGGAGCAGACAAAAAAAGTCGTAGATCGTTTTTTAATTGGCTCCTAAATAATTGCTGCACATATTTTTAAACCCGTACAAAAATAAATCGTCATTACGCTACTTCAATTTTAGCTGGAAAATAAAAAGGTCTTTTAACTTCACACTTAAAAATACTTAAAAAAGACAGCTTTAATTTGAAATATGGACTGCGTTGTTAGTCTGATAACAAAATCTAACAGCGATCAAACTAGGAGGAATAAAAATGAAAATTATCGCAGAGTATTTAGATAGTTTGTTTTTAAATGTCCCCATCACGCCGGAAACAAAAAAAGCAAAAGAAGATTTACTGGCCTTGATGGAAGACCATTACAACGAATTAATTGCTGAGGGAAAAAATGAACATGAAGCAATCGGCGCTGTTATTACCGAATTTGGTTCAATCGATGAATTACTAGAAGAGTTAGACTTAAAGCGGGAAATACCCCAAGCCCCACCAGCAAGCAAAACGATCCAAAAAGCCAATGAAAAAACACAAAATAGTTTGGATGATGACTTTAATTTCGACGAAGAAGACTTTTCCAAAGCTGCTTGGCGAGCCAACCACGAAGAGTTTGCAGAAGAAGATCCAAATCAAAAAGATGCTGCAGATGAAGATTACAGCTACAATTTAGCCAATCCTATTACCTTAAGTGAAGCAGAAGATTACTGGAGTATGATCCGTCAATTTGCGCTTTTCATTGCCAGCGGCGTCCTACTTTGCGTTGTTGCCATTGCTTTCCTTGTTTTTCAAGGTGGGGGGGGTTCTGATGCTCTTGGCTTGGCGGGCTTCTTTTTACTCGTAGCGGTCGCCGTGACCATGTTTATTACCGCAGGAATGAAATTTTCTGGTGCCCACAAAGTATTGGATGATCGTCCAATTAAAGAAGATGTGCGCCAAACAGGTAAAATGTACGCCCAGCAATATCACCGTAGTTTTAGTTTTTCACTGGTTGCGGGTATTTTTATGTGTATCGTTTCTTTTATGCCTATTTTTATTTTCCAATACAGTGAGCATTTAGGTATTACGCTGTTTTTAATTATCGCCGGTCTGGGTGCCTTTTTAATTATTTACGGCAGTATTGTGCAAGCTTATTACAAACGATTTGATAATGGTCCTATTTTTATCTCAGATGAAGATGAGCCTGGTCCAAATGCCCGTCAGCATATTTATGGCAAAAACGCACCCCTTGTGGGCATGTTTTCTACGGTTTATTGGCCGGCTGTCGTTGTAATCTACCTTATCTGGTCCTTTATTTTTGGCGGTTGGGGTTATTCTTGGCTGATTTTTGTTATCGCCGGAATTTTCCAAGACAGCATTTTAAAATATTTCAAAAATAAATAGTAATGCTATCCAAAATGTGCCAATTTTTAACAATAAAAAAGTAAAGTCAGTTTCAGCAACTGTACCAATCCCAGAAGTTAGAATTTTGCTCTAACTTCTGTGTGGCGGTACACACTACAAACTGACTTTACTTTTTTTTCTTGGATTTTCTTCGTGTCATCATTTTTGGATTGAATATTCAAAATGTACGTCTTCAAAAACATTATCTTCCTGAATATCCTCTTTGGTTTTAAATATTTTTATATCAATTTCATGATTTCCTATTTTCAAGAAATCACTATGCGCATCTTCGGTCAAATAAAAGCCCCACTCCCGTTTGGTAGCGCGCGTTGCTTGTTGCACTTGTTTGCCATCTAAAAAGATACCCGAATAATAAGACATCGGCAGATAATCAAAAATAAAAAGAATTTCTCCTGAATCTAAATTATCCAGACTTATGTTTCTTCCCAAATCTTCTTTATTTCCATCCACAATTTTGAACTTGACTGAATCATTGTCGACTTTTGTTGAAGAACTATCATTTTTTGTCTGCACTGAATGGTCTTTCATTTCGGAGTTAATCAATAAAATTCCTCCTAGCGTTATGGCTATTCCTAAAATTGCAACAATTACTTTTTTCATGAAGGTTTCCTTTACATTTTTCTATTATTGGTTTTACTACGGAGTAAATTTTACAGCATTTGCCCGGGCTGTAAGTGAACAGCTTTTTTGATTACTTCAGACGTAATCAGTACTGCCGGATTTCCTGCACTGTCTTTCGTATCTTCAATTTTCGTTATTGATCCGTTAATTGTGTTCTCTTTTAACTAAGCTTATGAATATGTATTCTCTACTACTTTTTTACCTTGCTGGCACTTGCACATCAGTTTTACAGGCAGCTAAAAGGCCTACTGCTATCGTCATTGAAGTTGCTAGTACGGCTTTTGCTTTCACCATTTTTGAAACCCTTTTTTGTTGATTGGATTAATCTTATCACATTTAATTGTGTTCCCAAATTAAAAATTCGTTATTTTAATTAATCATATCAGTTATTTTTATTTTGTTTAGGGACAGTAAGGCCAAGGGAATGGTAAAATGAAACAAATATAATGTAGCAGGAGGAATAGTCCTTGCATAAGGATAAAAAAATTTTTTTCATTGTGACACTCATTCAGTCTATCATTTATGGAATTTCTCTTGTATGGGCCTTTTTAGCTAGGGGAATGACACAAAACTGGCCTTTTTATCTCTTGTTGGTAGGGATATTAATTGGAAATTTTATTCCAATGAAATACCGTAGCAACTTCTTTTCGACTGAGCCTGGTTTATTATTTCAAACAAAGACACGAAAATTTGAAAACATGCTGTATATGACAACTACTTGTATTATTATTTTCCTTGTTATACTCTTAGATATCTCATAATTTACAAATTAAAAAAATACCGCAGAAAACAGCTACTGGTTTCCGCGGTATTTTTATTTGCCTAATTTTTTGATTTTTTAATAAAACAATCTTAACTGTTTTGTCATACATAGAATTTTCTAGTCAGCTTAGTTAGCAGTTTTCAAACTGTCACCTGACAGCTTTTTACTACATAACATTATTGTTTTGGATCACTTCTTGAATGGCACAAAGGTATTTTTTAGTATTTTGTACTTGGGCAGCTTCTTGGGCTTTGATTTCTTCTAAGCACTGGTCGGTTTCTTCTAATTTCACCAACACTTGCTGCAATAAGGTTGTGATTTGTTCTGTATTCATTTTTTTGCCTCCTGTAAGGTTTAATCTTCTTCTACGACAAGATTTTCTTTCTTTTCACTCGTTTTTACCCGATAAAAAATGCCATATAAAATTGCACAAATTACAGGTAAAAAGCCGGCTACTAAATAGATTCCTTGGAAAGATAAAACACTGCGTAATTCCCCTAAAACAAAAGGCCCAATGCCAAGACCTAAATCAAGACCGATAAAATAAGTGGACAGTGCAATCCCAATGCGGTGATCTTCGCTGACTTTCAAACAAATCGCTTGGCCATTTGACATAAAGGTTCCATAACCTAAACCGATTAAGGCACCGGCTAAAAGCAACATCCAGCTAGCGTTGGTGATACTTAATAAAAAGAGCCCGCCAGTTAAGAAGAGATAGCTGGGATACATCACATAATTTTCACCCCGTAAATCGAAGATACGCCCAGACATTGGTCGTGTAAAAGTGATGACCAGCGCATAAACAACAAAGAACAATGAACTTGCTCCTACTAAATCAATTGCTTTGGCGTATGAAGAAAGAAAAGCCAAGACACTTGAGTAAGCTAGCCCCATCAAAAAGCCGATAAAGGAAATAAAGGCAACTTTCTTTTCTACAAAACTATCAAAGGTCCATTTTGACAATTGTTCTCGGTGTTCTTTGGTTAAAACAATATTTTTGACTGGAAAGGCAAAACAAGCAATTGTCGTGATGAAAATCAAAACAATGGAAAAAATAATAATAAAATAAAAATTCGTCGTATTTAGTAATACCATCCCGATTAACGGTCCAATTGCGGCAGCTAAACTTGTAGATAAGCCGTAGTAATTAATGCCCTCACCGTATTTTGCTTTGGGGATATAGGCGGTCACAATCGCATTGGTTGCTGTTGAAACTGTTCCGTAGGCAAAGCCATTTAAAAATCTGATCAAATACATCATCCCAATTGTCGGCATATACAAGTAAGCCATCATGGTCACTAAGTAAAATAACGCCCCGTAGCGCAAGACGGCTTTTCGTCCCCACAGCTCTAATGTTTTTCCGATAATTAAGCGGGCTAATAAAGTTCCTAAAATATAAATGCCGGTTGCAAGTCCCGCTTGTCCTAATGTCGCGTGAAGATTATCCTGCGCAATGACCGCCATAATGACAACTAACAAATAATACACTAAATACACAACAAAATTAATGAGGGTGATACTAATAAAGCCTTTATTAAATAATTTTTCTGCTTGGTGTTCCAATCTTTTTCCTCCTAGAATTTTTGATTTCCGTCTCTTTTTTTAAACATTTCGTAAACTAAATGATATTTAACCTGACGAAAATTTTTAAAAATTTTTTGCAGCCTATCCTTAAGCAAAAGATTCCGCTAAATTGGCGACAAATTCTGTTTCAGGAATATTTCCTGTTTTCAAATGTTCCAATTTTGCTTCTACTTCCCGGTAATTTGAAGGATAACGATCTACTAAAAGACCAATAAACAAATCCCGTACTTCCATAAATTCCGCCATAAATGCCGTAAAGTCAGTTTTCTCACTACCATTTACTTGCATTTTCCAGAATAAGACATCTTGATAGGCATCATTTAAAAAAATTAGCGCTTGATCTTTTTCAAATCGTGCTTTATACGCCGCGTCCAATCGCTCTAAAATCATTTCTTTCCATTCTTTCATGAAAATTTCCTTCTTTCTTTTCGTTGTGTGCCTTAGTATAGCGATACAAAGCAGCGAAAAAATGCGATTTTGTGCATAAAAAAAGTTAAAAAGATTTCGCAAAAACAAAAAACATTAACATTTGTTATTGTTTTTCTAGCTTTTATCAGTTTAAATAGTGCTAACTGTTTTTTTCTGAAAAAAAATGAAAGTTACTTAAAAAAGGCTAAGGGGCGGTTACTTGAATGGATAATCGAGTGTTGGAGGACTATTTACAAGCTCATGATTTTCCGGTAGTGGTTAAGGAGAAGAAAAAGTATTTAACTTATGAGGGATTGCAAGACTCAAATGTTTACATTTTAAAAAGCGGTACGATTAAAACAAGCGTCATCTCCCGCGATGGACGAGAATTTAATTTGCGCTATATCAACAGCTTGGAAATTGTTTCACTATTAAAAGATGAATATTCCCAATTTATTGATGCACCCTTTAATATTCGCGTGGAATCCTGTAAAGCAGAATTGTATCAAATCGATCGGGTGCAGTTTTGGAAAGACATCAATCAAAACTTGGATTTACAGCTTTTTGTAAAAGATTATTACCGCGTGCGTTTGCTGCATTCCATGAAACGCATGCAACAAATGTTGATGAATGGCAAATTTGGTGCCGTCTGCACGCAAATTTATGAACTTTACGATACCTTTGGCGTAAAAACACCCGAAGGCTTATTAATCGATTTTGTCGTTACCAACGAAGAAATTGCGCATTTTTGCGGCATCGCTTCTGCCAGTAGCGTCAACCGCATGATGCAACAACTAAAAGATATGGGCGCCATCACCATGAAAAGGCGAAAAATTCTAATTTTAGACCTTGAGATTATTAAGGATAATATTATTTTTTAATGAAGTTGGGTAAAAATTTATCCTTCCGCCGGTAAAAAAAACATGAACCAGCAATTTTTGAAGGACTTTGTGCCTCTTTTTGCTGGTTCATGTTTTTTTACTTACTCAATTTTATCACTGTCCACTATCTGTTCAGCTTTCGTCCCATCATTTTTTGCTGCTGTGTTTTCTGCGGAGCGCAATGCTTCCAGATGTTCCAGTTTGCTATGTAGTTCGGCAATCTTATCTGACAGCTCTTGGTGCATATCTTCATGCCGGCGTTGCATTTTATCCATTTTTGATCGTACCGCCACGCCATTGCCAGCCGCAATGGAAGCCCCCAGTGCACTCAATACATTCGTGTAATTGCCCAAGACTAATTGGACATTATTATCCGGCGCCCACGAATTTAAAGCTGGAATTAATTTGGTTAAAAAGGCAAAGATGACCAAATAAAAAAATAGAAATAGGTAAATAAAAATAGAAAGCTTGCTGGCTAATAAAGCCGGAATCTTCTTCAATATCTTTTCCATCACAATCCCACTTTCGTCATTTTGAAACTACTTTTAGTTTAGCAGAAAATTGTAAATTGGCGTTGCGATTACTATTGAAATAACTTACTCTGGCTGTACCAATTACAGTAAAAGTACAAAAAAATATGATCGTTTCGCAAAAATACCTACATATTAGCAAAAAAAGAGTAAGAAATGATGAAAAAGACTTCGTTTCTTACTCTTTTTTGCGTAATATAAAAGAAAGAATTGATTCTAAAGACGTAAACCAAGAAAAGAGGTCCCCCATGGCGAAAATTGAATTAAAAAAAGTAACGCCGCCTATCAAAGACAACGAAGCAAAAATTTATCATCTGACAGATGAAACAATGGCGTTACGAAAAGAAAAAGTGTTAGCTGCAATGCAAAAAGAGAACATCGACAGCATCATTATTTATTGCGATTTAGAACACGGCAGTAATTTTTCTTATTTAACAGGTTTTATGACCCGCTTTGAAGAAAGTCTGCTGGTTTTACATCAAGACGGGACCGCTTTTTTCATCTCCGGAAATGAAAATTTGAAGATGAATCAACACAGCCGCCTACCTGCGACGCTTTTGCATTATCCGCAATTTTCACTGCCCGACCAGCCAATGAAAGGTGAAAAATCTTTGACAGCTGTTTTACAAGCAGCAAAAATCTCAAATGAACAGCAAAATATTGGCGTTATCGGTTGGAAAATGTTTACCAGCGCTCAAGAAGACAATCGCAAGCTTTTTGATGTCCCGCATTTTATCCTTGCAGCAATAGAAGCCGCCGCGCCAAAAAGTCAGATTGAAAATCGCAGTGACATCTTTATTCATCCAGCTTATGGCGTGCGTGCAACAAATAACGCCAACGAAATCGCCTATTATGAATTTGGCTCCAGCCTGGCTTCTGACTGCGTATTAAGCGCCCTTGATGCCGTAAACCTCGGCAAAACGGAAATGGCGGTCGCTAGTCACCTCGTGCGCTATGGGCAAACACCAAATGTTATGCCGATTGCAGCTTGTGGCGAGCGCTTTTTGAACGCCTTTATCTCCCCAACTGACAAAAAAATTCAATTAGGAGATAAAATGTCTTTAACGACTGGCTTTAAAGGTGGTTTAGCTAGTCGCAGCGGCTATGTTATTCACACTGCAAAAGAATTACCGAAAGGACAAGAAAATTATTTGTCCAAAATTGCGCAACCTTACTTTAACGCTGTGACAACGTGGTTAGAGCAAATTGAAATCGGAATGACAGGCGGGCAATTGTATCAAATAATTGAAGATGTCCTGCCCAAAAATACGTATCATTGGCATTTAAATCCTGGTCACTTAACCGCTGATGAAGAGTGGATGTCTTCGCCCGTGAAGGAAAATTCGTCCGTTAAACTCACTTCAGGAATGTTGCTGCAAATTGACATCATTCCTGCGGTCGCAGGCTTTGCTGGCGCCAGCTGCGAAAACGGCGTCGCTTTGGCCGACGCTAACCTCCGCCAAGAGTTAGCCGCAAATTACCCAGCAGTTTGGCAACGCATTAAAACCAGACAAGAATACATTCGCCAAACACTTAATATCACTTTACCTGACCACGTCTTGCCACTATCAAGCGGTGTCGTCTTTTACACCCCCTTCTTCTTAGCAAAAGACTTAGCTTTTGTGAAGAGATAAAGAGGAGGCTGGATTTTTTACCGAGGCTGTGAGAGAAATGTTTCTCTTCACGAACAGATTAAAGACTAATTTACATCAGTTCTGCTGAAGCAGGCACTATGTCTCACAGCAATAAATTGGATAATTCGAAAATAGCTACTCTTATTTTTAAGGTTAGTCAGTTTATTTTAAATTTTTGAAATACCATCACTTGTTCAAATTCAGACAAAAAACATCTTATTGCTCATATGGAGATAAGATGTTTTTTGTGCTACATTATACTGTTTCCTCATAAATCCCCACAAAGCGCTTCAAAACTAGCTCAATCGCTCCCTCCCAATAATCCCAATTGTGATCGCCGGGACTTTCTTGGTATTCAAAATTACGCAAAGTCTTTTTGGCTATTTGTAAAAAGCGTTGATTATCAGCGTAAACAAAATCTTCTGTCCCACACATTTGAAAAAAATGCGTCTCGCAAGATTTTTCTACTAGCGCCGGATTTTTTAGTAAAGCAAATAAATCGTTACGGCTATCTGTAAGTAAATCCAAATCACCAAAAATGGCCGCAAGATGCTTTTTACGCTCTGGTTTTTGGCGCCATATATTTACAACGTCTAGTGCACCTGACAAGGAAGCTGCAGCGCAAAATTGTTCGGGATATGTTAGCGCCCATTTAAAAGCACCGTATCCTCCCATGGAAAGCCCAGCAACAAAAGTTTTCTTCTTTTGCGGCATAATTTGAAACCATTGCGCAATTTTTTGTGGTAATTCTTTCGTCAAAAAGGTGAAATAATCGCCTCCTGCAACCATATCCGTATAATAACTTAAACCTACTTGCGGCATCACAATGACAAAAGGGTATTCTTGCGCTTGTCGTATTAAATTTGTACTATCAAGCCATGCATTGCAATCATCTGACCACCCATGGAGCAAATAAAGTATTGGCGCCTCTGCTATCATTACCTCATTATCTGGTAAGTAGACATTGACACTGGTGCTCAAATCTAAAACCTGTGATTTAAAATTCATCCGACAAATTGTCATAAAAAAAGCTCCTTTGTATGTGAAATGTGAAAATTGATTCTTACTTTATAACACTTCTTTTACACCGTTACTTATAACATTCTGATAGCCTCTAACTTATTGCTTGATAAGAATTCAAATTTACCCATGGCTCTTCAAATATTTTCACAAGAAAAATCACCTTACACCTTGGCAAAAAGAACTTTTTCTTTCAGTTAAATTAAAAAACTCCAGCCGCAATTTCCAAGTACAATTGAAGTCATACTTGGAAATTGCGGTAACTGGAGTTTTTTTAACTTAGTGAACTACCAGAGACAAAGGTGGTGTAGATAGCTTCGTCTTCGACTTTTTCACCTTGAATCAGGCGAATAATTTTTTCGGCAGCGACCATGCCCCATCGATGTTTAGAATAGGCGATTGTCGCCAATCGTGGTGTTAAAAATGAACTAATTTCAATATTATCAAAGCCGACAATCCGAATATCTTGTCCAATTTTTTCTGGCCGATCTGCGAAAAATTTGTAAATCCCAACGGCCATTTCATCGTTGAAGGAAAAAATATCAATTGGTGTTTCATTTTGTTTTTGATCGAGCCTCTCCGCGATTTTCTCAGCGGCGGCGTAGCCAGAAGGTTCTGTGAAATTTCCTTCAATTATTTCATAACTAATATTGAAACGCGTTAATTCTTTCGTGCTGGCTAACAAGCGTTGTTCATTATCATAACCCATTGAACCGGTTACCAGATAAACATGTTTCGTCTGTGCCGCAACTAATCGCTCAATCGCTAAGGTTGCACCACCTTTGTTATCTAATAACACGCGGGAAATATTGTCGTTGGCAATTTCACGATCCAATACCACCATTTGATGACCACGATTTGCGAGCATTTCAATTTCTTTGGTTTGGAAAGTCCAATCCAAGATAATCGCCCCATCCACCATTCGTTCTGGAATAAATAAGTGTGATTTTTGCCCACTGCAAACAATCATTTCATAATCGTAAGCCGCTAGTCCCCGTTTGATCCCGTCTAATAATTCACCATAAAAGCTACCAGCATAATCGGCTAGGTAGACACCGATAATGTTTGTTTGTTGTCTTTTTAAAGTGCGGGCGGCCATGTTGGGGACATAGTTCAGCTCATTGGCGATTGCCATGATCTTCTGGCGGGTTTGTTCTGTTACTTTGGTGCTGCCGTTTAAAGCATATGAAACTGTTGAAATCGATACCCCTGCGGCTTTTGCTATATCTTTAATACCAACCATGTGCCTTACGCTCCTATTTCATTTTAATGTATTCATTTTTTGAAAAAAATGAGTCCTATTTTCTCTTCGTATATCATTTCACATCAGCGAAAATCGCTGTGAGAAACTGACATCCTATTTCATTTTAATGTATTCATTTTTTTGAAAAAAATGAGTCTTATTTTCTCTTCGTATATCATTTCACATCAGCAAAAACCGCTGTGAGAAACTGACAGCCTATTTCATTTTAAGCAGATCTATTCTTTTCTAAAAAACAAGTCCAAACATGTGTCACGTTTAGCCTTAAAAACTGCTTTTTCTAAAACTCGCAGAAGGAATTCAATTGTCGTTTCACAATTGAATTTCCTTCTGCTACGTTTTTTCAAATACTTATACCTTCAAGGCTAGCAATAAATAGCAATTTGATTGCCGTCTTTCAAATATTCTTTGAAGTCTTTTTTGTCTATGACAAAGCCACCGGTACGATATGGGTTCGCTTCTATTTTTGTTTCCACCACTTTACCATTGATTACGACTTTGCGCTTTTTATCTGCTGCAGTATAAAAAGTGATTGCTACTGGTGCATCAGCTAGAGCGTAATTTACTTTAAGTCCGTCAAGTTCTGCCGGTAAAACGGGATCTAAGACGATTGTTTTACTGTCTTCTCTTAGACCTAAAACATTCGTTAACAGTTGATTTAAGTAAATTCCCGGGCCGCTAGAATAAATCCGCCAGCCGCCTTTGACGTCAACGCTTCCATCTCTTAGTTTACCAAAGTTTTCCTGTGCTTCATATCTTGTTTTGAAATCGCCATCAGAACTACTGAAATACACATTGGCTTGGCGTAATTTAGCATTTTTTACCCGCTCTTTTAAATTAATTGGGTTAATGGTTTGTAATGCCCGCCAAGTTTCCTCTGTTTTGCCTAATTTTGCCATTGCCTCGGTAAAACGAATGTGGGCGTGAACGTATTGCAAACCAATTTCCCGCCCAAAGTTAGCGGCTTGTTCGGCCCGTTTAAAGTTAGTGCTCACACCGCCGGCATAATGAGCAGGACGATTCATCAAGCGTACGCCATCTGGAAATTGCAAGTTTTCTTTGATCACAGCCAAATGAGCTTGTGCTTGTTTAGGTGTTAGTAATTCTGCAATCATACTGCGAGTCATTGGCAATAGACGGTATTGAATTCCGGTCTTTTTGTCAGTTGGATGAATCATTAATTCAGGCGTGCCATCTTCTTCCATATAAACAAAGCCAGGAATAACATCGGTGCCTAAAATATATTTTGTAAAGTCTGTTTTAATACCAGCTACAAGTTTTTCTAAATGTTGGCTGTAGGCGGCATCTTCTGTCGCTAAAACGTGACTTAACTTATTCATAACTTGGTATGTTAAAGCGACAGTCCAACTAGAGGCCATATGTTTTTTCAAACGGCTGTCATAGGGTTGCAAAGTATCGTCCCAATCGCCATCGCCATAGCAAGATAAATACGTTCCCGCTAAGAAATTATCTTCGATATATTGAACTTCTTTTTTCAAGTGGTCAAATAACGTGTAGCTTTCAGCCGTTTTATGGAAATCACTTCGTTTTGTATAAGGCAATTTTTCTTGCAAAATACTGTAATCAGCTGTTTTAGCTAAATAATCTGCAATAATTTTCATTGGCCAAACGATTACATCCCCATGGCTTTCATCAGCTTTTTGCGTTTCATAACGATCAAACATGAACCATTGCGGCCAGTTGCCGTCATCGTCAAACTGGTTGGCATACACCTTTTTAATAATATCTTTTACAACTTCTGGTCGGTTAATTGCAAAGAAAAATTCAGTTGGACCTTGGGAAACATCCCGCGTCCCCCAGGCAGCCCCGCCATATTGTTCTAACCCATGTGGGGATAAGTAGTGAACGAGCATATTGTGAACATACCAGCGGCTCAAATAATTCATACTGCTAACGTCTGCCGTTTCATGCTCCAATTTGAAATTGTGTAATAAGCTGTCAACAAAAGTTACATAGGCTGCATCTTCTGCAATCAAATCCGTTTTGGTTTCAACAAAATCTGCCCCTGTTAATGTGCCTTGGATAATACTTTCAAAACCTGAAACATCTTCTAAAACTACAACTTGCAAGTCAGAAGATTCTACTCCAAAGAGACTTTCATCTGTCACGCTAAATGCTGTATCCATGGTCATATAATAGGTCAAATCAGGGTATTCACTGTTTACAGGTGAGCTTGCTGCCGGTTTAATCGTCATTTGATTGCCCGTTTGTGTCATTTGATACGTTGGTGTTTCTTGTGCTCCCATCAAAAGATGACTCGTTAAAGCAAAGGTATAATTTTTGCCAATGGCACTGTGGCAATTCAGACGAATTTCGCGGCCATTTGCAATCGTATAGGTCGTAATTGTCAGTAAATCATCGTCTAATTGGTAATACCAAGTTGCCGAATTTAAGCCCATTTCAAAAGCAGAAGGCATGGTTAGAACACGCCAGTTCTCGCCTTCTTTTACATACAGGCGTTGGCCAGAATGTTTTAAAACATTTAAGCTGTTACGGCTGTTACTCATTAATTTATTCATGGAAGTGTTGCCTAAAACTACTTGGGAGTTGAAAATTCCGTACATATAAGCTGTCGTTGCTAGAAGCGGTTTATCGACAGTTAAGTCCGTCCCACTTAGTAAAATGTGGCCGGTTGCCCGTTCCATCTGTTCTTCTTTTTCTTGTAAAACCACGTGATGATAATTTGGTGTAAAGAAAGACAACACGCTGCCATCAACTACTTCGACTTGGTTTTTTTCTGGGAATAAGGCATCAATTTCAGCGGCAGTTAATTTTTTCCCCGTTAAAGGCGCACCGATTTTTTTCTGACGCGTGTTTCCTTGTTCATTTTGTAAAACTACTGGTTTCTGGTAGGCTGCAGCAACTTGCTCTTTGGTAAAAAGTGCTTCTGTTATTTCTTTAGGATGATTACTTTTAAAGCCGCCGTAAAAAACTACTTCTGCTTCACCTTGTAAAGTCATTTTTTCAGATTGTAATACGGGATAAGCAAACTCGTATTGATAAACTTCATTTTCAAATTGATCAATCGCTAAAGCTTGCGGTGTCGCTGTAGTTTTATAGTTTGTTCCAAAGAATTGATAGCCATCGGTTAAAAAGCCGCGGTTTTTCGTTAAGCTACCATGTTCCACTACTGGAAATTCTCCACCTTGTGGTTGGTTTTGACGTGAAGTGATAATATAGCCGTTTTCTTGTTGTGTTACTTTGTGGTCAACATATTGGGACATGTATGCTTCGTTTGATTGCACAGCACCTTTGGCGGCGTTGCCTAAATCCTGCCCAAAGATGACATCCACAACTTGTCCTTCACCTTTTAATGTGACCGTCCAAAACCAGATATTTTTTTTGCTTAAGGTAAAGTCCACTTGGTACCTAATTTCTTCAACGCTACCTTGCCACGTTACGCCATTTTCATTTTGCGAAAAAGTACTGTTAGTATTTGAACCAATTAAAGGTATCGCTGTGATTTTTTCATCAAAAATACGTAAATAAATTTGATTGACGCTACCATCTAAGGCGTTACCATCTAATTGATTAATCATAATTTCATTGCTGCACAACTCGTATAAATCCCCTGTGGGTAAAAATGCCGCTTGGACATCTCCGGCGTTCAAAATGATTTGCTTCATTGTTTTGGCTCCCTACTTCACTAAATTAAATGTTACCGCAGTTAAATCACGGCTGTTTGGTCCCACCATTGCCAAAAAGGCACCTGCATCACTAATCCTTCTTTGATCTTGATGGACATAGCGCAACATCTCTTCTGTAATGGCAAAAGAAACTTTGCGGCTTTCTTTACCGGCTAAAACAACTTGCTGGAAGGCCTTTAATTCTTTTATCGGACGTACAACTTGTCCCACTAAATCTTGAATGTACAACTGCACTGTTTCTTTGCCTGTTTGCTCACTTTCATTTGTAATTGTCACTGTGAGCAGAATTTGGTTTTCTGGCGTTAATTCTGTCTGGTCAATCACGACGTCTTGATAAGAAAATTGGCTATAACTTAAGCCAAAGCCAAAAGGATATTTCGCATAATTGGAGACATCTAAATATTTTGAAACATATTTTTCATTCGGTGCACTCTCATATGGGCGGCCCGTGCTATCACAATTGTAAAAAATCGGTACTTGGCCAACGCTTTCAGGAAATGACATGGACAAGCGCGCCGTTGGATTAAAAGCCCCCCATAAAATATCGGCTAAGGCATTCCCAGCTTCTGTACCTGCAAACCATGCTTCCACAATGGCTTTGGCTTCATCGATGCCATTTAAATCCAAAGGACGACCATTGTATAAGGTCACAATAATATTGGGATTGACTGCTTTAACAGCTTCAAACAAGGCAATTTGCGCTTTTGGCAAAGTAATATCGCTACGACTTGCCGCTTCGCCGCTCATCCATTCTGCTTCGCCTAAAGCCAACACAACTTTATCGGCTTTTTGCGCCAATGAAACGGCTTCTGCCACAGCTTTTTGACTTGGGGTAAAGTAATCAAACTCTTCTTTGCCGACTAATAAATGTGAGCTATACGCTTGGGCCCCTTCTAAAAGTGAAACGGCTTCTTTCATTTTTCCTTGCCAAGACCATGCCCCTAAAACATCGTGACTTGCAGCCGCGGGGCCAATAATTGCGACTGTTTCTTCTGAATTTAAAGGTAGAATATCTGCTTTATTTTTTAATAAGACGATTGATTTTTGCGCGATTTCACGAGCTGCTTGGCGATGCTCGGGTGATAAAATCACCTTTTCATCTTCAACACTGGCACCACGATAGGGATTTTCAAATAACCCCAAATCGTTTTTCAATTCTAAAATGCGTAAAACAGCTTCATCTAATAACGCTTCATCCACACTGCCTTCTTCAATTAATTCCGCTAAATAATGGGTGTAACAGGTCGTCATCATTTCAATATCAACGCCAGCTTCAATGGCTAATTGCGCCGCTTGTTTTTCATCAGCGGCAACGCCGTGAAAAATCAATTCCTTTACTGCGCCCCAGTCTGAAATCACGACGCCGTCAAAATCGTATTCTTGACGTAAAACATCACGGAATAACCACTTGTTCCCCGTGGCAGGAATGCCGTCAACGGTATTAAAAGAGGTCATAACTAATTTAGCACCGGCATCTAAGGCAGCTTTATAACCTGGTAAATAACTTTCCCGCAACTGTCTTTCTGACATATTGACAGTATTGTAATCCCGACCAGCTAAAGCTGCCCCATAAGCTGCAAAGTGTTTTACACAAGCGGCAACGCGCGTGAAATCATTTTTTAAGTCATCCCCTTGATAACCTTTAACAAAGCTTTCAGCAAAGCGGGCATTTAAATATGGATCTTCTCCTGTAGATTCCATCACCCGGCCCCAACGTGGATCTCTTACCAAATCGACCATTGGTGAAAAGGTAACGTGTAAGCCAGAAACTGCTGCTTCTTTGGCAGAAATTTGCGCCATTTCTTCTGCGGCTGCTAGATCCCAACTGCTGCCAAGAGCCAATGGAATCGGAAAAATTGTGCGAAAGCCATGAATAATATCGGCCATTAATAGTGTAGGAATACCCAAGCGATTTTTTTCCATATACTCTTTTTGAATTCGCTTGGCTTCACTGGCTCCGGCTAAACCTAAAATAGTACCGGCATTTTGAATATTTTCATCTTTTAAGCCCATTTCTGTCATGGGACCAGTTTTTTCTTCTGCGGCCTGTGAATAAAAATCGGCAGCCAATTGTAAAAGCTGATCGACTTTTTCAGCCAATGTCATTTCTTGTACCAATGCAGTTAATTTTGCCTGTTCCATTGCTGCATCCTCCTTTAGCTGGTGCATTTTTTTTATTTATTTCCTGAAACGTTATAGCCTTCCAAGATATATTTTTGTAAGAACATGAAGATGATTAAAATTGGCACGACCATAAAGGTTGAACCTGCCATCTGTAGGGAGTAATTATTCGCATATTGTCCTTTTAACAACTGCAAGCCAACAGATAAGGTGTAATATTTTTCGTCGTTTGCCATAATCAACGGCCATAAGAATGAATTCCAACCACCGATAAATGTCGCAATCCCTTGTACGGCCAACACCGGTTTGGAAATAGGTAAAACGATGCGGGTGAAGATATACCATTCACTTGCGCCATCCAAGCGAGCAGCTTCTAAAAGTTCATTGGAAATAGCGGAAGCAAATTGGCGGAATAAAAAGATCCCATATGCCCCCACTAAGCCGGGCAAAATAATCCCTGCCATAGTATTGGTTAATTTTAAAGAGTTCATAATCAAGTAAACAGGAATCATCGTTACCTGACCGGGAATCATCATTGTTGCTAAGACCAAGTAAAACAAAGGTTCACGGCCTTTAAAGTTGTATTTGGCAAAGCCAAAACCTGCCATAGCGTTAAAGAACATGCCTAAAAAGGAGAAGGCTACAACGATTAACGTATTTTTCAAATACACGATAAAATTGAAGGCACCGAATAACTCTTTGAAGTTATCCATAGAAAAATGTTCCGGTAAAATTTTCGGAGGAAATTGCATAATCTCCGCATCTGTTTTAAAAGAAGAAAGGATCATCCATACAAAAGGAATCATCCAAATAATCGCACCAATGGCTAAGGCAATCCCGATTGCAATTTTGGCACGACGGTTACTTTGCATTTCTTTTGTCATCTTTGATTACCTCACTTATAATTGATTTTCTGCATTTTTGCGTTGCATTCTAAATTGTAGCAATGTCACGATAATGATAGCTGCAAATAAAATGAACGATCCCGCTGCAGCATAGCCAAATTTACTTAATTGGAAACCATTGCGGTAGATAAACAACGCAACAGAAGTCGTAGAATCTAGCGGTCCACCATTGGTTAAAACAAATGGTTCTTCGAAGAATTGCAACCAGCCGATTAAAGTTGTGACGGTAACAAAGAACGTTGAAAAGCGTAACGACGGAATGGTAATGTACCAAGTTTGCTGCCGTTTTGAAGCACCATCTAGTGAAGCGGCTTCATATAATTCTTTTGGAATACCTTGAATGGCAGCCAAGAAAATCAACATATTGGCCCCGACTGCGCGCCATACCCCTAAAATAATTAAGGAAATTTTTGCCATGACCGGATTGGTTAACCATGGCACCGCATCAATGTGTAAAAGTGACAACAAATAATTTAAAAAGCCGAAACTTGGATTATATAAATAGGCAAAAACTACTGCCACGGCAACCACGTTTGTAATCGCCGGTGTGTAAAAAATCATCCGAAAAGCAGAAAAAATTCGATTTTTACCAAAATTAATCATTAACGCCAAACCCATTGATAAGGCAATAACAACCGGCACCCCGAATACCACATAAAAGAGCGTATTTTTAATACTCTTTAGAAAAACAGGGTCCAAAACAATATCTTGATAGTTTTTAAACGCAACAAATTTAATTTGTGACCAGTCGGCGAGCCCAACAAGACTCATATCAGTAAAACTAATAAAAAATGCAACAAAGATAGGAATAATTGAAAATAGCAAAAGTAAAATCAAGGCTGGAGCAATGAAAAGATATGGTGCTTTGGTGGTTTTGGCTTTTCGCAATGGAAGCGCCCCCTTCAAAATAATTTCGTGAATTGTAGGAATTGACAAAAGCAAGGAGTGGTTAAAAGTCCAAACAGGACTTTTGGACCACTCCTAAAAAATTTGTGGTGACAATCTAACACTTCTTAGCTGTTAAATTTTTATACCACGATTATTTGTTTAAAGTAGTTTCTGACTCTTGGTTGAAAGCGTCCATTTCTTTTTGAACGTTGGCGCCGCCAAGATAGATTTGTTCAAAGTGTTTCAAGTAGTTTTGTGCGATTTCTTCAAATTCAGGGATTAAAGGCATTGGTTCAGAGTTTTGTAATTGTTCGTTAAAGACGCTGTAAACGGGATCAGATTTCAAAGAATCATCTTCCCAAGCTTTTAAAGCAGTTGGAAGTGCGTCAGTTAATTTCATCCACTCTAATTGGTTTTCAGGACGGGCCATAAATTCGATGAATTTCGCTGCATCATCTTTTTTCTTAGAGTATTCAAAAATAGTTAAGTTTGAGCCACCCATTGAAGAAATGTTGTTTTCTTTTTTCGGCAATGTTGCAATCGCCCATTTGCCATCTACATCTTTTACTGTATCTTTTACAGTTTTTGCCATCCAAGGACCACTGATAAACATTGGTACCATTGCATCGTCACCAGAGAAAGTTTGCGATACATCCAAACCTAAATCTTCTTTTGGTGAGTAACCTTTTTGGATAAAGTCATTCAAGTAAGAAACAGCGTCAACAAAAGGTTTTTTATTGAAGACAGGTTTGCCATCTTCTAATAATGGTGAACCATTTTGACGAGCAAACATAAAGCCTAGTGTTTGTTCTTTGCTGTCGATGTTGATACCGTATTTGTCATCGCCACGAGCAGCTAATTTTTTAGCAGCATCTTCTAATTCTTCCCAAGTTTTTGGCGCTTCTTTATAGCCAACTTTTTCTAAAACATCAGTACGGTAAAATAGTACGCGTGTTTCAGCTGCCCACGGAATACCGTAATATTTGTCGTCAAATTTTGTCGTTTCAACAGAACCATGATAGAAGTTTTCAGCTTTTAAATTGTCGTATTTTTCAATGTACTTGCTCATGTCTGCTAAAGCACCAGCTTTTTGGAATTCAGGCATCCAAGTTGTCCCCATTTGCAATACGTCTGGGCCACTCTTAGAAGCAACAGCTGTTAATAATTTATCGTGGGCATTTGACCAAGGAATAGACTGTATTTTAACTTCGATCCCAGTTTCATCTGTGAATTTATCCGTCATTTTGGATAATTGTTTCACTTCTTCTCCCATACCCCAAATATTTAAGACCTTGTCATCTTTAGCAGAATCTCCGCCAGAACCTGATCCGCAACCTGCTAAAACACCCAGTGTCATCGCTGCTGTTACACCCAATAAACAAAGCTTTTTCGAAATCTTCATCTTTCTTCCTCCGTATTTCATTTTTGGTGAAACGTTTCTACGAACAGAGTATATAATGCCGCGATTTAATTTGCAACCGTTTTCTACGATTTTTTATAAAAAAACTTTTCACAATGAGTAAAATCAGTGTTAAATAAGCATTTATCAAAAATTAAATGACAATATTTTAATAAAACAACCATTTGAAAACAATTTCATGGTAAAATCTAGCTGCAAATATTTTACCAAATAAGAAAAACGTTTCACTAAAAGTTTGTTTTTTTGAAAGGAGTTTTATCATGGCATCAAAATGGTGGCAACAAAGCGTTTTTTATCAAATTTATCCCCGGAGTTTCCAAGATAGCAACAATGACGGCATTGGCGATATTAAAGGAATTACCGCGCGTTTATCTTACTTAGAAAAATTGGGGATCGACGCCATTTGGCTCTCGCCAGTTTTTGCATCTCCTAATGTCGATAATGGCTATGATGTGAGTGATTATTGCGCTATTATGCCAGAATTTGGCACGATGGCAGATATGGAAGAATTAATTGCCACAGCAAAAAAAGCAGGCATAAAAATTATCATGGACTTAGTAGTCAATCATACCTCCAGTGAACATCCTTGGTTTAAAAAAGCCTTAGCAGGCGATCCACATTATAAGGATTATTACATTTTTCGTTCTGATAAAAATGGGTTGCCAAATGACTTAAATTCATTTTTTGGCGGCTGTGCGTGGGAACACTTACCCGCAACAAACGAATATTATTTCCATCTATTTGCCAAAGAACAACCCGATTTGAATTGGGAAAATCCTGCTGTGCGCAAAGAAGTATGGCAAATTATGAATTTCTGGCTGCAAAAAGGCGTCGGTGGTTTTCGCTTAGATGTGATCGAATTAATTGGTAAAATTCCCGATCAAAAAATTATTGGGGACGGCCCCGCCTTACATCCATATTTACAAGAAATGTATCGCGAAGTTTTAGCAGGACACGACGTTGTAACCATCGGCGAGACTGGTAGTGTCACGCCACTAACTGCTCCTTTGTATACAGATCCTAAGAGAAAAGAGCTGTCGATGGTCTTTCAATTTCAACATATGGCCTTAGATGAAGTTGCCAAAACTTCAAAATGGAATTTGAAGTCCTTAAATGTCTCCGTGTTAAAAACGGTGCTATCCCGCTGGCAAACAGACTTACCAAAAGAAGCTTGGAATAGTTTATTTTGGAGTAATCACGACCAACCACGGATTTTATCTCGTTGGGGCAATGTAGCTGATTACCCCACGAAAAGCAGTAAGATGTTGGCCATTTTACTCCATTTGATGCGGGGGACTCCTTTTATTTATCAAGGTGAAGAATTGGGCATGACCAACCAATACGTCGATAAAATTAGCCAATTAGATGATATTGAAAGTATTCATTACTATGAAGAAGAAAAAACTAAAGGCAGCAGTGAGGCAACAATTTGGCAAGCCATTAATACTAAAGGACGTGACAACGCCCGTACGCCAATGCAGTGGTCTAATGTGCCTAATGCTGGCTTTACAGGAGAAAACGTAACTCCGTGGTACAATTTAAATCCCAATTACACAACTATTAATGCGCAAACCCGGCTGGATGATCCTGAATCCATTTTTTACACCTACCAAAAATTAATTCAGTTGCGAAAAAATTATCCGCTAATTGTCTGGGGAGATTATGACTTACTGGATACCGCTGAAAATATTTTTGCCTATACTCGCAGCTACGAAGGGGAAACTTGGCTTATTTGTGCGAATTTTTCTGACAGCAAACAAGCACTCTCATTGCCTTATGCCGCCACAGAAACGATTATCACAAACTATCCCCATACGTATCACCATTTAAATCAGTTGAACTTACTGCCTTACGAAACATTTGTCGTAAAACTAGCATAAAAAAAGCAAGTGCAGGCAAAGTCTCGTGACTTTACCTGCGCTTGCAGTTTTTTTAATTACAGACAGATTTTTAGTAGGTTTTGCCACCCATTAAAATGGCACCTACACTTTTACTGTCGGTTATATCATTTATATCATCCTGGGATTATACTTCTATCTGATTGCAAACATTCTAGTTATTTAACCAAAAGATAGACCACGATTGTAAATTGAATTCCTGTTTTTTTCAATCCGAATCATTTCAGCAAATTTATAACTTGTCACAAAATGACGACCTATTACTAATAAAATAAGCTGACTATGTCTATGCTTTTCTACCAAAAAAGAACGATACGACTGCCACTAAAATAACTGCACCAATAATAGAAGGTACAATTGCCATTCCAGCTAGAGTTGGACCCCAATGACCCAATAAAGACTGCCCAATCGCAGAACCAATTAGACCGGCAACGACATTTACAATAATTCCCATTGAACCACCTTTATTTGTAATCGCACCTGCGATCGCACCAATGACACCACCAACGATTAAAGACCAAATTAAACCCATTTTCACTCACTTCTTTCTACCAATATTTATAATAATTTTCATTTTATTGCTTTTTTGGGTATCCATAGAATACCCTCTTCTTGCCTAAATTAAAAACAAAACGACTTATTTTTATCTTTTTTATGCAATATATTTTAATTTTTAGAAAATTTTAGGTGGATTTGTTTTGTGGGGTGCAAAATAAAGTGTTCGAACTTTTTTCAGTCAAAAAAAACATAGACCAAGTCATTTACATAACTTAGCCTATGCCCCAGCCTCTTTTTAAAGAAGCTGACAATGGTTTATCATAATTAGTGAGCGGATTCCTAGAAACAAAAGTGCTGGTGCACTTTTTATATACCCAAGGCGATCCCTGGAGCCCCTTCCAGTTCTTAAAAAAGAAACACTTTGCAGTTAGTGTTTCTTTTTTTATCTGTCGGAAATAGTTTTTCAATCAAATTCTCTTAAACTAAAAAAATTTTCTAATTTTAGTTGGCTTTTTGCTTTGAACAAAAGACTAACTCTTTTTCATACCAATCGGCTTTATATTTCAATTTCAAAAGGAGACGATTCCAGTCACTTAAAGTAAATTTCTCTTCAATATTTTGCAAAACTGGGGTACTTTGATTATTTTTCTGCGTTTTAAGGGCTTTGTTGCCCTTGTTTTTTGTTTCATCGTCTCCTGCTGCTGGCATTGTGACCACGATACAATCAAATTGGCGCACAAGAGCAATCGACAGTTGTTCTGTAAAGTCTTCTTTTTGCTTCATTTTGCGGATATATAATTGTTGGAGGCGCAATTTTTGTTTTTGATAATTTTTAGCTTGTTCCAACTTTACATTGCGTCGCTGTGCACTCTTAGCTCGGATGGCAAGGCGCCGCTGCGCTTTTTTTAGCTGCGCTAAAAGTTGCACTTGGCAAAGCGTCGGTATGCCGCGCACTGCCACACTTGGCTCAATTAGTGTTGTCCCATTATAGGTAATTTCAATTTTGCTACCGGTTTTTGGCAAAGCAGTACTATCTTCTTCACATAATAAAGAAACATAAAATTCCTGCCGATTTTTAGCAGAGATAGTGGCCGAGCGAATTTTTCCCGTCACATTACGATGTTGATGCAACAAAACTTTACTTTTTAACTTTGGAAGCTTCAAGCCATCTTTTTCAAGATAAATAGTATGGCCTTGATTATTTGTAGTATAAGACTGCCACGCACTTTTTTTGCTCTTTAGTTTCGGATAACTGGCATGGCCGCGATAATAATTTTGAAAGGCTTTTTCCAAGTTACGTTGCGCATTAGCCAAAGCTAAACTATCCGTCGCTTTTAAAAACGAATACTCCTTTTTTAGTTTAGCTGGCGTTAACTTTTGCGTCTTTAACCGCTCTGAAGCTGGATTTGTAAAAGTTTCGCTGTTATCTTGATAGTTTGTCTGCCGCAGTGTCAATAACGTGTTATAAGTAAAACGAACACAGCCAAAAGTTTGAATAAAAAATTGTTTTTGCGCTTCATCAGGATAAAGCGCAAATTTATAAGCTTTTAATATTTTAATTGGTACCTGCCTCCCCTCACTGATCATTACTTCAGTTGTGGTGGCTTTTGGTAGGGACGTTCCCCTTGTCCCACCTAACCTTACCTAACCTAACAAATTTTTTAAAAGAAAAGCTGAATGAACTTGGTCAACTCGCTAGCAATAAGGCGAAATCTTGATAAATTGTTCTTCAAATTTATCAAGATTTTGACTTATTGTCGCCGAGAGTTAGTTCATAAAGCTAGACAAAAAGAAAAGCTGAATGGATCGTTTAGCCCTGAGCCATAAGATCAAAATTTGCTAAAATGCCTTTTTCATTTTCGTAAATTTTAGCTTATGCCCGAAGGGCTGATTCATGAAGCTAGACAGCTAGAAAAGCTGATTGAACTTTCTCAGTCCGCAAGAATCCAATTACAGTGCCACTTGGCTTTGCGTCGTTTTTTGCTGTAATTTTGCTTGGTACATGGTAATTTCATCTTCTGAACAATAAATATAATGTCCTTCTGCAATTTCATGCATTCCTCGCTGTTTGCCATCATCAGGTTGGGCCTGATATTTAATCCGCTTGCGATTACGTTCATGGTCTGGATCTGGTAATGGAATTGCCGACAGCAAACTTTCCGTATATGGATGAACGCCGTGATTATAAATGGCATCACTGGTACCCACTTCCAGCAATTTGCCTAAGTGCATAACACCAATGCGATCACTGATATGTTTTACCATCGACAAATCATGGGCGATAAATAAATACGTCAAATTTTGCTGTTCTTGCAAGTCTTGCAATAAATTTACCACTTGGGCTTGAATGGAAACATCCAAAGCTGAAATTGGTTCATCACAAATAATAAATTTTGGTTTTACGGCTAAGGCGCGGGCAATACCGATACGTTGCCGTTGTCCGCCGGAAAATTCATGGGGATAACGCGTTCCATGACTGGGATTTAACCCCACCGTTTCTAACAGTTCATCCACTTGGGCATTGCGTTCTTTTTCATTTTTGGCAAGACCATTAATATCAATGCCTTCTGCGATAATGTCCCGCACTTTCATGCGAGGATTTAAAGAGGCATACGGATCTTGAAAAATCATCTGTACATCGCGACGAAATGTTTTTAAGCCTTCTTTGCCTTTAATTTTCATCACATCTTGGCCAGCAAAATCAATTTCTCCATCAGTTGGCGTATTTAAGCGGATAATCGTGCGCCCGGTGGTGGATTTGCCACTACCGGATTCTCCCACTAAGCCAAAAGTCTCGCCTTCGTAAATGTGAAAGCTAATATCATCCACTGCTTTGACTTCGTCTTTACGTCCGACATTGAAGTATTGTTTCAAGTGAGTTACGTTTAATAAAACTTTTTTCACGCGGCTACCTCCTTAGGCTTCTTGTTTTTCTTTGAAAATTTCCCAACGACGAACAATTTCGGCCGGTGGGGTTACTTTAGGGGCTTGTGGTGCTAAGAGCCACGTTGCCGCTTTGTGGGTTTCAGAGACGTCAAAATATGGTGGTGCTTGCTCGGTATCGATTTTTAAAGCAAATTCATTACGAGGATAAAAAGCGTCCCCTTTTGGTGGTTGCAGTAAATCTGGTGGCGAACCTGGAATAGCATATAGGCGTTCTTCGCCCCCTTCTAAAGTCGGCATTGAACCTAACAGCCCCCATGTATACGGATGTTGCGGGTTGTAAAAAATTTCTTCTGCCGTTCCAACTTCGATAATTCTGCCCCCATACATGACTGCCACGCGATCAGCCACGTTTGCCACAACACCTAAGTCATGGGTGATAAAAATGATCGACGTGTTAATTTTTTTCTGAATATCTTTCATCAACTCTAAAATTTGGGCTTGAATTGTTACATCCAAAGCGGTCGTTGGTTCATCAGCAATCAGAACTTCCGGGTAGCAAATAAGCGCAATGGCAATTACGATCCGTTGCCGTTGTCCACCGGAAAATTGGTGGGGATAGTTTTTCAATCGTTTTTCAGCATTGGGAATACCAACTAAGTTTAACAATTCCAATGCGGAAGCTAAGGCCTCTTTTTTAGACACTTTGTTGTGAATAATCAAAGACTCCGCAACTTGTTTGCCAATTGGCATGGTTGGATCTAAAGAGGTCATGGGATCTTGGAAAATCATCGCAATTTCCTTACCTCGAATCTTCTGCATTTCTTTTTCCGATTTTTTGACAATATCGGAATTTTTAAAAATAATTTCACCCTTATCAATATTGGCGTTACTGGCTAAAAGTCCCATGATACTGCGAGTAGTTACCGATTTACCGGAACCTGACTCCCCTACAATCGCCAAAGTCTCTCCTTTATAAAGGTCAAAACTAACATTGCGGATTGCGCGGACTGTTCCCGCATAAGTATCAAAGGAGATTTCCAAATCTTTAACTTCTAATACTTTTTCTGGCATCATCATCACTCTTTCATTTTCGGATCAAAGGCATCACGAAGACCATCAGCTAGTAAGTTGAAGGCAATCATAATGACAGATAACGTAACTGCTGGTACCCACAATAGGTAAGGCAGATATTGGAAGGTTTTATACCCGTCACTTAACATTGTACCCAGTGAAGCATTCGGTGGTGTTAAACCTAAACCGATAAAGCTCAAGAAGGCTTCAAAGAAAATCGCCGTTGGAATACTGAACATCATCTGGACAATAATCACGCTGGAGATGTTGGGCAAAATATGTTTAAAGGCTATTTTGAAATTACTTTCCCCTAAAGTTTGGGCAGCCAACACAAATTCTTGGTCTTTTAATTTCAGCGTCTGTGCCCGAACGATCCGCGCCATTGGAATCCAGTTAGTGATGGCCATGGCAGCAATAATCGATGGAATACCCGGTTCAAAAACGACCAACATTAAAATCATCACAACTAAGTTTGGAATACCAGAAAGAATTTCCAAAATACGTTGCATTAACGTATCCACTGTACCGCCTTTTAAACCAGAGATTAATCCGTAAGTAACACCAAAAATAATGTCGAACATCGCCGCGATAAAGGCGATCAATAAAGAGACCCGCGTTCCCATCAAAAGACGGCTCAAAACATCACGGCCCAATCCGTCAGTCCCAAAATAATAATTCAAATTATCCGGTACATTCGCTGCGGCATATTTATCGACTAATTGTCCGCCAACCATTGCTTTTCCGTTTAAGCCATTAATATCAATCCCAGGAATTCGTGGTGGCAAATTCATATAAGCAACATTTTGCTTCGTGGGATTATGGGGTGAAAAGAAAATTGAAATAATCGAAATCACAATAATCACAAGTAGTATCGCCATACATACGACCGCTGCTTTATTTTTTCGAAGGCGCCGCCAAGAATCTTGTAAGAAAGTCAAAGACGGAGCGGCAATCATTTCCCGTTCTTTAATGGTACTACCGTGGTACAGCTCAAATTCTGACGCCGGGATTTTGGCAATAGTATCATATTTTGGTTTTGCATTTTCCATTAGCCTTTGCTCCCTCCTGACACGCGGATTCGTGGATCAACGATGCCGTATAATAAGTCAACCACTAAAATGACAATAATCAACATTGCCGAGTACAAGACGGTTACCGCCATAATGGTTGGATAGTCGTTGGTGGTAATTGATTTTACAAATTGCTCCCCAATACCAGGGATCGCAAAAATATTTTCTACTACTAAAGAACCAGTCATTAAAGCAACTGCTAAAGGTCCGAGTAATGTCATCAAGGGAATCAAGCTATTACGCAAGCCGTGTTTAAAGGCGATTTCCCAACGGCTTAATCCTTTAGCTCGAGCTAGTTCTACGTAATCACTGTGCATAACTTCCACCATTTCTGTTCGAATAAAACGTGCCGAATCGGCTAAAGGCGACATTGCCAGCGCAATCGTTGGTAAAATCGTATAGGCAAAACCTTCCCACTTAGCAATCGGCAAAATGTGCAATTTAATCGCAAAAACATATTGCAGTAAAACGGCGAAGACAAAGTTTGGAATCGAACGACCCAAAATCGCAATTAAAGTCGCTAACGTATCCACCCATGTATTTTGTTTCATGGCTGAAATCGTCCCTAAAATAATCCCCACGAAAGTCCCCAGTAAAATCGCCTGCATCCCTAATTGTAAGGAAGGTCCCACGCGACCAGCCAATAAGGCTGCAACTGGTTGATTTTTAAACTGGAAGGAAATTCCGAAATCACCTTGAAGTAAGTTTTTCAGATACGTTCCATATTGCACGATAACCGGCTTATCCAAACCCATTTGCTTATTTAACAACGCAATTTGGTCTGGGCTTAAACGTTCTGCATTGGTATAAGGCGTTCCTGGTAACATTTTTGATAAAAAGAATGTAATCGTAGCAATCAGCCACAAGGTTACCAGCATAAAAAATAGCCGTTTTAGAAAATATTTGAGAAAGTCATTCAAATTATTTCTCCTCCTAAATAAAATTGAGAATATGCAACAAGAACAAAAAATGCATCAACTGCACATGAAGTGAAAAATTTTTTGCAGGTGGGGAAAGCTTCTGTTTTTTAAAACAAGTTCCCTACCTTAAGAAGTAAATGGTGCTAAAAAAAAACTCTTTTGACTTTGCCAAATGGATTCGATAAAGTAAAAGAAAAGCTTTTGAAACTTGGTTAGCGCTCAAGCAATAAGACAAAAATTTGATAAATGGTTCTTCAAATTTCTCGAATTTTCTGCTTATTGTCGCCGAGAGTTAGTTTGAAAAGCTAGACATTGGAAAAGCTTTTGAAACTTGGTTGGCACTAGTCTTTAGCTAAAAAACTTGCCCTGTATAAAAGCTACAAAAACCAACAAGGAGTCCATTATGAAAAAATATCCTCCCGCGTTTATTGCCGTCATTATCTTCGTTATCGCTATTATCTGGGGTCTGATCAAAAAAAATTTAAGTCTGATCATGTTATCAGACACTCTGTTTATGTTGGGACTGCCTTTTTTGATTATTGGCATTTTGTTATGGGTTTTTTCCTCTGGCTTCTTCGATACTTTTCAACGATCCATGCATGAAGCTGTAGGAAGAAAGCAAAAGAAAAAAGCTAACTATACGCCTTTATCACAAGTTGGCCAGGGTGTGTATCTTTTTTGGCTAAAAATTGCCGGTATCATCTTAGTCTGCTCGCTCATTTTTTATGCCATTGGCAGCATTTAATAATTATTAATTTCTAAAGTATGACTACACCAATAGCAAAAATAGTTGCAAGAGGCTGGCAGTGCCAGCCTCTTTTTACTATTTAAATGACGTTTTGAGTAGCAACTTAAGTGTTACTTATTATTCGGTTACATATGTCCATTTGTAATCCCATGAAGCGCCGGCAGCGTGATGAACGATACCTTTTACTTTCGGATTAATCATGTGACCTTCTGCTTTTTGGAAAACGCCGATAACTCCAGCAGTTGAGCTGATAATTTTATCTGCTTCTTGCAAATTAGCCCAACGTTTCATCGGATCACCTGCATTGGTCGTATTAGATTCTTTCACAACTTTATCGTATTCTTCATTTGACCATTGCCCACGGTTATATGAATTCCCTGTAACAAATAAATCTGTAAAGCTTGATGGGTCTGAGTAGTCAGCACCCCAACCACCTAATACCATGTCGAATTCACCGTTATTTGAACGATCTAACCGAACAGAAAATGGTACTGGCGTTGGTTTAATTTTGATACCAGACAATGTTTCTTCGAGTGTGCTTTGCAAATATTCTAAAACTTTTTTAGTTCCGTCATCGTCAGAAGCGACAATATCAAAGGTAAAGCTATCTTTTCCTAAAGCTTTTTTAGCCTTTTCCCAGTGGTCTTTTGCCTTTTTCGCATCAAAGCTGACCAAATCGCCCGCCTCTTTGGTGAAATCTTCGTTGGTTTCTGGATTTTTAGACATATCCGATGGAATCAAACCAGTAGAAGCAACCGAGCCATCGCCTAAAACAGAATTAACGATTGCATTGCGGTCAATTGCGTAAGAGATTGCCAAACGCAAATCTTCATTCATAAATGGTGAATCTTCTTTTCGTTGATTTAATTCTAGATAAGAAGTGCGGGCTTCTTTAACCGATTGGAAAGCTTCTTGATTGGCATTTTGTTGTGCCAATTCACCGGTTAAAATTGCATCGTCTGTTTGTCCGTCATTAAATAAGTTCAACCCTGTGGAGGATTCTTTCACTACGCTGACTTTGACAGCGTCTAATTTTACTGTATCTTTATCCCAGTAAGTATCGTTTTTCTTGTATTCCCACTCTGTATCAGTACCAGGACCGTCAAATCCGGCTAAAACAAATGGACCGTTGTAAACAGAATTTTCTGATTTTGTAGCAAATTTGTCGCCATTTTTTTCAACAACTTTTTGTGGTTGTGGGAAAAATGAAGGGAATGCGAATAAATAATCCATATAAGGCGTTGGACGCGTTAACGTAATTTCCAATTCGTAGTCGTTGACAGCCTTAATGCCTAACTCAGATTTATCTTTTTTGCCGGCAGTAATATCGGCTGCATTCACAACGGGTTCATATAAATAAGCATATTCAGATGCGGTTTTGGCATCGACTGTTCGTTGCCATGCAAAGACATAATCAGAAGCCTTAACGGGTGTTCCGTCAGACCATTTGGCATCTTCTCTTAATTTAATCGTATATTTCAAACCGTCTTCACTAACTTTGGCTTCTTCAGCGGCACCAGCTGGCACTGGCTTGCTATCTTTGTCCAAACGATAAATTCCTTCGTAGACATTGTTTAACGCAGTGAAACTAATGGTATCTGTCGCAAGTGATAAATCAGCACTCGGCATTTCTTGTAAGACAGAAACTCTAAATTCTTGTTTGTCCGCTTCTTTACCAGAACCGCCTGCAGCACTGCTGCCATCTGTTGTGCCACTACCGCTGCCACATGCTGATAACACAACACCGCAGACAGCAATAACGCCAAATAATGATGTCTTCTTCATTTTCATTCCCTTTACCCCTTGTCTTGTATTGAATTTTCAGAATATTAAACATTTTCTGAAGTTAACGAAAATTTTAATCAATAATTATTAAAAAAGCAATACTTTATTCATTAAAAAACAAATATATATAAATTTTCTGATAATTCAAAAAACAAGACGTGAAATTTACGTGAAGAAAATTACTTACAATCAAATTCTTGAAAAGTATTATAAAAACAGGTTTTCCTATTCAAAAAGCGGAAATAATTCTTCAAAATAATTCAGTAAAATAATTATTTGTGAAATATTTTGACGAATTCAAAAACCAACAAAAACTGTCAAAAATAACTAAATTATTTTGCCTCACCGGCTACTTTAACGATTTCAACGATGGTATCGCGGGCTTTTTCCATTGCTTCAAGGGTGATAAATTCATATGGTCCGTGAAAGTTTTCGCCTCCGGTAAATAAATTTGGGGTAGCAATTCCTTTATACGAAATTTTCGATCCGTCAGTACCACCACGAAATGGGGTGACAATCGGTTTTATCCCTAAATTTTTCAGCGCTAAAAGTGCATAGTCTACCGCCCGGGGTTCTTTATCTACGATTTCTTTCATATTGTAATATTGATCAAACAGGCGATACGTAATGCGCGGATAGGTGAAGGTGGCATTCAAGGCGTCAATAATCGCTACGATTTGGTTTTTTCTGGCTATAAATTTGGCTTGATCATGATCCCGGATAATGTAATCCAACTGCGCTAAAGAAATATCCCCGCTAAATTTATTCAATAAATAAAAACCTTCATAATCTTGCGTTAATTCCGGTACTTCTGCTTGAGGGAGGCGACTGTCAATGGTCTCCCCAATCTTTATGGCGTTCACCAATTGCCCATACGCCGTACCAGGATGGACACTGGTCCCTTCAATTGTGATCTCAATTTTGGCAGCATTAAACGTTTCATATTCAAAATGCCCAACACGACCACTGTCAAGTGTATAGGCAAAATCCACCGGAAAATCTGCAACCTCAAAATTATCTGCCCCACGACCAATTTCTTCATCTGGCCCAAAAGCGACCCAAACATCCCCACGCTTTTCTTTTGGAACTTCTTTTAAGTTTCGCAACGCGGCCATAATTTCAGCAATCCCGGCTTTATCATCGGCACCTAAAAGAGTCGTCCCATCTGTCGTAATTAGCGTTTGGCCTACATAGTCTTTTAAATTGGGAAACTGGCTAGGAGACAAAACAATATTTTGAGCTGCATTTAAAACCACCTCATTGCCATCGTAATTGTAATGAACTTGCGCTTGAATATTTTCTGCATTAAAATCCGCCGTATCCACATGGGCAATAAAACCAATTGCAGGTTTTGCGGCATTTCCTTTTAAAGCCCCAATCACAAAGCTATTTTTCTCAAAATAAGCAACATTACTTAATCCCAATTGTTCCAGCTGCTCTTTTAATTGCAGCGCCAGATCAATTTGACCTTGCGTAGTGGGAATGAAGGTGGATTTTTCATCTGAGCGGGTATTCACTTTGACATAACTTAAAAAATCTTCCAATAATTGACGCATACTTTCTCTCCTTACTTCACAGATGCTGTCCGTAAATTGAAATAATCACCATAGGCGTGAAAAACGATACCTTTTACTTTTTCATTGATTAAATAATTTGAAGCACTTTGATATAGCGGTACTTGCGCTGCATCATCTGCGAGCAATACTTTTTCTGCTTCTTGGTAATCTTTAAAAAATGCGTTAGGATCATTCGCATCTGTAGTGCGGGCTTTTTCGACTAAATCTGTGTAGGTTTTGTTAGCATACCCGCCGTAATTGTAAGAAGAACCCGTCTTATATAAATTGAAATAGGAATCCAGTTCACTAGAACCGGCAATCCAACCAGAAACCGACAATTCGTAATTTCCATCGGTACGGGATTGGTTCAAATTCACTTTTGGTTGTTTGTTAATAACAATTTTCAAGCCGGACAATGTTTCTTGTAACTGGCTTTGCAAATACTCACCAACTTTTTCACCGTTATCATCATCGGTTACCAATAATTTCAACGTTAAGCTATCGCCAATGACCGCTTTGGCTTTGGACCATTCACTTTTAGCTGCTTTTACATCATAGGTGTTGTAGTCGCCGCTAAATTTGCGGAAATCTTCTTTTGTTTGAGGATTTTTATAAAGACCCGTTGGAATCAAGCCATTTAAAGGGGTGGCGCCATCATTTAAAACATTTTTTGCCAGCTGTTCTTTATTAATTGCTTGGGCAATTGCTTTACGAACATGTACATTTCCTAAGGCTTTGTTGGCTTTTTTGTTAAAATCTAAAAATTGATTGGCCACATCTTTTTCTGTCACTAACCGTGGATCATTTTTGAATTGTTCCACATATTGACCACTAATGCGCTGTAAATCCAATTCTCCACTGTCCACTAACTGAATCCCGGTATTTTCTTCCTTGATCGTAGAACCGTGAACCTCTGACAATTTGACAGCTTTTTTATCGTAATAATCATCATTTTTCACCAAGGTCCACTCATCTCCGGTCTGTTTCCAATCTTTTAATGCAAAAGGTCCCGTATACAAAAGATCCTCACTGGTGCGGCCATACTCATCTTTTTTGTCGGTGACAAATTTTTCATTTTGCGGTGCCAACCAACCAATGGAAACCACAGATAAAAATGACGGCTGGGCTTGTGTTAGTTTCACTTCAAAAGTCTTTTCATCCGGTGCAGCTAAACCAATTTCATCAATTGCTTTTTTACCTTCACGAATTGCTTGACTGTTCACCACATTATCCAGTAAATACGCATTTGGCCCCATTGTTTTCGGATTTACTAGTCGTTTCCAGGCAAAAAGAAAATCATTGGCGGTTACTTTTTCCCCATTACTCCACTTCGCGTCTTCTCTTAAAGTGAAGGTATATGTTTTTCCATCTGGGCTAATGTCAACTTTTTCTGCTAAAGCAGGCACTGGTTGACTCTTATCATCAAAACGATATAGCCCTTCAAACAAATGCTGTACCACAGTAAATGTGATTTTATCGGTTGTTTGCGTTGTATCTAACGTACTTAACGGCGCCGGTAAACTGACACTGATTTCTTGTTTTATTGCTTGTTTTGCTGTTGAACTAGCACTTTCCTTAGCTGCCCCGCCAGTTTTACACCCGGCTAACGTCACCGCAGCCAAAATTCCTGTTACCACCAAAATACTCTTTTTCACTTTCATTTTTCCAACTCCTCCAAATTGATCTAAATCTATAAATCGTCAAAAAATTCCGTCAAATCGTGATGAGCTCTTATCAAAAGCAAAAAAAAAATCTCCATCCCTTTGTTTGTCAAACTATGACAAACAAAGGGACGAAGACTTTTCGCGTTACCACCCTTATTCATATTATCCTCACAAATAATATCTCAACGGTACCTGTTGATACCCGGCATTGATAACGATTGCTTTTCCGTCCAAATAGCGTAAACCATTTGAAATACTCAGAGCTCATCTTCACTAAATCGCGCAATGTCCTTTCCCACCAACCGGACTCTCTTGGATCACTCTTTTTAAGAAGAGGTACTACAGACTCAAATGTTGCAGCAACCATTTCTGGTAAACCCTTTATTCTAATACTTAAATTTTTCACAATAAATAGTTTTAAGACCTCTACTACAGCAAGAGATGAAATAATCGCAACAAAAAGACCTCTGGAGTCTAAAAATTGGCTATCTAAAACACCATCTATAAATCTTGTATTTAAAACCAACGTGGTAAGTACTGCTCCTACTATGCTGTGCAAAATAGGTGCTCCAATTTGTTTTGCATGATTGTAAGAAATCGTTATAGCGGCATAAATTGACAAAAGACCAAAGGTAAACTGAAATGGTAAAGAAAGTAATTCTTGATTCTCCACAAAAAAATTCTTAATAATCGTTCCATCCGGAAACAAATTGCCTAGTGAGGTTATAATTAACGTAAACGAACCAATGATTAATACAGCAATGAGTGATACCATGCCATTTTTTATTGAGGCAATAAATTTCTGCTTTTCAATTTTTGCAGCAATTGGAGAAAACCTCGTCTCCATAAACTCCATAAATGTATTCATCTGTGCTTCCTCCTTTTTAAATTGTCTCTTTTTGCGCATTCAGGCTCAGAAGAATTGCAGCCTTTAAAATATTCCCTCCATCGATGCGACCATAGTCCTTAGAATCAATTACAGCAATAGGTTTATTATATTGATTCGCAAGCTTTGTTAACTCTGCTAACTGATGTTTGATCTGAGGACCAAGCATAACTACATCAAAGTATTCTATAAATTCTCTTAATTCTCCTGCAGGATGTGCCTCAATTTTTACGTCTGTTGTTTGCAATGCTTTAGAAGAGGCTGCAACTTCTCGCATTTTTGTCACCATAATTCCAGTTGAATATCCAAGATTGCAAACTAAAAGTACATGTAATTTTTCTAATTTCATCATTACTCCTCCATTTCATAAATAAATGTCTTTTTTCTAAATATTTGATTTCCTCTTCTAATTCTTTAATTTTTAAATTCATCTTTGATAATTGTTTTATAAACGTCTCTGCTAAAATTGTATTCATTAAAGTATCTTGTGCATGAATCAACAAAACATTAACATCTACTTCTCCACCCTGGGCTTCTGTTACCAATAACTTTGTCTGCTCATTATGTGCCTCATTCATCAACTGTGTAGCCTCTGACATGAGATTGGAATACTCTTCTTGATCTCCATTTAAAGAAGCTTCATTTGCCTCCAGTAACTTACTCATTGCATCTCCTGCTAAAGAAATTAAACTAAAAGAAATCTCTTCTGACTTCATTTTTCTCTCACCTTTATCCTAAAAAATTTATTTTTAAAAATTGATATAATTCTTCTCTGGAATCAATTGTTCTCAATTCAGCAATTTTTTGTTTATCTTTTGAAAAGCTCAAAGTGTTCTCTAATACTAAATTTGTCTCAATATCCTTAAATGCTAAAGTCAAAATAATATCTACTGGTTCTTCTTGATCTGGAATAAATTTGATTCCCTTTTGAAATTTTGTTAGTGAAATTGCATTAAAATTACATCCATCTTCTGGCCCCGCATGTGCGAAAAATATTCCCGGTGCCACAATCATATAAGGACCAAATTCTCTGGTATTTAATTTAATTTTTTCACGATACTGTTTTGTAATTGCATTAATTTCCATAAGATGTTCAGTAGCTTTATCTATAGCAACTTCCCATGTTTTAGCCTCTGGAAGTAATTGTATTGACTCTTTACTAAAATCTACATTTACAGTCTCTGTAAATCTTGTTTTCACTTTTTTTGTCAGAATATCAATAATCTCAAATTCAAGTTGTGACCAATCTTTAACTATACAGTTTCTTGAAATAGCGTTCATCACTTCTCCAAAATACTTGATGCTGTCTTTATCTTTTTTAAACTTCCAAGGCAAGTATTCCGAGATATTCTTCAAATCAGCCTGATTAAGCTCTGGAGATACCTGAATCACATTATGATTCTTATATATATCAGATAATCCTACGGTAGTAATAACAAAATCATATTCAGAAAAAAGACTATCATTGATATTTCGGACTGAAGATACAGTTACTTTTCCAGTAAAGAATAATTCTCTCAAACGATTAGAAATTACATTTGAAACTATCCTTCCTTCGGGACACACAACTAAAATCTTAGGGCCATTCGTTTGTAACGCTCTCACTCTCTCTATTTCAGAAACAAAGTAAATCGCAATCAACGAAAGTTCTTGATTTGATATTTTTAAATCTGACCCAGTTTGCGAAATAATTCTTTTGAGTTCATTAACAAAACTCCCGTGTTCATGCATAAAAGATTCATAAATAGGATTAATAACTTCCTCATTCATTGAAATTCTAATATCTAGATTTTTCAAATGTTCTTGTAACATCTTTTCAAAAGCCGGATTATTGTTGCTCAATTTTACATCGAACTGTTTTTCAACGTTCCTTATTAAGTCCTTGATAAAGCTAGGTGGTATTTTTTCATCTTTTTTACTATTTCCAGTATTCTGCAGGATATGTAAAGATAGACTGCTCAATTGGCAATAATGATGGACGAAAAGGCTCAAATACTCGTAATCTGTATATTGAGTAATACCTGAAGATTCAACATTATCCACCACCATAACGATTTCTTCTACAAGACAATAATTAAATGTATTAAAGAGTAGTAGTTCTCCTCTACGGCTAAACGTATCCCCGTTTTTTAAATAATTTATAATTTCATTGATATCTAGATTATCAATTAATATTTTATAAATTAATTGCTCTATCTTGGTCTCTTGCCCTTTTAATAAGTACTTTCCATTTTTTGATTTTATAATTTGAACATTTTCTTGGTTCATAAACTTAACTATCATACTTAGATATTTTCGAAATGTTGGTCTAGATAAATTTAAGATATTTTCGAATGTTGAACTAGAAAGATATTCCTCCGCAACTAAAAGTTTTAAAGTAATAAAATTTATACATTCTTTTGCTGAATATTGATATGTTTCTAAATCTATAAATTGCTCAAAATGAGCAAGTACTTCTTCCACCTTAGATTTTTCTGTTAATGCTATCCCCTTTCTTTTTATAAATTCTAAAGAAGGTAGATTTTTTTCGAACAAAAAGCGATTAATTTTTTCGATATGATATCTTGCTGTTCTGTCTGAGATAGAAAAATAATCTGATAAATCTTTAAAAGATGTTAGATCATCAGTATTTATTAAGTATCTTAAAATTCCTATATCAGTGCTATTTATCTTCACTTGTATCTCCTCCTTGATTCATAAGATACACGTAATCGCTTACAAAATAAATAAACAAACTATAAAATTATTGCTAGGTATTTTACACTTTTTTCAATTATTAAAAATAACAAAATAAGTTCAAAATTTCAGTGTCAAACATTGAAAACAAAATAAACCGCACAACTCGTTAAAGAGAAGTGCGGTTTTAATTTTTGTTAATGTTAATCGCCACCAGCAGCAATTTTAGCGCGATTATAAATGGCTTCTTTTGCTTTTAAGTCAGCAACGTCAGCGATATCTTCGCCTTTGGAATGGTAGCTGTCCATAATGCCTAACGCTTGGAAAATTGTTTGTTTATAGGCAATCTCAGCGTTCCACTCTACGGTATCTAGAATCGATAGCGCTTTATGAATTGCCATCAAACCATCATCTCCAGTCGCATTAATCAATACGCCATGACTATCTAACAATAACATGTGCGGAACAGGCAAATCATTTTCTCGAATGTACGTGCTGGTGATCTCAGCTAATTCTTCGGAACAGTTTGGTGCAAAATGCATAACTGGTACCGGGCCAACTTTTTGCGTTGCTTCGGTTAAGTTTGGCATTGGCAAACCGCTGGTAGCCCAAAACATAGCATTTGGTGCGTGGGCATGAAGAACTGCTTTTATTTTTTCATTTGTTTTATAGACAGCTTGGTGCATATTGATCTCTCGTGTTAAACTGCCAACCCCACTGACAATTTCTCGCGTTTGGAGATCAACTACTAAAATTTGAGCAGCGGTTAAATTACCCAAGTAAGCTTCTGACATCATCGTCGGTGTCATAATAATATATTTTTGCCCATCTTTTTCAGCTAGAAAAGAAAAATTTCCGCCCGCTACGTTGGTTAGTTTACGTGTAAAGATGAGGCGAACAATATCCGCCATATCTTGTCGTTCTCGTTCAAAAAGCATGCGTCCATCAGACATATTTTATTCCCCCATTATTTTTTAAACAATTTCCCCGAAGACAGCACTTCACGTGTAGCCGCTCTAATTTCTTGGGAATCTTGCAATTTTTGTTTTTGTCTATCATTGTATTCTTTGAATAAAATCGGGCTACCATAGTGATAAATAATCCCAGCTAAGATAATGATGACCCCATTTATCAAGAGATTTTGCATAAAAAGATTCGTTGCAAAAAGGCCAATTGCCACCATTAACAAACTGTACCATTTAAATTTTTCGCTATTCACTATGACTCCCCCTCATTTAAGCCGTTTTGGTTGCTAGTTTTTCTGTTTTCTTTTCTTCATAGCGTTGACTTGGGACTTTGGCTTGATTCATATAGCGATTCAACAATACGAATAGTCCTAAGAAAATCACGATACCGGCAATCGCATAAATATTTTTATTAAAGGCTTCGGCAAATAAAACTCTAAATTCTGCCCCTTCAATAGAAGACCACGTGATTAACTGACCTTCTTTAAAACCTTCAACTGCACCAGTTTTAGCTGCTAAACCACTTAAAATCGGTGCTAACCAAGTCGCAGTATATAAATAAATTGGCAATGTAATCACACCTAAAACCAACATCCGCGCTAAATTTCCGCCAGTTAAAAGTAACCCGCCAACAGCAATTGCGTAGTTAATAATACCAGCTAGCGGCAATACAGTATTGCCTGGTAAGAACATTGCATAACCGATAAATACTGGTACGAGTAAAATAGCCGTTACCCAAATTTCAGAACGACCCGCTAAAATTGGCCAATCTAATCCGATATAGACTTCGCGATCCTTGAATTTATTTTTCATGAATTCTGACATTGCGTCTGCTAGTGGTGATAACGCCTGCATGAACATTTTAGAAATCATTGGAAATAACGCCATGGCCGTTGCTACTTGAATCGCTAAATTCAAGGAACCTGAAACACCATAAGAAGCGGCAAAACCTAATGCTAAACCAATAATAAAGCCCATAACAGAGTTCTCTGAGAAAATACCCAATTTTGCTTTTAATGCATTGGCATCTGCTTTGCGGTTAAAGAAAGGAATCTTGTCCATCAACATGTTAAAAGGTAACAAGACAATCGCAGAAGAAGTCATAAAATGCGTAACTGTTACCAAAGGAATCCCAGTTAAATCTTGAATATGTCGTTGGAACATATCGCCTAATTTTAATTCTAAAATGACCTGAATGATGGCTGTAATAAAACCAGCTACTAAACTACCTGAAACAAAGTAAACCAAATACGCCGTCAAGGCTTTTCCCCAAACATTCCACATATCAACGTTTAGTGTTTTGGTTAATTTTAAAACTAACATTAAGAAATTGACCCCGATTGTCACCGCGAAAAAGACAAAGGCATAGGACCAAGACCAGGTAATGCTGGCAGCACCCGTCCAGCCCATATCTAAAGCTGGTAAATTAATACCGGTATTTTCTGCCATTGCTTCAGACGCTGGACTAACTGCATTTGACATAAAACCGATGACCATCGACATGCCCGTAAAGGCAATTCCCAAAGTGATTGCTGACATAAAGGCTTTTTTCAGCTTCATTCCCGCTAAAAGGCCCAATAATAAAATAATTAATGGAACAAAAATTGCAGAGCCAAGATCTAAAATAGCTTGAACAACCCGTTGAAAGATTTCCATCTTTTTTCCTCCTATTTCGCCAATGCTGTAATTTGATCGTAAATTTCGTCAGCACCCATGCCTGTTAAAAATGGAATACCAGGAAAAACTTTCACGCCTAATTCATCTGCTTTAGACAAGACTTCGCTATCTGGTTGCGCGATATACACGTAAATTCCCGCTTGTGGTAGTTCATTTGCGATTGATTTATAATCCACTGCTTCAACTTGAAAATCAATTCCGTCATCTTCAAATTTGTTGGCAATTTTACTCGCAATCGTTTGACTAGTAGCAACCCCGCTGCCGCAAGCTACAATTAATTTTCTTTTCATGTTTTTTTCCTCCTAAGATTCAATACTTTGAATGAAAAATTGATACATTGTCTCTTGACAGTCAATTGCCAAGAATTGCTGAACAAACTCTTCATCCATAAATAAATTCATAAAGACTTGTAACAAACCAACCTGATTTTTTCCATCTTTAATTCCTAAAAAGAATAAATTCTCAACTTCCATTTCTCGGTTATCTCCCATTTGCCGGCATGTTACAGGAGACTGCAAACGACAAATAAAAACAAAAGCTTCTTTAACAAATTCTGGATCTGCATGAGGCAATGCAATATTCAAATGTTGGGTGACCAACCCAGTGGGAAAGTTTTCTTCCCGTTTTGTAATACCAGCAAAATAATCCTCATTCACCATACCTGCTTCTAAAAGCTTATCTGCTACAATTTTAAACACGTCTGCTTCTGTTGTAGCTACGACTGACAAATCAATTAACTTAGGACTAAACATCGATTTATAGTCCATTCCGACACCTCCTCGACCTGTGAAGAACAATGTTAAACTTTGTGTTTCTATGTTCTACTTTGTTCTACATTCTCATCATAATCGAATTTAACTTCTCTGTCAACGCTTTCTTTAACAAAGTTGAACATTTTTTTGTCCTTCTATTACTTGAAAACAATTACATATTCCGCTACAATGAAGTCGAACATCGATTTGAAACAAACTTTAACAATGTCCAACAAAATATTCTGGAGGCCTGTTCATGCTTAAACAAGAACGACAACAAAAAATCTTGGAACTAATCCAACAACATACGTACTTAAGTATTTCTGACATCGCATCACGACTAGACGTTTCTGAAATGACCATTCGCCGAGACGTCACGGAATTAGCGAAACAAAAGAAATTAAATAAACTTTATGGCGGCGCTCAAAAATTAGATGTCTTAAATAAAGAACTTTCTACTGATGAAAAAATCACGACAAATGTTGAACAAAAAAAATACATTGGCAAATTAATGAACAATCTTATTCATGATAATGCCATCATCTTTGTTGGGGCTGGGACAACCATTTTTCACGCACTATCAGAAATTACCCGCAAAAATCTTTTTGTGATTACCAATAGTTTGATTTCCTTTAATTATTTGAAAGATAATACCGACTACCGCATTTTATTGACTGGTGGCGAGTTTATTAATACGACCGAGGAATTTATCGGTGAAGTTGCCAAGCGCTCTTTTGAAACACTCAACATCGACTATGCGTTTATTGCAACGAATGGCATTTTTGAAAACAACATTACCACGGCCCAGTATGAAGAAGGAGATATCCAAAATGCGGCCATTGCCAAAGCGAAAATTTCTTGCGTCGTAGCGGATAGTTCAAAACTAGGGGTTTCTGATGTCTATACTTTCCAACATATGGATCAAATGGACTATTTGATTACCGATGATCACATTACCAATGAATGGGTACACCATTATAGTCAATATACCCAGATTCTTAAGGAGGAACCTGAATGATTATTACAATTACCATGAACCCATCACTGGACTATTCTTATACAATTCCCCATTTTGCTTTAGGTGCGACAAATCGTTTTGCTACCCCCGTCCAATCTGTTGGCGGCAAAGGCATTAACGCCGGCCGTACCGCAGCTCTTTCGGGTAGCGACGTCTTAATAACCGGTTTTTTAGCTGGTGATCAAGGCCAACTGGTGGCAAAATATTTACAAAAAGAAGAGCTCTTCAAAATTGCCATGCAAGAAACCACCGGCCAAACACGTCACGCGATTTCTATCACGCACGATGCGGGAAACCACACTGAAATTGTTGAAGAAGGTCCTCTTATTACCGATAACCAAGCGCTCGCATTAATCAAAAAATTAAAAGATTATGTTGCCCGTGAAGATGTCCAATTGATTTGTATCTCTGGGTCGATCAACTCAAAAAATGAACACATCTACTTAGACATGCTTAAAAAAATTCGCACAGAAATCAGTACCACTTTACCTGTTTTCATGGATGTTTCCGGCAAACAGCTGCATAATCTACTGGCTTCTGATAGTTACAAGCCCTCTTTTATTAAGCCCAACATTCCTGAGTTGGCCGAAATTTTAGGTAATTCTTTAACCACGAAAGAAGAAGCTTTCTACGAATTACAAAATCCTTTATTTGAAGGCATTGATTATGTCATGATTTCTTGTGGTTCACAGGGTGCTTTATGTAAGATGAAAGACGAACTTTATGATATTGAAATTCCCAAAATCCCCGTACGTAATACCACCGGATCGGGTGATGCCAGTGTAGGTGGCTTCATGCATGGGGTTGTCAGCGGTTTTTGCCCTGAAGAAATATTAAAATATTCAATGGCTTGTGGTATGTCGAATGCCCAACATGGTGAAGTTGGTTTCATTGACGCCAATAAAGTTAGTGAATTTATGGGACAAATTAAAGTCCGCAAAATTCAAGCCGAAGAATGTATCGCGTAAATTCTGCGATTTAAAGAGGCGCATTTTAAAGTAGATCCTTAAATTTGACTAACCGCAATTTTAAGGTACTTACTTTAATTTGCGCCTCTTTTTGGCGATTAATGCGTGACTGCCTGTATCATACCCTGTTTCAAATTTAAAAACAACGTTATTTAAAATAATGAATTGTCCCATCACTCATAAACTATCTCACGAAATTTTTTGGGCGGTTACTAAAAATGATAAAGGAAAACCTTGTTTATCATAGACATCACTCAAGCCAACATCGTAATCAAATTCTTCTAATTTTGTTATTTTCAAGTTGTTTTTTGCCAGGCTCGTTACAATTGCTGCCATGGTATGAGAGAAACTGATAAATTCTTTAGAGGAATAGTTTTCTGACATATAGCCCATGCCCTCAGTTTCAATCCAAGGTTCTGCTCTAAAATAAGAATAGCTCACCTGCTTTATCTCCTCATTAAAATCTTCTTCTCCTGGCAAAGCAAGCATGTTCATAAAGGGATGAAAATCGTGGATAAGCAGTACACCATCAGCTTTTAAACAAGCTGTGACTTTCTTAAAAAGGACTTCTAAATCTTCAAACCAAGTAATTGCCCCAATCGTAAAAAAGATGAAATCAAATTGCCCATGGTAAGCATGTGAGATGTCGAGAATATTCCCTGTTACAAACTCACAGTTTTTAATATTCGCTTTTTCAGCCGTGTTTTTTGCCTGAGCTAAAATATTATCAGCAATATCAAAGCCAACACCAGAATTTGCACCCAAAGACATTAAAGACAGCAATTCCCGCCCATTATTACAGCAAAATTGGGCAATATTTTTTTCTTTAAACTCAATTTTTTTTAATTCCTTGACGACGTTCTCATCAAAAAATGGCAACTCTTCTGTCAATAAACGACGATAATTATCGTCGCCCCAATTTTTGTGGCGGTGTTCAAAAGCCTCTTCCCAGGCTTGTTTATTTTTCTCAAAATAATTCATTTTTAACTCCTTATTCACAACCTATCACACTATCTTTCCAAAATAAAATTCATGGAAATTTTAGCGTATTCCCCAGGAGCAATAATCTTCATTTTCCCGGGATATTGTGCTTCAACTTCTTTTATTTTCGGTGTAACGGTCGGTGCCAGCATGATCATGCCAATTTTTTCTTCTGCCAAAATAGCGGCCAGTTCACTTGGTTTAGCTGCGCGCCATTCATACATGGGATACATTTGGCTAAGATTGGCAAGAAAGTTTCTAGTACCGTAATCTTTTGCTTCTTTTCCCCATTGACTATCACCAGATGCGGTATAGCTACTAACAAGAAATACTGCTTTTTTCATGAGTGTTTCCTCCTCTTTGATTAATTCTGGCTCAGCTTTGATCAATTCATCAATTGTAATTTGGAAGAATTCAGACAGTCCCAACAAATACTCAATCGTTGGTTGACTGACGCCGCGTTCCCACTTGGAAATCGTTTGGCGGCTAATATGCAATTCATTTGCCAAATCATTTTGACTCAAATGATGCAGCTGGCGGTAGTGCCTAATATTTGATCCAACAGACGTCATCTCTGTGCCCTCCTTCTAATTTCACTGTAACCGGAATCAATTTTCCAAGTAAAGAACTTCTCATGATTTTACTGTAACTTATTCGTAGCAACCTATTGATAGCGGGGTTTTTAAGAGTGTTAAGTAAAAAAAATAATTTAAATTCTGCACTTTAGCACACTTCTACTCCTTATTTATTTTCTATTTAAACTGGAATGGTCCTAGTAAATCTGATAAAAATGAAGAGCAAAACTTTGGAACGTCACCCATTTTTCAGCCCGTAAAATTTTGGCTCGTTTTGAATAAACAATTGTTTCGTCAGAAAAATTATGTTTTACGCTTTTAAATTTTTCTCCTGTAGTGACGTCAAAAATAATCAGTCCCCAATTTTAGCGACATTAGGAAAACGTGAAATAATGAATTTGCTTTTCTTACGAAATTTAAGGGCAAAATTTTTGGCATAAACTTCTTAACTTTAATCAACTAATAACTTAAAGCGTTAAATCCAGATAAGCTGTCAATCTTGGATAACCATACTCAAATAAACGCCTCCCAGTAATTTCTTTTCTTTTTTCGTAGCAAGCCTTCTGTCGATTTATTACTGCTGACAAGATTCAATGCTGATACGCAGCAAAGGGGAAAGGCAATTTGTGCTTTTGAATCAACCAAACTGAGAGTACAAACTGCAAAAGGCTGATCAGCATAAAAATAAGCTGAATCGGGAAAACCGCTGCCATCAAAAGCCACTGCGCTATGATCCAAATTTTCGTGATAAATCCCATAAAAGCGGACAAATAAGCACCTATATTCTGTTTTTTACTAAGTAAAACGCCACTTATAAAATTCCCGCCAAAAATCACGAGCAACAAAAAAATTCCCGGGATCAAAAAAGTATCAAAGGGAGCATGAACCAATAAATCAGTACTTACCCCCATACTTTTTGCACCACCAGGTACTAAAGCGGCAACGGCACCAACGGCACCAAAAATCGCCATAGCAAAATCAAAAATCAGCAACTGTTTCATTTTTTCCCCTTTCTTTTCAAACCGTTACATCGGCTTTAAACTCTTATTTAGTCGGTTCACCATCCAGGTAAGGCGACTTTGTTGTCCTTTTGTTGTTTTTGCATCAAAGTAAGCACGCGCGTAAGTTTTTTTACCGATGGCGACATCTTATAAAAATTTGTATAGGCTGGTTCATATTTAACGAGAGTTTCAGTAAGTTCTACTACCTGATCGGCTGTTATCGCTGTTGTCTGTTCAAGATCCCATTGCCCATTTTCTTTTGCTTCAGAAATTTTTTGGCGTCCAAAGTCTGTCATCAATGCCCGTTCTTCCAATCTTTGAACCAACTTTTTATTCTTTTCAGACCATTTGCTGTTTCTTCTACGTTGACTAAAATATTTTTTGTAGGTTGTTTCATTGATTTTTTGCATTTTCCCATCAATCCAGCCATAACAAAGTGCCTCTTCCAAAGCTTCTGCCGCTTTTAGTGTCTGAAGACCTCCTTTTTTGCCAAATAGTAGCCAAACACCCTCACTTGTTTCACAATTTTCTACCAACCACTGCCGAAAATCTTCACGCTTAGAAAACGTCAATTTTCTGTCCATATCGTCACCTTCATTCTCTTTTCACATAATAAACTAGAAATAAGCTCTACATAAATTATACCTGAGGAAAGCTGACAAACGTTAGTGAGATCCTACTTTGCCCCTAACTTATTCGGCGCACAACGTTTGATAAAAGAAAGGTAGACTGCCATATATTGAAAAGTTATCGTAAAAAAAAGGCAGGACAAAAATGTTCTGTCTCAAGTAATAAGCTAAAAATGAATATACGTTTGATTTCAAATTTTAATAAAAAATTTTTTTAGCCGTAGCCGTGACTTCTTTATCTTGGTAGTAAAAAAGATGAATTTTTATCATTACTACTATCTTTTTGGGTCCATAGAAACTATCGGCTTTTACAAAGTTACAATTTTGCGTACCGTGTTGGCAGTGCGAATGGTAATCTGATCTTTTATTTTTTTATTAGCTGTTTTGGACCACCAATTTGATTTGCGATAATCTTTGCGCACATAAGACCAGAAAATAGCATCACGATAATCTGCGGCCTGTTCTAAATCTTCATTTAGCCCACCCACAGCTTGATAAAATTCTGCTAGGGTGACTGGCGGGATAAGAAAAACTAAATTATCATAATTTTTTTTATCCGTATTTTGCCACCATGTTGGTGCATTAGCCAAAATTTCCGAAAGCTCTGCTTGCAAAATTGTAAAGACCGTTATCTCCAGATCAAAATGATTCTTTATCATGGTTTTTATTTGATCCGAAAGTGCCTTTGGGTCATTATTTTCAGTTGAAAATATAATGTTGCCACTATTGATATATGTGACAACGTCTTGAAAGTTCAAGGTTTCAAAGCCGGCTTTTAACGCTGGCATGGCAATTTTATTTTTGCCCCCGACATTGATTCCTCTTAATAATGTGATATAGCGCTGCACTATTTTCTCCTCCCTGTTGGACTGACTACGTATTGGTCTGAATTTTCGAACGGATTTTTCTTTACTTTTCCAAGCCATACTCACGTGAGCATCCTTTTTTAATTATACCCTTCATAATTCCACTATGCTTGGCGCTTTATTTTTTAATTAAACATGCTAATTTCACTGCTAAAACCTTAAATATAATTTTTATCGTAGGAAATTTAGCGAGTGCCATAATGTCCAACTACTTTTAACCTTTAGGACTATCCAGGATTTACGAATCTTTATTTACTATTATCACAAATAAGAAAAAGAATAAATTTGATGAAAAATTTATATTAAAAAAACCGATCCCTTCACAGGTGATCAGTTTAATCACAGGAAAAAGTTAATGTCCTTTTTTCTTTTGCAGCTTTTTTTCTTGCTTCAATTGAAAACGACGTTGGGCTTCTTCTTGTTTTTGTACTTTTGCTGCTTTTTGGCGCTGCGTTTTTTTGATTTCGATGGATTTTTGCATCGCTATCTGCGCTTTAGTAGAATAAACCGGCTGATTTTTCTCTTTATTTACTAGACGCTGCAAGCGCTTGGGATTGATACGATGTTCATTTACTTGTTTGTTCGCCATTGAAACACTAGAGACTTTCACCATTTCTGCCAAAAGCTGTGTGTTTACAAATGCAAGTACTTCCGTATCTTTGGGCTCGGGACCAAAAACGTGTTTTAGCACTTTCATTTTCCCGTCATCCTCGTCTTCTACCAATCCGCACCAAAAGCTGCCATCAAAGAAAATCGTTAATTTCATGATGACCCCTCCTTTGTATAGATTGCAATGGACGACCTGGAGGGAAGGTTACTGACGCTTTTTGGCGCTCCCGGACTACCAACCGAGACGTGTTTTTATGCTACTTTATTGTAAGGGGTAGCATTTACTGCCGTCAAATAGTAACCAGCTAGCAAAATAAAATCCTAAACAAAAACAAAGCACACGTTTATTGCTGGCTTCATTGAAAAAGTTAAACATTCAAAAATACATTTAAAAAAGCAATGACCACAACTATGACAGGTAAAAATCGGGTTTGTGCTTCTACTGTTGCTTGCAGTTTGAAAATTTTAGCGACAAGTTTGAAACAACACCACCCGATTAGCGTTCCGATTGTATTTGCTAAAAGATCATTGATATCCGTTGCCCGATATAACGTGAAGATTTGGCTAATTTCGATGGCTAAAGAAATGACCGCGCCAAGAAATACCGTCTTGTACACCTTTTGAAAACTGCGGCTAATAAAAGGCAGTAAAAAACCAATTGGCATAAAGACCATAATATTTGCGATAAAACCACTAGATAGCCCTTCTGCTAGCAGACGCCATTCCCACCTGGGATGAAAAACACCTTCACCTAATCGCAGCATGCGCTGCAATTGCCCCACTGTGGTAATGCCAAAAATATGCGTTAAGCCGATTTGCAAATAGTAAAACAGCAATAGTGCCGGAAGCAAAATCGCAATTTTTCGCCGCCAAGACAATTTAAACGGCAAAATATAAGCTGTAATCAAAATAACGCCGATTAAAGCTAAGGGATTTACAAAAAGAATTTCCCATAAATAATCAAGAATTGTGTAGTTATCCATGTTATTTCCTCCATTTGGAAAAATATAGCTGCTAGTGTACTACATGAAATAGTACACTAGCAGTTATTGTGGCGTCAATTTGGCTTAAAATACTTAAGAGAAAACTAAAACAATCTCGGATTGCTGTCTTTCAAATTTGGCTAATCACTTGACCACCTGGCTGAAAATGCCTCCATTCTCAGACTTTTATCTCAAAATGTTTCATGTGAAACAAATTTTTTGCTTTTTTAATATCAGCAACGCCCCCATTACTTATCTTTTATTTCAGACAAGTGCATTGCAGCCTTATTTTTCCATCGCCTTTTTTATTTGACTGCGGACGCGCCGCAATTTTTTGCGGTAATAAGCCCGCACTTGGCGGGAAATTTTCTTTTGCGGCTTACTTTTGGGATATTTCAAAGGAAACTGTCTTGTAGCTGTTTTATTATCCTGCAGCTGGTGACTGTCAATAAGTAACGAAGTAAAAGCCCGCTGTTCACTTTCACTTAGTTCTAGATAAATTTGCTGCAGCATTTCCGCTAATTCAATGTCTGCGATAAAATCAAAGGGCGCCTGAATTTGCTCGGCGTCTTCTTCTAGCAATGTTTCTGGTCGCTTTAAATATTTGCGACGACAGTCTTGGCAAAGCCACTGAAAACGGCGAAATAAATAACTGTTATTGTAATCTTCTTTGAAAATTTCCAAATCCCGATAATCATGCAGCAGCTCGATTAAATTAAAGCGCATCTCTTGCAGACAGTCATCATACTCACTATTTTGCACAAAGATATTCTCTTTAGCCAAAACGCGACGAAACAAGGTATCGTAGTGCTCCAACGCTTCATTCATCAATTGTTCTTTCATCTAAATTTCCTCTTTTGCTTTATTCCGGCCGGTAACTATATTTTAGAAAAAGAAAACTTACTGCTACCTAAAAATAAACAGCAAAAGAACCCCATTTTAGCTGACAACCCTGCAAAAAAATAGCTATAGTTAATTAAAGTTCTTTTTGAAAGGAAGCGATTCAATGACCTATGTCCCAATTGACGAAAACTGTTTAAAGTTCCATTTACGTCCCGAAATCAGTCTAATTCGAGCTAAAATCTCCCCTTTCTTGCCGCAGCAACCTTTTATTTTGACCAAAGATTCTCGTCATCAGCTGGCTGATCAGCTTATTCCCCATGCCGAGCTTTCCCTTGGCAAAACATATTATGCTTTAATCCCCTACGAAAAACTAAAATGCCAGTATTCCCTTGTTTTTAGTGATGAGGGGTTGGCGCTAGTTTATGGTACACCGACACAATTACTTAAAAAGCGCATCCTCCCTGCCTACCGCTGCCAAGACAGCGAACTTTATTTTGAAGCCGTCGCAAGTCTTTACCACTTCAAAAAAGCACCTTTTGCTACCCGTGATTTTTGCCTTTTACCCTTAACTGGTAGCAAGACCGCCCCGAAAAACACGGTCTGGATCAATCCGATTATTCTGGCTGATTTTTACTGCGCCAACCATCAGAATATTGTCAAAACTTTATTAGGTTTTGATTGTGTCATCCCCATTAAAAAAACTGCTCTGATTCACTGCATGAGTAAAGCCTTCATTTTGCATACCCAAATAAAAAAAGAAGAAAATTATGATCGTCTCACCCAAATCGATTCGGTCGCCAAATACTTAAACATCGATCCTACACCTTTGATTAACGCCGCTTGCAGTGAAATTGACAGCAGACAACGCCATTGGCCCAATCAGTTTTTCTACCCCCACTACGACACGCTGCGCCACCATAAAGCCGTTCAATCATTATGCGAAGATTACGAAACCTGGTATGACAACCAACACAAAATTACCGCTTTTCATTAAAAAAACTTATAAGCAGCCGTTTGTTGCAAACTTTGAGCGATCAGTTACAAAAAACCTTCTACAACCTTTTACTGAATTTTAGTTTTAAAAAGACACAGGGATCTTTTTTAACAACTACCACAACAAAAAACTAAAAAAACGGTTGTGACAAAGGCAAACTTTCCTTTATCACAACCGCTTTTATTCATCTTACGTTACATGGCGTCCTCCCGCAGAGAAAGCGACGAAAACTTATTGTATTCTTTAATAAACATCAATTCCACCGTCCCTCTGGCGCCGGAACGGTTTTTTTCGATAATAACTTCGATAATATTATCGCGGGTGTCTTCTTGTTCATCTGGATCATCTGAATCCCGTTGATAATAATCATCCCGGTATAAAAAGGCAACGATATCGGCATCTTGCTCAATGGAACCAGATTCCCGAATATCAGACATCACGGGTCGTTTATCTTGCCGTTGTTCTACCCCACGGGAAAGCTGAGATAAGGCAATAACCGGCACTTTTAATTCTTTTGCCAATTTTTTCAACTGCCGGGAAATTTCAGAAACTTCTTGTTGGCGATTTTCCCGTCCAGTCCCTTCAATCAATTGCAAATAATCGATTAAAATCAAACCCAAATCTTTTTTTTCTTGGGCCAAGCGACGACAACGGGCGCGAATCTCAGAAACTTTAATCCCCGGGGTATCGTCGATAAAAATGCTGGCACGGGATAAACTTCCCATTGCCACCACTAAATTGCCCCACTCTTCATCGGTTAATTGACCGGTCTTCAAATGCCCTGCGTCAATCAGACCTTCAGCACAAAGCATCCGCTTAACTAACGATTCCGCATCCATTTCCAGACTAAAAATCGCCACCGAAGCATCGGTTTTCGTCCCAATATTTTGGGCGATATTTAATGCAAAGGCCGTTTTCCCCACCGCGGGCCGGGCAGCTAAGATAATTAATTCTCCTTGCTGCAAACCAGCCGTCATTTTATCTAATGCCGGATAACCAGTTGGAATCCCCGTGATGGCTTCATCGTTTTGCGCTAATTGATCGATGTTGCGGAAGGTTTCTTGCAGCACGTCCTCAATGGCTTGGAAACCATTACTATTACGGCGCTCAGAAACCTCCAAAATTCCCCGTTCTGCATCTTCGACAATGGCCGAAACGTCTTCATCTTGTTCATACCCGGCGGCGACAATTTTATTTGCAGCCTGGATTAAATTGCGCAATAATGCTTTGTCCGCGACAATTTTCGCATAAAAGCCAATGCTGCCTGCATAAGGCGTCGCTTGGGATAATTCAACTAAATAGCCGACACTACCGACATCTTCTAAAGCATTGCCTCTTTCCAATTCTGCTTTTAACGTCACCACGTCAACGGCTTCATTACGATCAAATAAATTAATCATCGCTTGGTAAATCAGCTGATGACGCCGCTGATAAAAATCTTTGGCACTCAAAACTTCCATCGCATTAATCAGCTCATCGGGAGCCAAAAAAATCGAACCTAAAACAGCCTGCTCCGCTTGAATATCTTGCGGCGGCATGCGGTCTTGCCACATATCTTCTACTGCCATAATTATAATCGCTCCTAAAAGTTTTCAGTCTACTAATTTTACATAACTTTCAGTAAAAGTACAATATATGGCAAGTGCTACAAAAGATAAATTCCTAAATCATACTTTATTTAGATAAGCTAAAAATTGCTGATTAATACCGCGCAATTTCAATTTTTTATTCTACCAATTATTATTATTTCTCTATTTGACTGATTTCAATAATCTCACCATTGGGTCCGATAAAATTAAAGTAAGAAATCCCTTTTTCCCAAAAAGGCAATAACATAATTTCATTATCAATTAGAGGATAGCCAAGTGCTTGAATTTCAGTAAAAGCCGTCGCAATATCTTTTGTATCAAGCGCTATATGGTCAATAGCACCTCTCTTTTTCTGAGCCTTATCTTCCCATACTTCAATTACAGTTCCAGCTAAATCAAAAAATCCTACTTTTTTATTCCCATTTTGTTCCTTATTAATCAATTGAAAGCCCAGTGATTCATAAAATTTCTGTGAAGCAGCAAAGTCTTGGGTTGGAATACCAATATGTTGTAAACCATTCAAATTCATTGTTTTTCCTTTCTAATTTTAAATTATTATTTTGTCATGATAAAAGCGATCTAATAATTACTAACTTAGATCGCTTGAAGTCTTGTTATGTCAATTCTAAAATTCTTTGATTTGTTATTAACTTGTCCAAACTTGGTATTATTAAATCCTTTTTGTAATCAACAAAAACGACAATTACATCACAAGCCTTATTCTCTCTTTCTAACAACTCAAAGTCGACAATCATCAGCAACTCTCCAGAATGAACTTTTTGACCTTCTCGAACTTTAACATCAAAACCTTTACCGTTTAACTCTACGGTATCAATTCCAATATGAAGTAAGATTTCCGTTCCGGAGCTTGTTTTTAAACCTAATGCATGCTTAGTGGGAAAAATACTCGTAATAATTCCCTCAACTGGTGCTACAATTTTTTTATCCTCAGGTTTAATAGCAAATCCAGATCCCATCATCCCCTTAGAAAAAACTGGATCACTTAAATCGGCTAGTTGTTTAAAAATTCCCGTAACAGGTGCTACAACAGTATTATTTTTCTTAAAAAAATTAAACATTTTTCTTCTCGCTTTTCTTTAAACTGTAACTTTTTTTGTAATAGTATCTGCCGTTTTACGATGTTTTGCTTCAGGGATAAACACCTTATAACGATCATAAGCTAAGATAAAGATAATTGGTAAAATAAAAGCAATTAAGTTACCAAAAATATAAGGTAAAACAGGATTGGCAATTGTTAAACCTGGTAAAACAGTCAACCCTTGACCAATTGCTTTTACATCAAAAATTTTCATAAAAGCACCACCAAATCCTGCACCAATAAAGGAACAAACAAATGGTACGATAGAATACTTCATATTTACAGCGAAAATAGCAGGCTCAGTAATGCCAACTAAAGTTGGAATGAAACTAGACATGGCAATATCACGATCTTTTGACTTTTTCTTGAATAACAAATACATTCCAATACAGCCACCACCTTGCGCAATAATGGACACGGACCAAATCGGCTGAATATAATTAAATCCTGTGGTTGCAACCAAGTTGGCTTCAATACCTTGAATTGCATGTTGCGTTCCAGTCACAACTAATGGCTGTAGTGCTGCTGCAAAAACAAAGGCACCGAATGCTCCCATTTTCATGTATAAGAAGTCAATTACACCGCCTAAAACATTGCCAATAAAATTACCTAATGGACCAAAAATTAGAAATAAAGCAAAATTGGCTAAAATAATCGTTACGGTAGGAACTAAAATATAAGCTAATACTTGTGGTGAGTATTTATTGGTGATTTTTTCTACTTTTGCTAAAAACCATGATGTTAAGATGGCAGGGAAAACACCGCCTTGGAAGGCAACTGCTGGAATACTAAGTCCAAAAAGATGCCAGTAATCAGGTTTAACTGCATCCATAACAAAATCATTACGATTTGCCAATCCAGGATGAATCATTACAAACCCTACTAATAAGCCTAAAATTGGATTACCACCAAAACGTTTTGTCGCAGAATACATTACTAAAACGGGTAAATAATCAAATGTCGTTGCAATAATTCCGAAGAAACTGGCTAAGTCTCGTAAGAAAACATTGTGATCTGCAAATGAGCCTTCCATACCAAACATTCCTGGCGTAGTAATTAATGAACGGATTCCCAATACCATAGCAGCACCAATAAAAGCTGGAATAATTGGAATAAAAATATCTGAAAATACTTTAAAAGCCTGCTGCAATTTATTTCCGGAATTGTGGACACCCTCATCTTTTATCTCAGAAACAGAAACTTCCTTAGCGCCAGTTAAATCAACAAATTCTTTGTAAACCTTTTCAACAGTTCCTGTACCAAAAATAACTTGTAATTGTCCACTATTAAAAAGAACCCCTTTTGCTCCGTCGATTTCTTCTAGTTTTTCCATGTTGACCTGATCTTTATCCTTTAAAATTAAACGTAGACGCGTAATACAATGTGTCGCACTTCGAACGTTTTCTTTACCGCCAATATTTTCTAGAACTTCTTCTGCTGCTTTTTTGTAGTCCATCTGTATTCCTCCTCAAATGCTGCGGCAGCAAACAAAAAAATGAATCTGCTGCCGCAAAAGAATTATTTCACAAGATTATTTGAAAACTTGGTATTACCAAGTTCTAAAGTACCATCTGTTACTGTCACCGTGATTGTTTCACCAAATTTTTGATTAACACGAGCATTTAAAGCCATACCATCCACATATAAAGTCAAAATATTATCATCTACAATTATTTTTACAGTATATTCTTTTCCAGTTTCCAAATTGAGTGGACGTATTAATCCTTTATCCATATACTGAAACCAAGGATAGCAAGGATTCTTATCAAAACTCAACCGCTTTTCATCTAAATTGAAACGGTATTCATACGATTCATCAGTATCTAAGTTCTTATATAGGCGCAATGAAAATCCACTTGTTTCGTTACTAAATTTAATGGTCGTTTCAAAATTGAAAATTGTTCCCGATTTTTCAACTAAGACTTCTTCTTTTCTTGTATCAACAGTACTCAAAATTCTATCTGATAAGTTCGTTGGCTCCTTAAACGTATCCCAAACTTCATCAATCGGTTTTACCGCTAAAGAAAAATCTTCTCTTTGATATATTTCATGGGGAACAAAAGTACCTCCCCACAAATAATTTTCCTTGTCATCTTCTTTATCTTTTGTTGGTACCCAACCGAATAAAACTCGACGATTTCCATCAAAAGCTGTACGTCCCGCATAATAAGCACGACCATCAAAAGCTTCGTCTTTTGGTTTTAACCACGGGCCATTTAAACTTTGACTCATGCGATACAAAATTTTATTTCCATCAGAGTATTCTGAGTAAACTAAGTACCACCAATCACCAATTTTAAATAATTCAGGCATCTCAAACATCGTATACAAATTAGGTGCCCAAAAATCACCTTCAAATTTCCAATCCGATAAATCTTTAGAGGTAAATTTAACCAAACGCCCAGTTTGTAAATGTTTATCTTGTCCTTTACGCGCTCCTAAAATCAGTAAATATTCTTCTTTCTCATCATCCCAAACAACAAATGGGTCCCGCCAATTACGAATATCATAACCTGGCTGAGGCTCTAGTTCTAGTGCCGTTTCTGATTTTTTCCAGTGAATAAAATCATCGCTTTGAGCGTGCAGTAAAACTTGTGAAGTCTTACCCGCTGCCAAGAATTCGCGGTTGTACCCGGTGTAAAATGCATGAACTTTTCCATCTGCTTCAAAAACTGAACCGGCATAAATAAATTGGTCCCGTTCGTTGTCATCGCCACGAAAAAGAGATTCACCAAAGTCCTCATACTGAACAAAATTTTCGGTCGTTGCTAGTGCCCAACCAAAAGGTTCTCCAAACGGTCCTGGATTACGGGTATCGCGCTGATGATAAAGATAAAACTTGCCATCTTTTCCATAAGGCATAATGTCTCCAACCCACACATCCTTAGGTTGATAATAAATCTGGTGGGAATTACTTTTTTGTTTGTTCATTTCATTTCCTCCAAAAATTTGTAATCGTTTTTACACACTCACTATATGTCAACCCGTTTCACATGTCAACCCGTTTCATAAAATATTTTTTTGTTTGTTAGGTAAAAATAAATAAAATAAAAAAGAACCCCAGCAATTAAAGGGTTCTTAAAATAAAAAATATCAAATTTTTTAGACTGTAGCTCCTCGGATTAATGAAACTGGTAAATCTAAAACATCTTCCGTTTTTTCACCAGCAATTTTTTTCAATAAGACTTCAACAGCCAACTGTGAAATTGCCTGAATCGGTTGTTGTATAGTTGTTAATTCGGGTTTATATGCCAAAGTTTGTTCTGCACCATCAAAGCCAATGACTTTCGCTTCTTGTGGAATAGTTTTTCCCATTTTTTTGAACGTTTCAATTGCAAATGTAGCTAATAAGTCATCTCCGGCAAAAATGCCATCAATTTCTGGATGTGCAAATAAATAATCTTCGACTAACTTTCTTTTTTCCGGAATAGATTTAATAAATTGTACTTCTAAAACTGATTCTGGTAGCTTTGCCTGTTTCATCATATCTAAATAAGCAAGTGTCCGACTGTTTGCTGGCAACTTAATTTTACTATCTCCTCGGATACATAAAATATTTTTACATTTTTGTGAAAGGAGTAATTGTACTGCCATTTTTCCGCCAGCATAATTATCACAAGAAATTGTAGTCGTCCCTTCACCTAAATTGCGATCAATCGCAACAATTGGTAATCCAGGGATATTATAATCTTCGATGTTTTGATTATGAGTTCCTACAATAATCCCATCAACTTGATTTTTTCGCAACATTGTTAAATACTCCCGCTCTTTTTCAGGGTTATTTAAACTATTACATAAAAAAACTTTATAGCCATTTGCAGATAAATGAAACTCTATATCTTGAATCAGTTCTGCATGAAAAGGATTGGTAATTGTAGGGAAAATCAATCCCACTGTATTCGTTTTATTTTTGTATAATGCACGCGCCAATTCGTTAGGGACGTACTCTAACTTTTCCATTGCCGCATAAACTTTTTGTTTCACTTCATCGCTTAAATATCCACGATTATTTAAAACACGCGAGACTGTAGTTGGCGATACATTCGCCTCTTTTGCTACATCTCTAACTCCAACTTTTTTCATTATCTTCACTCATCTATCCTTATATTTGGCAATACATCTGTTGATATGAGATTAGCATAAAAAAACATTGATTTAAAGTTTACCTATGATAATTTCTTTTTTAAGACTCCCCCTTAAGCCAACACTTGCCAACTTTTTTTCTGATCAAAATAAGCCGCTTCTTTTTTAGCATTTGCAACTAATGTAGCAGGGTAGCCTAAAACGCCAAGTAACGCGATGGCGTTGCGGGATTTTGCTGCGCCTTGACGCAAGCGATAGTCAAATGTGATACCATTTTCAGCGGTGACTTGTTCTTCAAAATGGAGATTGTCACAACTGTTTTTCAAAATTTCGGTTAATTCGATGTCGTGAGTTGCGACAAAGGCCAAGCTAGCTTGTTGTGATAACCACTCTACTACACTGCTGGAGGCAGCAATTCGTTCGATCGTATTGGTACCTTTTAAAATTTCATCAATAAAGCAATAACAGCGTTCGTTGGTTGCAACTTTGTCCAATAAACGTTTAATTGATTTGATCTCAGCCACAAAATAGCTATCTCCTTCAAATAAATCATCTTCAACAGCCATCGAACTTAATACATGCCCTGGTTCTAATGTGAAGGATTCAGCAGTTGCGGTATTAATCGATTGCGCTAAAATGCAGTTGATTGCGATACTTTTGACATAAGTGGATTTTCCTGAAGCATTGGAGCCTGTTACGAGCGTATTTTTTTGCCAGTCGACTGGATTAGCCACGGCATGTTGAATTAAAGGATGATAAATCGCTTGTGCAACGACACCACCTTCTTTTACCACAGGCTGACACGTTAAGGGCATATACGTCCGAAAATTCAAAATCGCTAAGGCAACTTCTAAATCCCCTAAATTATCCCATAGTGAGATGGCCGCTTTATTGTACCGCGTAATTTTTCCTAATACATAATTATAAGAAATCAACGGCAATAAAAAGATCATATTAACCAGTTCAAATAAAATTTCGGCTTCTGAATTTCCTTTGACGCGAAAAGAAAAAGCAAATTTTTCAATGCCTTTAAAGGGTTTTACCTTTTCTTTTATGTTGGCTTGTAACGGGGTTGCAACTTTGCTTAATTTTTTAGCCAAAACCAGCGTTTGCACCAGATAACGCATGATTGTCAGTTCTCTTTCCAAACGAAATTTTTGGGTAAAATAGAGGATTACATTTAAAAAGAAGCTTAATAAAATAACAATTAAAAATAAAGCTGGTTGCAACGGTAATGCTAAAATCGCCAAAATTGGTATACATCCTAAAATAACATATAGCCATGTGTTTGGTAATTTATTTTTACCACCTTCTGCCAGATATTGCTTGGAAAAATTATTGTCTTGTTTCCCTAAATTTGCAAAAAGATATTGCACTTTTTCTCTTGTCGCTGAGTTTTCAGCAAAAAATTTGATTAAGGCTTCATAGCGTTTTTGATCGTTAAAGTTGTAATTGCGCAAACGCTTGTAAAGAGCTTCTGAACCTACGCTGGAGTATGTATTGTTCAACAAGGCAAAAATACTAGCCATATCTAAATCATACCAAGTCAAATCATCGACTTCTGCTTCATAGTGATGATATTTCTTTTCTTCCAGCCAGGCTTCTTTCAAGCTCTCCTCTTGATCAAGCCGGCTTTGATACGGCTGTGTCCCCCATTTTTGTCGGATACTTTGTTTTAACTTTATACGAGACCAATAATTCAGAGCAACTAACACCACCGGTACAAGAACTGCGAGCGTTATGACTAAAATCATTTCTTGTGACATTTTTACACCTCATCAATTTTAGTTATTTCATTTTTTCGAACCTATTTTTAGTCCCACAACTAAAAACACGCATAAATTTTGCAATGGCTTCTTTTATAAAAAGTAAAAATAGCGATCCACTTGCAACGTGTCCTTATTATACCGGATATAATCTTTTATTTTTAAGCTTTTTTATTTCTGAGTTGTTCTGGCAACTGTAACGGATACGCTTTTATGCTAAAATTAAAATATCATTATAAAAAGCAGGCCTTTTTTTCTATCTTTTAGTCAGGATTGAAATGACTTAACGGCCTAACTAAAAAGGAGACGACTATGGAAATTGGCGATACACTGACTTTTGATCGTTTTACTTGGCGGATATTAGCAAAAGAGGAGCGGCGCCTCTTATTGATAACAGAAGATATTATCCAGCAACGTCCCTATCATCACAAAAAAGGAGATGTCACTTGGGAAACCAGTGGAGTAAGAGCCTATTTAAACGACACCTTCTACCAATCATTTGCACCTCAAAATAGGGCAAAAATTTTAACTACTGAAATTTTGACAGCTGATAATCCCTGGTACAACGTTACTGGCGGCAATAAGACCTACGATCACATTTTCCTGCTAAGCTTAGAAGAAGTGGTCTGCCACTATTTTGGTGACAGCAGCAAAAACCTTATGCAAAAAAGCCCGAAACAACGGTATTGGTTCCAAAAGAAAGATCCAAATAATGATCAACGCCGCGCCTTTTATGATCAGCATATTTGGTGGTGGTGGCTGCGTACTCCTGGACGCGATTTGCAGCGGGCAATTTATATACACGGTGACGGCAACGTCGGAATTCAGGGTAATAAAACAGATCACTACAGTAGCACCACCATTCACCCGCTAACAGGTGATAATAGTGGTGGTTTGCGCCCAGCATTATGGCTTTCCCTTGATTCTCTCGACTGATTTTTAAATTTCCTAAGTTTACTGATACAAAAAAACAGTCTGATTTAGGATGCTTTTCTGATTGCAATATAAAGACAAAAACACCAACTTCTTCTGACGAAAAAATACGTTGCGTCAAACAGAAATTGGTGTTTTTTAGTCTTTTTTTTTTATTTCAGAGAAATGGTTGGCTAACCTATATTCTCCACTTTACCAAAAGCGCTCCTTGAAAAGCCTGTTGTAGGCAATTAATTTTAGTAAACTGCACCGAGAAACAGTTTTAGTCTTCAAACATATTGTCTAGCTTGTGTTCTACTTTTTCCCATTCATCTTCATGTTTTGTGTCGCTAAAATCATCAGAATCAAAACGAATTACGCGGTACCAAGCATCTTGATGGCCACCAGAAATTGCCTGTAAATCGCCACCGGATAAGATAAACGCTGCCGCAATAGACACAAAGCCTATGCCAATACAAACTACGCCAAGTTTTACGATACGTTTAAAATCCATAAGCAGTCACCTGGCCTTTCATTTTGCCAATGATAAATTTGGTCAAATTAAAGGTGATCTTCAAAAGACTACCGCCAATTTTCCAAGTAATCACACCACAAATTAAACCTAATCCTAAAAGCAATGCACCACTGCCAAATTGAAGCAAACCAATTCCCAGACCATCACCAAAAGCAAAAAAAGAAGTCAGCATTGCAAAGGGTCCTCCGATAATGCCAGCTAAGGTGAAACTGCCGGTAATAATTAAGGGTACCCATAAAATGATGTAGGCACTAATAAATAAACAAAACGCGGCTAGCGTTAAACTGCCCCACAAAGGAAAACCGAGAATTAATAAAATAATTACCCAAGGTGCAACTTTTTTCACCGCAGTTTGAGGTGTATTTCGCAAAAAATCTCCTTTTACAAATTCAGATTGTGCCACGATTTCAGCCGGATCACCTACCATCGCAACAGCTTCTGCTTCAGTATAGCCATCTGCAATAAAATCTCGGATAACTTCATCATAATAATCAATAAATTCTGAGGCTTCTAATTGATCGACGCCTGCCGGCAACGCTGCCATCAAATTCGCTAAAAACTGTCTTCTATCCATTTTGCGTCAAACTCCTTCCAATGTACTCATAAATTGAGACAACTTGTTTTTTACCCTTATAAAAAATCTTCAAATTCTGCTGCCCTTTTGCTGTGATACGATAATATTTCCGTAATCGACCGTTAAATTCTTCTTTATACGTCTCAACTAACTGCTGTTTTTCCAATCGTTTCAAAATCGGATACAACGTGGACTCACTGATGTGAATGATAGGCGAGATATTTTTAACAATTTCATAGCCATAAGAATCTTGCTGCAATAAAAACGCCAATACACAGTATTCCAATAGGCCTCTTTTTAATTGACTATCCAAGTTATCACCGCCTTTATTATTACCTTACACCTGATACTATACATGACATAGTATTGGTGAGCAATTATTTTCTGCTACGAAGAATAAAAATCAGCCTTTGGTCTGAGAAGGAAAGATTAAAGAGCTTGTGTGTCATGCTGGAAACCTAATTTTCTCAGCAAAGCGTATCAGTCCTGATAAAAAAACAAACTTCCAAACATTCGATTTTTAATCTACAGTTGGAAGTTTGTTTGCCTGTTTCATTTTTAAATTCCGCGGTAATTTCGGCTTGTTGCCGTAGATCTACTGCAAGAAAGCGTTATTGGTTAAAATTTATTCTTCTCCAACATGAACTTTCAACGTTGCGACGACATCAGGATGCAACTTAGCCGGCACATTGGTGAAGCCAAGGGAGCGAATTGGATTTTCCAACTCGATTTTGCGTTTGTCAATTTTGACATTGTATTGTTTTTCTAAAGCAGTGGCGATTTGTTTTGAAGGGATTGACCCAAATAGACGGCCGTCCTCGCCAGCTTTGGCTTTTAATTCAATCACTGTTTCTTCTTTTTCTAATGTTTCTTTTAATGCTTTTGCTTCGGCCAAAATTTCAGCATCGTGCTTGTCTTGCGCTTTCTTTTTGGCTGCTAATTCAGCGACATTTCCTTTATTGGCTTCTTGTGCCAATTTATTTTTAATTAAATAGTTTTGTGCGTAACCAGTAGGCACTTCTTTGATTTCGCCTTTTTTACCTTTGCCTTTTACATCAGCTAAAAAAATAACTTTCATGTTAATTTCCTCCTTGTAAAGCTGTTTATTCGACCTTGTTTACAGACATCTGCCAGTCAGGCCAAAAATTTTCTGACATTATGCATTTTGTGAAAGGTCAAATCAAGTCCTAAATTTTTATAATCCCGCTGTTTTAAACTGTTTTTTTCTTGCTGTTACTGTAAAACAATTTCAGACAGCAGCAATTATTCTTGTTTTAGACTATGTTGTATCTCATTATAAAGCATTGTTTTCACTTCGTTAAGGGATTTCTCTTTGATTTGTGTGGCCGCATTTGTAAAATGACCGCCCCCGCCCAAATCTTCCATAATAGATTGGACATTGATTTTGCCATTACTTCGCGCCGAAATACCAACTAATCCATCTTGGCGCTTCGTGATTACAAAAGAAGCCTGAACATCATTCATAGAAAGTAAGGTATCGGCTGTTTTGGCAGTCGTTACACTATCGTAAACCTTATCTTCACTAGCGCAAGCCACCACAATATCTTGATCGATAAATTCACTTTTTGAAACCAATTCACTAATCTCTAAAAATGAAGTTAAATCCGAACTTAGGATGTATTGCACCAATTCACCATTGGCTCCTTTTGATTTTAAATAACTTGCAATGTCAAAAGTTCTAGAACTGGTACGGACAGAAAAATTCTTCGTATCGACAAAAATTCCGGCTAATAATAACGTCGCAGTCATTTTATCCATTTGTTTTTTGGTGCTACTTTGATATTGAATTAACTCTCCTACTAATTCCGAAGCAGAAGAAGCGGAAGATTCAA